>JANQLU010000116.1 GCA_028280445.1 Pirellulaceae bacterium | reverse complement strand
ATTTACATATATATTTTGGAAGGTTATACTTGTTTTATTGGTCTAGATTTTTTATAGATTTATCTAATTGTTATTTAATTGATTATAAAAAAAATATTAAATATTTTTTTTATAAAATGATGTCATATGGTTTTTGGGCACATAATTTTTTGAAATTTAGAGATTTTAAGCGGTATATGTTGATAACTTCAATAGATAACTATGTACGTTGGTTTCATAAATCTATGTGTGGATTTGTTTACAGAGAACCTTCAGTAGGTTTTTTCTATGGTCTTCATTATAGTTCCTTTTATAAAAAAGAAAGTGGTGCTTATGGAGGTCATTTAAGGTTTAATTGTGTATTTAAGTAACGTTTAGCTTATATAATTATTTATTATAATGCGCTTATATCTGATATTAATAGTTTTATTAATAGAACAAAGCATATATTTATAATTAAATTTATAAAATAAAGTATATTATATGATTAGTTACAATATGATAATATATTTTGGTATAATTTATTCAAGCCGTGTTAGATTTGAATGCTTTTAATATGTTTTTAATATATTGTGTATTTAAATATATTAAGTCTTATTGATAGCTTAATATGTTATTTTTAAAATATGGTAGATATGCAATTGGTATTTTTTGGATTATGGGTAGTATTTTTAGCTACATTTATGTCTATGCTACATGAGTCTGTTTTAAATGTAAAGTTGTTGAATAAGGACATTAGTTAGTGATATTTTTTATGTTGGTATAGATGCTACTACTGTTAGCAGTATTACAATGACATTTAATATGTCAGTAATTATGTTTATTTTTATATATTTGTGTTATTTTTCATTTTTTATTGATGTATTATTTAATAAAAGATTATTCGTTGTTCAGTAATTGGTTTTGTTCCACAAATCATAAGGTAATTGGTATGTTATATTTGTTTTTTGGATTATGGGTAGCCTTTTTAGCTACATTTATGTCGGTGTTGATCCGACGTGAACTTGGTGCTTGTGGCGACCAAGTATTTTTGGGAGATTATCAATTATACAATATATTTGTGACGGGTCATGGTCTTTTAATGTTACTTTTTGTAGCTATGCCTTTAGCTATAGGAGCTTTAGGTAATTATATGTTGCCTACTATGATAGGCTCCATTGATATGGCCTTTCCTCGATTAAATAATTTAAGTTTTTGGTGTCTTCCTCCTTCTTTAATTTTGTTGCTTTTAGCCTGCTTTATTGAAGAAGGTCCTGGTATTGGTTGGACGGCTTATCCACCATTATCGTCATACAATTATCATAGTAGCGCATCTATTGATATAGCTATATTTTCTTTACATCTATCTGGAATATCGTCTATCTTAGGTGCGATCAACTTTGCGACTACAGTAATCAATATGCGTGTAAGCTTGATGTCATGGGTTAAAGTACCACTATTTGTGTGGTCCTTATTTATTACT
>JANQLU010000095.1 GCA_028280445.1 Pirellulaceae bacterium | reverse complement strand
CTCACATTGAATCAACACTACCTTGCCGCTCACGGGTAGCTTTGCCATGGACAAAGGTGAAGTTTCCTACACCAAGAAAAGACTCCCGACCCGATCCCTTTTATTCGCCTGGGAGATCGTGACCCATTTTGTCACGCTTGGTAGCAAGATAGTCAGCGTTGTGTTCGTTGATTGGCGGCAAGATGGGCACTTGATCAACCACCTCGAGGTCAAACCCGCGCAAATTGAACGCTTCGGTTTTCTTGGGATTGTTGGTCAACAAACGAATTTGCTTGAGTCCCAAATCTTTCAAAATCTGGATGCCGATGCCATAGTCGCGCATGTCCGCTTTGAAACCCAGCTTGTGATTCGCTTCGACAGTATCGAACCCTTGATCTTGCAACGCATACGCTTTGATCTTTTGAGTCAACCCGATACCGCGGCCTTCTTGCGGCAAATATACGAGCACTCCGTAGCCTTCTCGACTGATCATTTTGAGCGCGAGATCCAATTGGTCGCCACAATCGCAACGCAACGAAGCGATCAAGTCGCCGGTAAAACAGCTAGAGTGCATTCGAACCAACGGTGCCTGGTTTCCTTCGCTGGGTTCACCCATCACCAGTGCAATCGGTTGCTGGTCTTCGTATTTAACGTGGTAGGAAACAAGTTTGAATTCGCCGTACTTGGTTGGCAATTTGGTAGACGCTTCGACAGCAACCAATTTTTCGCTTACCCTTCGATAGGCGATCAATTCTTCGATTGTAATGATGTGTAAATTATTTTGGGTCGCAATCTCAAACAGCTGGTCGCGCGTGGCGCGGTCGCCAGTCTCATCGAGCACTTCGCAAATCACTCCAGCAGGTTGCAAACCGGCCATTCGCGCCAAATCGACAGCCGCCTCGGTGTGACCTGCACGGCGAAGCACGCCACCCTCTTTGGCGATCAACAAATGCACATGCCCAGGCCGGACAAAATCGGTGGGGCGAGATTTGGAGTCCGCGATTGCACGAACGCAAGTGGCACGTTCATCCGCCGTAATTCCAGTTTTTGCCGATTTGTGATCCAACGGCGTTACGAATGCCGTTCCCAACGACGTGTTATTGGTCTCGACCAGCGGCGTCAGTTCAAGGCGACGACCCGTTTCCGGCAAAACCGACATGCAGAAATCGCCTCGGCCACTCATCAACAGATTCATATTTTCAGGCGTCGCCAATTCTGCTGCACAGACAAAATCGCCTTCGTTTTCGCGATCTTCGTCGTCAACAACAATAATCACATGACCATTGGCGATGGCCTCAACAGCCTCTGGAATCGTGGAAAACCTGGAATCTGACATCGGTTTTTGAAACTCGTTTTGTGCGGTTAGCGTAAAGGTCTTATTATAGACGTGTCCCGATAAATGAGCGATGGCCAAATTGGCGCGACTTGTGTTTGGTAGCAGATTCATGACATTGCACCGCTATTTAATCCGAATTATCTGCCTGGCTTTAACGACAGTCGGATTTGTGATTGCGACAAATCCTGAATTCGCGTTAGCGCAAAACGGCATCAAAGTCAAACCCAAACCGTTTCCGCTGTTGGGCAGTGAACACGGAATCAAAAAAGGCGGCATCGTTTACGCAACGGGCAAAGGGGTCGATGACAAAGATTATGAATTGAAATTGGATGTCTATATTCCCAATGGCGACGGACCTTTTCCGATGGTATTGGCCGTGCACGGAGGTGCCTGGCGAGCGGGTGCCAAATGGCATTTGATTCGTCATGCCTGGAAATTCGTCGAAAACGGCTACGGGGTGGTTGCCATCAATTACCGTCATGCCCCGAACTATAAATTTCCAGCACAAATTCACGATGTTAAAGCCGCCGTTCGCTGGATGCGAAAGCATCACAAAAAATACAAAATCGACCCCGATCGAATCGTGGCATATGGGTATTCCGCCGGCGGGCATTTGGTTTCGCTGTTGGGAACAACTGACTCGAACGATGGTTTAGAAGGCCCGGTGGCAAAAGAAGACAGGAAAATTTCAACACGTGTCCGCGCCGTTGTGGCCGGTGGTGCACCTTGTGAATTCAGTTGGCTGGATCTCAACTCCAGAACATTACACTATTGGATGGGTAAAACGCGAGCCGAGGACCCCAAACGTTGGAAGCGCGCCTCTCCCACCACTTATATCACCAAGGATGATCCGCCGTTTTTTTTTATGCACGGAGCAGACGATTCTGTCGTTCCCAAATCTTCTTCGCAAAAAATGCACTCGGCGCTTTTGGCTGCCAAGGTTTCATCGCGGCACAAAGTTTACAAGGGTTACGCTCACCTTTCCCTGTTTTCCAATACCGACACGGTCGATGAGATGGTCAAATTTTTCAACTCGGTATTGGAGGAAAAACCGTCGTCAGCAAAGTCTGCGTCTGCTCGTAAAAACAGCGGGAAATGATACGATCAGTTTTTCTTTTTAAAAGATTGGCAATCTCGCGATGACCGACGACGGAAACAGACTGGCCAAGGAAGAGTATGTCGAACAGGCATATTTGTTTCATGCACTGAACCATCGCATGTCGCCCGAACAGCCGATTCAGGAATTGCTGGAACATCTGCGGCAGGAGATTTTAGCCACCACGAATTTGCCGAAAGCTATCGATTTCGTTCTGTCAGAATTAAACCATGCTGGTCGCATGTCGACGGCAATGGCTCGTTTGAGCCATTATTTTACGGCGTTTCAAACTTTCCTGATCGCACAAGCCGAATCGGAAACGGGCCGATTCGATATTCGGATGGCGACGACGATTCTGGAGCACGAAGCGAAATTTCGCTCGCAAAGTGCCGATCCGGTTTCGATGTTCATGTTTCAGTTTGAAACCTTGTGTCGCAATCGTTTGCCTTACGATCATGGATTGTCAGCCATGAGTCTGGACCCGGTCTACAACCAGGACTGGGCGAAATGGTTGCTCAATATTCGGCATCGTATCGGCATCGTGGATATCGCCGATCTGATTTATGTTCATTCGCAGTATTACGTTGATAACACTCAGCGATTGGGCCAAAGCGATTCAGAAATCCCCGACCCGATTCTGTTTGGCGAAAGCGAGGGTCGAATTGCATTGGCGAATCGTGGCAAAGAGCCGCTTTACCTGTTTAGCGCCTTGCAACGGCAACTCAGTTATCCGGCCGTGCCAAAACCTGATCGTGCACAAGACGATCAGGAGTTGTTGGAAAAACTCAACCGCATCGTCGGACGTCTGGAAGTCCGCATCAAATTGCTGGAAGATGAACAGCGTGAAAAAGGAATCGATTTAAGCCAGTTTTATCAACGTCCCGATCAGCTGCCGTAGTGATCGATTGATCAGGACCGTTCGTGATCCAACAGCCATTGCTTTCGACGCAAACCTCCGCCATAACCGGACAGTTGCCCGTCTGAACGAATCACACGATGACAGGGAATCATGATCGCAATTCGATTGTCGCCATTGGCTCGGCCCACCGCGCGTTGAGCGTTCGGTTTTTTGATCGTCTTGGCAATCGACTCGTAGCTGGTCGTAGTACCGTAAGGAATTTTTAGCAATTCGCTCCAAACCTGCTGTTGAAATTCAGTGCCATCGACAGCCATGGGAATCGTAAACTCGGAAAGCTTGCCGCAGAAATAATCGTCGATCTGTTTTGCCGTTTGTTGAATCAATTTGTTCTCACCAGGACAAAAACGACAATTGCTGATTTTGGCCAGTCGCTTGAATTGAGTCTCCAACATGCGACGGTCGGCATACTCCAACAGCCAAAGTCGGTCGGCAGACGCCGCGGCCACCATCGGACCAAGGATCGTTGGAATCCGGTTGACCACCATCGAGCCGTTGTCCGTACCTTTGACGGCGCGTCCCGGAGTTGCGCCAAACCATTTTTGAAACGCGTCGCGAAACCCGCTGAGTGACTCATACCCCGCATCGAAAGCCACTTGTGTAGGATCATCGCCCAACGACAATTGCGACAGCGCTGTCGACAATCGGCGACTCCGCAAATACGAATGAAATGTGATCCCGTGATTTTGCTGAAACCAGCGTCGGACTCGTTTGGGATCCACACCAAATTCGCGGATATCTTGATCATTCCATTTTCGTGACGGGTCGGATTGGAAATGCTCGACGAGATCGGCCAGCCAACGTGGCATGGCGCCGGCAACTTCCATTGGCCGACATTTTTTGCATGGCCGATAGCCTGCGGACAGACAATCGGTCGTCGTTTCAAAGAAAGAAACGTTTTTTTGTAGCGGCATTCGCGCCGGACAACTTGGACGACAAAAAATCCCAGTTGTTTTCACTGCCAGGTAAAAAACACCATCGTACTCCGTATCGCGTCGCTGGCTGGCAGCGTACATCTCGTCGTTGGACAATCCGTTTAAAAACAAAGCAGGTTGGGTTGGGTTCAGCGTTGTAGTATTCATACCAAGATTGTATGAAACCCGTTTTTCGTCTCTACCGAAAGATGGACATTTAATTCAAAAACTCGCCAGGTTTTTTCTTGGCTGCCAGTAATTGTAGGGCCGGTTCCCACCGGCCAATCCAACAAACTAAGATAGAATGTCAGTTAATCGTAGGGCCGGTTCATACCGGCCGTTTATTGCGTTTATTGGATTGGCCGGTGGGAACCGGCCCTAATTTCATCCATTACCCAGGTTTCTGATGAGTCGTCTGCAAAAACTTCAAAGCATTCGTGACAACGCGCCAGCCATTTTGCCGTCATTATTGTTGTGTGATTTTGGCAACCTGGAGCGCGAAGTTGAGCAACTCCACGCCGCCAACGTACCGGCACTCCATCTGGATGTGATGGATGGAGTGTTTGTGCCCAACATGACCTACGGTTTACCGATCGTCAAAGCGTTTCGCCAATTAACCGACTTGCCGCTGGATGTGCATTTGATGATTGCCAAACCGGAGCAGTACGTCGAACAATTTGTTGAGGCCGGTGCCGACATCATTACCTTTCATCCCGAAGCCATTGACGATCCAGTTCCGGTATTGGAAAAAATTCGCGACGCTGGGATCGCGGCAGGATTGGCCATCAACCCCGGTACGACTGTCGCGGAAATCGCTGACGCGTTGCCACTGTGCGACATCGTCTGCGTGATGAGTGTCGAGGCCGGATTTGGCGGCCAGTCGTTTCAAGAATCGGTCCTGGAGAAATTCGAACACATCCGACAAATTGAGGGCGACCGCGTGGTGCTCGAAATTGATGGCGGTGTGAGTTCGGCAACGATCGAAAAATGCAACACTGCGGGAGTCGAATTATTTGTTGCTGGATCGGCGATTTTTCGCTCGGACGATTATGGAATCGCTGTTGAAAAAATGCTCCAAACGATTTCTGAAAAAGCGGGCTAAGGATCGAACACGACAGCGCCTGTTTTGCTGACTTTGCTGTTTGGCCTGAATTTTGGCGACAATTAACGGGTTTTACTGGCTCGTTAAAAAAAAACTTTTCTAGTAGAATATCGTGAAAATAACAGACTTCTGTACTTTAACTATGTCCACCACATCTTCGACCAATAACATGACTGAAACTCGGCGACCAAAACGACTGATTCCTGACGGAGTTTGGGTGAAATGCCCCGGTTGCGGTGCGCCGGTCTTTAAAAAAGAGGCGGACAAACGGTTTGGCGTTTGTCCCAAATGTGACTACCACTTTTACGTTTCCGCTCGACAGCGCGTCGAACAAGTCTTGGATGCGGGAACATTTGAGCCTTGGGATGAAAATCTGTTTCCCGCCGATCCGCTGGAATTTAAAGACAAAAAACCTTATGCGGATCGATTGGTTGCCGAACAAAATCGCACAGGTTTGACGGACGCGGCACTGACCGGGACAGGAATGATTCGCGCCCGCCGCGTCGCGTTCGGAGTGACGGATTCAGCATTTATTATGGGCAGCATGGGCAGCGTTGTCGGCGAGCGTTTGACACGGTTGATCGAGCGCGCCGAACAACAGAATTTGCCACTGATTATTGTCAGCGGTTCGGGCGGCGGCGCTCGGATGCACGAAGGCATTTTGTCGTTGATGCAAATGGCAAAGGTGTCGGCTGCATTGGCACGTTACGACAAAGCGGGCGGGTTGTTTATTTCGGTTTTGACCAACCCGACGATGGGCGGCGTGGCCGCCAGTTTTGCGTCCCTGGGCGATTTGGTGTTCGCCGAACCCAAAGCTTTGATCGGATTTGCGGGACCTCGAACCATCAAAGCGACGATTCGTATTGAATTGCCCGAAGGCTTCCAAACCAGTGAATTTTTGTTGGAACACGGATTTATCGATCGGATTGTCCACCGCAAAAATTTGAAATCAGAGATTGCCCGCGCGATCGACTATTGTGGCAAATAGTTGACGATCCCTGGCCAATTCCGATTCCCCAAATTGTTACTTTTCCTTTGATCGAACGTGCTATAATTTGAACGTTGCTTGTCTTGACCATCACATCCCCCTGCAAAAAATCCGGAGCATGAATGAGTATTCTGGATCGGTTTAAAAAAATGTTTGAACCGGTGCCAAAGCTGGATGTCTCCAAACGCTTTCAGCTGGAGCAACAGGCCATAACCGGAACCATGTCGAAATTTCGCGTTGCGCGGGAAATCCAAACCGGCCGGATTATGGGCTTGAAATTTCTCGACGCCGAAAAAACAGCACATTTCAATTCTCGGTTTAAAGGTCTCAACAAACCTTCCGAAGGCGAAATCGGCAAAGAAATCATTCACAAAAATGTGGTGACAACTTTTGAATATGGCGTCACGACCAACAACGAAGAATACATCCTGATGGAGTTTATTGACGGTAAAGGCGTCAATCTGTTGATCAAGGAACGCAATGAAAAAATGATCGCGAATCGGCTGAAATTACTGCGGCAAATGTGCCATGCTGTTCAAGCCGTTCACGAAGCCGGTTTTATTCATCGTGACATCTGCCCGCGAAATTTTATTGCCACCCAAAAATTGAACGAATTAAAACTGATCGATTTCGGGCTGACCGTTCCCAACAAAGAGGAATTCCGACAACCAGGAAACCGAACAGGCACTCCGCAATATATGGCTCCCGAAATTGTTCGCAGGCGAAAAACCGATTTACGCGTCGATGTATTCTCGTTAGGCGTTACAGTTTACCGATTGTTGACGTTTGAACATCCGTGGGGTTCGACTGAAACCACCGGACTGGCCGCTCTGGCGCATGACGCACGACCGGCAACCAGCATTGCGGAACATCGCCCTAATCTCCACCCCAATCTCATCAGTGCGATTGATCGCTGCTTGGACAAAAACCCCGAAAAACGGCCCAAGTCCGTGAAGCATTTCCTGGGCCTGATCAAAGAGGTCAAAACCGAAGAGGTTTGAAGTAGAAAAATTCACACGAATTCCACAAACCTTGCCTTTCTTTTTCCGGAGTCGTGACACAGTCTTGAAAGTGCTCACAATTCCTAGGAAATTAGCAATTCGTAGCCGTTATCCATTCGGCTGAGCCGAAACGGACGAAACGAACGATTTGCCCGCAAAAAGATTAAATCCTTTCGATCCGTTTGCGGTTTATGAACGTATTGAATCATTGTTGATTAGCGCACCGTCACTGTTTCTGATCGGATGATCGGTTGATTACTGTTCAAAATCTGACTAAACGATTTAGCAACTCTGGCGGCGACACGCTGGCGGTCGACAATTTGTCGTTCGAAGTCAAACCGGGTGAAGTTTATGGCTTGCTGGGGCCCAATGGAGCCGGCAAAACAACGACGCTGCGAATGATTTTGGGCCTGTTGAAACCCACGTCGGGCGACGCCCTCATTGACGGGTTTCGGGTTTCCCAGAATCCGGATGAAGTTAAACGACGCATCGGTTACGCATCGGCCAGTGTCGGCGTCTATCCTTGGCTTTCTCCCAAAGAGATGCTCTCGTTCGCCGCGGATCTCTACGACATCGAACCATCGGTCGCAGCAAATCAAATACGTGAATTGGCGCGTTTACTCGATTTCAGAACCATCATGGGACAACGATGTGCGACCCTCAGTACGGGACAAAAACAACGGGTCAATCTGGCTCGCGCGCTGGTTCATGACCCGCCCGTGATGTTAATGGATGAGCCAACACGCGGTTTGGATGTCGTTGGGAGCAAAGTCATTTTTGATTACATCGCATACTTGCGATCAGTGAACAAAGCTGTGATTGTCTGCACGCATCGGCTCGATGAAGCCGAACGATTGTGTGATCGATTTGGGTTGCTGCACCGCGGCGTTTTGAGAGAAACGGGCACTCTCGACGAATTGAGACAAAAATCGGGCCGTGACAATTTAACAGATATGTTTCTCGACGTATTGGAAAAAGCCAACGAAGAGGTGCTGCAGCAGCGTCGACCAGGTTCTGAAATGCCGGTGAAACTTGGCTCGATGGATGGGAGCTCCCAGCCGTGAGTGAATTGAAAGAAGCGCCGACCGCTCGACAGCAATCGCCTTTGACCAAAACAAGTTTTGCGCGACTCCGGCGATTGGCTTCCAAAGAACTTCGTGAAATTCTCCGTGACCGACGTACGATCGTGACGTTGGTGTTGATGCCGATATTGGTTTATCCGTTGCTCGGATTCGTGGTTCAAAAATTTTTGTTGAGCAATGCTCTGCAATCGGCTCGACCCGAATATCACCTGGTTCTGCAAACCAAGGAAGAGGCGGAGACGCTGGTCGAGTTATTGAATTACGGTGACAATGTTGCCGCCCAACTGGCCAACGGCAACGAAAAAAAGACTGGCGACAAGCGAAACAAAAAATCCAAAGAACCGGACAAACGATCGTCACCAAACCGTCTGCCCAAAAATCAAAACGGGCAGAAAACGGACGCAGAAAAAAACGGTGAATCCAAATCTAAAAAACGCAAAGATGATCCCTCGGAACCCGAGATAATAATCCATACGGTTGCTGACCTTGAATTGAAAGAATTAATTCAATCGGGGCAGTTTGATTTGGCAATTAAAATTCAATTCCACGAAAATCGGCGGTTTCGTCCGCCATTGGACGCCAAAAGTTTTGAATTCTTTTACGCTGACCGATCCGTTAATGGCAAAAAAGCTCATGACTACGTGATGCAGCGTTTGCGAACGTTGCAAGACGAATGGACTCGTCGAGTTGCCCGCAAATACGGTGACCCCCGGGTGCCTCGCCAAATACGTCTCCTTGGCGTACCGTCGGAGTTTTCGACAGAATTGGTTCCCGTTCCCGCCAGCACCACGTCGTTGCTGACATTTTTTCCATTGATGCTGGTGTTGATGACCATTACCGGCGCCGTTTATCCAGCCATCGACCTGACCGCCGGTGAACGCGAGCGCGGCACGATGGAAATTTTGATCGCCGCACCGGTATCGAGATTGGCTTTGCTGACCGCAAAATTTGTAGCGGTGTTGGCGGTTGCCATGCTAACGGCCATTTTCAACATGGTGGCGATGGTTGTCACCATTTATGTGACGGGATTGGATGGTGTCATCTTTGGCGATAATGGATTGTCGGCTGGTGTGATTGCTCAAATCTTGCTGTTGCTGTTTGTGTTTGCCGGTTTTTTCTCGGCCGTGTTGTTGGGCCTGACCAGTTTTGCCCGCAGCTTTAAAGAGGCACAGGCGTACCTGATCCCAATCATGGTCGTTGCGCTGGCACCGGGTCTGGTTTGCCTGATGCCAGGTATCGAAATGAACTGGATATTGGCGGTCGTGCCGTTGGTCAACATCGTGTTGTTAGGTCGCGATGTGTTGACGGGGAACGTCAACATGGCACTTTGGGCCGTCGCCCTGGTGTCGACTATTTTTTATGCCTTTTTAGCCATGTCGTTTGCGGCTCGCGTCTTCGGGACGGATGCGTTGTTTTCCGGCGGCAGCGGTACTTGGTCCAGTATGCTGCGTCGCCCCAAAGCGCCCGTTGCCCGACCGACATTGGCTCAAGGATTGTTTTGCCTGGCGGTTTTGTTTCCCGCGTTTATTGTGATCAGCGGCGTTTCGAATCGTGTTGGTGGAGATGATGTGCAACATCTGATGGCCGCTGAAAACGGCGATGACAAACTGGCCAATGGCGAGGAGGTGCGAGAAGAGTTTTTGTTGATGGAAAGTTCGCAGCGTCAAATGCGATTGCGAAATGCGTTCAAAACAAAACTTGTCTTAAACGGCCTGGTGCTGTTCTTGTTGTTTGGCTTGGTCCCGCTGGGTTTTGCTTTTGCGGCAAATTTGAAACCTGTTTCGACGTTCAGCTTGTACACGCCCAAAGTGTCCGCCATCCTGGGTGCATTTTTATTGGGCATTTCGGTCTGGACACTGGTTTACGAATACAACATTTTTGCCTTGAGCGAGGAACGGATCGAGTTTCTCAAAAATTTGCTAGGCTCGATGAAATTCAGCATGTCGTCGATGCCACTATGGCTGAAACTGCTGTGTTTGGCTTTGGCGCCTGCAGTCTGCGAAGAGTTCTTTTTCCGCGGGTTTTTAATGAGTGCTTTTCGTCAAGCGACCCAGCCCGTGATCGCCATCATTGCCACCGCTGTAATTTTCGGGGCTTTTCATGTGTTCGTGAGTGATTCCCTGTTTTTTGAGCGGTTTTTGCCAAGCACGATTCTCGGTATTTTGCTGGGCGTCATTTATGTTCGAACGGGCAGCTTGATTCCAGGAATGATCATGCACGTTGTTCACAATGGATTGTTGATGACCATCTCGCATTATGAATCGGACCTCAAGAAAATTGAGTGGTTGGGGGCAACCGATCAAAGTCATCTGCCGATTTGGGTCATCGGAATCGCCGTGGTGTTGATTGCAATCGGCTTGTTTTTCGTGGCATTTTGGGGCGCCAAAAATCCTAAAATGGAAAAAGTTCCTGATAATGCCGATTAATCCGTCTGTTTTTAGCGACTTCCCACGTTGCGTTTGACATCAAAGGCGAGGAAAATAGAATTAAACGTTGGCGCTAGCGCATTGTGCTAATGTATCAAATCATTGAGTTTGTGGTCCAAACTCAAATCCACAATTAACTCAACCAAGTGTAATCATGTTTGGCTTAGGAATTCCCGAATTACTGATTGTTGCCGGCGTTATCGTTTTGTTATTTGGCAGTGCCAAATTACCAAAATTGATGCGCAGCATGGGGCAAAGTATCAACGAATTTAAACAAGGTATGGACGAAAAACCTCGCAACATTAAATCGGACAATGATGTCGAGTAGTATTGTCTGGATCTGCTAATCGCTTTACCCCAACGGAATTATTATGTTCAGCGGCATCGGCTTTCAGGAAGTGCTTATCATTGGCATTGTCGCTGTCTTGCTGTTTGGGCGAAAGTTGCCAGAAGTCGCGCGGAATGCCGGTTCGATGTACCGAGATTTCCGGAAACAAATCAGCGAACTTCAATCCACGTTTACGTCAATTGATTTAGAGGCGGAATCTAGTAGCAGTTCGTCGGGTTCACAAGAGTTCTATGACGACGAACCGTATGAGTCAGAAAAGCCATCGGCTCCGCGATTTGAGCCACCGCCTGAAGCCGAAGATTAGAAACGACTGGCCCGTTCTGTTTACGATTATCGAGTCTCCCATGTCGTCCTGAAAGGGACATGCTGGTATCGCGACGTTTGATTAATCGCCGTATACTCACACCAATATCATTTGGTTTATTCGCAGGCAAATCGTGGTTCCCATCGTTTCATTGCTGGTGACGTTGGCCGTTTCGCTGCTCATTACCCGAGTCGCGGCAATCGCGTTGACATTGACGGGATTGAGTGCGGAAACGGCGCGGTTCCAGGCGCGAAGTGCATTTACCGGGGTTGGTTTTACGACCTCCGAAGCTGAAACCATCGTCAACCATCCCGTTCGGCGACGCATCATCGGCACGCTGATGCTGTTTGGTAATCTTGGAATCGCGGCCGTGATTGCCACCACCATCGCATCGTTTACATCAACTCAAAGCACGAGCGCGACGATTTGGCTTTGGCGAATTTCCAGTTTGGCGCTGGGGTTGTTTATTCTCTGGATGTTAGCCAGCAGCCGGTGGGTGGATCGGATTATCTCTCGTTGGATTGAATGGGCGTTGTTGAAATGGACCCGGTTAGATGTGCGAGATTATATTTCGCTGTTGCACTTGAGTGACGGGTATGTCGTGATGGAGTTGCAGGTCAACGAAGGTGACTGGGTGGCGGAGCGATCGTTGTCAGAATCGCGGCTTTCCAAAGAAGGCGTTCTGGTGTTGGGAATCCACCGAAAATCAGGACGGTACATTGGCAGCCCCAACGGTGAAATCGTGTTGCACGCCGACGATGTTTTGTCCCTATACGGACCGATTCAACGGCTTGAAGAGCTTGATCTG
The DNA here is from genome assembly GCA_028280445.1 of Pirellulaceae bacterium. GTDB lineage: Bacteria > Planctomycetota > Planctomycetia > Pirellulales > Pirellulaceae > JANQLU01. The sequence goes on along the minus strand of JANQLU010000095.1, from coordinate 24,716 downwards.
CGAAAGAAAGGTTACGATGGCGATCGCGCTCATCGGATTGCTGTCAAAGTTCAGGAAGAGATTGCCAAGGACGATTTGAAAGAGGGAGAATCAGACCAAACTTCCAGCAATTTGGCTTCAGGACAATCCACGTCGACAAACCCGCCGGAAAAAAATTAACATCGCATTGCTCTAAAAATTGCACGTCGATTCAATTTGTCCTTCGTCAAGGAATTCTGGGGAGAGGCATTGTGAGCGGCAAGGCGCTAGCCGCCGGTTCGTTAGTGCTTCGTACCGGCGGCTAGCGCCTTGCCGCTCACAGGATCAGGCTCAGCGGGAGCCTTGTTCAAACGAAGCTCCCGGAATCCATGCCACCTACACCTGCCAACGCAACTCGTGTATCGTACTCGTTCATAAAATCACGGACTGGGAATGCAACTTGGCGGCCGCTCGATGCGATTTCATCAAAATTTTGGACAACAAATCGTTCGTTATCGCTGGCCAATTCTGTTAATTTTGTTGGTATCTGTTGCGCCTTGTCTGTGGGTGCTTTCTCAAGCCCGTTTGGGCAGCAGCGCTGTTGAGTCGTTTGTTGAAAACGAAGAGAAATTCCAGCAGTATCTCGACGAAGTGGGTTTGTTTGATTCCGACGTTGACGCGTTTTTGTTTTTTTCGACCGACGAAGGCGATCAGCTTTTTACAGCAAAAAAATTGAATGCGATCCGATCGGCGGCGTCACAAATCCGAAAACGAGATGACGTGGCCACCGTGCTCGCACTGCCTGATTTCCCGGCAACTCAAATCGGACACCGAAAATCGGCCCGTGAAATCGCGCAATTGTCTCTTTTGCGCGACAGTTTAAAACGTGGTACTGTTCCGAAAACCTATCGTCGGCGAAAACGATTGGTTTGGCCGCGCAGCCCGGAACGCCAAGAAAAAATCGACATGGCCGAATTGAAAAAATCGGTCACCAACGATCCTCGCTTTCGCCAATTGGTGGTTTCCGCGGATGGAGAGTCACATTTGCTCGCCATCGGATTGAAAGATATCTACAACTTGGATGCTCCCAAGCAATTGGCTGCCTTGCGAGAAATCGAAACGATCTTGCGCGACCAAGGGCTCGGAAAGAATGGCCTCTATATCATGGGGTTGCCCGCACTTCAGTCCTTTAACCAGGAACAAATCGAAACGGCGCTGTTTATTTATTTGCCGGCCGGGGCCGTCATCGTCAGCCTGTTTATCTATTTGATTTTTCGCCGCCTGACCATTGTTGCACTCATCCTGTTGATTGCGGCTGTCGCCAACGTCTGGGGGATTGGGATTGCCATCTGGATTTTCGGAAAATTCACCATCTTGTTGGTTGCAGTTCCGCTGATGGTTTTGGTGATCAGCACGTCGGATGTGATTCACTTGATTGCCGCCTACATGTCAGACCGGGAGCAAGGCTACGACAACCAACACGCGATTGGGCGAATGGTTTCTGATGTCGGTGGGGCCTGTGTTCTCACCAGTTTGACCACATTTCTGAGTTTCATTTCACTCGTTCTCGTTCCATCCCAGACCATGCAGCAGTTCGGTTTTGGAACTGCCATTGGTGTGGGTGGAGCATTGCTATTGTCGATCACGTTGACGCCGATTTGTGTTTATCTGTTTCCTTTGGAAAATCGGGCAAGTTCCGATGATCGTGGAAACGGATGGGTCTCCAACCAAATCGAAAAAATCGTGAATTTCACCGTTTCGTTTGTTCAGCGATTTCATTTTGCCATCGTTGCGTTTGCCTTGATTGTCATCGGAATTGCAGTCGGATTGGCTCCCCGATTGGAACTCGATCCCGATTTGGTCGGACGGTTTAACAAAAATCATATCAATCGCAAAAGCGCGGAGTTTTTCAACAATAAATTTTCGGGAATTCATACGGTTGAAATTCGATTGACCGGCCAACCCGATGATCTGTATTCACCCGACTCGATTCGCGCTATGGTAGAGTTGGAACAACAACTCAAACAACACGAAGGCGTCGCCAATGTTTTTTCGCCCGCGACGCTGTTTACTGAATTTGATCGTGAAATCGGATTGAGAACGGCTGATGGTTTGCCCGAATCATCAACACATGCCATTGGAGTCATCGATTTTATTCGCAAACAGTCGCCGCGTGACGTCCGACGTTTGGTCGCAGACGACAACAAAATGACACGTATTTTGGTGCGTCTGAATGTAACTCCTTTAATGAAGCAATTCAAAATTTCTGAACGACTGGAGGCGGTAGCGCGAGACAAACTGGATCAGAAAATCGATGTGCGTTTGGCGGGATCGACTCCCATCTTTGGTCAGGCCGTCAAAGAGATTGTCCGTGGACATTACAACGGTTTCGCATTGTGTTCGGCTGTGATCCTGATCTCAATCATCATCGCTTTGCGTTCATTGCGTCTGGGATTGTTAGCCGTTATTCCCAACCTGATGCCACTGGCCGTACTGCTGTTGATCCTGATCTCGGGCGGTCGTTCCGATACTGATATTTTGGCGGTCGCGACATTGAGTATCGGATTGGCCGTCGACAATACCATCCATTTTCTGCATCGATACCAGATTGAATCGCTCAACGCCGAAAACACGATCGCGGCCATTCGTCAAACGCTTCGCTATACCGGTCGCGCAATTATCCAGGCAACGGTCGTATTGTCGGTCGGGTTTTTGCCGTTTGCGTTTTCGGTCTATTCCTCACTGAATATGCTTGGGCGGCATCTGGTTATTGTCCTTGTTGTGGCATTGCTCTCGGACTTGTTCATTTTGCCGTCATTGATTCTGGTGATTCGTCGTTGGAAACGGTTACAGTGATTTGGATGTTGGTTGACAACTTCATCAAAACTCATCTGCGGCACTCAACTGTCGCGTTCAGGTCGATAAAATCGGCTGGAATGGAAAAATCGGAGTTCCGCTGCCCACTGGCAAAACGGATTTGGTTGGTATTTTCGCATTCGCAACAAAACCACTTGAATCAACGCCGTTTCCAGCGGAAAATCGAACAGACACAACACACATTGGAGTTTTTTGCGAATGCCGTTTCAAATCGTTTGCCCAGGTTGCCAGAAAAAATACAACTTAGCGGACGAAGTGCGCGGCAAGACCATTCGTTGCAAGGATTGCAGCAAGGTATTCAAAATCCCTGCAGCGACTCCACGTTCTGTGTCACAATCGGCGTCAACTCCAGCTGCGGGCCAACCTCAGCAACAGGCCGCTGCACCGCCGAGGCCCGCACCAGCCCAGGTCGCCCAACCAGTGGGAACTCCGCTGCGCAATGAAAACGATTTGTTTTCTGGAGCTGCGCCGAATCAACAGTTTGATCCCTTGGGCAATCACGTGATTCACGATCCTGGTTTTGTCCAAGTCAATCCTGCCAAATACGCAAAACCGCCTGAAGACGATTTTGACAGCGATTCGTTGTTCTATAACCCGGCCACGGCGGATCTGATCAAAAAAGTCGAACAGGCACGCGAAGACGCCGGCCGAGAACACCGGCTTTTCTGGTTGCCCACGATGTTGGGCGGATCGTGTGTTGCCGGTGCGTTTGCAACCGCCATTCCATTGTTGTTTGTCAGCGAAGTAGCAGCAGTCGTTGGCGCCGTGATTTGTTTATTACCATCGCTGTTTGTCAGCATCGCCGCTGATATCTGGCTGTTGGTCATTATCTACAGAAACAAACCGGATCAATTTGTACTCAGTTTGTTTATTGCATTTTTCCGGTATCAGTATCTGAGTAAACACTGGGAAAAATACCGAGACCTCGGAACATTTTATACTGCCGGCGTGCTGGGGTGCTTTGGCACGGTGGCATTGTTTTTCATCATCCGTATGATGTACGGCGAATAGGTCACGTTGACTAGTTGTGAGCGGCGAGGCGCTAGCCGCCGGTGAACCCTCGAATACCGTCGGCTAGCGCCTCACCGCTCACAATCAACCTAGCGCCCGTTCGCAGGTCGCCGTGCGTTGGCAACAAAACTATTTGCCGACAAATTCCCAACGTTTGCCTAACGCTTTTTGCTGGACACCGGTTAGCGCTTTGATCCCCTTTCGCCCCGCCGACAACAACGAATCCAATTCGTCTTGAGTAAACGAAGCTTCTTCGCCTGTCCCTTGGATTTCAACAAATCGACCGCGTCCGGTCATGACAATGTTCATGTCAACATCGGCGGCAAAATCCAATTCGTAGTCGAGATCCAAAAATGTTTTTCCGTCGACAATGCCGCAGCTGATTGCCGCCAGGCTATCGACGATCGGAGATTGCTTGGCATCGGGTAATTCTTTTCGAATACTGTAAATCGCGTCGACCAACGCAACAAACGCTCCCGTGATGCTGGCTGTCCGTGTTCCACCATCAGCTTCCAAAACATCGCAGTCGACCGTGACCAGACGAGCACCAAGTTTTCTCATATCCACGACTGCCCGAAGAGAGCGGCCAATCAGGCGCTGAATTTCTGTGGTTCGTCCGTCGACTTTACCACGATCACGGCGTTTTCGAGGACTGGTACTTCCGGGCAACATGTTGTATTCCGCTGTGACCCAACCTTTTTCATCTTCGGGTTTCATCCAAGGGGGTAATTTCGTTTCGACGCTTGCGGTGCACAGTACCGTGGTGCCTCCGCACGAATACAAAACGCTACCGGGTGTTTTGCTCGTAAAATTTCGTTTGATTTTGACAGGCCGAATTTCGTTACTTTTTCGTTTTACCATTTCAATCCTTGCTTTCAGGTTCGGCTTACAAATCCATCAGCCAGTACACCAGGCCTTTTTGGGCGTGCATGCGATTTTCCGCTTCCAAAATAATCCTGGATTGCGGTCCATCGATAACATCCTCCGTGACTTCTTCGCCGCGACGGGCCGGGAGACAGTGCATGAAAATCGCGTCGCGGTGCGCCTGGTTCATCAAACCGGTGTTCACTTGAAACGGCTGAAAATCTTTCAATCGTTTTTCGTTTTCCGCTTCCTGTCCCATACTGGTCCAGACATCGGTATAAACAACCGTTGCATCTGCAACGGCTTCGCTGGGATCCAACGTGTGTCGAATGGTAGCCTTGGTGGATTCGTTGAGTTTTTCGATAAACCTGGTTTCGAACCGATAATCCTCGGGACAACCTAACGTAAAATCCAATCCCAGTTTGGCACATCCAATCGCCAGGGATCGGGCAACGTTGTTGGCATCGCCCACAAAGGCGAATTTGACAAAATCGAAAGAGCCAAAATGTTCAAACGCCGTCAACAAATCGGCAATCGCCTGGCAAGGGTGGCACTGATCGGTGAGACCATTGATGACCGTACATTGACTATGTTCCACAATATCCAGCACGGTTTGATGTACTTTGGTTCGAGCCACAATCAAATCGACATAGCTACTGAGGATCGGGACGAAATCATGTAACGGTTCACGATGCCCCCACCCCACCGATTCATCGAGATACAAACAGGCACCACCCATGTGGTTCATCAATGTTTCAAAACTGATCCGCGTTCGCAACGATGGTTTTTCAAACAGCAGCGCCATCGTATTGCCGGCCAGCACGGGGTCACGCGTGCCCTTTAGAAATTTCAATTTGATGTCGCGAGAAAGGTGAATGATCGATCGCAAGTCGTCCCGCGAAAGATCATCAAGTGTGATCAAATGTCGCATATTTAAACTTTCAAAGCTGTTTCACCGCTAATGATTTGAGTTCCAACACCGGATGTCGTATAAATTTCTAGCAACAGTGAATGTCGCAGCCGTCCGTCAATGATGTGAACTTTGTTGACCCCGTGATCCAAAGCGTCCAGGCAAGCCTCGACCTTGGGGATCATCCCGCCCGCGATTATTTTTTGTTCCATCAACTCAGTTGCCTGTTCACGGTTGAGCGACGAAACGCGTGTCTCGGGGTCGTCTGGATTTCGCAATACTCCCGGAATGTCACTCAACATGACCAATTTGACCGCACCGATTTGTTTCGCAACTTCAATCGCGGCTGTGTCGGCATTGACGTTGAGAACATTGTCATCATCGGTTAAACACATCGATGGGATAATCGGAACTTGCCCGGCATAACAGAGATTGTCGATGACCAAACGGTCGACATCGGTCACTTCACCGACGTGTCCCAAATCAATCGCTTGGCCGTTTTGATCGGTCAGGATTAGCGGTTTTCCACGCAACACGCAGGTGGAATCAAAATTCAGCGTCATGGCTCGACCGCCGACTTTCTCCAATTCCCGCGCCAGATATTCATTGGTTTCTCGGGCGAGAACTTGTTTGACGATATCCAGCGTTTTCTGGTCGGTGTAGCGTCGCCCTTCGATAAACCTGGACTGGATGTTCGCTTTTTCCATCGCCGCGGAAATGCGTTTGCCGCCGCCATGAACAATCACTGGCCGCATGCCGACGGTTTCCATAAAAACCACATCCACCAAAATGTGCTGCAACATCTCTTTGTCGTCCAGCACGCTGCCGCCCAGTTTGATCACGGTCGTCTTGTCGCGAAAATGGCGAATCCAAGCCAACGCTTCGATCAACGTATCCGCTTTTTCAATTGCCTTTTCCAAAAATCCTGTCCTACAAATATTTTTCTGAATCATTCTCACAAGCAAAAATCATATTCAGGAATTTACCGCAAACGCAGTGGTCTCAATAGCGGACTCACCTGCGAAGTCGCTTTTCCAACTCTGAGTGGTTACGACGCTCGGCCCATTGCCAAGGTTCAGCCCAACGGTGGCCTGCCGTCATCGGATTCACGCCTTTGTCCAGCAACGCGTCGGCCAATTCCAGATCGCCTCGGCGGGCAGCGCCACCCAATGGAGTCGTTTGATGTTCTCCATCGATGATGTTCAGGTCGACGCCCAAGGCATTCCATTCATCCAACTCTGACAACGAAACGCCGTAATGCAATTGATGAACGCCGAGCCAATCAACCTGGTTGACCTGCATTCCACAATCGATCATCCAGCGCGTGATTTCAGGCGTTTCGCCCAATCGGGCTGGCATGCGTTGCCACAGATCCGGTTGATATCGCAGAAACACTTCGACGACTGCTCGATGGCCCAACTGCGCCGCCATGGCAAACAGTCCGCTGTCGTTGGCAACATGCGGATCAGCTTCACAATGCTTTTCAAAATCTTCAACAACGCCGTCGTAGCAACATCGGTAGGGATCGATCATGGCACCGTGCTCTCGCAGCATTTGCTTGACCTGCTCGTCCCTGGTCGCCGACAAAACACAGCCCGACGATTCGACATCCTGATTTGGATTGGCTCCGTGATCCAACAACAATTGCAGCAATTCGTAATGTTCGTGAGCCGCCGCCTCGTACAACGAGCCTCCAAGCGGAGCAATTCCGTGTTCGGGGCGATTCGGATCGGCTCCATGAGCCAATAAAAGCTCAACGATTTCCCGATTTCCCGATTTTGTCGCACTGCGCAATGGGTATCCAGAATACCAAGTCACGTAGTCGGCATCGCGTTTGCCGGATTCGGGATCATCGTGCAAGATTTGTTTGACACGATTAATATCTTGTCGTCGACAGGCAGTCGTCAAATCGTAAAACGCGCCCAATTCCAAGAGAACATCCATGATGGCCCAATGATCCTCTGGTGCGTCAGGATGCAGATCGCGCCAACCACGATAAAAATAGTCGCCATTGGTCAGATCCAGTGGGCGAGCGCCATCAGGACGTTGGTGGTTGATATCGGCACCCGACGCGACCAACGATCGAATCAAATCGACTTGGCGGGTCATCACGGCCCAGTGCAATGGTTGATTTCCACGTGCGTCGGCAACCTCGAACCCATGCTCGGCCAGCAGCGCGTCTGTTTTTTCAACATTGCGTTCGCACATCGCTTGGCCAATTTCGTCGCCGGCAGCACAGATTTTCCATTGGGAATACTGATGAGTTTCCAACAAATCGAGCATTTCGCGATCGCCGCGGTCGCGCGTTAATTGCATCGTGCTGTCGTGCCAACCTGAGCCTTGGGTATAAGTCGGCTCAACGCCTTGTTCGAGCAAAAATCGAGCGGCATCGATCTGGTTTTCGCGAACAGCAAAATGCAGCGGCGTTCGATAATGACTTTCGCAACGCAGCAATGACGGTTCACGTGCGACTAACTCTCGCAACGTATCAACATCGCCGCTGGCCGCCGCAGCGAACATCGCCCATACGTCGTTTCCGCGTCCCCAACTCCAATTCAAATGCTTGTCTGTTTGCAGAAAATCAGGCTGTTGCATGGTCTGCCCAACTACGGAGCCAGGAGTAAGCGACTCGGCGCTTTCAAATATCCGATAACTTCATTCAAAAACCTAGCTGCGGCCGCTCCGTCAATCACACGATGGTCATACGAAATGCTCAATGGCATCATCAACCGAATCGCCATTTGATCTTCGATCACAACAGGCATTTTTCGCGATCTACCGACGAGCAAAATGGATGTTTCGGGAACGTTGATAATCGGCGTCGAATAGGTTCCCCCAATGGCACCCAGATTACTGATCGTAAACGTGCTGCCTCGTAGATCTTCGACGGTGAAGTCGTTATTGCGAACTTTATTGGCGATATCGCCCAGTTCTTTCGCGATTTCAGCGACCGATTTTTTGTCCGCGTCTCGCAACGAAGGAACGACCAATCCGCGATCCGTATCCACCGCGATCCCAATGTTGACATATTCTTTGTAAGTCACCTGGCCAGCGTTCATGTCGATTGACGAGTTGATCGCTGGATGATTTTTCAAAGCCAGCGCGACCGCTTTGATCACAAACGGCATCGACGTCAGTTTGATTCCCTGATTCGCATAGTCCGCTTTGCTTTCCTGGCGGAACTCTTCTAAATCGGTAACGTCGGCATCATCAAAATTGGTGACGCGTGGAACAGTCGACCATGACAAATGCATTTGTTCGGCAATCGTGCGTCGCATTCTGGAAAGTTTTTCGACACGCACCGGTCCAAATTCATCGCGCGCACCGCCGATGCTGGATTCATTTTTTGCTCCACCCGATCGCACGACTTGCAAAATATCTTCACGGGTAATGCGTCCACCAGATCCGGTTCCGGTCACACGCGTCAAATCGACACCGACCTCTCGAGCAAATCGTCGCATCGCGGGCCCGGCCGGGATGCTGGCTCGATCGCTGTTTGTCGGAGCAACTTTTGGTGGTGCAGCAATTGGTGTTTGCGCTACAGGTGCTGGAGTAGGAGGTGCAGCCGCAACTGGCTCAGGAGCTGGCGCTGGAGGCGGCGTTGGTGTCGGAGGCGGTGTGGGTGCCGTTTGCTGGACGGGTGTTGGCTCAGGTTCCGGAGCAGCTGCCGGTGGCTCTGCTGCTGCCGGTGCTGATGATTCTCCAGCAGCCGCCTCGATCGAAAAAATGGTTGCTCCGACGTTGACGGTGTCTCCCTCGGCAATGTGGACTTTCGTGATCTTGCCAGCCTGAGGCGATGGTACAGAAATGGTCGCTTTGTCCGTTTCGAGTTCAATGATGGATTGATCTTTTTCGATCACATCTCCCTCGGCAACCAATATTTCCAAGACATCACCAGATTCAATTTCAGGTCCAAGTTCTGGTAGTTTAATTTCACTCATTTTTTAGTTTGGTCGTTTGTATTGATTTCTTGGTTCAAATGCTATTGAGATTAACCGGCAACGGTTTAGGCATACAACGGATTCACTTTATCGGGATCGACTCCCAGCTCTTTGATGGCTTTGGCGATCTCAGCCGGTTTGTAATGCCCGGCGTGCATCAAACGTGACAGGGCTGCAATGGCGATCGATTCACCGTCAACTTCGAAATGGCGACGCAGTGATTCCCGCGTTTCACTTCGGCCCATTCCATCGGTTCCCAGAACGTAATAATCGCCTGGCACCCAAGGAGTAATTTGTTCAGGCAACGCGGCAACATAGTCACTGGCTGCAATAAACGGTCCTTCGACATCTTTGAGGACCGTTTCAATGTAGCTGGATTTCCGTTTCTTGCTGGGATTCAACATGTTCCAACGGCGTGCCGATTGTGCTTCCCGCCGCAATTGTGTGTAACTGGTAACGCTCCAAACATCGCTGGAAATATTGAACCGCTCGGCCAAAATTTGCTGAGCTCGTAGCGCCGAGTTGAGAATCGCACCGCTGCCAAACAGTTGGACACGATGTTTCTGGTTTTTCGCATCGAGGCTGCGGAATTTGTACATCCCATTGATAATGCCTTCCTCGACATCGCCAGGCATTTCCGCCATTTCGTAGTTGTCGTTTTCAGCCATGATGTAATAGATCGCCGTTTCACCTTCGGCATACATCTTTTTGAGGCCATCAAAAATAATGACCGCTGTTTCATAATTGAACGCCGGGTCATAGGCCCGAACCGTTGGAAACGCAATGGCGTTGAGCAAACTGTGTCCGTCTTGATGTTGCAAGCCTTCGCCATTGAGCGTCGTGCGTCCAGCAGTACCGCCGATCAAAAATCCTTTGGCACGCATATCCGCCGCCGCCCAGATAAAATCGCCGATCCGTTGGAAACCAAACATCGAGTAGTAGATAAAGAACGGAATCATGTTCACGCCGTGAGCCGCATAAGCGGTTCCGGCTGCAGAGAATGACGAGATCGAACCAGCCTCGGAGATTCCTTCTTCGAGCAACTGGCCGTCTTTGGCTTCTTTGTAATAGGCCAATTGTTCACTATCGACCGGCTCGTACAGCTGTCCGGCGTGGGCGTAAATTCCGACCTCACGAAACATCCCTTCCATACCGAAAGTTCGCGACTCATCGGGTACGATGGGCACAACGTTTTTGCCAATCTTTTTGTCTTTACACAACCGGCTGAGCAATCGAACAAAGCCCATCGTAGTCGACATCTCTTTGCCGTAATCGCGCTCGACAACTTTTCGATAATCGTCAAACGTTGGCACTTCCATGGTTGGCACTTCGAGTGGCCGCGACGGGACACACCCTCCCAATTTTTCTCGGCGTTCCTTGAGGTACTTGATTTCAACACTATCAGGAGCCGGTTTATAAAACGGAGCTTCTCCCACTTCTTCGTCGGAAATTGGAATTCCAAATCGGCTGCGGAATTCGATCAATTCCTGTTCGTTGGCACCTTTTTTATTGTGCGCGATGTTGCGGCCTTCGCCCGTTTCGCCAAGCCCGTAGCCTTTGATGGTTTTTGCGAGGATCACCGTCGGTTTGTCGGTCGACTGGATCGCCCTTTGATACGCCGCAAACACTTTTTCGGGATCGTGCCCTCCACGGCGGAGTGTTTCCAGTTTTTCGTCCGAATAGGTTTTCACCAGTTCCAACAGCTCGGGATATTTGCCAAAGAAATGCTCACGAATGTAGGCGCCAGGCATGGCGACATATTTTTGAAACTGTCCATCGACCACTTCACCCATTCGTTTGATCAACAAACCTGTTTCGTCTTTTTGCAACAATTTATCCCAATCATCACCCCAGACGACTTTGATGACATTCCAACCTGCACCTCGGAACAATGCTTCGAGTTCTTGAATGATTTTTCCATTTCCGCGAACCGGACCGTCGAGTCGTTGCAGATTGCAATTGATCACAAACGTCAAATTGTCGAGTTGTTCTCGGGCCGCCAATGTGATCGCACCCAACGATTCAGGTTCATCACATTCGCCGTCACCGAGAAACGCCCAAACCCGTTGATTGGACGTGTCTTTGATACCCCGATCGTGGAGATATCGGTTAAATCGCGCTTGATAAATTGCCATCAACGGGCCTAACCCCATGGAAACGGTTGGGTATTCCCAGAAATTCGGCATCAACCAGGGATGCGGGTAACTGGACAATCCCGCTGTCGGTTGCAATTCGCGGCGAAAATTGTTGAGTGTGTCTTCGTCGATGCGGCCTTCGAGAAACGCACGCGCGTAAATTCCAGGTGACGCGTGGCCTTGGAAATAGATCAGGTCGCCATCGTAACCCGATTCGCCGCGACCGCGGAAAAAGTGATTAAACGCGACTTCGAACAGCGTCGCACAGGATGCAAAAGTCGAGATGTGGCCGCCGATTCCAGGAAACCTCTTATTTTGTCGCACGACCATCGCCATCGCATTCCATCGAATAATGGACTTGATACGTCGTTCGATTTCGCGATTACCGGGATACGCCGGTTGGTCTTCGGGCTGAATGGTGTTGATGTAAGGCGTATTCGATTTTGTTGGAAGATCGACGCCTTCGGTACGAGCACGTCCTTCGAGTGCCTCCAACAGGTACATCGCACGGTCGGTGCCTTTTGAGTTGATCACATATTCGAGTGATTCGAGCCACTCTGCGGTTTCCGCGGGATCGATATCCGTCGCTTGCGCGAGATAGGGATTCGGGGTTTGTTTTTGTTCTGTCGGCTTGATCACGTCTGCCATTTTCTGCCTTTTATGCTCGAGGTTTTTTCAATCTTCTCTTGTTTTCGACAATTGTCCTATCTCCAGCATTAAAGGTAAAGGCGAAACCGATAAAACCCGAAATTGCAGTGATTTACGTGGCTTTATTCGCTGATAGCGGCGGCGATTTCTTCATTGAAAATTAACCTGCCGTTGCAATATTCGCGAGAATCACGATTCCGATTGAGAAATCATTCGCCCAATCACGTCCAGGCGTTTGGCCAGATGTTGGGCGGCAAAAAAGACAATGGGAATTCCAATCACGGCAGCGACACTGACCACTGCTAGCGCGAATTTGCTCTGTGCGTCGCCCCATACCACCAACAAAGCGACCGACAGCATCGGAATCAACACAACGATGAATTGGTGAATATTCAAATGGCGACTGAGCGCTTTGACGTTGGCTTGGATATCCGGAATCTCTCGCAGCCGCAAGAAATTCAAAAACAGAATCGGCAACCAGAACCGGGCCGCAAAAAATGAAGCCGCAAAAAACGAAAAAGAGCCGGCGATCAATCCGGCTAGCAAGTGCGAACCCATGAAATCAATCCAGCCTTGCGATGTCATTTCGACACCGAAAGCCGTCAAAGTCAACGGATACAAAGTTCCCGCGATGGCCCACAGCGCAACACAAACGATCGATCCAAGATGCCCGATGATCAAACATCGATCTATGGCCCGTTTGGTTTCGTTGCCACTGATTTGTGCGCCCGCTAGTGTTAGCCGAATATTGCGGCTGAGCACACGCCCAATGAAATACAGAAACACCAACGCCGATGGAAAAGCGATCCCGTTGATGACAGCTTGAATGACAAAAAACAATCGATGCGATTCTTTGGGAACGCTTTCGATGACATTGTACGAAAAGATAAACCAGGCCGAAAAACCGCTGATCGCCACCGCAATGGCCATCATGGTCAAAATTGGAAAGCGTTGGATGAGGCTGGATATCGTTCCTTTGGACGGAATAACAGCCCGCTCAATCTCAGGGTCGGTCGCCCACGCCAATTGTCGGGCCATCGGTTTGGCTGAATCAAATCGCTCGTTCGGATCAGGATTCAAACTTCGTTGTAATGCGTCAGCCAGAAGTTTTGGACTGCCTTCCAATTTCGTTTGTGCGCCTTGCTGCATTCCGCGAGTTCGCTGACGGATCAGATCGTCCAACATTTTCTGCCAATCACCGGTATTCGGGACAGGTTCAAACGGGCGGGTTCCGACCAGTAGTTCATAAATCATGCAACCTAACGAGTAAATGTCAGCGCGCTGATCGAGTTCATCGGGCAATCGTTCGTGATTCGGACTGAAAGCTTCGAGTTGTTCGGGTGACATATAAGCCAACGAGCCACCGAAATACGCGGCGGGGGACACTCCATCAATTTTCGAACAATGACTGATGTTAAAATCAACGAGTTTGGGCATGCCATTGGCGGTTACCAAAACGTTGGCCGGTTTCAAATCGCGATGCAAGATATTTTGTTTGTGAGCAAACGCCAGCGCATCGGCCAATTGGCTGCCCAGAAAACTGACCGTTCGCGGCCAATCCATTTGGCCAATTTTTTTCCGGTTCTCCGAGTCTTGAGGAGGAAGCTCTCCGCGATCAACCAGTGCGATATCAATGGCATCCAAAAACCGTTTTCCGTTTTGTTCGTGTTGCTCCGATTGTTTCACAAATCGAAAAGCTTCTTGCAACGTTCCCCCGGAAACATATTGCATGTACATGAGCCGCGCGCCAGTGTCGGCCAGTTTCCTCACATCGTAAACGCGAACAATGTGCGGATGATCCATTTGCGCCAGCATCTGATGCTCGATCCCTTTGTCGGCGGACACTTTTAACGCAACAAGTCGTTGCATCGAAATCTGGCGAGCGAGATAGACCGTTGCAAAAGCCCCTTGGCCAAGCCTTGATACAATTTGAAAATCGTCAACGACTTCGCCCGGATCGTATTCTTTGATTTTGACGGTTTGGAAAATCGACGTTTTGAGTTCCGTCTCTTCGCCCGTCAAACGGAGCAAGGCCGTTTCGCATTTCGGATATTTTTGGATATAAGTCTCGATCGAAACATCTCGACCGTGCTGCTTCTGAATCTGAATTTCCTCATAAATCAAATCCAGGGGTGGCAGTCCATCGTCAATCAGAATCGGCCATTGAGTAAAATATTCCTCAAGAGATTTTCGATATTTGGTGTCCGCAGCTCGATACTCCAAATCGACTTTGATCAACTCGATCAGTGCAAGTCGTCGAAAATTGGTTTCATCGTTGGGAACATGTTCGGCCAACTCCGGTTCGGGCGCGGCATTCCAAGCTTCAGAAAATTTCTCAACGATGTCAGACAATCGTTCCCAGACAACCGTATCGTCAGAGAAAAAAGCGTCTGTTGGTTCGAGATTTTCAATATGATCCGATGACATCAACCATCTCAAATTGAAAAATTGACGAGAATCCTGGTAACTTTGGCATTCAGTGTAACGGACCGTTGAATTATTCGATACGATATTGATGAATCATTTGGTTTGAAATGGGCCAGACAAAAATATGGATGAACAACTCACTGAATTGATCGAAGCCGTTCGAAAGGGGGATTCGGACGCGGTTGCACGTTATTTGAATCATTGTCGTTTGCCTCTCCTGAGTTTCATTCTCAAAAACATGAGCGACGATTTGCGCCGACGTGTCGACGCCGAGGATATTTATCAGGAAGTTTGTTCATATGCGGTTCAAAATGTTGGGGAAGTTGAATTTTCCGATCACGACCCGTTTGGCTGGTTCTGCGAGGTGGCCAGACGTCGCATCATCGATATTCAACGGAAATTCGCGGCCAAAAAACGAGCAGCTCACAACGAAGTCGGAATTTTTGGGTCGGGCAGCAGCGATCAAACCGGCATTGTCAATTTGCTGATTGCCAGTATTACCAGTCCCAGCGCCGCGTTCTCCCGGCAGCAAAAAGAATTCAAACTCGTCCAAGCACTCCAAAAATTGAGTGATGAACAACAGGAAGTTTTACAACTCCGCTACGGACAAGGCATGCCCAGCAAAGAGATTGCGTCGCACATCGGCAAATCAGATGGTGCCACGCGAGTGTTAATCACGCGGTCGCTGAAAAAACTCGAAAACATTCTCGAGACCGATGGCGAACCCAGTCCTGAGTAATCCTTGGTCCGTGTTTGGTCGAAACAAAAAAAATGCCGCGATCCGTTAATGTGATCGCGGCGTCCCGCCGACAAGAGTCAGTTGAAGCAGCAAACCTGTATGGGGACACAAGTATTTTTGCCGACGGTGTTTCGATGTATCTGTTCGCTCCGAGCGGTGTTCGTTTTGTTAACCCAAAAAATTGACGGCGATCAAACCGAGTACAAAAAACCCGTACATCATCGCGAATTGTCCAATTTGTTCTTTCATTTCTATCTCCCTGATCAATCGTTTTTTCCCTGCTCACTATCAAATGGCAGTCCGGCGATATTTCTTTCAGGAAACAAATTAATTTTTTCCATATTTTTTCAACTGCTAAGATGACGGAAATTCGACCGTTTAATTACAGAAAAAGCCAAAATTTCGTGGCAGATGTCTGTTTTAAGTAGGGCCGGTTCCTACCACCCTTTGGTTATATTGGCCGGTGGGAACCGGCCCTACCGTTGAATTTCAGACGCCAAAAATTCAATCGCCAAACAGGCGGCTTCGAGCTGGCGGATTTTCCGATCGGTCGATTCCAGTTGGATCGATTTTTCGTGAATCATCCCGGAATCACGTTGGACAACACTGAGAAAACAACGCCCGTCCAATTCGTTTTCGATATCGGGACCAAAATGCCCTGTGATCGCCAGAGCCCAATCTGCCTCGGGTGTTATCCGCAGAACGTTTTGCGCCATCGCGTCGGTTGTTTGCTGAGACTCCGCGGTAAACTGCTCAAGCGTCGCTGGCGAAACATCCAACCACGCTGTTTTGGTTGGCAAGCGATAAGTCACGGCGCTGCCGCAAAAATAATTGGAAATCCCAGGAACGGCCCCAACCGCTGCTGCGATTCGACCGGCAGTACAACTTTCTGCAAAAACAGTTTTGATTTGCCGCGCCGCTAACAGCTGAGCCAAATCACTCGCTGCCTGATCCAGCCGCGTTTGAAATTCCATTTCATCCATGGGTTGTCACCGATTATGAAATTAATTTGTGACAAGGATGAACAAAAAATGCCCGCCAGGCAATAGCCGGACGGGCTGTGGATTACCAAATCTATTTGATTATCTTCGACGCCCGCGGCCGCCATGGCTTTGACGACTGTCAGATTTTCGTCGCGACATTGATGGACCGGTTCGAGATCGGTGCGGAGGTCCTCCTCGGCCAACGCGATGTCGTGGGTGGCTCATTTTCCCAAATGAACGGCCCGGCGAGTGACCGAAACGGTAAGATCGACTGCGACGATGTTCAAAACGTTTTCGAGAGAACCGTCGTTTCAATTGCGAATGACCACGACGCGAGGATCCGCGATGGTGGACACGATGTCCTCGTGCTCCTCGACCATGTCTCATAGAACGGTTTGAACGACCGCGAAATTTTCCCCGCGAATGACGTAAACCACGGCGCCGCTTGAACGAGCTACCTCGCGCGCGACTTCCACGGCCAGGTCCACCTCGCCGCATCGAGCGCGGCGAATGACTTCGGCTGATTCTTTCACGATGAAATCTGGATCGTTGCCCACCCCGACCTTTTGAATTTCGATGAAAGTGGTGTCGACTACGACTGGAAAAATCTCTCGGCGAACGCGTTCGACTTTGGGGTCCTTGTTTGGCGCGTTGCTTTGACATTTCGATAAATCGTTGACGGACATCAGGCATTCGGTCTGTCCTACCGCGGCGTTGATCTGAACCAGTTCGCTCTCGTTGTCGGAGGCGCTGATCGATCAGCTTTAAAAACGCTTCGTTGAACTCGGGCAAACGACCTTCGAACCGACTTTGCCGATCGCTTCGCCCCGCGCCCGGAGGAGTCGGTCGGCGGTCCATCCGTCCGCGAAAATCTGGTCGGCGGTCCATTTGTCCGCGAAAATCTGGTCGGCGGTCACCGCGAAATCGAAATTCTGGGCCACGGCGATCTCCATCGTTTCCACGCGATCTTTCCTGCCGTGAGATCCGCATGCGTCTTTCAACGACTTTTTTATCACCCGATTTTTCGCTCCCAGGTTTTGTCGATTTGAGCAGTTCGCGAATCAGTGTTTGGATTCGTCTGACTTCTGCCGGACTGCCACCGGTGACGACGACGGTACCGAGCTTGGGAACAATTTCGATTTTGATTCGGCCATCGGCTTTTTCCTGATCATTTTTGGAACGCTGTCTAGCCAATTTTTCTTGAGGCGGTTCCCACGGCAGACTGCGTTTTTCGCCGATTTTGTTCGTCTTGGAAACAGCCGCTTCATGAAACTGGCTGTTGGTAGCACGTCCTGTAAATTTTTGTTGGGCGGAAACAATGGCGGGCGTCAACAAAATTGCGACGCACAATACCGGAATCCAACGGTCCTTGTGGACTAGAAATTTTTTGAGACACACAAGTTTTTTCATACTTTCTCCTTCGATCCAATTGCCGCTTTCAATCAGGGCAAATTTACGCACGGCTCGATGAAACAGCGGGCGAATTGTTATTCCTTTAACACCGGCCAACGTTACGATTCGTGGAAAATCAAATTCAAATTTTAAAAAATTTAAAAATAGTTTTGCGCACTACCCGCCTGCTCGATGACTTCTGTTTCGATTCACGTGCATTAAAATCAATGACAGCAAATTTCTCCTGAGAGTGCGTGCCATGAAGTTCAAGTTTTGTTTTTGTTTGACCGTTGTCGTATTTTTGAGCTTGGCGATTGAAACAGTCGTCAGCCAGCAGAAACCCAATGTCGTGTTAATCATGACCGACGATCAAGGCTACGGCGATTTCGGCGCGACCGGCAACCAGGTCATTCAAACTCCCAATATTGACCAAATGGCAAAAAACAGCGCGCTGTTGACACATTTTTACGTCAGTCCCGTATGTTCACCCACGCGCGCCTGTTTGATGACCGGGCGATACAACTACCGAACGCGGTGTATCGATACATGGATTGGACGAAGCATGATGGAACCTAGCGAAACGACCATCGCCGAAATCCTCTCTGCTGCCGGGTATCAAACGGGAATTTTTGGCAAGTGGCATCTGGGCGATTGCTATCCCATGCGTCCGAATGATCAAGGTTTCAAGGAATCGTTGATCCACAAAGGCGGCGGACTTGCCCAACCATCGGAACCAATCGAAAACAATCGACGCTACACCGATCCCATTTTGTTCAGAAATGGCAAACAGGTAAAAACCAAAGGCTATTGCACGGATGTGTATTTCGACGCAGCGATCGAGTTCATCAAACAATCGCATCGACGTGAGAAACCATTTTTCACCTACATTGCCACCAATGCACCCCACGGACCTTACCACGATGTGCCGCCGAAACTACTAGCGGAATATTTAAAAAAACAACCGGCGCTTCAATCGATCATGCGTGGCAAGAAAAAGAAAAACGCCAAACAGGCGGTCGATCAACTTGCCCGGATCGCTGCCATGATCACCAACGTCGATCAGAACGTCGGCAAACTCAGAAAAACACTCGATACGCTGGGCATCAGTGACAACACACTCATTATTTTCATGGTCGACAACGGTCCCAATACGATGCGCTACGTCGATCGTTTTCGTGGCATGAAAACCAATGTTCACGAAGGCGGCATTCGTTCGCCAGCTTGGTTTCACTGGCCCTCCAAACTCCGACTGCGGAAAGTTCGACAGATGACGGCGCACATCGACATCATGCCGACCATCCTCCGCGCTTGCGATGTCGAAACTCCCGAAAATGTAAAACTGGACGGTCGCAATTTGATGCCTTTATTGACAGGCGCCAAAATCAAATGGCCCAAACGGAATATTGTGATTCAGACTCATCGCGGAAACCAACCTGTCAAATATCATCATTTCATGATTTGCGATGGCCGTTGGAAACTGGTCCATCCCAGCGGCTTTCATCGTGAAACATTCCAAGGTCAACCACGATTCGAACTTTATGATTTGGCCTCCGATCCGGGCGAACAGAAAAACCAGTTCGATACACAACCGAAAATCGCGCAGCGGCTTAAAACCGATTACGAGCGGTGGTTCGCCGATGTTTCGTCGACGCGAGAAAACAATTATGCTCCTCCCCGAATCGTGTTGGGCAATGATGCCGAGACGACAACCGTGTTGACGCGGCAAGACTGGCGGACCAAACCGGGAGCCAATCGCGGGATAGGATTATGGAAAGTCGAATTGGAAAATTCGACAACGTTTGATGTCGACGTCGTTTTGCTAAACAACGTGTCCGCCGGCGCAATTAAACTGCAATGTGGCAATCGAAAAATTGCCACCAAATTTTCGTCAGTCAAAAATCGCCGCGTGCTGATTGAAAATGTCACTTTGGCAGCCGGCAAACACGATTTGCAGTGCATCGTCAATGCCAACGATAAATCTATCGGCGCGTATCAGTTAATCCTAAAACGTCGAAAATAGCCGAAAACCACCGACCGACTTGAACTCCAGTATCCCCATCGGCGATCATGTGAAATACAAATTTCTTTTCACACCGTCAAAGGGGGAAATACAATGAACTCTCACGATGTACTCAAAAACTCGCTCGACATGGGCGACATGGTTTGCATGTCCTATCTCGAAGACCTGTCAGACGACGAATTGATGATGCGCCCCCACGCAGAGTGCAATCATCTGAATTGGCAAATCGGTCACTTGATCGCCGCAGATTACCAAATGATTTCGGGTTGTTGCCCCGATGCGTTGCCCGCATTACCAGAAGGCTTCGTTCAGAAATATGAAAAAGAAAACGCCGGTAACAATGACCCGTCCGCTTTTTGTTCCAAGGAAGAACTGTTGACGATTCACAAACAACAACGTGAAGCAACCAAGGCACTTCTCGACGGATTATCCGCCGAAGACCTCGATAAACCCTCGCCGGAAAGTATGCAATCTTATGCACCAACAGTTGGCGCGGCAATCAATCTGCTCGGTGCACATTGGCTGATGCACGCTGGACAATGGGTTGTGGTACGTCGTCAAGCGGGCAAACCGATTGTCATTTAAACCACGGAGACTTTCTCGGAAAACGCGGCATCATCAACGCCGCGTTTCCAAGTCTCACGACCGACGAATTTCTCACGGTTGCATCGACAGTTTCCACACAAACAACTGTTCCAGGATTTGATATGGATTTCCAAGCGATTCGAAAAGAGTACGAAAACATCGGGATCGACCGTCAACACTTGCACGACGATCCGATCGAGCAACTTCGAATCTGGATGGATTTGGCGATTGAAAACAGCCCCGGACGTTGGTTGGAACCGAACGCGATGACGCTGGCAACTGTCGATGCCGCGGGTCAAGTTTCTGCGCGAGTCGTGCTGCTCAAAGAGATCACTGAAACGGGAATTATTTTTTACACGAACTACGACTCGGAAAAAGGCCGCGCCATGGCCGAGCACCCGCAAGTTGCCACGGCTTTGCATTGGCCCTATCTGGGTCGCCAAGTTCGTATTGTCGGTTCTGTCGAAAAAACGTCGCGAGAAAAATCCGAGGAATACTTTCATTCACGACCGCGTGGTTCACAGATCGGTGCCGTAATCTCCGAACAGTCATCGATCATCGAATCTCGAGAACAGTTGGAAAGTGCGGCGTCAGCGGTATCAAAGCGATTCGAAAATCAACAAATTCCTCTACCGGATTCCTGGGGTGGCTATCATTTGACGCCAACAGAGTTCGAATTTTGGCAAGGCCGCGAAGATCGAATTCACGATCGCCTGGTGTATTCCAAAGAAAACGGTTCCTGGATTATCAAACGCCTAGCGCCTTAATGCATCTTCGGGAGGGCGAGGCTCCTGCCGAGCCACGGATAGCCTGATAAGCTCACGCAGAGACGCGGAGACGCAGAGGCCAGGATGGAAAAGCCAGTGATTGCGGTTGCCTTGGCATCAAGCACTGAGATCAAATTCAATTCATGACGTTGTTGCGGGTGGATTGGTACGTGGCAGAGGCCAGTTAGCGCCTACGCGAGGCCATTGTGAGCGGCAAGCGCCCCAAACACTGGCAAAGCCAGTGCCGCCTAGCGCCTTAATGCATCTTCGGGAGGGCGAGGCTCCTGCCGAGCCACGGATAGTCTGATAGGCTCACGCAGAGACGCAGAGGCCAGGATGGAAAAGGTTTGTGCCACCTGTGAGCGGCAAGGCGCTAGCCGCCGGTTCGATGCGCTTAACCAACCGGCGGCTAGCGCCTTGCCGCTCACGGTGGCATTGCTTGTCCCAATACGACCCAAACACTGGCAAAGCCAGTGCCACCCAACCTTTTCTTGCCCCTTCTTTTATCACCAGGGCAAATCATCCAGATCGAGATTCCCACCGGTAATAATCACTCCGATTCGAGAATCTTTTTCAACTGGAAATTCGGTTTTTCCCACGGCGGCAATGGCAACCGCGGAACTCGGTTCGACGATCTGCTTGGTCCGCGTCCAAACGAATTTCGTGGTATCAACAATTTCCTGTTCAGTAACGGTAATCACTTGCTGAACGACATCGCGAACAAATGGCCACGTCAGCGAACCCAAACTGGTGCGCAAACCGTCGGCAATGGTCTGGGGATTGTCAATGGTTACGAGTTGACCAGACTGTTTACTGCGAAACGCGTCGTCGGCATTAGCTGGTTCGCCGGCGAATACTGGAATCGGCACGGATCGCTGCGAAGCGGCAATGCATGTTCCAGAAATGAGTCCGCCTCCTCCGACGGGCGCGATAATGGCATCCAGATCGGGCACTTGTTCGATCAACTCCAATGCCGCCGTTCCTTGACCGGCAATCACATCGGGATAGTTAAACGGTGGAATAAATTTAGCACCGGTCTCCCGTTGTATTTTTTCGACAGTCGACTCACGAGATTTGACGGTGGGTTCGCAATAGACAACGTTTGCTCCATAACCGATCACCGCGTCTTTTTTGACCTGCGGCGCCGTACGAGGCACGACGACTGTTGTTGACACACCAAAAATACTACCGGCCAATGCCAGGGCTGCTCCATGATTGCCGGAACTATGAGTGATCACTCCGGCCAATTTTTGTTCGGGCGTCAGTCGTGAAATGGAATGGACAGCACCGCGGAATTTGAATGCACCCGCGCGCTGCAAATTTTCACACTTCAAAAACAGCTGGTAGCCGAATTTTTCGTCTAGTAAACGACTGGTGACCACCGGCGTCAAATGCGCGTGTTGCCTGACAATCAAAGCCGCAGCTTCGACGTCAACCAACTTTGGAACGACAGCTTGCTGTGACATTCCATCAACCCGCCGCTAATCCAACTCGAACTCTTCACCGTTCATCAACAACTTGGCATCGGTCAAATTTTGTTTATTGGCTGGATCTTGCCGGCCAGCGATTTGCCCGGAACCTTTTGAACCAGAAACTTCAAACACAACGAATCCATTTGAATCCGGATTGTCTTTGGCATAATTGAATGTGCCGCCCCAGGAAAATGAGCATGAATCGATGCCACCAAGTTTTTCTTTGACGACCGGGTGCTCTCCATATTGAGCCTGGATGGAATCTCCCATCTGCCGAAAGCCCTTGCCGACCAGCCAGTACATTCCACCGCCACAACATCCACAACACAAAATACCGACGCCCAGGACAATCAAAGCGATTTTCAGGCAGCCGCCACTTTTGGCTTCCTGAGGCTGGTTGAAACTCGGATTAACACCAGGACTTTGTGTTTGAGGTTGGTATGGATTATTTGACATGATTTTCCCGTCGAATTTTTTTGATGACAAAAATGAATTCTAACGCCCAATCGGCAAGAATTGAACTCCACCTATCATACTTGGAGGAAACGCTGATTGTTTTGCTGAATTCGCGACCACGGCAGCCATGTGAACCTTACGCTGACAATTATCTCTTGAATGCTTAGAATGGACCACGAACAAAATATCGTGGCGTTTTTGCAGATCAACGATAAAATCACTCAGGAACCAAAATGACTTTCTATTTGGGAGAAATCTCAATTAACAACTCTGACAATTCGCCTGAAACAAAAACAGATTACAGTCGAAGCAAAGAATTAGCATTGGCTGCGGCGCAGGTTGCGGCGGACTATGGTGGTTCCGACATCGTCGTTTTGGACATGACTGAGCATACTCCATCCTTTGATTTCTTCGTGATTGCGACCGGGACCAGTCGTCGACAATTGCATGCGATGAGCGAAGAAATCGACCATAAACTCGAAGACGATCTGAAAGACCGGCGTCTCAATATCGACGGTTACGATGAAAGCCGCTGGATCGTGTTGGATTATGCGACGGTTGTGGTTCATTTGTTCGATGAGGAAACTCGCGCCTACTATAGCCTCGAATCACTTTGGGCTGACGCCAAGAAATTAGATCTCGACGGCGTGATCAAATACAGCAAGTAACGCGGGATGCATTGCAGCGTTAATTTTGCTGTAGCTGCTGGCGGACATTGTCCGGACAATTCAAGTTGAGTTGATCCAAGACGGAAAAGTATTCGTTGGGATGGTTCAGATTGGCAAGTGTCTGCAGCTCGGGGTCGACGCCGCGCAAGCGATTCACATGGATTTCCACCGTCGGCACTCGCTCGAACAACGCGACCGGCCGGTGCACGTTTTGTTGTTGCAAAATTTCGATATCGCGGAACACGTCAGTTCGGTAGACCGCCGATAGTGGATGTTTGAACCGGTCGTCGACTGGAACTGCAATTCGATTCGAGTTGATATTTGCCAACAAATAATCAACGAACTCGACACGCAGTAGCGGCACATCGCAACTCGTCACAAAAGCCAGCGTATCTCCAAATTTTTCGTGGGCCACGGACAGGCCCACGCGAATTCCTTCCAACGGTCCATAGTCGTCACGTTGATCAAAGGCCACCGTCACTCGATCGAGTTTTGGAAGTTGCAATTCCGGCCGGGACACAACGATGATCTCCGACGCGCGACGGC
Source organism: Pirellulaceae bacterium (assembly GCA_028280445.1). Taxonomy (GTDB): domain Bacteria; phylum Planctomycetota; class Planctomycetia; order Pirellulales; family Pirellulaceae; genus JANQLU01. The sequence continues at coordinate 317 of JANQLU010000095.1, read as the reverse complement.
GCAGAATGCCAACAATCCGTTGCAGCATTGTTTCCTCGCCAAACGGCAATAGCGCTTTGTCGAACCCCATGCGTTTGCTTCTACCGCCGCACAGAACAATTCCGACGTATGGATCAACAGATGTTTCGGTCGATGGTTTTTCAGTCATCGGATGGCGGTGGATGAAAATTGAAATTCATAAAAACCGGTCACTTCGTTTACTGGATTCTACGGTTCCGCCAAGGTTTTCGTCAGGCTCCCTCGAGCCTGATCCCGTGAGCGGCAAGGCGCTAGGCAGCGTTGATTAAATCGGAAAGCTGTGAGTTTAATGTGAGCGG
>JANQLU010000090.1 GCA_028280445.1 Pirellulaceae bacterium | reverse complement strand
AAGGCGCTAGCCGCCGGTGAACCCTCAAATACCGGCGGCTAGCGCCTTGCCGCTCACATCAAATTCACAGCTTTCCGATTTAATCAACACGACCTAGCGCCTTGCCGCTCACAATGTCAGCACAAATCCTCAGACCAAACCAATTCAATGAATACGGACCAACTCGAACAAAAGTTTCAACAAGCTGCAGATGCCATCAAAAATTGTGATGCCATCCTGATCGGAGCCGGTGCAGGCATGGGCGTTGATTCGGGACTGCCCGATTTTCGAGGCAACGAAGGGTTCTGGAAAGCGTATCCGCCATTTCGCAAGCTTGGCCTGGCTTTTGTCGATTTGGCCAACCCCAAATGGTTTTCCGGCGACCCCGAACGGGCCTGGGGATTTTATGGCCATCGTATGAATTTGTATCAGGCAACACAGCCGCACGACGGATTTAAAACATTGCTCGAGTGGTGTCAGGACAAAGGTAATTATTTCGTCTTTACCAGCAACGTCGATGGACATTTCCAGAAAGCAGGCTTTAACGCAGACCGAGTTTTGGAATGCCACGGTTCGATTAATCATCTGCAATGTGTGCAACCCTGTGGTGATACGATTTGGTCGTCCGGTGAAAACGTCACGATTGACGAAGACACGATGCGCGCCGAACAACCACTGCCTCAATGTTCTCATTGCAACGGTTTAGCAAGGCCCAATATTTTGATGTTTGGCGATTGGCTGTGGGTTGATTCGCGCAGCGAAGCCCAAGCGCGGCGGTTCCGTCAATGGCAATCGGACAATCAAACGAAACAGGTCGCCGTTATCGAATTCGGTGCCGGAACAGCTGTTCCTACTGTGCGCTGGGAGTGCGAAGCTCAAACGGGAACACTAATTCGAATTAATCCGCGCGAATCACACGGTCCCCACGGAACGATATCCATCGATACCGGAGGGTTACACGCTATCAACGAAATCAACTCTCGGATGTAGCTTCGTCGGATTCAATCGGTTCGGATACATCGGCCAACATGACCAATACGGCCCAATCTTCGACTTCCCATTCGCTGGTTGTCGTGCCAGGAGTTTCCTCGGCATTGACGGTCACGGTGGGACCATTCATCGGGCAAAACAAATAATCGAGTCCCTGGCAATCAATTTCGCTAATGGGACCCAATTCCAAATGTTCGATTCCCACAATGGTTGCGTCACGAAATTCACGTTTCGCTTCACTGGATTGGATCTGATTGAAAAACACGAATTCATAGCGCTGCGGATACCGTGAACTCATGGGATCGTCCGGCATTTCAGAGAAAAAACAAAAACGTCCTCGCGTCCCTTGTTTTATCGATTGATCCAATTCGTACCAGGCTGGTTTCCACAATGCGAATTGGGTTGAGTTGTCATTCATTTCACGACTCGATTCGGTTCTTGGTAAAGGGTGAACAGGGACGATTCAAGTTTTTACGGACTAATAATTGCATACAACGCCGAGTTCTGCCAGTTGCTCGCTCAGTTTTGCCGTCGATTTGTAGACCTCGGCATTCCATCCGGCGCGTCGAGCACCGTCAACATGCTCGGCTCGGTCATCGACAAAGAAAATATTTTCAGCGTCAATTCCCGCCAGTTCACCGGCTTTCACGTAAATCTCCGACTCGGGCTTCAAAGCGTTGAGACGATAGCTCAGCGCGTGAACGTCAAAAAATTTATCGAGAATGCAATATCGCTGGAGCAGGAATTTCCAGTGCGCTTCACAGGTGTTTGACAAAATCCCCAGTCGATAGCCCACTTGTTTCAAATGGCTGACCAGCGGAATGATCGATGCGTTGATGCGAAATATGTTGCTTGCCGCAAACACGACATCAGATTCGGCAGCGGAACACCCCGTCGCCGAACAGTAATTATTGTAAAACTCGGTCGTGGTCACCGTGCCCCGTTCATAATCCAGGAGCAAGTCCGATTCAAAAACAGATTGTCGAATTTCGCTATCTGATACATCGCTCAGTCCTGCGAGATTACGAACAATCAATTCATGATCAAACAACGCGATCACGTTTCCGAGATCAAAATACAAAAAAAGATCGTTTCGAAACCTTGTCATTTCGTATCGAAAAGTACACCCCAAAAAAATGTCCACTTCGACGCTCACAAAACACCTTGTTTGTTGAGTCTTGCCTCCCGAAACAAACTCGGTAATTTTGAAAACAGCCCGAAGCATGCGATTTTGGCCATTAGACAACGAAAAAGCCGAATTTGGCAACGGCAAGTCACAATTCCAAACTGTCGAATCATCGAAATTTCATCACGGGCACCCAAATTCTGGTTATCACTTGATTCGTTTTCTTTTCCGCGATTCCCAATTTCTATAATGCCCTGCGAGCGAAAGCATTTTCTGCACCGACCGTCATCCACAGATTCAAACGATTTGTGAAATCGGACGTGATATGAATCGGCGTTGGTGACACGAACGACCACTCGACGTGTCAGTGAAAAACGAATCCGCTGAATATCCCTCAAGACGATAGCAAGTCTTGCACACTTTTTTAGGTAGCGGATTGACCAACGGCACAAAAATCGTTCAGCAAATGCAATTCGCCGTCCTACCGATTAAAATTCTTTTTCCAAAGGAACATATTCAACCATGCAACTCGAAATGAATTCAGATACACGCTCGACAACTTTGCCTGAAAATCTTCAACAATTACTGGACAGCGGTTGGCAGTCCAAAACGGTTAAACAAGAAATCCGCGACAATTTTCTTCGACGCCTTGCAGCCGGGGAATCGATGTATCCGGGAGTTATCGGTTACGACCATACCGTGATTCCAGAAATCAATATTGCGCTATTGTCCGGTCATGACATGTTGTTCCTGGGTGAAAAAGGCCAGGCCAAAAGCCGTTTGATGCGCGCCCTGGTCGGTATGCTCGACCCAGTCGTTCCGTATCTCGATATTGCAGCCTCGCCGTTTCACGAAGACCCGACTCAGCCGCTCAGCCGCGTCGCCCGTGATCTGATCGCCGAAAAATCGCCTGAACAAATTGCGATTAAATGGTGGCCGCGCGCACAACGTTATGCCGAACGACTTGCACCCGGGACCAAATTCGCCGACATCATTGGTGAAATCGATCCCGCCAAGCTGGCCGGCGGCTCTAGCATGTCCACCGAGGACGCACTTCATTTTGGCTTAATCCCCCGAATGCATCGTGGAATTTTTGCGGTCAATGAACTTCCAGAATTGGACGAGCTCGTGCAAGTTGGATTGTTTAATATTCTCGAGGAACGCGACGTACAAATTCGCGGCTACCCCGTCCGTTTCGATATCGACGTGTTGATTTTGTTCTCGGCCAACCCGTCAACCTATAACCGTAGCGGCAAAGTGATTCCGCAACTCAAAGACCGCATCGGTTCGTTGATTCAAACGCATTATCCGCGGGAGCGCGAACTCGGTATTCAAATCATGGAAGACGAGTCCGCGATCGATCTCGACGGCGAGTTTCCCGTTCGCGTTCCGTTTTTTATGAAAGAAATCTGCGAACAGATCACGGTTCAAGCTCGCAAAAGCAAATACATCGACCAACAATCCGGAGTTAGCGCCCGATTTAGCATCGCGAATTACCGGACGATGGTTGCCAGTGCCCGCCAACGCGGCGTGGTCCTCGGCGAGAAACCGGCGGTTCCCCGAATCAGCGACCTGGCACATCTCTATTCATCGTCACTTGGAAAACTTGAACTCGACCTCATGGGCTCCCACCAGATGTCGGAAAAACAAGTGCTCGATTCGATCATCGCCGAAGCCATTTCGGTCGTGTTCGAAGAATATGTTACAGTGCATGGTTTGGCTGAAATCTCTGAGATTTTTACCAAAGGTGTCAAAATCGAAGTTGGTGATATGATTCCGTCGAGCGAATATGCGGCAAGGCTGGAGCGTGTTCCACCCGCCTGGGAAAAAGCGTTCGAAGTCAATGCATCGACCGATCCCGCAGTCCGCGCTTCGTGTGTCGAATTTGTTTTGGCCGGATTGTATTCGCGAGACATGATCTCCCGTTCGCAAAAGCATGGCCAAAGTGCTTATGAAATTTAACCCTGCAGGTGCCACGATGACGAAAAACGAACGCCGCGGTGGTGTCCTGCACACTTACCAAAAATACAACCCTGAAAAATTTCCCAGTCCGACACAACCGCCACCGGATCTGGTATCGCCTCTGATGGAACAGATGCTGGCCTACGGTTCGTTTCGTCAATTGACCGACGAAGAACTCGCTCGCGCCGTCTATCTGGACCCCAAGCAGTTCAGTCAACTCGGTCCCAGTCTCGATCACATCAAAAAAATGTTGCTCGAGCGGTTGATGCGGATTTTGCAAACGTACGAAACCGACACGGTCGTCAAACTTGCCGAGCAAGCCGTTGGTCGTGAAGCCTGGTCGGTGGATGTTCCCAAAGAATTTCGCAAGCATTACAAAACCGCTATTCAACAAGAACAGATTTATGACCTCGAACGGTTGTTTTACGCGACCGGCGATGACACCAGCGTTTTTGCCCGCCACCTGACGGTGATGATGGGGCGCATGGAAGACAAATACGAAATCGATGAACTGGCTTCCAGGTGGAATTTCACAGGACGCCAATCCATGACGATTCCCGAAGCGCTGGAGATCAAGGAAGAGTTGGAAAAAATCGAAGAGCTGTTGGAACAAATCGAACAGGCGCGTGAAACGGCGCAAATCGCCATCCTCGACTTGGATAGCCTCGGCGAAATGATTCCGGAACAGGACATGCAATCGCTCGAAGAAATCCAACGTCAAATCGAAAACTATGTTCGTGAAGCGGCCGAACGGCAAGGATTGGATCGCGATGCCGCCGGTCGTTTTCAATTGACACCTAAAGCCTACAAAGTTTTTCAAAGTAAACTGCTTGGCAAAATATTTAGCAATCTCCAAGAATCTCGGACGGGACGGCATCGCGACGAATTGGTGACGGGCGAAGGTGCGATCGAGTTGCCACAAACCAAGTCTTATGAATTCGGCGATTCGCTGACCCAGATGGACATCCCCCAGTCGTTTGTCAACGCCATGCTGCGGCAAAACTCGCAAGGACAGGGGAGTCTGCCGGTTCGCCTTAGATCCGAAGACATCGAGGTGCACAAAACGCGCAATACGCAAAAATGTGCCACCGCCATCATCATGGATATGAGTGGTTCGATGCGCTATGACGGACAGTACATCAATGTGAAACGTATGGCATTGGCAATCGACGGTTTGGTACGCAGCGAATACCCCGGCGATTTTCTCGGTTTTGTCGAGATGTACACGTTTGCCAAACAGCGAACTGCTAATCAGGTAATCGACCTGATGCCCAAACCAGTGACACTCCACGATCCTTTCGTTCAGATGTCGGTCGATATGAGTCGCCCGGACATCAGCGAACACATGATTCACCAACATTTCACCAATATTCAGCATTCGCTGCGTCTGGCTCGTCAAATGTTGGCCAATCAACCGACGCCGAACAAACAAATCGTGTTGATTACCGACGGATTGCCGACCGCCCATTTCGACGACTCAAAACTTTACATGCTATATCCACCACATCCGTTAACCGAGTCGGCGACGCTCCGCGAAGGGATGTTGTGTCAGCGCGATAATATTACCATTAACATGTTTCTAGTTCCGAGTTGGTCTCAAAACGAAGAAGACATCCGTTTTGCCCATCGACTTACCGAATCAACGCAAGGACGAGTTTTTTTTACGGGTGGAAACGACCTCGATCGTTTTGTCGTTTGGGATTACCTCAATCGCAAACGCGAGATTTTGTAATGCAGGACCGGTTCCTACCGGCCGTTTTTTTTGATTGGCCGGTGGGAACCGGCCCTACTTTGACAGAATGAACATGTTTACAGGGTTGGTTCCATCCTGTTCATCCTGTCAATCCTGTCCAAAAAACTTGCACCGCAACCTTTCAGCAAACTACTTCGAATTCAAATCCTCGACATACTTCGGAACACGCACATTTTGCTTTTTGTTAAAAATAATCGCTGTTTCGATTCGATTGACTTCGTTGCGGATCGTAATGTGATCGAGCGCAAAATCACGCAACGACGCTGTGTCTTTGGCCATGGCGTGAATCACAAAATCTGTTTGGCCGGAGATTTGATAGACCGTGATCACTTGAGGCAGTTTGATCATGTCGTTCATGAATTGTTCGCAACAATTTCTCGTGTGGTGCGACAGGCTGACAAAGTACAATGCTTGTTGACCGACGCCCATTACCGTTTCATCAACAACCGCATGAAACGATTTAAAAACTCCACTCTCTTGCAACGTGCGAATTCTGGCATGACAACTCGACGGTGCTAAACCGATTTGGTCAGCGATCTCTTTATTCGTCAGCCGAGCATCATTCTGTAGAAGCTCAATTATTTCGAAGTCAATTCGGTCGAGTTCTTTCATTGCGGCCGCCAAACGAATAAAATTCGCCGTTAAAATTTAGTTGTTGACGAAAGTGTTGCGACCACCATAATACAACGAACTTTGTTCTAATCAAGTCAATGGTGAGAAAGTGATGCAAATCATCAGCCAGCCGCGAACCGACGCATTGATGCCAACAGCCGACGTTCGGCACGACCTGTTTGAACAAGCTATCTCGATCATCGAAGGTTTCTATTCGGACGTCGACAGCTTGCCCGCCAGTCCCCAAGTTTCGGCGGACGAGATTCGCCAGTACCTCAGTCAATTCACTTTCGAAACATCACTTGACGCCAAACAAGTTCTAGACGGCGTCAGCCGTCGGTTGAGAGACTGGAATCTCCACGTTCCGCATCCTCGCTATTACGGACTGTTTAATCCGGCGCCGGGATTTTACAGCGTCCTGGCTGATCTGCTGGTGGCTGCGTTTAACCCGCAACTCGGAGCCTGGCACCACAATCCGTTCGGTGTTGAAATCGAACGGCACGTCGTCCGTTATTTTGCTCAGCAATTCGGAATTGGGACTGACGCGTTTGGAAATTTTACTTCGGGAGGCAGTGAGGCCAACTATACCGCGACGCTGGTTGCGCTGACTCGAAAATTTCCCACGTTTGCGAAATCCGGTGTCAGGAGCCTGGACGGGCAGCCCGTTTTTTATTGCTCCACCGAGTTTCACCATTCGTTTGAAAAAATCGCCCATCAGTGCGGATTGGGACGTGACGCCGTGCGATTGGTACCCGTCACCGACGAATTTGTGATGGACATCGCGCAGGCGGCAACGATGATCGAAGAAGACCGACGCAACGGTTTGCTCCCATTCATGATCAATGCCACTGCCGGAACAACCAATTCTGGATTGCTCGAACCTCTCGAATCGATCGCGCATTTGGCACAAGAACACAACCTCCATTTGCATGTCGATGCCGCTTGGGGCGGGCCTGCCATTTTATCTGACAAACACAAATCGAAACTGGCGGGCATCGAACACGCCGACAGCATCACATTCGATCCACATAAATTGTTAAGTGTTCCGATGGCTGCCGGAATTGTTTTGGTGCGTGAGCACCATTGGTTGCACCAGGCATTTGCGTTGAAAACGGACTACGTGCCTGAAAGTCAAACGGCCGGTTTGGACAACTACCAGCTAAGTTTCCAATTTTCACGGCGATTCATCGGCCTGAAATTGTTTATACAACTTGCCGTATTGGGAAAACAAGATTACGAAAAAGTGATCAACCACCAGTTTGAAATGGCACATTTGTTGGCCAAAAAACTGGAGGCCAACGATTATCGTGTCCTCAATGGCGCTTCGATGGGTGTCGTCTGTTTTGCTCCTCAAGAGACGCATCCCGAAGGCCAGGACGATTTTCAGTGGCTGGCTGACGGTGTTTGTCAGTCGGGTGAAGCGTGGATCTCGACAACAAAACTTGGCGGACATCCTGTATTACGAGCTTGCATTACCAATCATCTCACCCAAGAATCCGATTTAGATCGGTTGGTTGATGTTTTGAATCGCGTTCGCGACGCGAAATGAACGACCTGGGTTCTAATTGCGCGGTCAAAGAGTTTGAGACAGGATGAACAGGATTTAACAGGATGTTTCTTGTGTTCTGTTAACTATGTCTATGCTCGTTCGTTTTCTTTTTTGTCTCATTAATTGATCTCATTTTTGGATGACTTTTTATCCTGTTAGATCCTGTTCATCCTGTCTCAAACTCGTTGACGGAGCGAGACGACGACGAGGGACCTGCCTAACCTGTCGTGAATCAACGTCATTTTTTACGGACAGTCATGACAACAATTTTTGTTGCGAGCTTTATATTCCGTGACATTACCGCGTCGATCAAATTGCAACTCGCAGCAGGCTTTTAACATCGCCTCGAGTGATTTACGGCCCCGTTGAATTCTGGATTTTGCACCTGAAAGAGAAATCGATTCTTGCGCTGCAATTTCTTTTTGAGAAATCCCATCGAATTCGAACATGGATAGCGCCCGTCGTTGATCGATTGGTAACCGCTGGATCATCACGCGGAGACAATCGGCAAGTTCCGCGTGTACGTCATCGGCGTTGGTGTTTGATTCGTCAAATGCGTCAGCATAGGATTCGATGCCGCCCACCCCGTTTCGTTTTTTCCGATAATAGTCCGAAATGGCGTTGCGAGTGATTTGGAAAACCCAAGACTCCAGCCGTTCGGCATTGCGCAGATCATCGAATTTGGTGTGGATGCGCAGAAAGATCGACTGCAACACGTCATCAACATCGGCAACCGATTTGATACGTGACCGAACAAATTGGCGCAGCCGATCACTCAGCTCCAGCCAGATTTGTTCGGTTACTTCGTTTTTTTGATCCTGCGTCATGATTAGCAGCAAGAATTCCCTGTTGCTGAGTTTGGTTGACAACAACATGATGTACCGCAGCAACAACAGCAGCAACAGCATTGTTGGTTTTCTGGACGTTCCGTTTCATTTTGTTGAGGTTTGTCAGTCATTTCGTTCCTCCCACGAAGGTTAAAAAATAGTTGGTTTTTTGTGTAAACTCACTTGGTAGACGTATCAAATGAGAAAAAGACGCACAAAAAAAATTGTTGAGCAGGAATTTGCATCAAACAAAAATCGCAAATGCGAAACTTTAGTGAGGGCTCATCCCAGTCATCGGGCGGTTGTTGATGGGAAATCCGGAAAACTATCGCCTGCTCGGCGTCTACACTAACAAATTCAAGGACTGTACGAATGCGATCCGGCATTTCGAAAACGTTGGGTTCAACGTTCAACCGAAATCGTTTTTCTTTGGATGCGCAACCGGGTTTGCAGCAATCAAACCTGACAGTCCACAAAAAAAATGAGACCGAGTTGTTCGGTCCCATTTTGCTTGTTTACTTTGCCGCAGAATGATGATTGCGGTCATCCAAACTTGCTGCAATCGATCACCACTGCAATCGATTAAAATTCAATTTGATAGTCACTGAATTTTTTGGTCAATGATCGTCGAACGGACGCGCTCAACTGATCGAGACCTTCCATCAATTTGGCCTTGCTGGTGGCCCCTTGGGCAATAATGTTTGCCGCAGCCGCTTCGCTGGCAGATTGGGCACTTCGGCCTCCCCGCACCCAGCCGTGGCTGCCATAGGTGTAAGTATAGTCGTAACCGCGATACTGTTTTCGGGTTGCCGCTGTTCTGGCAACGACATCCCGCCGTCCCAACGCCACTTGCCGCAACACATTAGCCACCGCTGAAGCGTAATCCAGCTCTTCCTCGTCGACGTTCAGGATCGGCAGACCGTCAATCTTTCTCGCGTAACGTTCGTAATAAAACGCCAGTTGATTCCGAGTTTGCGGTTGGTATTTCCGAATGTCTTTCAACAAAGCTTGGACAGCGTCCCAATGTTCTTTGGTCGCTCTTGCCTTGCGGCCCGCAACTTCACCTGAATCTGATTTGGTCGTTTCTTTTGTCGGAACGGAAGCTTGCGGAGGTTCAATAATACTGGATACCCGTCGCAGTCCGGTTGAACTTAGTCGACCGCTAAAAACGATTTGTTTGCCCTGAATTTCGGTTTCCCATTTATCAAAATCACGAATATAAAGTCCGTTGTCTTGCAAAGCAGCGACGACCAAATTTTTTGCGTCGCGTTTGATAGCCGACGTATCCTCTGCGAAATCGATTCGCATGACACCCGTTGCATCCGATCTCAGTTTGACTTCGAACGTCACACCTTGAATGCTCGAGAGCACTTTTACCAGCGTGTCGGTATCGGTCAGCCAGGTTTTTTGTCGCAATTTTTCGCGCAGTTGTTTGGGGCCGATGGCGTCAACCAGGTCAAGTCCCATGATGATTTCGGCATCTGATTTCTTTTGAGCGAACTCCGATACTTTTAAAAGATAGTCAGAAAGTTTTCCGGTTTGTTCGTTTTTGACCGAGCGCGCCCAACGGCTGATCTGTTGTCGGTTTGCTGGAAATTTTGTGGCCAGCGTGTTTTTGCTCAATTTCAACATCGTGCCGCCGTCTGGTGTGTCAACACTTTCGAAACCGGCAATCTTGTGATTCACACCTTTGCAAAGCTTGCACACAAAGTTCATATCGATTTCCGATTTCATGGTCAGGTAAGCCGCTTCCCAAAGTGCAGAACCGTGACCCAAATCGATTTCGGCAGCAATCACAACACTTTTAGTTGACGTTGGAAAATACAACGGGCTGCTGGAATATTTGACTCTGGATTGTTCGATCCATTTTTCGGTCGCCGCCATTTCGCTACCGTAAATTTTTTCGACTCGAACAATGGCAACCGCATTGGCGTCATTGGGAACCAGTTTCAATGTCGAATCGAGTTGTGCCTGTAAGGCCTGGGCTTGAATTAATACCACGCAAATAACCAGGGCTCTGATGATAATGCTGTTCATCGTGTCACTCCGCGCAACAAAAGTTGTTTCTTTGAATTCAGTTTTATGTAGGCTAACGTACAGAAAGAAATAGTTCAAATGGCGGCCGTGGGGAATCGGATCAAAGAACGAATTTATGCATTCTCAACACTCTCCAGGTGCGACGAAATCAGCAGTTTTTTGTGAATGGGTGAACAAGTGTTACACTCAATTTTGCGAGTGCGACGTGCCAATCAGGTTCCTTCACCGGCTAGGATTTTGCGGCAAAATCATAACCCGAAGCGTGAGCGAGGGACCATGTTCTATCTGCACATCAGCACGGTTTCGGTCCCTCGCTCACGCTTCGGGTTATGATTTTTGCGATCTCAAATCTACAAACATTCGTTCAGAGAAATTGATATGGAAACTGAAAAACGGAAAGTCATCTTTTCCGGGCGCGTACAAGGAGTTGGGTTTCGCTATACCGTTTCTGAAATCGCCAGACGATTTTCAGTCACCGGGTACGTCAAAAACCTTGTCAATGGTTCAGTCGAATTGGTTTGTCAGGGCGCGGCTTCCGAATTGGACGCGTTTATCGAAACCATTTTGTTGGAACGGGCCAGACACATCGCCCATCACTCGGTCGAAGTTTCACAGGCCACTGACCAGTACGATGATTTCACCGTTCGTCGATAAGATTTTCGTAGGGCCGGTTCTAATTTTTTTGGCGTTTAAGTGTTTGACGAAAGACCTTGGTCCAATTTTTGTTGTCGACGGTCCGTTCCATGACGACGGTCATCGCATCATCGGTTTTCTCGGTGGTTGTAAATCGAATTGTCTCGGTATTACCGTTTCGCATTCGGTGAGGTTGGGAAACCATTACGTCTGAATCGAGATCCTGCTCCATTTCCCAATGATTGCCGTCCATACCAACGGATAACAATGTTAGTTTTTTCGAGACGGGGTTGTAAAATCGGAATGATCGGCTCACCAACCGCTCGTCCAAATAGGTTTCCATCTCCAGGACTCGTTTATTTAACGTGTATTTCATCCGCTCAACGCCGCGAACGGTTCGCACAACTTTGCCCGTGGAATCCAGATAATCCCAAGTACAATCCCAAACCCCTTGTTCATATTTCAAAATCTTCGCGGCCTTGGCGATTGCGCGGGCAAATTCGGCGCGATCTTGATTTGCGTTTTGATCACTTTTTTTTGCGGCAGATTTTTTTTCCCCGAGTGAATTACAGTACTTTTTAAACCGGTTCATTTGTCCAGCGAGGACGCCTTCGACCGGCTTTGCCATTTTGTCGAAATTTTGAAACGACGGGCCATGGACCACATAGTTCAGGCGGACAGTGGTTTTGCCTTCTGATTCGGAAAATGAAATGTTCAGCGCTCCCGTGGCTCCCATGCCTTGAAGCGGTCCGAGACCACCCGTCATGCGCAGCATTTTCCCCGGTTGAAGATAAACGATCTCCATATGCCGGACGAATCCTCCATTGGGCAAGCGTTCCAACATGCATTTTTGTTTGAGGTCCATCGACAGATTTTTTGCATCGCTGCTATAGGAATGGCTGCCGTCCCACCATTTGGCAAGATCCGAAACAAAGGCGTCATAAGCGATTTTTCGGTCGACCGTGACTTCCACCTCCAAATTGACATGAAAGCCGTCTTTGGCAGAAGCTTTGATTTCGGCCGAAACGTCGGTTGTTGCAAACACACCCAGGAAAACCGCTCCACAAGCGACCAAGATTGTTGGCAACGATTTACTCATCGATTTGTTGTCGATTTCGTTTAATTGCGCGTTCATGGGTTCCATGATTGATTGTTCTCCAAATCTTTAATTAACGATCTCGTATGCAAAAAACTCGTCGCCAAGCCATGGTTATATTCTATCGCAGATCGATTCCGATGCGGCGAAATGAATGATTCCGAACCAACGAACCTTTCGCCAACGGAATACGTATTTAGGTGATGGGGCATTCTGCCGGGGCTATCCGCCGAAAAAACATGCTGTTTTGCCCCCTTCAAACAAACCAGATTCGCATAAATAATAGTGCCTTCGTCCCCTGCGTCAGTTTCAACATTCGGATAACCCAAAGTGCGATCCTTCGACATCGACTTAACCTCCGCCGGCCAGTTTTTTTCCAACGACTCGGTCATTTTCCTGGCGCAAAATGAAAAAATCACCAATTGGCTAACGCCGGTCTGGATGCTTTCCGTCGGAGTCACCTTTGGCATGATTCTGGTCCTGCTTTTGATTGGGCTGATTTACTTGCTGGCCAAAATTCCAGGTCTGAATACCATGGATTCGAGCCCACAACGTCGCACCATGTTCGGAACAATTTTTTCGATCGTGGCCGGACTCGCACTGATCGGCTGGATTGTTCTGCATTTTTTCTCACAAACAGATTACTTGGGTTATTCGTCGGCGGGCGAACGCTACAAATTTTTTAGTCAGTATTACGCCGTCTGGATCCTGTTGTCGGTTGTCGTCGCTCCGGTGATCGGATTTGGGTTCGTCGCGCTGGTATCGCGCAAACAATCCACCGAGATCCTCGGAAGTATGAAAGAAGGGTTTTTGCTGTGGGTCACTTCGATCGCCGGCATTATGGTCGCGTTTTGCGCCATCGGTTATCTACTGGCGTTGGTCAATGGATTCGGCGTCATCACGTTCGTATCCCAACCGAACGCGAAACTCGAATCGCTGGGCCGACTGCCGTATACCGGCAAATTTAAAAAGCAATTTACGATCGCCCCAACTCCCCGCAATGCGAATCCGGAGGAAATCGAAGTTCTGATCTGGGGATTCGAACTGAAGACTATCAATTTCCTGACCAACGAACGTTTGATCGTTTCATCGGTCCCGATCGGTCCAAATCCATCGACCGAAGATATCAACAAGATCATTGATATTCCGGCCAGCGACGAAAAATTCAAGTTCGTCAAACGGCCCAAAAACGATCGGATTTTTCCCGACGAAACAACAAAATTTGAAAAGCTCTATTTCCGCAACGATGGCGACCAACCGGCTGAAGTCACGATGTGGTGGGAAAGCGAGCCGCTCTATCCGCAGGCCAAATACATTCCGTTTGTTGCGATTTGCGTGGTATCGCTGTTTATGGCGTATTTGTTTTTGTCAGCGGCGATGCCCAAAATTGCGGCCATTTCGTTGTCCACTTTTAAAAATGAGATCTCGCAACCGATTTTCATTTTGCTTGCGGCGCTCGGGATCGTCTTCATTCTGGCGTCGATCTACATTCCGTACAACACACTCGGCGAAGACATCAAGATGTACAAGGAAGGCGGTTTGACCTTTATCCGCGTCTTGGCAATTTTCCTGGCCGTTTGGAGTGCCAGTAAGTCCGTTGCCGAAGAAATCGAAGGCCGAACTGCGTTGACCGTTTTGTCAAAACCGGTCGGGCGGCGCCAATTTATTGTCGGCAAATTTGGTGGGATCGGACTGGCAGTCGGTTTGCTGTTTATCATTCTCGGCGTCTGGTTTTGTATCTGGACTTCGTACAAACCGATCTATGACGGTAAAGAAACAGCAATGCCGGATGTCGAATGGACCATTGGTTTTACCGAAATGATGCGCATCGTTCCGGGATTGTTGTTGGGATATATGGAAGTCTTGATTTTCGTAGCCATCAGCGTGGCAATCTCAACGCGGATGGGAATCCTACCCAATTTCTTGATTTGTTTTGCGGTCTATGTGATGGGACACTTGACCCCGCTGATCATTCAGTCGAACGAGGTCGCCAGGGCATTTGAGCCAGTGCAGTTGTTTGGACGGGTGATCGCAACCATTATTCCGGTGCTCGACCATTTTGATATTCAGGCCGCGATTATGGGCGAAGGCGCCGTACCGATGGATTACGTTGGTTGGTGTATCGTCTATTGCCTGATGTACGGCGCAATGGCATTGCTGTTTGCACTTGTACTGTTCGAAGATCGCGACTTGGCTTAATCCGGGCGGACCGGATTGCAATGACCAACGCCAACAAAACGATATGTATTCATTGCGGCGCGGCAGTTCGGAATTTGTGTCGTGTGTGATAGAAGTGATTGCGTGGAAAATCGTAACCCGAAGCGTGAGCGAGGGACCACAACCAAGCTGATGTACGGTGAAACGTGTCCCTCGCTCACGCTTCGGGTTGTGATTAGAGCAACATATTCCCGGCCCTACGCGGCTCGTTTGACAAGACCCAGTTCTGGTTGATCGATCATGGCGGGATCGCAAAGCGGCCCGCTGACTGTGCCTGATTTGTTCCACTGATGGGAATTGATTTGTGAAACAATTTCGGTGGCAGTTTCTAATGCTCTCAACCCATCGTCAATCGGCACTGCCAGTTTTTGGGAACGTCCTAAAATACAATCGACCCAATTTTGTTGTTCACACAAAATCGCATTCACCGGTTCGAATTGCAATTCTTCGACGGGCATAATTTTTTCGAACAGGGATTCCCGAATCAGATCACGCTGTTGATCGGTAACGGAATCCAAATCAAAACTGCGATTCACGATCCATGTTGGCGGTTTGATCTGCTTGGCAGACGAATTTGCCAAATCGATATCGACGTACCCGTTGGAACCATACACTTCGAATCGACGAGATGGTGTGGGACTGCAGCGAGATGCGGTCAAATTTGCCACCAAGCCGTTTTCAAACTGCAATCGTGCTTGTGCGATATCTTCATGTTTTCCAAACACCGAAATACCAACGGCTTGCACATCCACGACCGGGGATTGGGCCAGGTTGCAGACCAAATCAATATCATGGATCATCAAATCGAGAACGACCCCGACATCGATCGAACGGAAAGTGTAACCGCTTGCTCGACAGGTTTGAATAAAACGTGGAATCCCAACACTGGTGGCGCCTTCGGATGCGGCATTAAAACGTTCGACATGTCCGACTTGAATCATGCAGTTTCGCGCATTGGCAATGCGACTCAGATGCCGCGCCTGTGCCACCGTGGTAGTGACCGGTTTTTCAATCAACAAATGAATGTCATTTCCGGCAAGCTCGGCTGCGATTTCGTGATGCAAACTGGTCGGCGCTGCAACGACCGCCGCATCGATTTTTCCAATCAATTCCTGCCAATTGTCGGTTGTTTTTAAACCGAGTTCCGTTTCAATTTTCTGACGGGCAGTAGAGCAGGGGTCCGCGACGGCGACCACTTCGACGTCGCCGATTTGTTTGAGTAATTTCGCGTGAATCCGCCCCAAGTGGCCTGCGCCGATAACGGCTGTTTTGATACTCACGCGGCATTTCTCCGTGCTTCACGTCCGCGGCCATGTCGGCCGTTCTGCTGAAATTCGATGCAATCCAATAGATGTTTGACTTCGGGTTGATCACCCAATTTGTTTATCAAGATTTCTCGAGCACTTTCCAAACCGACCCGCGATCGGAACAACAGACGATAAGCTTCCGTGAGGTCTTTGATCGTTTTCGATGGAAAATCATTTCGTTTTAAAGCGACGACGTTGACACATCGCGGTCTCGCCGGATTCCCGTCAGCCAACATGTACGGTGGAATGTCTTGCAAAATTCGACTGATTCCTCCGACGAATGCGTAACGTCCGATCGACGCGAAATGGGTAACAGCAACTCCACCGCTGAGGGTCACGCGGCTGTCGCAATGAACATGTCCGCCCAACATGGAACCGTTGGCAATCACGACATGATCGCCCACCTGGCAGTCGTGTGCGATATGCACGCAGCCCATGAAATAACAATTGGATCCAACGCGCGTGTAACCGTCCTCTTTTTCGCTGGCGCGATTAATCGTGACGCATTCGCGAAAGACGTTGTAGTCGCCGATGACAACTTTTGTTTCCGTGCCCCGATAGCTGACGTCTTGCGGATCGCCGCCGAGGACGCTGCCTGGAAAAACGCGATTGCCCACGCCAAGTGTCACGTCTCCCATGACGGTGACATTGTTTTGCAGAATCGTCCCCGCTCCAATTTTCGCTTTCGGCCCGATGACGCAGAACGGCCCGATTTCAACACCGGGTCCGATCTCTGCTTCTGGGTCGACGACCGCGTATTTTGAAATTTTTGGCGGTTGGTCTTTGAATTGTTCTGGGTTTTTTGTGAATTCTTTGATTGAAATTGTAGGTTTCACGGCTCGAATCTCGATTAAGTCCATTTAAGCGGATTTTTTAATGCCGTGAACGTCGGACGGTCTGGCAATTGTCGCTTCTTGCAACAATCGTTCAACCATTTCGGCGTTCAACTTGTGCCCACTGCGATTCGCGGAAAACGTTCCGACGATATCAAAGGGAGCCAGTGCAAAATCGCCTAGGACATCCAACGTCTTGTGGCGAACGCACTCGTTGTCAAAACGGAGTCGATTGTCGATCGGTCCGTTTTCATCGAACACGATGAGATCTCGGGCCGTCGCGCGGCGCCCCAATCCCATCCGATTCAGGTATTCTGCTTCGTGTTTGAGTACAAATGTTCTGGCCGGAGCCAAATGTTCGACAAATGAATCGCGGCTGATGGCGATCGAAAAATCTTGTTGACCGATGACTGGATGCAACGGATAGTCCAGGTGAAAATCGATTTTAAACTCACCGGCCGCGTTCGGTTCGGCGCGAATCCAGTTTTCATCGTTTCCAACCTCGAGCACGTGTTGCACAATCAACTTGGAACGATATTCGTTCTGCTGGACAACTCCTGCGGTACAAAGTGCTTCGACAAACGCCAAGCTCGATCCGTCGCACCCCGGCATTTCGGCGCGGTTCACCCAAACCTCGCAATTGTCGATTTGAAGCCCGGCCAATGCCGCCATGATATGTTCGACCATATCGACCGTCGCTCCGCTGTTGGCTAAAGACGTTCGCCGCGGAGCGTTTTCTCGCAATGCGATCAACGCCGGAATACGTTTCAGTTCCGCGTCGTCTCGCCTGACAAACACGATGCCGGAGTTTTCTGAAGCTGGTCGGAATTCGACGGTTACATCGAGAGAACTCCAATAGCCAAATCCGGAAACGGTGGCTGGTCGAGCGATCGTATTCTGCTTGCGAAAGGCCGTTGTCAACTTATTTTCCTTAGATGACGTGTCTGCCGTTGATCCATGTGCAACGTTGATTCATTTGCGATTGGGCGTACTTGCTCCAACGACTTGCGCGACATATTGAATGATCGGTCGCGTAATGTCCTTTTGTGGAACGTGGTACACCACCGACGCATTGACTTTGCGCATGATAGAATCCGGATTATTTGGATCGACGGGCGAGCCATCAAATGTCATGACAATTCGGATTCCATTTTGCTTGCAGTAACGTCCGATGAGGCCTTGGATTTGCTGATAAGTGTTGTAGTGCAAATTGGCTTCACGCTGTGCAAATTCCTTGACCTTGTTGCGCCCATCGACTTCGAGTCGTGCTGCGATTTGGGCCAGATTGGATTCTTCGTTTTTGAATTTGGCGGAGTTCGGATCCATTTTGGCAAGATTTTCTCGCCGAGTTTGCAACATTTGTCGTTGCTGCTGGACCGTACTTTTAAACATCTCGGCGTCTTGTTGAAGTTGTTTCAACTGCTGGTTGAAAGTCGGATGACTTTTAAAAACCTGAGCCAGATCGATAATTCCAATATTGGTTTTCATTCCAACGCTGGTATTAGTATTGGCGGGTGGCTGTTGCTGAGCAGTAGCCAAAGAAAGTGGCAGAATCGCCACCACAGCTGCGACGATTAGAGTCATTCGTTTCATGTTAGCGCTCCTTGCTTATTTTCGACGGTGGTTGCACCGCGCCCCGTCCAGTGGGGATTTTTCAGTAGCGGCATGATTGTTGCCGTTTTACCGAATTTCGTAAATATCGATCGTAAAATATTCGCAAACAAAATGCATGCATTAGTTAATTGGCTGTGAAAACGTCTGCCGCAAATCGTCCGCCAACTCTTGGTAACGAGTAAACGAAGCCCGCCAGATCCACCACAAATACATGTTCAAACCGAACGACACAAAGAAAGCGAACCACAATACCGGGCCGCTCCAATTCGCTTGTTCGGCAACCAATTTGTCAACTTGCTCCTTGATCTGTTTTTCGGCCGAAGCCTTCAGTTCAGTTTTCTGATTTTCCAGTGCGACTTTTGTCTGTTGGTCGGCCGTTGTTTTCAACTCCGCGCGTTGTTTTTCCAATGCATCTCGGACGTTTCGGTCGGCCTCGGTTTTTGTCAAAAACTCTCCCGGAGGGGCATTCAAGCCAACGCGATTGCGATTGGTTGCTGCAATGAGTTGAGAGTATTCGTCGCGCAGTCGCTGCAATTGCTCACGCTCTCGCATCAATTCTTGGTTGTTGTAACTGGGAATGTTGGGACGCGTATCGCGTGTATTGTTAAATCCCCGATCATCAAACGGTCGCCGCTCAAATCGATTCGGATTTCCCATCACGTTGGGGTTTCCCGTCACATTAGTCCGATTGGAGTAATCGGCGCGAGTCCCGATATCCGTTCGCCGATTGCCGCCAACGCCAACGAGATTAGGATTTCCTTGGCCTGTTGTATTGTTGATTCCCGTGTTATCAACACCAGTTCGTGGATAAAGCTGGGTATCGGGAAAAACATTTCTGCGGTTATCTGCAATGCTGTTATTGGGCAATGGATTGGTGGTACTAGCCGGTTGTGTCGGGCTAACCGTGCCTTGACGATTGCCGCTGCCAAATTGCGTATTATTGCCGCCGCCGAATTGATCGTTTCGAGGCGAAGTGTTCGGTGTCGTGTTCAATAATGACGGAGGCTGCGAGGAGATCGGGTTTGATCCTGAAAGCGTGTTTTGGCGAGAACCAAATTGGTCTGATCCCAAAGTGTTGTTTGCCGGCAACGAATTGACCTGCTGGGCCGGCGCCATAACAACTTTGACCACACCAATGTCTTTGGCAGGATCAATTTCAGCGACCAGCGGCTTGCCAGCTTTGAGTGCTTGAATCGAACCTGTGTCGAGAGGCAATTTGAGGGAGTTCAGTCCAGATTGATCATTGCTGGCTTCAGTACCGACATCGAACAATCTTGGCTTGGGTGTCGTACGAGTTTGTCCCGTGCCAATGTATTTAATGAAAACTCGAGTAAATTGTTGTCCTTGTAGATTAGGCAAAAAGCTTTTTAACCCGTTTTTGCGACGCGCCAACTCGGCCAGCATTGCATCGTCGAGCTCCAAAACAAAATCTTTTCCTTGTTGATTTGTTGTTTGGGTGTGGGCGGGGTAAGCAATCAGACTAAGCGAAATCGCCGAGAGCACTAACGCAATCAATCCCTTCATTGGGCCAGCTCCGAATGGTTTACTTGAAACGTTGTCATCTGCCTGTCCTGTAGCAGCGAACAATCAAGTATTTTTTGAGATGGTTCGTATTGACACTTACCGAGTTTATTCTGCAAGCGCTGGGAGTTATCGTAATCTCAGGTCGCTTGCGAAGTAAATAGCGAATTAACGATCTCCCGAATAATCTCCATTTCTGCTATTTTCGCCATGGTCTGGTATTACGTGCATTTACTAGACCTTTCCGCTTTTAAACAACCATTAGCAAAGTGCTATCACCCTGACAGGTGAGGTGAAGATTTTCATGGAACTAACAATCGTCGTTCCCGTTTACAACGAAGAAGAGAGCCTGCGAGCGCTGTATGAACAAATCGGTGCTGTCGAAGATGAATATGGATACGACATCCAGATTGTGTTCGTTGACGACGGTTCAAAAGATGGCTCGTGGTCGGTGATCGAAGATCTGTCGGTCGAATCGGACAAAGTTCGCGGCATTCAATTTCGCCGAAATTTTGGAAAAGCATGTGCGCTGGACGCAGGCATGCGCGAAGTCGAAACGGATATCGTGTTGACGATGGACGCTGATCTCCAGGATGACCCGGCAGAAATCCCCAAATTCATTGAACAATTCGAAGCGGGCTTCGACGTTGTTAGCGGTTGGAAAAAAGTGCGTTACGACCCGTTTCACAAAACAATTCCATCAAAATTTTTCAATTTGATGGTCAATCGTATGACGGGAGTCAAATTGCACGACCACAATTGTGGATTCAAACTTTATCGTCGCGAGATTTTTGACGAAGTCCGTTTGTACGGTGAGTTTCATCGCTTTATTCCTGTACTGGCTGCGGCGCGTGGTTGGAAAGTTGGCGAGGTCGTCGTCAACCATCGTCCCCGCGAATTTGGAAAATCTAAATACGGGGTTTCGCGAATCATCAAGGGATTCCTTGATTTGTTAACGGTCAGTTTTTTGACCAGTTACAATCACCGGCCACAACATTTGCTGGGATCGATCGGGCTGTTGTCGACATTTGTCGGCAGTGTAGGGCTGTTGTATTTGGCGATTTACTGGATTTACCGCCAAGTCAATTTGTCAAACCCGGAAATCGCGGCTTTGCCGTCGGTCAGTGATCGCGCGTTGCTTTACTACTCGCTCGGTGCGCTGTTACTTGGCGTGCAGATGGTAACCTTTGGGTTGTTAGCCGAACTTTTCGTGGCCAAACAGCAGGGTCCAGACACGGTTTATTCGATTCGTCGACGAACCAAAGGCGGAGAAATGCCACCTATCGACCAGTAGTGTGATCGTATGTGGCGTTCACGCTCGTCTGATTTTTGGAAAAATGAGACGGCGCGGCGTCACATCAAACGAAAAAAACTTTCTAAATTGCGGCAAACCAACATTCGGCAGCCTAGAATAGAGTAGCGGCCAATATCGTCAAACTCAGTCACGCTAATCGTATGGAAACAACTCCAACGGAAACAAACCAGGGGTCTCAGCAACGAGCTCAAGTCTACTGGACCCTCGCCATGGTCATGATTTGCTGTAGCGTTGGCTCGGTTTGCGGACGCATTCTCAACATCCAATCGGAATACAATGGTGAGCCCGCCGCGTTTTATAGTGCCAATGATCGAAGTCGCTGGTGCACGGTTCGTGCCCTGGTTGACCACAATACTTATGCGATTGACCAGGTGATCGAAGGTGAGCGGCCCTGGAATACGATTGACAAAGTTCGCCACGTTGGAGCCGATGGGGAATTTCATTTTTATTCCAGCAAACCGCCTGTTTTGCCAACGATTGCTGCGGGAGGATATTGGGTTTTAAAAACCGTGACGGGCAAATCAATTGCCGAGCATCCGTTTTTTATCATCCGAACATTGCTGATTTTGATCAATGGAACCAGCCTGTTTGTTGCATTAATCATGCTGGCCAAAATCGCCCACTCGTTGACCGCTCGGCCTGGTCCTGCATTATTCGTGGTCGCAACTGGATGTTTTGGCACTTACCTGACATCGTTTGGAACTACTTTTTCCAATCATGTCCCAGCCGCGGCATGTGTGATGATTGTCATCGCGTTGTTTGTTCCTTATTGGTTGAGACAAGCAGGTGATCAACGAAACTTCAAACGATTTCTCCAATTCGTCGCCATGGGTGTTTTTAGCGCGTTGGCCGTTGCGTGCGATTTGCCGGCGTTGGCGTTCGGTGCGGCGATGATGTGTTTTTGCTTGCTGCGTTGTTGGTCATCGACGCTAATTGGATTTTTACCCGGAGCCGGATTGGTCGCTGCTGCTTTTTTTGGAACGAATTACTTGGCCCACGACACCTGGAAATTGGCCTACGCGCATCGCAGTGATGGAACGGTGGTCGAAACGGTCGAAGGGGATTTTGCCGAAATCTTGGACTCCGGAAAACTGCCTGAACCGTTAAAAACGGAGATCGATAAAAACGGGCTGTCCGTCAGCGTGGCCGCCAACGTAACACCCGGTTACTGGCCGCATTCGCATCGAAATCGTTGGACGGTTGATTTTGGCAAACAATCTCAATTGGCCATTGTGCAGATCGATGACCAAAAATACGAAATTCGAAAATGGAACAACTGGTACGACTATCCAGGAAGCTATTGGGCAACCAATAACGAAAAAAAATCGCCGGTGGATCGCGGAGTCGCGAACCAGCAAGAGTATTTGATGCACATCACCGTCGGGCATCATGGTGTGATTTCGCTATCGCCTGTATTGTTGTTGGGCTGGATCGGTTTGTTAATTGTCGCGTTTACAAATCGCCAATCGTTCGGACTGCCGGCTTTGGCGTTTCTGGCTATCACTGTTGTTGTTTTCACATTTTATGTTTATCGACCGCAACACGACCGCAATTTCGGAGGATGGACCAGTTGTTTTCGCTGGGCAATCTGGATGTACCCCATGTGGCTGACTGCAATGGTACCGCTGGTCGAAATGATTTGGTCACGTCGGTGGTTGCGCTGGTTGGCTGTCACGCTGTTGTTTGTCAGCGCGACTTCCGCGGCTTATGCGTTTGCAAACCCCTGGACAAAACCCTGGATCGAAGAGTTTTTCTTTAAAAACCAAATGTAGAATGCTCAGAGGGTCGGGCCTTCAATTCCAGTTCGGCTGAAGATTTCGTTCTCTGGCAACGAATCCACCTTGATTAACCTACACCGATTTGGGAGCATCCAAGTTACTAACTGTCTCAGATTGCGCAGATTGCCGATGAAAATTCAGCTTCACAACACGCTCACCAACCAACTCGAAGAATTTCAGCCGATCGTCCCTGGCAAAGTTACGATGTACAGCTGCGGACCGACGGTCTACGATTTCGCGCATATTGGCAATTTTCGCACTTTTCTATTTGGTGATTTGCTGCGCCGATTTTTGGAATTGGTCGGGTACGACGTTCACCATGTCACGAATATTACCGATGTTGGCCACATGACCAACGACGACAACGCCGATGGCGGTGGCGAGGACCGAATGCAGGTCGGTGGCCAGCGAATCAAAGAAGCCAAAAAAGCGGGGACGGTGGCCGAAGGCGAGGTTGCCGATCCCAATGACCCGTTCCAGGTTGCTGATTACTATATGGACGCTTTTCTGGCAGATGGAAAACAACTGGGTTACAAAGTCGCTTTTGAATACCCTGAAAATGTTCCTCGCGCCACGGACAATATCGATGGCATGATCAAAATGATCCAAACGTTGCTGGATCGAGGTCATGCGTATATTGCGGACGATGGGGTGGTCTATTTCAGCGTTGAAAGTTTTGCTCGCTACGGCCGGTTGAGTAACAACACGTTGAATGATTTACAGGAGGGCGCCAGCGAACGTTTGTCGCAAAAAGACCAGCAGATGAAAAAACACCCCGCCGATTTCATGTTATGGAAAGCGGATGAGAACCACATCATGAAATGGCCTTCGCCTTGGGGCACCGGCTACCCCGGCTGGCATATCGAATGCTCGGTGATGGCAAGAGATTTTTTGGGCGCCGATACCATCGACATTCATACCGGCGGTGAAGATCTCATTTTTCCGCACCACGAATGCGAGATTGCCCAATCGTGCTGCAGCACAGGAGCCGAACATTTTGCGCGATACTGGGTTCACGCTCGTTTCTTGATGGTCGAAGGTGAAAAGATGTCCAAAAGTGCCGGGACATTCTACACCGTCCGCGATGTACTAACGGGCAATTTCAAAAAAGACGAAGATGAATTGTGGGGCAGGGCGGTGGACCCGGCAGTGCTGAGGTTTGAACTGCTGAAATCCAAATATTCCACCAATTTGAATTTCACGGCAAAGAGCATTGGCGATTCGGCGACCACAGTTCGACGAATGCAAGAATTCCGTTCATCACTCGAACAACAGTCAGGCGGAATTGCCGAAGACGTTGATTTGTCCCATCCTATCGTCAACGAATTTGCTACAGCGCTTGCCGATGATCTGAACATTGCTGGTGCATTGGCGGTGATTAATCCTTGGATTGCCAGCAAACCCAACGATGCTGCCGAAGCATTGGGGGCATTAAAACTGATCAACTCCGTTTTGAACGTCGCCCCGCTGAACGAAGGACTCGATTACCAATCGGAATCGGCTGGTGGTGACGACAAACTGGCTCAAGCCGAGCAGTTGTGCAAAAACCTGGACGCCGCCCGGGCGGAAAAAAATTATGACCAGGCCGATGCGATCCGCGAACAAATCCGAGAACTCGGTTTCGAAGTTCGGACCACGAAAGAAGGAACGGTCATCCAAAAAGAATTGGTTTGATCAACTTGGGTCATTCTTGTGCGGTGGATGGGAAAGCCGCACGCGGAAACGCAGAGGAATCAAAGTTGGCTGGATTGCCACTAAGGTGTTGTCGGGCTTTCAAACTGGTCGTGCTTGGATTTGATTTTTTGCAACGTTCACTATTTACTACGATCTCTGTTACAAAAGGCCTCTGCGTCTCCGCGCCTCTGCGTGAGACTTCAAAAGAAACCCTTATTAGTCCATTAGTTCACGCACCAATTTCAACTCAAATCGTCGCGATACATTTGAGCTCAATCGCAATCGGTGTCGGTAAACAATTCACTTCGACGGTCGTACGGCAAGGACGATTTTCGGCAAAATATTCAGCATAGATTTTGTTGTAAACCTGAAAATCGTCAGCCATGTTGGTCAAGAAAGCTGTAACGTCGACAATTTGATCCCAAGAGCTTCCAGCATCCTCAACAATCTTACGAACGTTTTCAAAAACACTGTGGCACTGCGCTGCAATGTCATACGATTGGATCGCTCCTTTACTATCGAGCACGACTCCGGGAATGTCGCGCGTGCCGCGTTTTCGTGGTCCAACACCTGACAAGAATAGTAAATTGCCGACCTTGCGAGCATGTGGGTACAGGCCAACGGGCTCCGGCGCTTGTTGCGAATTGACAGAATCGGATATCATGGTTTGGCTTTTTTCTGTAGGGCCGGTTCCCACCGGCCAATCCAATAAAACGGCCGGTTGGAAACCACCGTATTTTCACCGTCGCAACCCGACGCGTGAGCGAGGGACCAGAAACCGCACTGACGTTTTGTGGAACGTGGTCCCTCACTAACGTTTCGGGTTGCGATTTCCGATCCTACCGGCCATACAATTTAACACTTAAACAAAATCAATACTTCACACAAACATTTTTGGTCTCGGTGAAAAATCGGAACGAGTCCAGACCGCCTTCGCGCCCTAATCCCGATTCCTTCATTCCACCAAACGGTGTCCGCAGATCACGCACGAGCCAACAATTAATCCAAACGACTCCTGATTGAATTTTTGCAGCAAGTCGATGCCCCGTTTCCAAATCAGAAGTCCACACGGAAGCCGACAGTCCGTACGGAGTTCCATTTGCCAGATCCGCGACTTCGTCCATTGTTTTAAATTTTTCGATCGTGACAACAGGCCCGAATATCTCGGTCTGATTCGTTTGACAATTCAGCGGTAATCCTTCGATCACCGTCGGTTGAATAAAGTATCCTTTTTCACAACGACCGTTAACCGACGCCGCTCCGCCACCACACAGGATTTTTCCGCCTTCGGATTTCGCGATTTCCAAACAGTTCAAAATCTTTTCATGGTGCTGACGCGAAACGACGGCTCCCAGTTTCGTATCATCTTCGTTGGGATCGCCAACTTTGAGCTTCGCAGCACGCCCGACAAAATCGTCGCGGAACCGATCGTACAACCCCTCCTCGACATAGATTCGCGAACCGCACAAGCAGATTTGGCCCTGATTGGCAAACGAACTACGCAGCGTCGTTTCCATCATATTTTCGTAGTCACAATCAGCGAAAATAACGTTGGGATTCTTTCCACCAAGTTCCAGTGAATATTTTTTGAACGTCGGCGCTACTTTGGCAGCAATCTTGCGACCAGTCGCTGTTCCGCCGGTAAACGAAACGACTTTGATACCTTCGTGTTCGGTAATGGCATCACCGATCGACGCACCATCGCCATGCAGCACATTGAGGACTCCCGGAGGCAATCCGGCTTCGATACACAATTTGGAAAAATAATGCGCCGTCATCGGAGTCACTTCAGACGGTTTGCCAATGACACAATTTCCGACCGCCAATGCCGGAGCCACTTTCCAGGAAAACAGATACAACGGCAGATTCCATGGCGAAATCGTGGCGACAACTCCAATCGGCTGACGCAAAGTCAAATTGAATCCATCGTGCATCGCAAACGCTTCGGTCGACCAGGTTTCAGCCAATGATGTAAAAAAACGAAGATTCGCACCGACGCGCGGAATATCGACAGCCCGCGCCAGCCAACGCGGTTTTCCGTTGTCTTTTGATTCCAACTCGACCAATTGTTCGGCGTGCTGGTCGCACAAATCTGCCAACCGGTTCAGTGTGCGAACACGCTCAGCGATCGGCACCGTAGACCAGGTTTCAAAAGCTTTTTCGGCGGCCGCAACCGCCAAGTCCAAGTCACGCTTGTCGGACTGCGGAACTTGTGCGAAAACTTGACCCGTAGCCGGTTCGTCATTGTCGAGCCATGCGCCGCCAACGGGATCGATCAATTCACCGTTAATATAATTTTGAACTTTTTCCACTTGGGCACCTGAAGGGGTGAATCCTAAAATTTGGGATGAAGTATTTTTCTGAAAAAACGAAACGCACCTATGATCTGGCCAAGCCAACCAAGATCAGTATCGAACAATCGTTTGATGACCATCAGCCTAATCATTTTGGGACGCCGCCTGCAACTCGCCAATCGCTGCAGCTCGGAGATTTCACTGGTTCGACCCGTTCGGGCGGCAGTTGCAATGTCGATCGAATCGAGCTGGTGACGCATTGCACAGGAACACATACGGAATCTGTCGGACATATTGTCGACAATGATGTTCCGATTTCACAAATCGAGATGCCTTGTTTTTTGGAGCCTGAGATTGTCACAATCGAGCCCGAATCGGCAAGCCAGTCGCGTGAAAGTTATCGCCCGCCGTTTGTCGCTGCGGATTTTGTCATCACCGCCACGGCTCTCCAGCAATCCATCGTGTCGGACGGCGAACTGGACAGTTTGATCATTCGAACGCGCCCCAACGACCCGTCCAAGAAATCGAGAACGTACGACGACCAACAACAGGCGGCGTTTTTTACCATCGAAGCGATTCAGTGGATCAATCAGCGTAACATCAGACATTTGTTGGTCGATTTGCCATCGTTGGACCGCATGTTTGACGACGGCTTACTCACCGCTCACCATATTTTCTGGAAGGTTCCAGAAGGCACGCATCAAAAAACGAGTGATACCGATACCGGCAAAACGGTTACTGAAATGATCTTTGTCGATGATTCCATTCCCGATGGATATTACTTGCTCAACTTGCAACTCGCCGATTGGAAAACGGATGCTGCGGTGAGTCGGCCAATTATTTTTCCTGAAACAACGACAACGTGAAAACCGAATGAGTGTTGCAATTTTTGAAAACACGATTGAGTTTGCTCGTCAGCAGGATGAAACCGATCCGTTAGCCGCGTTTCGTGACCAGTTTTTCATTCCGCAACGCGACGGCCGTGACGAGATTTATTTTGTTGGTAACTCATTGGGTTTGCAGCCGAAACAAACACCAGAATACGTTCTAAGTGAACTTGAGAATTGGCGAATGTGTGGAGTGCGTGGGCATTTCGAAGGCGATTATCCATGGATGCCTTACCACAATTTTTTAACGGAACCGATGGCAAAAATGGTCGGCGCAAAAGATTCCGAAGTCGTGATGATGAATTCGCTGACCACGAATTTGCATTTGATGATGGCTTCGTTTTACCGCCCGTCCGATGCGCGCAACAAAATCTTGCTGGAACAACACGCGTTTCCGTCGGATCATTATGCTGTCGAATCACAAATCAAATTTCATGGTTATCAGCCGGCTGAATCCATGTTGCTGGTTTCACCGCGCGACGGTCAAGAAAATTTGAACACCGACGATATTGTCCAATCCATCAAAGATCACCGCGACAGTTTGGCGTTGGTGCTGTTGCCCGGCGTTCAGTATTACACCGGTCAATTTTTGGATATTCAGGCAATTGCCCAAGCGGCAACCCCGCTGGGAATTCCCGTAGGCATCGATTTGGCCCATGCCGTCGGCAATGTTCCACTGCAATTGCACGAATGGGGAATCGATTTCGCTTGTTGGTGCACCTACAAATATCTCAATAGCGGGCCGGGCTCCGTTGGCGGTTGTTTTGTCCACGAAAAACATCACGGCAACAACGACATTCCTCGTTTTACTGGCTGGTGGGGGCACAATAAAGCGACACGTTTTGAGATGTCCAATCAATTTGATCCATCGTTGACTGTCGAAGCGTGGCAGTTGAGCAACCCTCCGATTTTGTCACTTGCCGCCATTCGTTCGTCGTTGGATGTGTTCGAATCCGTTGGTGATTTCCAAAAGCTGCGTGAGAAATCTGTGTTGCTGACCGGCTATTTCGAATGGCTGCTCGAAAACGAACTGGCAGAACAAGTTTCCATTATTACCCCGCGAAACACGAACGAGCGCGGTTGCCAATTGTCGCTGACGATTGAAACAAAAAATCAATCAGGTGTTGAAATTCATCGTGAACTTGAAAGACGAGGCATGATGACCGATTGGCGTGAACCGAATGTCATTCGTGCTGCACCCGTCCCGTTGTACAACAGCTTTCAAGACGTTTTCTATTTTGTCAAAAATCTGAAAGAGCTTTTATAGTCATGGTTCGCCCCAAGCACATAACGATAGCCGGAGCCGGGTTGGTTGGTTCGCTGTTGGCTGTCATTTTGAATCGCCGCGGTTACCGCGTCACGATTTTTGAAAAACGCCCAGATCTGCGAACATCTGATATTTCCGCAGGGCGCTCGATCAACCTGGCGTTGGCCAATCGCGGGACCCATGCGTTGCGTCTTGCGGGCCTGATGCACGATGTTGAAACACTGTTGATTCCCATGCGCGGGCGGATGCTCCACGAATGGGGTGAGCCCGCGGAGTTTTGGCCTTATGGTCAACGCGAGCACGAAGTCATTTATTCTGTTTCCCGCGGTGAGCTGAACAATTTGATGATGACCGCCGCCGAAACCGAATGCCTCACACAGATTCACTTTAGCCACGAAATTCAAAGCGTTGATTTTGAGAAAAACGAATTTCGAGTACTGGACCATCA
Organism: Pirellulaceae bacterium; assembly: GCA_028280445.1. Taxonomy (GTDB): domain Bacteria; phylum Planctomycetota; class Planctomycetia; order Pirellulales; family Pirellulaceae; genus JANQLU01. The sequence goes on along the minus strand of JANQLU010000090.1, from coordinate 39,776 downwards.
AACTGGCAACACTCGCATCGAGTCGTTTGAGTATTTGATTGGCGCCGATGGTGGCGGTTCCGAAGTTCGACAAGCTTTGGTCGACGCCGCGGACGGAAGTTTCACGGCTGAAATGCTGGATCACGATTACAAGGAACTTGAAATACCGGCTGGCCCCGGCAATACGTTTCAGATTGAAAAAGAGGCGTTGCATATTTGGCCGCGCGGCGGATTTATGCTGATTGCCCTGCCAAATTTGGATGGAAGTTTCACAGTAACGCTTTTCATGCCAAGCCAAGGAGAAATCAGTTTTGAAAAACTCACCGATCCAGACGTCGTGATTGAATTTTTTCGTGAACAGTTTCCGTCCGCAATTGAATTTCTTCCCTTTTTGGCTGAAGATTTTTTCTCGAATCCCACAGGTGAGCTGGGAACGATTCGATGTGACACCTGGGTTTATCGCAACAGCATGCTTTTGGGCGACGCGGCGCACGCGATTGTTCCGTTTCACGGTCAAGGCATGAATTGCGGGTTCGAGGATTGTGCCAAACTGAATGACTTGCTGGATCAATACGACGACGATTGGGAAGTGGCAGCGGCCGAATTCGAAAAAGCTCGCAAGCCCAATGCCGATGCAATTGCCGACATGGCTTTGGAAAACTATGTGATCATGAGAGACAGTGTCAGTGACGCCGAATTTCAACTCAAAAAAGAAATTGGATTCAAACTCGAACAGAAATTTCCACAGCAGTTTATTCCACGTTACTCAATGGTTATGTTTCACGACATTCCTTACGCCGAAGCGCTTCATCGCGGCAAAATTCAGGACGAAATCATGAATCAAATAATTCGCGGCAACGATCCCAATGATATTGATATGACGCTGGCCGAGCGTTTGATTCAAGCGGAACTTTCGCCGCTCGAATTTGCGTTCTGACCCGAAAAATGAAAGCCTAACGATCGCCTTATCTCACGCGGCAGTTCGGGCAAATCAGATCTTGGAATTAGAAAAGTCGCCAAATTATATAGATCCATAAACACACGGTTTTGCCGCGTCGTTTGACTCAAATATTCGTGGCCCGATGAACCGCCCGTGCCGATTTTTGAACCCAGCATGCGTTGCACCATCAATGCGTGCCTGGAACGCCAACGAGTAAACGATTCGTCGATTTCCAACAACAGCGTTAACAGACGAAACGGCAAAAACAACATCGGTTCATTACGATAAAGATTGATAAACAGCGCGGCCAGAAACGAGCGATGACTCAGCCGGAACTTGCCCGCCGTTTTTAACTCTTCGAATTTGTCTTGATCAAACAAAGTGTCAAATTTGGATTGTGTCGCTATCAACTCGTCGATTTGATACTCTTTTTCACGCTCGGACAAAGTTGGATTTTGTTGAATAATTTTTTTGTCCGTTTGCAACATCCGTTCCACCGCTTTTTCATAATGCCGCCAGAAACTGAATTCACCAATTTCCAAAAAAGGCATTCGACTGAGCCAATCGTTCAACAACTCGACCAATGACGGTTGTTGCTCGACGCGACTCAGATGTTCCTGATCCTCGACGGCCAAGCGGGATTTCATAAACTCGCGATCTGCCGGAATGCGATTTTCGCGTTTGACACCCAATCGAATTTCAATTTCTTTAAATTGGATACTTTGGAATCCGGATGCAGGAACCAGCAAATCACGAAATTCCAGAAAATCGAGCGGGGTCATCGTTTCGATCACATCGATCTGGTCCAACAGCAAACTTTGAATCGTCAGGATGCGATCGAGTCGAGCGATAATGGTGCCCATTTGTTTATCATCCACCGGCGGGTCAGCAAAAATCCGCTTGACGGAATCGAGCTCGAAAATAATTTGCTTGAACCACAACTCGTACGCCTGGTGCACGATAATAAACAGCAATTCGTCATGCGCAGGATTGTCGGTTTGGCTGCTGATGGGCTCCTGTGCACCAAGAATTTTGTCCAGATGAAGATAATTTTTGTAGTAAACGTTGCCGAGATCGTTTGACATACCGGTCGCCTGCGATTGCAAAAGGTTTTGTCTCATTAGTGAAACAAAAAAAGCCCGCGGCAGAAACCGCAGGCCTCAAATATTTCAAGAAAAAACTATTCTGAAGGCCATTTTGACCCTGGCATCGCAACTTCACGGAACAAACCTTCGCCATCATAGTTTTCTGGGCTGAGGTCCATATCCAAGTTGGCAAACTGTTCGAATTCAATGCGCTCACCGGTGTAACAGGCGTGTCGTCCAGCGATCGCCATCAGCGTACTGTCACACATGTATCCACCATTGTTGATTGGCTCGCCAGATCGAAGTGCTTCAAACAATTTTTGGTGCTCGACATCGTACATGCTGGGAACGCGTCCTTTGTGCTTCCAGACTTTGCCTTCGCTTTCCACCATAAAGCTCAGAATTTTGGCCGAACCCTTGGTGCCTTGTACATAATCGTCAACGTTGTTGAAACAACCTTTCATCTGACGTGCATAAGAATGCATCTTCACGCCATTTTCCCAATCGTAGCAACAGGCAAAATGATCGTAGACGTTGCCCCATTTTTTGCCTGTACGAACCTGACGTCCGCCAACACCGTAAACATATTTTGGCGGTTTGTCGTCCATCAACCACAAACCTTTGTCCAGCGAATGAATATGCTGTTCGGCGGTCAAGTCACCGGACAGCCAAGTGTAATACAACCAGTTTCGCATCTGGTATTCCATGTCCGACCAGCGGGGATGATCGCCGCGGTGCCACAACGTTCCAGTCAGGTAGTTTTCCTGGATCGACATGATGTCGCCGATTGCACCATCCTTGATCCGCTTCATCACTTCATTGACGCGGATATCGTATCGCCAACAGAGGCCCGATACGACGTTTAATTTTTTCTTTTTCGCTTCTTCACAAGCTTTGCGAACCCGGCGAACCCCTACGGGATCAACGGCAACAGGTTTTTCACAGAAAATATGCTTACCCGCTTTGACCGCCGCTTCCATTTGCATGGGTCGGAAATGCGGCGGGGTACAGAGGAGGACAACGTCGACGTCGCTGGCTGCCATTTTTTCGTGGCAATCCCAACCCGTGAACTTTCGTTCCTCGGCAACTTTGTAACGGTCTTTGAGTCGCCCTTTCAGGCCTCTCTCCGATTTTGCAATTCGATCCATGAAAGCGTCAGCCATCGCATGAATCACCACTTTGCTGTCGGCGTTACACGCGTTGATTGCGGCTTGAGAACCGCGACCGCCACAGCCGATCAAACCCACTTTTAATTCATCATTGCTGCCGACGTGGACATTTTTTGCGGCGTAAAGCGGATTTGCGATCACGGTTGCGCCTGCTGCGGCCGCTACCGTCGAAGCTTTCACAAAATCCCGTCTCGATTTTTTGTCGTTGGATTCCATCTTATCCCAGTCCAATAATTTGCTTGGTTTCATCTAAATTCAAAACAGCAATACTACCATGATTTGGGCGTTTTTTAAGCGTCCTGCCAACTGCATTCGCGACCTTTTTTCGATACAATTTGACACAGGAGACCGAAAAAATCACTTCATCGAACTACCCAATCTAGTGATTGTAAAAATCGGCCCCGCTAACTAACCTGAAATAAAGATTGTTTTCTCAAACTCCTCGAAACAATCCTTTCCCATCAAATCCCATCACATCGAGCTACGTTCACCAGAATGTTGCAGCCCTACGCCCAAAACTCGAATTCGTTGTACGAAAAAGCCTCTCTGTCAGTAGCACTGCAGAGAAAAATCAGCATTGTCATTCCGCTGTACAACGAAAGTAAATCTGTCGCGCATCTGCAACAGCGCCTCGAACGTGCACAAATTCACTTGGACAAATACATCGTGGAATTTGTGCTCGTTGACGATGCAAGTCAGGATGACACACTCAATCGATTGAAGTCTGCTTTTGCTGACACGAACAATGTCAAAATCGTCGCCGGCGAAAAAAATCTTGGAGTCATGGGCGCGATCATGTTCGGCTTGAATCACGCCTCACACAATACTGTTTGCTCGATGGACAGCGATTGCAGCTATGCGCCCGAGGATATTTGCAAACTGGTGGATGCGCTACATGAGGGTGTAACCATGGTCGTTGGTTCACCGTATCATCCTGACGCTCGGGTCCACAACGTGCCTCGCTGGAGAATCGTCGTTTCGAAAGCGGCATCAACAATTTATCGTTGGCTGTTGCGCACCAAATTAAACTGCTACACCAGCTGCTTTCGCGCGTATCGCAAACAAGACATTGAGAACATTCACCTCAAACGGACCGGTTTCGAAGGTACGGTTGAGTTGGTTTGGGCAGTGGAACGCCACAATTTAAAAACAGTCGAATGTCCCGCTGACTTACATGTACGACAGCACGGACAATCCAGCAGCAAACTGATTCCAGTCGCCATCAAGCATTTAACACTGATCAAATCCATTGTGATCCATCGATTGTTTGGAACACAAACCCATCGCTAAACAACCCTATCTTTCTTCATTTCAAGACGAGGCAACAAGTAAGCATGAACACAGCTCAAAAAACTCTGCTCAAACTCCCATCAGACCAAGATTCGTCAGGCCGCACACTAGGCGATGAAGAAATCAAGTTCGTTGCCGACGCGATCAAAAGCGGCACGCTGACCAGCACCAAAGGAACGTTCACCAAGCAATTCGAGCAACAGTTTGCCCAACACCTCGGCATGCAACACGGATACGCTTGCAGCAGCGGTACGGCAGCACTTCACACCGCCTACGCTGCGATCGATCCGGAACCAGGCGATGAATTCATTACGACGTCGATCACCGACATGGGGGCATTGACGCCAATTTTGTATCAAAGTGCCATTCCCGTGTTTGCGGACGTCGATCCCAAATCGCTCAACGTAACGGCAGAGACAATCGAAAAAGTCATCAGCCCGCGCACCAAAGCGATTGTCGTGACTCATCTGTTTGGCTGTCCCGCCAACATGAATGAAATCATGGATTTGGCGCGGAGCAAAAATATTCCTGTGATCGAAGATTGTGCGCAGGCATTTTTAGCCGAACACCAAAACAAAAAAATTGGAACGATCGGTGACATCGGTTGTTTTAGTCTGCAACAAGGAAAACACATCACGACAGGCGAAGGAGGCATTGTTGTATCCAACGACGAACATTACGCCCGACGCATGTTTTTGTACATCAACAAAGCGTGGGGTTACGGTGATCAAAATCCTGATCATTACTTTGCCGCACTCAATTATCGCATGAACGACATCACGGGAGCCGTCGCATTGGCACAGTTACAAAAATTGGAGCCATCGGTGCGCAACCGTGTGAAACACGCCAATCGGCTGACGAAAATGCTCAAAGGGATTGCAGGAATCCAAACTCCGACGCCATTGACCGGAGACATTCACTCGTATTGGAAATATTGTTTGAATGTCGATTCCAACGTTATTAACGGCGGAGCAGATGGCCTGGCCAAGGAACTTCGCGAACATTACGGCATTTTTTCTGCACCGCGATACATTCGCAAACCAGCGTTCGAATGCGAAATTTTTCAAAAACGACGCACGTTTGGTAACAGCCAATTCCCGTTTACCGAAGCTCGCCCTGAAGCTCTGAATTACGACGCAGAAAACTTCGCTGGAACCTACGCTGGATTGGCCGGCATCCTGGTGTTGCCATGGAATGAAGCCTACACCGACGAACATTTGAATTACCTCGCCGACGCTATCCAAGAATCGGTTGCCAAACTTTCGTAGCCGACCCATCTCCAGTCATCCAATCTGCACCCACCGATGAACCCCCTTTCGAGAAAGACAATGAACCAGAAATTAAAATTTGGCCTGATTGGCTGCGGTAGTATTTCCAACGCGTATTCACAGGCTTTTGAGAAAACTGAAAAAGCGGAATTGATTGCCGTCTGCGATATTGACGTCGACGCTGCCAATCAACTGGCGGAAAAACATGGAGCCGCCGCTTATGGATCGCTCCTGCATATGCTCGATGACGCGACGATCGATGCCGTCATCATCTGCACGCCGCCCTCGTTGCACGCCGAACACGTTGTCGCGTGTGCTGAACAAGGGCTACATATTATTTGTGAAAAACCTGTTTCGACTAATGTCGAAACCGCAATGAACATGATTGCTGTGGCTCAGCAGCAAAACGTTGTGTTCACGATGGCTTCAAAATTTCGATTTGTCGACGACGTTATCGCAGCAAAAAAACTGCTTGAGGCTGGAATTATTGGCGAGCTTGTGTTATTCGAAAATGCGTTTACGGGCAAAATCGATATGACCGGTCGCTGGAACTCGAATCCCGAGATCAGCGGCGGCGGTGTATTGATCGACAATGGAACACATTCGCTAGACATCATACGTTATTTCCTCGGCCAACTAGTCCGCATCAAAGCGGTCGAATGCCAACGCATCCAGGATTTGATTGTTGACGATACGGTTCGCGTATTTGTTGAAAATGATTCTGGCATCGTTGGCAACATCGATTTGTCGTGGAGCATCAACAAAGGACTGCCGACCTTTATCAGCTTGTTTGGAACCGAAGGCACACTGCATGTTGGCTGGCAGGAATCAAAATACAAACGGGACGACCAATCGGACTGGACCGTGTTTGGAAACGGATACAACAAAACTCTGGCGTTTACCAACCAGATTGAAAATTTTGTCGAATCCATACGTGGTAATACGGAACTCGTGGTCAAATCTGAGGACGCCATTGCGTCGGTCGAGGCTGTCGAAGCGGCTTACCAGTCGATGCGGTCGTCAAACTGGCAAATGGTCGGTCAAAAATCAAAAACACCTGCATAGTCGTTGTAATCATGCACCAGAAACCGACCCATTTCGTTCATCCATCAGCGATCATCGAAGAAGGTGTGGAAATTGGCGCAGATACCAGGATTTTCGACAACGTTCATATTCGTCGCCATGCTAAAATTGGTAAACAGTGTATCGTTGGCGGCAAAACGCTGATCGCTTACGAAGTTCAAATTGGCGACCGATGCAAAATCAATTCCAATGTCTATATTTGCTACGGCGTAACAATCAAAAACGGCGTGATGATCAGCGCAGGTACAGTTTTCACCAACGATCTGTTTCCTCGGGCAACAACACCTGATCTGGGTGAGTTGCGAGGAAGCGAACCCGACCAAGAAACCAGGTTCACAGTCGTCCAGGATGGCGCCACCATCGGCGCCGGTTGTATCATCGGCAGCGATCTCCATATCGGACGTTTTGCGATGATTGGGATGGGCAGCGTCGTGACGAAATCCATCCCTGATTTTCATCTGGCAATCGGATCGCCAGCGAAAACAGTGGGTTTTGTCTGCCGTTGCGGACCGATCTTTGCGCGGCTTGAGGACTTGAAACATCGCAGAAAAAAACGTGAACGGCAATTTGATTGCCACCGATGCAACAAATCGTACTACGTTGACACAAATTTAATTGTCACTGAATCCGAATTGAAAATCTAATTGCAAATTGAAACCTAATGACAAAACCACTCGCTAGTTTGTCGCTCGATCTCGATAACAAATGGTCTTATCTCAAGACACATGGTGATGACGCGTGGTCTGACTATCCGTCTTATTTTGACACGGTCGTTCCACGGTTTCTGGAAATTCTCGAAGACCGCAAAATCAAAATGACGGTTTTTGTCGTCGGTCAAGATGCCGCGCAGTCCTGGAATCAAGCATCACTGATGTCCATTGCGACGGCTGGACACGAAATTGCCAACCATTCGTTTCACCACGAACCTTGGTTGCATCTGTACGATCGACAGCAATTGATCGAAGAATTCGAGACCAGTGAAAAAGCAATTCGAGAAGCGACGGGGCAACAAACCATCGGTTTCCGAGGGCCCGGATTCAGTATCTCGGACGATGTTCTCAAACTGTTGGCCGAACGCGGATATCAGTACGATGCAACCATCTTTCCAACATTTCTCGGGCCGGTCGCGCGGGCTTACTATTTCTTGCGCTCGAATTTTTCACGCGAACAAAAGGAAAAACGCAAAGCGCTGTTCGGCAAGTTTAGCGACGGATTCCGTCCACTCAAGCCGTTTGTCTGGGAGACCTCGCCAAATCATCTAATTGAAATTCCGGTAACGACGATGCCGATTTTCAAATTGCCGATTCACCTCAGTTATATCGTTTATTTGGCAAAATTTTCACGACTTGCCGCGCGGCTTTATTTTTGGAAAACGATGAAGCTATGTCGTTGGCTCGGAGTTCAACCGTCGATTTTGCTGCATCCTCTGGATTTTATGGGCGCCGAAGATGATTCGGATCTGGGATTTTTTCCTGGCATGGATTTATCACTGGATGCCAAGTTGAATATCGTTCAAGGTGTCCTCGATCAACTTCAGAAGAACTTTCAACTGGTTCCGATGCGCGTTCATTGCGAACACGCAATGCAAACATCTCTGAAATCTCGCGATCTTTCACTCGTCCGACCCGCCGTCAGCGGATAGCGCAGGTAGGGCCGGTTCCCACCGGCCAATTCAATAAAACGGCCGGTGGGAACCGGCCCTACTATTTGGTACGCATTTCGGGTGCCACTGGCTTCGCCAGTGCTGTGGTTGGACAAAGATTGTTAGGCACATCAATTGAACGAAATACTGTGAGTTGATACGCAAATCACTGGCAGAGCCGGCAGAGCCAGTGGCACCAGCGCGTGCTTCGGTTGCGATCGCAGATTAAGTAGGGCCGGTTCCGACCGGCCAATCCAATAAAACGGCCGGTGGAAACCGGCCCTAATCGGTATGCCTACGACGCTCGCGGAACATATCGCTTGAAAGGCAAATTCAATTTGGCAGGCGGCACGGCGTGATGCAATTCCGCCCAGTCTTCGCGTTCTTCTTCCGTTGCATAGTATTGCAACCAAAGTTCTTCATCCGCACGCGCGTCGATACACTGCCATCTCATAAACCGCCCCGGCAACAGTACACGTTTTTCTTCGCTGGGCAAGATATCGCGAATGATCAAACAATAAAGTTCTCGATCCGACAAATGCTCGGTGTACTCGAGCACGATTCCTTTTTCGAACAGCATCAAAATGACGGTATTCAAAACCTCGGACAACTGCAGTTCGGTCAACTTCTGAGGAGCAGGCAAATCGAGCCGTGGCTCAAACCACTCGCTGATCGGCAAAATTGGCGCTCGTTCCCATTCCAGCATCGATGTCAGAAAAGCGTTTTCGACACGTGTTGGCATCCGATTGGTGTTCACAATCGTGACCGACTCATCCATATACGGCTCGATTTGTTGTTTGAGTTCGGCATTCAACAACAGCTGGTCAACTTCGGTTGAGTTTTGAAACAAATCGGACATTGGTCTTTGTGCAGGGGCAAAAATCAAATAGAAATCGGACAGGGTACCAACATCGGCACCGCAAACTTGTCGAGTGAGTTTAGCGGCAAAAACGCGATGGAAAAGGCTTAACTTAAGCAAAATCCAGCGTAATTTTCTAACAAATCAGTTCAGAAATTTTCTGTTTGCTACAAACGGAAAAGTTTTCGATCACAACCGTTCCAGCAGGCAAAGTTTGACAGGACATTTCAGGGATGGCGAGGCTCCGGGAGCGAGGCTTCGGGAGGGCGAGGCTTCGGGAGGGCGAGGCTCCTGCCGAGCCAGGTCCTGTGAGCGGGAAGGGGCTAGCCGCCGGTACGTTGTTGCTTAGCGACAAGCCGCCGATACGTTGTTGTTTCTTACCGGCGGCTAGCGCCTTGCCGCTCACTTTTTGCGTGAATTTCACAATGGAATGCCATGGCTGGAAGCCTCTGCGTAGGCAACGGCGGCTCGGCAGGAGCCTCGCCCTCCCGAATCAACCTCCCGATGCGCCTTCCCAAAAAGCGTCCTGGAATCCTACCGGACATCCTGTTGATCCTGTAAATCCTGTCAAAACCCCGCCACTCATTCGTCCGCAAATCACGGGGCTTTTTAGATTTGCACCGCCGTTATAATGCGGTCGTTTAACAGACTGTTCGATCGCAGCGAACACCGGTCACGAGTTTCTCAACCGAGCCAGGGCACCATTGTGGAAAAATTGATTCAATGCCTCACTGAACTGGAAAAACTCAAAACGGTTGAACGCGGGCTGAATGTAGGTTTGCGAAAGGAAAGTTCGGCGGAACATTCTTGGAGTTGCATGTTGATCGCGGACATTCTCATTGATCACATCAACGAGCCACTCGACCGATTAAAAGTGCTCGAATTTCTGCTTTACCACGACATCGTAGAAGTCTATGCCGGCGACGCCAAATTCAATAATCCAGAGGAGGTCAGGCTCAAGCACGAAAAAGAGGCGGAAGCGATGAAGCGGATTGTTTCACTATTGCCCGATCCCGAGCGATACGAATCGATCATCGCTCACTACGAAAATCGAACATCCAAAGAGGCTCAATTCGCCAAGGCGGTTGATTGCATCGACGCGCTGGTCCGTAATCTGAATGACGAAGGCAAAAGCACCGAAGACGGGTTTACCGAAGCGCTGATACGGGACAAATATGTTCCGCACGTTTCTAAATTTGAATTCGTTTTGGAATTGTTCGAAGTGCTGATCGGTAAATTGAAGCAACAAAATAAATTGTAAGATCGCGATTCGGGCAACAGCCTTCGAGTAAGAAAGAGTCCGCGAGAAAAAAAAGCGATTAGACAACCGTATCAATCAGTTCATCTGACATTTCGTTGGCCACCATCAAAACTGCAGCGTTGAGCTCAATAGCGTTCTGTGCCTGTTTCAGGTCGACGATATCGCTCACGTCGGTGATCGAGTTTGGGTTAGCGATTCCACCTGCAGCTTGTGCGAATTGCTGCAAGTTCATTTGGATTCCGGAGTAAGCTGACGCTGAAGCAGGTGGCAACATGAGCACGTGAACTTTGAAAAAACAATCGAACAAAAAGAAAGATTTTTGGTACAAAAGAAATCTATCCGATACCGGCACTGACGCCACAGTTTTCTCCGCCTGCCGGGCGAGTCCAAACGATCAGATTCCGATTGCAACGATCACATCGATTATCAAAATCGACGCGTGCAATCTCGGGTGGGCGCCACCGGAGGGCGCATAGTGGGAGGGCGCATAGTGGGAGGGCGCATAACGGGAGGGCGAGGCTCCTGCCGAGCCGTATTGGAACAAGCTCCATGTCATTGTGAGCGGCAAGGCGCTAGCCGCTCACAAGATCAGGCTCGGCCGCGAGCCTCGCCCTCCCGAATAATTTATCCCGAGTAACTTAATGCAAACTCGGATTGTCTATCGTCGTCTGCGAATCAGCAGCGGCAATACCAAACCTGTCAGCAAGACAAACGTACCGGGTTCGGGAACGGCCGTTACCGAATATTCCCAAGATGCCATAAACGATTGAATTGCGGCACCTGAAACCTCCGTTTCAAACGTATAAGTTGTTCCGGTGTCCAGATTGATGGGTCCACTGGCGAAATTATGAGTGTCTCCTGTCGAGTTACTCGTGTTGCCCGACGACAAAACGGTCGTCCCTTCGCGGATTTCAAACGTCGGATTGCCGAGAAAAAATCCGCTGGAAGCCAACGTGTACGTTTCGAGCTGAACATCTTTGTCGACCGAAAAATCAAACGACAAAGTACTTCCTCCTCCGCCACCATAGTGCAACCCGTTAGTTTCACTCAGCAGGAACCGATCCGCTCCAACCAAATTATTGGTTGGCACCAGATTGAAAACGGTCCCGTCGGAACCCGCCGGGTCAAATTCATTGCCAGTAATGAATCCGTCGTTGTTGTCGTCGAACGTGTCTGGATCGACGAGAAAGCTGACGACCTCATCGGCACTGGCACTTGAGACCGTGGCCAAACTGGCCAGAAACGCGAGCAAGGCCACGCTGGCGACCTTGCTCGTCAACAAAATGCAATTTTTCATACGCTCTCCCAAAAAAAAAATGTCGGGGTGCGAATTTGCAGCCGCAATTCGCAAACGGGACACCAAAACATCAAACCCGTTTTTTGGTAATCCGATTTTTCCTGCGGTTTGGCCATCAACAGTATGTTAAAAACCCGAGAACCGCCGATTTTTCCAGGCGGCTACAATAAAGTCCGTGTAAACACCGATATCGAATTGTCAAACAGGTGAAAAATGATTCGAAAAATGCAGCTCGCGAGTTTCCTGTTTGTGTTGGCAACCGTCTGGATCAGCAACATGACGCTGGTCGCTCAAACCCGGGAAACGCTTTCGCCGCTGTCCGCCGACAAAAAAGTGCCGAAAGATTTGGCAGAATTGTGGGCCGGATTTGATCCCCGTGCAGAGCCGCTGGAAACGGAAACACTCAAACAATGGCAGGAGCAAGGCGTCGTGTTCCGTATTGTCCGTTTTCGAATCGGTGTTTTTAAAGGCAAGCAAGCGAAATTGGTCGCCATTTATGCTTTCCCCAAAACCGCCAAAGAAAACAAGCAGCGTCTTCCCGCGCTGCTGCATATCCATGGCGGAGGACAATATGCAGATCATCGGCAATGTTTGGCCAATGCAAAACGTGGTTACGCTTCGATTTCGATCGCATGGGCAGGTCGAATTTCTGCGCCCAATTATGTCGTCAATCCAGACGGCGTCCGACTGTTTTGGAATCGAAAACGTAGCAATCCGAATTATCGAGTCACCACCGATTGGGGTGCCGTCGACGGATATCATGCGCCGTCACGTAACTCCAAAAACAGTTTTGGCGGAGTGCTGCCGCATGAATTTGCACTGGATGCCTCCGCATCTCCAAGAAACAGCGGCTGGTTTCTCGTCGCTTTAGCGGCACGTCGTGCGTTGACTTTTCTGGAACAACAACCCGAAGTCGACCGCAGTCGACTTGGCGTGTACGGTCACTCCATGGGTGGAAAATTGACGGTCATGACCGCCATTGACTCGCGCGTCAAGGCAGCGGCACCGTCCTGTGGTGGAATCAGTGATCGCATCTCTGCCAATCCGATCCACCGCAACGTGTTGGGCGACAACCAAAGTTTGAAACAGATCGCCTGTCCAATCGCTTTCCTTATTCCAGCTAACGACTTTCATGGTCGAATCGGCGATCTCCCTGCGGCAGTCAGCGAAATCAAAAGTAAACAATGGCGGGTCATTTGTTCTCCGCATCACAACCACCAGGACACGCCCGAGTACGAAACGGCAACACTACTCTGGTTTGATCAACACCTGAAAAAAGAGTTCCGTTTTCCGAAAACACCGACAACCAAATTAAACCTCAAAACGGAAAATGGTGTGCCCGTGTTTTCAGTTCAACCGGACTCGTCCCATTCGTTTCAATCGATTGATGTGTTTTATACGCAACAAGGCAAGTCGAAAGAGACGATGCAAGATCGCGAAAATACGATCCACCGTTTTTGGCACTACGCCCCCACAAAATATGCAGCGAAACAAACCTGGTCCGCGAGTCTGCCGCTGATCGATCTCAAAAAACCGTTGTGGGTATACGCCAACATTCGATACGTACTCACCGAGCCGTCGGCAGGCGCCGGCTACTATCATCGCCAGTTCTCGACTCAATCATTTGTCGTGTCGAGTTTGCTGACCAAAGTTTCGCCTGCCGAACTACAGGCTGCAGGTTGCCAGACAACTCGAAAATCGTCGCTGGTGATCGAGAATTTTGCCGGTGATTGGAAAAAACACTGGTTTGACTATCGCGGAGACCACTGGGGTCTGACCACCAACAAAATCCACGACACAGCGTACAAAGCTCCAGCAAAAGCGACATTGAGTTTACAAGTCCGTGCAGCCAAACCAAATCGTATGGTCGTGCTGATCGACGACTATGCTGCGGAGGTCGGGGTCAAAGGGGGCAATCGATGGCAGGAGATCGTTTTGCGCCCTGAAGATTTTTTGAATCACTCCGGCGACCATCTCGCCAATTGGCAACAAATCAAAAGCTTGAGACTGTGCCAAATTGCCTGGCTCCGACCGCCAAAAGGCGATCGTAAAAAACCGGAACGTGTCGGAAAACGTTGGATTGGGAAACCACCAGAGTTTCAAGCCCTGCAATGGTTGCCCCAAAAGAAATCGAAGAAACAGAATCGATAGCAAGGGTCAGCAGCGATCATCTAGTGACGGGCTGGGTGCCAACATGGTTGCCACCGGCTCTGCCAGTGAGAACTCATAAAGATTGGCTCAACTCTGATTTAGATGATACGTGAACTGTTAATTGACAATCGAGTTAACGAAAACACAACGAGTACCAATCGCAATCACTGGCTGGGGCCAATGGCACCCACTCTGATCGCATTTTTTTTAATACTGCCTACTCACTGGCTTTAGAAAACTCCAACCGCATCTGCGAATCGCTTTCGGCACTTGGATTGAGCTCTTTGAACAACAGGCTCGGTTGGATATCGACGTTGTTTTGATACTTGTCGCTGCGGTATTCGGTAATTTCACCGACAATCTGGTGGTAAAAAATCTGGCAGATGGGAACGAAGGGATAGATTCGGATCGGTTGCACCGCGAACATTTCCAAAGTCCAGTAGCCGGCAAAACCGACATCGCCAAATCCAGCGGTCACATGGACAAACAATCCCAAACGTCCGATCGACGATCGCCCTTCGATCATGGGGACCAGATTGTGGGTTTCCGTCCGTTCGACCGTGCGAGCCAGATACAACTGATTTGGTTGCAGAATCAACCCTTTTTCTGGAATCATAATTCGCCGCGTTCGGTTGACCTTTTTCATATCCAGGACAACCTCTTCGTAAATCAGTAACTCATCATGCAGCGAAAGGTTGTAACTATTCGGGTTCAACTTTTCAGGATCAAACGGATCAATGTGGATATTGGTACCTAGATTTTGGTGGATTTCGTCGCCCGAAAGTATCATCCTGAACGTCCGTAATAGTTAAAATTCGCGAAAAAAGAATTTTCCTTAATGTTGTCAATGAGGATTTTGAAACCCCGGTACGATGCTGTCAAGTATTCAATGTAACGCGTCTTTCTCGCGATTTTCGTTAGGGGAATCACGACGTGTCAATTCGGATAAATCCCGCTAAAATCCAAAGAACCAGAAATCGCTAACGAATACAAGTTGACCCTTAATTTTGTTCGGGATACGCTTGTCTCAGCAATCGATTGGATTCAAAAAAGGCACTGTCATGTCAAATTACAATCAAGATCCTTATCACGGCGACCAAAACCCGTATCGCCAGCCACAGGCGCAACAACATCCGGGTATGTTTGGGCAAACGTCGATGCCCTACAACCCATACGCTGCTGCAAATGCCGAGCAAGTCGAGCGGCTTGGATTCATTCGGCGAACGTATTTGCATTTGGGCGCTGCTGTCCTGGCATTTGCCTTGCTGGAATGGCTGTTACTGGCAGTATTCCGGGAGCAAGTGGTTGGTTTGATTCGAAACGTCAATCCAATGATGTTTCTCATCATCTTTTTTGGCTTTATTGGTGTTGGTTGGGTGGCACGTTATTGGGCGTCAAGTTCGACTTCCAAAGCAGTGCAATATGCAGGACTTTCGCTGTATGTTGTGGCTGAGGCGATTTTCTTCCTGCCTTTGCTGGCGTATGCGACGATGGTACCTCAATTCGAAGGCATCGTACCGGCAGCGGGCATCATCACAGGCATCGTCTTTGTCGGCCTGACGGTCGCAGTATTTGTGTCCCGCATTGATTTCTCGTTTTTGAGAATGTTTTTGATCGTTGGCAGCTTGGCAGCCTTTGCATTTATCATCGCCAGTTTTTTCTTTGGCGGTAGTGGGCTATTGGGACCGTTTTTCGCCTGTGCCATGATCGTTTTGGCTTGTGGATATATCCTTTATGACACGTCAAACGTGATGCACCATTATCGCACCGACCAACACGTGGCCGCTGCTTTGGCATTGTTTGCTTCGGTCGCGATTCTGTTCTGGTATGTGATCCGCCTGCTCATGGCATTGCGACGATAACTAACTGAAAAGATCAAAATTTCTAACGCCGACCGAATTGGTTGGCGTTTTTTTTGGAATTGGCCAAACCAGATCGAAACAAAAAATCTTTTGCGACGAGGTGTACAACAAAACAAACCCAGCGGTTATCTTGGACATGGTGAATAAAAACAGCGACACCACATCCTTTAGAGTCAGTAAATGCCGAACCTCGGTTTTATCATTGACAATCGCCGTTGTATCGGTTGTCACGCCTGCACCGTCGCCTGCAAATCGGAGCATGACGTTGCGGTTGGTGTAAACCGGACATGGGTCAAATACATCGAAAAAGGTGAGTTTCCTCGGTCGACGCGATTGTTTTCCGTCATGCGTTGCAATCACTGTGATGATGCGCCCTGTGTGAGCATTTGTCCGACCACTGCGTTGCATCGGCTCGACAACGGTATCGTCGATTTTGACAATCGCCGTTGCATCGGCTGCAAAGCTTGTATGCAAGCCTGCCCATACGACGCGCTGTACATCGATCCCAACACACACACCGCCGCGAAATGCAATTATTGTGCGCACCGCGTCGAAAAAAATCTTGAGCCGGCCTGCGTCAATGTCTGTCCGACCCAAGCGATTATCTCAGGAGACCTCGACGATCCAAATTCCAAAATCTCGCAGCTCAAATCACGAGAAAAGGTAACGGCGAGAAAAATCGAAAAAGGAACCAAACCAGCACTGTTCTACATCGACGGCGATCATTCGTCGCTCGACCCGACAGCCACAGAACCGTTGGCCGGATCGTTGTGGGGCGGAGAACAAAAAACGGGTGTCGGCCATTACGCAAAATACGTCGAAAAACGTATCGCTGCCGAGTCGACCAACAAATCAAACGGTTCGCCAAGCGTCATTGATTCACTGGAAAAATTTCTGAATCTTGGCGAATTCGGCGATGGCGTTCTCGTTCCGGATAAAACCAGCCCAACACAAGTAGAACAAGCGAATAATGTCAAAACAGAACTGACGCGGCGTGCCTACGATGCTCCGCGAAAGGGCGATTTGTGGGGGTGGCAAGTAACGTCTTACGTTTGGACCAAAGCGATCGCAGCCGGCACAGCCATCTTGCCTGTGTTTGCCAGTCTCACGGGTATTGCCAAGGTCTCCGAATTTATGCTGTGGTTTGGGATTGCATTGACATGCGTGTTTATGGCGGCCACTGGATACTTGCTGACAATCGACCTCGATCAACCAAAACGGTTTCTCTACGTACTTCTGCGTCCTCAATGGAAATCATGGCTTGTCCGGGGAGCTTATGTCATTTCAATATTTGGAGCATTGATCGTCGCCTGGATCGTTTCAAAACTTTTCCTGATCGATGTCATTCACCAAGTGGTCGGCTGGCTGCTGGTTCTTGCCGCGGCCATGACCGCCATCTATACGGCATTTTTGTTTGCTCAGGCAAAAGGCCGAGATTTTTGGCAAAGCCCATTGCTGCCCGTTCACATGTTGATTCATTCAATCATGGCCGGCGCCGCAACATTTTCGTTGTTTGCACCGTTTGCCAATGACAGTTGGAGCAAATTTATCGGACTGACGTTGGCCATTTCCATCGGTGTCAAACTACTGATCGATTGGTTTGAATTATCAATCACCCACCCGACCAAAGACGCAAAAACGGTTGCATTGATGATTGCAAAAGGGCAATACGCGAAACTCTACTGGCTGGGAGTCGTGCTGATCGGATGTTTGGTTCCACTCGGGTTTACCATCACGGGCCAGCCCTGGTTATTGCCCATGGCGGGATTGACCACACTCGTCGGTCTTTACATCGCTGAACACATCTGGGTCCGCGCACCCCAAAAAATTGCACTGAGTTAGGAATCAGCATGTCGCAACAAAAACGCAGTTTCATTGAGAAAATCGCGACGACCCTCCGGATCATTCCGGATCTCGACGGCAAACTTTCGCCGCACGAATCGGCTTCGTGCGAGTCGGTCAGTTTGGAACGGTTTCCGCCGATGGAACAGTGGGACAATTGGACCGAACTCGATGCAAAATCCTGGCCAGTCAAAAAAGAGCGCAATTATTCGATCATCCCGACCACCTGTTTCAATTGTGAATCCGCCTGCGGTCTGGTTGGCTACATCGACCAGGAAACCAACGAAGTTCAAAAATTCGAAGGCAATCCGTATCACCCCGGCAGTCGCGGGCGCAACTGTGCAAAAGGACCGGCGACGATCAATCAAATCAAAGACGTTGACCGAATCCTCTATCCGCTGAAGCGCGTCGGGAAACGCGGCAGTGGAAAATGGCAACGTGTTGAATGGGCCCAAGTTCTCGAAGAAATCGGCGACCGCATCGCCAAAGCTCTTTACGACGGTCGCAACAACGAAATTGTTTATCACGTCGGTCGTCCGGGACACGAAGGGTACACGAACCGCGTTTTACAAGCCTGGGGAGTTGACGGCCACAATAGCCATACCAATATCTGCTCGGCCGGAGCGCGGTTCGGTTACGCGATTTGGCACGGATTTGATCGGCCGTCTCCCGACCACGCCAACGCCGATTTTATCTTGTTGGTCAGCGCCCATCTCGAATCGGGACATTACTTCAACCCGCATGCCCAACGGATCATCGAAGGGTTGATGTCCGGTGCGAAACTTGCCGTCCTCGACCCACGATTATCGAACACTGCCAGCGTTGCCGATCACTGGTTTCCAACTCAACCTGGCAGTGAAGCCGCCGTTTTATTGGCCATGGCCAAAGTGATCATTGACCATGATTTAATCAATCGCGATTTTCTCTATCACTGGGTCAATTGGCGCGACTATCTGCGTGCAAAACAACCCGATGCTGAAATGAATTTTGACAACTTCATCAGCGCACTTCGGTCCGAGTTCGCAGAATACACTCCCGAATTTGCCGAAGCGGAATCGGGAGTCGATCGCCAGCAAATTGTCGAGGTTGCGATTGCGGCTGGGAAAGCCGGTACACGACTGGCAACTCACAACTGGCGTAGCGCTTCGAGCGGCAACCTTGGTGGTTGGTGCGTTTCTCGAGCACTGCATTTTCTGAATGTCTTGACCGGCAGCGTCGGCACGGTCGGCGGCACGTCGCCAAGTGGCTGGAATAAATTCAAACCCGATTTTTTTGACAAACCGCCCGCCGTCAAATTCTGGAACGGATTGCATTTTCCTGACGAATACCCATTGGCTCACTACGAACTGAGTTTTCTCCTGCCTCATTTCCTGAAAGAAAACCGAGCAACGATCGACACGTATTTCACCCGCGTGTTCAATCCCGTTTGGAGCTACCCGGACGGTTTTTCGTGGATCGAGGTGCTACAGGACGAATCCAAAATCGGTTGCCACATCGCGATGACTCCGACTTGGAACGAAACCGCCTATTTCGCGGATTACGTGATTCCGATGGGGCACGCCAGCGAACGTCACGATCTCAACAG
Organism: Pirellulaceae bacterium; assembly: GCA_028280445.1. Classification (GTDB taxonomy): domain Bacteria; phylum Planctomycetota; class Planctomycetia; order Pirellulales; family Pirellulaceae; genus JANQLU01. The sequence goes on along the minus strand of JANQLU010000090.1, from coordinate 20,463 downwards.
TTACGAAACCCATAGCGGTTTATGGATCGCTTTTCGGCAGCCGATTCTGCGCGAAGCCGCTCGTCGTGCGGGGAAACCGGTCGAGTTCACCTATGAAGCGAATCCGGGCGAGGTTTGGGAAGAAGACGAATTCTGGCTGGAACTTTCGTGGAACATCGACAAAAAAGGCGACCTCGGAATCCGTGAACATTTCATGTCGCCTTATCGCCCCGGTGAAAAAATTACTGTCGACGAGTATTACCAATTTATCTTTGAGAAAACTCCAGGGCTGCCAGAAACCGCGGCGGAAGCGGGTCTCGATCCGTTGGAATACATGCGCCGCTACGGAGCTTTCGAAGTCGAAAAGAAATCCTACGAAAAACACATGGCGGTCGTGCCGGAATCCGCACTTGAAGACAGCGAAATTGACGACGATACCGGCCAGATCACAAAAAATGGGGAAATCATCGGCGTCATGGTCGACGGCCAACCGCGAGTCGGATTTAAAACTCCCAGTAAACTTCAGGAATTCTTTTCTCAAACCATGATCGATTGGGGTTGGCCCGAATATCAACTTCCGACTTACATCAAATCACACGTTCATCACTCGAAAATTGATCGCACCAAAAACGAGTTTACGCTACTGCCGACTTATCGGCTGCCAACGCTGATTCACTCGCGCAGTGGAAACGCAAAATGGCTGGCCGAAATCGCCAACCAGAATCCCGTCTGGATTCACACATCTGACGGTGAAAAACTCGGTGTCAAAACAGGCGACCTCGTTCGTGTGACAACCGATATCGGTTATTTTGTGGACCGAGTCTGGGTGACCGAAGCGATCAAACCCGGCGTAATCGCCTGCTCACATCACTTGGGTCGCTGGCGGCGAAAACAAGACCCCGCAGCAAATCGTTGGGCCACCAACGAAGTCGAAATTACCAACGACAACGGTGTTTGGTCGATGAAGCACGTTGGAAATATTCGTGGATTTAAAAGTGACGATGCCGATACGTCGAGAATATTTTGGAACGACGGTGGAGTGCATCAAAACTTGACCTTTCCCGTCCATCCAGACCCAATCAGCGGCATGCATTGTTGGCATCAAAAAGTGACCTGTGTCAAAGCCGACGCTGATGACAACTATGGTGATGTTTCTGTTGACACAAACAAGTCGATGGAAATCTATCGTCAGTGGTTAGCCATGACCCGCCCGGCGCCCGGGCCAAACAATTTGCGACGACCACTATGGCTCAACCGCCCACTCCGCCCCGACGAAAGTCTGTTCTACCTCGACGAACAAGCGTAGGGCCGGTTCCCACCGGCCGATTCATCATTGGTTGGCAACCAAATCATAACCCGAAGCGTGAGCGAGGGACCAAAACCGCGCTGATTTACGGCGAAACGTGGTCCCTCACTTACGTTTCGGGTTGTGATTTTTGTTTAATGCAAAATCCTAGTGAGCGAGGGACCAAGTTTCAACACAGCTTGGGTGCCACTGGCTCTGCCAGTGATGGCAGTATTGTGGGGTTGTTGGTACTTCAATTGAACGAAAGTTTGTACTTCAATTGAACGAAAAACTGGGAGTCAAACGGGCAAATCACTGGCAGAGCCGGCTGAGCCAGTGATTGCCCAATGATGTTCGGGATTTAGAAGCGTTAGTTTTCTGGCGTTGGTTTCGGGAGGGTGAGGTTCCGAGCGAACCAAATCCTGTGAGCGGCAAGGCGCTAGCCGCCGGTTCGATGCGCTGACGTACCGGCGGCTAGCGCCTTCCCGCTCACATTGTCTCTGCGTACGACATTTGCCGGACATCATTGGGCAGAGCCAGTGCCACCCGGGGCATTCACGCCCTACAAACTCGTCACAATCTCAAACAACAAAAACGCGCTAAAAGCGAAAATCAAAACCGCAAACAACTTGATCAACTGCTTGCCATCGACAACTTTGTTCAATCGTGTTCCGATCTGAACCCCGACAATACTGCCCAGCAAAAAAGCGCCGACGATCCACAGATCAAATTGCCCTTTCCAGGCATACAAAATCAGGCCCAACAACGAACTGGTGATCACCAACGACAAACTTGTCCCAACAGCCTTGTGCGGAGAAAGCCCGACGAACATCACCAAAATCGGCACCAAAATGACTCCGCCTCCGATGCCGATCAACCCTTTGAGCAAACCAATCGCCGCACCAATCAAAAACATCAGCGCAAGACTGACGGACAATCCGTGACCGACATCTTTCATCGGCGGGAGTTTGATGCGATGAACCAGCCGCGGCTCATTAGGCTCCACGGATTCAGGTTGTTTTGAGGATCTCCTCCAGACGATCAATCCAATTGGAATCAAAATCAAAAAATACAAACCATTGATCAGCCGTTCAAACCCTGGGCCGCTCAACGAAGAGGCAAAATACAAATGCAGCAGAAATCCTGCCAAAATACCGACGGCCGCGCCAATGGCGACCGGAGGCGAAGCCCATCGTGAGTAGTTGCCTTTGCGAAAATGGTGCACGCCACTGAGCGCGCCATTGAACAACGTAAACCCCATGCTGCAACCGATGGCCAACGTCGACTCGATACCGATCAACGTGATCATCACCGGCGTTGCGATAAATGCGCCGCCGATCCCAAACATCCCCGTCAATGAACCGATAAAAATCCCCAGTGCCACCAGGGCACCGATCATTCCAGGATTTTCATATAGGAATTCCATGAGGAAAGCTCACAGTTGCTCGCGTCGAGCGAAAAACTGTCCGTTAGTTTATTTATCTGAATTTTTTGAAGAGCTTAAATCATGTACTCGATGTACTCATCTTTTACCTGATAAGTCCCTACTTCGTCGTTCAACAACGAAAAGGTATCCATCGTTTTCAAAGGCGGAGAATAGATATGCAGCGTCATCAAATTTTGAGCAGCATCCTGCAAATTAGAAACCTGGTGAATCTCTTCATCCTGCGTCGAACAAACGATCCCAGGTTCAAAATCAACGCTGCGAATAGGTTTGATATGTCCGCTGGGAGTCGGTTCAAAAACGGTTTCCGTCGCCGTTCCCTCGATGATTCGCAACCCGCAAGTCGACCCCGCATGATTATGAATCGGGCTGCGTTGCCCGCTGCGCCAACAAATACATAACAATTCAAACCACTCATTTTCACAAATGATATTGCGACGATAACACGCATCACCAAAATTCGCGTATTGGACAAGGTCTTCTTGACAGACCTCAAGATTTTCCAAATGTTGCTGAAGCTCTTTGATCGTCGCTCGACGTTTCAGAGAATACAAAAAGTTCGCCAGCGAATTGAGGCAACTTGGAATGTTAACAACGCTCATCGAACTCTCCACGAAAAAATCAGCGACAACTTATTATGTCTTCGGCACGGAAAAACTGTCAACGCACACTTTCCACTGGGCGCCGATCCTGATTCGCGAAAACTCGCCGCAAAACACGGCATTCACGCCCTAAATTCGATTCAGCCCCAATGACCCTCACCGACGACACGCCCGGCAAATCAAACGACTTCAAGTCATTTTTTCTTAGACAGTTTTTCCTCGGCGGCGCTTTGGCGAAAATAGTTAGGCTCGATCTCCCAAAAACTGTCGCTATCATCGCGCTGCAACGCCAGCTCACCCGTTGCCCGAGCGGTTGCCTGCCACCACGACGGATCCGCGATGTGCAGCGGTGTCGATTCAGGCAAATCCAGTTTTACGAGCCCCTCGCCAGTCACGTACTGACCTTGAAATTGGCTGACAAAATCATCTCGGTCAATGATTTCAACGGGTGAAATCTGGCGAACACCTGCTTGGGAAAATGCGGCAACAAACAATTGGTTTCGTTGGGCATCGATGGAACAAATGACGGATTCCACCGCCGGATTGCCGTCGAAAAATCGAGAGGCCATGACTTGTAACGTGTTGATGCCGACAACACTGCACTGATTTGCGAACGCAATTGATTTGGCAATCGTCACACCAACTCGTAAACCGGTGAAAGATCCCGGCCCCGTCGTCACTGCGATCTTGCCGATATTTGACATTTTTTGCCGATGATCTTCGACAAGTTCGGAGATCAGGGGAAAAATTGCGCGTGCCGTGCTCAAATCGGCCGGGCAAACCCTTTCCTCAAGAAAATTTTCACCAGAAAAAATTGCGGCTCGACCCAGTTTTGTCGAGCACTCAAGGGCCAGCATGAAAGACGAATTTTCCTCAGAAACTTGACCTGTATTACCCATTAAGATTCCTTGAGTTGCCTAATCACGCATCTGCTCGTTGGGTCCTAATTCTGCCTTAACAAACATCGTTTCAGACTCGATTGCATACTAATGGCTTTCAACGTACACTTATTCGTCCCAAAAAGTAGGCGGCCTATTTGTATTTCAGCGCGAAATCTATCTGAAAAACTCAATTCACACCTCGAAACAACGGAAAAATCTGCTGCATAGCTTCGATTTCCACCTTAGTAACTCATGAAACGCGCCATCATCAGCGACATTCACGGAAACTACGAAGCGCTTACCGCGGTGCTCGCTGATATCCAAGAAAAAGGCCTGACTGAAATCTACTGCCTGGGCGACGTGATTGGCTATGGGCCAGACCCTATCAGATGTCTGGATACCGTGATCGAAACCTGTGCCGTCACGATTCTCGGAAATCACGACCAAGCCGTATTATTTGACCCCGACGGATTCAACCCTGTCGCACTGCGGGCCATCTACTGGACGCGCGATCAACTCGAAAGCGGTTTTGGCTCGGCCGACCAAAACGACCGTCGCTGGGATTTTGTCGGTGAACTGCCTCGAAAACGAGATGAAGGAGATTTTATATTCGTTCACGGTTCGCCTCGCGATACGACCAACGAATACGTGTTTCCCGAACACGCCTATGAAGTCGATAAAATGAACAGCATGATGAGCCGTTTTGACGGTATTTGTTTTCAAGGTCACACTCATATCCCCGGTGTGTTTGCCATGACCAGCGACGATGATGACCCCGCCAAACGTGAATACGCCTTTTTTGCTCCCGAAGACCGCGATTCGTTTTTTCGCCTCAACGGAATCAAAGCCATGATCAATGTCGGCAGCGTTGGTCAGCCTCGTGATGAAAACCCTCGCGCCTGTTACGTCGTTTTAGATACTGAGGAAAAAACGATCGAATACCATCGAGTCGAGTATGATGTTCATACGACTCGGATGAAGATTTACGCGATTGATGACCTCGACAATATGTTGGGGGACCGTCTTTTGGCAGGCCGTTAAGACTCAGATTCATTCACACATCTCAAGACAAACAACCCGTGGAACGCTACGCAATCATCAGTGACATTCATGGCAACCTCGAAGCGCTCGGCGCTGTCCTGGATGACATCCAGCAACAGAGTGTCGAACAAATCATTTGCCTCGGCGACATCATCGGATACGGCCCCAATCCATGTGAGTGCATCGACTTGAGCATGCAATTTCAATTCAGTCTGCTCGGCAATCACGACAATGGCGCATTGTTTGATCCCGAAGGATTCAGCACCGGCGCCGAAAAAGCCATTTTCTGGACGCGGGCACAACTGGAATCTGCTGATGGGCCGGAAGCTAAAAATCGCTGGGACTTTCTGGCCCGGTTGCCGCGCACCAAACGTGACGGAAAAAAAATGTATGTTCACGGCACTCCACGAAGTCCGTTGAGTGAATACGTGTTTCCCGAAGACATTTACAACACGCGAAAAATCGAACGCATTTTTTCGTTTATTCAACAATACTGCTTTCAGGGACACACCCACGTCCCTGGCGTGTTCACGGAATCGTGTCGCTATCTTTCGCCCAAAGAACTCGGCTGGAATTATGAACTCAACAGTGAAAAAGTCATGATCAATGTCGGCAGCGTCGGCCAACCGCGGGACAACGATCCTCGCAGTTGTTATGTCATCGTCGACCAGAATAACATCGAATTTCGACGCATCGATTACCCCTGCCTGGAAACTCGCGACAAAATCTATGAGATTCCCGAACTCGATAATTTTCTCGGCGATCGACTTTTGGAGGGGCGTTAATCCTCGCTCGCGCCAGCGTGACGCGAAATGAATCCCCAAAAAGTGGTTTTATCCAACAATAAAGATCGTTGCAAAACGAACTCCCCTTTCCAAGAATTGCCGTAAATCACAGAATAACTTATTCGAATTCGCTCGTATTTGGCAAAATGCGGCCTGCCGCGGAAAGTTTCTCACGCCAAACCCGCTTAACCAAATTTGCTAACACCATAAAGGCACTCATTGTGGAAAATCGTGGTCTCAATTTCATGGTCACTGCGCTGCTGATTTTTGCAGGATTGATGATTGTACAGCAGTTCTTTTTCCCCAAACCTAAACCACCCCAAGGCAAAGAGGTCGCGAAAAAAGAACAGCAAGACGACGACAAATCCAACAAGCAAGACGACAAAAACAAACAAGACGGCAAAAAAAACGACAAAGCGGATAAATCAAAAAAAGACGACCAGGACAAACAAAAAAAATCAGACGATCAAAAAAAATCAACAAAGTCTAAATCGGACTCGACAAAGCAAAACGACAAAAAAACCAATCCTGAAAAAACAAACCCCAACAACAATAACAATCCCGCTAATCTCCCCAACACTTTTGTCAAAGATCAACTCCTGACCATCGGCTCGATGGATCAAACTTCCGGCAGCCGGATGTTGGTGACGATCAATCGTAGCGGTGGAACCATTCGACGAATCGAGCTCAACTCTCGTTGGCCCAATGGAAAACTTCGCTACCGCGATGTCGAAAATAAATCTGGGTATCTCGGCCAACTCGAACTGACACCAGTGCCCGGCGGACTTCAAGTGAACCTCGTTGGCCCGGGAACACCGGCTGCGCTTGGTGATGGCGAAAATGCCCTCGCCGTTGGCGATATTCTGGTATCGGCCACCAACTCAAAAAACCAATCCGCAACATTTGCAACATTGGACGAATTCGCCGAGTTCATGGCGGATACCAAGCCTGGCGAACCAATTACGATCAACCTCACACGCAAAACCCAAAACACCACGATAACGATTCCACTCGGTGATCAACCACTGAACATCGTTCGCCCCGAACCTTATTTGAAATACATCGACGAAGACAGTGGAATCCTGACACCGCGATCTCCCGAATCGATGTTGCTCACCATCATGTCTCCCAGCGGCAATATCTGGCCGGAACTCGACACATCGATGCGCACTGGACTTTGGGATCTCGATCCTCGCACCACCGAAAATGAAATCATTCTCCGTAAACAAATCGATCTCGACGCATTGGATCAGACGAAATTTGCGAAACCGTTTACCGGAAAACTAACGGTCTTCAAACGCTACAAATTGCTGCCCGGTGATCCTGATTTCAAATCGAGATCGCTCGATCGCGCCTACCACATCAATTTCGGATTCGACCTCAAATACGAAGGTCCCGGCAAACACCGGTTTGCTTTCCAATTATATGGACCGACCGGAACACCCGTTGATGGCTGGTGGTATCAAAACAAAATCTCTGGAAAAACATACTCGCTGTTTGGCACTGCCGGTGCCAGAGACGTCATCGGAAATAGCAAAGGGGCTGGTTACGTTTTCAAAGGTGGACCCAAGATTGTCGCCAACGCTGTCAAAGACGAACCGGACCACATTCGAATTTTCGATCCCGCCAAACAAGACGCCGGCATGATGCGGTACCTGGCCGTTGACACTCAATACTTTACCGTCGCGTTGCTGCCAGACGAAAGCTATGAAGCGGACGGCGAGCGACTCATGGATTTGTACAGTGCGTACGTCTGGGTTTGCCAGTCGCGCATTGCAGAAAAAAAACGTGAACGGCGAACCACCGACATTTCCTATCGATTGTTTTCCAACGACATTGTGCTCTCCGATGGCCAAACCGAGTCGTTTAATTTTGAATTGTTTGCCGGCCCCAAAGAACCCAAACTGCTGAAACAATACAAATTAAAAGACGTTCGCTCGTTCGGTTGGTTTGCGTTTGTCAGTAAGCCACTTTGCTGGTTGCTGCGGCTGTTTTACGGCATGTTTTCACTGATCGGACTCGGCAGCTATGGACTGGCTATCATCTTGTTGACAGTCATCGTCCGAAGTTTGATGATTCCGATCTCACGAAAAGCGGCATTGAATGCGCAGATGATGCAAAAACTTGCTCCGCAAATGAAAGAAATCGCGGAGAAATACAAAGAGGACATGGAAGGCCGCCTCAAAGCACAACGGGAACTGTTTTCAAAAAACAAATACAATCCCTACGGCGGTTGCTTGCTGATGTTTTTGCAGCTGCCAATTTTTATCGGATTGTATCGAGGTCTGTCCGTCGATATCGCACTTCGCGACCAGCCGCTGATTCCCGGTTTGAAATGGTGTTCGAACCTCGCCGGTCCCGACCAACTTTGGTATTGGAAAGATACGCTTCCATCATTCCTCTCATTTCTTACACACGAAACAGGTTGGCTGGGCCCCTATCTGAACATTTTGCCGATCATCACCATCGTGTTGTTTCTGATGCAGCAAAAATTGTTCACGCCACCTGCGACTGACGATCAACAAAAATTGATGCAGAAAATGATGACGTTCATGATGATTTTCATGGGCTTCTTGTTCTTCAAAGTTTCAGCGGGACTCTGTATTTACTTTATTACGTCGAGCGCCTGGGGAATCATCGAGCGGAAACTGCTGCCCAAACCGGTCCTCAAGGATATCGACGGCACGGTCGTCGAGTCAGGTTCAGCAGAGCCTAACAAACCGACCCCTTCAGAGGTCGTTTTGAAACAAAGTGACGAAGACAAAAAGAAACGTGAACGTCTGCGACGCGAACGCGAAAAACGAAAACGCGACAAAGGGCGACGATAAACGGTGGCCACACTCGATGTAAACGACACCATCGCTGCGATTGCCTCGGCTTCGGGTAACGCACCGCGTGGCATCGTCCGAATCAGTGGGCCGACAACCTTTCAAATCCTTGAGAAATGTTCCACCGCGCCTTTCGACATCCCCTCATCCGCACGAAAAATCGATCTTCAAATGCGGCTGCCGACGTTGGGTTCGATCGATTGCCTGATGTTCGCTTGGCCTACCAGCAAAAGTTTTACGCGGCAGCCCTGTGCAGAAATCCATACGATCGGTTCGCCGGTCATCCTGCGCCGTGTCCTGCAGTCCGTCATCGATCATGGAGCCCGGCTCGCACAACACGGTGAATTTACGATGCGCGCTTTCCTGGCAGGCCGCATTGATCTCACGCAAGCCGAAGCGGTCTTGGGAGTCATCGATGCCAACAATCAAACCGAGTTGCAAACCGCGTTAAATCAACTCAGCGGCGGATTGCTCAGTCCGCTCAAGACATTGCGCGATCAATTGATACATTTGATTTCCGATATCGAGGCGGAATTGGATTTTGTCGAAGAAGATATTCAATTCGTTTCCCAACAACAAATCGACACCCAACTCGACGCCGCGATCGAACAGATTCAAAACGTCGTTGAAAAAATCTCACAACGTTCGACTACCGATGCACTTCCCAGAATCGTCTTGCTGGGGCCGCCGAATGCTGGAAAAAGTACATTGTTCAATCGAATTTGTACCGATAGTCAGGCGATCGTTTCCCGCCAGGCTGGGACAACGCGTGACTTTGTTACCGGCAAATTCAAAATCAACAATCAATGGTTCGAACTGGTCGATACCGCGGGAATCAATCCCGAAACCGGCGACATGATCGACGCCGCCTCACAAAACAAATCGATCGAACAATTCGAACAGGCCACGATTCGCATCCTGTGTATCGACGCGAGCACGCCGCTCGAAGGGCAGGAGCGTGAATTGTTGGCAAAACGGAATTTTGACTTCATTTTTTCGATGAAATCAGACTTGCCAACGGCCACAACAATTCAAACGGCCGACCCCGTTTTTTCCATTGCTTGTCCCGCCTTGCCCACCGCTGACGATGAATTGGACCAGGCGTTTCAAGCCATCTTTGAAAAAACGCAAACCAAAATCACATCTGAATTTGTTCCCACAACCATCGCCCGTTGCACACAGGCCTTAACCTGCTCCCACGAATCCCTGGTTCGCGCGAAATCTGTCTCGACCGTCGATCGTGAACTGCTCGCAGCCGATCTTCGCCTGACACTGAATCAAGTTGGGGAAATCGTGGGTGTCGTTTACACCGATGACATTTTGGAAAAAATCTTCAGTCGCTTCTGTATTGGCAAATAGGCTGAAACGGGCAAACTTAAAATGAGCGGCAAGGCGCTAGCCGCCGGTATATGAGGGTTAACCGGCGGCTAGCGCCTTGCCGCTCACAATCAATCAACACAGCTTGCAGCAGGATCGCCATTTCGCCTTGAAAACTCGGCATTTTGGTGTACCCTCAGAAATTGGTCAGGTAAAATCATTCGAGTCCAACATCCGCAGGTTCTGGTTGTAAGTGGTTAAGTGTCGGCTCGGTAAATCACCCGAAGCATTGGCGAAGAAAAATCACAAGCGCGAAGCGTGAGCGAGGGACCAAGTTCCACAGTGCCTTAGCGTGTTTTCTGGTCCCTCGCTCACGCTTCGCGCTTATGATTAACGGAAGTCGTCGTCAACTCAACCTTGCATTCGATTCAACATTTTAAAACTGGATTTATGTTTAAAAAAATTCTTCTTGTCATTTCGATCATCGCGTTGTGCGTCGGATCGGTGAATGCCCAAAAAGTTGGCGACCGCATTGTGGTCACTGCAAATTTTGACACCAAAATCCGCTCCCAAAAAGTTGGCAAGGTTTACGGCGGATCGATCAATAATATTACGTACATCCAGGGAAAATGGTGCATGCTCGAAGGCGTGCGTGGATGGTGTCCGCTGCAATACACCATGAACCTGGGAACTGCCAGAAAAGTCTATGAGCGCCGGATCCGTGCCAACAAAAATGACTATGACGCTTTGGCAACATTGGGCATGATCGAATTCGAACAGGGCAATTCGAACAAGGCGTTAGATTTGCTGACTGGTGCATTGCGGGTCAACAACCGAATCGCATCAATCTGGAACAATCGCGGCATTGTCTTTAGCAGCGTCGGCCGTTTTGACGATGCCTATCGAGACATCAATGTTGCCATCAAATTAAACAAAAATTACTCAGGTGCTTACGGAAACCGTGGGCTGGTCAATGTCGCGGCTGGCAAATTCGAGGAAGCCATTAAAGATTTCACTAAGGCCATCGAGCTTTCGCCTAACAATCCAACGCACTACAAAAACCGCGGTGCCACCTATCAGAGCGTCGGAAAATTTGATCAGGCCATGTCGGATTTCAATCGCTCAATTCAAATCGATGCGCGTTTCACCAAAGCCTACATCGGCCTGGCCAATGTCTATCTGGCCCAAGAAAAATTGACCAAGGCGTTCGACAATGCTCGTGAAGCGGTCCGTTTAAATCCCAAATCGGCGCTGGCACTGAATAATCTGGGCTGGATCAAATACCGCCGCGGCATGCTCGACGAAGCCATTGATGATTTTACACGTGCCATTAATCATGATTCAAAACTGACCATTGCCTACAGCAATCGCGGCATCGTCAAAATAGAAAAACAACATTTCGATGCTGCCATTCGCGATTTCAACACTGCGCTCAAACTCACACCGCGTTCAGCCGTCACACTGAACAACCGCGCCAACGCCTGGATCGGCAAAAAAGACTACGCTAGAGCGAAACAGGATTTCGAATCAGCGCTGAAAAACGCACCGGATCTGAGCGATGCCGTCAATGGCTTCGCCTGGTTCTTGGCAACTTGCCCCGACGAAAAATATCGCGACGGGAAAAAAGCCCTCGAATTAACGAACAAACTGTTGAAAATGGAAAAGGAAACCGCCACTGCAAATATGATTGACACTCACGCGGCAGCATTGGCTGAAACTGGAGATTTTGAAGCAGCCGTCGAGACGCAAAAAAAAGCCATCAAAAAAGCCGGCAATAAAAACAAAACGGCCTATCAAAACCGCCTGGAATCTTACGAAAACAAAAAACCGTTCCGCTCCAAAGCCGGAAAACCACAACAGCGTCGTTCATCGCGCTGACATCACGCAAAACCTAAACTTGGCGCATCCCATACGGTGAGTCCAACATGAACCAATCGATTTACCTGCTGATCGGTCTTCTGTTGCTCGTTCCCGTTTCGAAAACGGTGCCCCACGAACCCAAAGATGGAGAAATTGTTCGATCCATTCAAATCATTGTTCGTGACGATATTGCCCATGTCCGAGTCGCCGTCGGCGCCAACGACAAAACCCTTTCAGAATTGCTCGACGTTACCGGGCAGAAAGCGAAATCAAACTCAGTAGATGATCAAGTGGTAGCGTTACATAAATCGCTTCCACCATATGTCATCAAACACATTTCGTTGAGCCTCGACGACAAACTGCTCACTTCGGGAAACATCAAAATTCAACAAACGGCCGCCCATCACGAACGTTTTGTGATCGAGGCCAAATACAAAATCGGACGTGCCGACCGATTCTCTCGTCTGGTTATCAAAGACCAATTGTTCGACAAATATCCAGGCGCCATCCGCTACGCCATTCGTCCACGCGGTCGAGCCATCATTACCAACGCCAATGTCGCTCCCGTCCTCGCCAGAGCAAAACCATTTCAAAACGAAGACGTAACAAAATCCGGCAAATCAAAAACCATCACCGCCAAACTCAAGATTTTGCCGAAACGAGACAAGACTCCAGAGTAGTCAGCAAAACAAACGTCTAACAACGCAGATATAAGTCTCACGCAGAGTCGCAGAGACGCAGAGGAAAGAAACAAACAAACTCAAACAAACAAACTCAAACAAACAAACTCAAACAAACAAACTCAAATTAAAAACCAATCCAATCAACGCCACCCAGCTTCATCACCAGTCCCAAATCCTCCGCGTCTCTGCGCCTCTGCGTGAGGCCCATTACACGAGGTCCACACTGCATGAGGCCCATCTTTCCCTCACCCACACGGATTCTGCCCCGGTTTCAAATCACACAGTTTACAAAACGGACAAACATCCGGATCCGTCGCTTCCAGATCCAGATCCGAATCGTCCGACCGATACGCAATCGTTTCCCGGTACCCGCAATCCAAACACTTCAATTCCCACGAATTGATCGTCAAATCGTCGGCTTCAAAGAAATTGTATTTGCAAACCAGATTGCATTGATCGGTTTTCTCGTGGGGGCATTTTCCTTCGGGTGGCACACTAGGACGCATTTTCAAACTCCGAACTGAAATGAAATTCCGGATTTAAAAAACAAGGCATTAACTCATCCCCCTGATCGAAACAGACAACACTTCGCTGACTGTTTTGTTCGTGATAATGTTCAAATCGATCGGCAACAACGTTCCAGCCGCACATCGAAAATGGAACATGCCCCAGGCTATGCGTTTTGGTCCGCAAAAATGTCGGGTGATCTGGCGTGACCATGATTCTCCGAGGTGAATCGCTGTTTTCGAGGTGGTCCAGGACCGGCCCGACGATTTTTTCATCGATCGCCTCTAACGCCTCGATTTTTGCGGACAAATTCCCTTCGTGTGAAGCCTCGTCGGTCGCTTCGACATGGACAACCACGATATCGTGTTGTTGCAAACTGGAAATCGCGTACTTTCCTTTGTTTGCATAATTCGTATCGAGATATCCAGTCGCGCCGGGGACATTGACGATTGACCACCCTATCAATTTGGCCAGACCGCGAAGCAAATCAACCGCCGTTATCATGGCACCGTTCTTGCCGAATTGGCTTTGGAAACTGTTCAGTTCCGGCCGTCGGCCCAGCCCCCACAACCAAACTTGAGTTGCCGGCAACTTGCCTTCAGCCACGCGTTTCTGATTCACGACATGATCGCGAAACACTTTCTCACTCACATTCATCCACTGACGTAACAGCGCCGCACCCGACCCGCCGACGGGCAAATACGGAGTGACCACTTTGTCCGTCACATCATGGGGAGGGTGAGCAACGAGATCGGCAAATTGATCGCCATCAGCATTGCACAACATCAAATTTCGATAGCTGACCCCCGGTATTACTTTTGCCTGATCACCCAAAGCCAGTTGCAAATCATCGAGCAAAATTCGTGCATCGTCGCTGGGAATTTGCTCCGCCGTAAAACTCGTCATCACGCCGTCGATGATACTCACCAAATTACAGCGAATGGCGACTTGTCCCGTCGCGATTTCAACTCCTTGAGCGGCCGCTTCGATCGGGGCACGCCCGGTAAAAAACTTGTTAGGTGAATAACCTAACAAACTCATATTGGCCACCGCTGACCCGGAGGTAAAACCGTCGGGCACGTGGTTGGCACGACCCACAATTCCTTGCAGCGCGATTCGGTCCATCGCGGGCGTCTTTGCAGCCGCTAGCGGAGTCAGACCATTTAAAGCCGATTGAGGCTCATCTGAACAACCGTCCGGAATAATGATGACGCATTTCATGGCTGCAAATACATCGCGTCAAAGCTCTCGAAACGCAAATACGGCAATACTGACACAAAAACTACCTAATCCTATTTTTCTCTGAAACTTACCTTGTTTATCTTGAGTTTAAACAGCTGTTTAATACACTTGTTTTAACCGCTTTTGGCCGAAAAACGGCAATTTTAATCCCTGTTTCTCACTGATTCATCGATGGACGAAGCCTCGACTAAAAATCGAATTTTGCTCGCTGCGGGCCCGATTTTCGCCGAAAAAGGGTTCGAAGCGACGACGGTTCGTGAAATCTGCGAACAAGCGTCGGTTAACGTCGCAAGTGTAAACTATTACTTCGGCGACAAAAATCTCTTGTACCTGGAAACCGTCAAAGAAGCTCGGCGTCGGCGAGCGGAACAATTCCCGTTCGAGCTCGACGACAACTTTGACGCCCCCGAACATCAGCTGCGTCGATTTGTCTGGACAATACTGAACCGTTTGGTCGCCATGCAAACGGCTCCTTGGGAAGTTCAATTGCTGATGCGCGAGGTAATGAAACCAACCGAAGCCTGCCGCACGCTGATCGAGGAATATTTTCGACCATTCTTCAACTTACTGCTTCAAATTGTGACTCAAATCGCAGACGACGACGTTCCCGAACACCGTATTCGGCAAATCGGATACAGCATCATCGGGCAAATCCTGTTTTACAGATATTCAGCAGAAATGGTCCAATTAACCATTGATGCCGACGAATTCAAACGAAATTACGACATAGAAAACCTGGCTGACCATATCACAGAATTCAGCCTGGCTGGCATATCCCTGGAAACCAAAAACACTCAGTCCAACTAAAAAAAATCCATGAACAAACCAGCAACTTCGGAAGTTTATCGCAAACCCAAAACCATTCCGGCACCCATCAAATACACGATATCAGGATTCATCTTTATCTTTGGTATCGCGGCGATGGCTGGGCTGGCGAGTTTGAAAAAACCACCTCAAGACCGAGTGGACAAAACGCGCACGACTCGCGTCAATACCTTTGCCGCCACCACCTACGACGCTGATTTGAGTCTCGAGGTCAACGGCGAAGTCAAACCGCACAAACAAATTCGGATTGCCACCGAGGTTTTTGGAAAAATCAAGTCAAAATCGCCCAAGTGCCAGCCGGGGCAACATGTCGTTGCAGGCCAAGACGTTCTGATCGAGATCGAATCCAATGACTACAAAGACGATTGGGATCAAGCCCAAGCGGATCTTGAACAGGCGATTCGATCGTATGACGAAATCGACAAAGAAATCGAAGGGGCCCAAAAATCCTTCGACACGACGGGGAAAGAATACAAACTCCAACTCGACGAATTGGAACGCAAAAAACGACTTGGCGGAGCATTGTCCATTTCGGAATTAAATCAAGCCAAACGAGCTGTCTACACGGCCGAACAAGCGAAAGACCGCGCCGAAGCCAATTTGCGGATTCTCAAAAAACGTAAAGAACGTTTTGAGCAAGCGAAAATTTCAGCCGAAAAACGCGTCAAAAAAGCCAAACGGAATTTTGAACGCTGCCAAATCAAATCCAACATTACCGGCATCGTCGTGTCCGATTTGGTCGAAATTGGCGAAGTCGTTCGCCAGGGCGACCAACTTCTGGTCGTCGAAGATACTTCGACATACGAGATCAAATGCAATCTTCGCCCCGAACAAATCCAGTGGCTTTGGGACAATAGTTCCAACCCTTCAGCTCGACCGGAACTCGACCCTTACTCGCTCCCCAAAGCGACGGTCAAAATCTCACCAAATTACGGGGCCGAAACAGATTTGACCTGGACGGGTGAACTCAAAGGTTTCGACGGCGGTGGACTCGACGAAAAAACCAAAACAGTGCCTTGTCGAATCGTTGTTGATGACCCCATCGCGATCTCTGCCGACAAAACAGAAAAACGTATTCTCCGTAACGGGATGTACGTCCGGATCAAAATTATTCTTGAAAAATCAATCATGAATGCTTCGGATCAGAAATACGTCAAATTCCCAGCGATCGCAGTGCAACCAGGAAATTTCGTCTGGACGGCAGTCAATGGCAAACTCAATCGTCACAAAATCCAGATTGTCGATCGTATCATCGTCGAGGATGACACCATGTTTCAAAAATACGTCGTCGTCCACGACAAAAACGACCAAATTACGGTCAATACACCGGTGGTTTTGACACCATTGGCCCAGCCTGAAATCGACCAGGAAGTCATCATCAACCAACTGATTGAAAATGGCAGTGCCAAAAAATCTGAAGCCATAGCGGATCCATCAAATTCGAAAAATCCAGGCGGTGAGAAATCAACCAGAAAAAATACAGGCGACAAAAAAACGCCTGCAACAACCAAAAAAACTCCAGACACTGGTTCCAAAACAAAAAAAACAGCTAAACGCGAATTTGCGAATACGAAATCATGAGAAAAATAGTACGTTGGGCAATTCAAAACTCCCCCGCGATGAACGTGATGCTGATCGCAGCATTGCTGGTCGGTTCGGTCAGCTTGATCGTGATGCGACGGGAAGTTTTTCCCGAGTTTGAATTGGAAATCTTGCTGGTTAGCGTTCCGTATCCAGGAGCCAGTCCCGAAGAAGTCGAAACGGGGATTTGTCTGAAACTCGAGGAAGCGCTGCGGAATCTCGATGGCGTAAAAAAAATGACTTCGGTCGCCCGCGAAGGCGCCGGTTTCGTCGTTATCGAATTGAAAACATCCGTCAAGGATGTGCAGAAAACGCTCAATGAATGCAGGTCGGAAATCGAGCAGATTCCCGAGTTGCCGCGCAATGCCGAAAAATACAATGTCCAGCAAATCACCTTTAAATTCCCCGCAATTGCTGTGGGAATCATAGCCCCCGAAAACAGCGAACTCGACGACTTTACCCGCGAACGTCACCTCCGCGAACTGGCCGACGAGATTCGAGATGAAATACTCGCTCTCCGCCCGACAACCCCAAAAAATCCGGTGCGAGCAATGTTCGCACCGATGATCGCCGCGCCCAACCAGCCCGCCATTTCGTCTGCCTACATTGTTGCCGCGCGAAACTACCAAATTGATGTCGAGGTGTCCGAAGACCAACTGCGTGAATACGGGCTCAGCATCGATCAGATATCGCGCATTATCCAAATGCAAAATACAGAAATTCCTGGCGGGACGATGGAAACCGAAAGCCAGGAATTGCGATTGCGCGGAAATCGAAAGCGCATGACCGGTCACGAACTCGAAAAAATCGTCGTGATGGCTCAGAAAAACGGGGATGCCCTGACGCTCGACAAAGTCGCTAATGTCAAAGACGGATTTCTCGATTCAACGTCAGAACATTTTATCAACGGGCGTCGTGGCATGGTCGTCGTGGCGCAGCGGACGGCCAACGAAGATCTGTTTTCAGTCGTCGAAACGGTTCGCGACTACGTTGCCGACAAAAAAGTCCCACCAGGCTATGAACTGAAAATTTGGGGTGATACGTCACTGGACGTTCGCGATCGAATCGAACTGCTGACCCGCAACGGACTCCAGGGATTGATTCTCGTTTTCATCGTTTTGGCGATTTTCCTGGATCTAAGACTCTCATTTTGGGTCGCACTCGGGATTCCTGTTTCGATTTTGGGCGCGGGATTCGTACTGATCCTGCTCGGCCAGACGCTCAATATGCTCAGTATGTTCGCCTTTCTCATGGCGTTGGGGATCGTCGTCGATGATGCGATTGTGATTGGGGAGAACATCTATAAAAAACGGGAGCAAGGTCTCCCGTATGTGCGCGCTGCGATCGAAGGGACGGTCGAGGTAATCCCTAGTGTTACCGCTTCGGTTACGACAACCATCATCGCTTTTGCTCCGCTGATGTTTGTCTCGGGCGTGATGGGAAAATTCATCGCTGTCATGCCGATTGCCGTCATCGCAATGTTAATCATTTCACTGATCGAAAGTGCATTTATCCTTCCTTGCCACCTGGCACATGACAACAATTTGTTTCTCCGCGTGGTCGGCAATGTCCTTTACATCTTCAAGCCAATCGTTTGGCTGGTCCACAAAATTCACTTGGCCGCCGACCGCGTGATGAGATGGAAGATCGAAAAAATCTACGCACCGATGCTGAATTGGTCGCTGTATCACAAGAGCATCGTTCTGGCCACTGCCGCCACCATCTTCTTAATCACCGTCGGATTCAACCTCTCCGGGCTCGTTCCATTTGAGTTTTTCCCGAAACTCGACGGTCGACAAGTCAACGCAACAGTGATTTATCCCGACGGTACTTCGTCGAAATTCTCGAATCAGGGAACGCTCGAACTCGAGGCCGCCATTAAACGGGTTCAGGCGAAAATCAAAGAAGAGCGCGGCGAAGACGTGATTGAAATCGTCTACCGCCGTACGGGTGAAGTTGGTCAAGTCGGCATGGGACCAACCGGTGTCACCAACGGCAGCCACGTGGGCACGGTCGAAGTCGATCTCGTTTCCACCGCCCAACGAACGCTGACCAGCCAACAAATTCTCAATATGTGGCGCGAAGAAGTCGGTGAGATCGCCGGAACTGATTCGATCAAATTTGGCTCGGCGTCCATGGGCCCCGGGGGCGCAAAAATTGAATTTAAACTCCTCGCCGCCAGCCGATATGCCAAAAAACTGGAAGAAGCTGTCGAGGAATGCAAAGAATACTTGCGAGGAAAAGTCGGTGTTTACGACATCGAGGATGATATGCGTGAAGGCAAAATCGAAGTCATCTTTACGCTTAATGAGAAAGGAAAAGCGCTCAATCTCGACGAAAACATGCTTTCTCAAAACATTCGCAATAATTTCTACGGAGCCGAAGTCCAGCGGGTACAACGCGGGCGTAACGAAGTCAAAATTATGGTCCGCTACCCCGAATCCGAGCGAAAATCTTTCAAAGGTTTTGCAGAAGTCCGCATCCGCGACAACGACGGCAACGCTCATCCGCTGACCGAAGTCGCCAATATTGAAATGTCGCGCGCCCCAGCCGAGATCAATCGGATCAATGGTTACCGCTCGATCACCGTAGTTGCCGACGTCAAAAAAGAAGAAGCCAACGCACGTGCCATCGTCATGGAAATGAAAACGAAATTCATTCCGGAGCTGCAAGAAAAATACAAAGAACAATTTGACACCACACTGTACGTCGACTGGGAAGGCGAAGCGCAACAATCTCAAGACGCTTTCTTCAGCATGTTTGTCGGGTTCTTTATTGCCATGTTCTGCATGTACTGTTTGCTGACACTGGCATTCCGCTCCTATGTCCAGCCGCTGATCATTTTGGCGATCATTCCATTTGGATATGTCGGCGCCGTCCTGGGTCACTGGATCATGGGAATCGAAGTCACGCTGTTTAGCATTTTCGGGCTAATCGCTCTGGCTGGCGTAATTGTCAATGACTCCATCGTTCTGGTTGACTTTATCAATCGCAACGCCCGCGAATATCCCAATATTCACCAAGCATTGATCGCGGCAGGAAAACGCAGGTTCCGACCGATCATGTTGACCTCGTTTACCACCGTAGCGGGACTGTTCCCGATCATGCTCGAAAGGTCGTTTCAAGCTCAAGTGTTGATCCCGATGGCCGCCAGCATCGTGTTTGGATTGCTTACGGGAACCATTTTGATCCTGATTCTCGTTCCCGTTTTCTACAAGGTCTACGTTTCGTTCTACGAATTCACAACAGGTATGAAATTCCATATCAGTGACGAAGTCGAAGAACAGGAAGCGCCACTAGAAATCACAGACGAAACAACAGATGTTGACCAACCGGACAGTGAATCTGTCGAACCAGTCACAATCTAAAACCTTTTTCGAACCGTTGTAGCAAATCCGCAGTGTTTGTAGTTGTTGCAACGGTTTTTTGTTGAACCCTTCAACCATTTCTTCAATACGTCTCCAGAGTACGTCCACGCAGCTACCACATGCTGGACATAAATGTTCGATGTGTTTCACTTTCAGGAATGTAAAAACATTCCTTCTTTTGATGTTGAAAAAAACAAATTCGAATCTTTGAATTCACAACACTTGTGGTTACAGG
>JANQLU010000089.1 GCA_028280445.1 Pirellulaceae bacterium | reverse complement strand
ATGCTGCCGCCAAGGAGGCCGCCCAGGGCTCCCCCACTGATGGGTTGGTGTCTGACGTCCCAGCTTGCCACACTGCCCTGCGGACCCGTATCCGCCATTACTACAGAGCTCGAGCTGATCGGCAATGGGCTAGCTCCGAAAGGGGCCGGGCCCTATACTCAGTGATGCCGACCTACACCGGCTCCCTCAGCTGGACGGAGGATCTACCACGCCAGATTGCTGCCACGGTGGCTCAGTTCTTGACGGGCCACTATGCCACCAGTTGCTACCTCCATCGTTTCCACCTGCGTGCGTCTACTTGCTGCCCATGGTGTGGAGCTGCCCGGGATGACCGCGCGCACCGCCTCTTCGAGTGCCCTCGCTTTGAGTACACGAGACAGGCTTTGGCGGACGAGATCGATCAGGCTACCCATGGCACCTTCCGCTGGAGCTGGGACTTTCTGCTTGGAGACGGCCGCCCTTACTTGGCCAAGTTCCTTCGGCGAGTGCGTGCGGCCCCCGTTCCCCTGGAGGAGGAGGAGGACCTAGAGGATGATATGGTCGTGGCCTAGTGTGCGTGGATAGTGCAACAGGGGCCTATGCTCGTTTGTGGGTTTTTTGGGGCTCTTGGTGACACGGATCGGGATAGGGATTGGGTTGATTTGGGTCATAGGCTAGGTTGGGGGTTCTGCTGGGGGCGTTCTGTGGGACCGTCTTTCATCGCTTTGGGGCCATGGTGTTTTGCTTTTCCTTTCCCTTGCTTTTTCTTTTCTTTTTGTTGTTGGGGGCTCAGGGGTTCTGAGCCATGGG
This sequence comes from Pirellulaceae bacterium, assembly GCA_028280445.1. GTDB lineage: Bacteria > Planctomycetota > Planctomycetia > Pirellulales > Pirellulaceae > JANQLU01. The sequence goes on along the minus strand of JANQLU010000089.1, from coordinate 388 downwards.
GCTGTCTTTGGACTTTTCTTTCTTTCTATTTCTTTTCTATTTTCTTTTCTCTGTGGACATTGGGACATTTCTGAACATTGACCATGACACTGCTTTATTGCACATGAGCACCTACATCGCCGAAAGGTGGCACAGGGCTCATGGTCTTTGTATGTGCTGGGGTGTTGAGGCCCCTTTTGTAAGGAATTCAACATACTCAAAAATACGGATGGACTGGCACGGAGTCTGTAAAGTGCGTGTTTTTTGGAGAAGTTTGGCCACCTCTAGCTCACAGTGCTCTCGACAACGCACTTCACAAGCAGCTAGTTGGCCCACTAACGTTTGTCATCTAACTTTGTAGGACTGAGGCAGCTAGAAACGGTGTGTAGGATATTTTGGACCTCAGGTG
>JANQLU010000067.1 GCA_028280445.1 Pirellulaceae bacterium | reverse complement strand
CACGATGCCCGGCATCAAGTTCGCACACAAGTCGAATTGGGGACTAACCGCTTATATTGGCGGTAAACTACACTTCGATAAACTTGATGACTATTGTTCCAATGGCATGGAAATGAATGGCGTTTCAATTGAGGAAGTGGAAAAATTCTTCCTTTTACTCGCGAAGGGCGATGTCGAGGCTGTGGCCGCAGGAAATTGGCACGAACGAATGTGGTAGGTTTGCTCATCGGGTCGCCGTACTATGCTATTCAATTATGCCATGGTTTCAACAAAGAGAGGCACATTGGCTACGCAAGTCGCGAGCTGATGTGGAACGTGTCCATGGCCGACTCTTCGACCCGTATTCACGAAACAGCGTTAGCGTGAAACATTGATGCACATTGAAAAATGTCGCCAGAATCATACATACAAAAAGAAACAAGAGCCCAACGAGACTACTCATGTTGGGAACGACTTTCATTTTGGTCGGTAAGGGATTGGCCGCCAAGGCCCCTCGGACGATGAAGCCGAGCCCAATTTTGCGGACAACGCTAACTACCTTCGGTTTGTCAAACCGAAGCAAGCTACTTGGGAGATTTCGCCCGCCGCTATTTTTTTCCACGTAACTCTTCATCCTTGTTTTTGCTGGATGAACTAGTTTTTGACCAATTCCTGATTCTGTCTTTGAAGCTTTCAAATATTGGGATTGTGTCCCGACAAACTCAACTAAAGAATGGTCATTTATTGCTGTTAAAAATTGTTGGTTGGTGCTATGTACGTAAAAAGCCTCGTCTGTCCAGATATTGGTGATGATTTTCTTCGTTCTCTCAGACTTGCTTGTCTCTATTCTCAACAAGTCGAAGTTTTCACCCCTATTCGAAAAGAATGGAGCGGACTGTTCAGGTTTCTTGCCAGTATGCATAGCGTGATTTCCCTTCCAATACCTACTGATGATGGCGGAGAAGTAAATGTAGACATTTCCGCTCCGTCACCCGCAGAAGCCTTCAATGAGTTTCACGAAAAGCATCACTCTGACCTATTGATGCTTGTAAACAAGAACATACTTTTCTCACTTTCTGATTACTTCTTTGATGAAATAAAAGACAATCCGAAATCGAACTTTTCTGAATTGTTGAGTTTTGTAAAAGACTTACCGAAATCAAAAATTGATCAACCCAACGACAAACTCGACGTAAGTAGCATGGCGGATAAGTACGGAATCACAATTCATGATTTCGAACCTACGGTATTTGAATTATTGCTTGATTTGCTTTTATCAATTCCCGCCATTTTACCCCTCATCAATGGACTGACTGACCGTGGAGTAGACTATGACAACTTCCTCGAACAACTTGACGAGCTGATCGGAGAAAAGGAAGACGCTGTTATACTTGGCACATATTTCGTGTTCATGGCGGCAACTCAAACTTTTCGTGATGCTATTCCAGTCAGCACCAATCAAAAACTAATCACCGCATTCCAAGCATTTTCTGAGGAGTTTTCCAATGTTGAGTCACCGTTAAACGTTGGGGCAAGCTTTGTCGAATACACTCTTCCATCGACAGAACATATTCCATTCTATGAGATCGTTAGAATGAGGGACGATTTCGAAAGCGAATTTGAAATGTTTTGGGCTGCAATTCAGAAAATCCAATTTGAAATAGACCAGTCAGCCTCATTTGACGAGCAACAAAAGCAAGTAGATGAAATCTACATCAAGGAAGTCAGGCCCGCAGTTGCGGAATTGAATAACGTAATTAAGAATCGAAAACTGTCTTTGAAAGAATTTGTTGCATCAAATCTCGTTCCCTCATTCATGCAAGGATTTGTTGCCTTCAGCTTTATGAAATACAAAGAAATGGATTTTGCCTCTTCAGCAGGCTTGGGTGCAGCTATGACGATTGCCTATCCGTTCTTGCAACTCCTGAAGCAATCGACTGGAAAAGATATTTCAAAATCCATAGAACAGAACAGATTCGCAATCCTCGCAAGAATGAAACAACTGAAGAATTAGTTTTCACTGAAGCTAAACCTCACCTATTCCCGCAAGTAATCGCTAGGTTTACGGGTTTCTTTTCTAGCCTACTAACCAAATACTGGACCATTAGATTCAGAAGTTTTTTGCTGGCAGCATTATCTGGCACTAGGTACTGGATAAACACTAGCCTCGATCACATCGGCTTATGGCTGAAAGGCAAGTTACTAGCTCGCGTCGGCGTGAAGAAAGCAGGAAAATCATACATAGGTAAACAAGGAGCGGCCCAACAGGACTACTCATGTTTCTTGCTGATCTCGATAGGGGACTAGTCGCACAAGCGGTTTCCGACGATGAAGCCGAATGCAGGTCTAGCATTCCAATTTCGGCCTGATTCTTGCTCCATTCTCCTGTGGATGTAGATAGTACAAACACTCGGGTATGCAGTTGCACCGCAGGCAGTACGAGTGCGACGCAAACGCATTCCGTGCGGGCGATTATGCACACTTGTAATGTATTGAAAACACGCAGCTCTCGTTACATACTTCCTTTTCCTCGCTCTCTAGATGTGCTTCACCTGTTATCCGGAGGACACAATGAAGAAAGAACATGCCGAAGCTGTCGCCGCCGTCGAACAGCTTTCAAGGGACTACACTGACGCATGGGCCAAAGGCGACCCTGAGCTACTCCTCTCTTGCTACGCTGATGACGCTGTCGTGATCATGTCACACGAAGATCCAATCGTTGGCAAGGGAGCACTCCGCGAACTGTACGAATATGTCTTTGCTAGTCAGAGGTCAGAAGAAGAAGGCGGAGGCGAAGCCTCGATGGTGGACGCGATGGGAATAAACCCGGAAGACTACACTTGGACCACGGAGGGTGATGGAGTGAAGCCGGAAGTCTCCGGCGACTTAGGGTACCTCTGGAGTACTTACGCGAACATTGCTACGCCGAAGCCCGGCGTCGATGCCAAGCCGATTAGCGACTCTGGGGTCAGTCTGCTCATCGTGAAACGGCAACAGGACGGTGCATGGAAAGTTGCCTTGATGATGGCGACGCGGGGCGAGGACCTGGTGGCTGCGAGCAAAGAGGACGAGCCTGCCGAATAGAGCCTCGGTGTGAAACTTCGAGTTCTCGCCCCGTTTATTGCACATGTTTTGGATTGGAACTCTCGATCAAAACGGTTTGCGTCCAAACTAACACCTGTTTAGGCCAAACTTGCCGATAGAAATCAAATAGGAATTGCACGAGGCTGACCGTGTCATTGGGACCAGTGGCGCGTTTTTTTTGCGCCGACCATCAAAAGCATTGATTCCAGACCCGAACCGAAGACAATGAACAGTGCCTCACACTCCATTCGAGGTGACAAATGTCCTCCGTCCTGGTCCACTGTCCCAACCAGGCGGTAATCAACGGCCCGGCTGAGACCCTGATTCAGTGATCAAACCTAAGTTCTCAATCGCTTGGATGTTATTGGCTGTTATCGCTGCTGCAAGCATTTCGCTGAATATTTCGCATGTCCTAAATCGACCAAAACGCACTCCGTCAGTTTTTCATCCGATAGACGGACACAAATATGAAGCCAAATACGTATATCTAGGACAAGGAGATGAGCTGCATATGCGGTACAGTTCTTTTTTTGACAGCGGCGTTGAATTGGAACGTGTCGTCAATGGAAAAACTGCCTGGGTCGCATTCATGAAACCTCTGAATACGGAACATACCGACTACTCGCACACAGTGCGTTTAGAAAGTCATGAAAACGAGTGGAAAGAATCTGGTGAGATCGAAATTCGGAGCATGGGTTCATACGGTACTATCCTAGAACGAAGGGATTTACGTACGGGCAAACTTCTAGATCGCTCGGTGAATCGGTGGGCTGCACACATCCGTCATCACTGCCGGTAGTGCTGGCAATCTATGGTTCTGTAAACCTACGTGCCATTCGACGATGAGACCGATGCCGTATCGTTCCCTTTTGAGAGAACGGTGCTTCCCTAGACAATCTATGGGAGTGAGTTATGATGACCCGCGTTGCATGCACAAAATCAAACAAAAACATGTCCGAAAATCAAAAGCTTTTAAGCGGAACGCTTGAGACCCTCATTTTAAAATCGCTGACGATCAGCCGAATGCATGGATACTCGATTGCAAATCATATTCGGCAAAACAGCAGCGGAAATCTAATTATTGAAGAAGGGTCTTTGTATCCAGCCTTGCATCGCCTTGAGCGAAAGGGGTGGGTCTCCGCCGAGTGGGGAATGTCGGCTAACAACCGCAGAGCGAAGTACTATCGAATTACCTCGGCAGGTCGAAAACAGCTGAAAACAAAAACCGCAATATGGCTGCAGTTTGTTGAATCAATAAACTGCGTTTTGAAACCATCGACAACTAAACAGCTTTCCAAAGACAAGAGGACCTGATCGTGACTGTATTAAATAGAGTCAGGCATTGGTTGCATGGTGATTGGCGACACCCAGGCAAAATACAAGAAGACATTCGAAACGAAATGGACTTTCATTTTGAGTCAATTGTCGAAGAGTTGATCGATGAAGGCCATACTCCAGACGAAGCTCGATTGATAGCATCAAGACGTTTTGGGGATTCAGACAAATATCTGTCAAGCACTGAGTTTGAGCGAAACCCAGTTTTGTTTTGCATCTATTATTTGATGTTTGTCATCATTTCAATAATTCTCTGCATCGGTTTTTTTGTTACACTTCCATTCTGGGTTTTGTCGTCGTTGTTCGCCGATTCTCGATAGCGAAACAAATTGGCCACACGTATCCAGCACTCATTTCTACACCGATAAACGGCCGTCACGCGTGGAGTGACCTTCACAACAATTCAGTACCAGTTTGGGATGTTAATTTTGGGTGAAGGTAACAACCCTGATGGAAACCGAGAAGCATGGATCATCGATCTTGACGCTACGCCAGTTCCTGAACCGTCGAATTTGATTTGGCTTATTCTAGTTTCTGCATTTTCACTTGGAGCCATTTGGCGAAGAGTTGTACTTGAATAAAAAATCGCTTATTCTGCCGCGGAAAGTTACCAATTAGGAATCATACTATTGAGTCGGTAACTTGCATCGGCGCTTTACACGTGAGAAACATCGATGCACATTGAAAATGTCGCCAGAATCGTACATATAAAAAGAAACAAGAGCCCGGAGCGATTCCTCATGTTCTGTGACCAATTCGTATGAAGCTTTTTGTTCCACGCACCAAATGCTGACCTTGGCCAGCAAATGGCAATGGCAATTCTAAGACTAAGGCTCTCGGTTGATGGCAGTATTGCAATAACGAAGCGTTGTTGTTATTCGTAGACAAATATGTATTAGGAATACATAGAATTCGAGTGAATAAATCAACGGATATTCACCTGCAACAAAATATGTGCTGCCATGGTCAAAAATAAGATATACATATCGTCTACTTACAAAGACCTGGTCGATTATCGATCATCGGTGCACGCTGCCCTTCGCAAAATGGGATATGAAGTTTGTTGCATGGAAGACTACGTTGCAAAAGACGAACGAACGGACATTCGTTGTCGAAGCGACGCAGCAAATTGCGATATATACATTGGAATATTTGCTTGGCGATATGGATTTATTCCAAAAGATGAAAATATTGGGGAAAAGTCGATAACAGAGCTTGAATATATTGCTGCAAAACAAAGTGATCGAGCAACTGTATTGACATTTCTGATTGCGGAAGACGTGTCATGGAACCCGCAAGTTATGGATTCGGTCACAGGAGAAAACCAATCAGGAAAGAGAATTCTCGAACTACGAAATGAGATTCAAACACATAGCCCGGCATATTTTCGCAACCCTGACGACTTAGCAACGCAAGTAGTTGCAGCCGTCTACCAAGCGGAAGCTGCACGTTCCGTTAGCCGACCCGAACTGTTTTACGACAATTACGTTACATTTGAATTGATTCAGGGGTCGGGAATTCCCGGCATTGATCAAATGGTTGAACGAGCAAATGACGCAAGCCTAGTCATGCTCAAATTCGGACCTTCGCACACTTGGTGGACCACAAGGTTACATCTTGTTTCAGCTCTCGCGACGGACTTTACCAAGATACAGGCGATTGTGTTTGTAGATGAGGACGAACAATTGTATGGCATTTACTCTCCGCACGATGTCCGCCACGCCTTAGCCATCGCATTTCCAGCGATTGAAATCGCTTACTTGCAAAGTGTTAGAGCTGCAATTGCAGATGGCCAGTTTCATGCATCTTTCGTTGTCGAAGAGTTTGAGGAAAAACTTGAAGAGAATTCTGGGGGCAAGACTGAAAAGCAAATTAAACACGATATTTCAAAGCAATTGCTAAATGTTTGGTTTGCAGGTCGGCAAGCATCTGAACAAATTGAGCTGAGGGAACAGTCTTCGTTAGAGTTGTTGCACGAAATTTCAACGTGTGACGGTCGTTTCGTTGCGTTGATTAAAAGCAATCGTGTAATTCGAGTGATAGATCGAATTGCCGCAGTAAACCAATTGGCAAGAAGGAAGCTAGACGAAATGATCGCCTAATATCGGCGTGAAACACAAAGTGCACGGAAAATGCCCAAAATCATACATAGGTAAACAAGCAGTAGCCCAACGAGACTACTCATGTTTCTACCAACTTATAAAAAGGTACTAGACGCAAAGGTGCTTTGCTCGACAAGCCGGAAAGGACTCTCCAAATCCCTGTGATCGTGTTGGCAATTTTAACGCTTGCGGAGCTGAAGTCTTTCGCGTTGAGGTCGTCTTAGAACTACAATGACCCTCTCTTCAGTCGTGGTTAATACAATCTCTTTCTCGATTCGGAGAACCTATGAACATCAATACGTCCCGCCTAGGCGTTTTTGAGTTGATCGGATATCTGTTCTCTGGTATTTTTGTTGTGACGCTAACCGTGTTAATTCCCATTGAAGCTTCAAGCATACTGAAAGAGTTCATTATGCCGCTCTACGATCTCGGCGCCGTGAGCGGCGTAGCGATACTCGTGTTATGTTACGCAGTTGGCATTTTGCTTCACGGATGTCGCTATTCTACTACGATGGAATAGACTCTTCGGGCGACAGGTTGAAAAGCCTGATTCCGAATTGCTTGAGTCAAAAAATTCCTTGTTCAATTACGCACCCTTTTAGGATTTGCGAATGCAAAACCCAATGGACGCGGGACGGTGTTGACATAATGTGGACTTGGGCTGACAACAGAATACGATCAATAGTCGACACCGATGCAGCTTGTTTCGCACCGAAAAGCATTCTCAACCGTCATACCAAAACAAGGGAAGAAGCACTTTATCACGCAATGGCCTATGCATCGCCATTAGCAGGCACCATAGATAGAATTGCCTCTATCGCAAGGTTCGGGAGTTCTATGGTTGTAGGTTGTTACCTTTCATTATCTATGTTTGTGCTGCTAGGCTTAGTTGGATTTGTCATGTATTCCCAAGGCGTAGTGATTGTGAGTGGCACCAATTGGCTGAAATCATCAATTGCGATACTGCTGAACCTAGTGTTATTGTTTCATCGCACGAGCTTGCAAAAAATTACGCTAGCTATTACTGGAACTACGTTGTGGCTGGCATTCTCTGTCTTCCTAAAAGTAATCAATCAAAGGAATCCGCTTAACTGATCAGCTTCCGCAGTAAGACCGTGACGTTCATCACGTCGAAAAGCCTTGTGTCGTCCCCTGCGAGACGCTAGAAACAGAAGCATGTTAAGACAACGAGGGTTCAACCAGTGCGCGATTTGACTAGTCGACCAACGACCCATGCATTCAACTTGTCCGCTTGGGCAGTAGTGGTTACCCTTGGCTTTGCTAGCGGGGATCTTAAGGGAATTAGCCAAAGTCTTGAAGCATCGTTCACACGGCAGCCCCCGCAAAAGCGAAGCTCTCAAAAATCCAGCCACAAATCGAATCTACCAATTTCAGATTCGGAACCGCCCTCTGCGTCAAGCGATTTGCCAGCCATATATACGTTCAAAGTCGTGAAGACCTATCCCCATGACAAACATGCTTTCTGCCAGGGACTAGCCTTCGACGGGAAAACGCTTTTCGAATCAACCGGGAAGTACGGCAGGTCCTCCGTCCGCCGCGTGAATTTGAAGACGGGCAAGGTGGAAAAACAGCTCCGACTCGATCACCGTTTATTCGGGGAAGGACTAACACTCTTCAAAGGCAAGGTTTTTCAACTGACTTGGAAGAAAGGCTTAGCTTACGTCTACGACGCAAAGACATTGAAGCCGCTTAGGACGTTCCGATACCGAGGAGAAGGCTGGGGGCTTACTCATGACGGTGCCCACCTGATCATCAGTGACGGATCGGACAAACTGCGTTTCTTGGACTCGGATTCGTTCACCGTCGTTCGAAGCGTTCGAGTCAAGGACAGGGGTCGGCCCGTACGAAAGCTGAATGAGCTTGAGTTCGTCAATGGCCAAATCCTGGCGAATGTCTGGCACTCCAATCGAATCGCAATCATCTCTCCGAAGACGGGCAAGGTGTCAGGCTGGATTGACCTGTCGGGTCTGCTTCGAAAGCGCCTCGGAAAGGAAGCCGTACTCAATGGAATTGCCTACAAAAATGGCAGACTCTTTGTAACTGGGAAGTTTTGGCCTCGTCTGTTCGAAATAGAGCTGATAAAAAAACAACGCTAGTCGATTCGAACGACAGTTTTCCGTGATCCAAGTCTCGGCTGCTTAATCTGCTGGGCCACGGAATTCAAATTCAGTTTGGACGTGTAAGGACATTGTCTGAAAAGGAAACTAACCGAACACATACATCGGATGCTGCCAGACTGACACGCCTCCATTGGAATTGGGTAACAAATAGTTCGAAACCTGAGTACCTCAACACATGGTTTTTGATAACTAACGGATGAACCGAAGCCGCCAATGTCGGCAATAATATCAACAAATGAAAACAGTTCGGGCCGTTATGATGGCTCGATTATCCTTGCACGTTGTCGCACGAACGTTCCCCGAGTAGCGTCGGGTCCGAATTCCATGCAACATCAGAATTTTGCTTTGTACACTCCGTGTGAAACGCCAATTGGACGAAAATAGCGGGTCAAAATCATACATAGGTAAACAAGAAGTAGCCCAACGAGACTACTCATGTTTCTGCCGATCTCGAAAGGGACTAGTCGCACAAACTGCCTCAGTCAATGAATCGAAAAATACTGACCCTAACCCAAGTCGAAAAAATGTTTGCGAAGGAAAAACGGGACACGATAATTTTAACAATTTTGCCCCAAGAATAAGCGCATAAGCGTAGAGTACGGAGTTCGTGCTTCACCAACAATGAAACTCACATTTATTTATTTTTAGTGCTTTTAACCAAAGAAGTTTCTAATTATGTAGGTGGAGACAAGTACAGCCAAAAGAGCAACTGCAAAAAGACCGAGGATTACTTTGTTTTCGCTCATGGCCTACTTATAGAAGAAATCTTGACCAATTGGTGGTTCTTGATAAACGTGCATTGCGCCGAAAAATTGAAAAAGATTATCGATGAAATGTAGGGATGGAAGAAATTGTGTTGCTCGCTCACTTCAACAATGCGCAAAAATTGTGATGTTGCGATACTGTTTGGTAACAATCGATATTCACTAAATCTCGGAACGATGATTAATGGAACGTAAAAAACAGTGATTTGATTTTGTGCCAACATCATCTTTCAAGAATATTCCGCCCTTCACACTTTGTTCCCCACCATTAATTCTGGCGTACAACAGAAACGCAAAAATCTAACGACGCAATTCACTCTATTGCCACATACATGAAGATACGTCACTAAACGATTTGATGAATTAGCCAATCAAATGTTTGTGAAAAAATCACATCATTTGTTGAATAACAAACCTTGATGAAAACGATTTCTCAAAACGACGGTAGAAACAACTGCATGCATTCATTGCAATTGCCTTTTTGCTTTTCATTCCCCATTTGATTTCCTCAGGTCAAAACTTATTTTCAAAACAATTTTTTTTGGCCTTAAAAAAGTTTGACTCTCAAATTTTTGATCGATAGAACTGAGTCAGTCGACTCGATTTTCTGTTTTCCTTTTCTGAGTTGCGAGTCGACGCAGGGCAGTATCCCAAAAATTCAATTCTTATCTTGTCATTTGTCATTACAGCATATTGGTCATGATCGTACCTCCGTCATCACAGTCACACATTTCTGGGTCGACCAGTAGCGTAGCATCAGAATTTGAACAGGGATGTACGAATAGACTTCCTTCGGTAACTGGCGGCGAGCGCTTTGATGGATGTGGAAGTGGAGGAGACGAATGCGGAGCCGCTGGTAATTACAAGCCACCAGCAGGTGCTTCGAACAGTCTTCAACAATCTGGTATCTCCTGGACTGAAACGCGCTCCAGTGGTTTCAAAATTTATTACAACGCAAGTTGCGATGTTAGCAAAACGGAAAACGTTGCTGGGCTCAAATGCTCGTTAGCGGCTAGTTTGCATTAGGGGAACGAAATGGTTATACCTTCTTTTAGTGGTTCCAATTCTTCAGGTTCAAGTAACCCCGACAAGGAATTTGGTTGTCGCACCAAATTGATTGCGTCTCTTCCAAACAACGCTGGGATGGATGGATGTGACGAAGTTTGCAGCGACACATCCAGTGGTGGTGGCGTTACTCCACCAATGGCGGCTATTGCAGACCCAGGTGGTGGCGATTGTCCAGCACAATGCGAACCTGCTGGCGCAAATCCTCCAAATATGCTATCTCCTGGTTGTATCGAAGATGCATCAGAACAGTGGGGAGGCAAAAATAGCGGCGGAGGGCCGACATGCTCTGGCTGCCAATGCGATTACAATCCAGCAATTGGAGCAAAAACGGTTCAATTGGGCGCTCCCCTTGCAGGGCCATTGGCTCCTCAAGTATTGCTGACGTATAACTCGCAATCTACCGAATCCACACATTTCGGTTACGGCATTTCTGACAGGAACACGCGTTGGATTGAAGAAGTCAATTCAACAACTGCTGAAATCCATCGAGGTGACGGAAGAGTTTTCACGTATACCAATAAGGATGTTGGTGGGTACTACACACCACCTTCAGGCGCGAACAGCCAATTGCAAAAGTCAGGAAATACCTGGATCGAAACACGTCCAGACGGTTACCGAATGGACTACAACTCCACCGGCGACTTAGTCAAAACCACGAACGTTGCTGGCGCCGTTCACACGTATCTTTACGACGGGATGCCCGCCAGGCTGGAAACAATAGTTGATCCGAACGGTGGACGTACGACTTACACATACACTGGATTCATCGAAAAGAAAATCGAAAAAATCACTGATCCAGCCGGTCGAGTTACAAAGTTCGAAATTGACGGTAGCGACAATCTGGTGAAATACACGTCACCGGAACTTTGCGTAACAAGTTTTACCTATGACGGTCAACACCGAATCACATCGATGACCGATCCAGAAGGAAACACGTCGACGTATTCCTACGATAGCTCTTCACGAATGACAAGTCTTGAAGATCCGTTCGGCAATATCACTACTTACGCTTACGGAACTGCCACGACTACCATCACAGACCCAAATGGTTGCACAGTCACCAACACATATGATTCTGACTTTAATCTGCTTTCAAGAAAAAATGCCTTAGGAGCAATCTGGACTTACACGTACACAGACGGATTTATCAAGACGGCGCAGAATCCACTTGGCCACATCACGACGTACCAACATTACAACACGAACAACCAGGGCGCTCGACTCAAAGGAATCATCCGTCCCTTAGGTCAACATTCGACGTACAACTACGATGCTTCTGATCGATTGGAATCCATTCAAACGCCAATGAACTTTTTGACAACCAACGTTTGGAATAACGATGATCAAAAAACGGCTACGATTGATCCTCTAGGGAATCGAACCTCATACACCTACAACTCTTACAATCAAATTGAAACAATCACCAACCCACTAGGAGAGGTTACAACCAACATTTACAACGCAGCCGGAAACGTAACCACTGTTGTAAATGCGTTGGGGTATCGTACATCTTTTACCTACAATGCTGCAGGGCAGATGATAGCAGTTGAAGACGCTCTGGGCAATCGAACGACGCGTACGCTAGACGATGTAAATCGAGTGACGTCAACGATGGATGCTCTCGGCAACGTGGTCACGTTCGTTTACAACAACAATGGTCGCCGAATTAGCACGACCAATCCTTTGGGTTACACAACAACGCAGGTGTTCGATTCCCGCAACCAGTTGATTGCAATGGTCAACCCGCTCGGTGACAGGAACTCATTTAGTTACGACGCCAACGGAAATCGGGTTGTTGCGACCAATCCTCTGGGTTATTCAACGACGTTTGTTTACGATTGCGAAAACCGACTCACGTCACAACAAAGCGCAACCGGCGATGTTACAACGACGATTTACAACTTGGCCAATCAACGAATTGCAACTGTGAATGCACTCGGTAACCGGTTTTCGGTTTCGTACAATCGCAACGGTTTCAGTGAAACTCGAGAAAATCCGCTCGGTGCCGTTACAACAAGCGTTTACGACAATAATTTTCGCAAGGTGGCTGCAGTGAGTGCACTGGGCTTCCGTTCCACTACAGTGTTTGGCAATGCAGGCCGTACAATTGCATCGGTCAATCCGCTCGGTTACCGAAACACAACGAGTTATAATTCAGCAGGTCGACCAGTAGCAAATGAAAATGCGTTGGGTAATCGCACAACAACGGTTTACGATATTGGCGGGCGGGCAATTGCCAACGAGAACCCGTTGGGGCAAAGAACAACTCTCGTATTTGACGTAACCGGACGCGTCGTTGCAAATGTCAATCCAATCGGTGCTCATAACACGTCAATTCACGATGCCAATGGTCAAGTTGTCGCGACAATCAATCCGCTTGGAAACCGAAATACATCAGTATTTGACAATGCGCGACAGCAAATTGCGACTGTGAACCCGCTAGGTTACCGAAGCACCAATGTGTTTGATCGTGCTGGGCGTCAGATTGCGATTGTCGATGCATTAGGTTACCGACGCACGACCGTTTATGACGCAAATGGACAGTCAGTTGCTCAAGTCGACGCATTGAATAATCGTTCAACTAGTGTCTACGACGCAGACGGTCAAGTAATCGCACAGGTCGATTCACATGGCAATCGGACAAGTTTTGTGTTTGATGCCGCCAGTCGGCAAATCCAGACTACCGATGCGCTAGGCCGTTTGGCCACAACAGTTTATGATTCTGCAAACCAGACGATCGCGAATATTGACGCACTCGGCAATCGCTCGACATCTTCCTACGACTTGCAGGGACGAGTGATAGCTTCAACTAATGCTCTTGGGAATACCACGACGTCAATCTTTGATTCCGCAAGTCAGCTTTTGGCCGTCGAAAACCCATTGGGTTTCCGATCTACGAATGTTTTCGACGCGGCAGGACAGAATGTTGCAGCGGTTAGTCCGCTTGGCAACAGATCCACAAGTGTTTTCAACGCATTGGGACTTCACATTGCAAGTGTCAATCCGCTCGGATTCCGGTCTTCAAGCACCTATGACGCGGCGGGACGTCGAATCGCGTCAACCGACGCAAACGGAACAATCTCGACAAGTATCTATGACCTTGCCAACCAGCTGATTTGTGCTGAAAACGCAATAGGTAATCGAACAACGACAATTTATGACGACGACGGTCAGAATATCGCGTTGCTCAACGCACGAGGCTATCGAACAACAAATGTCTACGATGCTCGCGGACAACAGACCGAATTAGTCGATCCACTTGGCCGTATTACAACAAGTGCATTCGATGCGGCTGGGCAACAATCGTTGCGAATTGACGCGCGCGGTAACCGGACGACGTATTCGTTTGATGCGATAGGGCAAAATGTCGGCAAGGCTTATCCAGACGGCTCTTTGGTCACATTTGTGTTTGACGCCGTTTCAAATCGCACTTCAATGCAGGACGCAACGGGAGTTTACGATTATCAATATTCACGTCTCAATCAAATGACGTCCGCCACGACCCCTGATGGGTTTATTACGACCTATTCCTACGATATTGTTGGCAACCGGCAAGATATGGTCAACGCAGCGGGTCGCATCACAACCTATCATTACGATTCAGCTGGCAGATTGACAGCAATACTACGGTTGGACGGACGACGGACGACATTCACATACGATTCCGAAAATCGACCGTTGGTGAAAACGTTAGGCAATAACACTCGTGCATCCAACACCTATGATGCTGCTTCCAGGTTAACGGAATTGGCAAATCTCAAATCCAACTCAAGTGTAATTTCTGATTTCCAGTTCACGTATGACAATGCTGGAAACCGAGTGACGGTCATAGAAAACACCGGCGATCGAGTCACTTGGTCCTACGATAACATTTATCAGCTGGCGGGTGAGAAGCGATCCGGCGCAAACGCGTATGATCGAACGTACAGCTACGACTCCAATGGAAATCGGTTGACCAAATCCGTCGACGGTGATGTGACAACGTCAACCTACGACGGAGCAGACCAGTTGTCGACAAGCTTGGATGCTACAGGCGAAACGACCTACGGATACGACGCCGACGGCAATATGTCGCTAGCCGTTTCCCCAACTGGAGATCGAACAACGCGGACTTGGGGTTTCGAAAACCAAGTCGGATTGACAGAGTTGCCATCGGGGCAATTAGTGACGGCGATATACAATGCAGACAACCGTCGAGTGAAATACATTTCCTGAAGTCAATCTCAGCAATTATTTGATGAGGAAAGCAGATGCCGACGATCAATTTTATTTGGGACGAAGTTAGCGACAGCGTATTGCTAGAAACTGACAAGAACAACTCCGTTTCTGCAGAATACGACAATCGTCCGGAGCAGTTTGGCGAACTTCTTTCGCAGTCACGTAGCGGTTCGACCAACTTCTACCACTACGACGGGGAGAGTTCAACGCATGACTTGACCAACGTTAGCGAAGACATCACTGACACATTGGGCTTCACAGCTTACGGTGAGGAATTTGCAAGATCGGGTTCAACTGTTAATCCTTATGGCTACAAAGGTGCGGTAGGTTACTACGCAAATGATGAAACCAACGACATTTACGTCCGAGCCAGAACGTATCAGCCATCGTCTGGACGTTGGCTGTCGAGCGATCCGTTACGTTTCATAGATGGGCCAAACATGTATTTGGCCTATTTTGTCCCGTCCGGGACTGATCCGGAAGGTGCTCTAACAGTTAAGGACGTTACTAAATATATTTTTCCCAAAACAGGGTATTGCGGTCATCCTGATGCGACGGTGGGGGTTCGCTTTAACTTCGAACTGAAAAAGAAAGCTGGGAGTGGTGGACTCTATGTTGTGCAAAAGATCGAAGGGCGATGCAGATTAGAGGACTGCGATGTTTGCAATGGCTGCCCGTCAACTGTCAAGGAAATCAAAGATATTGAAACTTTCGGATTCTTTGAAAAATGGGATGTTCCTCCGAATTCAAATGAGGCTACGAGTATAAAAGGACCTTTTAATGACAATCATACTATGAAAATAAAAGACAAGACATGTGCTTACGTAGAGTATATTGCAGAGGCTAGAGTTTACAGCAAAGCCGTCGCCAAAGAAAAGGAGATGAAAACCTGGAAGCCAGTGACCGGAGTCGACGCTGGAAGTTGCGGAACTGCAGGATCTAATGGGATTCCAGGGGTAAAATGTCCAGGGCGAAAATGTCCGCCTGAGTTTTGGAAGAAGAAGAAGCCTCGTGAATCAGTCAAGTACAAGACGACAATAACCTATGATTGTTGTGGTGGTGGTTCTTGGGATGCAACACTAGAGATCCTCGAATTGGATGGGGAAACACCAGATCCGTTCGACTAAACAGCTGGTAAGCTAATGATGTGCATAACACAAATTGTTCGGCTATATTGCTTGAAAATGGAACAATAGCCAAGCAGATCCAATTGGTAGCTTGTGCATATTGCCCCCCCCAGTGCGGACACAAGCCACATTCTACGTTGTTTTTCCTGAACGCCTTTCACTTCTAAAACCAATCATACGGAACGAAGCCGACAACGGAACAATCTCGGAAACTATTGTGTGAAGAGGAAATCATGTCAACCATTAATTTCGTCTGGGATGAAATGAGTGATAACGTCTTACTGGAAACAGATGAAAATGACTCAATCTCAGCAGAATACCAATATCGCCCTGAACAATTTGGCGAACTCCTTTCACAATCGCAAAGCGGTTCAGACAGTTTTTTCCATTTCGATGGAGAATTTTCAACTCATGAACTTACTGATTCCAACGAAGATGTAACGGACACATTTGGCTTTACTGCGTATGGCGAAGAGGTTGTTCGAACTGGATCAACGGCAAACCCGTTTGGATACAAAGGAAAAGTCGGTTACTACACAAACGAAGAGTCAAGCGATATCTACGTACGTGCACGAACCTACGATCCAGCAGTTGGTCGATGGTTGTCATCGGATCCGTTCGGGTTTGTGGACGGTGCGTCACTTTACCGTGCTTATTTTGTCCCAAACTCAATCGATCCGACCGGTGCTTGTGAATGCTGTTGCTGTCCTGTTGACATCACGCTTTCCGATGTCGATTTGATTTTGGAGCCACATTATAAATTTACTGAAAACATCCACTACGGCCTTCGCTTTCGAGTGATCGCTGAGCTCAGTCGTACTGAGACTCGAATCGAAGGTGACACTGAGTGCAAAATTGAGTGGTACGAGTGCAGCATTTCAGGGGCAAATTTGGGGCAAAAACCCAACGAATGGTTTGTTATTCCTGGGTTTCCACCAGTAAACTCCGAAAGCAACTGGCATGACGAATATACCGGGGCTTGTCCTGGAAGTTATTCACGGTACTGGCAAGACACGCCTTCGATTATCAACGCTACAGGATTCCGAACCACCATCAAATTTGCGGTTCGTGTGACCGGTCCACCAGACTGTAATTGTATACCTGATGAGAAAAAGATTTTTTTTACGTTAGATGTCGTTGTTTTGAAAGGCGGCGGAGCGTTTGACCCGCCACAAACGAAGCCGGATCCGCCCGTGCTGACGCCTGGCATCGACAAGGGGGAACCGAAAGAGTGTACAAGTTCCAACGTACCGTGGGTGGATCCGTGGGAATAACGGTAGATTGCAAGATGCCTCGACTGCTATTTTGCGTCTCGTCGATATTGCTGTTTGCTTTGGGCACCGACAACGCAATTGTTGGAGCAGAAGACGACTTGGGCAATGCGTTGATTTATGTGAAGCAGGTTGAATCCAATTCAACACGCAATTATTTGTTGCACATGATTGCAATTGAGTATGCGAACCACCGTGATGGCTGACGGCGTGGGATTGAGTTGATTGTTTTGTGGGCGAGCGGTGCACGGTGAGCACGCCATAACGTTACCCACTAAAACTAATGGGGAAGAACGACCAAGCGATGCTTTTGTTCGTTGACATTTATTTGGCAAAAGCAAAAATACTCAACGACCTGTTGCTAGATTAAATACGCCATAATTTTCGGAGCGTAATATTTGGATTGCGCAGTTGTGAAATGAAGTACGCCTTTATATTTATGCGAACATGTCGATATCAGCTGGCGAACTGACATGCTGATAGTTGTGGTCACCATCGGATACAACCTTCCCGGTTTCACTCAGAGGGTAGTCGACTCAGCGATGAGCGGCTGTACTCACGACGTTAAGTTTATTGTGTTTTCTCACAGCCAAATGCCTGACAAACTCTGTGAGTTGGAATCGCTCGCGAAAAGAGACGAAGTAA
>JANQLU010000048.1 GCA_028280445.1 Pirellulaceae bacterium | reverse complement strand
GCTAGTGCCGCAACCATTAATTGCTATTCCACCAGAGCGAGAATTTTCTCAATCTTCTTATCTTTCGTCTTTTCTCGCCATGTTTTAGGTCGTTTTATTTGATTGGATTTGGTCGGTTTTCCATTGAATACCCATTGAAATGGTTTGGCGAATGTCTGGTTGAAGTATTCGATAAATGCAATCAGTTTTTCTTTCAGATCTTGTTTGCTGGTGAAGCTGGCGTGACGCAGCACTCGTTTGCTAATGATCCTGAAGATGACTTCGATTTGGTTGAGCCAGGAACTGTGCTTGGGAATAAACACGAATCGAATGCGGTGATTGCGGTCGCTGAGGAATTTTCGACGAGACTTCGCGTTGCCGAGAATTCCCTGACGTTTCTTTTTGTCACCGAGCGTGTTTTCAGCGATCCCCAATAAGCTGGCGACCAGCCGAACGATCGGTTCACCGTAGTGAGTGTTGAGGTTGTCCAACACAAACAGCCATTCGGCTTTGGGGTCGGTTGCAATCGTTTGATCAATGTGCCGGGCAAAGTCTTCACTGTTGCGTGTTTCCTGAATCGTGGTTTGAATCATCTGGCCCAAAACCACGTCCCAACTGCCGGTCAAACTCAACGTCCCGTGCCGCATATACTGGCATTCATACCGCCCCACCTTCCCCGGCACAGAACGAAGCGTTTGGGCACGAAGCTCGTTGGCCTGAAGACTGGTCATCTCATCAACGCAGATCGTCCGCCTGCGGTGAAATTGATATGCCGAAGCAGCCTCCAGGTAAGTGCGACAAACGTCTTCGACTTGTGACTGAAACAGCTGGTGGTCTTGTTCGGTTGTAAAACACCACGATTTACGCCGATGGGGCTGCAAGTCCATCTGCCGTAGCAACTCGTTGACGCGCGATACCGAAATGGAATCAACAATCTGACGTTTCTGCATTTCATCAGCCAACTCGGCACCGGTCCAGTCTTCAACAGGCCGCCCACTGGCCCGAGGATCTTCGCAGGCGATCGAAACAAGCTGCACCACCTGCTCGGCTGAAAACTTACAAGCTGTACCACTGCGGTGGGCGTCGCGAAGCACATCCATTACCGCTCGTACCAAGGCCGCTTTGGACTCGTTCAGTTGGATGCAAAGCAAAGCTTTGTAAGAGGCTTGCCAGCGACGTCGCCAGCGTCCAACGGCATGACGACCCAGACCCACGATCTGACTGATTTGCACATTCAACATCCGCTCATATGCAAGCAGAATGATCCGGCCTCGCTGGACGATGCAAGTCGCGATCGTTTTGCGATTACAAAGATCGACCAAAATGTTATACATTGTTTCTGTCAAAAACTACTTTAGCAGCGTTGCCGCACATGGCTCTTCCTTTTGGTTGGTGTTGGTCGTCAGAAAACAAACATCAAACAGGGGAAGAGCTTTTTTGTCACGACACAACAGGTAGACTGCGAAGCTCTGGCAAACTCCAGACCCCATGGAACAACAATTAACGTTTGCTGCACTAGCGCCTCGCCGCTCACAGTTATCAACACGAGCTAGGCGGCACGTTTCGATCCTTTGTTTTTCTGCTCAAAAATGATGTTCAATATTTGTTGTTGAGCTTTTTCCACCGAGTCGTTGTTCTGCGCCTCATACTGTTGGATTTCTTCTTCGGCCAATTGGGCCGCTGCCGGCGCCATGTTGTCGAGCATTTTTTGAAGTGTAAACGGCTTGCACTGGCTGAATGCCGCGATGATCAAACTCGTGTCCAATCCAGCTAACAGAGTTTTGATTTCCGCATCCGACATTTTTGAAATATCGTCGAACTCGATACATTGTTGGCTGATGGTTCGCGCCAATGATAGATCGCTGATTGTAAGACAGTCAATTAACGTTTGACGCGCCGTCGTTTCGAGACAACCAAGCATGCTGACGAGAGAAGAAAGGCCCCCCTTTCTATCCTCGATTGCGGATTCCAAATTCAGTCGCTGCCGAATTCGCTTTGCAATCGAGAGGCCGACCTTCGCCGATACAACCGTAGACTTGGCCTGTCGTCTAACGATCGCCAATCGCCAATCCAAATCGAAGGTCAAAAAAATCCTGGCAGCTCGTGATGGTTCGAGTCTGCTCAACACAATCGCAATCGATTGCGGATCTTCGTCTTTCAATGCTCTCGCAGCTTGCTCGATTGTAGTGTCTTCGAGGAAACCAAAAATGGAATCCGCTTCGAGGACTTCGTCGAAATCAATCCGCGTTTCGGAAACTTGTGGGGTTTCCGATGTGTTTTCTTGGTCCGTCAGCTCGGTGTGAGCTGCGTCGGACCGTGTTTTGCGATACTCCTTTGTGGGTTCTGGTTCGGGATTGAGTTTTTGAAATTGTTGGAAGACGTTGCGTTTTTCTTCCGTGTCGATTTCCCCCAGGCTCGTGATTGCCTCGGTCAAGACTTGTGCTTGATCGAAAGGCAATTGCGACAGGATCTGCGTCTGCTGCCGCTGGGGCAGGCTGGAAAGCAAGATTGCCGCTCGTCGAGTTGTCTCAGGAGTTTTGGACATCTTTTTTGAAGTTGTTCGCCGGACCGAGGTTCAGTGTCGAGATTGGAAATTTAGTGGACTCGCCGTCCACCTAGGATCGAAGCTGACCGTCGAGGTGGTCGAGTCGATCTTTTGGAACTGGAACTACGGCGTAACGTTGGAGGCTTGCCCATGCGACGGGGTTGGTAATATTGGGTGCCAGTACCCTTGGTGCCACTGCCGTCGTTCTTTTTATCTTTCGAATCCGGATCAGGCAGATCATTTTTTGGTTTTTCTTGAGACGGTAATTTTTCTGACGACGGCTCAACGGGTTCTGAAAACTCGGTGTACGGTGTTAATTTAATGGCTGAACCGTTGGGATCAGAAAAAACGGACCCGACTCGACCATGCTGCATGTCGGAGCGGGTGTGCAATCCTCCGTAAGCTCCGTAGTTGTAATCGTCGGGACCACAGCAGATCGAACATCCAAATGTTCCTGCGATGATCAGCGATGCGACCAGCCATAAAAAATGTTTTGCCATGATTGGATTCCCTTGTCCCAAGTCAGACGTCAATGATTTGCTAAAAAAACGAGATTGGCGAATTCGTCTATTCTTCGTAGTTCACACGGCGAATTGTATTTTCACCTCCGCCGGATCGTAATCCGCTGCCGATGACATCCTGAGTACCGGCACGCAGAACATTCGAGGTTGTCGAACTGGATGACGGTGCAATGCCAGATCGGGTTGGATTAATTGGATGATTGCCGGACGCCATTTTGATTTTTGCTGTTGCCGATCCGCGAGACGGTTGCTCGCCAGGTTTCGCGACATTGTTGGATTGAAACGCAACCGGTTGATTGAATTTGTTGGTTGTTTTTGAAATCGAATCAGCAAGTGTGTAAGTTGCGGTTTTTGATGTTGGTGTGTTGTTGAATTGTCGACGGGCGTCGTTGTCTTTTTTAGGATTAGGCAACGGTGCTGGCGTCGGAGTTTGTTTGATTGACTCTTGGTTCGACGGACTTTGCATAATTTCGCCTTGGATCACACCGCCGTCGATGATTTCTCCATGGATAATTTCACCTTGAATGACGTCGCCTTCGATGATTTCGCCACCAGGAGCAGCTCCGGTGCAGCTGGAGCATCCCACACCACCGCAGCAATTGGTTTTTCCCGTGCTGATGACGCCGGGACGCGTGTAACCATAGTTGACGGCTCGACTGGAGCTGCGGCGTCGAGCGTTTTCAGCTGCATCGTCATACGCTTTGCCGGGCCATGGTCCTTCGGCCATGTGGACGTTGGTAAACTGCATCGTTGTCCCTTTGCGACGATGGATCAAAGCGATCGCTTTGTTGTATTCACAGATGGCTTGATAAAACGAGATTTCGGCAGACGCACGACGTCGTTTCGCATCGACCAATTCGATAAAGTTGTCGCCTTTGGATTTGAATTGTTCCGTTTCCGAGTCGACTTCCGAAGCTGCCGATTTGAATCGGTTCAGCTGGTCAACGGCCAACTGGTAATTGGCGTCCAGGACTTGGATCGCACTACTGAGTTGCCGACTGACGTCCAACTCCATGTCTTCGAGGCGAGCATGTTCTTGAGCCAATTTGACTTGAGCATTTCGCACGTTGGACAATTCGCGTCGGAAACCGACAGGCATGGCGAATTCAAGTCCCAGGCGGAATTCCTGGAAATCACCCGTGGCAATCTCGTTCCAGGCACCCGATTCAGGTAATGGGAAACGCGGTGTAGGATTGTCGTAGTTTGCCAGGTGATCGCCCAATCCGAGATACCGATACATGCCCACGGCGTTGAGTTGTGGCAGCAACGAGTTTTTCGAGTAAGCCAGTGCCAATTGTCTCTTTTTGATTTCCCATTTTTGTTGACGCAGTTCGGGGCGGAGGCAAATCGCTTCGTCCAATGCGGCACACCAATCGAAAATGACTTCGGCACGTGTGGGTTGGTCTGATGGCCGGATCAGATTTCCGTCAGTATTGGCGACACCCAGCAACCAGCGAAGTGCATTTTCGGCTCGATTCAATTCGGTCCAGGCGCGTTTGACTTCGGCTTGGAATGAAAAATATTGTTCGCGAGCACCATATTCGACACTTGGGTTGACCGTACCCGCTTTGCGAAGTTCGGTTGCGCGACGCAATCCATCAGCCGCTTCGTTCAAATTCTTTTGGGCAATTCCGAACAGCTTGTAGGCACACCACAGGTCCCAGTAGCGAATTTCGACGTTGGTGATGACGTTTTGCAATTGGGTTTGCAAGTTTGCGATTTCTTGATCTGTGCCAATTCGCGAGATAACCACAGGCATTCGATTGATAAATGCACCTCGTCCTCGCAACAAAGGCTGGCGGACTTCCAATTCGAAGTTTGCTGAAAACCAGTTGGCCAAGGGTTGAAAAACGGCTGGCGTATTGTTGTCGGTATAGTTCCAGCTGTTTCGCACAAAGAATTGCGTTCCCGTGGCAGTTCGTTTGGCGAGTTGATTGGTGAACGATACTTGATCTTGTTGGAAAACTTGAACTGGGCTGGCGGGGTTGAAAATGCCTGTTGTGTTTCTCGGCGAATCCGTTTTCTCCCAGTACAAACTCGATGACATTTGAGCGTCGAATTCGGCCAACGCCGCTTCAACACCTTGATTGGCGTCTAACGCCGTGTTGGTGACCAAAGAACCGGGAGTCGCAATTTGACCTGGCGTGCCAATGATGCCCGGTTCGGTTTCTCGAACTGCGACGTTATAGACCGTGCCGACTCCGGCAGGATTATTGGTTAAATCGTCGACTCCAGCGGCAACTTGATTGCCAGTCAGACCTGGAGTCCCGTAACCGCGGAGCACCTTGCTATTTTGCAGCGTGATCGATACGCAATCTTCCAGTGACAGTTCCCAGTAATTTTGAAAATTTGGATCGGAAACAGTGATCGGCGGCAGAGCCTGTGTGACTTCGGCCAGGGAAGCCGTTTGGACATCGGGATATTCGATATCCGTCGCTTGATCGATGTAGTATGACAGATCTCCGTTGTCCCGCAGATAAGTGGGCGGGTTCGTTGCTGACGAGCAACCGAAAATAACGGAAACTGAAATAAGAAGAGCGATGGCTCTCAGGGGATTGGCAGTCATGTCAAATCCACATCCAAATGTCGTTCATAAAATCATCAGTAAAGCGATGAGCACTTTGCTGATGCGGCAACTAACGGTTGCCGAACGACCCCCCTGATTGTTTCCAGAATTGTTGGCCGCACAAACGTAGGGCTTGCGTACCAACACTTTCTGGTTGTGAGTGGTATCGGATTGATCAATCGTTAAACTTTGACAAATCCGAATATTTTGCCAAAATGCTAGCGACGAAGTTGGGAGGGCCGGTTCCTATCGGCCGCTTTTGTTGAATTGGCCGGTGGGAACTGGCCCTACAGAAGCTGTAATTTCCGATGTTTTTTGAAAGCCGCTTGAGGTTTTTCGGGTTTTTGCCTAGAATTTGCCGCTTCGATTAACTGGCAAAAATCTGTACTTAAATTGCGCGCTCCAGCGAGTGCAAAGATAAAAAACAGGACCTTTGAAAAATGGCTGTTCCAAAGCGTAAACACTCAAATTCTCGAACAAACAAGCGTCGTTCTCACGACGGTCTTCGAGCCAAAAATCTGACCATTTGCCCAAAATGTAGCGCTTCGATTCCAACTCACGTTGTTTGCCCCAAGTGCGGGTTTTACATGGGTCGAGTGGTTGATCCCATCGCGGATGAAGAATTGACGACGAATCCAAATGGGTAATTCCCAATAATTGGATGAACTGAGGACGCCGCTGCATGCGGCGTTTTTTGTTGCCATATTGTGAACGAGCGCATCGGAAATTCGAGTAGGGCCGGTTCCTACCGGCCAATCCGAGAAAACGGCCGGTGGGAACGGGCCTTACAACTTGGATTTCGGTGCGCATCAAAAGCTCAGTTTGTAAGTAACTACTTGAATTTGATTTAGATTGAGTTTACTATCGCTCTGTACCTACTTTCCCTTCAAATTCCCCTTCAATTCCAATCTTAACCGTTCTGTTTCCATTTACTTTTTTTCCAGACCTTTTTTCTCCACCACACAAAAAATATTTTTTTGGTGCGGAGAACCCGTCAATTTTCCATTCCTTAGTTATTCATCGAGAGGTTTTCCATGTCTCTAGCTTCAAGAACAAAGTCAATAAAACTAGCTGCCTACGGCGCAATGGGATTAGGCACAGTAACTTTTGGTGCAACTGCTGCTAATGCCGATATTTGTTTTACCGATTTGACAGGAAACGAACTGGTGTTTACCAGTACTTCGCCGGTCGCAATTGACATGGACAATGACGGCAATGATGATTTTGAGTTGGGATTGGCCACGGTTGGTCCTAATGCATTTGGCACCTCTTCTTGGTTGTTGAATCTTCGTGCCGCTGGCGGTGCCCCTGCAGCGAATCGAGTAGCGGCAAATACCCTCTTTGGTGGTTTGTCCAATCTGGCCGATGGGAGTTCAATTTCTGGTCGAAATTTCTCCCGAGCCACGGGATATTTTCAAGGGGCGTATACGTCATTCAACCCAAGCAGCGTCTTCGGCGCATTTACTGCTGGAACGACGGGATTCGCTGGAATCCAGTTCGAAGATGGTACAGGAACCACCCGGTTTGGATGGATTGAATTTACGGTAGACGGGTCGGTTGCAAACGGAGATTTTGCTGATGTTCAAGTAACCGTCTCCCGGTTTGCATTCGCTAAAGATGAACCCATCGTTGCTGGCCAGACGACCAGCGCGATACCGGAACCATCGGCGTTGGGGCTGCTTGCACTAGGTGGAATTGGTATTATGGCACGTCGTCGGCGCAAAAACAAAGCTGCCTAATTAGGTTTATCATCTATCAACAAATCAAGAAAGCTGGGATCTCAGCGCTCAGCTTTCTTTCCTTTACATCCCTGACATATCATAAAAGTCAATGTCCAATCGAATTCTTTTGATTGGATGGGACGGTGCCGATTGGCAACACATCACGCCGCTGCTCGACGAAGGTTTGCTACCGGGCCTGGAATCATTGGTTAATCGAGGCGTGATGGGAAACCTGGCAACGCTTCAACCCATCCTGTCCCCGATGCTGTGGAATTCCATTGCTACGGGAAAAACAGCCGACAAACACGGTATACATGGTTTCGTCGAACCATTGCCTGATTTCTCCGGTGTTCGGCCTGTCACAAGCACAAGTCGAAAATCCAAAGCCCTGTGGAACATTTTCAACCAGAATGGATGGCGTTCCAACGTGATCGGTTGGTGGGCGAGTTTTCCTGCAGAACCGATTAACGGCCACATCGTCACAAACTTGTTTAATGCGATTCGGCGCGATGAAAATGCCCAACCGATTGTCGGTCCACACGTGATTCATCCACAATCCTTGGCTCAAGAGCTGGCCGACTTCAAAGTCGACATCACCGAAATAACGGAAAACGACATAGGCCCGTTTTGTCCCAACTATACAAACGTTGACCAGGACAAAGATAGACGATTGGTGACGCTGGCCAAATTGATTTCGGACTGCGCGAGTATTCAATCGGTCACTACGGCGTTGATGGAAAGAGACGATTGGGATTTTACAGCGGTTTATTTCGATTCCATCGATCATTTTTGTCATGCATTTATGCCTTATCATCCGCCTCAAATGCCCAATATCAATGACGCCGATTTCGAAATCTACAAAGACGTGATTCGGGGCGCTTATCAATTGAGCGACATGATGTTGCAACGACTTGTTCAACTTGCTGGTGATGAAACAACCATCGTTTTATGTTCGGACCACGGTTTCCAGTCCGGACGAGGCCGTCCGCTAGTGACGCCTTTGGAGCCGGCCGGTCCCGCACTGTGGCATCGCAGCCATGGTATTTTGGTTATGGCGGGTGCGGGCATCAAACAAGATCAGCGAGTCTATGGCGCGAATATCATCGACATCGCTCCAACCATCTTGCACTTGGCAGGATTGCCGGTGGGTGAAGATATGGATGGGCGTGTTTTACTTGACGCGTTTGTGGAACCCCAGGAGCCTCGGTTTATCGAGAGTTGGGACCGGAGCGAGGGCGACTGCGGAATGCATCCGGTCGGGTTTGAGATATTCGAAAATTCTGACGAGAAGCAAGACGATTTGATCAAGCAGTTTGTCGCGTTGGGCTATATCGAAGACCCTGGTGAAAACAGTGTGCAAGCCGCGACCAATGCCGCCACTGAACTCAAATACAACTTGGCCAGAGTTTTCTATTCGACCAATCGGTTTGAGCAGGCGTTGCCGTTGTTCCAGGAATTGGTTCACGAAAGTCCTTGGGAAGATCGATTCTGGAAAAATCTCGCATATTGTTGCTACGAGTTGAATTATTTTGAGCCGGCCGAACAAATTATTAAGAAGCTTTACCAAGACAGTAAAAACATTCCGCCTTTTTCAAAATTGATTCTTGCGCAATGTGCATGGGAAAACAGCGATCGTGAATTGGCCCATCATTATGTCGACCAGCTGTTGGCCGGAAAACACCGCGTTGCAAATGTTTATGGATCACTTGGGATGTTGTTGGTATCGAGAATTCGAGACCTCGACAAAGCCAAACTGGCATTTGAAACATGCAAAGCAGTTGACCCGGATTATGCGCTTGCTTATGAGGGGCTCGCCGGGATCTACTATCGATCGAAACAATATGAGAAATGTATTGACGAGGCGTTGAATGCGGTCGCCTTGGTCTATCGGTTGCCCAAAGCACACTATTACCTTGGCTTGGCATTGGAAAAAACAGGCGACGTGGATCACGCGATCATCGCATTCAATCGTGTTAAAAATTTTAACTATCGGAAATATGCGATCCTGGCCATCAAGAAACTTTTGTTCCTGTACGAATTCAAAAGGGAACTTGCCAAGGCGGATCGATTGCGTATCGAACTTCAGCGCCTGAGACAAACTGTAAAAAGCAGGGATAGGAAAATTGAAACGGTTTTCGATTTACCCGAAATGCCCTCGGCAACAGCACGGAAGGAAATCGCCAACTCTCGTCGCAAAACAAATAATCAAAAATCGGAATCATCGGGAAAAACATTTTTGCTGGTTTCTGGACTTCCACGTTCAGGAACGTCGTTGATGATGCAAATGCTCGATGCCGGAGGTATTCATCCACAAACTGATGGAATCCGCGTTGCCGACGAAAACAACCCGCGCGGCTACTACGAATGGGAAGCGATCAAGAAAATTGGTCAGCATCCAGAGATCCTGGATGCTCCCGCAATTGAAGATAAAGCGATCAAGGTTATTTCAATGCTGATTCCAGCACTGCCCAAAAACCATCAATACAAAATCATTTTCATGATGCGGCCAATTCACCAAATCGTTGCTTCTCAATCAAAAATGATCGATCGATTGGGAACAGACGGATCCGAAATCGAACCGGACAAGATTGCAGCGCGGCTGGAACGACATCGGAGCCAAATCCTGCAATTGCTGGAAAATCAAGAAAATTTCGAATTGATCGATGTTGATTATGAAACGTTATTGAAGGACACCGAAAATCAAATTGCCAGGATTATCGAATTTATTGATGATCAACGACTGGACGCCGATCAGATGCCCAACGCCATCGAACACCATCTACATCGAGAAAAATAAACGCCACTGTATTTCCCAGTGTCGGGTCCTGGCAACCTTCTTTTTGCACCTAAATTCGAATGAGGGAATACCACGATGCCGGTTCCTGCTCGACAACGCTGTTGAAAAACCATAGATTTTTCTATCATGCTCTGAATTGCGAATGACCATCGCCAATACATTTCGATCGCGACGATTTGATCGTCAGATGGAGTCGAGCGGTTTACGACAGCCTCAAGTTTTTACAAGAAAACATCATCATGAAAAAATCTGGATTAGTCGGTTGGTTTGATTTGACTGTGGAAAATGCCGAAGAGGTTCGCGAGTTTTATGAAAACGTTGTCGGTTGGGACTCAACAGCGACTGACATGGGGGACTATCAAGATTATTGTATGTCTCCAGCTGGCTCAGAAGATCCCGTTGGTGGCATTTGTCACAAAAAAGGTCCTAACAATTCGATACCGTCACAGTGGTTAATTTATGTGAATGTTGAAAATCTCGACAAGAGTCTGAAAAACTGTCGTGAACTTGGTGGTAAAATAGTGTGTGAAGCCCGCGACATGGGTTCGTTTGGCACAATGGCCGTGATCCAAGATCCAGCGGGCGCCGTGATGGCAATTATTCAACCAAAATAATTTTTCGAGGAACCAGGCAAGATGCAGATTTTCAAAGCGATAGGTTTGTTGCTGGCATTGTTAATGTGTGTTTTTTCGGGATGCGATTTTGGAACGTATTCAGCGCGGGTCGAAGCGCGTATCGACGAACTGGAAAACCCGACAAACGATGACGGGTTCGAAGAAGGTGAAGAACGGATTCCGGATACGAAACTATTTCATGCCGCTTTCATCGATTTCTATCAGCGCAATGGCCGCCCGCCTTCAGGTTGGCCGGAAATGTTGCAGTTTTGTAATTCGTTTGGAGAATCTGGCCGCAAGTTTGCATATGCTTGTGAAAATTTTGAAAAGCAAGGCGCCAAAGGGAATTGGAAATTGGAAAAAGGTTTGGACCAGGCGGCTATGCACAAAAAAGTGATTTTGTACAAAAAGGACGGCAAGCCGCGAATATTTGGCAGCGGACTAGCCGTTGATTTTTAGTCACTGCGTCATTCGAACGTTTTTGAGGCAGCTAGAGATTCCAAGGGTCCAATCTATCGCGGATTGGAATGTTAGGTAATCGTTGAAATGTTAGCTAATCGTCTTTTGGGCGAAGCATTCCCGCACTAGAGTCGAAATATTTTTTTCGCCGCGACTGGATATCATCTTCGGCATCGACCAGTTGTTTTTCACTCAAGTCTTTCCAGCAGGCAATCGTAAACGGGCAGCGAAGAATTTCGAGTCGAAATTGGATGTATTCCGTTTCCTCGGGTGTCGTGAGTCCCATAATGAACTCGCGAATTTTTTTGCCAGGCGGGACACCCAATTGGTTTCGCCGCCAGATTTCACCCAATGTATGAATTCCCGCATCTCGCCGGCAATTCAGGTAGGAAAGCTTTTGAACCAACGCTTCATCTTCCCGCAGCGCTTTTTCCAGCTCCGCGGCCCGCGTTGGATCCAGCGATTCTTCGAGATAGGCTTCGAGTTCCGCTTCGGTAAATTCCATCATGAGTGAAAAAGGTTTAAGACCATAAGATTGAAATGCGATTATTTTCGTTAATATATGTTAGTCATTGACACGTCAACAAACAACCAAGTGTTACATTTTCAGGTCGTGGCTGATTAAAGTTGAAGAGGGAAAATCGTAAGTGCGAAGCGTCAGCGAGGGACTACAAGCGGCTTGAAAAACGGTCCCTCGTGCACGCTTCGCACTTTTGATTTCTATCTCCAAAACTTAATCGCTCACGAGCCATTTCCAATCGACTTTGCCGTTTGTATGAGATATGCTTGAAAAGGGAAAATCCGGAAGACAAACATCAATGGGACGTGGAAATGTCAGGACGAATTCTTAGTGCGATTTTTTTGGCGGCCGTTATTCTCAGCTCTGGTTTGGCGCAAGAATCCCGTGAATTGGACAAACAAAAAAAAGAGCGGGCCAAGGTCGTCAAACAGGAATCGGATAACAAAACGACGGAAAACAAAAAAACGGAAACCGCTACTGGAATTGTTTACGTCGATGTGAATGAGGACGCCAAATACAACGAAGGCGACATCCTGCAACCCGGTGTTCTGGTTTCCAATGGAACCGACATTGTTCAAACCAATGCAAAGGGTCGTTATGAAATCGAAGTAGAAGACGATTCCATCATCTTTATCATTAAACCACGCGGGCGCCGAACCGTCCTGGACAAAAATAAAATTCCGAAATTCTATTACATTCACAAACCAGACGGTTCTCCCAAACAAAAATTTCCCGGCGTTAAACCGACTGGAAAATTACCCGAGTCGATCGATTTTCCGTTATACAAACAGGATGAGCCTGACAAATTCGAAGCCGTGATGTTTGCGGATCCGCAATCTCGCAATATGAAAGAGCTCGGCTATGTCGCCAACGACGTCGTCAAGGAATTGATTGGAACCAAAGCGGCGTTTGGTGTAACACTCGGTGATATTCTGTTCGACGATTTGAATATGTTTCCTGCTCAAAACCGAACGATCGGAATGGCGGGTATTCCTTGGTACAACGTGATCGGCAACCACGACATTAACTTCGATGCGAAAAGTCGCAAGCACGTGAACGAGACGTTTGAAAGTGTTTACGGCCCCAGCTATTACTCGTTCAATTACGGACAAGTTCATTTTGTTGTGTTGGATAACATCGATTGGATTGTGCCGAAGAAAGGCGAGCGCGGAAAACCTCGTTATGCTGGCGGATTTGGCAAGCAGCAACTGGAGTGGCTCAAAAAAGATTTGAGTTTGATCGACGAAAATCAAATGGTTGTTCTGTTGATGCACATTCCTATTACCGGTTGTTCGGATGCTCAGGAGCTGTATCGATTGATCGAAAAACGTCCGTTGTGCATCTCGATGTCAGGCCACACACACTATCACGCCCACCGGTTTTTGAAAAAGGCAGACGGCTGGCGTGGCGAAAAACCACATCATCACATCATCAACGTCACGGTGTCTGGCAGTTGGTGGTCGGGTCAAAAAGATGAGCGAGGAATTCCCCACACCACGATGGCAGATGGCGCGCCCAATGGGTATTCGATTTTGTCATTTGACGGAGACAACTATCAACTTGATTTCAAAGCGGCTGGGCGGAGCAAGTTATACCAAATGGAAATCACGGTCGACGACGAAATCGAAGTCAGCAAGTTGAGTGAAACAAAAGTTCATGTCAACGTCTTCAACGGATCGGAAAAATCAAAAGTCGAGATGCGAATCGACAATGCAGATCAATGGCGGTTGCTGAACAAAAAAAATCAAGTCGATCCGCGGTATCAGAAAACCTACGACAAAGAGTTAAAGGTTCAGCCACTGATCGAACCGGCATTGGCAAAACCAAAAGTCTCGACACATATTTGGAACGGAAGATTGCCAAGCAATTTGAAACCCGGCCATCATCTATTGACCATCCGGACGACGGATTTACATGGACGTGTGTTCCAAAGCAACAAGATTATTCGAGTTTATGAGGAGAGAGGGCAGGGAGTAGGTGGTAGGAAGTAGGTGGTAGGAAGTAGGAAGTAGGTGGTAGGTGGTAGGTTGTAGATGTTCGGGAGGGCGAGGCTCCTGCCGAGCCGTTGCAGCGCGCCAGTTTTGAGACGCCGGGTGGCACCTAACGCATAGCAACAGTAAGGCCGGATCCCTCCGACCGCGTTTGGATTGGCCGGTGGGAACCGGCCCTACATCGATCCTCAACCAGCGAGGATTGGGTGGCACTGGCCCAGCCAGTGATTGCGGTTTCCTTGGCATCAAACACTGAGATCAAATTCAAGTTATGACAGCGTTGTGGGTGGTTTAGTACCCCACAGCACTGGCAGAGACCAGTGGCACCCACCAAGTTCTGCATCAAAAATATCGCCTTCTTTTTTTCGATGCCCACGGCTCGGCAGGAGCCTCGCCCTCCTGGAACACGCCCTCCCGGAACACGCCTTCCCGGAACGCGCTGTCCTGCTCATACGCTTTCGCGTTCCAAATTGTTGCTGCGTCGGTCGCCTACTTCGCCTTTTGCACTTCGACACCTTTATTTTTCCCGCGGCGGAGTTGGTCGAACTGTTGGTAATTGCCGCGTTGGATGATGTTGTTTTGGTTTCGAAGGTTTTGCTGGTAATCCAATTTCGATTTCTTTTGTTTGCTTTGTTGCTGCACGTTGCGTCTGTTTTGTGGAACATTTTGCGGTTGGCCTAACCACTCCGTGCCGCGGTAAAAGGCGTAGCGGGCGTCGCCGACGCGGGCGATGACGGTCGCTTTGCCGCGCAGGTTGTCGGCGACAAAGATGCCACGCAGGTCGGTGTCGCCGGATCGGAATTCTTTGTCGGCCGTACCAATGGCTTTGACGTGAACTTCCGGAACGTACTGTTTGGTCGACACGTCGATGACGTTCGCACGGACGCGGCCGCTGGTTTTTTCTTCCTGGACTTCGATTTTCAGCGGAGTGATTAATGCCAAAGCACTGCTGAATAAATCGTCACCGCGGCAAATGATCAAATAAGCACCTTCGTCTTTCAGGTCCAATTTGATTTTGCGTTTTTGATCCACGTAATCTTTTCCGTCGCCCAACTGAACTGTTTTGGTCAGCAACGGTTTGATGCCAGCCAGGTTCACTTTAGTGACATTGGAGAGATTTTTTTCACGCAGGTAAAGTCGCATGAGGTCAACTTTGTAGACCTGGCAACGAGCTTCTTTGATATTGCGATACGAGATTTCAACATCGACCGATTTGCCGGGTCGGAAAATATTAACTTCTTTCAGCGATACATGTTTGGCCTCGAAGTAATTGATCGCTTGTTTGGCATCGACATACAACTTGGCAACTTTTTGATACCACTCGATTGCGTCCTTGGGTTTATTCTCGGCGTGATAAATTTGCCCGATGATGTATCGTGCAAAATCGCGGTCTTTGCTGGTGCCTTCGGCGACCGATTTAGCAGAAGTCAACGCTGCTGCATAATCCCGTTGCCAGAAATGGCCCAAGGCTGCCATGTATTGGAAACCACTGCGAAAATCACTCGTTTCGAATCGATCATAGAATCGTTCGCAAGCCTGAACGACGGTCTCGTACTGTTTGAGATCCAACAACGCGTTGGCCATACTGAATGCCGCATCATCGGCCAATGGACGATCGGGATAGAGCGTCATGAACTCGGACAACAACCGAATCGTTTCTTTGAGCATCGAGACTTTGTCCGGCGCCGATTTCGGAGGTTCTTCACCGCGGTTGATGGCGATTTGTCGTTGTTGTTTCGCCAGTGCCGCAGCGTTTGGAGCTTTTTGGTAAAGCGCCTGTGAGATCGCAAAGTAACTGGT
The DNA here is from genome assembly GCA_028280445.1 of Pirellulaceae bacterium. Classification (GTDB taxonomy): domain Bacteria; phylum Planctomycetota; class Planctomycetia; order Pirellulales; family Pirellulaceae; genus JANQLU01. The sequence continues at coordinate 91,309 of JANQLU010000048.1, read as the reverse complement.
AACGACCTGAGCCGTGTCAGGATACTCGCGCCACAGATTTTCTTGATAGTCGATCGAACCGAGGAATTGACCTTCGTCTTCGAGCACTGCCGAAACATTGCTGTCGTTAATAAAACTGGCATCGATCGTGGCCCGGTAAATTTGATAGGCGCGTTCGAATTCGCCAATGTCACGGTAAGCCTGTCCGACTTTCAAGATTTTATCGAACGGAATTTCCAGGCTTGGATAACGTTCGCGAAGGATTTCGAAAACGTCGACGATCTGTTGCGAATCATAGAATCCCTTGGTCGTATAAATCCACAACAACATTCGTGCGAGTTCGCGTTCGTTGGAACGGTGTTTTTTGTTGTACAGGTGAGTCAGATATTCTTTCGCCTGTTTGTAATGACCGTCTTTGAAATTGAGTTGAGCCAATCGGAATCGCTCATTGTCGTTCATCACGTAAGGATCAGTCGATTTTGTGCCAGGTTTGAGAACGGTCAGTTCCGTTTTCTGACCAATCCGCATTTTTTGCGGTTTAAACTGGTCGCGAATCGTCGTTGGCAAAATGCGATAGGTACCGGTGGCATAGCCGATCAACTCGTAGCTAAAATCCTGAACCGATTGGCCAGGTCGGTAATACATCGTAATCCGATCGCCATCGATGACATGGTGTTGGAAACTGCCTCTCAACGAACCATCGGCCAGAATAAATCCGGCTGGTATAAATTCTTCGACGACCGTAAACGTTTTATGGTTGTACGATTCGTAGAGGTCAACACGGACTTGAACGCGTTGGCCGATTTCGATGTTCTTGACCGGCGACGAGCTGCCGACACCGATCGGTTTGCCGGCATATTCCAATTGTGCGTGACGATAGGTTCGGCCACGGACATGCGGATATCTCCAGCTGTTGGGATCTTTTAAGTCTTTGGAGAACCCTCGCATCGAAACGGCATAAGTGAACTCACCGCGGCCTTTGACATTGAATTCGACGGTGTTTTCGCCGTCGGCCAACAGATCGTTCGGAACCGACAACAGCAAATTTCCGAGTGATTTTTTGCTGATAATCGACGTGAACGCTTTTCCATTCACTTTGATTTCGAGTTCATAATCGTTAGTCGCGAATTTTCCTTTGCGATAGTAATAACACAGTGCCGTGATGGCCGGCCCATGTGCTTTGGCGGGCGAAAATCCCCAAGCGCCTTGTCGATGCAACAGGAATTTGATGGCTTGTTCGATTTTTTCTGATTCCGGTCGCACTTTCATCATGGCTAAAGCGGCAACGGCGGTCGCTTCGACCCGGTCGTTCATCCAAGGATGCCGCTTGCTGCCCATCCAAACCGTACGGGAGTTCAGTTTTTCATTTTTGGCTTCAATCAAATCAATCAACTCTTTGGCGAAATCGCTGCGTTTCAGATTGATAAATGCCAGCGCGGTGTAAGCCAACGCGGGCGCGCTGAGGCTGTTGCGTTCGCGATGAATACGATTAACGTGTGCAAAATCGGCTGCATTATTACAACTGAGTGCATGCAAGATGATTGATTTTGCGTCATTGTCATTTTGACTCACCGACTTGAATCGGTTTTTCAAATAGTTCTGTGCCTTGGCAAAAGCGTTGTCGTTGACTTTGATGCCCAGTTTTTTCGCTTCGCAAAGCGCCCAGAAGCTGGTCGAAGCGACGGCCCAATCCGTATTGTTGTGACTTCCACGCCAAGTCCAAGCGCCGTCGTTTCGTTGAGTCACGACCAACGTGCTGACCAGGCTGCGAGCGCGCTGCTGAAGTTCGTTGATATCGGCAATGGGCGCTTTTACTTGTTGCGCGTAATCGAGTGCAGCAACGACGGCTAACAAATCGCTACCAGGCGTGCGTCCCCAACTTGGCGGCGGTGGGAAAATGCAACGTGATGTTAGTTCGGGATGGAGATGTCGCGTGCCAGGCCGGATCGCCATGTCGATGATACTGCGCTGCAGATTCGCGCCAATCGAAATGGTCATCCATCGTGTTGAATAATCGCGGCCGCCCGGAAGATTGACAATTGCTGTCGCGTCACCTTTGGATGTGCCACCGGTTTGCGCGGCGAATTCCAAACCCCAGGGTCGAACTGGAACGATCGTGGCGAGCGAGTCGGTCAGGTCGCCAGCAGTCGCATCAACCTGGATTTTGATTCTGGAAGCCGTGGGGACTTTAACAGAATCAAACACACTTTCGACGACTCCTTGTTTGGCAATGGTGGCGTCGATGGTTCGTTCGGCAAGTTTGTTTTCAAATTTATCTCCACCAAAGAACGTCAATTTCAATTTCACGCCACCGGTGTAATCGGTCAAGTTGTGCGAGCGGACGATTACGTTGAGTGAATCGCCTTCCATCAATTGACGTCGAGATTTGATGGAAACAAAGAAATCTTTGCGCGTCAAAACGTTTGCAGTGGATTGTCCGACGAGGGTTTTGACCGTGGCACCGCGTGCGGTCAACCGCCACTGGGTGGTTGTGTCGGGCATCGGAATTTCAACTTCGGCTTCACCTTTTTCATTGGTGACAATCGATCCATTCCACCAACCGGCTTCGGGCAATTCTTGTCGCGGTGGTTGCGTTTGTCCCTGCCCCCCTTTGGAGTTTCTGAATCGATCTTTTCCATCCGCGCGGCGTTTGCCTCCTCTGGAATTGGATCGATTGGGTTTACCCGGGTTCATATTCCCCGGTCCGAACCCGTTTGGATCGTCGACACCCGGTGCGGCGGGTTGCAGCATAGGACTTTCGAAATCGCGATCGGCTGCTTTGGGTGCCAACACGATACCTTTGTCAATTCTGCGTTTCCGCATTTCATTGAGTTCTTTGTTAATACTCAATATTTTGGCAACCTCTGACTGAGATTGAAGTTGTTTTTCAAGTTGTTTCATTTTTACATCTGCCAGTGTCTGTTCCTGGAGGCGATGCAGTTCGGTGGTGTATTCTTTTAACACTTTGCGCGTGGTTGCGGTGTAGCTGAAATTGCATGAGCTACCCAATCGAAATTCTGCATACCGATAAGCGTCGTTTTGGAAAAACTGCAAGATGTCTGGCGTTGAATCGGCAAACATGGCAAACAGTGCTTCATCCACCAGTGAAAGCGATAATTCACCGCGGACGGGTCGACCGAGTTGGTCCGTGATTTTCAATTGGACTTTGCCCGTTTGTCCGGGTTGATAACTTTCGGCGAGCGGTTTGACGGCCACATTGAGTTGACGTTGAACTTTAAAATCTTTGTGTGCCGCGCGGAGCGTGCGATCATCCATCATCGAAACCGCCACGCGGAAATTTGGAAAATGTTCGTGATCGATATCCAATGAGATCGGGTTGTAGCCTTTTTTCAAAGGCAGGATGCGATGGCCGATGATCGTTTCGCCTTCGAACGTAACGAGTGCCAATTTTGCATCGACACGCGAATGCAGGCGCAGATCCGATTTGCGACCGACCTGAAGCGTGTCTGTTTTTGCAAAAAATCGAAGCTTTGTTTTATCTTCATCGTCGGAAACGAAATACGCCGACTGGCCTGATACCACTTGTTTAAAACGATCTTCACCGCTGACACGAATGATGTATTGACCGCCGTCCTGGAGTGCTTTGTCGGCGAGGTTGATGGTCACTTTGCCAGTTTTTTCGTCCGTCGTAACTTTGCGTTCGATCACCGTTTTTTCTTCGGTCGCCTGGCTTGTCGATTTAATCCAAGGGACACCTGCCGTGACTTGATTGGCTTTGGCCATTGATCGACGCAACACCGTCATCGTTAACTCGCGGCCGACAGGTTTGCCATCGGGAGTGTTGGTTTGAATTTCGATATCGAGCGGTTCACCGGACAAGACGAGTTTACGATTCGGTTTTACCTTGATGACAAAACCTTGGGTTGCCAGCATGACACCGTGATTTGCCGAGACGTTTTCTCCTTCGATCGACGCCTGGAAATTCAGCCGTGTACCGCTGAGCATGCCGGTCGTATCAAATTCGAATTTCAGTTGACCCTGGTCATCCGTTTTTCCGACCAGAATTCGACCATCGGGCAATGAATAGCGAATCGATTTTTTGGCGACGGGTTGTCCCCAATAATAATTTGCCTTGACCGTCAGTTTTACTTTTTCACCGCGGAAGTAAACTTTTTGATCCGATTCGATTTCCAGCTTCAATTTTTCGAGTTTGAATTTCTGAACATAGAAATTTGATGCGTACGTCCCACAATCGGGCTTGCTGACAGCAATCGTGTAATTGCCCAACGGTGTTCGTCCGTCGAGCGGAAATTCCGTATGAAATGAACCAAATTCATTGAGTGTTACAGGTTGAGTCCAAAGAACGCGGCCAGCGGAATCGGAGATTTGCACAAAATATTTTTCGTCTTTCGGTGCCACGTATACACCGTCAGCCACATCGCGGATGATGCCGCGCAGTTTAACCGTTTGTCCTGGTTGATAGGCAGGGCGATCGGTGTAAATGTAACCTTTGGGTGAAAGGCCGCTGCTGAATTTCAGTCCATTGAGGTTAAGCAGATTCGAGGCAACGGAGCCATTTTCAAAAGCGAACACGCGAACATCGTTGGCCGATTTCAATTTGTCGAACTTGCCGCGAAAGATTCCGTCCTTGTCCGTTTTACCGGTCGCGAATACAGATTTTCCATCGCTGACCAACAAATTGACGTCTTTGGCTGGCTTACCGGCAAGCATGTTTTGGACAAACACCAGAACTTCGCGGCGCGAACTTTTGACGATGACATCGATATCACTGCGAATGACTAACGTTGTCGCTTGTAAATCGTCGGTTGAAACATTGATCAAACAAACACCCGCCTTGCGATCGCCAAACGGAATTTCGACAGTCTGTTCGATCGGCGTGTATTTGGCGTAGGCATCAATATTGACTTCCCAGGTTTTGTCAGGCTGAATCAAGTCGATGTCGAGAGCATCGACCCGACCGACCGAATGCGTTTTTCGGAAATAGGCTTCGAGGTCGAGAAAGTACTGTTTGACTTTGACTTTTTTGAGGTTGCGTGAATTGAGTTTGACGAACACCGATTCGTCGGTGCGGTATTTTCGCTCGGTGGTTACCGTCAGGTGTTTTTCAGTCATCTTGGCGACTCGCAATCGCGCGTTGGCTGCGGATCGGCCCCAATTCAAACGACGATAAGCTTGCAGAGCATTGTCCAATTCACCAAGTTTTTCTTCGTAGATCATCGCGATGCGATAAAGCGCCAACGACGATTGTTGAGTGCCTGGATATTTGCTGACGAGTCGTTGCCAGCGATCAATGGTTGCTCGATACGCGGCATCAATTTTTTTCTTGTCCGCTTTGTCCGACTCCAATTCCATGGCTTTGACAAAATCCATTTGTCCAAACAAAAACAGGATTTGCGGAGCGCGTGAATCCAATGGATGTTTTGTCAGGAATTCTTCGAATTTCGTGCGAGCTTGATCGTGTTTTTTTTCGGTGGTCAATTCCAATGCTGCGAAATACCGCGCATCAACAATATTTCGTTGGCAATTGGCCCAATTGGGACCGTTGGGAAAACGGTTGATGTATTTGTTGAAAATATCGATCGCTTGATCGTATTCTTTTTGTCGGTAACGGATCTGGCCAATTTGAAACATCGCTAGTTTTTGCCATTGGTCGCGCAGCTCGGCGGGTGACAGTTTGAGATCGTCGAGTTTATCGGTCGCTTTGTCACCTGCTGGAAGCGTAAATCCGTCGCCTTTGATGAATTTTTCAAACTCGGCGATCGCTTTGTCGGCGTAGCCACGGGCGGAGTACGAGTTTGGAATCAACCACGCCGCTTGAACCGAACGTGGATGTCCCGGATAGTCTTTGGCAAAATCGCGCGCGACGGAAACGGCTTTTTCTAATTCGGACAGAGCGGGATTGGGCATCGAGTACGATAGAACCAACAACCATGCTGTGTCGGATTGGAGTTTATTTAGTTTGTCGTCGTCAGTGGCTTTCAACATTTTCAACAGATCTTCGGCGTTGACGCGGGCGATTGATTTTTGATTCGCTTTGACTTGAGCATCGACGAGATGAAAGCGGGCTTGCAAAATGTGTTTGCCAGCCGGTTTTGGATTTTCCCGTTTTCGATTTGACATCCGAGCGACGGACCCGACGTTTCCAGTCCAATCCGGATCAAATTCTGCCAGATAAGCGCGGAAATGATTGATCGCCGCACCGTAGTTGCGGGCTTGAAAAATAGCGCGGGCTTGCTGAAACATGACTTTGTCGCGCAGCGGACGACCTATTTCCATGGTCAAAACTTGTCCGTAAAGTTTGTAAGCTTTGTTAAAGTCCGGTGGTGGCAGATCGAGTTCGTTTGGTCCTGGTTTTTTCGAAAGCGCTTCGGCGAATTTGATGATCACTGACGCAATTTCATGCTTTCGAGTCGATGACAAAAGCCGTTCGGCTTCCGCTTCATAAATGAGCTCGGCTTCCTTGAATTTTCGTTGAGCGACCAAGGCGCGGGCTTTGAGAAAACGAGCTTTACGAAACCAGCTCGATTCTCCAAAATCGCTGATGATTTTGGACGAGGCGTCGGTCGATTCCGTATATTGGTTTGAATAGAAATGCGCGAGCGATTTGAGATACCACGCTTCGTCGGCATTCTCCAATTTTTCTTTGAGTGCGATATCAATCAACCGAATGGCGTCGGCATAATTGGCGGCACGCATCGCAGCTTTGGCATCTTGCAGCGGATCAGGTTTTTTTTCGTCCGTGATATGGCTGGCGGCAAATAAATGGGCGGACAACAGCATCAAAGTCACGATGAAAATTGCCGGTGCCGTTGCGAAATGAGTTTTAAATCTAGACATTTTGGATTCCTAAATCTGAGATTTGCGCCGAAGTTGACAGCTGAAATCGAGGTGTTTACCGCTCATGTAGTGTAGTTCATCTATGACCGTCAGCATCCCCGATAGATGTGTCTGGACATGAGACGTGTTTTACCGGGTTTGGGTTCCAAAATCTGAAAAGTGCCGAATCGTCAAGAAAATGCTGGCGAAAAAAGCGACAGACTGCTGAATTGATGCACAGCCATCGCGTTTGACGGTGCCTATCCGCTCGCTTTATTAACAGATCAGTACAGCCAAGGCATTCATCCAGGCCTTCCAGGCCGTTTTATCGCGCGAAAGGGAGAAATTCGAATATCGAATATGAATGTAATTTCATTTTTTTCGAGGGAACGTCGAGCGTTGTCTTGTGTTTTTTGAGCCATCTGATTTTCGGTGGAAATAACTTTGTGGCGTTCGTTTAACGTGAGTCATGATTGCAAAAAAAATGCGAAAAGCTCACGCAGAGGCGCAGAGACGCAGAGGGTTTTTAATTCATGAGTTCATGAAGTACGGCAAAAAAAGTGCATTAATAGTTGTTTGGCAGATCTCGGTGACTTGTATTTCGTTTTCTCTTCTCTGCGTCCCTGCGGCTCTGCGTGAGCCAATTTCCTCTATCGATTCGCAATTTGTGCCCGTGTGCTAGATGATTTGTCAGAAACCAATCATTGTAAACCACAATAAAACTAATTGCCCTAACACAACAAACAGCAAAGTTTTACTGACGAACGGCGTAGATGTTACATGGGAGTTTAGAATCAGCGATAAAACGATCGTAGCCCATGCTTTCGATATTGACGTTTGCAAAACCTCGTTGGATCAGGTCTGCCGTCAGTTGTGGCACTAATTTCGCCTTGCTCGGCGACACTTCGATGACAATTTGTTGAATTCGATTCCAGTTTTCGTCCGACAAACCGCTCAACACATCAAACTCGCTTCCTTCGACGTCGATTTTGAGCAAATGAATTGTATCAACGGCGCGGGACTCGATGATATCATTCAGCGTCCGAAAGTCGACGGTGAACGACGTTGGTCTACGAAATGACTTTTGCAAATGCTTGCGCACAATCAACTTGCGAAACGGATAAAGCACCAGGAGGCTGAAGAAGCCAATTTTGTTGTAATTCCAAATATCACGGAGTCGTAAATGTTGGCTGACGATTTTCGCTTCGGAATCTTTGTGTTCGATGTACCGCGTGGAATTAGCTGGCGAACGAGGAAAAAATGCAATTTCGTGTTGCCCAGCCTGATCCGACAATCCAAACGGCAGCAAATGCAATGTATGACTGTCTGACGAAAGACACTCCAAATTCCGTTGGAGCAACTCAAAGATTGGTGGCACGGGTTCAAAGGCAAAAATTGTCAGTTGTTGAGCTTCGTTGGCGGCAAACGTTGAAAACATTCCAACATTCGCGCCGACATCAAAAACGCAATCGCCTCGATTGAGCGTGATTTGATGTTGGGCGTAAAGTCGGTCTATGAACACTTCGCAATAAACGAATCGTGACTCGGCAAGCGATCCCGCCAAGCAATGGATGGCAGGACCATCACCAATCTGCAATTTTTTTGATTTGATCTTGGGATCTGCCTTGAGTTTCATATTTGTTTGCAAGAAATGGTTGTTTTACGCAACATTGACAAAGCAACCGGTCTGGAATGGCACGAATTGTACCACCACATCGCCACGTTGCACCCACCCTCTCTGAACTGCGGAATCACAATCTCACGAGACAGAGAACGCGTCGCGTTACAGAGAAATTCACATTAATTATTGATGTGTGTGCGTTTGAGTTTTGAATGTTAAGATAAATAAGGCACGAATTCCCAAATGCGTGAAAAGAATGTCACCAGGTCGTGTTGATTAAATCGGAAAGCGTGAATTTGAGTTGAGCGGCGAGGCGCTAGCCGCACAAAATTAATCAACGCTACTTTGGGTTGTCGAATACATCGGAGTCTATCATGACATCAACAGTTAGGCCTGCCCGTGCTCAAATCGTGCTCATTTTGCAGATGGCATTCTGCATTGGTGCTGGCATTTTCAATTCGACAGCCGTTTCTCAACTGACTGACGAAGACAAATCTAATTTCAATTGGTTTGACCAACTCGACTACGCGAATTTTGAAAAACGTCCTTTTGTCAAAGTCTCAACGGGGCTGTGGACCCAAATCGAAAAGCACCGTCCTAAAAACACTTTTGTTCACGGTTTCTTGCTCAACGAAACGGAGAAAAATTTCACAGTCATAACATTGAAGCTCGACAAAAGGACATTCGTAAAAACGCCCGCCAAAACTCCTGCGCATCTCGTGGTGAAATTTGAAAAAACAGGGTTGGCGGAATTTACAAAGGTTGTATTCGACCAACATCTTGCTTACGAAATGCCCACCGGTCCTTTATTAGCGTTGCAGCCTCCCCCCCCGATAAACGACGTCGATCAATTGTTTGTGTTGGCCAAAGCATGTTTTGAGAATCGAAAAACGAAAGAGGCTGCTCGCCTAATAGCAATTGCAAAAACTGTGGCCTCGCGAAGCCGTGACGCAAGTCTGCCAAAAATTTCTTTTCAAAAATCTTTATCCGCAGAACTCGAAAACTCGATGCGAGCGAGGTTGGTCCGTTATTTTGGTGATCGCAGTAAATCGCGCAGAAAAATTCTACGGGAGTTCAAGATATTTCAAATTCGATTCGCAGAATCCACTCATATCAAATGGGTCAAAGAAATGGTGGCAATACTCACCAAAATGATCGAAGAAGACGCGACACACAAAAAACTGGAAGGTCAAAAACCAAAAAGCGCTCAAGCCAGAATTGCCGAACTCATTTTTCAATTGCGGGATCAAGGCGGAACTTTGTGGAGAGGAAAGTACTTCGCAGATTTGATTTGGAATGGTACCGACGGCGAACCCTTGCATGAATCCAACGAGAAAAAATCGAAAAATGAAAAACTGGCATTGGTTCCAGCAATTCAACTGGCGCAAGCTGGGTTTCATGCAGTGCCCCAACTCATCAAAGCACTCGACGACAAACGACTGACGCGAATTATTGTCGTTGGTCATCCCTATATGCCTGATTCGCCACCCCGTGTTTTGAGCGTTGGCCAGTGCGCTAGACGCATTCTCGACAAAATTGCCGGCCGATATTTTACGAATCAGGCAGAAATCAAGGCTTGGTGGAAGGAGATTCAAGCCAAAGGTGAAAAACAATTCATGATTGACGCAATCATCAATGGTGATGACTACGCCGTCAATTACGCAAAACGCTTGGTCAAAGAGTATCCGGACGAAGCGTTGAAGGTAATCATCAAAGGTTTCCACAGCAGCCAAAGCACATGGATATCTGAACAGTTAATTGAGTTGGCAGGTAAACTGGATAACGCCGCACCGTTTTTGAAAAAACAGTTGAACGCTCGCCACCTTAGCACGAGAATTGTCGCCGCCCATCAGCTTGATCGCTGGAATCCCCAAACCGCGTTGAATGCGATGATTGAGGAATGGAAAAAAATCGTTTCCCGAGGAATGAATCCACATGTCAGTCAATTCTCGATTCCGGACGACGTCAAATCGATTATTGAATTCCTGGCGATCCATAATAATCCAAAGGCAATTGAAGCGCTCGGGCACCGATTTTCCGAACTGCCGATTCATGTTCGCATGTACATCGTCGTGAATTTGATCAATCCGAATTCATTGACATCCACTGAAATCGGTGAGATGTTTGATGTTCCAGAACAGACCGTTAAACGCAGCCCCAAAACGCAAAAAGCAATCGAAACAGTTCTGGTACGTGCCATGGAATGCGGATCACAACGGGGAGATTTTCCTTTGCGACTCGGCGATATTTCAGCAGCGATCCTGGCCGGATGGTTTCCTGAAAAATACGAGTTTGACCTGAAGGGGAATTTCGAGAAACGCGAAAAACAGCGAATCGTTGCAATCAATAAATGGCGCAGCAAAAATCGCTTGCCAAAACTGGCCGAGTTTAAACCTCGCAAGATCACTCGATTGCGATCAGCAAAAACTTCGGCACTACTGCAGGCAATCGTTAGCGCCAAAAACGATCGAGAGCGTCAAAGCGACACTATCGAACTCGAAAAACTGGGAATCGGAGCCTTGCCCGCTGTTTTGGAAACAATCAAAACGTTGGATGGCAAACATCCCGCGCATCAGGACCTGAAACAACTTGCGAGTCAACTTGCTTCGACGGTGACCAGCATCAAATTCGCCAAAGACTCCGTTCCGCTGGATGCCAAATTAAAAAAGCAGGTTTTGAAATGCCAGGATCGCCCATTGCAGGCGAAAGAGTGGATTGCGATCTTGGTCGAAATCACCAAGCAACTTCCTGCAGGCGCATCGGGAATCAAAATGATTGCCACGCGGGAAACCCCTGAATCGGGAATTGAATTGACCGTGATGTTAACAAAAAATTTCGTGCGACCTGAGCGCGCGGAAGTTCCAAACCCCGACGCAATGTGGGCTATAAGTGGTTACATTTGTGTCGATCAAAAAATCGTTGACGGATTCGGTGGCGCAATTTCATTGGAAATGGCTGAGGAGCCACGCAGTTTTGCGAAATTGGAAAAGTCGTTGAAAAAAACGCTTGACAAAAATCCCACCCAACATATCGAAGCAAGTTACTTGCTCATCAAGCAACAGCCTGCCTCTTACTGGATTTTGCAAGATTATCTGTTGTTCAAAAAGCACTTGGACAAATTCCGGTAACGAATTATCCCCTGCCGTCACACGTGATGTCAGTAAATGGTGATCTCGCGGCCCTTTGAAACAGATTGAAATGGCTGCAATTTGCGCTAGCCGAGGCTACAATGTGCAGACTGGGGTCGCACCAGAAACGGTAGAGATACAAGCACGAAGCGCGAGCGAGGTGGTTTGATCGCGTGAAACTACTCGCTCGCGCTTCGTGCTCGCAAGATTCGAGCTCATCCATTGCGCCCACAACCACAAACACTATGAAACTGAAAAACATGAAACAGATTTTCTGCGCGCTGCTGTTTGTTGCTATTTTTATCGCTGACTCTAACGCCGATGAACGACCTAACATCATTTTTCTGATGTCCGACGATCAATGCACTTACTCGATGGGCTGCTACGGTACTCCAGGTGTCAAAACACCGAACATGGATCGGCTGGCCAGTGATGGCATGATTTTTGACAACCATTACGTGACGACGGCGATTTGCATGGCCAGTCGCGCCAATGTTGTGACGGGAATGTATGAATACAAAACTGGTTGTAATTTTCAGCACGGCGCATTGGTAGCCGATCATTGGAAAAAATCTTATCCGATGTTATTGCGCAATGCCGGCTATCAAACGGCATTCGCCGGCAAAATTGGTTTTGAGGTGGCGAACCAACCAAACGAAAAAGGCAAATTGCCCGAAGGCGATTTTGACGCCTGGGGCGCTGGACCTGGACAAACGTCTTACGTTACCGCCAAAAACAAATCGATGGCCAAATATGCCACTAAGTATCCCCATGCGACATTGTCCTATGGGGCGTTCGGCCGAGGTTTTGTCAAACAGGCGGCCAAAAAAGATCGTCCGTTTTGCCTTTCGATCAGCTTCAAAGCTCCCCATAAACCGGCGACACCCGATCCACGCTTCGACTCCGTTTACCGCGGAATCACGTTTACTAAACCAAAAAATTACGGACGCGAAAACGGGAAACATTTTGCACCACAAAGTCGCCAGGGTCGGCAATATCCACGATTTCACAGCTGGAATTACAGCGACAAATACAACGAAGTCATGGCAACCTACTACCAACAGATTTATGCGATCGATGTGGCCATTGGCATGATTCGAAAAGCGGTTGTTGATAGCGGAGTGGCAGACAACACCGTAATCATCTACACGTCTGACAACGGATTTTTGTGTGGTTCGCACGGTTATGGATCCAAAGTCCTGCCCTACGAAGAATCAACTCGGGTCCCGTTGATCATTTTCGATCCCAGACACAAAAACAGCGGCAAAAAACTTCGCTGCGCGGCACTGACTGGAAACATTGATTTCGCACCTACGATTTTGACGCTGGCCGGAATCAAAGTTCCGCAAAACATCGATGGCGCCAATTTAATGAAATTGTACGACGATCCTAAAAAATCGATTCATGATTCGCTAACTTTGATCAATGTGTGGGGCCCCACGCCGACATATAGCTTGGCGGTCGTTACGCAACATTGGAAATACATTTACTGGCCGTACGAGCAAGGCAAATTTACGCGCACCGAAGAGTTATACGATTTGAAAAATGATCGACTGGAGCTCAAGAATCTGGCGAACGAAAAATCGGCCGCCAGTGAACTTGCCAAAATGCGAAAGCTATACGACCAATCCGTCCAGCATTGGCTAAAACACGCCGTACCGTATCACAAATATAAAAAATTTGGTTCCTGGTTTAAAAGAAAATAGCATCCCATGATGATTCGAATACTGACTTTTTGTTTGCTGGCCGGAATGTGCTTGCCTGCCAGCGCCGACGATAACAAACCGAATGTCGTTCTGATTTTGATCGACAACCTTGGTTATTTTCATTTGGGTTGCAAAGGGAATCCGTATCTGCAAACTCCCAACATCGATGAGTTCGCACGGCAAGGAGTCGATTTTTGTAACTTTCATGCTGAGAACTTTTGTTCACCCAGTCGAGCTGCCCTGTTAACAGGTCGACAACCGATGCGATATGGCGTTCACAATACGGTTGGCGGCGTGTCGCTGTTGAGTCCTCAAGAAACGACACTTGCAGATCGTTTGAAAAAGATCGGTTATCGAACCGGCATCTTTGGTAAATGGCACTTGGGCATGTCGCACCCGTTCCATCCGAGCCAACGCGGGTTTGACGAAGTGTTTGTTCATGGAGGCGGTGGCATCGGCCAGCTGGAAGACTACGCGGGTAACAAACATTTGAACGCTCAATTTCAACACAATGGCAAATGGGTGAAGACCTCCGGTTTTTCGACCGACGTATTGTTCGACCGGGCGCTTAAATTCATTGAGTCCTCCAAGGACCGACCTTTCTTTTGTTACATCCCCACACCTGCTACGCACTTTCCCGTTCAAGCCGAACCTAAAGCTTTGGCTCGTATCAAGAAACGAGGAATCACTTCGAAACAAGCCAATTTGAGTCTGTTGTCGATGATTGAAAACATCGATGAAAATGTTGGCAAAATGGTCCGTCGTCTGGAAGAACTCAAATTGCGTAAAAACACATTGGTGATTTTTATGAATGATCAAGGTGTCGGAGATCGCGGGTCTGTGAAACCCGTTTGGCCCGGCAAGGATCGGCAAAAAGATTTGGGCAATGCTTCGGAAGGAAAACACCGGGTATTTTGCATGGTGCAGAAACCGGGGCTCACTGTTGCAGGTAAAAACCATGCATTGGCTTGTATCCGCGATTTCTGTCCAACCATTCTAGAACTCTGCGGCGCAAAAATTCCCAAAAACATCGATGGCCGCAGCCTGGTACCGTTGCTTAAAGGCAATGCGAACTGGCGCGACAAAAGGATCATCGTAATGCAGTGCCCGCGGGCGCGAGAGCGAGAAAAATGGAAACACGCTGCCGTCAAACAAGGGCATTGGAGACTTGTCAGCGGCGGACGACTTTACAACGTGAAAACAGATTCAATGATGAAACACGACGTTTCCAAGAAACATCCTGAACTCGTCACCCGGCTCAATGCCGCTTACGAAAAATTCTGGACCAGTCTTCCACCAGAATCCGATATCGTCCAACGCCATGTCCTCGGTGCGAAAGAAGCGCCAAAGACGTTGTTGTGTGCGATGGATTGGCGCGAAGGAGGATCGCCTTGGAATTTCGGGGCACTACGCGATGGGTTCCGAGGCCAAGGATCGTGGTATGTCAATGTCGCGCGCGATGGCCGCTACCGGATTACACTGTGCCGCGCGATGCAGGAAACGCCGATGCCCGTCGGAGCCGTCAAAGCCCAAGTCAAAATCGGACCTTTCGAAGCGGCAACAAAAACAGCTCAAAAAGACACCAAATGCGTTGTCGAAATCGACCTCAAACGCGGCAATTACACTTTTCGATCTTTCCTGACCGAACCTAACAAGCCCAATAAAACCTGGAGCGCGAATTTCGCGTACATCGAATTCATCAAATAAAAAATGAATTCCCGGGTGGCCATCGTGAGCGGCAAGGCGCTAGCCGCCGGTATTTGAGGGTTTACCGGCGGCTAGCGCCTCGCCGCTCACATTTAATCAACGCGACCTAGCCGCGGTACGAAACGCAAATCGCTGGCTACGAAACACTAATCGCCGGTACGAAGCACCAACGAACCGGCGGCTAGCGCCTTGCCGCTCACAAGATCAGGCTAGAGCCTTGCCGCTCACAAGATCAGGATCGCGCCGAGCCGAGGGCATATCGATTTACGGGAGGGCGAGGCTCCTGCCGAGCCGCAAACAACAAATTCTATCAACAAAAACATCCACCAATTCAATTTGCCCGACTAAAACTAACCAAGTTCCGAATCGCTAACCGCTGGCTCTTTTGCGGAAATTTGAGCATCGGTTTGCTTGTGAAACAAACGATGTGCCACCCAAGCCGAACAACCTCCCAAAAACCCCAACGCGTACATCATCAACGTAAACGATCGAACAAACAAACCCACTTCGGTGTCTTCGACCAGCACTTCGTCGATGTCAAAATTCGTGAACGCACCGCCAATCAAAAAACTGACTGCCATATAGAAATTGATGAAATAGTGGATCATCCCTGTCACCATACAACCGATGAAAAAAGCCTGTTTTGAGCCTCGAGAATACACAACGCCCGTAACCAGGACCGGTGGAAACACAACCAATGAAATAACCGTCAACAACAGATAGCCGATCATAAACGGCACTGCATAGGACAGCGCCGTAATAATCGAAAGAAAAATGACAACGACCAAAATCGTCTTCAGCGAAACTTGCATCTGACACCTGCGGGTTTTTTTTGACAAAAGCTATCGATAGTTTACTAGTATCAAAATCCAAATCGCAACCATGTTGGAAAATGGCAGCGGTCTGGTTACTGCCCGGGGTCCGAATTCGAAAAAACAAATTTCAAACCTCTGCGTCTCCGCGCCTCTGCGTGAGTCTACAGGAGAACATGAAAAGGCTCGCGCGGAGGCGCAGAGACGCAGAGGTATTGATCAAATAATTTCTTATTTTTTTCTGCAACGTGTAACAACCGTTATCCCAAAGGCCCTTTCGTAGTGTCACAGCACAATCGTTGTGCTGCAGAAAAACACTTTTTTTGAGGAATGTGATGATGAAGATTTTTGGAAAAATGGGCCGATTTTCAGTGATGAGTTTGGTTGTTCTCGTAACGCTTGCAAGCCAGATTGGCTTGGCAAACGCACAAAAAAAACCGCCGTCCGTGTACGTTAACAACAACTCGCTGTTTTTGACTGATGAAAACCACAACCCGACGTGGACCAGTCGATACGACGTGCGAGAAATTGTTCCGGGTTGGTTGACCGTACGCTTGCAGTTGTTTGATGATCAAAGCAACCTCGTTGCGGAAACAACTCCGACGTTCAAAAAGAACAAAATCAACTTTATCGTTGTTTTTGGAGGGATCGGGCACGACAACGTTTTTAACGGAACTGATGTTCCCAGTCGTGTATTCGGCGGACCGGATGACGACGTTTTGATCGGCGGAAGCAAACGCGACGAAATGTATGGCGGTCCCGGTAACGATACCATTATCGGCAGGGGCGGCGACGACATGCTCCAGGGCGACGAAGGCGACGACACAATCTGGGGATTGGACGGAAACGACTCGCTTTTTGGAAATTCCGGTTTCGATACAATCCGCGGCGACGAAGGCGAAGATTACATCGACGGCGGATATGATGGAATTGCCGACGATCTGACCGGAGACTTGCGTGAAGGCAGCCGTTATGTGGATACGTTTGTCCTGCATATCGGAGTCGAATCTGGTATCGAAGCCGAAACTATCAGAGATTTCGACAACAACCAATTCCTGATGGACAAACTGAAGTACATCAAACACCTCAAATAGTCTGACCGTCAATGGTCGACTCAATTGTCAGAACAAAGACGCGCCAAAACGGTGCGTCTTTTTTTATTTCAGTCCTCAAATCTATCGGAGCGCTGTTTGTGTAATAGCGACCCTTTCAGGATCAAGGAAACGATGAAAGCATTTGACGAAATCAACAGCCAACTGATAGAAAACCAAACCTTTTCTCCGTTATTGCTGGAAATGCAAGATGGCAATTCCGTGGCATGGCATCGGTTTGCTCGTCAATACGAACAAATGATTCAACGCTGGTTGTTGAGCTTTGGAGCCAGTCCAAACGACGTCGATGACATCAAACAGGAGGTCAATGCATTCGTATTTCACCGACTACCAAAATTCGAGCACAACGGTCGACGGGGCGCTTTTCGAAACTGGCTAAAAAAAATTACACTTAATCGACTACGAGAACACCGTCGGAAAAGAACTGGCAAACAACACGTTAGCTTGCCCGAAAACGTTGAATTGGCAGATTCGCTGGCCGAGTTGAGTTTGCTCCACCTGCGCCAACACTTTTCGGCGGTTGCCGACAAATGTCTGCAACGACTCAGCCGACATTTCCAGCCGAATAGTGTGAAAATCTTTCGTGAAACCGTTTTGAAAGGCCGACCGATCCACCAAGTCGCCACCGAACTCGGGATGAGCCAAGTCGCTGTGCGGGTTGCCAAATCGCGAGTCCAACGAGCTTATCTCAAAATGTTTCAGGAATTAGTTGAGGGTAGCGACCAAAATAACATCAGCTTGAACTGATTTTTTGCCGCTTTTCCGGCAATTTTGCAAAAATCGCCGACCTGTGCGGATCTCGATTTTTTTTTGCGGCACCTGTCCTCGTTTCCCGCCAATCTCAGTTCTACAGGTAGAACTACCGTTTGCCGCAGCACAAACTCGCAAATTCAGTTCCTTCGGTTTGTTAGACTGTGAAGATACCCCCAAACTGTCATTGTTAAAAGATGCACTCGACAGCAAAAACGATTGACCGGCGTAGGATGTTAAAAACGGATCAAAAACTGACGATCATTGCCAAGGCAACGGAAGAATTTCTCGAAGAAGTTCGTCGGTCCGAGAATGAGCCGGTCAGTGAAATTATCCGGCGCTACTCTTCCCGCTTTCCCGAAATCGAAGACAACATTGCCGATTTGTTTCCCGCATTGGTTGGCGTGGAAAAAATGGCTCGTAATTTCGAAGAAGCACCAACCGACAAATCGGAATTTCCAGTTTTTCGCGACTACGAAATTATTCGGGAAATCGGTCGCGGCGGAATGGGAATTGTCTATCAAGCCCGACAAAAGTCACTTGATCGACTGGTCGCACTAAAAATTTTCGGCTTGGATCCAAATCGGCGTCCGGGCTTATTGGAACGATTTCGCCGTGAAGCCCAAACGGCGGCTTCACTCCACCACACAAACATTGTGCCGGTCTTCGAAGTTGGCATCGAAAACGGAGTTCATTTTTTTTCGATGCAGTATATCGACGGCGTCAACCTGGCCGATTTGTGCAAATATTTTCGTGCGACTCGCGCTCACTCGCATTTTGTCAGAACGAAACCCGATTCGCTGAACTCCAAAAATTCGCGCGACGAAGAAGCGACACAGGAATTCAACGCGGCGCAAACATCCTTCAACTCGGAATCGAGCGATTTTCGAACCACTCCCAAATGGATTCACCGGCTCGCTGGCTTCGGCGAATTTGTTGATCGAATCGACCAAAACGGCGTCGCCAGAATCGGTGCCCAGATCGCCGACGCTTTACAATACATTCACGAGACTGGCATCGTGCATCGCGATATCAAACCGGCAAATATTCTCCTCGACAAAAACGGCAATGCCTGGCTGGCCGACTGGGGATTAGTGAAATCGGAATTTTCTGAATTGACACAAACCGGTGATCTGTTTGGCAGCCTGGCGTACATGGCACCCGAGCGATTCAAAGGCAGTTCTGCGGCGGCGTCCGACATCTACAGCTTGGGTGCAACGTTGTATGAATTGGTCACGCTCCAACGATTGTTTCAAGTCGAAGATCAGGCAGAGTTGGTCAATTCCATCGTGCATCGAGCACCCATACAACCTCGAGCAATCGAACCAGCCATTTCCCGTGATTTTGAAACGGTGATTCTCAAAGCCATCGATAAACAACCGAACAGTCGGTACCAATCGTCAGGAAAACTGGCAGACGACTTGCGGAACATCACCAAAGGTTTACCCGTCGCATCGCGCCGACTCAGTGTTGTTCAAAAATCAATTCGTTGGTGTAAAAAACGCCCCGTTGTTGCTACGTTGACACTGGTGGCAATTTTGTCATTGCTCGGTGGGACATTTTTTAGTTCGCTGTTTGCCGTTCAAGCCCATCAAGCCACCGAGCGCGCAAAATCCGCGACGGCGGACGCCGAAGAACTACATCGCCAAAGCGAAGAATCGTTGGACGTGTTTTTTGGCACGTTTTTCCCGCAAGCATCTCCTGACACGGGAGCAAAAATGTCGACCGCGCTGCGGAGCGCCATGGATGATGCCGTTGGCATGATCATGGACGACCAAAGCTACCATCCTGTTGTCGTCGGAAAGTTGTTTAACAGAATGGGCTGGATTTATTTCAACCAACAAGATTATCAGGCGGCGCTTCGCGTGTTCACACATTCCCATCAACGCGTCAGCAAACATTGCGGCCAGGAACACGTCGTCGCCATGATGGCTTTGGACCATATCGGAATGACGTTGATGAGAATGGAAAAACATGACGAATCCGAACGAGCTTTGACCAAAGCTTGGATCCTGCAATCCAAAATCCTGGGCTCACAGCATGAAAATACGGTTCATAGCTACGCGAAGCTTGGCGACCTGTACCGATTTACTGGCGATTTCGATGAGTCAATCAGGATCACTCGGGAAGTGTTAAAGATTCGATTGCAAGATGGTCGAAACGATGCGGCATTTGCAAATGTGTCCAGGAATGGACTAGCAAATGCTTACATCCAAAGCGGACAAGTCGACGAGGCGATCAAACTGTTGGAAAAAGTCATTGCTGACAAAGAATCCAATAACAGGGTCAACCTCGGGATGGCTTACAACCTGTACAATCTCGCTCGTGCCTATCGCGTCCAGGGCAACCTCCCAAAAGCAGAGGCTCTCTGCCAACGAAGCCTGACGATGCGTCGCGACAAACTTGTGAAATCGTCCGACAGTGTTCTCGCTTCTCGAACTTTGCTGGCCGGCATCAACACGGACCAAGGCAAATTGGAAATCGCCAACGATCAATTTGAAAAAATTTGGAACGATGCTAAATCGACGGACCTTCCGGTGAGAAAAGGCATGGTGTTGTTGGAACACGGATTGTGTCTTCAAAAAATGAAGAAACATGACGCAGCGCTCCCCAAATTACAGCAAGCCTGGACCGTGCTAAAAAAATACCGATCCGAAAACAACATTTACACGGCGCAGGCCAAAAATGCGATTGATGAAATACGTTCAATCAGCAGCCAATAAAGAACTCAATTTGTTTCCACGTCACCACAACAATCGTCAATTGATGGAATCTCAAACAGAACTCGAACTATTAAAGCAGGCCGAAGACGGAAACCAGCAAGCGTTGGGAATGCTGCTCCAATTGAACCATCAACGATTGGAAAGGATTGTTCGATTTCGAATGGATTCCCGATTGCGAGGACGGTTGGACGAAGGCGACATTGTGCAAGAGTCTTTTTTAGAAGCGACCAAACGATTTCAATATTATGTTGAGAATCGAAAGACGTCGTTTTTTCTGTGGCTTCGATACCTAACCTTGCAAAAACTGAATGAGCTGCATCGCCATCATTTCGGGACGCAATCGCGCGACCGGCGTCGGGAAGTTTCCATTTTTAATCGGCTCGACTCGCCGGCAACTACGGCGCAAATCGCTGGCGTTCTGTTTGATGATAAAACGAGCCCCAGCCAGGCTTTGATTCGAGACGAAGCTCGAGTCCTGATCGAAAACGCGCTGGGAGAAATGGATCCCGTCGATCAGGAAGTGCTCGCATTGCGTCATTTTGAGCAATTGTCGAATGTCGAAGTCGCCGATGCGTTAGGATTAGAAACGTCGGCAGCAAGCAAACGGTTTGTCCGCGCTCTCGAACGTCTGAAATCGATTATCGAATGCTACGAAAATCCGACCAATCCGGAAGGGTGAGGCTCGCGGCCGAACCTGATCTTGTGAGCGGCAAGGCGCTAGCCGCCGGTACGGTGGGCAAACGTAACAGTGAAATGTAAACAATCGGCGGAGTGCAAACAAACGCAAACAAACCGGTAGGTTCAGTGCGCCAACGAACCGGCGGCTAGCGCCTTGCCGCTCACCAGTGGCTTCGCCATTTGCGCCAAACAAAATCACAAACGCGTCACGTCAATCAACCATTGCACGGTGAATTTTTGTCACTTTTCCGTTTTTGAACTCAATCAAAACTGGAACAAAATCTCGCGTACCGCCATTTTTGGTGGGTACCGGTTTCTTTAATTTGATTTTGAGTTCTATCGAACGAGTTTTCGGATCAATTTTTTGACCGAGCAACTTCGCTACTTTCTCGATACTCATCCCCACTTTGACTCGTTCGAGATTAGCTTCTGTCAACCCAGCCGTTCGGGAACCTATTTCAGGACAGCCCACGGCATTAACCAACAAACAACACGACAAAAACAAACACAAAACAGGCTTGAACATTTTTGACCTTTTCTACTAATTCCAACCACAGTATCCGTTCAACACGACGGGGTCGGGAGTTTTTTCAGTCAGTAACACAATCCGTTTTCAGCCAGTTAAATTGGTTGAATCGGCTAAAAATCGACTAGTTTTTGAAAAGACTCCCGACCCCTTTTTCTCACACATGACTATAAGACCAACACCAGTAGTAAATGTTCCATGCGAACTGATTCCTTCCGCAAAAATGCACCAATTGTCGCAAAAACGTAACCGGGACAAAAAGGGGTCGGGAGTCTTTTTCGACAACAACACATTCCGTTCTAGTCGATCGAATATTGGTTTGAAGCGTGGCAAATCGATCAATTTGTGAAAAAGACTCCCGACCCCTTTTTCTCAACCAATGGAAACGCGTTCTACTTCTTGGTCGATCGGTAAACCAACGGAGGGCGAGTGAGATCTGAATGAAAGCTTGAGGTCGAACGAATATCGTGCCCCATCAACTGCGAAAGTTTATCAATTTGCTTGTCAGACAAAATTGAAATCAACCGGCATTCGTAATTCGCTTTGGCCTTGGAGAGCTCTGATTCTAATTGCTCCAACGATAGTTTTTTTGCTCGCGAAATAATTTCGCGCCAACACACATCCACCTGTTCTTTGGCGTCCTTGAGTTTGGTCAACTGAAATTCGGAGATTTGGATTCTCTCCTGGATGTGTGACATGAACAGGATCTTTGTGCCAAGTCGTTGATATGCCAATTGGACAAGCTCCCATCGTTGTTGATCCGACAACAATCCAACAACCTGCGACAATGCGTCGGCGATGGGTTCGGCAAAGTGCTCCAAGCCCATGAATCGATATTTTCGAGCAGGGTCAGCAGCACGCCAGGCGGTTGCAATCTCACGACTTTCTGTTTCGTATCGAGTCAAAATCGTGTCGATCGTTTCGTCTTTGCTTTCATCGATGCCCAATGCACGCCGGATCCGCTGGTCGGATACCAGTTGCAATTGAACGGACTGGATTTTCACCGGTTGATCATACGTTGCGACCATTCGATCGACCGCGTGAATTTGATTGGTTTGCTGGGCGTTGGTGACCAATACAACAAACGCAATCACTACGACCAGAGAACAAAATACAAATCGGCCGGGTCGAACGCAGGCGAACAGCTGTGAGAAATTCAAATACTTTTTCACCTTTGCTGTTTTCCTGTTGCTCCCTTTGATCGTGACCGCATGGCCAATGGCGAGCGTCAGCCCTGCAATCAACCAGGGAACTGAAAAATTCAACCATGAAATGCCCCACCACGATCGATAGTAAATACTATTCGATTGTTCGCACGCCACTAAATCGATGTTTTGCATTCCCAACATCGAAATAATCGCACAGGCCGTCAGTAAAAAAAACCAGCGGCGATGGGTTCGAAAAGCAAGCACGGAAAAAACAATGCTCATGGCGATGACGACAAACGTATTCCCCCGAGGCAACCAGCGAATCAATTGATCTCGTCCAGCAAACTCAGTCTCGGACGTCACGACCCAATGTCCCAACCAAATCAACCACCAGGCTGACAAACAGACAAGCATTCCTGGAACCAACACAAAAATCACGATCGAAAACCGATCGATCCATGGCTGAAGTTCAGGTCGTTCGATAACAGCGTCTCGAATCTCGTTCACCGAGCCAACAGCGTTTTCACATTCCGAACTCGATGTGTCGCTAACGTCGCCACCGCCGACACATTCCTGATGCTCGACCATCGACTCGTAGTGGTCGCACAATTCGTCACACAGCCGGGATACATAGGCGGGCGAGTATCCGTCGACTAACAATTGCCGTCGAAGTTCATTGAGTCGCCGTTGCTGCATCAGAGTCACCGTCCAATACCAACTGAATTGCGCTAGAAACTTTTTCCCAATGCGAAATTTTCTCGGCAAGTTTCTTATGGCCAGTCGCCGTCAACCGGTAATAGATCCGTTGACGGCCATTATATTTTTCTCTGCGAATCGCCAGTAATCGGCGTTTTTGCAGTGTGTGCAACAACGGATAAATGACCCCTTCGCCAAAATTCATTTGTTCATTAGTGTGTTCCCGAATTCCGCGGACGATTTCATATCCGTACATTTCCCGATCGGCCAGTAATCGGAGAACCAACAACTCGGGAACACCTTGTAAGAATTCTTTCGAACTTCTGGGAGTAGTCATATCATTCACTATAGTGCACCAAACCCCCGTTGCAAATCCAGATTCAACCCTTTTACGATCGACGAATCATGATTGAACTATGCGTCGTTTTCGACGACGTCCCAACAGCAGACCAACAGCCAATGGAACCAGGAGTGCTCCGCTGGTGGGTTCAGGAATGGCGGCCCCAAGATTGACGCGGAATGCCGTTTGCGTGAAATTACTCGGATTCATCCAATTACCTGTACCTGTAAAATCTGTTACCGTTCGACTGGTGGCGCCCGTCGAATTGCGATACCACAAATAACGTCCCGTTGTGTTTTGACTGCGCGCCGAAACCCAATACCTTTCTCCTTCGATCAATTCTGTCATGCCAGGATCCGACGAAGTCGCGCTCAGCACTTCGGTGACAAAACGTGGCTTGAGCGTGCCTGACCAAATCTCGACACCAGGCAAATTGTTGACGTTGGTCCACAACGCGACCAACATCGAATCGTCCTGTCCTGAGCTAGACAACCCCACACCGACGTCAACCGAACTCACAAACCCCGTCGCCTCGGATGTAAATCGAAAAGCCAACTCAACGTTGGGAGCTTGGTCATTGAAACGGCCAATCAGAAAAGGCAGTTGCGTGCTGAATTCGTCATTGGGACCGAGATTCGAATAGGCGATATCTCCACACAGTTTGGCTGGCAAAAAAACGGTCAACGAAACCGCTAAATAAAAAATGATTCTCATGACGATTTAACTCTCTGTTCTCGGCCCCTGAATTCGAAGCTGCACGGTTCGCAACTTCATTTTGCATGATACCTATTTCAGAGAGGTATGTCAACGTTTTTCATTCATTTGTCGATTCCAGCTCGCGATATAACATCGGTCTGACTGGATTTTTTTGTCATGGTGCGGCCAAAAACCCCTAATACCTATTATTATGAGGCATAATACCTATTACAAATATATATTATGTGAAAATCGCAACAAATTTAGTTTTTTTTGGTTTTCGGTGGCGCGCAAATATATTGGCGAAAAACAATTTGCCGACGACTAGCGGTTTACCTCTTGTTTGGCGAAACCACGAATTGCTGCTGACCGAGTCGCAGCATGTTTACCGTCAATTGACACAAAATCAGCTGTTTTTAGAGTGCTGCGCACGGTCGAAACAAAATGCGCACCAATCGTGCAAGACAAGGTGAAATTTGAGCAGTAAAGTCATTGAATATTAAACTTGGTGCCACGTTCGCAGATTTAGACGCACGCAGAACAATCACCATTTCAAAGGACAGGCTCAGCAAGATTGACGGGACCTGAGTGCGAGGCAGCCTCGGATGTCGAGCTGATCCTGTCCAAATTGATGATTTGAGTTTTCGCTGAACGAGGAAAATATGTATCGACAAAATCGTTTCCGCTGGAGCGTTGGTTTGTTACTGCCAGCTTTTTGGCTCGCCATTTTGGCAATTCCAACCACATCCTGCACTGCAGCATCGGAACACGTTGAACTGCACGAGCAGCGGTTCTCGAAAGATCTTGTAGGTCATTGGGAAGGGACGCTCAACTATCAGAAAAAAACTTACGCAATAAAAATTGACATTTCACGAGTCGGTAAAAAATATCACGTCACCATCGATTTACCGGAATACCTGGTTTACGGTGCTCCGACCGAGGTCGCGGAGCCAACAAAAAAAGAACTAACCATCCGGTCAAACACGCCATCGAAATTTGAAATAAAACTCCATCGTGAGCGAGATCGCCTGGTCGGGAAATGCATTGGTTTTCGCGGCGTGAAATCAGAAATCGAGCTGCGACGAACCAATGACACGCCAGTTGAGTACCAATATGAAAGCGTCGAATTCAAAAATGGCGATGGGCATCTTCGTGGAACGTTCGTCAAGCCCAAGGGAAAAGGTCCGTTTCCAACTATCGTTTGGACGCACGGTTCCGGCCCCGATACGCGAAAGACGTTTTATTACTCGGGCCGCGCTCACTTGTTGGCACAACACGGAGTCGCTTCGCTAATCTATGACAAGCGCGGCGCTGGAAAATCAACCGGCTCAAAATTTTGGGATCTGACGGTTTTGACCGCCGATGCGCTGGCTGCGATCGATGCCATCAAAACTCGTCAAGACGTCGACCGATCGGCAATTGGAATCGCTGGATTTAGTCAAGGCGGTTGGATCGCTCCAGCCGTCGCTGCCAAACACCGCGATGTGGATTTTGTGATCGTCGGCGCAACACCCGGTATTACCAGTGGTGAGCAAAATATTTTTTCGATGGTCAATCGCATGCGACGAGACGGCGTTGATCAAGAATCGATTGCAGCGGCCAAACAGTTTGTCACTCGCTTGTATCGGTTCTATGAAACCGGCAAAGACCGACAGGGAATGTCTGATGAAATTGAAAAAGCAAAATCAAAACGTTGGTTCAAAAACAAATGGGTTCGCGGTGTCTTGTTTATCCCTCGACAAGGGCTACCGAACGGACCCCATCCTGCTTGGTCGCCGTTTTCTCCCGACCCGATGGATAATTGGAGAAAAATCCAAGTACCGGTGTTGTCAATGTGGGGCAGCGACGATATCGATGTACCGGCAAAACTTAGCCGTCAAAAAATCGAACAAGTCATGCAAGAAATTGGCAATACCAAGGCAACGCTAAAAATTTTCAAAAATGCCAACCACGGGATGTGGAAACCCAAACCCAAAGATTCCGCGTTCGATTGGCCTCGCCAAGAAATGGCCGCCCAAAAGTTGATGGTTCAGTGGGTCAAGCAACGAAAGTCGCCACGCCGCTAACGACCATGACAAAAAAAAGCTTTGACCCGGCACCGTTAAACTTCTCGACGAAATGCCGATGGGGTCATGCCCGTCACTTTTTGAAAGCACCTCGAAAAATGGGCTTGATCGGCAAAACCACATTGCAAAGCGATGTCGGCAATTGAGTTTCGTTTATCGCGCAGCAAATTTTTTGCATATTCTATTCGCAATTGTCGTACATGTTGTCCGATCGACATTCCAAAATGCAAACGGAAAACACGCGCGACATGGGATGGATTTCGTCCCACTTCACGAGCCAATTGCTCCAATGAGATGGGGGATAGAAATTCGTCGTGCAAACGATTTTTAATCTGCATCACCCATTTGGGAAGCTCTGCAGTTTTGCGGCGCTGAACATGCCGCGCAGTAATCGCCAAGAGTTCGATTGCCAATGCTTCGATCACTAATGCCGACCACGCATCGGGTTGAGAAAATTCAAGATGCAGCTGCGCGATCAATTCAACAATCTCGCTTTTCTGAATCGAAAGCGGACTGGTCAACGATCGCTCTTGATTGGCAATTTCAAATCGCGACGGCTCCAATTCAATGAGAAAGCTTCGAACCATCGAATTGTGCGACTCGGTGTGCGCGACACCAGCCGGCAGAAACATCAACGTAGACGGCTTCCGCTCAAAAGTCTTGCTACCGATCACTTCGCAATATTGACCTTGCAGCACCCAACAAAAATGAGGCCGAGTATGAGCATGCTGGGGCGTCACCGAATTTTTGCCATACAAATTTTCGACCAAGCGAAATCCGCTGACACAAAACGATTTTGCATTGCGTCCGAAGAACTGGCCCGAATTCATCAGGGCAACATTTCCTTGCTCACCAGAACTCATCAAATTTCCCTTACCGGCGCGATACAACAGAGCTAGTTTACGCCTTTCTATTGTAAAAGAGAAAACACGATTTTGAACACAATAATCGTGCTTGACAGAAGTGCGAGGTTGAGCAGCTTTGCCGCGAAACAACCAAGCCGTTGGTTAAAGCTCACGCAGAGACCCAGAGTCGCAGAGATTTCAAATCTTTTGCTACCAGCTGATGAATACTTATGAATCAAAGGATATAGCTGATTCCACTTAGCAGGTTAGTGAAACCATGATTTATAGTTTTTGTACTCATCATGACACTGCGTTTCTGCGCCTCTGCGTGAGCTTTTGCTTGCAAATTGTTAACCGTTTTTTTGCGTTTGATCACCTTTCTAATTCTTTCGTCACACTTCTACCGAACCCGATTTCGCTCAATCTAATTTTACGGGAGTGACAAACTCCGAGGGCTTGATGGCCAAGACAGAACAATCGACCTGGCCCAAAATTGTTTCTGCCGTATTGCCAATAAACAATCCTGGAATTCCGGTGCGACAAACGGTTCCCATGACCAACAAATCGCAATGATATTTATTAACCACTTCGGGAATCACAATCCCGGAACTCCCATGAACCATATGTACGATTGCCGAACCGTCCGTTTGAGCGTCGAGCAGGTTGTTCAATTGTTCTCGTCGCTCCACGCCAACTTGCTCGACATGCAATCGAATTTCAGTTCTAGACATCCATCGGCGGCTGCGATTGATATCGCCTCCCAGTGTTGTCCAGGCGTGGACAACGTGAAGTTTCGCGTTTTCATTTTGAGCCATGGTCGTCGCGCGCATCAAAATTTCTTTGTTGAGTCGATCTCGAACCGGATTTTTAGGATCGGGATCAACGGCAGCGAATACGTTTCGCAATTTGCGGCGGCGCGATGGTTTGACGACCCAAACCGGGCACGGGCATTTGCGCATCAAGTGGAGCGAAAGTGTTCCAAAAAGTTGTTCTCGCAAATTACTGACGCCGTCTGAACGCATCACGACCAAATCATGTTTTTTGGCGGCGACTTGCCGAACAATTTCGACCAACGGTTGACCGCAGGCAACGACCGTCCGCACACGGAATTCGTGTTCCCGCAGTTTTTCGGCCTGCTCATCGAGCTCTTTTTTCAAATCCTGCTCAAGCAATTTTTGCATATCAATCGTTTTGCCATCGGCCAGTGTCACTTTGGGGCGATCCAGTGGTGGAACTGCAGATATCAAGGTCAAACGACTGTGGCTCGAACGCAGTTGCGACACAGCATGACTGATCAACTGTGCATCAACTGGCGTCACAAGCAAAATGTTTTTGAATTGTTTCATTTATCGGCGTTTCTTTTCTTGGGTTTGCCCGGTAGTCGTAGCTGCTGTCGCCTGCTTAGCTCGTGCCATTGGCGTTGAGCGACATCGCTGGAATATTCAACAAGCGTCTGGCGGCAACGACATATTGTTTCGCTTTTTCGGCCGATTGAGCCAAAGCGGTCATGTGTCCCATTTTGCGTTTTTCTTCCGGCGATTCTTTGCCATACAGATGCAATTTGACACAAGGCATCGAAAGTCCGAGCTGCCATGTCGGAGATTTGCTTTGATTCCATTCCAGACCCAGAATATTGGCTGATGCTGCGGGGATGGTTTGTCTGGTGATCCCCAACATCAATCCGCAAACGGCGCGAATATGTTGTTCAAATTGACTGGTGACATGCGCTTCGATGGTCAAATGGCCGGAATTGTGCGGTCTGGGTGCCATTTCGTTAACAAGGATTTCGCCATCTCGATAGAAAAACTCGACGGCCATCACACCAACCGCATCCATCTCGTTCATAATCTCATAAACGATTTCAGTTGCCCGTTGATTGAGTTGGTCTGACAAACCCGATGGTGAAAACGACAAATTCAGAATGTGATCTCGATGTTCATTTCGAATCGACGGATACGCTGCAAATACTCCTGCGGAGCTTCGTGCACCAATCACCGAAAACTCGTAATCGAATTCAACAAATTCTTCGACAATTAACTCGTTGGCATTGAGGGTATGCCATGCTTCCTCGATTTGATCGGGCGTCTGAATGAGAAATTGCCCTTTTCCGTCATATCCACCCGTCGTCGTTTTCACGATGGCCGGCATCATGTATCGGCAGACCGATTTGAGTTCGACGAGTGATCGCACGATTTCAAACTGGCAGGTGGGAATGCCGTAGTCCGCCAGAAACATTTTCTCTTTGCGACGATTTTGACAAAACTCCAACGCTTTCAATCCGGGATAAACCGGTGCCGATTGCGACGCGACGAGGACGGTTTCCATTGGAATATTTTCTGTTTCCAACGTGATCACGTCGACGCGTTGTGCGAATCGTTCGACGACTGCCAGATTGTCGAACGAAGCCTGAATTTCGAGGTCAGCAACCTGTCCAGCTGGTGAATCATGGGTTGGCGAAAAAATATGAACGCGATAGCCCATCTGTTTCGCGGCAATCGCCATCATACGTCCGAGTTGGCCGCTGCCAAGAATCCCGATTGTTGCCCCAGGTTCAAAAACTTTGGCGTTCGTTTCTAACGAATTTGCAATCACAAATGTGAATCCTGTAAAACTTGTTGGGTCTGAGTTTCAATGAACGCTTCGACGTTGGTTCGAACTTTCTCGTCGTGAATAGCCAAAATTCTGGCGGCCAACAGCGCCGCATTCATGGCTCCAGCCTCGCCAATCGCGAGAGTGCCGACGGGAACGCCTCGCGGCATTTGGCCGATCGACAACAGTGAATCGATCCCTTGCAATTTGCTCTTGATTGGCACTCCCAATACGGGGAGCCGCGTCAGCGAAGCAACCATGCCAGGCAAATGGGCCGCACCTCCCGCGCCGGCAATGATTACTTTGAATTGATGACTCGCCGTTTTCGCAAATTGGACCATTCGATCCGGTGTACGATGCGCAGAAACCACATTTGCCATATAGCCAATTTCCAATTGCTCAAGTGTCTCCGCAGCAAATTTCATAGTCGGCCAATCTGATTTGCTACCCATGATAATGGCGACATCCGTGCCCGGACCATCTGTTGAATTCATGGTTTGAAAACCTGCGCTGTTGGTTGATTGTAAATTTTGTGATGACGCTTAACTGCGATTTCCTATGCGACTGCGACAATCGTTCAAAGTTGATTTGGTCGAACAGTCAATCGAGACGGATGCATTTGACGTTTTTCAATTTTCCGACTGACCGAACGTTCGGCGCGGTGAATGGTTTGAGCAATCGCTTTGGAAACGGAAACATTTCTCGCCGTCACAACAACACTGTCCATTTTTTTCAATTTGACTACGATTCGACATTCTTTGTCTTCACCTCCGCGAGTTCCATTGACGTCTTCGACTGTCAATTCGACCTTAACGATATTGGTGCCGTACCTCGCGAACGCGGCTATTATTTTTGATTCGGTTTTGACCAGAGCCGAATCGCTAATCAATTTTTGTTGGTTTCCAATGATAACTTTCATTGTCGTTTCCAGACTTCAATGATGAATTCCAGGGAACTCAACCTTGGTTATAGGTAGTGTTGATTAAATATGAGCGGCGAGGCGCTAGCCGCCGGCAAACGCTCAAATTCACAGCTTTCCAAAAGTTGATGCAGTTTTGTTCCGAGAGTACTCATTTATAGGAGACGTTCTGAGTTAGGACTAATAGATAATCAAACTCTTTCGGATTGATTAAATCTATTGACGGCAAAACCTGATTTTTCATCGGGCGAGCATCGTTGCACCTGTTGCGATTTATTGCGAATCGCGCGGTCGGCTTGAGTCAGTTTCGATGACGGTTGCAGGCAAATGCTGCATCGCCTACCCTTCCCGTTGAATCACCGAACTCATAACATTGCTCAAACAAGTTGCACAAATACTAAGACTAAAACTATAGGTGGCACTGTGGATTGGTTGAACTATCATCACCTCCTCTACTTCTGGACGGTTGCCAAAGAAGGCGGTGTTTCGCGAGCTGCAAAGATCCTACATTTGGCACAACCGACACTGAGCAGCCAAATCAAAAAACTGGAAAAAGCGATTGGGCATGTTTTGTTCGAACGAACCGGCCGCACGTTAACTTTGACCGAGACCGGCCAATTGGTTTATCGATATGCGGACGAAATTTTTGGATTGGGTCAAGAACTCGCTGACATTTTGCACAATCGCACCGACGAAGATAAATCGCGGTTGCTAGTTGGCGTACAAGGAGCATTGCCCAAATTGGTTGTCTACGAACTGTTGCGTCCTGCGCTCGAATCGGAAGAAAACCAGTATCAGATCGTTTGTTTCGAGGGAAAAATACGTGAATTATTGGGTGAACTGGCGATGCATCGGTTGGATGTTGTGATCGCCGACCGCCCTCTCACGCCCGATACCCACGTTCGAGCGTTTAACCACTTGCTCGGAAAATGTGGAGTCACGGTTTACGGCGCGGGCAAATTGTCGCGTAAATACAAAAACGATTTTCCAAATTCGCTCGATTCAGCTCCGATGTTGCTGCCAACCCAAAACACATCGCTGCGACGATTGCTCGAACAATGGTTCGAAGAAAATGCAATTCATCCGAAAATTGTTCACGAGTTTGAGGATAGCGCTGTGCTGAAAGTTTTTGGGCAAGCAGGGCATGGGTTGTTTGTCACGCCAACGGCGATCGAAGACGAGGTTTGCCGGCAGTATTCCGTCAAAGTGATCGGCCGAATTCCTGAAATTGTCGAGCGGTTTTACGCTATTTCCATCGAAAAACGGATTAAGCACCCGGCTGTTTTAAAAATTTCACGGTCCGCACGCGAAAAACTATTCGGAGAACATTAACGTTCCCAACCTCGTTTTGTACGCGCAGATGCGACGGTCAAATCTCAGCGTTTTCGAAGATCGCCGGGGCTGCAAATTATATTTGTATTTTAAATATTAAACGTTTTATTTATCTATTTGAACAATACATGGATCGCGCCGTATAAATAAGAGTCAACTGAAAAAAGTAGTCCGCAAAACTCAATGTGCACTGGCTCTTAAAAAACTATGATCAGAATACGGCAGTCTTCCGAGCGACAACCTGGAATCGCATTCAGGACGATTGACGAAATCACCATTGTGGGCGGCAAGACGCAAGCCGCCGATAATGAAGCACGAA
Source organism: Pirellulaceae bacterium (assembly GCA_028280445.1). Classification (GTDB taxonomy): domain Bacteria; phylum Planctomycetota; class Planctomycetia; order Pirellulales; family Pirellulaceae; genus JANQLU01. The sequence goes on along the minus strand of JANQLU010000048.1, from coordinate 58,819 downwards.
CGAACCGGCGGCTAGCGCCTTGCCGCTCACATAACTGGGATTCGTTCAAAACGTTCAAATCGTTAGCTCAGTTTTGCGCAAAAACCTTGATCGATCCCGTTCAAAGCCTGCCTGCTGATCCCCGCTACACGATCAAGTGCACCTCTCTTTACGGCGGACGCCATCGCCATTGGCAGTACTTTAGCGGCGAATTGGAATCCTGGAGTTTTTGATTAATCAATTTTGACGGCTTCAAAGCAACCTATACTTTCAAACTCCAAAAAAGATCCAAACTGAGATGGCTGAATCTGCACTTCAAATTCAGATGACAAACGTTCAAGCTACCGAGTTGATTCAACGAATTTGCACCCATTTGGGAATTGCATTTTCCGCCAACCGCGTGTTTCCTAGTTTGGCCGACCAGGATCATGGAGAGCAATATGTTGAAGAAGTCGATCGACTCAACGCTGTTGGAAAGCAGTTTGGCATCCGGTTTCGTGAAATGGACGGCTCACTTCGCGAACTCCTTCATACGGTCAACGACTCGGGTCCGATTCTCGTCCAAAACAATGGTATGTCTAACGACTCAGTTTTGGTACTGTCGATTTTGAAACGTGGCCGATTGCTGATCAACCAAAATGGACAAGACCAGACGAAATCGATTGGCTGGCTGAAGAAAAAATTTCGTCAGCAACACGATTCGTCATTTCATTGGCTTTTGATCCAGCCCAAGCTGGCTGCCGAAAACGCCTCACGTTTTCAATATCAAACCGGAACGTTGGCGGCGCCACTAAAACCGTTACAGCGATTTTTAGCGCTGCTAAAACCTGAGTCCAGTGATATACGCACAATTTTGATTTTTTCAATCGTCATTGGATTGCTAAGTTTGACGATTCCGCTGGCGGTCGAGGCCGTCGTCAACACCATCGCTTTTGGACGCTATCTCCAACCATTGATTGTGTTGTCGCTGATTGTGTTGATCTTCCTGGGGTTTCACGCCGGCTTGAATGTTTTGATGACCATCGTCACGGAAGTCATTCAGCGCAAGTTGTTCGTGCGGACAGTCGAGGATCTGTCTTATCGTTTGACACGCGTGCCACTGGCGGTCTGGAAGCAATACCACGGACCGGAACTCGTCAATCGGTTTTTTGACATCGTCAGCATTCAAAAAATCACTTCGAAATTATTGCTCGAAACACTGATGCTGTTGTTACAGACCATCATCGGTTTAACGGTCCTGGCGTTCTATCACCCGTTTTTGTTGGGCTACGATATTGGCTTGCTGGCAATGATGACGATCGTGCTGTTCTTTATTGGCCGCGGTGCGGTCAAAACGGCTTCCCAGGAATCGCAACTCAAATATGATACGGCCGCTTGGCTCCAAGAGATTGTTCGACACCCCTCAACTTTTAAGTTCAACGGCGGGTTGGGATTCGCCATCAATCGCGCGGACGAACTTGCCGCTAAATACATAAATCACCGTCAACAACATTTCCGCATCTTGCTCCGACAAATTTCGTTTGCCATGTCCATGCAGGTCATCGCCGCCACCGTGTTGCTCGCGCTCGGAGGATATCTTGTGATCGAAGGGCAAATGACACTCGGTCAATTGGTAGCTGCGGAATTGATTGTCGCAGTCATCCTGGGATCGTTTGCGAAACTTGGGAAAGACCTCGAAAGTTTTTACGATTTGATGGCGTCGGTCGACAAACTCGGAAAACTTTTCGACCTGCCAGTGGAAACCGTCCAAAAACTGCAATTGGTCCGAGAACCAGGTGCGTACGAATTGTCTTTGGTCGACGTTGGATTCGATCCCATCACCGATCCACCCATCAAATTGCAATTCGATGCTGGCCAGGCGTACTCCATTTATAGCAACTCAGAAATTCAACGAACTCAGCTGATCGAAATTTGTATCGGACAATCAAAACCAGACACGGGTTACGTGTTGTTGGACGATTTTCGAGTGGATGCTATCAGTGCAGAATCTCTACAAGAAAAAATTAGCTTGGTGCAAGAAGTCGAACTTTTCGACGGCACGGTCCAAGAAAATCTCCGTATGGGTCGCGAAAATGTTGGTTCATCTGACGTCACCGAAGTCATTAGTCATCTCGGTCTTCGGAAAACGCTTGCGGAATTACCAGAAGGATTTAACACCAATATCAAAATTTGTGGATACCCACTGACACAGGGTCAAGCGATTCGGCTGGTCATCGCTCGAGCATTGATTGCTCAACCAGGGGTATTGTTTATCGATGGACTCCTCGATCGACTGTCGGATGATGATACCGAAGACATGCTGGCAAGCCTCAAGCATTTTGCTGGCAAAACGACGATCGTGGTTTCCACGGGTCGCAGAACCATTGCCCGTTGGGGAGACCGGTGTCTCGAATTTTCCGCGGCACAGTGGAGTTTTGAAAAGTTTGACGATTAGGCAAGACGTGTTGTTCAAGATCAACGAAATTCGGAACTGGTAGGGAAATGACGATGACAACGAACAGGGTTGGTAATCAGATTGGCGCGACTGTTCCATCGAAAAAGCAGAATGTGACCATTCACTTGGTGCAATCGTCGCGTTTTGCCAGACGGTTTGCCAAAACGATGTTGGCCGGATTAATCATGTCGATTTTTGCCATCGCATTTTTGCCTTGGCAACAGACTTCACGAGGAACTGGCCAAGTCGTCGCCTATGTACCACAAGAACGTCAACAAGATATCAAGGCGCCTGCGAAAGGGGTTATCGTCGATATCGCAGATGGCCTGGTCGAGGGTTCACGCGTGAAAAAAGGTGACTTTATTCTCGAAATCCAACCGTTTGCAGCCAACATGGCCGAACAACTCAGGGGGCAACTCAACGAACTGAAAATCAAAGAAGAAACAGCGAACGTTAAAGCCGAAGCTTATGGACAAAACGTCGTTGGATTTGCCGAAGCCGGTGATTTTACGGTCCAGGCGGCCAAGGAATTGTTGGCGGCTGCCGTCGCAAAATTAGAAAGCAAACAAAAACAAGAGATCGCTTACAAAGCCAAAGAATTGCAAGCGCGTCTCAACTACCGACGCCAATTTGAATTGTACGAAATTGGTTCGAAATCGGAAAAGGAAGCTGAAAAATATCGCAAAGAATGGGATGTCACCAAAGCGGAATTGGAAGCCGTCCAAAAGGATATCATTGCACTTCAGAACGAACTGTATGCCAAACAAAATGAACTCGAAGAAAAACGACGCGTGGCTTTGACAAAAATCGATTACGCACGAGCATTGCAACAAGACGCGTTGGGAAGCGCCGCAACGATACGTAAAGAAATACGCGAACTGGAAACAAAAATTAATGAGATGAAACGTTTTAAAGTTACCGCACCGCGCGACGGAACTATCTTTCGGTTAAACGTCAATGAGTTGGGAGATACGGTCAAAGAAGGCGACTCGCTGATGACGGTCGTTCCCAACGCATCTCGGAAAGCGGTCGAGTTGTGGATTTATGGCAACGACATGCCGCTGGTTCAAGTCGGCCAGGAAGTTCGATTGCAATTCGAAGGCTGGCCAGCCGTTCAGTTTGCCGGTTGGCCGTCCGTGGCGATCGGGACATTTTCCGGAAGGGTCATCACTGTTGACGCAACGGACAATGGAAAAGGGGAATTTCGAATTCTGATTGTCCCGACTGGATCCTCACAAGAATGGCCGTCGGATCGTTATCTGAGACAAGGCGTCCGGGTCAACGGTTGGGTCATGCTACGCCGCGTTTCATTGGGCTACGAAATCTGGCGACAATTAAACGGATTCCCCGTCATCGTGTCCGACGAAGAGCCCGGCAAGCAAAAGTCAAAACCACCCAAGGTACCCAAGTAAAAAAGAAAAGAATTCAGGGATGAGCTTTAATCGTTTACTTGTCGTGCTGGGAATCGGAGTTCTGCTCTCGGGTTGCAGATTAAATCAACCTCAACGAGTAGACTCCACCGCAACGATTGCCAATCCAAGTTCCAGCCAATGGAATCTCACGCGAAATCGCCAAACCGACGTCAAAAAAAACGATGTTGCACTGGCCGATTTTCAACAGAGTTCAGAAGCTAGTCCTCAGATATCTCAAACTTCTGCGTCAACACTCGGCAATGTTCAAGATACAGACGATCCCATTGTTCGTCCTGTTATCACTCCCGAATCCATCTCAGGTCGCCCAACCGGCCGCGAGCAAGATCCAATCGTGCCAAATTCGGCTCAAGCTAAACAGCCTGCATTGAAACTCGATCAGGTGTTGACCTCCGTCCAGGATTGTTTTCCCGAAATCGAAGCCGCCATTGGAGAAATTGAAACGGCTAGTGGAAAAGTGCTGGCGTCATGGGGCCAATTCGATCGCGTCGTTTCCGCCCATAGTATCTCGCAACCACTAGGATTTTATCAAACGTTTCGAAATGGCATGGGTTTGAGTCGACCACTGTTCGGCGGCGGCGAAGTGTACGGTACGTATCGTATCGGAGATGGAAACTTTGAACCTTGGTACGGTGAACGTGAAACCAATGAAGCGGGAGAGTTTAAAGCCGGATTTTCTTTGCCATTGTTAAAAGATCGAGACATCGATCAACGACGCGCTAATTTGTTTTCCTCGGAGCTGGAACGAAAACAAGTTGCCGCGAATGTTGAATCGCGCCTATTGCTATTTCAACGATTTGCAACACAAGCCTACTGGGATTGGGTCGCGACCGGACAATCCGTGCAAATCCAAAAACGATTGATCGCACTGGCTGAAGCTCGAGTGGATCAAATTAAAAACAGAATTGACAAAGGTGATTTGGCAAAAATTGCCCAAATCGATAACGATCGATTTATCGCCAAACGAAAAAATGATTTGATTAAATCACGCCGTGCATTACAAAAAGCCGCCATCAAACTTTCGCTGTTTTGGCGCGACTCGAATTGCCAACCGGTCATCGCCACCGAGCAACAATTGCCCACGAAGTTTCCAGTACTCAACCAAATTTCCCAAGGTCAGCTGGGATCCGATATTGCCTACGCGTTGACCGTTCGACCGGAATTGTCAGAATTCGTCGCCGCCCGTCGGCAAGCACTCGTGGAATGCCAATACGCACAAAACTTGACATTGCCCAAGGTAGACGTCAAAGGGTTTGCCGGCCAAGACATCGGCGGGGAAACAAGTAGCAAGGGTGATAAAACACCATTTGAACTCCAACTCGGTCTGTTTTTCGAAGTCCCGTTGGAACGGCGCGAAGGTTTGGGAAAAATTCAGGTGGCTCAAGGAAAATTGACCCAAATCGACGCGAAAATGCGTTTCATGTCCGACAAAATTCGTGCCGAAATCCAGGATGCCGCTTCGGCCGTTAATGCCGCATTCGACCAAGCGGCGCAGTCGACAAAAAATCTGATCCTCACCAGACGTTCACTTGAGCTTGCGAAGATCGCGTTTCGATCGGGAGATATCGACTTGATCGCGCTAAACATTTACGAGACAGCGGTCGCCGACGCCGAACTTCAACTTCTCGATGCTCAGTTCAAATATTTTTTCTATCGAGCGATTTATCAGACGGCGATCCGGGGCGTCGCTTTTTCGAGATAGTGCCGCCACAAACGAGTTGATTCGACCAGATTATGAGTCGTCTGGTCCTTCGCGGGTGCCACAGGCCCCAGCCAGTGATTTATGCATCAACTCGTAGTTTTTTTCATTCAATTGAAGCACTTAATGTCCACCATTCAACCTCAACACTGGCAGAGCCAGTGGCACCCGATACAAGCGAGTCGTACTCGTAAGATTCGAGACTACTTGATTTCGGCGAGAGCTTGTTGTCTTTTAAAAAAAGCCCACCCAGTGAAACGCCTATCTCTTCTGGGCAGGCCCGGTAAACGAATTTACCTTTTTCAACTTCGCAAATATGGGGGCGCAACACAATTAGATTATTTCTCCCCACACATAGATTTAATCTTCCGGTGGTCGATTTAAGAATTACATGACAGATACGTTAAATTTTAACGAGAAACTCTTAATCATTGTGAGCGGGAAGGGGCTAGCCGCCGGTATGAAACGCTAACGAACCGGCGGCTAGCGCCTTGCCGCTCACAGGATCGCCCACCCGAACACTGCGGTCATCATTCATTGGCAGATTTAGGTAGTGCCGCTAAGAATTGTTCGACGACTACGCGAGGATCTCGTTGTTAGTCTTCGCCAAGTCCGTGAACCTCACGCAGAGCCGCCGAGACGCAGAGGTGTGCTCGCGAACTCTTTGGACCAAATACTTTTTAACTGCTCATCAATTCTCGTTTTATTTTTTTTTGGTCTTTCATCGCCTTCTCTGCGCCTCTGCGCCTCCGCGTGAGACCTGTTTTTTTTTACACAACAATTGTTATTTGCTCCCAAGACCAAACCAAAACAAATAAAGTTCACACAATGATTTGATTGAAACGGTCTGCTAACGAATTTTCATAGTGGGGAGATGCAGGGGAACTGGGGAAGCCGTAGGGGTTGAGCAGTTGTTTTCCATGCTGTTTTTTGTTGTTTGCCATATTTCTGTCAGTTAAAATCACGTCACCGTCTATCATAGATGACGGTCACAAACAAACCTTACGGACATTGAATAATAATTCGGTCGTCATACCAGCAGGAGGCAGCGTGTGCGGTCGCAAGGTGTTTGACTGCAAGGCGCTATGTCATCCGATCTGAAATCCTCCACTACTTCTACTGTTGATCGTTCATCAAAACCCATTGCGTTGTTGGTCAGCTTGGAAACCGCACCAGACCAACCCGGCACTGCTGTCGAATTGGAATTCGCAAAGCTCAAAAAAATCCTCTCGACAACTGCCAACCGTTTCAATATTCGAACCATCCCCCAGGCTAGCCCTCATGAATTGGAACAAACCCTGGAATCTCTCCGTGACCAGATCGAATTGATTTACTTTGTCGCTCACTCCGAGCGAATTGACGACCTGGTTTCCCAAGTCGAATATGTCTCCAGTCTTTTTCAAATATTGCAAGACGCCAGTCCGAGATTCGTGTTTGCCAACGGGTTTGATGGACCTGCGGCCAACCAATTCATGAAACTCGCGGAGCAAAACCCGTTTGACTGTTACATGACATTGGAGCGGACTCCGCCTCAGATTTCCTCGACTTTGGTAGAAAGTTTTTTCAGGAAACTCGCCGCCGGATCGACTGCAAAACAAGCGTTTCAGGAAGTCGATCGAACCGTCAAAGATCGTGAACAGACAGCCAACCTACCTTGGAATATTAATGGACGCAGAACCAATTATCGAATGGTTCGCAAACCCAAGGGAGTGGCTCGACGCAGTTTGCTGTCGCGAATTTTTGGTCGTCCCAAATTTCCCGAGCCGGCAATCGCACTTCTGATTCAAGCTGCTGCTGAAAACGATCTGTACCATTCCAAGTTGGAAATTGATGAAATCGAAGACGCTTTGAATGGCACTGAACATTGCGAGCCAGTGCCGTTAAAAAATGCTACGATCGAAAGTGTTCTCGCGTGCCTGGAAAAATATGGAGAGAGAATCGAGATCATCCATTTCGCCGGACATGCCAATGGCCAATCGATACAGCTGCGTTCGGAAAAACAACGCGACGGTGAAATCCAACTGGTTTACATGTCAGGATTGGCCGAGGATTTTGCCAAAGTCAAACCCAAGTTAATCTTTATCAACGGTTGTTCGTCCGAACAACAAGCAACGGAGTTGATGCGCAGACCGGATCGCGCCTGGTCGATCATGACCGATTCAGAAATCGACGACAATCGAGCTTGTGAACTTGCCAAGTCGTTTTATCAACGAATTGCCCATGGCGAAAATGTTGAAAGCGCATACGAAGCGTCGAGAAAACAAATCGAAGACAGTTTGACGCGCGAAAACGAAAGCCCGGCCCAGGCCGCTTACCGCGCGATCGATCTCGGAGACGAAACGCCGATCACCAGAAATCGCTTTCCTTGGCGAATTTTTCCTAATAGCCAGGAATGGCAGTTGGGGATGACGCAACTCGAACAAATCGAAAACGCCGGTGGACCAGGATGGCGCCTCACGGATGTCGAGTGGGGCACTCAAAAATTCAGTCGATGGATTGGACTCGCAGTTTTTATGCTATGCCTGTTCGTCGGTATCTGTGCATGGACGTTGGCATTTATTCCATCGGATGCTTGGCTTCCCAAAAACTGGGTTCCCGCTGACGGAAAATCACCGATCATTGTTGATCTCGACGACCCAAAATTCGACAGCCTAACAGCGGAGACAGACGACAAACAATCCTTTCAGTCTCTCGGTTCGGATCTCTGGTTAGTCAATCGGGTGGCCGAAAACGAAAACCGTGATGTCGTATTGAAATTGCGACGCCAGTCAGCGAAACCGGTATTCGAAGCCATTGCTGTGGAACAATTGAGATTCATCGATGCACCATCAGTCAGTTGGTGGCGGATGTTGTTGCTGCTGTTCGGTTTGGGTCTGGTGTATACGCTCGTGCGAATCTTGAGAGATTTTGGTTGTTGGCATGTGCGTCAATTCAAAACCGGATTGAAGCCTCACGAAGATATTGGGCTCCGTCGCCAGTTGAAAGTTTTCTTTCAAACACTCTTCCGCAGCATCAACGAACACCGGCAGGGAACTGTTTTGGTTGTGCTGTGCATGATCGGGCTTGGTCCGTTGTTGGTACTGCCGGTTTACGATTGGTTCAACCGCGAAAATTTTGTTCCGCAGCGCGTTCATTCCATTGAATTCGATGGTGATAAAACCGAAACTGATTCGGCAAACTGGCAACTCGGCTCCTTGGCCAATACATTTCCGAGTTTAAAGAAATTGGTTTTTCGAGACACGAAATTCGCAGATCCACTGATCAGCCAACTGATGGATATGGAAAACCACTACGGTCCCGGACATCTGGATTTCGACGTCGGTCTCGATCGACCGGTGCGGAATCGTCTTGACGGTGTTCTCGCTCCTGATCAAAACGTATTTTTGGAACCAGCCAGTTATCTCATCGAGAAAGAGTTTGGCGATGAGTCTAACGTGTTTGAATTTCTGTCGCAGGAAAAAAAGGTCCACTACTTCCAACGACTTTCCGATCTCCATCGCGCGCGGCCGAATGCATCAACAGACGACTCCCTGGAAAACTACATTGGCATGCCGGAGTCGTTACCGGCGTATGGCCCGTTGAAAATCACGGTAAAAAAATGGCCGCTGCCAGAGGAATTAATAACGCCATTTTATTCTTTCCTCGAACAGGCCAGTCGCGAACAGCTACACGTCGACATTGCCGCCAACCCGGCACAAAACGGCAACTCGGTGCAGGACATCTTGAAATCGATCGGGCGAGCCAACAATTTGAACATACGACTGAACCAATTAGAACTGTCCGGTAATTCGCTGTCCCCAGACGACATCCAAAGCATCAAGCAGTTTGAAAATTTGGAAGCGTTGTATGTCAACGAATGCGAAATAGACAAAAACGAATTGCAGTCCTTGTTGCTGGGAATGAAAACACTACCGACCGATGGCGAATTGGTTTTTTCCAGCGACAATCAATCCATTTCGATTTCGGGTGAACTGACTCGCCAGCAGCACATGCAATTGATGGAGTTGGTAAAAACCGCCTGCGGAACCGCCGACATCCTCGATCGTTGCGTGTTAATCGACCGATCTGCTGACGATCGGTGGATGACCACAATGGAACAGCGACTCCGCGATCTGATCGGATATTGCCAGCTCAACATGCTCGTTTGGGATGCGGCGATCTCTCAAGATCATTTGGTTGTGACGGGAGTCGCCAAATCATGGGATTGCAACCAAGTGATGACTAACGAAGCCAGGCAAAAATTGGGACTCACCACCAGGATTGTTTTGCCGGATGACATGCCCCTCAAGAAATTAACGCAACTCGACTGTTACCATAATCAATTCACGGCGGACGAACTTGAAAAAATTGTCAAATGGAGAATCGGCAAATATCAAAACAAAATGTCGGAGTCCGAGAAACTGGCCGTCAAATCGATGGAACGGAACGACCTGACCACACTCGGCTCTGATGCTTGGGCGCAGACTCGGGGAGATAACGTCGACGAAGTCTTTAAAAATTTCAAACGTCAACAGGTTTACAAAATTCTGGACGAAATAACTCGGGATGAAGGGGCTTACGGAAAAGTCACGTTGACATTCGACCAGGGAGATTCGATCAAGATCCATCCCAAAAAAGTGAAGCTCGACAAAGACGAAGGGATTCAATTTTTGTCATTTCTGAAATACGTACCGCAACTGCATTTTGATTTTACCAAAAATTACAAAGCGCAAAATGTCGGGATGTTGGCAAAGCTGGAGATGGAAGTCGATGAATTGACGTTGGACAACATCAAGAATTCCAAAGAATTTTTGAAGACATTGTTCGAAAGCCCGTTAATCAGAAAACCGAAACGACTGAAACTCGCGAAAATCTCGGCAGAGTGTACTGACAAAAATTTGTTTTTGCCGATTGAGCGTCTCGCCGATTCCAACGTTAGGTCGTTCGAATTCCATGGTCCCATTTGTATCTTGGGAATGGCCGGATTGAAGAGCAATCTCGATTCGCTCACGATCATTTGCCCCACCAACGGGGAGTTCAATCGACGTCAACGACGTTTTTGTGATCTGATCGATGGTCCAAAATCGACGGATTCGATTATTGTAAACTTCATCAACCAATGGGCTTTCCAATTCAAACAGATGATGCGGAACTCCGGCCCGCGGCCCCAAGTCAAACAGATCAAAATCGTTAACGCCGTCGTCCATCAAACCGAGTTGCAGGAATTTCTCAGCCTGTCGCCGAACATTTTGGATCTGTCCGAAAGCGAATGGGAAAACAGTCAAACGACCAACTTGGCTGAATTCGCCGAACTTTTCGAGACGCTGCGCACTGACGCCTCCGCAGCCGATATTTCATCACCTGAAGTATTGCTGCCCTGCAAATTCTGCACACAATTTCCAAAACTCAAGATGCCAATTTTCACGCACTCCGAATTTGTCAAAATCCCCTATTTCAAAAAACTTCATGACACCGCGCCAGGTCAGTATTTATTGGCAACGAGAACGTATTTGCCAATTAAAGGCGGCAGCCTGTTCTTGCTAGGTAACAAAAGTGACATCACGAATTCGCTGGATTTACTCGCCAAGGTCAACAAAAATTCGAAGCAATTTCCGGTCGCCAATCTGTATATCAAAACGACTGAAAAAAAATCTGGCTTGTTGGCGGAAACGTTTCAAGTCATTACCAAACAACTCGCCGACATCGATCAATTGTTCGACAACATTGCCGTCAAAGGGGAGTTTGTCGGTGACGAATTGCCGACCCATCTTGCGTTGTATAGCAAATGTTATGATTTCCGCGGCTGCCCCAAAGTCACGCCTCGTGGCGTCCACCGCCTGGCGGTATTTTGTCAAGGCCAAGATCTCAGGGATCGCACGGTTCACTTAAGCGGTGCCATGGGAATTGGACAGATTTCCGAGGAATTGAAAAACGATCAAACTATCGCGAAATTTCCCAAATTCCAGCTCAATTATTCAAACTCATTGATTACCGTTGATGAACAAAAACGCCTCTCCGAAATCAAAGTCTTTTCGAACACATCGAAGTGGACAACCATAAACTATGTTCCGTTTGATTCGTGGTCGACGACTCCAGAAGATCAACAAAAATTGTGGGAACTGGTTGTTACGATCGAATCGTTTCTTGAGTCGGGAGATCCGTTAAAACGACAACGAGCTCTGATTTTGGCGGGAGCTGAACTCGACGAACAAGGCAATCCGCAAAAATCGAAACCGACAAAACTCGAACGAGACCTCAAAGAAAGCCAGGTCAACTCGGGCTACTGGCCATTGATTCTCGTGGTCAAAGCCGCTGTAGCCGCTGAACGAAACGATTATGCGGCAGCCGTTGGGTTTGTTGAAAATGCCCATGAGCGGTCCTTTTCCATTCGCAAAAATTACTGGAACGATCAGCAAAAAATAAAATCGCATCGTCAACAATATCGAAAACAATTCGCCGATTTGCTCAAAAAATACAAAGCGAAACAAAATCACTTACAAGCCAACCATATATTTCAACCGTAAAAATTTTTGAAACGGGGATTACCATGCATTTCAAATACGTCGCATTATTGACTCTGTGTGTGTTATTTTTTGCCGGAGAGGCCGTCGCCCAACGCAGATGCTTTCCCGTGTTCAACCGCCTCAACCGCTGCGACCCGTGCTGTTGCCAAACCATCGTGTTGTCATGCTGTCCAACGTCGAATCCTTGTAACCCGTGTAACACTTCTGCGCCGATGTCGAAACCGTCGAATTCGTCATCGTCAAATAAATTTAAAAAACTCTACGATTCAGCTGCTGACCTTGTAGGTAACCAACCGGTTTTGCGTTCTCAACTTAGTCATCCATCCAAACTACAAAGAAAAACACCGGTTCTGAACCTTAGATCTTCCGGTTCAACAACGACCACTTTTCAACAGTCGGGCACTTACAACCAACAGCGGTATACCAACAACGAAGTCGTGATCCGTGCGATCGAAGGGTTTATCAAAGAAGCCATCATCGATAATTTCAGCGATATGAATTTCAAGTTTGAAATTCAAAGCATTCCGTCCAATAGTCAGGAGTCCGGTTTTAAAGCCATCGCCAAAGCGGGTGATGTTTGGACGGTCAAAATATTCGACGTCAACGAAGGATCGTTTTCGATTGAGATCATCAATCCTAACGGATTTTTAAAGGACGACGTGGAAGATTTTCAAGAAGCGATTGACGATCTAAAAAACAGTTTGGGTGTTTCGATCAAAAAACACTCCAAGCGACCGTTGGTAAGAACATGGACCAATACCAAAGGCGCGCAAGTCGTCGCCGAAATCATCTCGCTGCAAGGCAATAAATTAACCGCCAAACGTCAACGCGATCAGAAGATTTTCAAGGATATTGATATCGCTGTATTTTGCGAACAAGACCGGAAACTGATTCGCCAACATTTTTCAGCAAATTCCATCGCAGCCAAATAGAGTTTGATTCGGGAGGACGTGAACCGGGAGGGCGAGGCTCCCGCCGAGCCTGTAAGCGGCAAGGCTAGCCGCTGATGATGGCTTTACGCTCACGCAAACGCAATACAACACTGCGGCTCGGCAGGAGCCTCGCCCTCCCTGCCTCGGTCTCTCTGTCTCGATTTACCACCGAACTTGCGCCAATTGCTGCAACCCTTCGTCACTGGAAAAATAATTCAAATGATGACAAGCAACTGAAAATTTTGCTGATGATGTTTCTCCGTCGCCAACACCAAAAATGCTTTCAACGTTGACTGCAATGTCGTGCGATTCGTTGCCGAAAATTTGGTCCATTAAAATTCCACTGCCAAATCGCGCGATGATCCGACTGAGCAACTCGTCCGACGACGCGTCATATTCTTGAACATCACCTGCCAACACCGAATAAGGCAAACTTGGCTGCGTTCCATCATTGAGGCTGGTCAAAAACGGCGAGCCGGGTTTCATTTGTTCCAATGCGACCGTAATTTTTCGAGTTCGGTTCAACGCTGCCAAGGCCGCAACTCCAAAAGTCACCATGGCGGGAAACATATTCATCGCCAGCATCGTCAAACTGCCAAAAATCTTGCGTGCTGGATCGACGAATCCAAACGGCGAACCCTGGTTCGGTGTCCCGCACATGACCAAGTGGTCGACCACGCGGTCGCTACCTTCTTTCTCGATAAACCACCGCGATACCAATCCACCCATCGAATGAGCCAAAATGGTTAGTTGTTTTTCGTCAGCTTCATCGATTCCCAGATCCTCCAGGTCTTTTTTCAACTGCCTGGCGTTTTCCTCAATGGGAGTGTTCAAGTTTTCATAGTCGTAAGTCAGCACCAAATCAAATCGGCTCCGAATCGACTGGCCATCCAAGACATCTGCTTGATTGACTCCTGCCGCGATTCCTTTGGTGTCTCCAATAATTCCATGAATCAGCAACAAAATGTTGTTGGCAGCGGCGACTTTTTGCTGCAAGTCTTTTGTCGTGCGTTTGAATTGTCCATCGTCGGCATACTCGACTCCGCGCAGTCGGTTAACATTTTCCACATCGAGAAATGTTTTAAAGAAATACAGCTTCAATGCTTTGATTACACTGCGACGATTTGTATTGACCGTCGGGATTTCGTCGATTCTGATACGCGTGCTTCCGTTTTGATCCGTAAACGAATCTCCCACCAGTTGAATAAACTCACCGTCGAACGTCGCTGCCAACAATTGTTCGTTTTCTTTCAAGCCAAGGTTCACTTCGATTTCCAACGGTTCGTCTTTCAATGACGATTCATTTTGGATGTTGGATAGCTCCAGGACGCTCCACGGTTGACCACGAGTCGACGAGAAATTGACAAGTTCGATATTTTGCTGTTCCAGTCCTTTATAAAAATCATCGCCACCACCGGCGCTTCGTCCCAGCCATTTGGCTAACAGCGTTCCCACCGCCGCACTGAATTTCCGATGAGGCTTCATTTTGATGATGCCGCCCGCCAGTTCGACGACTTTTTCTTTGTTGATCAATTGGGATTTTCGAATCGATTTGATACGCAACACTGTCGTCAACCAATCAACCTGGTGATGTTTTTCGAAATCGTCATCGTCGTCCAAGTCGATCGCACGCGCTGATCGCAAATCAATATCTTCGCCAAACCCGGCTGGCTCGGTCGCACCAATCACAAAATCGTCAACTTTTTCCTCGCTGACAACCAACATAAAATGGTCGGTCGTTTCTAATTCGCTGTCGTCGTTCATTCGCAGTTTAAATGTCGATTTCTGATTTTTGCCCAATGCAAAAGTAAAAAACGAATCCGATGGCTCCTGGACCTGGTTGGAAATCACGCGAACACCAAACCGGTCTGAAAAATGGACCAGCAAAAAATTTAAATTTTGATTCGAACAATTTTTCGCTTTCAAACGACCGATCACGGGCTGCAACTGTCCGTGACGCTCGACAATATCCAGCGAAATATCTTGCCGCGGGTAATCATCAATTTCATTGCCGTTCTCATCGATTTCGACAAATTTAAATTCGAATTTGTCGGGATCGACGGTGTTGGAATGATTTCGCAGCGCCAATTGATGTTCCCAACGGGCAATATGTTTCAACCGTGAGAAAATATATTTCGCGGCATTCGGGTGATTGGTTTTTACACCGTAGAGCATTTTGTCAGGGCTCAAAGATTTCAAGCGGAAATGTTCGTCTCCGGCACACAGCGAATAGTTCAATCCGCGATTGGAATTTTTGACCAAATGGATATGTGCCAACGAAGCGTCCTGGTTTTTGAATTCTTCTAACGCTTTGATGCCCGCATCGTCTCCTGATATTGCGACGAGTAATGGCGGCAAAGGCATACTGGTCAATTCACCCTCCAGGACTTGATCGTAGCGGGGTTGAAAATCATCGCAAAACTGGATGGCACTCTGAGATAGACCCAATTTATTTGGAATCGCCCGCGCTAGTTGCCGGTCAGAATTGTTTTGCTCATAAACCGCAAACTCAACTTTTTTCTCAGGTGCCGTGGGGATTCCATTGATCGCGCCACATTCGATTTTCCATCGGTTACTTTCAAAGAATATCGAAAACCTCGGCTGTTTTCTGGCAACCTGGCTCCCCAGGAATTTTGTATAGGCGTTGAATCCTCCAAAAGTTTCGAATTGAGGGTTTTGGTTAAATGAAGTGCGACGAATTGAGGCGCGGACGCGAACAAACAAATCGGCATAAGACGTGTCGGCGGCTCGCTCCAGTTCGTCCATCAGCGTACTGGTAAACACTCCGCTGCGGGCACGGGTCTCGTAAGCCTGTTGAAACTGGGTACAGGCCGCGAGCAAGATATGTTTGCTGCCTGGGATTTCCAATCGTTTGGTGCGTGCCAGCTGGTTGGCATAAAACCCGTCGCTGTACGAGTCGATGGCCCGCTCGGCATGTTGGGTGTGAGTATGTCGCGACCGCAAACCCGAAAAATCGTCTGCCTGGCGTGTGCCGGAACCGCTGTGGCAACAATCCAGCAAAACAACAATGTGCGGATCGTTTTTCGCAACGTTGGCCAACAGCACCGCCAGCTCTTTGTCCGCGAGGTCATTGCCTTTGCCGCCCCGCCGGCTGTCATAGCAAACCAAACCTTCGTCCCATCCGCCTGGATAAAAATCACGAAACGCCTTGTTGGACTTCGATCGCGCTCCATGTCCCGAATATTGAAACAAGACAACATCGTTGGCCCGTGCCTGGGCCAGATGTCTTTCGAATCCATCGACAATGTTTGACGTCGTCGCTTGTCGGTCCGTCAACACTTCGAGTTGCAGTTGATCTTTGGAGAAATTCGATCGCAAGTAATCTTCATACCGCTCGACGTCACCGACACATCCATAAAGTCTGCCAACCTTTGGATCGTAGTCGTTGATTCCAACCAACAACGCAAAAATTCTTGAAGCCATCAATGATCGTCCCAAATACTTGAATAACTACAGGTTGCAATTTTATGGGGCAAAAATTGTCCATGCAATCAACGGCAATCGGCCTGAACGGCAACTAGGGAACGAAACGAATTTGTGTATAACGACTCGATTCGTGAGAAAGGCCACTGGGACGTCACGTGATTAGATGCGAAAACATCTTTAACAAAAAGCGACACACGAAAATTGGCTAATCCGTTTCTCGGGGAATTGCCAGACATGTTAGCGAATATGTGCGCTGGTCGGTTGATTTAGCGTTGTCGCGACGCCGCACCCAAGCTCCAAGTGCTCGAATTTTTTTGATGAGCAACTCGGCGTCTTCGGCTGACAATTGTGCTTCTAATCGGAGAATCCCAAACAATTCGTTGTCAATCTCTTGTTGACGCGACTCGCGATGTTCCCGCTCCGCTTTGCGCAGTGCAATGCGTACGGTTTTGATCAGCCCCTCGTTGTACGCACGACTGGCGTTTTGTTTGTCGATGACCAGTTTTTTCGAAACCGGTTCATAGATCGCTTCGTCCCGTTTTCCCACTCGACGATATTCCTTGATTCGAATCAAACCAACATCGGTCAGCAATTTCAAGTGGTGATACAGTGAATGAACCGTTCGGTCCATCTCGACCGCCAATTCCGCAACGGTTGCCTGCTGCAGCCGTCGAATCGATTCGAACAAATCAACACGAACCGGGGAACAAAGACAATCCAGTTGTTTTGCCGTGAGTTTCATATCATTCGCGTTTTCGCCGCTGGTTTTTTGAAAATATCAACTTTCTCAAACGAAATTCGCAGGTCGCGAAACTATCTGTTAAAATTTTATGTATATTTTAACAGTAAACCAAATTCCACATTTGAGCAATGGAGAAATGATTTTGCTTTCAATAGAAAGAGCAATGGTCGGGTGCCGCTGGCTGCTGTGCATATTTTTTGCTTCCAACATGCTGTCATGGGGCGCGATTCAAAACGTCGTTGGTCAGCAAACGTCGCAATCACCCCGTTTGGATTGGATTGATCAGTTGTTCGAAAAACGGGAATCCCGCGGGGTCGCAGGGGCTGTTTGTGCAGTTGTCGAAAATGATCGGGTTGTGCATTTGAATGGATACGGCGTCGAGAACCGAAAAACACAGCGGCCCATTGACCCGTCAACGACGCGTTTTTATTTGGCGTCGGTCACCAAAGCAATCACGGCGACTGCCATCATGCGGCTGGTGGATCGAGGAATGGTCGATCTGGATACGGACATTAACGAATACCTGGGCTCCACACCCAACATCTCGACGATCGAAAACAGTGAGCTGATCACTTTGCGCCATCTACTGACTCATACCGCTGGTTTCGATGACCGCAATATTGGAATGGCTGCGCCGACTCGGGATCAATTGAAATCGTTGTCTAAATATCTGGCCGGTGCGATGCCACCGCAAATTCGACCTGCCGGAGAAATCACGATGTACGATAACCACGGCTGGGCATTGGCTGGATTGGTCGCGGAGCGAGTAACAGAACAATCGTTCGACAAATTATTAACCAACGAAGTTTTTAAACCGCTGGGGATGGCCGGCGCGGATACCCACAATTCGATTGACTACGCCGATCGACAAAATTTTGCCAAAGGTTACACCACACGTCGCGAGCAAGGGCAGCTTGTATGGAAAGAGATCTTGTTGTCTTACCGTCAGACTTCGCCCGCTGGCAACGTCTGGGCAACCGCAGACGATATCACTCGTTTCATGCGGATGCATCTCAACATGGGCAAAATAAATGGAACAAAATATTTTTCTTCGGCGACAGCCCAGAACATGCAAACCACTTGCTGGACTCCGGTATCGGGAGCCGAAGGTCTGACGCCTGGATTTTGGGAACGGCGGGTCAACGGACACCGTGTATTGATGATCATGGGTGCGGGTCCCGAAGGGGCAGCGATCATTGCCCTGGTTCCAGAAAAAAAATGGGGAGCATATCTGGCGATTTCACGACAAGATTTGAGTTACCTCATTCCAATCTTTCAAAAAATCCTTGAACGAATGGTCCCTGGTGAACCAGACAAATTTTCCAATCAGGTATTGCCGGATTGGGATCGGCGTGCGAAACAACTTCCCGGCGAATATTTTCTGCTGCGGTTTGGTGAGAAAACAATGGAAACCCTGGCCAAATGGGGAGCCTGGGTTCGGGTAGAGGTCGTTGAGCCGGGTCAAATCCGAACGATCGATAGTTCAGGGGCAGAACGCGTTTACCACGAGGTATCGCCCAATGTCTTTCGTCAAACCGGAAAACCGGGTTACATCGCTTTCAAAACCAGCTCGGATGGTCAGACCATTTGGGCGACGACAACCGACGGTCTCGGATTTGGCGACGGCATGGGTTTTCCGAATTCGTTTCAAAAAGCGAAATGGTTCGAACGAGTGAGTGTCAAACGATCAATCCTGCTTGTGAGTTTGTCATTATTTTTGTTAACCATCGTGGGTTGGCCGATCGCCAGTTTGTTGAGCTGGATTTTGCGGCGCCTTTGGCGAAAAAAAGAAAAAACTCCCGCCGCCGATCGGCTTCGGCATCCATGGCCGATCCAACATGGGAGGTGGTTGATCGGCGCTACAGCACTTTGTGGATTGCTTGGAATTTCGGGGGTCGCCATGTTACTTGGCGACAAAGACCGTTTGGTGATCGGATTACCAAACTGGGCCATCGTGCCGTTCGGCTTGCTGCTGGTGTTTATTCTCCTCAGCCTACTCAGTGTTGTGATCACTGGAATTGCATGGAAGCGACTCGCGTGGACCTGGCGCGAAAGGATTTATGCAACTTGTTTTTCCGCGATCACGTTGATCCTGATTCCATTTTTGTGGAACTGGAATTTGATCGGCTGGCCAACGGGCTAAAACCGAAAAAAGCGCCTTGCTCACAAAATCTGGCTCGGTGTTTGGAATTAACGGCCGTTTCCCACCGTTCGTTTTGTTGGATTGGCCGGTGGGAACCGTCCCTACAACATTACCCGCTCATTTTGGAAATACAATCTTGCTCGGCGCACGGAAAACCGTTCCATGTCTCATATTCTTGATCGGTAATCGCAATTCGGCAGAACGGTTTTTCCAAGTTTTCAAATCGGAACTTGTCGCTAGGCAATAAGAAAACTTGCTCCCCGGTGCATCCCAATACAGCCACCATTGCCGATCAATTTTCAACAACGATGGACCTTCTCCCATGCGATCGACGAGCGATGTCCCTGCACCCACAATGGCCGGTCCAAGTTTTGTTTGATAAGGCCCACCGATTTTTTTGCTGAATGTTAAACGAAGGTTTTTGCCTCCTCGTGAAACCGGCATTTCGTTTTTGATGACCATTACCCAACGATCGTCAGCGGTGTCCGCTGTATTGCGATTATCAAAAGCGAGATATGGGTCGATCACACTCAATTCTGGATTGGCAGGGCTGTAAAACAGCTTGGGTTTACTGAACGTTTTAAAATCTTTGGTTCGACAAGCGTAGGTTCGATGATCGCAGCCAGGACGATTCGATGATTTGTCCGCATCTTTCAATTCCGCTTCGACCGTCGAACTCCATAAAATCAAAAACTCTTTTTGCTCCGCGTCCCAATGGACTTCCGGCGCCCAAGTATTTCGAACATCGGTTCGTTTTCCCCAGATGTCAATTTTCTTAGGTCGACTCCAATCGATCAAATTTTTTGAACTTGCAAAACCAAAACTTCTCGAATTCCAACTGGTCGTCCAGACCATATAAAAGACTCCGTCGTGATACAAAATCGACGGGTCGCGAGTCAAATTTTCTTTATCCCATTTTGGGGCTTTCATGACCGGTCGACCGCGGTTGAGTTTTTCAAATCGCAAACCATCGCGACTGGCCGCCAAGTAAACACCGGATTCGCCATTGCCCAAAAAATACGGCAACAAAAACACTTGCTCGCTGGCGCCGCGTGATTGAATTTTTGTATCGCGCTGCAGATTCGCTTTGTCGGTCGATTCCACATCGGTTTGACTATAGCCATCGATGGAAAAGCAAAACACAAACAATAACACGCAAGTCGTAAATGCCAGACGATATGTTTCGATACCCAACATTAGGTTTCCATCTTTTTCAAAACTCGGTTGCAGCGACTTGAGTTCGTTTACCAAGTCACGGGTTCTTTGACGCTCGATTTCGTTGATGATTTCCCAGCGTCGTTTTGCCGCTGGTATTTTTTTCGGTACTCACTAGGTGACATACCAATTTCGCGTCGAAAAGCGGCCGCAAAATAGTGAGCGTGGCTATAGCCGACTTTGCTCGTAATTTGTTCGATCGATGAATCCGATTCTCTCAGTAATTGTTTTGCACGATCAATTTTTGCCCGAATGATGCACTCGTTGATCGTAAATCGGCATTCGTTGGCAAACAGTCGCTTGAGTGAACTCAGTGACACACCCAATTCTTTGGCAACGTGGTTCGACGTGATTCCTAAACAAGCATTGTGTCGAATAAAAGCCAACGCCTTGGCCAACTCCGAATGATTGACCGCCGTGATATCGGTTGACTCGCGCGTAAAACATGTGCAATTCTTCAACAGTTTTTGATTCGTGGTTTCTTGAGGTTGCCGAATAAGTCGGTCCAACAATCTGGCCGCTTCGTAACCAACTTGAAAATGGCCGGGATCAATACTCGTCAATGGAGGATCTGCCAAAGCACAAATCACGGAATCATTGTCCACGCCAATTACCGCAATTTCCTCGGGAACCAAAATATTGCTGCGTCGACATGCCTCCAAAACTCGTTGGCCATGTGCGTCGTTACACGCCATCAAACCACACGGTTTGTTCAAATTTTTGAGCCAGACCGCTAATCGATCCTGTTCGATTTCCCAAGGCGACTCACGACAAACTTCAAAACTGTGACAAACACAATTTTGCTCCTTGCAGGCTCTCGCAAAACTGTCAAACCGCTCGTCGGACCAGGTAAACCCACGCCGGCCCACAAAAGCAAACTCCCGAAAACCGCGATCGTGCAAATGCGTAAATGCTTGTGAAGCGATCACGTGATTGTCAACGTGGACCAGGGGAAGATCACAATTCGAAACCTGCCCCAAAACGTCGACTGCCGGGATATCCAACCCTGAAATAAATTCCACGAAACTAGGATCGCTTACCCGGACAATCATCCCATCGCCATCCCAGTTTTTTAACCATTCGGGCAGCGATTGATCGAGATGGCTTGGCTGGTGATAAATCGACCACGGCCCATTTTCAGCCGCGTACCTGGCGATTCCCCGCAACATCTCGCGCCCCGACTCCATCGATGTTTCAACAATCAATGCGATGTGAGGTGCACGGTACATGGATTGGCCTTTGGATCGCTGAATCTATTTTTGATTTTGAAAAAGAAATCTTTTGCTGGTCGTCCAAAACAATTCGGCTGCCCCACAAATAACCGTTCACTGAAACGACAATTTCGGGGAATGTTCTGTGCCCGATGTGTGAGCCAAAAACGTTGGTTTAATCATAGCGGATTTTAAGGATATTCAATAATAATGCTGAAAAATTCAGCGATTATGGCCCAATATCGTTTGAGAATGGCCCTGTTTTATATAAACCAGCGTGTGGCTCAGCGGGAATTTTGGAGGGCGAGGATACTGGGAGGGTAAGGCTGCTGGGAGGGCGAGGCTCCTGCCGAGCCATGAAAAGCCACCTGTGAGCGGCTAGCGCCAATGCCGCATACAGGCTCGGCAGGAGCCTCGCCCTCCCGGGAGCCGCCCTCCCAGAACCCGCACCCTTTTTGTTGAGATACCAAGTGTCCTCAATTCAATGAGGCACTGTCACTGCAGGTGTTTCGCAGCGAGGCACAGGCGCAGTTCGTAGAATCGGGACATCGTGTGAAACCAAATCTTTTTTTCAGACAGATTCAATCACCGAAATATGCCAATGCGATTCCATTTGGGCTTACGTCAAAAGTATGCGATCAGCATCACTTGTCTTTTCGCATTGTTTTTTTATTGGTTACATGGCTCGGCGTGCATCGGTCCATTTGTTTTTGACAACGTTCTGCTTGAAAAAATCACTAACAACTATTCCGAGCAGACCAACTGGCGGATGGAGGTTGCAGTAATTTTGGGCCTCTTGGGCTGCATCTATTTTGCGCTGTCCAACCGATTGTACGAATTTATCCGGGCCAAGCGTTACACCAAATCGGATCTACTGGTATTCGCCGCTTCGGTCGGATTGGTTTGCCTTGTTTTTTACCTGGAATATTTGGAACACATGGAAGTCGTCCGACTTCGAAAATCGTTCGGAGATGCAGGTGGTTGCATTTTGATTCCTACGTATCCGTTGTTCCAGCCGCCATTTGTCATCAGATTAGCGCTTATCGGTGGACTTTGGATAGCTTCGTTTGGTCTGGTTTCGTTGATTTCATGGGCGATCTTTGGAAAGCCAACCAAGTCAAATCCAACACCGTTAATAAAATTTGTACAAGATGACGATGAACCAAAGCTTCAAAATGGAGAAATTGAAAATTGAGCTTCACGGGGTCGGGAGTCTTTTCAATCTGCTGCATCATCGTTTTTTCAAACATCAAGCGGATTGCAGTGCGGACCAACATTGAGTCTTTATGAAAAGACTCCCGACCCCTTAACTCGAATCCTGTGAGCGCCTTGCCGTTCACGGGTGGCATTGCTATGTATTGCAGCTCACCCCAATACGGCTCGGCGGCAACCCAATCGGATTATTGCCGTTTTCCTTTCACCCGGCGAAGTTTCCCTTCAACACAGACTTTCATTGGCTTGTCTCCCATGCCCAAAGACAAAGTGTTCGACAGTTTGTCTCCATCGATTTTGATTTTGACCAACGCTTTCATCGTCGGAGGACCATTTTCGATCGACTCCGATGTCAACGTAATCGTCTTTTTGTCGTCTGAAAATCGTGCAACGTAGGTATTGACGTATCCTTCGGACAGGAATTCGCGATAGATGAATTTTTTCCGTGCTCGATCGTAACTAAAATACCCAACATCCTGGTGTCGATCTCCAACAGCGACGGACAACGACGTGGCCTGCAAGTATTTGCCGCCGAAAATAAATTTCCATTCGACCTGTTGATCCGCTTCACCCTTGGGCACTTTCCCTTTGCCTTCCCATTTCCCGACAAGCGGACGCAACGGAGCCCAGACATCTTCCTTGGATTTGGCCGACTCTTGGCTACTGACAAATTCGGGATGGCTGGCAAGTAAAACTGACAAAACAACGGTTAACGACGCGATTGAGGCAAGCTTCATAATTTCTCTCAGATAAAATTTCAAACAATAGTTAAATCAACGATTGCCTATTATCATGAGCGGTTCATCACCAAGATTGTAAAAAAGAGACACGCGTCAAAAAAACGGCTGGCGGGAACCCAACATGATTTTCGAAGAACTCCAACCGTGTGCCGAGCTACAGGATTTTGTTCAGGTAATCACCGTTTTCGAGTCGGAACATGCAGATGAATCGTTTCCACGCCATCAAATCCTGCCTGACGGAATTGTCGAAGCGGTTATCCATTATCGGGCGCCATTTATCACACATTTGGTGGGCGGTTCTCATTATCTGCAACCCGACGCTTTTTTGATTTCACAAATGAGAAATTCGATCGAAATCGAATCGACCGGTCCGGTAGGTTTTGTTTCCGCAAGATTTTATCCTTGGGGAGCACACCATTTTATGAACTATTCGCTTCAGTCGTTTTTGGATGACTACATCACTTTTGATGCGGCCTGGCCCGATTCAACGCACGAGCTTTCGGTGAATCTTTGTGCAGAAAACCAATGGCCCAGACGCGTCGAACATTTTCAATCGTTTTTACGCCATCGGCTCGAGGAGTTTGATACTCCCTCGCAACGCATCGATCAAGCCATTAAACGGTGCCGACAAACGAAAGGGCAAATCACGGTCGAAGAACTTGGTGAGCAAAGCGGGATGTCCAAAAAACAATTGGAACGCGCATTTGTTGTCGCAGTCGGAACGACCCCTAAATTGTTCTTGCGAGTTACCAGATTTTTGGATATTTGTCGTCACATGACTGACTATCAAAACAAAACACTCACCGAACTTGCTCACGGTTGTGGGTATTACGATCAATCTCATTTCATCAAAGACTTCACAGCATTCTCCGGTTTTACTCCCAAAGAGTTTTTTGAGCGCAATAACATTTCGTTTGCAGACATTTAAACGTCATACTGCGACGATCAAATAATGAATTAAAGTCTTTCCCTAAACTCACCCTGCCTCTGCGTCTCCGCGCCTCTGCGTGAGTTTTCCTAGATCGGAGATTAGCTCACGCAGAGGCGCGGAGGCGCAGAGATTTGGTTAAGGGGTGGTTCGCGTCGTGATCGCTATTTGGGTTGTTTTTCTTCAGGTTCGATCGTTAACGAACGCAACTTCATCAGCGGGCCTTTCGCCTTGAGATTGCGAACGGCGATCTGATGTTGACCACGTTCCAGATCGACTGCCGACAGTTTTTGTGTCAAGAAATTTGACCACTCTTTCGTCGACGACACTTCGAATGCCACCGGTTTGTTGTCGCCGAGTTGCAATTCAAATTTTCCTCCGGCATCGGCTGCCGAACAAGCGTACTCGATACTGACGCGATAATTCGCTTTTCGTGGCACGTCAATGAACCACTCGGCAAAATCACCAGTCGTTCGCCAATAACCCAAGCAATTTTGGTCGACTTCGTAGCGCACCTGTTTGCCTCGCGTTTTTGCGGCTTTCGCCGTAAGTTCGAAAACTCCTTTCGAATTGGCGTCAATGATTGTCAGTTTGCCAGCTCCCACCTTCATTAACGCTTTCAGTTCATCCAGATATTTCGAATAGATTTCGCGCGGCGAACAATCGTGTTTTTTACACAGCGATGCAGCCATTCCAACGATTTCTCCCATCGCGCCAGTTGTTTTCATCACACGCACAGCACCCAGCGCCTCGTGCGTCGTACTGATATCTCGGCCCGCCATAAACAGGTTTTTGATGTTGCGGCTGTAAAGGCAGCGATAGGGAACCCAATACGGCCCAACATATTCGTATCCTTTCCCGCGCGTGTAGTCCGAAATAAACTCGTCACCCTCGTGGCCTTTCGAGTAGCGTTTATCTGGGAAATGGGTATCGATTCCCCAAGTGCATGGGAAACACCCGTCCTCGAATTTCTTTCCATCGCGTAAATGCTCTCCGGTCAAAATCACGTCGCCTAACAAACGTCTGGATTCCCGCTTACCGGCAATATAAGCCACCCAGTTTAAACGGTGTGCCGGATAACGTTTTTCGACATTTTTGATTGCGTCCCAAGCCCCATAGGCGGCACGAAAGTTTTGGTCGCGGACACGCTCCATGTCTTTGATCGGATCACGATCAAATCCACTTTCCCAAAACCAATTTCCTAAACTAATCGGTTTTCTACTGGGGTCCGAACGCGGTTCAAGCGGACCTTTTTTGCGACCCGGAAACGGCTTGTCCGATAAATCGACGGCCCACGGGCAACGCGGAAATGTTGCCGCTTTGCAAGCCTCCTGCAACTCGGATGACAGTGGGTCTTCGTCTTCACATAGACATTTAATGTTCCAAAGATTACTTGCTCCCATGTGACCTTTGTCGGTTTGTTCGTAGTCGGCGCCGACGAGGTATCCCAACACGCCGTCCCCGGTGCTGTCTAAAAACATTTTGCCGCGAATCAAAATCTTTTTGCTTGTTCGCGTGTGTTGACAAACCACCGCGTGGATTTGGCCATCGGATGATTTGGCCGCGTTCATTCTGTTTTCCAGAAACAACGTAATATTCGGTTCCGCCCGAACGACATTGAGTTTGCGTTGATCATCAAAAACTTTTGCCGACTGAGCGTTTTTCGAATCGCTCTTTTTCTCCGGGACCAGTTCCATCACGACATCGCCGACGCGGTGATAGGGAGGCTGATTGACGTGCCCTTCGGGCCACACTCGAACTTCAGAACTGCTGTTGCCGCCGAGCACTGGTCGATCCTGGATCAGTGCAACTTTCAATCCCAGACGAGCAGCCGTAACGGCGGCCGAAGTACCTGCGACACCTCCGCCGCAGACGACTAAATCGAATTCGCCGACGTTTTCTGGTTCGGCAGGCAACCCCAACGTACGCTGTCGAAAGTCGACTAACTCTTCGAACTTGTTGGGCGGAGACCAATCGAGATCGTTGCAAAACACGATGGCGTCGCAACGGCCTTCGAAGCCTGTCAGATCATGCAGTGCCAGAGTCGTTTGTCGTTTGATTTCGACCGTGCCGCCCGGTTGCCAATGCCACTGAGCGCCTTCTGTACCAAAAGTTGTTTCTAGCGGCTTTCCGTTGACGACTAGCTGGAACCGTCCAGGTGCACCCTTGGCTTTCCAGGGAGCCACCCAATCTCGAGTTCGCACCCAAACTTTGTATAGACCAGGCTCGGTGAATTCGACGCTAGTTTTTGCGTCAGCGACCGGAGTTCCCATACCATGGGCGAGCAGAAATGGTGAACCCATCAAGTCCATGAATTGTTGGTCATTCACCCAACCTCCCCACGATTCGAAAGATTCCGCCTCAACGAGAACAATATTTCGCGATGCAGGTTTGGCTTGCGTCGGTGACTCGGAAACCGTGCAGGATGAAAATATGGCAATGACCAAAGCAATTAGCGCACAACAACTGACAAAATATTTCATCGGGTAATTCCATCAATTAAAAAAGTTGCCTCTATCATAATCGTTCGATCGAAAATTGAAAAACGGAGTCGTGCAAACGTGGGACTGTCGGTGAATCTGTAAATACCGGATCGTGAATTTAAAAACTATCGACAGAAAAAGGCTCACGCGGAGACGCAGAGGCGCAGAGATTTAGGAGCCCGTCCCAAAATGGTGTTGATTCAAGAATTGAAAATCCATGGTTGATGGAATTAATGATTCAAATCTTCACGCATCCTAACTCTGCGCCTCCGCGTCTCTGCGTGAGCTTTTCTTATTCAAGATTTAAGACTTAAGTGTCAATTCAGGATGTCACGACCAAAGCCAAGTTTCAATCAATTGCTGGATACGTTACGATTGCCTGCTCGGTTTGACGTTAATTGATGGGAGACGATATGAGTCGGGAAATCGCTGAGTCTTGGTTGGGTGCGTTTCAGGCTAAGGACATTTCGTTGTTGCAATTGGCCGATGATTTTTTACACACCAGCCCGTTTGGCGAAGTTCGTGGGCGGGAAACTTATCTCGATTTGATCCGCGCCAACGAAGAGGCTTTTTTCGCCAACACCATTGACGTGGTAGATTTTGTTGACGGTGATGACAGATGCGTGGTTCGATATGTCGTTGGCGAAATGGCAGCGACCGATTGGGTCTACGTGAGAAATGGGCAAATCGCCGAAGTTCATTCCTATTACCATTTTGGTGAAAAACCAACAATGTAAAATTACGTCGCGCAGAAAACGGGTTGCTAAATGATCACGCGGCGCAAAGCACCAGTGAAAGCGAACGGCGTTCAATTTTTGCAAGACAGCAGGATTCGAAACGGTCGGATTCTATTTCAAAGGTCCGAGGCGTTTGCATTTCAATCCACCCCAATCGAGTGATTGCGGTTCACCTTTGTCGTTGGTAGTTACCGAAACGATACTGTAGTCTTGCGGTGAGAAAAATGATTTCTCAGAAATCGGAATCAATAACCAATCGTTGGCGTACAGCGCGCCGTTTTGCGCTCGTACTGGCATGGGTGAACCGCCGATGTTGTAGCGCCCCGCGTATTGTTTCAGCACGTCCTCCGGCAGCGAGACGCGTTTGTGATTTGGTACGATTCGTGGTTTCACCTCCTCACCTTTGACAATTCGAGGAATATCAACTCGCAGGGAGTCATTCGCGCCAACCATATTATTGCTCACCATGACGACTGTCACATCCGTCTGCGAGTTGTAGTTCAGATAGGCACGGTAGTGATTTGTAATGCCGTTCCATTGCAACCGGCCGAAACGAGTCAGCCGCCGTTTTGCAAGTTCTCCGAATTTCTCTTTGGTCAGTGCACGCGAGATCGCCAACATGTCGCGAGGCGTTGAAAACAAGGAGCCGGCTCCAACCAAAAACGAATAGTCTTTTTCGGACGCTACCGTTTGACCATCGAGTGTCCAACGGTAGCTTTTGGCAATGATTCTGGATTTCGTTTTAGGGCCGGGATGGAATGTATTTTTCAGTTGCAGTGGTTTAAGTACGATTTCATCCAACAACTGTTGATAGCTTTTTCCACTTGCCAGTTCGAGGACTCGCACCAAAACCGAGTAACCTCCGGAACTGTATTGATTACGACTGCCCGGTTCGAAATCGAGTTTCGCTTTGCTGGCCAATTCGACCATATCCGCCGCTGTGCGAGCGATATTTTCTTCGTCAGGCTTGGTCAATCGATGTGGAATTCCTGATCGATGGTACAACAGATGTTGGACCTGGATTTTGTCGCCGTTCGGAAAATCTTTGAGCCATTTTGAAATTGGGTCGCGCAGTGAGATTTTGCCATCGCCGAGCAATTTCACGGCCAGGATTACGGTGACCGGTTTGGAAACGGACGCGACACAAGATGATGTTTTCGAGTCGAACGCAATCTTGCGCTGCCGATCCGCGAATCCCCAAGATTTTTCAAACAGGATTTTGTCGCCTCGCGCGACCAAAAACGAGCCGGAAAGCTGCCCCGCTTTTTCCATTGGCGCGATGTAAGCCTCGATTCGCTTTTTCAACTCTGAGTCGGTGGGTTTGTTTTTGTCCGACTCTTGCGACAGTGCAAGATTGCCAGACAACAGAAAAACAATCACTAGCAGCGAGAGACGACTGTTCATCGATGATTCCTTTTTGAAAACCACGGGCAAAACATCTTTTTTTGAGCTCAAAAACTTACTAGAGGCTTACCTTGGAAAATCCGATTGGGATTCAATGAACATCGTAACCGGTCAAATCGATCGGTATTTGTATTTTTCCATACGCTCATTTTGCAACGTGCTTTTCAGATCGTGCCACTCGCTATGCAAATGAATGGCGATTTGAGCCAATGTGAGCGCCGTGCCGCTCACAGGACCAAGCTCGATACCATCACTGGCAAAGCCAGTGGCACCCATTTCGGTGCACTCATTTCGTTGCACGCATTTCACTGGCACTCAACTAATAATGGGCTGCAATACCGTCCAGTCTTCGAATTTTTCCGGCCTGCATCGACTTGTTTTTTGGATCCAATCCGATTCCCGCCCAAAATCCTATTTCAAAACCGCCAAAACGAGGCTTTAATTTCAGTGGGAGTTTTTTGTCTTTCGCTTGTGCGATCAATTTGTCTGGCAAGGCGCCGTTCTCAAACGTGTAATTATAAAAATTCGGCGTGTCCGCAGCCTTTTGTGGTGACATGCCATACAGCAAAACGTCGATAAAATTTTGCCACGATGCGTGTACGTTGCCGCTGCCTGTTGCACTGCCTGCCAACACAGGCTGTCCATCTTTCATCGCAATCATCGGTGGGCCATGATCGGGAACGCGTCCGCCCGGACCGACCGATTTAATTGCTGCCTGTTGATTGGCACCTGAATCTGGGATCGAAACTCCGTCGACAAATAAACCGGTCGTTCCCCAGCCAGCTGTGTTAATCGTATGCAAGATGGCCGCGACATTTCCGTCCGCATCGACAGCAACAACGGCATCGGAATGTTCCGACGTCGATTGTTGAGGGGCTCGTAAACGTTTGAGAAGTTTTGCCCATGCATCAGACTGCATGGTTTTCCAAAGTTTTCCACCCAACTCGCGATCGGCAAAATGATCGAGTTCGAGATTTTTTTCGCCCAGCGTTTCTCCCAAAGCCACTCGGCCACGACCCCAACTCATCACTCGCAACGCTGTTTCAATTTTCAATATTCTTTCCAGCGCGTCGATCGACTGCGTATAGTGCCCGAGGTCTCCCAATTTGGCGTGATCGGCCAGATTCAAACAAGCCAGCGCCATCGGTCCACCCCGATTCGGCGACGGTAATCCGCTGACACTGAAACCGCCACTCAATTGGGTTGTCAGCGGGTCTGCCCAAGTGGGTTTGTATTTTTTTAAATCGTCCAGCGAGATTTTGCCGCCTTGTTTTTGAACGGCAGCAACAAAGCGTTTTGCCCAGTCGCCTTGGTACATGTACTGCGCGCCATGACGAGCGACTTGCTCAAGTGTTTTTGCCAACTGTATCTGTTGAAATGTGTCACCGCGAGCGACCAGTTTTTCGTCTTTGTTCAAAAAGACTTGTCGACCACCTTGATAACGTGTCAGCACTTTGGATTTACGCTGGATCAGATTGGCCAACGATCGCGACAATGGAAATCCGTCCGAAGCAAGTTTGATTGACGGCTGAAACAACTCAGAAAATTTTCGTTTTCCAAATTTTGAATGCAACGCTTCGAGACCGGCTATAAAACCAGGGACAAGTACATTTCGCCCACTGGGTGTGGGTTGTCGCGGAATCGACATCGGATCGTCTTCTTTTCGTGGAGCATCGTAACAAGCGTTGAGCGAATGCAGCCGTTTTGTTTTGGCATCGAAATACATCGCAGTCATTCGCCCGGCATAACTGACCCAACATCCAGCGCAAAGAGCGATTTGCGAAAGCGCAGTCGTCAACACGGCATCGGCTGCCGAACCACCACGTTTCATCGCACTCAAACCGCTTCGAATTGCCACGGGACCGGTCGTCGAGACAATCATCGCAGTGGGTGTTTCCAAAGAGAAAAGGCCGCGCGGCGAGCTGCCGGCAAAAACATTCGAGTCGAGCGCTAGTCCTAAACTTGAACCCAGCGAACATTGCATAAACGTTCGGCGACTATTCATCTCGTCTCTCCAGTCGTTTCAAATCGTCAGTGCCCCGTCAATCAACGCCTCATTATCTTAACGGCTTTGATTGGCGTTGTTATGAAATTGGGCACGGTTGAAACACGAGACGCCTATCACTGTTGGTTTTCTTACAAATTGATCAACCGGGAGGGCGAGGCTCCTGCCGAGCCAATACAACATGCCTCTTTTGGCTCACGGGTGGTTCTTGCCATGTGTGCGAGTTCGCGGCTCGGCAGGAGCCTCGCCCTCCCTTAAGATAGTCCTCCCGTAAGACAGCCATCCCATAAACCGCCTCGCGGTAAAACAACGCTTACCTTTCGATAATCTTAGGCTGTTGAACATCAACACCCCAATTTACGAGCGTTCGATAAGCGACATCGCGAATGTCATAGAATTTAACACTGATCGATTTGGGAGGCTGGTTCGCTTGGGGATCGATTTGCTCGACTCGCCGCGTCCATGAATTGTCTTGCAAGTACTTTTTGACCAGCGCAATGTTTTTATCGGAACGAAAACGCGCCAGCAGCTTGATCCCCTCCAAGCGAATTACCGAATGACTATGTTTTAAATTTTTTGGGTCAATTTTGCGGTTCACAAATTTGTCTGGCTCGGCAACGAGTTGCCTGGAAAGTTTCTCCAGCAGTTGGCCGTCAACCAATTCAAGTCCATTGACATCGCCGACTGGGAACCCGGTCGGAATCATGACGTAAGGCAAATGACCTATTTCATCCCGTCGCCAGAGGTAATCATCATTCCTTACTTCCCGGCAGGCGACTCGGATTGCTGCGAACAATTTTTTTTGGTCGTTGATGGGTTTCAAGTAATTCTGCATCGACATCAAATGATGTCCGGCCAACGGATTCCAAGTATCTTGCATTCGATAAAAATATGCTAACCGCAGATGCGGTGAATCGGTCGTGTCGGCCTGTTTTTTTCCGCGAGTGGGTTTTTCATCCAGCATCCAAATTCTGGGTTCTTTTGATTTTTCAATTCGTTTGAGCTCCAACAGAATTTTTCTGCAAACTGATTCTTTCTGTCTGGCAAAATTCATATCGAAAGTCAATGCCTTGGCTTGGTCACCCTTGAATTTTTCTTTGACCGCGATCGAAATAGTTGCCCGTTGAAATCCATTGCGATCATTTTGTTGAATTTTCATGCCTTCGATCGTAGCCAGCACAACGATATCGCTGGATGCACACGCTGATTCCAAACTGTAATGGCTCACACCAATTTGTGCATCACTGCGAACGCTGTACAAACAGCCAAGCAACAACACCAGAGTTCCGTGAATCAAATTGCGATTGGTATGAATAGTCATGATTTTTCAAATGTCAAATTTTGCTTGAGTTTTTCTGTGCAATGTTGCCAAACGAAATACCGCCGCGTCGGAAAACTACTAGTGCATCGTGGCGACAGTTGACAGGTGATGTGGCACCAGGTGTTTTTTTTCTTTGTCGGCCAATTTGTTGATAGTGTCGGCAATGAACTCAGGTTGTTGCACGTCGACACCCCATTTTCGCAAGACGTGATAGGCGCAATGGCGAACACAGTACTCTTTGATATAGCCTTGCGTTTTATCTTTTCGAACCCACCACCGAGTATCTCTGAGCAAATTTTTCAAAAGCTCGATGTTTTCTTTGGAGCGAAATTGCGACAATATTGCGATGCCGGTAAATACCGTCAACGTCTTTTTAAATTCCAGATTTTCGCGGTGTTGATGGTCCGTCAAATACTGCTCTGGTTTTTCGACAAAGTTAATGGCAATCTGTTCCAGTTGTTTGCCGCCGAGCACATAGACAAACTTGCGCCGTGCCGATGCGAACGATTTTTGATCACTGCGAACCGGATCCCAAATGACGTAGCGGTTTAGAAATCGATCGTCTCGTTGACAAATTTTGTGCAACGCTTTAAAAAACTCCGCTTTCGTGCTAAATGGCCGCAGTCCATTTTCCATCGACGGAAAACAGTTTAAATAATCAGCTGTCAAGATTTGTTGTTCTTGATTCTTGTCGAACAACGCAAGCTGAGCCTTTGACTGTCGCTTGACGTCACTCGGCCAGCGGACGCGATTGAGAAACCAAACGGGCGCTTGTCGTTTTGCGATCAAGCGGTCCAATTCCGGAATTTTTTGACTTTGTTGAATCTTGGAAATTTCCGGTTTTTTCCCAATCACATCATGTTGGATGATAAACTCATCAACTTTATTTCCTTTGAACCATTTCGAAGCTTTTAACCGAACTGTCACTGGAATCCGATGCCACGCACCATATCTGCGCGACTCGTGGACCTGGTAGTCGACCGCTTGGGCCAAAACGACTACGGAGCTTTTTTGGCAAGCGAATTCAAGTGAAGCGACGCTTTGGCTCCAACACTGGACAGCGCTGAGCAATCCGATCGTTGTCGCAATCATTAATACGCCGCATAATCGAATGGCACATCGAACTGAAGGTTGATTCAAAGGGCTAAATCGATTCAACATTTTGTTTGCCTCGACAATTTTTTGCAAATTTGGCCAGCCTCCGCTAACGAGAAGTACCCTAGAACAGCGTATCGATTCCGCAATTCCAATCATTCCAAGCAAATTGCAAAAAATTTTGCTCAAAATGTCTCAATGACCAACATTCAAAAAGGAAATAATCTCACGCGGAGACGCAGAGGCGCAGAGAAGACGATAAAAAACAATCAAACGAAACCTAAAACTCCGTCAAAAAGTCTTCCCACCAAACCCCGAACAAAAAATCCTCTGCGTCTCTGCGCCTCCGCGTGAGCCTATTGGTTCGGCAGGAAACTCAGTCCTTCCCGACTCCCATCGCACCGCTTATTGGCGATTTTCTTTGAGCGACATCAGGATAACCGGCTGTTCGAACGAATCGTTACACCACTGGAGTTTCTGATTGATTTCTGGCGGATCCCTCGTTGACTCGTCCCGACACTCAAAACCAAACTCTTGATAAAACGGCAAAAGATTTTGAAACGGAAGACACCAGACAGTTGTTTCTGGTCGACAAAGCTGAATCAAGTGGCTGACAATCTGTTTCGCAATACCCAAGCCACGAAATTTCGGAAATACATATATCCCGCCAAGTTCAACATTGTTGGGATCAATCGAGACAATCCGCCCAAGACCGCAGCGCTGACCATCGTATTCGGCGACAACAATCGTATCGCGATCCATGCGCGAAAGCACAAACTGAATTTCCTCGTAACGAGCGTTGACCCAATCCAACTCGTCAGGCCGCGCGTTGCGAATTGAGATTTTCATTTCTCGCTCAGAATACATGTTGTGATTCACAGAATCCTACATCGATTCAGTCTTCCAATTCAATCGGGTGGCGAAATGTCCAATAGATGATTGCCGTGTAACCCAAAATAAACGGGACTCCAATGCAAGCGATAATGAACATGATCTGTAAAGTTCCCTGGCTACTTGCTGCATTGTAAATCGTCAACGCTGTTCCCTCGCCGGTCGATGAAACGAGATTGGGAAACGTCGAGACCGCAAACAATGCTACGAGGCAGGCAATATTCAAACAACTCGACGCAAACGCTTGGCCATAATGTCCTGCGAAAATCGCGCGCGGAATATTGGCAACACACAGCACATTGATAACGACAATCGGAATCGCCCAAGGCGCTTGTCGAATACGCTCGACAACATGTTGATGTTCGATCAACGTAAACACGGTGACCAGAATGTACAATGTCAAGAAAAATCCCCAAAAATGCCACAGCCAGGATTTGAGTTTTTCTTGCACAGTGCCAGTCGATTTCAAAAACAAAAATATCACGCCGTGCATTGCAAACGTGGCAACCGCAAACGCGCCGGTCGCAATTGAATACGGCCCAAACAATTGAGCCAATGATCCGGTATATACACCACGCTGATCCATCGGCAAACCGATGATCAGATTTCCAACGGCAATGCCAAACACCAATGTGGCGACCAAACTGGAAACATTAAATCCAACATCCCACACGAATTTCCATTTTTTGCTTTCAATTTTGTTGCGAAAATCTACGCTGACAGCGCGCAGGATCAAGCAAAACAACAGCAAATAAACTGGCAAATACATCCCGGACAAAGCCGTTGCATAAGCTTCGGGAAAAGCGGCAAACAACGCACCGCCAAACGTCACCAACCAAACTTCGTTGCCGTCCCATAGCGGACCGATCGCTTTGATCGCCACATTGCGCTCACGCTCGCTGCGCAATATTGGGTGGATGATTCCGACGCCTAAATCAAACCCATCGAGAATGGCGTAGCCCGCCATCAGGACCATCAGCAACACAAACCATATCAGCTGCAGGTCCATCACGGGCCTCCTGTCAACGAACCTTCAACCACGGCATCTTTCAATTGACCAGTTGCCTTTGAAGACGTTTTTGAATCAACTGGGCCCTTTTGTATCTTTCGATTCAGTAAATAAAGCCACAGCAGGAACAAGAGAAAATACACGAAACCAAAAAAGATAATGGATGTCAAAACCTGTTCTGATGTGATCGCTTTTGAAACACCATCGGTAGTCCGCAGCCCTTCACCTTCGATATAGACATAACGCCCGTTTTCATCTTCAACTCGATTGCCAGAATCGTCACGCTGCAACGGAGCCTGGACAATCCACGGTTGCCGCCCGACCTCGGTTGCTACCCAACCTGCTTCGTTGGCCACAATCGCGGGAATGATGCCGATGACAAACAGCCACAAAACCCAGCGTCGATCGTATAACGTGCCGCGCCAGAGCCAAAATGTTGAAACGACAGTTAACAAAGTCAAACTGACTCCAATCCCGATCATCAGGTGATAGGCAAAGTACGGAATTTTTACCGGTGGTCGATCCTTGGGTTTAAATTTGTCGAGCCCGATTACCTCTTCATTAAAATCTTCGTGGAGCAAGAAACTCAATCCACCTGGAATTTCCAAATTCCAATGAATGGTCTCGTTTTTCTCGTCGGGAATTCCAATCAAGCTCATCCCGGCTTTACCCGTTTCAAAATGACCTTCGAACGCAGCCATTTTGGCGGGTTGGTGTTGGTAAACCATCTTGGCTTGAAAATGGCCGCTGACGAACATTGCCAAACAGCTGAACAGTGCTAAAAACAACGCGCCCTGAAACGACTTTTGGGCAAACTCTTGATGTTTGCGTTTCAATAAATACCAGGCGCTGATACTCAACACCAGAAACGCCCCCATGATAAAACATCCCAACCAAACGTGGATCAACCGATGGATCGTCGACGGATTAAAAACCATCGCCCAAAAATCGACAATCTCGGCGCGCATAATGGGCTGGCCGTCAACAAACCACGGTTGGCCGTCGCGAGTCATCTGAACGATTTCGTGACCGGCAGGTGTTTGTTGCCAACTATTGGCGATGGTGATCCAGATGCTGCTAAAAATCGATCCGAGCGCCACCATGCAGGCGGCAAAAAAATGAAATGCTGGACTCACGCGCCCATGGCCATAGACCAATATCGCCAGAAATCCGGATTCCAGAAAGAATGCAAAAATACCTTCAGCCGCAAGCGCCGAACCGAAAACGTCTCCAACAAATCGTGAGTAGGTTGCCCAATTGGTTCCAAATTCAAACTCCATCACAATTCCGGTGGCGACACCAATGGCAAAGTTAATGCCAAAGATACCAGTCCAGAATCGTGCGGCGTCCATGTAAACCTGATTTTTCTTCCAGAGAAACATCCCTTCGAGATAAGCGATGATGATGCCCAACCCAATCGTTAATGGCGGGAATAGATAGTGAAACATGATCGTTAGCGCGAATTGAATCCGCGACAACAACACGACATCCATTTCAGCTAACATGATTTTTACCGGCTTTCTGGCAACGTGTTCAATCGCCGACGCGCAAAATCCAAAAACATCGCTCAGTATTCAGATTAACCGAAATCTGGTGGAACGAATCAACACCGCGACAAATTGCCGCAATCCGACCAACGCATTTGAGTCCTCGGTCAAACATGATTAAACTTTGAAACCATGATCCATTTGTTCGATTGCTTTATCCAGCCATGTTAAAAGAAAAGGCGACATTATGAATACATCGGGTTTCAAAGTTTTTGTATGCATTGCTTTGTTTTCAGCCTGTTTCCCGCTGCAATCGGTATTTGCTCAACCCAAACCTGGTGGATCGGAAAAATCCAAAATCGCAAATGTTGAGAAAGCCAAACTTGGCAAGACCAAAAACGTGCACCAATGTGGCAACCTGTATCTGGCCGGACAGTTCACCAAAGAAGATATCAAAACGATTGCCGAGAAAAAAATTACCCGCGTGATTACGCTGCGCACCGATGGAGAAGTCAAATGGGATCAAGCGGCTGCGTTGAAAGATGCCAAAATGGATTTCATCAAAGTTCCTTTCCGCAAACCGGAAACGCTGACGGACGAAGTGTTCGACAAAATCCGGAAACTCTTGGCCGACAAATCAAAGCCGACGTTGTTTCACTGTGGATCGGCCAACCGTGTTGGCGGCGTCTGGTTGGCGTATCGTGTTCTGGACGAAGGCGTTGATTTGAAAACAGCTTTGGCCGAAGCGAAAACCGTTGGCCTCCGTACAAAGTTCATCGAAGAAAAAGCGATTGATTACATCAAACGCCAGCAGAAAAAATCAGGCAAATCGGGTTCGAAGAAAAAATAGCGGTGCGTTGCATCAGCATTGCGTATGACCCGAAATCCAATCGGATTTTGAGGTAATCGTTCATTGATACGAGCACAAAGCGCAAGCGAGTGGTTGACCGCGCGGGTGCCACTGGCTCCGCCAGTGATTTGCACATTGCCCCACGGATTTTTCTTTCAATGGGTACCAAACATCCGCCATCCAACCACATCACTGGCAGAGCCAGTGGCACCCAAATCTACTCACCCAACGCGTCCTGCTCGCTAGACTCCAGGTGATTCGTATTCAAAAAAAAGGGGGCGGGAATCTTTTTTTGTGTAGCAAAACAGACCATGCCCCACACACGATCCGTTTTAAAAAAAAACTCCCCTCCCCCGACCTCGTTTTAACTCCGACAAAAAAGTGAGACGGTTTTGGCGAAAACGCCAAACGGCGCCTCACCCTACGCCGGAAGGTGTGTTGGAAGAATTGAAACTATCTTATTTCACGAACAAACCAGGTCCTTTCTTGATCGGGCCCTACCTCGCGCTCGATCAATGCAAAATTTTGATGTTGCAACAGGAAATTCAACATTTGAACGTTTGTGCCTTGGTATCCACATTTCCGTCGCGCGACTTCGAGCATTTTTTTAAATTCGACATACGGTGAATTACCACGAAATTGCGAAATCGCATTTTCGACAATTGTCGACAATTCTTGATTCATGATCTATTTTTTGTGTAGAACATTGCGACACAGCGCGTACGTTCAAGCAATCAACAACAAAAATATTTTTTGCTGCGAATGATTGTTATGAACGGAGATTCTGCCCCTGGTCTTGCCGATACAAATCCAGCTTCGAGGAATCACGTCTCTCGAGTAGAATGCTTATGTTGATAGCGACGTGGAAGTCGAGATCTTCCGGAAAAAATTCAAATTGGCAATTTTTTTTCGTAAACCAGAAAGGGTGATATGAAGACAAGCCATTTGACTTTAAAAAACGCGCAACAAAACAAGGATTCGGCTGCCTGGGAAAAACTGGCACAAGTCTATCCTCCGTTAATCTCAAACTGGCTTCGGCAGTTGGGAATCGACGAATCCGATGTTGGCGATTTAACCCAAGAAGTCCTATTTGCCTTGGTGGCCAGTCTCGGTGAATTTGAACACAATGGACGCACCGGAGCCTTTCGCGCCTGGTTGCGGCGCATCACGATTAACCGCTGTCGACGATTCTGGAATGAAAAAAAGAAACGACCGGTACAACTGGAATCACTTGACGAACTGGCGGATCCCGACAGCAACGCATCGAAAACATGGGATCGCGTTCACAACGAATTTATCGTTCAACGAATTCTCGAATTGATCCGACCGAAATTCACCGAGAAAACTTTTCTGACATTTGTTCGCTCGGCCATTCACGGTGAACCTGCCAAGGATATTGCCAATGACTTGGGAATTTCAATTGCACAAGTCTACAAATTCAAATTTCGCGTCATGCAAAAATTGATTGCAGAATCCAAGTATTTTCTCGATCAAAATGAGGATGCCGACGTGCTCAGCCAAATCTGCAATTCGCCTCATATCAAACCCCCAGCCAGCGGTGTGAACGGAGTCCAACATGCCGAATAATCTTGTGAGCGAACATCTTTCTGCCGCCGAGATGTTTCAATTCCTCAATGAAGAATTGCCCCTCGACCGGGCCCACTCTATTGCAGAGCACATCGACGTCTGTGCTGAATGCCAATCCGCGCTAGCCAAACTCTGTGACCCGTCAAAATCGATGGCGGAATTGCTACAACAATCCGATGCATTCAATGCATGCGCATTGACGCAAAAACCAACCGAGCAACGCACAAAGAAAAATCCAACCGTTTCCTTTGCAAAACAATCGTTGGACGCCAGTTGCTGTGGTCGCTACAGTTTGCGACACCCGATTGCCATTGGGGGCATGGGTGAAATATTTTGCGGTTGGGATGACCAACTCCAACGAGAGGTCGCCATCAAATTGGTTTTGAATCATCACAATCAACCACAAGTCGAGAGATTTCAACGCGAAGCCGTCATCTCGGCGCGATTGCAACATCCAGGAATCGTGCCGGTTTACAGCGTAGGTAAAATTGGCAGTCGCGACTTTATTGCCATGAAATTGATTTCAGGTCAGACACTGTCCCATCTCCTCAAACAAAATTCGTCCGACACTCCAGATGCAAATCGACGCATTGAAATTTTTTATCAAATCACTCAAACGGTCGCCTACGCCCATTCACAAGGTTTCATTCATCGGGATTTGAAACCGGACAATATCATGGTCGGAGAGTTTGGCGAAGTCCAAGTCATGGATTGGGGTTTGGCCAAATGCATCAACGACGATACCGATACGTTGATCGACGAGACATCACCGATTCAAAGTTCGTTGCAAACCTGCAACGGTTCCATCATGGGCACGCCAGCTTACATGCCACCCGAGCAAGCGTTGGGTGAACCGACCGATAAACGATCGGACGTGTTTGCCTTGGGCAGTATCCTGTGTGAAATACTAACCAACCGCCCGCCGTTTGCGATGGATTCCTCAACTGTGGCCGTCGACCAATCCGCCAATTTCGATTTGCAAGACGCCATATCGCGTTTAAAAAATTGCGATGCCGACCCGTTTCTGATTGATTTGGCCATGCGGTGTATCGCGCCTCGTGCAGATGATCGTCCTGATGACGCCGCACAAGTCAGTCAAATGTTGTCCGAGTATTTTTTGCAACGCGATCGACGATTGCGGCAAGCGGATTTGGAACGAGCTCGTGCCGAAGAACGCGATGCGGCTGAAGCAAAACGCAAAAAACAAGCGACCATTCTCGGTGCGATTGTAATTTCGTTTCTGTTGTTATCGGCTGTTTCGGTCATGCTATATTTCGCGGAAAAAGCACGGCGCCAGTCGGATCAACTAGCAATCGACCGCGCAGCGTACGAAAAACGAATTGCCGGTGAAAACGATATTCGGAAACAATTGGCCAAAGTCAATTCGTTGCAACAATCAGCGGCCAATGCCACCGGCTCGGAACAATCGGCGGCTTGGAACAAAGCGTTAATCGTTTTGAAAAAAGCTGAATCGCTGGTCGAATTGGGAACGGACGCCAATTTGATCGATCAAATCAAACATCGCCAACAATTTTTTGAAGGTTCGATCGCTGACGCCCAGCGTCAATCCCGGCAACGAAAACGGGAACAACAATTCATCCAGTCGTTGGTGGATATCACGCGGCGTTCAAAAATCCCGAACCTGCGCATGAAAATCAAAGCCAATGATTCGATTCGCGACGAAATCGCTGCAACACTTGCAACTTTCGGAATAACAATCGGAAGCGATCTAAATGGTACGGCTGAATTCATTCAGCAATCGAACATCAAAAACAAAATTATCGATGGACTGCGCCTTTGGAGAAACCAGACGATCCGCCTGCGTCTAGCCAATGAACACATGTTGGATTGGACGGACAGATTGCTCGACCAGATCGATGGCACCGAAATTCATGTCCAACTGCGAAAGCTGTCGCGATTTCCGGAACCCGAATCCATTCATCGGTTGGTCTCATTGCCGGGAGCCAAAAAATCAATTCAGTCCGTGCATTGGGCAATCGACTGTATCCAACAACTCGGAGATAGAAAATTAATGGTCGATTTTTTGGAACTCGCCCATCTGCAATACGCTTCCGATTTCGAAGTCAATTGGCATCTTGGTGCGAGCCATCTCAAAATCCCTCGTCGCTCGCAGAAAGCACTTCACCATTTTTATGCCTGTCTTTCCATCGAACCCGAACACCCTGGCGTATTGCTAAACATTTCCTCTTCGTACGAATCACAGGGGATGTCTCATGAATCGCTGCGGTTTGCCAAACAGCTGGTTGAAATCGCGCCCCAATATCCGCAGCCGCATGTTAATCTAGTTGCCGCGTATGTCGCCATCGGTGAATTCCAAAAAGCGATCGAGGTTGGCGATCGCGCGCTAGAGTCTGCTCCGGACAATGCGGTGCTTCACAACAACAAATGCGTCGCTTACATCAACTTGCGACAATTCAAGAAAGCTTTGCATGAAATTGACCGAGCCATTGAGATGGCGCCCAAAGAGCCAAATTTTAAAATGAGGAGATGCCGGGTCCTGGCGGAACTCAATCGATTTGACGAAGCGCTCCAGTTGGGCGAGGCCACGATCAAAAACAAACGTGTCAGGCCCAAGGGCTACATGGACATGGCTTTTGTCCACGTGCGTATGAAAAATTGGGACAAGGCGATCAAATACGCCAAAGAATGGAAAAAAC
This sequence comes from Pirellulaceae bacterium, assembly GCA_028280445.1. GTDB lineage: Bacteria > Planctomycetota > Planctomycetia > Pirellulales > Pirellulaceae > JANQLU01. The sequence continues at coordinate 16,657 of JANQLU010000048.1, read as the reverse complement.
GGCAACCCGATTACTGGAAAACCTACATGTTGCTTGCCCAGATTCAAACGAACACCCGTCAATATCGGGAAGCCATGAATACTATCGCAGAAGCAACAAACCGAGGAATTAGGAACTACAATTTGATTTACCAAGTTGCCTTGATACGTAAACGAATGGGCAAAAAAAATGACGCCATTGTCTTGTGCCGCAAAATTCTCGCCAATGTACCCAATCACGAATCGGCAAAACGGCTATTGGAACGGTTGACGCGTACGAGCAAAGCAGACCGTCCAGAACCGGATACCAAGAAAAATTTGAAATAGATTTTGGAAGAGGGGTAATTTGTGAGCGCCTTGCCGCTCACGTGTGGTCTACCCATGGATGAAAGCTCGTCTCGTCTCAATACGGCTCGGCAGGAGCCTCGCCCTCCCGCGCAAATTCCCGCTAACTTTTGGGCAACTCAAAACCCTTGCGATATTCGCGACCGATCAATGCGTTCGCTTTATTCGCGTTATCCCCCGTAAACTTCTTGGACTTATTGTCGTACGACAGCTTTGGCCCCAACATCCACGGCTCTTGTGGTGCTCCACCTTTGCTGGCGGCAAATAACCAAGTCGAATCACGGAGGCGTCCGATCATGTCGCGTTGATTGACGTTGTCGTCAAACGAATTTTCGACCTGATCAATTTTGGCTTTCGCAGCAAGTTGATACGACAGATTTGCCATGTGTGACATGGCTGCTGAATTTGCGGCAACGGCACATTCAGATCTTTGGATTTTGCGATTGTTTTCCTGAATCGCCTGGACAAAATTTTCCATGTGGCTCTGCGTGCCATCGCCTTGTCCGCCCGTTCGACGGAATCTTTCCTGCTTGCCGTCGGAAAATCGAAATTGTCCGCCACCGCGACCGCCAACAAACACTCCCCGTTCGGTTTTGATGATCACTCCGACTCCACGATTGTAAGGCGCACGGCGACCACCTTTGAGATCCATGACTTCGAAGCAAAACGGGATGCCGTTGGATATCCCGGCACAGGCCATGATGTTGGGAGTATTTCCTGCATCGTTCCAACCAAAACGATTGCCTGCGGCGATCATCTCGGACGGCAAATCATCGGGGTCACCCAGCGCCCAATTCATCAAATCCCATTCGTGAGGCCCTTGGTTACCAACATCTCCGTTACCGGTATTAAAATCCCAATGCCAATCGTAATGGAAACGGGGTCGCATAATCGGTTGTTTAGCAGCTGGTCCGAGCCAAAAATTGTAGTCAATGTGTTTTGGAACAGTCAGCGGTTTTTCGAGTTTGCCAATCGAATTGCGCGACCGATGGCATGTACCGTGTACAAACAACACTTTGCCATAATCGCCCGCTTTCAGTTTTTGATAAAACGGGATCAAGCCAGTGTCCGATCGATTTTGAAATCCGCATTGCACAATCCGCTTGTATTTTCTGGCGGCTTTGACAACCTCCTGACTTTCCAGCATGTTGTGCGAAATCGGTTTCTCGATATACACGTGCTTGCCCGCCTGCACGGCAAGGATGGTTAGTAAAGAATGCCAGTGGTTTGGCGTCGCCGAAGCGATCGCATCGATATCTTTGCGATCGAGGATTTCACGAAAATTTTGTGTACGAAACAGCGATTGATCTTTGGCATCCTGTTTTTTCAGGATTTTATCATCGGCGTCACATAGCGCCACCAGTTTTGCATTTTTGGCGCGCTTGACGCAATTGATTAACGCTCGTCCACGGCCTCCGAATCCAATGACAGCAACTCGCAACTGTTCGTTCGCCCCAAGCACTTTCGCATCCAGTGATGGTCCGAACGAAAGTGCCGTCGTGGCCCCAATTCCGCCTGCAACAAAATCTCGACGATTGAAATTCATGATTCGTTTCCCAAAAACTGGTTAAAAAAGAAAAACATTCAGGGCGAAAATTCACGTACAGTTTAATCCAAAATCGGTTTTCGTGTGAAGCAGTTTTGAGCGGCATCAACCCGATTACGTCAATTCAGAAACAACTCCCTAATAAAAACCGAATTTCGACGTTTTAAATTTGTCGCTCGTTCGATGGAATTTTTTTTGAGCAACAAGGGTCACTAAAAATAACATCTCGAAAAAATAGGTGGAGCTGTTGATATGAACTCCGGACGTTGGATCTGCGCAATTGGACTGGTAACACTTTTCATCACCGGCTGCGCCAAACAACAAAGCAGCTTTGATCGAGCCGTCGCCCAAGATGCCTATGAGTCGAAAGCTGAATCGAGTTCGTACAACAACGAAAAATTTACGAGTTCCAATTCCACTTCGACCCCCTTGCGCGTCCCAAGTTTGCGGAAAATCATCTACACCGGAGATATCCGATTGGTGGTCAAAAATTTTGATGGTGTTGACCAGGAAATCGCCGATCTGGTTGAGCAACACAGCGGATTTATTTCATCGAGCACGGTCCAGAGTCAACAACATGATCAACGTTACGGTCAATGGGCCGTCCGTATTCCGGCAAGTGAATTTCGCGATTTTTTCGAAGCCGTCCAGGATATTGGCATCCCCGAAGTCGCCAATAAAGACAGCCGCGACGTGACGGAAGAGTATGTCGATCTCGAAGCGCGAATCAAAAGTAAAAAACAACTGGAAACTCGCGTTTTGAGATTATTGGAACGTGAGGACAACCAAATCCAACAGGTCATCTCGCTGGAAAAAGAGCTCGAACGCATTCGCAGTGAAATCGAGCGAATGGAAGGACGCTTGCGAGTCTTGAAAAATCGAGTTGAATTGACGTCCATCAAAATTTACTGTCGCGAAGAACGAGACTATGTTCCTCCACAAACTCCCGACTTCGACAACCAGATTTCTGCGGCCTGGTCAAACTCGACCGACAATGTCTCGAACGCCGCACAAGGGTTTGCAATCTGGTTTGTCGGAGCAGCACCTTGGCTCATCGTTTTGGCTGTTCCATTGACATTGATTATCGTACCTTCGTACTTTGTCGCAAAAAAACGACGGCGAAAAGCGCAATAGGATTTTGCTTCTGGAATTGTAACTCCAGTTGAGCCAACGACTTCCTACAATCATAACCCGAAGCGTGAGCGAGGGACCACAACCACACTGATGTGCGGTAAAACGTAGTCCCTCACTCACGTTTCGCGCTTGCGATTTTTGTTTAATGCGAAATCCTAGCAAGCGGCTACGCAGAACTGAATTCAGTAACCGGCCAGATCAGTAACTTGTCGCGTCACTTCCCTGCCCGGCAACAATGGCCTGCGAAGCACTGGTTCCCAATCGCGAGCAACCGAGATCACGGAATTTGACCGCGTCGTCATAGCTTCGAATGCCACCGGACGCCTTGACCTGACAACGGCCGGCGCAAACGTCGATCATCAATTCGACATCTTCGACCGTCGCACCAACATAGCTGTAGCCCTGAGCCCCTTTGGTAAACCCAAACCCGGTCGACGTTTTGACCCAATCCGCGCCAACCTCACAACATATTTCGCAAAGTTTCACTTTGGCGTCGCGATCGGTGACGTAATCCGTTTCAAAAATAACTTTGACCAACGTTTCATTGTTGTGGCCAACATCGACGACCGCAGCAATGTCTTGTTGGACAAAATCCCAATCGGCTTGCAGGACTTTGCCAACGTTGACAACCATGTCCAATTCGCTGGCTCCATTTTGAATCGCCCATTGGGCTTCAGCAATTTTGGCGTCGGTCGGATGAGAACCATGTGGAAAACCGATCACCGTTCCCACGCCGACGTCGCAACCCGCTAACAGGCTGGCGGCCAACGGGACGGCATAAGGTTTTACACAAACGGTTGCAACCTCCAGATTCCTGGCTAATTCACAGCCTGCCCGAATTTGTTCATCGGTCATGGTGGGATGAAGCAAAGCGTGGTCGATGAGTTTTGCAATCGATTGAGACATCGAAAAATGATTCCAACGAAAATTGGTCGTGAGATTAACTGGTAGTTGGCGAATTAGGGTCGTCTTTGGCTGCAATCGTGTGTTGCATCGAAATCATCGATGTATGCAGTATCGAACTGCTGGATTCAGTGCCGGTGAACGATCGCGTCAGCCGCCGTTGATTGTTTCGAATGACACGAATCAAAAACAGCCAGAGCAGCAATATCAATACGGCGACCGTTAACAGGGCCGCAATAGAAAGCCACCACAGACGTTCGCCGAGTTGTTTGACCGGAGCAGTGACCAGATCATATTTTTCGACCGCGACGACCACCATACCCGTTTCCACCTTGGATTTTTCATCTTCGCCGATCTCACAACCCATGCGAGTTCGTGAAACATCGGTCGTGGCTGCCATGTAGCGATGACGATAGGCGCCCCCTTCGCGGTCCCGGCCAATCGGGTCATAAAAACTGAAACTGGTCTCTTCGATCTGTTTGGGCGCCAAGTGATAGCCGCTGAATCGTTCATCCAACGTTTGATTGTCTTTTTTCAAATCGTCGAACAAGGGATGTTCTAAAATGATACCTTGATGCTCGCCCGGTCGATTGTCGACCAACATCACGTAGTGTTCAGTGTGGTTTTCAAATTGAACGAAACTTCCCATTTCGACGGTGACCGCCACAATCCCTTCGAACTGGCCATTGATAATGATCGGGGCGGAAAACGCAACTTTCCAACTCTTGTTCGCCGTGGATTGAAAAATTGCGGACAAGAATACGTTGTCGATATGTTTGCGTTTGTCGGGATCTGTTTCAACCAAGTACCGTTTGGTGTCACGGTCGACTAAATCTTGCTTCTCTCCAGTATAGTACGTTCGATAGCTGTAGTTTTTTCCGCGCGTGTTGGCAACGGCTCCTTCGTATTTCGCGGCAATCTGTGTTCCATATTTATCACAGACAAACCAACTTGCCGCCGCCTCGTATCTCGGGTCACGGTTGATCTCGTCCAATGGCTTTTCGAGTTGTTGCCGCAATTTGTTCGGCACAAACTGTTCGAGCCGAATTTTTTCCAAAGCCGGATCTTTGTTGTTGTGCGGATCGACCATTTGCATCCGGATCGCTTCCAATTCTTTGTCGCGGATGACTTTCTCGAACACTTCTTGAAATGGCTCGTTGTTGGCCAGGCCATTGACGGCCTGAAAATATTCGTCGATCTGTTGTCCGGCACTGGCAGCCGCGAATCTTGCAACCCAAGCGTTGCTTTCACTGGCCTTGGACGTGACAGCCAAATCTGTTTCCCGGATCGCATCGGAATAAAGTTTGTATCCAAACGCGCCGACCGTCATCAAAAACAGCAGGGGCCCGAGAATTCCAAGAACAAACAGGGGTCGTCGCGTGTGCGCAACCTCGCGCTGTTTCAACGCCAGTAAAACGCTTTGGACACTCGAGAAACGACGTTTGGGATCGGCCGCGATACATCGATCAATGATTTCGGCCAATGCACGATCGACGCCGGGTACGTTTCGATGTTCATTGGGCTTTTCCGCCTTGGCAATTTGCTCGCGATAATATTTCAACCGCTCGGGCAAATTGTTTTTCGTCTCAAGCTCACTCGACAGCTGTTCGTCGAGATAGGGCGGAGCCCCGGTCAACATGGTGTAAAACAGCGCGCCGAGCGCATAAACATCCCATCGCGCGTCTGGAACTGCCTCCAGGTCAGCCTGCTCAGGAGCCATATAATACAGCGTTCCCAGCGCCGGACTTTGCTCGTGCGACAAACGCGATTGCCCAAAATCGGCCAACCGCGGTTTCAGATCTTGATCGAGCAAGACGTTGCCGGGTTTCAAATCACAGTGCAAAATCCCTTTGCCGTGCAAATGCATTAGTCCAACCGCGATTTCCTCAAACAATTCAACGGCGTGGGCAACTTCGAAAGCTTTCGTACGTGTCAGCTCGTCTTCGATCGAACCGTTTTCGATGTAATCCATGACGTAGTAGGGCGGCGAAGCGTCCCAACCGACATCGAGCAATTGGACCACATACCGGTCGGCTGCCAGAAACACGAGCTTTTCCACTTCGCTCGACAGCAAAGTCACATCGAAGCTGGAGCGACGTGTATAGAATTTGATGGCGACACGTCGGCCTGTCTTGCGATCTACACCTGCCCAAACTTCACCAAACGCGCCACTGCCCAGCAGTTTTTGAATCGAGTAACCGGCAATCTCCGCTGGAGGTTTGGTCGGTTTGAGACTCAGCTTTTTCCCTTTCGAGATTTGGCTGGTCGACTGATATTCGGTTTGGTGTTCGCCGGTCATTTCGACAAGGGATAAACAAATGTTTTCTGTTGGCGATCGTTTGTCAGGAACGTCCATGTACGATGCCAATGGAAACTGTCACTATCGTAACATATAAAACGTTATTGATCAGGCGCTTCAGGGCGTACGACAGTAATGGTGTCACGAGTATTGCGGTCAAATCATAACCCGAAACGCGAGCGAGGGACTGGATTTTGTCATACTTTAAAGGTAATCACAGTCCCTTGCTTACGCTTCGCACTTATGATTCCCTGTCACCAACACTTTTGGCACGGTCTACCGTACGACGATGAATGACGTAACAGATAGATTCTTTCAGGAAAATTCTCTGATACTGGAAAAAAATGGCTTCTTCGACAAATCCTGCCATAAAAGCCGTTGTGTTCGACATGGACGGTTTGATGTTCAACACTGAAGATATATACGATCTGGTCGGACAGGCTGTTCTCTCGAAACGGGGACACCAATTTACGGCTGAGCTCAAGCATAAAATGATGGGATTACGCAGCCACGAAGCGTTGACCACCATGATCGATCATTGTGGGCTGAACGATTCGGTGGAAGAAATCGAATCCGAAAGTTACGAGTTGTTTGGCCGCCTGCTGCCCCAGCAAATCGAAATGATGCCGGGGTTGGCGGAGTTATTGGGCAGTCTGGAACAGGCTTCGATCCCGATGGCGGTAGCCACCAGTAGCGCTCCCCAGTTTGCCGATTTGGCGTTGGGTTGTTTTGATCTCAAACCGAGATTTGATTTTGTTCTGACATCTCAAGACGTCGTCCGGGGTAAACCGGAACCGGAAATTTATTTGCTGGCATCCGAGCGTTTTGCAATCGCTCCCAATGAGATGTTGGTTCTGGAAGACAGCATCACTGGCACGACCGCCGCCGTTCGTTCGGGCGCCGTTACAGTCGCCGTGCCCAATATCCATACGGTGGGGTTGGATTTCAGCCATGTCGAGTTTGTCGCAGACACCCTTTACGATCCCATCATCAAGCAACTTGTTCGTCTAGTCTAGCGATTGGATGTACGGCCGGTTCCTACCGGCATTCCGCCAAAACCGGCCGGTGGGAACCGGCCCAACAATTGAATTTTCGCGGTGTTGCCAATTCTGTGCAGAACCGGCTCGTTTTTACCGAAGATTCTTAAGGACACTGTCGAACCAGATAGTCAGCCGAATTTTGCATCGATTTTTCTGTTGACCTGATCGAAATCTGGCTGCTATCATCCCTAACTCGTCAGTTCGCAGGAAAAGGAAGACCTGGAATGATACGGTATAGCGCCGTTTATTTTGACGCGCACGATTTGTTTTATGATCTATCTCAGTGGCGGACCTGGTTATTCCACTCGTTAGCCAAACTGAATATTCATATTAGCCAATGGCCATTTGACCCCAATCCGTACTCGGAAAAACCGGCACCAGATTTCTGGGAAAGCTTGTCCGATTACTTGCAGCAACACGGGTTGAATTCTGGACAGGCGTTGGAATTCATTCACGCCGCCCGCTACAGCTATCAAGCGTTGATTACGTCGACGCGGGGTTTGCCCGAAGCCACCAAAGTCACTCGCCAATTACGTGCATCCGGATTGTCGGTCTGCATTGCGACTCAGTGGAACGGAAACGTTTCGTTTGAGCAATTCCTCAACCAAATTGGATTTCATGAACCGATTGATTTGGTTGCCGTCTGCGACTGGGACAATGCAAATCATCAGCGACAACATTTTCTGGAACAATTGGAGTGCGACCAGTCGCCGATCACGCAATCTACATTTGTTTCTTGCTGCGAAGAAAATTTGGTTGCCGCCAACAACCTTGGCTTCGGTTCGGTGGTCCATGTCCCAAGAATCGATGCTGTGGATTCGGGAAACGTCAATTGCCCAGCGGTTGGAACACGACTTCAACGCCTGGTTGATTTGGTAAGTTTCTGTGCCGAGTCGCCACGACGAGTTGCGTGATTGTTGCTACAATAAAATTTCCCGCCTAAATATGAACAAGTAGGGCCGGTTCCCACCGGCCAATCCAACGAACCGGCCGGTGGGAACCGGCCCTACTTGTTTCTCACGGGCGTAATTTTGGTGTGATGGTTCGATACGAGGAGTCCGCTGATGCCATCTTTGATGGCGGTTGTCCTTGCCGCTGGCAAAGGCACCCGCATGCAATCCGAATTGCCCAAGGTCTTGTGCGAAGTCTGTGAAAAGCCCTTGCTGCATTATGTTCTCGAAGCTTTGAAAAATGTCGGTGTGGAAAAATCGGTGGTCGTCGTTGGCTATCAAGCGGACTTGGTCAAAGACTACCTGGCGGGTCGAGATGACGTCGAATTCGCCATGCAATCCGAACAACTCGGCACGGGTCACGCCGTCATGATGTGTCGTGAACAGTTATCCGATTTTGACGGGCCCCTGATTATCGTCGCTGGCGATTCGCCCATGCTTCAAGTGTCGTCGCTCCAAAAATTGTTGGACGAATTCCGGGCGACTCGCCCCGCATGTATCCTTGGCTCTCTGGTTCATGAAGACCCGCATGGCCTCGGTCGAATCGTACGGAACGCAGCGGGCAAATTTGTTGGCATCGTGGAGGAGAAAGATGCCACCGACGAGCAAAAGGCGATCGACGAAGTCAACATGAGTACGTATTTGTTTGATTGTCAAAAGATGTTGTCGGCTTTGGATAAATTAACGGATGACAACCGGCAGAATGAATATTACATTACTGACTTGCCGGCGATCTTGCTGGCGGCAGGCGAAGATGTTCGAGCGTTGCCAGTACTCGATCCGATCGAATCACTCAGCGTGAATACGGTCGAGCAACTGGCCGAAGTTGAGCGGGCAATGTCGGTTCGCCGATAGTGCCCTTGGTTTTCATTGGTGGAGCAACAATACGATATGCGGGAACTCAAAATCTTTAGTGGCCGCGCCAATATCGAACTGACAAAAAAAATTTGTGAGTTCCTGAATCTCAACATGGGAGATTGTTCTCTCGTCACATTTCCTGATGGCGAATTTCACTGCAAAATCGAGGATGTCCGTGGACGCGATGTATTCATCGTGCAACCAACTTGCCCGCCCGTGAACGACAATTTGATGGAATTGTTGATCATGATCGACACTTGCAAACGCGCCAGTGCCGAGCGAGTGACGACAGTGATCCCCTATTTTGGATATGCACGACAAGACCGCAAAGACGAAGGGCGTGTACCCATTACGGCAAAACTCGTCGCCAACATGATTACCCGAGCCGGCGCGGATCGTGTGTTGACTATGGATTTACATGCCGCCCAAATCCAGGGTTTTTTTGATGTCCCAGTCGACCACCTTTACGCGGCCTGGGTGTTGAATGAGCATTTTAAATCGCTCAACATTCCCGAAGAAGACATTGTCATCGTCTCGCCGGACGAAGGCAGTATTAAACGATCAGTCGGCCACCTCAAACGGTTGGGCGGCAATCTGGCGATCATCGACAAACGACGAATCAGCGCAACGTCGACAACGCAAGCCAATATCATCGGCGGCCCGCTGGATGGAAAAATTGCCTTGATGTTTGACGACATGATCAGTACCGCAGGTTCGATTTGTGGAGCGGCCGAGTTGGTTCGTGACAACGGGGCTGCTGAGGTTCATGTTGCCGCAACACACGGTGTATTCGCCGGCAATGCGATCGAACGATTAAAAACGGATGCGATTGATTCAGTCGTTGTTACCGATAGCATCCCACTGGATGCCGACAAATACTTGCCAAAAATCAAACGATTGTCCGTGGATAAACTTTTGGGTGAAGCGATTCGTCGGATTCATCACCATCAGTCGATCAGCGAAATTTTCTCAGAAGTCAACGAAAAAAAAAACAAGTAATGGTTTAGCTGACGGTTCGCTGGCCGATGTTGTGCCGGCCAAATCGAGTATCTAATTCCTGTGAGCGCCTTGCCGCTCACGATGGTTTTGCCAATGGATGGGAAACGCCCTCTCGAGTTACTCACTCGGTTGTTCTTTGCGGAATACGGCAACGATGTCGTCGACAGGAACAACGAACAACTGGTTGTCCGATTCAAAATCGACGGGGATTGCGTTTTTCGGGTGAAACAGCACTTTGTCGTACTGTCTTAATGGCACGTCGTCGTCGTGTTCGATGGCCGCAGAAATGGTCACGATTCGCCCGGTAATGGTAGGAATCTCCGCAGCATCCGGCAGGGCGATACCGCCTTTGGTTTCACGTTTCGGCTCGTCTTTGCGGACCAAAACCCTCAATCCAATTGGTTCCACGTATTCAAAGGCTACTTTTTTCTTTTTTTTGGCTGCCGCCATATTCGCTTGCCCACGACAAATTCATCGATTTCAAAACGAGAATTATTCCAATTGTCATCAAAATGACAAGGAGATTTGCGGATTTTGACATCAATGATTTCAACGGGTCAAGAAGTGCTTGACCATCTGTGAAGACGGATTAGTCAATTTCTATCGAATAGGCGTTCTCGGGAAAACGGTCGTGTTCTCGACCCATGTGATCTGCAGTTTTTGGAGTCTAAGGCCCATTTGAGACTATTCACTGGCAGAGCCAATGCCGCCCCGAAGAACCTGAAATGGGTGCCACTGGCTCTGCCAGTGCAAGGCACGAATAATTATTGAACCCACATTGAACCCACATTTTCTAGCGATTTACATGAACAACTGCCCCGATTGAAACAATTGATGTGATGATCTGCAGAGACCAATTGCGCTGACAGAGCCAGTGTCACCCAGCTCGAAGATGTTTGACCTCAAAAACCTACAGTTGGACTTGAAATTAAGGCTAATTATGCCAAAATTGCTCGTTTCCAATTTTGAGATTGAGCGCGCCCTCTTTCTTCGACGGGCGTGTTATGTAGATATAAAATCGCGATTCATTCGTTCAGGATAGAACAGTGTCAGATACTTTGAATGTCACAAAACGTGAAGAAACAGGTACGTTGCGAATGCGACGATTGCGCCGGACCGGACACATCCCTGCCGTACTGTATGGCGGCGGAGGGGACTCCATTGCTTTGACTTTGAAAACCAATGAGGTCCAGGCGGCATTGCGGCACAATGCCCGTGTTGTGCAATTGGCCGGAGACGTCAGCGAGAGCGCATTGATCAAAAAAGTCCAATGGGATCAGCTGGGTTCTGACGTTTTGCACTTGGACTTGAGCCGCATCAGTGCGACCGAAAAATTAGAAGTTAAAATTAAAGTTGGATTGCGAGGAGTCGCCCCCGGTTCAAAACAGGGGGGGATCGTGAGTCAGGTTTTGCACGATGTGATGATTTCAAGTTCGCCAGAGAATCTGCCCGAGGCGTTGAGCTTGAGCATTAACACGTTGGAACTGGACCAAACATTGACCGCCGGCGACATTGAGCTGCCAACTGGAGTTACTTTATTGACTCCCACAGATGAATTGATGGTCACTTGTGCGGAACCTCGAGCAGCAGCCGAAGAAGAACCCGCTGACTTTAGTGCCGAACCCGAAGTCATCGGCGCCAAAGACGAAGAGGGTGACGCACCAGACGAATCATAAAAACAGAATGATTGAGTTGCGATGAAGCTTGTCGTTGGTTTGGGAAATCCTGGACACAAGTACGTTGGAACTCGACACAACATTGGTTTCGAAGTCATTTTTGAAATGGCGCGACGCCACGCTTTGGGTCAGCGACCGAAAGCAAAATTTGACGGAGAGTTGGTTGAAACTTTTGTAGCCGGCCAAAAACTCTGTCTTTTGACACCTTTGACGTTTATGAACCTCAGCGGTCAATGCGTCAAACCAGTCATGGATTTTTACAAGTTGGAGCTCCAAGACCTGTTGGTCGTTTGCGACGACTTTAATTTACCTCTCGCAAAACTGCGGTTTCGGCCAAGTGGTTCGGCGGGAGGTCAAAATGGCCTGAGTGACATTATCAAACGGGTCGGTAGTCAAGATATCAGTCGATTGCGAATTGGTATTGGACAACCGCCACCCCAATGGGATTCGGCCAACTATGTGCTGGGAAAATTTGACAAAACCGAATTGGCCGAAATGGAATTGACGGTTAAACGCGCCGCCGACGGAGTCGAACATTGGATGACCGATGGGATTCAGTCCGCCATGAACCGGTTCAATTCATCCGGTGAACCAAACAAAAAAACAGAACAAAAAAACAAATTGCCTGAACCATCCGAGGTGCCAGGCAAACATCACGAAACAAACGACGAAAAAAAATAAAAGGGTAGTAACTTGGCTCAAACTGTTTACGAATGCATGTTTTTGTACGATTCCAATTCTTACGCCCGCAATCCGGCTGGTGTTGCCGATGGAATCACAAAAATCATTGAATCTGTTGGTGGCGAAGTCCTTGTCAGCCGATTGTACAACGAACAAAAACTCGCGTATCCCATCAACGGACATCGTAAAGGGGTTTATTGGTTGGCGTATTTTCGACTGGAAAGTACTGATTTGCCGAAATTCAATCGCCAATGCCAATTAACCGACCGCTTGATGCGTCATTTGTGCATCAAAATTGATGACCGATTGGTCGAGCCATTGATCGCTGCCGCCAAAGGTGAAACGACGACGGCCGACGCTGGCAAAGCGGACGACAAAAAAGACGACAAAAAAGACGACAAAAAAGACGACAAAAAAGATGACGGTGACAGCGGCAAAGAAGCTGAAACTGTGGCGGCGGGTTCGGAACCTGCCGATAATTCCTGATCAGGAAAGGGATCGCCGAATTCGAAAGGCCCCAAATCATGGCAAGTTTTAACAAAGTTATCCTCGTCGGTAATTTAACGCGTGACGTTGAAATCCGTTATACCCAAGGGGGAACGGCGGTCACCGAAATTGGCTTGGCTGTGAATGACCGAGTAAAACGAGACGGCCAATGGGTCGATGAAGCGACTTTTGTTGACATCACCTTGTGGGGACGCACGGCCGAAGTCGCCAGCGAATACCTGTCCAAAGGCTCGTCCGTTTTGATCGAAGGACGTTTGAAGCTCGATACTTGGGAACAAGAAGGGCAAAAAAAATACAAATTGAAAGTCGTTGGCGAGCGGATGCAAATGCTCGGCGGACGCGGCGGAAGCCAGGGACAATCAAACCAAAACTCAAATGCGTACAGCGCACCGGTTGGATCAGAACAACCGACGACGCCTGAAACGCCAAACGATGATATTCCTTTTTAGTGTAACGCGAGGCAGTGATGCCAAATCAAAAACAAAAAAGAAAACGACGTGCTCCCAAAGGCTTCAAGCGATTGCCCAAAGGCCCCAACGGAGGCATCGAATTATTATTGATTCAAAGTGTTGATAATCTCGGTAGTCAGGGCGATGTTGTCGAAGTCCGCCCCGGTTTTGCCAACAACTATCTCCTGCCGCAAGGATTGGCGACCATTGCCAGCGATCATCACAAACGGATGGTCGATAAACACAAAGCCAAATTGCAGGAAATCGAAAAACGTCGGCTCAGCGATTTGGAACAACTGGCTGCCGAACTTTCGAAACAAAGTGTAACGATCGAAGCTAATGCCAACGACGAAGGCCAGTTGTACGGCAGTGTCGGGCCTGCTGAAATCGTCGGCTCGCTCAAACAGGCCGGATTCTCACTGACCAACGATCAAATCCGCCTGGATGGTGTTTTGAAAGAGGTCGGTTTGTACACCGTCAAAATCCATCTGCACCAGGACGTCAACTCGGAAGTCAAAGTTTGGGTTGTTCCAAGTGTCGAAGCGGGTGAAAAAGACGGCTAATTCGGTGTAGCAGTTGCACAGGTCGGGTGCGGGTGCCACGGGCTCCGCCAGTGATTGCACATTGCCCCACTTTTTTTCCTTCAATTGAAGTAATTAACAGTCGCTATCCCACACATCACTGGCGGAGCCAGTGCCACCCGAAATCGCGAATACGTTAATCAAGCCTGCCGCGTGCAGGCTTTTTTTATGGGTTAACAAATGGTTAACCACAAAATGTGGCGACGGTTTCCGTCGATTCGCAAAAGCCTGTAAAATACACGCACCCATGGTAAACACTGGAATTTGAAAATGGCCAAGAACGGATTCGTCCCAAAACGCTTTGACAACAAACGTCCCGATGACAACTTGAAAAAACAGTTGCTCGATCGCGAACCCCCGTTTAACCTCGAAGCCGAAATTGCCGTGCTGGGCAGTATCATGTTGTTGCCCGATGTCTGTGACGATGTCGTCAGTATCATCAATCCTGAAGATTTTTACGACGAAGCCAACAAAAAAATCTTTGAGTGCATGATGGAAATGCACAACATGCAGCAAAAAATCGATATCGCTTTGTTACGTGAACGTCTCATTGCTCGCGGGGATTACGAAACGATTGGCGGCGCCAACTATTTGTCAGATGTTTTCAATCGAGTTCCCACCGCCGCCCACGCCAAATATTATGCCAACATTGTTCGAGACAAATCCACCATTCGTCGTGTGATCTATGCCTGTACTGACATCCTCAGCGACGCCTACGAGCCCGATGCCGACCCGGAAAAATCTTTAGGCTCTGCAGAAGAAAAAATCTTTTCCATCCGCGAAAAACGCGCGGATAGTCATGTGCAAGATTTAACGCAAGTGCTGCACGAGGCCATGGACCGTCTCGATGCCCGCATGCGTGGAGAGCATACCGATGGTGCCGTCGACACCGGCTTTATTGATATGGATGAGAAAACTGGCGGGCTGCATGCTGCTGAACTGATCATCCTGGCGGCACGACCCAGTATGGGAAAAACAGCGTTTGCGATGAATATCGCCGAGTATGTTTCGGTGGAATCGCAAATGCCAACATTGTTTGTCAGCCTTGAGATGTCATCGATCGAACTGGTCGAACGACTGTTGTGTTCGGTTTCGCGCGTTAACAGCCATCGTTTGAGAAACGGCAGCATCACCCAGGAAGACCGCAAAAAACTGGTCAACAAGGCTTCGAAATTGAGTCAATCGCCGTTGTTTATCGATGATTCCCCAAGTCGGACTGTGGCGCAAATTGCCGGTGCGGCGCGTCGTATCAAACGTTCGCAAGGGCAACTCGGTTTGTTGGTGATCGATTATCTGCAACTCATCGAACCCGACAATTCCAGTGATCCGCGACAAGAACAAGTCGCCAAAATTGCCCGGCGGCTCAAAGGGTTGGCACGTGAACTCAAAGTTCCCGTTTTGTGCCTGTCGCAATTGAATCGTCAAGCGGAGGATAGTCGAGACCATCGACCAAAGCTGAGCCATTTGCGTGAATCGGGTGCGATCGAGCAAGACGCCGACGTCGTGATGTTTGTCCATCGTGAGGAATATTATCGCCGCGGTGATGATGTCGAAGACGTTGCTGGGCAAGCACAGATTCTGATTGAAAAGCAAAGAAACGGACCAACGGGTGAAGTTAATTTAACATGGGTGCGACAGTTTACGCGGTTTGAAAACGTCGCGCCGGAGCGTCACGGTGAATTCGATTCATTTAACCAATCTGATCAACCTGCTACCTTTTAGTGGATGAACGACATTACTGGTCTTCTCTGGTAGACGTGCAAATAATGGTTTGAAATGAAAGACCATCTTGTTCGCGACGACTATGAAATGTGCCCGTATTTGCCAGCTCAGACTGCGCGAATGCCGCTCTATGTTCCGGACAAAATTCGCGATGCCGATGATACGGACCGACGACTGGCGCTGGGCCAACGTCGTGCTGGCGAGTTTGTCTACCAGACCAATTGTCCCAATTGCCAGGCCTGCATTCCAATTCGACTGAACGTCAATCATTTCAAACCCAATCAATCGCAACGACGAGCATTGGTCAAAGGCGATCAACGATTTCAAATGATCATCGGCGAATTAGTTGCCGACCAACAACGGGTCGATTTGTTTAA
Source organism: Pirellulaceae bacterium (assembly GCA_028280445.1). Lineage (GTDB taxonomy): Bacteria > Planctomycetota > Planctomycetia > Pirellulales > Pirellulaceae > JANQLU01. Next base: position 612 of record JANQLU010000048.1, on the reverse strand, counting down.
CAAACATCGCAATTTGAGAAATCTGGGCAGCGAACGGGACGCCATCGATTTGGAAGATTACAAATGGGGATTCGTTCGCAGCTGTTTCGATTCATTTGAAATGGCATTTTGGGATATGCAGACGGAGGATGAGAAATCCTCTCCAAAATTGGTGATGGTCGCGATCTGCGACCGGGGAAATCGGGCGATGTCCGCCGTCTACACTTATTACGACCCCGAGTTACCCAAATTCAGCCTGGGGACCTACGGAATCATGAAACAAGTTGAATATTGCCAACAAGCTAGTCTCGAATACCTCTACCTCGGCTACTATATCGAGCAATGCCGAGCCATGAACTACAAAGACCGTTTCCGCCCCAATCAACAATTGATCGATGGCAGATGGGTAGGGGGGAGGGAGTAGGTGAGAGGTAGTAGGTTGTAGCAGGTAGGTTGTAGGAGGGAGGGCGAGGCTCTCGGCCGAGCCTGATTCTGTGAGCGGCAAGGCGCTAGCCGCCGGTTCGGTAACGCTAACCAACCGGCGGCTAGTGTCACGAACGTTAATTGCTATGCCACCAAGGCGAGTATTTGCTCAAGTTTTGCATCTTGTGTCTTTTCACGCCATGTTTTTGG
>JANQLU010000028.1 GCA_028280445.1 Pirellulaceae bacterium | reverse complement strand
GAAGAGCTTTTTTGTCACGACAAAATAGGTAAGAAAGGAAGAATCCCCTCCTGGTGGGACAGTATTTAACGTTCGTGACACTAGCGCCTTGCCGCTCACGATGGGCAATCGTGACTCAAATGCATGCAATTCGTGAATTCAATTGACTATTGTGCCGCTGCAGAGTGACTAAACGAGCATTTTTTGCGCCACCGTTGACTTTATTGAAGTCTTTGCGAACAACCATTCGACATTAAAAACAGGCGCTGCGTTAACGGCTGCTAGCAAGTTCGAACTTGCTCACTCTTTTATTACGTAAACCCGTTACGCTACGGATCAACACACCCGCCAACGAATCATGTCTGCTGAAGATTACGAATACGAAGAATACGAAGATCTCGAATACGAAGATTACGAATACGACGACCGACCGCGAAACACTCGAAAACGAATTTGGGTTTTTGCCCTGTTGTTGTTTCTGCTGTTCGTTTTTTTTCTACCGAACCTGGTTTTGATGACTCCGCTGAAAAACTCGGTCGTCAAATCCATTTCAAAAGACGTCCAAGGAACGGTGGTTGTCGATCGTATTTCCGCGGGCTGGTTTTCCAGCGTTCATCTCTCCGGTGTCAAAATCCACGATACCGATGGCAACGAAATCATCACCGCCGAAACGGTCAAAACTTCGAAAACCCTGTTATCGTTTCTCACAGATTCCAATCTCGGTTCGATTGCTGTTAGCAAGCCGAAAATGGTGATCCAAATCCGCAAACACGGATCAAACATCGAAGATATTTTCGACAAATATATCAATGCCGAATCGACAGGCTCTCCCACTCCTGAGTTCGAAATCACGATTGACGGAGGTATTATCGAGCTGACCAATCAGAACGACAATGGCAAAAGCTCCCTCAGTGATGTCAGCGGTACGATTACCTTTGGCGGCGAAAATGGGTTCAACGTCGATGCATCGGGCAAAGACCCGGCCAACGAACAGTCAAACGTTCAGGTCACCTGCCATTTGCCAGCCATTGAAAAACGGTTCAGTTACCGAGACGGAAAACTGCACGCCAGCACACAGTCTGCCAACGCATCGATTTTGGGCGCTGTTTTGACACGAATCGGTTACCAGGTTTCGATGACAGGTTCGGTGTCGGGCAAGGCGAACCTCCAATGGACCGACCATTTTGGAAAAACCGATACGGAACTCGACAGTGTCCAATACGATCGGGCGATCATCGCGGCGCCTGATTACATTGGTACCGATCAACTGACGATTCGTCGCATTCAAGCCAACGGTATGATTGGATGGTCTGGCAAACAAATCAAAACAAAAAACCTGGTCGTCCAGTCGGATGTTGGCAGCGCTCAAGCCACCGGCACGATCGATTTAGCTCAACTGTCGAATCTCTTGACCCAAGGGCGTTTTACCGAAAATGATTTTCAGGCCAGCGGTGCGATCGACATCGCAGCATTGGCCAGAATGCTGCCCAATACCATCCACTTGCATCAAGGCGTTGTTGTCGATTCAGGCAAGCTTACGTTTCAATCTTTCAGTCGCATTGAGGGTATCAATCGACGTCTGATGCTCAATGCTGAAATTCAAAATATTGTTGGCCGTCGTCAAAATCAATCGTTTCATTGGCAGCAACCAATCCGAGTCACGGCCACGGCACGACAGAACGAAAATGAAACAACGATTGAAAATGCCACGCTCGAGTTGGCGTCGGTAAATATTTCCGGAAGTGGCAGTTTGAAGCAAGCGGATTTCACTGCCAAAGGCGACCTGGGAAAACTGGCAAGTGACTTGAATCAATTCATCGACCTGAGTCAAATTCGACTGGCGGGAAAATTTGCAGGACGGCTCCGTTGGACACCAACGGGAGAGACGACTGGGGATATCCTCAATCAACCGATGGATCTGCAAAGCTCGTTTCGTTTTACCGAAGCCGATATCAACATTCCAGGTTTCTACCGTCTGCGCGAACCCGTGCTCGATTTTCAAACGCACGCCCGCGGCCAACTCAATGCCAAACGCGAAATTAATCTGGAAACAGGAACTGCAATCCTGACTGCTAACGACGATCAATTGAAAATTCAACTCAGCCAACCCGTCAAAAATCTGAATTTGAAATCCAATCTGGTCGGCCATGTCGATATCAAAGGCCAAGCGGGACGATGGCACGAACGCATGAAACCGTTTTTGCCAGATAACATCCAATTCACAACGCGTGGAAATACAAACCTGTCCGCAGACGTTGTCGTCAATACTCAAAAAGCGTTCGTTAAAAACATCAACGGCACGTTCGAACAATTTGCCTTTGACGGCTATGGACTGGCAATTCGCGAACCCAAAGTCATCGTTGGAGGTCAACTCGCTGTCGATCTCGAAAAAAACAGCATTGAAATTCCCGATGCCACACTTTCGTCATCCAGTATTGCGGCACGAGCAAACAACTCACGGATCGAATTTGGCAAAAATTTTCGCATCATTGGCGCAACTGCCTTTCGTGCCAACGTAGGCCGCATCAGCGGTTGGATCCCGTCGTTGTCAAAATCGACCATTGCCGCCAGCGGCAGTGCCGAAGGAACAGCAAAAATTGAAACCAACGGCTCACAGTTCCATGGCGTGATCGACTCCACCATCAAACAGCTTCGTGTGACCGATCGCACTGCACCTAACAAACAACCGTTGTGGGACGAGTCGGCTGCAAAACTTCAGGCAGATTTTTCGACAAGTGATTTCGAGAAATTCACTCTCAAAACAATCGTGGTTCAATCCAAAGCGCTCTCTGTCAACGCAACAGGAACGATTGATGATATCTATCAGACGGTCAACATGAATCTGTCCGGCCAATGGCAGCCCGACTGGAATGTGATGAGCAAAATTGCATCCGCCATGAGTGGACAAAAAATCTTGGTCCGCGGAAATGCGGCACAGACGTTTGTTGCCCAAGGGCCGTTGTTTGCCGGCGCTGCCAATCGCACTCCTGCCACAACGACTTCGACCACTGCCCCAAAGGCGGCCGGCTGGATTTCGCCGGATCTCAAAGTGGAAACAAAAATTGCCTGGCAGAACGCCGAAGTCGTTGGGCTGCCCCTGGGCGCTACATCGTTTCCTGTCAAACTCGAGCGACAATATCTCAAAGCGGATCAACTCAAAATGAACGTCGGTTCAGGTCAGATTGACATTCGACCGGGTCTTGATTTGCGTAGCACGACGCCAGTCATTCATCTTCGATCCGGTTCCGCTGCAACGAACATCCAACTGACACCCGAAACCTGCGCGGGGTTTCTCAAATACATTGCACCACCGGTTGCCGACGCCACTCGCGCTCAAGGTACGTTTTCGGTGTCCACGACCAATGCTCAATTGCCGATCAGCAATCCACTCAACGGTTTGGCCTCGGGAACCGTTGAAATAAAAAATGCTACTTTGCAATCTGGTCCGCTGGCCGATCAGATTCTTGGCCTGGCAAAATCCATCAAGCGTCTGACCGATGGCGGCAATGTGATTAACAACTTGCTCAATCAAGATGGCGGCGGGCTGCTCAATGCAACACCGCAGAAAACACAAACATGGGTGACTATGCCCACGCAAAAGATTCCTTTCCAAATGCAAAAAGGCCGAGTCTATCACGAAGGTGCGACGTTCCAAATTGACGATGTCACCATTAAAACTCGCGGCTCGGTCGGCGCCGATCAAACCGTGCAGTTGATTGCTGCGGTACCGGTACTCGATAAATGGATCGCTGGAAAATCCTGGCTGCAGTCGCTCCGAGGACAAACAATTCAGGTCCCCATCAAAGGCACATTGACCAAACCGCAACTCGATACAAATGTCATGCGGCAGTTGTCGACTCGATTCCTCCGTCAAAATCTGGGCAATACACTTCAGCAAAAAGCCACGGACCGGCTCAATCGCGAAATCCAAAAAAACCTTGGCAAAGGCGTTGAGGAAGGTTTGAAAAAGCTGTTTGGGAAATAAAAGGGTCACTGATTTACCGACATTAACATCAATCTTGCCCTACCTACGATTCCCACTTCGGAGTTCGCTGCCCGTCTGCGGGCAATCCATCTGCACAAATCTTGTGATCTCGATTAAACTTTTTCAATTAAAATCAACTCCAACATCGTCAGTGCGCATTGTGAAAATCCACTTTCTTGGAACAACCGGCTACCACCCGAACAATCATCGGCAGACTGCCTGCGTGATGATTCCTGAAGTGGGAATTATCTTTGACGCCGGAACGGGGATTTTTCGTGCTCGCGATTTGATTCAAACGAAAACACTGCGAATTTTTCTCTCGCACGTTCACCTCGATCATTCGATTGGCATCACATTTTTGTTCGACATCCTCCATGAACGCGATGTTGACCAAGTCCTGGTGTACAGCGAGACCGAAAAAATCGAAGCACTTCGGCAACACTTGTTTGCCGAGCCGTTGTTTCCCGTGATGCCAGAATTTGAGTTTGTGGCTTACGATGGAAATGACATCGTCGTCGACGATCTATCAATCAAGACATTTCCACTGAAACATCCCGGAGGCAGCGTCGGATTTCGAGTCGACGCCGCGGATAAATCGATGGCCTATGTTACTGATACAACAGCGGAACCCGATGCGGATTACATTAATTACATTCGCGATGTCGATCTGTTGATTCACGAATGTTATTTCCCGGATGGTTGGGAAGAGCGCGCCGAATTAACAGGTCATAGCTGCTTGAGTCCTGTTTGCAATGTGGCCAAAACGGCTAGCGCCGGCCAGTTGTATCTGGTGCATATCAATCCGCTGGACGAAGACGATTCCATGCTCGATCTCGAAGCCGGTCGAAAAATCTTTAACGATTTAACCGTCGCCCGGGACCAAATGGTCATTGACTGGTAATCAAAAATCTGTCGCCTGGTCGACGGTTGCCTTTCATGATTTCGTCAGATCACTGCTACTGATTTCAACAAAAAACGCACCTCTGATTTCCAGCGGTGCGTGAATTAAACACTTTTGTTTAAATTAAAAATTCGTCATCGATGCTAATTGTCTTTTTTCTCGCCCAATTCTTTCTCGATGAGAGCGACAATTTTTTTGTCATCGGGTCGTGTCCGTGAACCGAATCGTGCGATGACTTTGCCTTTTTTGTTGACGATAAATTTTTCAAAGTTCCAGCGAATTTTGCCTTTTTTGATGGTGTCTGATTCCAATGACGTCAAATATTTATAGAGACCGCATTGTTTGTCGCCGTTAACGTCCACTTTGGCCATCATGTCGAATTCGACACCGTAGTTCTTTTTACAAAACGCTTGAATTTCTTCTAACGATCCCGGCTCTTGGCGGCCGAATTGGTTGCAGGGAATACCAACGATCGCCAAACCTTTGGCACCATACTTGAAATGTAATTCCTGCAACTGTTTGTACTGTCTTGTAAAACCACAACGGCTGGCAACGTTGACAAACATTACCATTTTGCCCTGGTACTTCGACAATGAAACTTCCTTGCCGGTAATCGTCTTCATTTTAAAGTTCAAGACGTCCGGCACGTCCTTTTTTTTGTCATCATCATCAGCCATCACCATTGCACTACCCATCAAAGTGATCGCAATTACACAAATTGCTGTACGCAACATCTCTCTGGATCTCCCAAATCTGTAAATCAAGTCTGGCCACTCAGCCATCATTATCATCTACGAACACCAAAAGCTAGTGTTCAGTCATAAAGCTCAAAGCGAAAAACCGCGTAAATCGACCGTTACTTAACCAATCTCGTGCCTATCAGGATCGTTTGTAGCTCGATAAAATAGCAGAATTCACAAAACTTCAACCAAAAAAATCGACGAGAAAGATGGATACCAGCATTTTCACCGGCTGCCTGCCGGCTTTAATGACGCCCTGTAATTCCGATCGGACCCCGAATTTTGACGCCTTGGTGAAAAAGGGCACCGATCTAATGAACGCGGGGATGAACGGTGTCATTTATTGCGGATCCATGGGCGATTGGCCTTTGTTGACCGACCAACAACGACAGGAAGGGGTCGCCCGTCTGTGCGATGCCGGAATCCCGGTGGTCGTTGGCACAGGCGCCATCAATACGAAATCTGCGGCCTCGCACTCGGCCCACGCCTCGGCGGTCGGAGCCAAAGGCTTGATGGTGATTCCACGAGTCCTCTCTCGGGGAACTTCTCCAACAGCACAGCGCAACCATTTTGCGGCGATTCTCGGTGCGGCACCCGATGTTCCCGCCGTGATTTACAACAGCCCCTACTACGGATTTGAAACGCGCGCGGATTTGTTTTTTGACTTGCGCAACGAATTCCCCAATCTCGTTGGTTTCAAAGAGTTCGGTGGTAGTGCATCGTTGAGTTATGCCGCCGAACACATCACCGGCGCTGACGAATCGTTGGCCCTGATGATCGGTGTCGATACTCAAGTTTTCCACGGCTATGTTAATTGTGGTGCGGTCGGTGCAATCACCGGTATTGGAAATGCGCTGCCGCATGAAGTGCTCCATTTTGTGACACTTTGTGAACTGGCTGCCAAAGGGGATTTTGAAGCGCGTCGCCTGGCGAAAGAATTGAATGACGCGTTGATGGTCCTGTCGACCTACGACGAAGGGCCTGACCTGGTCCTATATTACAAGTATCTCAACGTTTTAAACGGCGAATCCGAATACGAACTGCATTTTAATGAATGCGATGCGCTGTCACCCAGCCAGAAAACATTCGTCGAAACGCAATACGAATTGTTCAAATCTTGGTGGGCAAGTTGGCCTGGCAAAAGTTACGCGCAGGCGGAAACTGTAACTGCCTAACAGTAGGGCCGGTTCCCACCTGCCGATTGAATTCTTGGCCGGTGGGAACCGGCCCTACATTTGAAACCTACGCGGTGGCTAGTTCGACCGAACGTTGCGTCCATTGCCTGTCAACCATCCGCCAAACGTCGCCTGGATTCTCATCCTGCAAAACACTCGGCAAGCGCGAAGCTCGAACATTGTCGTAACACTGCAACATCGAAAAACGCAACAAACTGCCTGGAACGCCAACCGCCGTAAATCCGGGGTGCCCGGTCGCTGGAAACGGACCGCCATGATTCATCGCTGCTGATACAGCAACACCCGTCGGCATTTTGTCGTTGAGCAACCGCCCCACTTTTTGCCGCAATTCCGGTGCGATACGGTCGTAGTCAGCATCGTCCGCTCCATCGGTTGCTGAATAGACGCAGCCCGTCAAGTTTCCTTCTAACGATTGCACGACGCGAACTGCCTGGTCGATCGAATTAACGACGACAAACAGCGAACAATTTCCAAACGCTTCGGTTTGAAACACTTCGGGAGCCGTCAAAAATGCTTCCCCCGAAACACGCAGCAACGTATTACTGTGGCTGTAACCCGTTCCACCGCCCTGCTCTCCCCCGCAGACGATTTCGGCACCGGCATCAACCAATGTTTTCACGGCCGCCGCTAATCCCTGTTGTCCCGATTTTGACAACAACGTTCCCACGGGTGCATCATTGAATTTCGATTTGACCCTCTCCACAAAGGCTTCCGAATCGGCACCCGAATTTAAAACCACGATCCCCGGGTTCGTACAAAACTGCCCAGTGCCCATCAAGCAACTGCCGGTGAACTCGTCAGCGATTTCGTCAGCACGTTGCGCGAGTGCGCCTGGCAAAATTACAACTGGATTCACCGAAGATAATTCCAGATAAATCGGTTTTCCAACGGCGTCGGCTGCCGCTTTCAATTTCAAGCCCGCATGTCGACTGCCAGTATAACCGATGGCTGCCAAACGCGGATCACCTGCCAATCGCTCGCCATCTTCGTGAGACATCCGGTAAATCAGCTGAACGGTTGCAGCCGGCATTCCCGTTTCTACGGCCGCCCGCTGCGCGATTTCGGCCAGCAATCGAGTGGTTCCGGGATGCATCGTATTCGCTTTGGCAATGACCGGATTTCCCGCTGCGATCGCCGCTGCAAAATCGCCGCCGGAAATGCTGCCAAACGCCAATGGAAAATTATTCGGCCCAAAAACGGCGACTGGACCGATCGAACCGTAAACCGATCGAATATTGGTTGCGGTATCGATCGTCGGCAAACACCAACTTTGCTGGCGCGCTGCGGCTGCCGCCTGTCGTAATTGCCCCGTCGTTCTCGGCAATTCTCCTGATGCGAGTCGAGGTTCAACCGGCAAGGCCGTTTCGCGCGAAGCCATTTCGCAAATCTCGACCGATGCCGATTCGATGCCGTCGGCATATCGTTCGAGAAATTCGGCGATTCTCTCAACTGGCAACTGCCGCATTTCAGCGAACCCAGTCTGGGCGGCATTGAGAGCCTCTTCACATTCGCTCCAACTGCTAATCGGATATTCGTCGACAATCGCACTTGCGGCTCGCGGGTCATCGGCTTGAAAAGTGCCCGTTGCATTGGAATCTCGCCAGTTGCCACCGATTAAGACTTGATGAGTCATGTCAGACCTTTGTGATAATTTTTGCCGGCAACCAACCGTCGCACGGCACGTTCGAAATTAATGGAATTGTTGTTAGACTGGTCAAAATACAACATCCTTGGCGTCGCCCGCAACCGCTGCAGTTTTAAAAGTAGTTTTATGCAACGAATTCAAGTTATTGACAGTCATACCGGCGGAGAACCGACACGTATTATCATCGATGGCGGCCCCGATTTGGGAGACAGGCCATTTACCGAACGTGTCAAAATCTTTCGCGAAAATTTTGATGAAATTCGCAGCGCCGTTGTCAACGAACCACGCGGTTCTGACGTGTTAATTGGCGGATTGCTTTGCCAACCGACCGATCCAAGTTGTTCGGCCGGCATCATTTTTTTCAATACGGCGGCCTACCTTGGAATGTGCGGACACGGCACCATGGGCTTGATGGTCACCCTCAAACACCTGGGACGCATCGAAAACGGCGAGCACAAAATCGAGACGCCCGTGGGGATTGTGACGACTCATTTGAACAACGCCAGTGTTTCGGTCAAAAACGTTGCCAGCTATCGATACAAAAAAGATGTCCGAGTTGATGTGCCCGATTACGGAACCGTGGTTGGCGATATCGCCTGGGGCGGAAACTGGTTTTTCTGCATCAACGAATCACCCGAGGAACGTTTGATGGTCGACAATGTCAATCATCTGACCAATGTCGCTCTGAAAATCCGCGATGCAATGGAGGCGCAAAACATCACGGGTCCTCAAGGAGAATATCTCGACCATATTGAATTGTATGCACCACCGACCGACTCTAAAAATCACAGTCGCAATTTTGTCCTGTGCCCCGGCGGTTCTTATGATCGTTCGCCTTGTGGAACAGGCACCAGCGCAAAAATGTCTTGTATGGCGGCCGATGGAAAACTCGCGCCCGGAGAAATTTGGCGTCAGGAAAGTATCGTCAACAGTGTTTTTGAATGTTCTTATGAATTGGCGGATGATTCCACCGACGATTGCGTAAAAATCATTCCAACGTTGCGCGGTACGGCCCATGTATCTGGCGAAGCGACTTTGATTCTCGACCCGGCGGATCCATTTTGCATGGGGATTCGCAGTTGAATAGTTCAGGAAATCGAGTTGTTGTGATCGGTGGCGGCGTGATCGGCGGCATGTGCGCCTGGTATCTCGCCAAAGCGGGATGCGAAGTGACGGTCGTCGAACGTGATCGATTTGGCGGCGCGTGTTCCCATGGAAATTGTGGCTACGTTTCGCCAAGCCACGTGTTGCCTTTGTCCCAACCCGGCGCTGTCAAGAAAACGTTGAGCGCCATGCTCAAAAGCAATTCGCCGTTTGCCGTTAAACCACGTTTCTCGCTGACATTTGCCAGTTGGTTTTGGAATTTCGCCCGTCGGTGCAATCAAAAGGATATGCTGGCGGCCGCACAAGGCCGACACGAACTGCTCCAATCATCTCAGGAGCTCTACAAACAGATCATCGCCGACGAAAACATCGATTGCGAATGGCAGGAAGTCGGGTTGCTGTTTGTTTATCCCACGGAAAAAGAGTTCGAAGAATTCCGCCACACCGACGAACTCATTCGCGATCATTTTGGGGTTGCAGCGACACCTTATTCGCCGGATGAACTTGTTGCATTGGAACCTGCGCTGAAATCCGGATTTGGAGGCGCATGGCATTACCAATGTGATTGCCACATGCGGCCTGACAAATTGCTAACATCGCTGCGCGACAAACTCGTGTCAGACGGTGTTCGATTCGTCGAAGAAACCGAAGTCGAAGAGTTCATTTGCGAATCATCCAACGTTCGCGCGATCCGGGGACGCGACACGGAAATCGAGGCGGATCGGTTTGTTGTTGCCACCGGTGCCTGGACTCCGTTTCTCAACAAACATCTGGGCTGCAAGATCCCAATTGAGCCGGGCAAAGGTTATTCGTTGACCATGCCCACACCGGCTCGCATGCCAAAGATCCCGATGATCTTCGAAGAAACTCATGTCGCCATCACACCGATGAAAACCAAATACCGGATCGGGTCGACGATGGAATTTGTTGGCTATGATACTTCGATCAATCCAAAACGGTTAGCGCTGCTGCGAAACGCTGCTGAAAAATATTTGCATGAGCCGTATTGCGAACCCATCGAAGAAACCTGGTACGGCTGGCGTCCGATGACTTGGGACGGAAAACCGATTATTGATCGGAGCCCGCAATTGAACAATGTCTGGATTGCGGCCGGACATAATATGCTGGGTCTGAGTATGGCGACGGGCACCGGCAAATTGATTGCTGAGATGATGCTCGATGAAACACCCCATGTCGATCCGAAACATTTTACGATCAAACGTTTTGGTTAATCCGACACATCTCCTGTCCCACTTGCGTTTCTCTGGCGCAGTCACTTGAGTATTTGTTCGCCGTAGAGATTTCGCAGTGCCGCTGCAACGGAGTTTGCGAATACCTGATTGCCGCGTTTATTGGGGTGCAGTCCGTCTTTGCTACGATGCCAATTTTTGCTGAGGAACATTCCTGGCGGGCAGATCGGGCTCATCAATACAAAACTTCGGATCGTCCAATCGCTGACCAGTTCCAAATCAAATTTGCGAGCCAGTTCGCGCTCCAATCCATCGAACCCGTCGGTGATAAACCCTCGTGGCACTTCGATGATGATCACATCGATGTCATTGGCTCGGAACGTGGTGATCATTTTTTCCAAGTTTCGTTTTGCGTGCTCGCGCGATTCGCCCTGATTGAAGTCGTGACCTCCTAATTCGAGCACAACCGTTTGAGGTTGTAACGCCACAATTTCATCCAGTCGTTTCAAACCGTGATCCGTTTTGATACCGTCTTGGCCCATATCGACGACCGGTACATTGATCTTTTCTGCTAACACCTTGGGATAACCATAAGCGGTCAAGCTGTCGCCCAAGCAAACGATGGCGCGATTGGGATCATATCGATTGGAAACTCCGGCACTGGCGTGATGGTGATATAACAACGCAAAATAGCACCAGGTTGCAAACATTGCGATCGATACAGCAGCGTAGATTTTCCAGCTAAAAACGCTATCTTTCGATGTCGTCCGCTGGGTTCTCAGCCAACAAATGACGATACCGATGCTCACAACCAGCAACACTGCCAACATAACAAATAGCGCGGGTGAGCGGTCAGGGCGTTTGATCACAACGATCGCGATGCAGATCAACAACGGACCGGTGCCCGTATTCTTGGAGTGCGTCGTCACATACAGAAAAACACCCAACCAAAACAAAATCATCCACGGCAATCCGGATGGAAATGTCATCAACGAAACGAAGACAGCAACAATATTAAATACGATTTTTGCGATGCGTTGCCAACGTGATTGTTGACGCAGTTCGGGTTGTTGCTCTGTTTCGTTCATGCCGACAATTTGACCATTTGCATGATCAATTGTAACGATCAAAGAACAAAGTTCTGAAAAAATTTTTTCAGGCCGAGCTTGCCACCAACCTAACGATAAATCCTGGGGCGGCTACGAAGTTGCCCATCAAATTTTGTACGAATCGCTTGCGAGTTCGGATTGATAAATGCATCATCGGGAACTTGCCGGAATAATTGTGCATTGGCGATCGAGCCAGGCTGATACGTTTTTTTGGCGACACTGGTGTTTGCACCCCGTTGTTTGAGTTCTCCGCTGTTCGTGTTTGCTGCACTGGCATTGCGCAACGCGTCATTGTGACCGCTGGCTTGCTGAACATACCAATTGCGTTCCAAGGGTTCGGCTGCGGTTTCAATTGATGATCGTCGAATGAAATTCGCATTGGGATTGACGTTGGCCCGCAATTGACTGGTGTCGTTGCGCTGTTGCTCGAAAACGTTTTTTGTTTGCGTTCGCAGCTGATTGGGCAGATTTGCAATCGATGTACGTGGTGCGATTTTGGGGCTGCCCTTTTTGACCCAGGTCAACCATTGAATTTGGAGGTCGCTGAGATCATCATATCCATAAATCTGCTTGGTCGCCTGTCCCCATCCATGAAGCCCGAGACCCCGATCTTCGCCGCGCAAACCGATTTCGACATAACGAATGAATTCACGCTTGCCTTTTTGTTGAATTAAAAAACGAGCCAACGAGTATGCCTGGGCATACAACGGCAACATTTCACGAGGATACTCTTTCATGGCAAACATCCGATTGAAAGGAATCCCTTTAGACGGTCGTTGCGACAAAAACCGAATCAACATCTTGTGATTTTTTTTGCGTTCTGACTCGTGCTCGACGGTCGTACATGCGCCTTCGTCTGCCCAACGTGGCAATGGCCGTCCAAAATGCGTCGCAAATATTGTGTGTGTGACTTCATGCGGTAAAACAGAATCCAAAATTCTTTCGGGTGGCCCAAAAATCTCCATGTCCCAATCAACCGGAGTGCTGGTTCCACCGCCCCGCTGAAAAGCGAAACTGGTTCGCCCGCCCGCTAACGGTTCGATGCGAACAACAATCGGGCAGCGAACAGTCCACGGTTTGAGTTCACGGCCCAACCACTCGACCGCCAACTGTTTGCGAAATTTTTCCGCATCGCGGGCGACTCGTTCGGCGAATTGCCGTGTCGGGGCTCGGACCACAAAATTCTGGGTGGTGACAACACTGTTTTGAAAACGTGCTTGGCGAACACGTTGCGGAACATATTGAACGTACTGAGTAGACGCCGGAGTCGGAGACCACAACATCGATACCAAGGATGTCAAAACAACGGATAGGCTGAGTCGCAGATGACGACTTGCGATACACTTTCGAGCTTCCATGCTCTCCTCGTAGGTGGAACTCCTCATTCCCGTTTTGCCAAACACTCGAATCCTTGAAGTGTTTTTTTAATCGACCAGATCAGGCAAGATGGAAAAAACGTAATTGATGTACGACCGGTGACCTAGTCCAGTTTGCGCGTTCGCTAGCGTCAACACCAATTTTGTGAAAAACCGTTTGAAAACGAGTTGATTTTCGCGTTTTTTAAAACAATTTTTGCTGTCGCGGATCGAGTTCCGGGCGTTGAAATTGTGAACAATCCAATGGCTCGCGCTCGCCATCGAGTTGGTATTTGCGGGCAAACGTTTTGAACGTCGCACTGATTTGTTCAGCGATGGTTCCCGTACCACTCATCCGCTGACCAAATTTATTTTGATTGGTCCGTCCACCACGAACCGATTTGATTCGCGAAAATATTTTGTCTTTTTGTTCTGGCAAATGACGTGCAACCCACTCTTCGAAAACCGTTTCCACACTCCACGGTAATCGCAACATCACAAACGCGGTCGATGTAGCGCCAGCAGCCGAAACCTTTTCAAGAATTGCTGGAATCTCGTGATCGTTCAATCCCGGAATGATCGGCGCAACCATCGCCAACACCGGCACACCGATACCCACTAGTTTTTCAATTGCTCGCAAACGTGCGGCGGGTGTGCTGGTTCGCGGCTCCATTGCGCGCGCCAATTCAGCGTCCAGGGTCGTTACTGAAACGCCAACACGTACCACATTTCGCTCAGCCATTGGTGCCAGAATATCGAGATCGCGACAGACCAAAGCGTTTTTTGTCACGATGCCGACCGGCTGATTCGCTTCGTCGGCGACCGACAGGCATCCTCTGGTCAATTCGAATTTGCGTTCCGCCGGTTGATAACAATCCGTTACACCCGAAAAAGCGATCGTCGAAGGCTCATATCCCGATTTACGTAACCACTTGCGAAACAGCATTGGTGCATTCCGTTTAACGATCACCTTTGTCTCAAAATCCAGACCTGCCGAAAGCCCCAAGTATTCATGCGTCGGCCGGGCATAACAATAGCTACAACCATGCTCACATCCACGATAGGGATTCAGACTGTATCGAAAAGGAATATCGGGACTTTTATTTTCGCTGATAATCGATTGAGTATCATCGAACAGAAATTCGGTCGGAGGCCGATCGTTCAGATCATCCAATTGATCTTGAACCTCAAGGTGTTCCCAATCTGCCTGGTACTCGGTCGATTCAAACCGCCCCTTGGGCCGGACCCACGATCCGCGTCCTTTTTTTCGACGATCGAAAGCTTCGAATTCTGGCCGTTGATGAGATTCATTGTCCGTCATATCGCCATCATTTTTACACCTTGTGACACCTTTGGACATGCGCGAACAAATTTTTGATAGGGAATCTAAATTTTTACTGCGATTCCACCAAACTTCCGTCGGTGAGCGGCAACCGGATGACAAAGGCGGCTCCCATTCCAGGTTTTTCCAGATACTCGATCGTGCCTTGCAATGCTTCAACCAGTGATTTGACAATAGCCAATCCCAATCCGGATCCTCCCGTTCGGCGGCTTCTCGATTTCTCAGCCCGGTAAAATCTCTCAAAAATAAATGGCCGGTGTTGTGGTTCAATGCCCGGCCCATTATCACTGAAATGAATTGCAACAAAGTCCGATTCGATTTTTGTTGACACGTAAATGTGGCAGTCTTGGCCAGCGTACTGCGTGGCGTTGTCGATCAAGTTACCAAAAACTTGTTTCAATCGGTCCTCGTCCGATAGAACCCAGCCGTCACCTTGCAATTGTGTTGACAATTTCGCATCAGTTGCGTTGATCAGCGAATGGACTATGCCTGCCAACGATTCGCAGATTGGCATGGGTCTCAGATTTACCTTGAGTTGCCCCGCATCAGAAAGCGCAAGTTGTTGAAAATCTTCGACCAATCGTTCCAACAACTGAGTTTCCGATCGCAGCAAATCGATCATCTCTCGATCGGGAGCTGCCAAACCCAACTTTGCTGCTTCGAGTTGCCCTTTGATATTGGTCAATGGCGTTCGCAATTCGTGCGCGATATCTGAAATCAGTTGCTTCCGCATTGTTTCTGTTTGCGCGATGCTCGCTGCTGCCGAGTTAAAAGCTCCAATTAATTTTGAAAACTCGCGATCCTGATTTTCATTGAGTTTGTCGGGAATTTTTCCTTGTTGTAACTCGTTGGCGGCATTGGTGAGCAAGTTCAACGGACGCAATGAACGCCGCAGCAGTAAACTCGTTGCCACCATGGCAATCAACGTAACTAAAACCAACCACACCGCAGCTGATTTCCAAACTAACCCTGCGAATCCTTGACCCGAAAGCTGCTCTCGAACATTTCGCTCTCCGATTGATGGCAACAACATTACATATCCAATTTCTTGGCCAGCCGCCTGCAACGGAATCACGTGTTTCATCGAAAGTGTAATTTCAGTGACACCGTCCAACGTGTCCCCACGAATCCAGAAATTGTTTTTGTTCCGTCGAATATTGAATTGTTGGTAAATCGGACGAGTCGTCGCGACTATCGATTGGCGCTGGTCGACAATCAACGCTTCGGCTTTATCGCCAATGAGTTGACTTAAAGTCGATTGAAAATGATTCTGGACTGCCTGCCAGCCGCCTCGTTCAAATATCGACTCAAGTTTTCTGGCAAGCTTCTTTTTTTGCTCAATCTGCGGTCTCGATTCAACTTCACGAACTTCGACTTGAGTATCGACGAATGTTTGTGATGTCGTTTGATTGACAATAATGACGATCGCCACAAACGCTGTTGCAATGATCACCGCAATCATGACCGTCAGGCGTGTAACAAGACTAGTGCGCATGTTGATCACTCAATCGGTATCCGATTCCCGGTTCGGACAAAATGTATTTTGGGTTGCCTCGGGGTTCCCCAAGTTTCTTTCTCAAGCTCCAGATATGCGTATCAATCGTGCGATCATATCCATCGAAACTCGGTCCCAAGGCGGTTTGAATGAGTTGGTCACGAGTAAAAACTCGGCCAGGATTTCGCATCAACATCGACAAAATCTCGAACTCGCTTTTGGTCAATTTGATTGGTTCATTCATAAATTTGACCAGGCGCCGTTCTAACTCCAATTCGATCTCACCAACGCGAATCGGTTGATTTTTACCAGGAGTTCCTGATTTTTGACGTAAACAACGTCGAATACGAGCCAATAACTCTTTGGCGCCAAACGGTTTGCAGACATAGTCATCCGCTCCGTTTTCCAGACCTTCGACGATTTCATCTTCGGTAGATTTGGCGGTCAGTATAACAATCGGTACGTCCGAATGAGATCGAACCGACTGACAAACTTGTAAACCGTCAACGTCCGGCAACATGAGATCGAGTAGGATCAGATCATGACGGTTTGCCAGATATCGTTGGATTCCATCGTGACCATTGAAAGCAAACTCAACGTCATAATTTTCCGCCGCCAAAAAAATGCCCAGCGTTTTCGAAGTTGTCAGGTTGTCTTCGACGACCAGAATAGTGGATTTCTCGTTCATTCAGTCAACACAGCAGCGTATATCGCGAAGTGCCAAGGCATTGTGTTTTCACTACACCCGCATCAGCAGTAGGCGATCCCAATGTAATTCAATCGCATCAAGATTTTGTCAAGAATGATGTTGGTCCGCAACAACGTTGTGCAGATGTATATAAAAATATATCTCTTGATATTTTTCTGACATGGATCTGACAAACTAGTCGCTCGTAGTCGGTTTGGCACCGCCAAAAAAAGGCGCTGCCTTCCTCGCAGACCGGAGTAATTTTTTCAAGTTATTTCCGCAACTTTCGGAGCCACACATGAAATCCACGATACCTGTTTTGATCCTGGCATTCGTTTTTTCTGCCACCGTATGTCTGGGGCAAAAACCAGACACTAAATCTGCACATACTAAAACGGTGACGAAATTCCAGAAACTCCTGGAACAAAAAAACGACGAAATCATCGCCGACGCTCAACCTATTCTAGCTCGCGTCAGTCGTACACAGTTGCTGGAAACCATCCAGCGCGCGCGAAAAATCACTCGCGGTAATGAAGCGGCAGAGATTATTCTCTCGAGTCCGACTCAAGGCTATTTCATTTACGAGCCGTCGAGTTCGTATGTCAAAGTCAGTTTCAAATTGACTCAATCCAAACCGGTCCAGATCTTTGAAATCAAGCTGGAAAAAAAAGACGGTTCGCCGATCGCTTCTGTTTCGTCGCTGACTTGGGAAAACCTGGAGCAAAAACTTGATCAAGCTGCCAAGGAGTGGTTCGAAGGTGCCGTTCTGGTAACTCGTAATGGAGAGGTCGTTTTGTCCAAAGCATACGGACAGGCAAACCGCAAAAAGAAAATCAAAAACACGACAAAAACGATTTTTGCCATCGGCTCAGCGCCCATTGATTTTACACACGCCGGAATCCTGTTACTCAAAGACCAGGGCAAGCTCAAATTGTCTGATCGAATCACAAAGTATTTCGACGATGTTCCGGAAGACAAAAAAAGTATTACCATTGGTCATCTGATGACTGGTGCATCGGGGCTGCGTGATTTTCACGATATCAAAACCGACAAAAATCCGGATCACACCTGGATCGATCGCGATGAAGCAATTCGTCGCATCATGGCCCAAAAGCTGTTGTTCAAACCTGGAACCAAAAAACGACATTCACATTCGGCCTGGGGATTACTGGCGGCAATCATTGAAATTGTCAGTAAAGAAACCTATCCCGCTTTCACAAAAAAGCATTTGTTCCAACCAGCTGGAATGAACGACACAGGGTTTTTTGGCGAGAAGCTATCCGAGCAACGCGTCGCCGTCGGCTATGGACATCGCAAATCAAGTGAGCCGAATTCTCCTCCGCATTGGGGAAAAACCTCGTGGTTGGTCATGGGCAGCGGTGGCCAAACCTCAACGCTTGGCGACATGTTTCGATGGCAACAAGCGATGCGAGACGGCACGATCCTGTCTCCCGAATCGACTCGACAGTACCTTGGCCCAGGAGATGGAGTTCATGCCAACGGCGATATGTTTGGATTTGAATTCACACATTCAACCGTGCCTGATCAGCTTTTCATGCTTATCTCAAATACGATTGATTCGCGTGAAAAGCGACGAAAATTTGACCAATTAACCCGTCAATTGTATCGACTGACGCGAGCCGAAGCCGCTCCTTCGAAATACTCACTGGGAGTAGTCATGGCGATCGATGGTGAAAAAGTGCTTGTCAGACAAGTGTTGCATCAAAGTGCCGCGCAGCGCGGTGGAATTCAGGTCGGCGACCATTTGTTAACGGCCAACGGAGAATCGCTATTGGCCGACACCCAAAACGTGTTAGCAAAAATGTTGGCAAGCGGTAAACCAATCAAATTCGAAATTGAACGCGATGGCGAAAAAATAAAGCTCACCGTGAAACCACTTCTAAAGAAGTGATAGGTTATTTTACTGATTGTTTGATTGAGGTGATCTCTGCCTAAAAGGCGGCAGCAGGTCAGGTCATTTGCCGATCAACACATTGATATATTTAAGTGGTACCAGTCTAATTCCGGTGCCATTTTTTACATCCCAAGTCGGGCGCGAACAAATTTTGACAGGAAAAGTCCTTGTTGTTGACCTGAAATTAAAAAATAATAAAACAGGTCGGGCAAAGTTTGTTTCTTGATACAAAAAAAACATTCTTCGCCACAGCCAGCTATTGAATCTCTGAGGGTAAAAGTGAAAACCCAGTTTGAGGAACAATTGCTTCAAGCTGAAAAGACTTTGGAGGATAAGCGAATTGGCTAGCAGGTTGATTCGAAATCAATTGCCGGGCAACCGGTTGCGGGTTCGAGTCCCGTGTCCTCCGCTTTGACGGTGTCTGTGACAACAAGTGACAGACACTGCATTTAAAGACAAAAACCCCTGTTTGGCAGGGGTTTTGTCTTTTTGCAGATTGATTTCCATCTGTTGACAATTGCTAAACCAAACCATCAACACACTTTTTATCATTCGCACCACACTCCTAATCCGATGGAGGATTTGGAATGAACAAGTAGTGGTAGTAAAACTTCAACGTGTCATCGGAACTGTCGTAATCAGGAATCGCTTCGATCTCGATCGGGTAAAAGTAGCCTTGGTAGACAAAGTACAGGTAGGCGATGGCGCCAATGAATTCGTCTTCTCCTGACCCTCCGATTAAAGTATCGACCGCGAAATCGGGTAACTGATGCACCCCGGATTTGAAGTGGTTGCCGATCAAGATGTCATTTCCGGGGCCGCCGTCGAGTACATCCGCTTCTGTTCCGCCGCGAATCGTGTCGTCACCGTACCCTCCCCAGGCTTCGTCGAAACCTTCGCCGCCGTGGATAGAGTCATTGCCGTCATCACCCCAGATGTCGTCGTCGCCATCGTTTCCATACAGTGAATCATTACCGTCACCACCCGTGATGATGTCGTTGCCTTCGTCTCCCGAGATCACATCGTCGCCCCAACCACCGCCAATTTCGTCGTCTCCGTCACCAGCTCCGACAACCATCGAGATATTCGAATAGTTGAATATCGTGTCAGCATAATCACTTCCATAAAACGTGACATTGATATCGCGGCTGCTGTAGCCATATACGTTTGCATTAATCTGATCAAAGAACGAGTAGAATTCAATGTTCGCCCAGTAATTGGTGTTGCCGTCAAAGGCCTGTTGGTAGAACTGTCCGTCAATCCAGATGTCCATACCGTTTTCCCAGACATAAACGTCGACAGTGTGGACACCGCCTCCATCGAGCCAATAGTAGTCGTGATAATATTCGTGAACTCCGAGCTGCGCATGCGTGGTCGTCGGCTGTGCGATCCCAAAGCCAATACTCGTCGCCACCAAAAACAGGATTTTCAAAAACAGGGTTTCAAATCGAGGAAACATCGTAAACTCCGTGAAAA
Organism: Pirellulaceae bacterium; assembly: GCA_028280445.1. GTDB lineage: Bacteria > Planctomycetota > Planctomycetia > Pirellulales > Pirellulaceae > JANQLU01. Next base: position 5,433 of record JANQLU010000028.1, on the reverse strand, counting down.
GGATTTTTGAGATAAGTGTCAACATTGAATGTTGTTTTGCCGGACGTTCCTTGCAAAATTCGATTCTTTTTTTGGTAAAAATAGCAAAATAAACTTCTGCAGAAATTGGAAAAAATGAGACTAACGTGCGAACCCATGACGAATTCAAATCGCGATTAACTTTCGATTCACGTTCGCAGATCTTTCGCGAGACTAACAAGTCGTAGCGTGCTCGCGCATCCCGGATTGTTGCAACGCTGGGTAACAGTCAGTGCGTTTAAAAGACAAAACCCCTGGCCTCGCAGGGGTTTTTCTCGACTGTTTAATTTGCCGTCGTCGAACACTTAATCCGATGGAGGGTTCGGAATGTACAAGAAGTAAAAATAATGCTTCATCGTATCTTCGGTGTTGTTGAAATCGGGCATGTATTCGATCTCAATCGGGTAGTAGTATCCCTGATAAACAAAGTACAAGAAGGCAACACCACCGATAAATTCGTCTTCGCCAGTTCCACCGATCAAAGTATCGACCGCAAAATCGGGTAACTTATGAAACGTGGAATTGTGAAAGTGCCCAATCAAGGTGTCATTTCCCGGACCGCCGTCGAGCACATCCGCCTCCGTTCCGCCGCGAATTGTGTCGTCGCCCTCGCCTCCCCAAGCCTCGTCGAATCCTTCACCACCGCGGATATAGTCGTCGCCGTCATCGCCCCAAATGTCATCATCGCCATCGTTTCCATACAGATCATCATCGCCGGGTCCACCCGAGATGATATCGTTACCTTCATCACCCGAGATCGCATCGTCGCCTGATCCACCGGCGATTTCATCGTTGCCGTCACCAGCGCTGACACTCATCCTGATGTTGGAATAGTTGAATATGGTGTCGGCGTAGTCACTCCCGTAGAAGAAAAGTTTAAAATTGCGGCTGCTGTAGCCGTACACATTGACATGGATCTGATCGTAGAACGAGTAAAACCAAATTTTTGCATAGTCGATATCGTTGTCAAAGAACTGTTGGTGAAACTGTCCATCGATCCAGATATCCATACCGTTTTCCCAGATATAAATATCAATGTCGTGGACACCGCCGCCGTCGATCCAATAGTCGTCGCTATAGGTTTCGTATACATCAAACTGTGCGTGCGAAACTGCTGGCTGTGCAAAACCAAAGCCAACGCTCGTCGCCATTAAAAACAAGAATTTTAAAAATAGGGTTTCAAATCGAGAAAACATCGTAAACTCCGTGAAAGGATTTTTCAGAAAAGTGTCAATAATGAATGTTGGCTTGACGGGTATTCCTTACAAAAATCAGCTCGTTTTTTTGGAAATTGGAAAAATAAAATTTTCAAAAAAAATGGATGAATTGAGATTTATTCGCGAACCTCCATGATGCGATTCTCGTCACGACCAGCTTTTGTTTTAACGCTGGCACTGTACGTGTTGTCGATATGCGTTTTTGGTGCGACAAGGAATCTAAGACGTCGCGCTTTGGAGGCTTGGCAACCGCGACAATGCAGATGGAACAAAATCGATTACGGCATCAGCGAGTCTTCGAGAATTCGCACGATTCTTCCGGGTGTCATTCCAAGCGTTTGTTTAACAGCCCGTCCCATGTGGCTTTGATCGGAGAATCCGATTTTGTTGGCGAGTCGGGCGAACGACCGTTCGCCTTGCAGGATGCAACGAAGTGTTGCAGAAACCATGGACCGTTTTCGAAACTCGCCAACGGAACATCCAAGCGATCTCCGAAACAATCTGGCAAAATGTCCGCGACTTCGGCCACGCATTTTTGCACACATGTTCAAATCGCCAGACAAATTTCCGGGATCTAATTCCAAGATCCTGGTCCAGTTTTGTTCGATCGATTCAAATTTTTGGTTGAATTCGACACCAGCGCGACGAGTTTTCGAATAACAAAATTGTGTTTCAAAAAACTCAAGCAACATGTGCATCATTGGAAAGAAAAAGATCTCCGAAACCAAATCAAAATCGAGAACCGTCGTGCCATTTCCGCTTGTGGAATCGACATTCCAAATTGGAAAATGAACGATTTTCGAACGCGCTCGTGATACATTGGTTTGGTGAACGACATTTTTTTGGTAAAAGAGCAAACCGCCAGCCGCCTCCGCTCTTTCCCGATCAGCATACTGTTCTTCGACGGCTCCACTAACCACCAAGTGAAATGAATGCCATTGGTGTGTATGAAAGTCGGTCTCAACCTGATCCTCATAGTTGGCCAAAATTATATCGACCGGCCCAGCGGACACCAGGCGATCGAGGGAAACCCGATCGATGTTGACGCAATCATTTTTGCGTTCGCGAAATGAACGATATCTTTCTATTTCGTTCGGCGCGCCGATCGTTCTATCAATTCGCATCACCATTCCAAAAAATAGGCCTTCTCAAACTAATCCAATCATCTAAATCGCGATCCTGGAGGTCACTTGATGATGCGAATCGATTCATCGGTATTAATAGTCCCTGTCCTCGTCATCGTATTTTTCAACTGCTGGATGCACAAAGCCGTTTCGCAGTCGAGTTCAACCATTCCGATTGATGCGCGGGTACCGTTCGCTCCACGACCTATCAAATCCCATAATAAACAAAACTTGATTTACGAGTTACATGTTTCGAATTATCGGTCGCTAAAGCTGGAATTGACGCGAATCGAGATCTTTGCAGAAAACTCTCGCGGGAAAATGCTCAAAAGCTACGAAGGCAAAGAGCTCATGAAAATCGTGACATTTCCGGGAAAGTCAAAAAAGAACAAGGAAAAAAATTTATCAATCGATGGTGGCCGAGTTGTGGTTGCTTTTATGCATGTAGAAACCCCATTGGACAACATTCCAAAAGTTTTGCACCATCGTTTGTATTTCAAAAAAAAATCCGATGATTCAAACAAAGAGTTCCCAGTTGATTTAAAAGGAGTTCAAGTCGTCCAAAAAGCATCGATTGTTCTCGGCCCGCCATTGAAGGGCGGACCTTGGCTTGTGGCGAATGGGCTGTCAAATTCGTCGGATCATCGCAGGGCGTTAATACCGCTGGATGGTAAAGCAAAGATCGCGCAACGATTTGCAACCGACTGGGCGAAAATTGGCAAGGACGGCAAACTGGCTGCAAAAGATCCGGGCATCAATCGCAATTGGTATGGATATGGCGCAGAGGTACTGGCGGTTGCTGACGCGCAGGTCGTAGCCGTTCAAGACGGAATTCCGGAGAACTCGCCGCTGGAAAGTAAACGCGCGGTACCGATCAATCTGTCGACAATTTGTGGCAACTACGTCGTGCTCGATTTAGGAAAAGGCAATTTTGCGTTGTATGGCCATTTGCAACCGAAAAGCATTTCTGTCAAAGTTGGCCAGCGCATTAAAGCTGGAAAAGTGATCGGGTTGCTGGGAAACTCTGGAAACTCCGATGCACCGCATCTACATCTGCATATCGCCAACGCAAAATCTCCGTTGAGTGCTGAGGGGTTGCCTTATGTATTTGCCAATTATCGGCGGTTGGGAAAAGTCAAATCAATCGAACGCCTCGTGACTGGCAAGAGTTGGACTCAAGCCAATCAGTCGATCGACAAAAGACAGAAAGAAATGCCACTGAACAATGATGTGATTCAATTCGACCAATGATTGATTGATCGATGTGGCAATGTGTTTTTCAAGTTGTTCGGGAGGGCGAGGCTCCCGCCGAGCCTGATTCGTGCCGGAGCCTGATCCTGTGAGCGGCAAGGCGCTAGCCGCCGGTACGAGCCCTTCACGAACCGGCGGCTAGCGCCTTGCCGCTCACAATGATTCGATCATCTATTTTGAAACTTTCCCTTCGACGAGACGATTGGCCTGTCCTTGTTGTTTGATCAATTGAAAACGATCAAACAATTTGCCGGTAGCCGTGTAAGCCGAAAAAGTAAGCTTGTCACCGTCAATGGAAATGACTTGGTAAAGCTGCTTACTTTGAGCCATTTTTTTGAAGACTGGCTTTTTCGCAATCGAGTACATTTTTGGACCACTAACGGAAACGACGTAGACCGTGCCCGATTTTTCGCTACGTGCGGTAACGCCAGTCGCAACATTTTGTTCAACCGGTTTTTGTTGCACGGTTTTTTTACCTTGTTTTTCCAGGATGTCGCGACCTTTCGCGTCATGTTCGTGATCATGCTTGACCAGCCCGGTCCGGCCATAAGCGTGATCGTGGCCCTGGAGTACAAGATCGATTTTATACTTGTCAAACAGCGGCTTGAATTTTTCACGCAGCCGCTTGTTATCCCGCCGCGCGTTGGTGGAAAAAATGGGATGATGCATCGTGATTAGAGTCCAGCGATTTTTGTTGGCTTTCATCGTTTCTTTGAACCATTTCGCTTGAACGTCGTAGTCGACATTGGAATTTAACGAGATAAACCGAACGCCCTGGTAATCGATGTAGTAAACCGTTTCAGGCAAAGATTTTGGGCCGTTGGTCGGAAAATCGAATACATGATTCCATTGCATCGAGAGTTTTCCTCGCGAGTATTCGTGATTTCCCGGCGTCGCGATGGACGGCATCGTGCGATTGATCCATCCCGCGCTGTAAAACCATTCGCTCCATTCAATGTCGTTGTGAGCTCCGTTTACCAAATCTCCGGCGTGCAACAGAAATGCAGCGCGAGGTGCATCTCGAAAAGCCTGTCGTATGACGCGCGACCAATGCGATTTGATGTTGTTTTGCGCATCGCCAAAGTAGATAAACGAAAACGGCTTCGCCTGATCGCTGGCGGTTTGGAATTCACTCCACTCGCTCCAGTTTGTCCCGTCTCCAACTCGATACAGATATTTGGTTTCGGGCTTCAAATCTTTCATCACGGCCGTGTGGTATTTCGAATTGCCCAGATTGGTTTCCAATTCTGTTGAAACGGCGGCAATCCGTACAGCATCGTTAATGAATTTTGGACCATCTTTGGCGATGGCATACTCGGCAAACGCTTTTTTAACGCTGTTGTCGGTTCGCCAAGTTACGGATTGAGTCGTCGCCGGATTTCCGGACCAAGTTAAAATAATGCGATCGGGAATCGGTGACGGAGCGTAAGTTTTTTTTACATCGTATCGTTTTGGGCGGACGGGATCCTGAGCCGCAAGATTGTCAGACGAGATCAAAACAAGGCCTAAAAAGCCGATCACGATGAGCCAACATCGATTACAAAACATCTATTTTTTTCCTCACAGGGGCGCGGTATCGTTGCAATTTAATACTCATAATTATCATCGCTGAAACAGCGACGCCAAGTGGCGATTTAGAAATCTTGTCAAACATTCATTTTCGCAAATCGACGCTGCTACTAGCTAGGTAGCGTTGATTAAATCAGAAAGCTGTGAATTTGAGGTGAGCGGCAAGGCGCTAGCCGCCGGTATTCGAGGGTTCACCGGCGGCTAGTGCAGCAAACGTTAATTGTTGTTCCATGGGGTCTGGAGTTTGCCAGAGC
>JANQLU010000106.1 GCA_028280445.1 Pirellulaceae bacterium | reverse complement strand
CACAAACCAATAAAGTCCGTTTACTGTACTGTACACTTAAAAATCAAAATAGTTCAAAGTGCATGCAGTTTTTCCGGACAATATTGGGCTTTGCCAGTGTTTTCCACATTGGCTCATTGTTGCTTCGTCCAATTAATGTGTTGAATCACGGTCCAAAACACATCACTGGCGGAGCCAGTGGCACCCGACACTAACTTTTTCCCTCTTGCATTTCTGCCAAGCCCGAACACATTTAACCGTTTAGTTAAATGTTAATACCATGGCAGCAATACACGTCAACCGAATTTTTCACGCTCTCGCTGACCGGACACGTTGCGAATTGGTCCAACGGCTGGCGCGTTCGGAATGTACGGTCGGAGAGCTCGCCGAGCCCTATGACATGTCGCTACCGGCGATCACCAAACATCTCAACGTCTTGGAGGATGCGGGACTCGTTTCGAAACGCCGGTCTGGAAAGTTCATTATTTGTCAATTGAAACTCCAACAGTTGAACGTCGCCTCGCGCTGGATTGAGAAACAAAAAGCGTATTGGCAAAACCAGCTGGACAGTTTTGACGAATATTTGTCCGAACAACAAAAACTTTCAAAAAAACGAAAACGCAAGAAAAATGAGTGAACACCGAATCGAAATCGAACGAATATTTGCAGCCGACCGTCAAACCGTTTTCGACAATTGGACTTCGCCCGAGGCTTTGAAACAATGGCATTGCGGAACGGTCACCGAATCGATCATGGACCTGAAAACAGGCGGTGAATTTCTGATTCGATTTGCGCCCGGCGAAAATGGAACGGAAGCGTGTGTTCGCGGACAATACTTGGAAGTCGTTGCACCCGAGAGATTGAAATACACTTGGAAATGGGATAGCTCCGATGCCGACAACTCTGTGGTAACGATTGATTTTGTTGAACAACCCGACCAACACACCTTGATGCGAATTGTGCATGAAAAACTGGAGTCCGCCGAATCCCAACAAGGCCATACGCAAGGCTGGGAAGCTTGCCTGGCGGGATTCGATCAATTTCTGGCAGCGTGATTATCAGAACAATCGACGATTGGTAGCACAACGAAACACGGCATCAAGTTTCAAGATCGAAAATCGCCATCTCCTGGCGGATCAATTCCAAAAATCGAGATTTGATTTTATAAACCTGATCCGCGTTCATTTCCATTTGCAAACAAACTTCGTTGACCGATAAATCTTGTTCGGTCAACAATCGAAAAACCTCGAACGATTGCGGTTGCACCCGCTTTCCAACTTGAGCAACACAATAGCGCAGATGATGGAGTCGCCAATTTCTGTCCCACAGTTCATCGATCGATTCGTTGTCATCAGGCAATGCTCGCAGATCACTGCTATCCGCAACCTGCATTTTCTTTTTCCTGAAAAAATCGATCACTCGACGATTAACCATCGTGCGAAGCCAGGCGCGAAATCCAGAGTTATCTGCTTCGTAGTCAAATTCACTGATTTTTTTGACGATCGTTTCGTAACAGGACGCTCGAATATCTTCTGCATCATCGTGTCCTAATCCGCGCTCGATCGCATAACCGTACAACAATGGTGAATAAAGATCAAAAAACTCCTGCCACGCGTTGGTGTCGCTGCGGTCTTTGATTCTGACCAACAAACTCGGTCGCGTTGAATCAATCATTGAGAAACCGCCTTGTTGCTATCCTGTATCGGATTCGTCTGTGCCCTTTTTTCAAACGCAAGCGTATCCCAGGTTTTTAAAGAACCATCGTACATACCGCCCACGAGTCGAAAATTGTCAGGTGAAAAATCAATCGCTTCACCATAACCGCTGAACCCTTGTATCGTCAGTACGACCTGAAAATGTTGAAGATCCCAGATTTTTATTGTGCCTTCGCGGGATGACGTCGCAATCCGTTTGCCATCGGGTGTGTAAGTGACCGATTGAATGGATTGCGAATGTTCGATCAATCGGCCCAATGGTTTTCCACCGGGTATTGACCATACGCCAGCCGAATTGTTGTCAATCGATGCGACCAATTGGTTACCATCAGGGTGAACGGCGATATCAAAGTTTTCGGCAAGTAGATCTCGTTTTCTTTGCCACGACGCCACTTTATTTGCAGACTTTGCATCGTAGACCGCAATGTCATGTTCACCTGCAACGATAATCCATTTTCCCTGGGGATCGGCCAAAACTTTTTTTGCCTTGGATTCCGTTTGACAAAACAGGCGAGATTCTCCGTCGTTGACGTTCCAACTGCGAACGGTTTGGGCATCGGACGACGAATACAAAGTCAAACTATCGGCTGAAAAACAAACCGACGTGACACTTTCTCCGTGGCCGCGCAACACACGATTCGACAATTTGGTCAAATCTCGCAAGTAGACGTTACCATTGTCATTTGCCCATGCCGCAAACCTCCCGTCGGGCGAATACGCAACCGACCGAACAGCACATGCCGGGTTGGACATTTCACAAATCCGATGTTTTAACGTGCGAGATGCGAGGTCCCACTGGTTGACACAGCCGCGATTGTCACAAGTGAGTAGACTTTTCGAGTCGGGGCTGATTTCAACATCCAATATTTTTTGATGATGATCGACCCCAAACCTCTCGCTGTCATCGAGCCGACTATTCCAGGTTTTGACGGACCAGACCCCCGATGTTGCAACGAACCGACTGTCGTGACTAAACGAAACTTCGAAAATCCCCGAGTACTGGCCCCATTGAACAGACAACGGTTTTGTATTTCTCGCGTTCCAGATTCGAAGCGTCGAGTCGGCAGAGCCTGTTGCAATCAGTTGGCTGTCTGGACTGTACTCGACGAAGCTGACAAAACTCGTGTGTCCATACAGCGACTTCAAATATTTTCCAGACTCCACGCCCCAGATTTTTACAATCGGTTCGTTGGCACAACTGACCAGGTGTTTGCCATCGGGTCGAAAATCCAGGGCAGAAATCCAAGAATCGTGTCCTGGCAATCGATGCACGGGTTTACCGTCTGCAGCATTCCAAATCGTGATCGTATGATCGGCCGTCGCAAACAATTGTCCGTCGTCACTCCAAGCCACACTCAAAATCGGTTTGCCTGGATTGGGGATCTGTCGAATCAGTTTTTGAGTTGCAACCTCGTAAATCAGCGCGAGTCCCTGTTTTTGATGGATACCTGCACCGATCAAAATTTGTTGACCATCGGGCGAGAAATCCAGGTCGTGTACATAAAGCCCGTCAGTCGGAAAGATTTTCTGTGAATCCTGCACGACGATTTTTTGTTCGCCAGATTTCATTTCGAAATCGAGCAAGGCCGCGTCGCCATTTTGAAACCCGACGGCAATCGACTGTTGATTGGGATGAAAGCGAACGCATTTAATGCTTTGCTTTAGTTTGTGTCGCCCAATGATCGTTTCGTCGACGGGATTCCAAAACACAATCGTTCCGTCTCGACTGCCGGACACAATCCAATTTTCTTTCGCATGGTAATCAACGGAATAAACATGATCGCCATGCCCATATTGTTTTCTGTTGGCAAATCCTAGAGTCGTCAGCGACAGATTGTTGCGACCGAAAACGTACCAATATTCCCAACCCCGATGTTGTGGAGGTGTTCGATACAGGTTTTTCAACACGTCGTGAGTTGCGTAGTTTCGGACCGAAGCATCCGCTGCCGCGATACGCGCGACATAAGTTCGAAACTCCGCCAGTTTTCGTTGCTTGCCTTCCTGTTTACGCAATTTTTTTTCATTGTTTTTTGCCAAATTGGCAGCGTCCCGTTCATCCACCGCTTGCCAATAAAAAATGGTAATGGCGATGAGCGATGCGACCAACACAGCAATAAATGACAAAGTTGCAATCGCCACGCGTTTATGTCGAATCAGATTTTTTTTAAGAACGTACCACGAGCTGTCGCGACGAGCGTCGATCGGTTCTCCTCGCAGGTAGTGCTGTAAATCGTCGGCCATCAGCGACGCGTTTTGATAGCGCCGGTCCGGGTCCTTGGCCAACGCTTTGAGCAAAATGGTTTCGATGTCCATGTTCAGTCCCGCCCGCGAGACCGATGGCAAAATCGGATCGGTCGAAGTGATGTGGTTCAGCGTTTCGACCAACGGCCCGCTCACATCGTAGGGCAATCGTCCAGTCAGCATTTCATAGAAAACAACACCCAACGAATAAACGTCGCTGCGTGTATCTGTCAATTCAGGGTTTGCTTTGGCCTGTTCGGGCGAAGCGTACGACAACGTCCCAACAAACTCACCGGTCATGGTTCGCGGTGAAAATCCTGCGATGGTTTCAGCATCGATGACTTTCGCCAAACCAAAATCGAGAATTCGAGGTTCGCCACCTTTGTCCACCAAGATATTGGCGGGTTTGATATCGCGATGAATCACTCCACGTGAATGCGCATATCCCACCGCCGCACAGATTTTTTGGAACAATTCAATTTGTTTCTGGAGCGCTGCTTTGGGGTCGACAGACGGCAGTTCCATCGCATTCAACGTTGTGCCATCGACAAACTCCATCGCGCAAAACGGTTGGTTGTCGGCAATCCCACCATCAAACACGGTCACGATGTTTCGATGGTTCAACCGCGAAGCAAGATCGATTTCACGTTCAAACCGAAATCGCTGCCGTTCGGTGGCAAATGAACCGTGCAAAATAAATTTGAGTGCAACCGTCCGTTTAGTGGAGTCCTGGATTGCTTTGAACACCACGCCCTGCCCTCCGCGGTGTATTTCATGCAGGATGGTGTAGTTGGGAATCGACCAACGAGACGAGCCGGAACCAGCAGCGACCGTTGGCTTTCGGACTTTAGCAGCTTCCTGTATCTCCCGGAATAACTCTTGCGAGTCGCTGGAGTCGCCATGATTCATCGGAAGTATCCAGAAATTACAAAAACGAGGTCACACCCAAACTGACGACTCTATTTTAGTCACTACGGGGGGTCAATTAAAAGTATTTTCCGTGCCTGGATGAATTGGAAATGTATTAGGCTCACGCAGAGACACGGAGACGCGGAGTCAATGTGTACCAACAAAATAAATCCGAACTTATTGCCAATTGAATTATTTAATCTTGATTTATCGATTGCTCAAAAGAGGTTTCTCCAAATTCTTTGCGCCTCTGCGTCTCCGCGTGAGCCTTTCTTTATCCTGTAAGCGAGGTTACTTTTTGCGTTTTTTTATCGCTTTGGCTTCCGCCTCCGCATTGAAATCCGGGTTAGGTTTCGTCGGAATATCCGCCTTGGTTTCTTTCTGCCACTGCTTCAGTTTTGTTAGCAACTCATTGCATTTTTCACTTTGAGATTCAGCCAGATTTTTGGTTTCACCAACATCGTCGGACAGATTGTAAAGTTCGAGATCGCCGGATTCAAAATACTGATGCAGTTTCCATTTGCCGTCGCGAATGATACTGCATGGTCGAGACCGGAATAACGGATCACGCTGTTCATCGTGAACACCTCTGTAGGATTGGAGATAGGCGGGAAAATGCCAGTACAAGGAACGGCCTCCCAGCGTTTTTTGTTTGCCGTTGAACAGAGACACCAAACTTTTACCGTCGGCAACTTGGCCTTGAGGCATTTTGGCTCCTCCGATTTCGCAAAGCGTTGGATATAGATCGACGCCGATGATCGGTTCGGCTGACCGAGTACCCGATTTAACAACACCGGGCCAATAAACAAAAAACGGTACTCGAATCCCACCTTCGTAGTACGTTCCTTTGTAACCTTTTAGCGGAGCCATATCGGTCGCCGGTCCATAACCGCCATTGTCGGAAAAGAAAATGATGACTGTCTTTTTTGTCAAACCAAGTTCATCAAGCGTTTTTTGGATTTTGCCAACACCGTCGTCGACCGCTTGAATCATCGTTGCCATTTTTACATGCTTGTGAAGCTTCCCCGCCTTTTTGGATTGATATTTACCGACCAGTTCTTTTTTTGGTTGCAGCGGAGTGTGAACAGCAAAGTGTGTGAGATAGGCGCACCAAGCAGCATCTTTGTTTTGTCGGATGAATTTGATCACTTCGTCACTCAAGCGGTCGGTCAAATATTCGTTTTTGGGCGCGTTTTTTAAACCGGGAGCTTTACCATGCGGCGGATAATAGCCGCGCGGCGGACCCCCTGATTTTGTTCCGCCAATGTTGACGTCAAATCCATACGGCAGGGGGTCCTGGCTCAGATGCCATTTTCCGAATGTCCCTGTTTTGTACCCTGCGGCCTGAAGTTGTTGAGCCCAGGTTTTAATTTTCGGATTCAAGACATCGACACCGGGAATGTGCAGCAGCCGACGATGCGCTGCAGCGCCCCGAGGCCGTGTACCGACGTTGTAAAGTTTGTGGCGCGGTGTGTATTGTCCCGACAAGAGACAGGCGCGTGCCGGGGCGCAATTGGCTGCACACGAATAGGCGTCCGTAAAAATCATTCCGTTTTTCGCCAAAGCGTCGAGATTCGGCGTTTCATAAAAATCAGAACCCATAAAGCCCGTGTCTCGGTAACCAAAATCGTCGAGGTAGATAAACAGAATATTGGGTTTGTCGGCGTACACTGCGGCGGATACCAATGCCAGCACAACTGTCAGGAAAAATGTCTTGATGTTCATTGGAGTATTATTCATCTGTTTTTAAAGTTTGATGATTTCGATTGCAGTAACCAAAACCCGAAGCGTGAGCGAGGGACCACGTTTCGCAACACAGCATCGTGGCTGTGGTCCCTCGCTCACGCTTCGCGCTTACGATTGCGGGAAGTCGTTGGCTCAACTGGAGTTACAATTCTTGATGCAAATCCTATCACGCTTCGGGTTACGATTTTTTTTGTGCAAAATTCTAGTGAGCAAGTGCCTACACTTAATTGCAAGTCAGCCCAGTTTCTGTTATTCGCTTGCGATTCAAGTATCAAATTAACGATTTGCCGAAGCCGATTATTTTTAGTTGGGCTCAGGAAAGGTATCAAAACTCCGCGGCTGTCGTTTTGCCTGGCGGATTTTTTTAACTGCGAAAAATGCCGCTTCGGCCAATTGCCCACCGCCCTGGAATTGCCGCAAAATCACCAGGCTTTTGTCGGTGCCAATCTCGCCTAGCAAGTCAATCGCTTCCAATCGAACGCGGTTTTTGTCGGAGACCTGATTTAACTCTGAGATCACCATTTCTTCGATCGACGTTTCGTATTTTGCGAGGTATTTTTTGATCGATCGGTGGCTGACAAATGATCTGTGCACCAGCAATTTGATCAACGTCGGTACCATTTTTTTGTGGTACGGATCGCATTTTTCCAGCAGCCCCCACAACCGGGACGACGATTTACCGGTGTTCACATAATTGGCAAGCCATGTGCGGATTTTCGTTTTTTGCTTATCCGTAAAATTGTAGTTTGACAATCGCAGGAAACGATCCGAGTCTGCCCGACTGCCATCGCATTGGGCAAGCAGTTCGTCGATGATTTCGTCCAAGTCAACCGCCAGCGCTTTCAATAGCGGCGCAATTCGTTTGTTCAACGTATAACCGGGATTGGGAATTTTGGCGCACAATGCGATGCCATCGATGTCTTTGAAATATCCCAGCAGGTCAACAATTCGATGCAACGAATGGTGTTGCCGCGTTCGAAATTTGGAGACTTTGGGTTGGGTGGCATTTTCGATCACTTTGCGGAGATAGATCATATCTTTCGACGCCGCCATTTTTTTGATCAATGCCATTGCATCTCGATGCAGCAGTGAATCGTCCACAAGATAAACCAGTTTCTCGATGACTTTGGGGCGCGTTTCATCGTCGACTTGATTCGCCCCCAACCATTGGATGGCACCCGCACGTTTGGCCCGATTCAAATCGCCCAACCACTCGACGACTTGACTGGCATCACGCGGTTGCGGAACCGAGTTGGGCGCGGGTTCTGTTTTATAGATATATTCGAGGGCGCGTTTTGCGGCAGCGCGAACTTCATTCATTCGGCTCGTATCCTCAACCAACTCACTCAAGATCTGGTGGGAATCCGTGTCTTTCAGGTCTTCGATAATTCGGCAGGCGGCGACACTCAACACTGGATCGCCTCCGTAACGGACATAGTAACGGGCAATCTTTAAAAGCGATTCACCGTTCTGTTTTTGGATATCGCGGGATTTTGATTCATCGATCAAATCAGCCGGGTAATCGTCGTATTCCGGTTTGGAATAATGCATGAACGCTGTTGCCAAATCGAACTGCTGGGCTTCGAGACCAAAAACTCGCAATGACGTTTCGTTAAATTGACTTTCAGCAAAACTTTTGGCCACAATCGAACGGATAAAATTGCTGCTGGTTTGTGTCAAAAAAAACTGGACAGCGATGGCGCGTTCGTCAGCAGACACGCGGTCGATGCTTTTGGTCAGTTGGTACTCACGGGTAAATCGCTCTTCGAATTCTTGGCGTTGTCGGTTCGAAAATTTGTAAGTTTCAAACTTGATCAGACCCTGTTTGAGATTGTCCAACCGTTGTCTGTTGTTTTTTGATGTTGACGGGATCGAATCGATTGGGTTGATCCTGCTGTACCGTGCAATAGTCCAGACATCAACCGATTGTCCTTCGCGTGATCGTTGCAAATGAATATAGCGGGGGCCGTCATTGTAGATCTTGAATTCAGATTTTTTCAGTTGCTGTTGGGCGGCCTGTTGGCGGCGAGCAGCTCGCGCAATTTCTTCAGGGTCATTTGACATTGGTCTGCCAGCCAGCACGCGATTGATGTATTTTTTCCTTTCGGCGGCCATGTCGTAGGCGCGCTGTGTGCTGGGTTGCAATTCGATGGAGACACGCGAGTCTTCCGTAAATCCGGTGGCAACACCATTTCTTCTGCTGCCTTTGTCCACCGAAACATCGACTTCGAGCCAGATATATTTCGAATAGTCCACCCATTCGAGTTTTGGGTTGGGTTGGTTACTAGCTCCAAATCGAAGTGCATAAATGACTTCGTTGCGAGTTCCCAAAACCAAAGTACGTTTTTCAGGAATCGCGAAATAGTAACCTTCCGGAGTACGGTAATAGTTGTGTTCCAGGATTGTGTGTTTTTTAAACAGCTCAGGCTGATCTTCGGTTTTGGCGAGATCGATCGGGTCGATCGTTTTGACAACAACCAGCGAGGGTTGCAAATAATTATTTCCAAACCGATGTCGATCCAAACCGATCGTGCCACGCACGACATGTTGGATTTCTTGCCGCTGAACACCGGTGATCAATTGAATCCGATCCAAGAAAGCGAAAAAGCTCTTGTTGAAAGAAGGCACTTGGGGAGGATTTGGAGACGTTGCGAGGTTCATATAGATGATTTTGCCAAAGTCGGCCGGAAAGTAGTTGATGCCAATTTTTTTCCCAATTCCATGCACGATCGCGTCGGGGTTTGAAAATCGTTGCTCCCATTTGTCGTTTTCGCTTGCCCGACGATTTGCCGATATGATTTCTTTAAACAAAGATTTAGGATCGAGCATCCGCCGGATGTTTTTTTCAATACCGTTTTGGTTCTTTGGGTTAAATGAAGGCGTTTTACTTTTTTTGGACGGATGAAATGATTGGACGCTCCTCGGCGGCGGTTCGGTCGTCGGTACCTTGCTCGGAGCTACCGTCTGAGCCGGTTCGTTGCTGCGAATCGTTCCAGAACCATCTGTCGACCAAGGTAGAAAATCGGACGCTGCACCACGATTATCTGCAATGGGATCATCTTTGTTTTGATTGGCAACGATGACCAGTGTCACGATGCCAAGCGCCGACAAAACGACGCCCACGCAAATCGCTACCACGACCAGCGGTTTCGCACCACTTCGTCCTGTTGTCGGCTGAGGAATCTTGGGCAACAGTGAACCGGTGGGCTCAGCTGACAACTGCGCAGGCGTTGGCGGTGATGAATCGACAACTTCATTGACCCATAACATTTGTTGCGGATCGGCACCCGCCGGTTTTGACTCCGTTTCAGGTTCGAGCCGGGGAGTTTGGATCAATTGTTGACATTTGGGACAGCGAACTTGCGTCCCGGCTTTTTTCCGAGAGACGCTGAGTTTTTGTAAGCATTTGCATCGAAAAACGATGGGCATATGAAAAACTCAACTCTTGAGATAGGTGTTTATACTCCTACCATTGTCTCGCCACACCACGGTCGTTTCAATCCCGAATTCGCAACAAACCAGCCGCTTTTTAAATCGCTTGCGCCAGCTCGGCAGTGCCTTATGAGCGGCACTGCAACAATATGGCTGCGACGACAAGTTATTTTTGCTTCGTCGCCGAATCGCCAGTTTCTTTTTCGGATCTGTCCAGTTCCATCTTTGATTTACTGGGTTCCACTTTTGACTTGCCTGGCAACGGTTCGCGTTCCGGGTATTTGTCCACGACATCCGTCTGATTTCGCGAAACGACAAATAAAATAATGGCGATTGAAGCACCGGCGACACCGATCAAAAAAACAATGGCAGTCACCAGCGCTGCGATCGAGGAATTGGAATTTTGTTTTTCAAGTGATTTTTTCATCGATCCGAATCATTTGGAGAATCTGGCAAGTTGTCTTCGATAGTGTGTTTTTTTCGGTTCGATTTGAATACATCGATTGATCAATTCCAACGCCTTCGATCGGTTGCCTTGCAGAAAGTGAATTTCGGCAAGTGTATCCAGGTAGCTGGCATTGTGAGGTTGCAACCGCGTTGCCGCTTGGGCCAGTTTCAAACATTTGTCTGTTCTCCGATTGCAGCGCGCACATATCCAGGCATAGTTGTTCAAATGCAGAGCACTGTTCGGATACTTGGCGAGAATTTTTTCGAATGCCGCTGCCACCGAATCAAACAATTTGTCTGCCAGATCTTTACGGCCAACTTTTTCGAGCAGCGGCACCAAATCTTCGGCCAAAGACGAATCGGCTGGACTGGCCAAGTTAAAACGCTCGATTCGCTGCCAAGCTCGTTCGATGTTTTTGTTGTGTAACAACGTTTGAATGTAACCCAATTCGGCGTTACGGCCATCGGCGTTTAAATCAAGCACGTCGGTATTCAGACGTAAATGTTGCAGCGACGAAATAAACGCCATTTGATCGGTCAATGCGGCATGTTCATTTTTCAGTTCCCGATTCGCTGTCGCAACCTGTTTCTGCAGATGATTGTAATTGCTACTGGAAAACAAAGTTGACTCAAGTATCGGTTGCAAATAATCGACCACCTCCTGATGTTGCCGCAAGGAGACGAGATAGTAGGCCAGCACTGATGTCTTGTGCCCCTCTCCAACTATAAAATCCAGTCTCTTGCGCCCCTGACGGTACTGCTTGAGATGTCCCATTTTTTTCTCGCAGACCCCCGCAAGGTACCGCGACACCCAGTCTTCGGAGAGTTCGTAATTGGCTTGAAAACAAAGTCGAGCCTTTTCCCATTGCTGACGTTCCAGGTAAACCTGGCCAAGGATCCGATTTGCCGATTCGTAGCCCGAATCAACGGCTTCGCGGTACAGTTCGATCGCCTGGCTGTCGCGCTGGTTTGCCTCAAGTGTCGCAGCCAGATTGATCAGCGTCGAACCGCGGGCTTTGACGGGCAATTGATACGCTTTTTCAAAACCAATTTCGAGCCATTGATCCAAATTTGCCGTTTGATCCGTAGGAACAACGGTTGAATTCATAATCGCCGCGACCGTTTTCACGACATCCAGCGGATCCTTGATTTTTTCTTCGACGATCGAATACCAGAATGACGCAACCGATGAATTTTCGATCAACATCGATAGCGTTGTCCTGAGTTCTCGATCTTGAAATCGTTGTTCGACGAAATGCCAAATTAAGTCGTTGTCTCCCAGGGTTTTCAGCGTTCGCAGAATACGGCGTCGACGGTTCTGAGCGCGGTAATCCATCTCTTGATCCGCATCGGCCAGCAAATCAAACAGCTGGACGGCCAGTTCGGTTTGGCCCAATTGCCCGATTTGATCGGCGATGGCCAGCAGGTCGTCAAATATTTTATTAGCCTGCCGATAGGTTTGCAGATCGTACCGTTTCCGAAGTTTTTCGTTCAACTGTGCAAGTGTTTTGGCATGTTGGCCGTACCACCGGAGTTGTTCAGATTTTGTTTTTCCCCATCCCAACAACTTGAATGCTTGTTCATAACGATTGGCCGTGCACAACAGTTTGAAATGGTTTCCTGACAATTCATTCTGTTTAAACAATTTGATCGCCTGGTCAATTTCGCGATTAACCACCAGATAGTTGACGGTCAACTGCAGGCCGCCTGAATCATTTTTGTCGGTCTCTTTGACGATCGTGTCAATCAACTTTTGATATCTTTTCTGCTGCCCTGCCCATTGCAGCAACACCAGTTTTTGGGGTGTGTTAATGGTGGAAAATAATTTGATAGGATCCACTTCGTCTTCGACCAACGGATCAATTTCATCATCGATCTCAATGACTTTTGCCCAATTCTGTTTTCGCAGATACCAATCGGTCAACAATTGAGCACGCTGTTCTTTTTCCAAACCGTCCAGGTAGAGCTTGGCCGCCTGGAGTCCGTGAAGACGCATTGCCAGTCGGGCGGTTACCATCGTTTCGAGCTGTCGACGCGTTTTGGATAGTTTTGGATCAACAATTCGTTTTTTCAGGATTGCAAATTGATCGTCGAGTTGTTCGAGTACGGTCGCCAGATGCAATGTTTTGTTAGGCCGCGTTCGCCAAAATATCGGGTGTAACAATTTCTCGACGAACTCTTTTTCGGCATTGGCGAGATTGGCGGTATGTCGAACAAAATCTCCCGGCAACCAATTTTGAAAAATCCACTGTTTTTGAAAACTATCGTCGGTCAATTCCAGCAGGTTGAGGACCAGGCCGTATTGGTTTTCGGCGTAAAGCTCTCTGAGAATCGCCGTGCGTTGACGAGGGTCGGCGGTCTGAAATCGCAAAATATTTCGCGCGCGGGCACGCGGCGTGTCCGGTGTGATTCCCATTTCAATCAGTGACAACAGATAACGAGCGCGACGAACACTTTCTTGAGGACCATTTTTGACAGCGAGTTCGAGTTTCGATTTCGCTTTATCACCAAGCAAAAACAGTTTTTCCATCGCCTGGATTCGCAACGCGTACGTGTCCGATGCAAGTTGCTTGATCCAACGATCGATTTTTGGATCATCGGCATTACGCTGTTCCTTCTGGTCCGTTCGTTGCTGAGCGGTAATGCACAACGGGAAACCTGCGGAAAACGCTAGCTGAGACTGGATCGACAGCGCTATCCACGACAGGCAAATGAAGACCGTTGCTTTGAGACAATTTTGCATGATTTTGCGACTCAGCGTGTTCCTTTCATGGTGAAGCAATCATCACGGAAACGCAATAACGAAAAATCCCGGAAATGCCAATGTAACGCAGTTGACGTATTGCTCTTGGCTGATTTTTCACGATTCCGTTATTTTTGTAAGACAAATCTGGAATCACTGCGAATGGAGTCGCACACGTGGAAAAAATTGCCGTTAATGGATTGATCGGTGTTCTCATTGCCTGCCTCCTTGGTTTTTTTGGTTACGGAAACTTTCTGAAACCGGGAAATGACTCGAAAACCAAAGCGGATGGAAAAATCAATTTTCCTGAAACTCCGCAAACACAAAACCAGGGCACCTACGTACCGACTCAATCCACGTCATCGCAAACGCCGACAACAACGCGATTTAAAGACGAGATTGTGATTGGTTCGTTTAACATCCGAACATTTGGAACTGGAAAACTGAACAACAAAAAAGTCATCAGTTCCATTGTTGCCATCTCTCGTTTCTTTGACGTCCTGGCCATTCAAGAAGTGCGTTCCAGCGACCAGACGATGATTCCCCGATTTGTCAGCATGATCAATTCCAACGGATCGAAATACAATTATACCATTGGGCCGAGGCAAGGGTCCGGTCGATATTTCGAACAGTACGTTTTCATTTGGAACACGGATTCGGTTGAGTTGACTCAAAAATCCTGGGTTGCAGAAAATCCGCGAGGCAAGATGGTGCGTGAGCCCTTGGTTGCATCGTTTCGTTGCAAGTCAAGCAATCCCAATCAGGCATTTACTTTCAGTCTCGCCAATGTACATACGGATCCCCATCACGCATCCAGCGAGTGCGACGAATTGGCGGACACGTTTGCAAACCTGCAACATTATTTTCGGCGGCAAGCGTATCCCGAAGACGACATCATTATGTTGGGCGATTTTAATCTGGCGCCCAATCGCTTTCGGCAGTTTCGACAAAACCGGAATTTTTACGCTTTGATTCCGTCCAACGTGCCGACCAATCTGGCAGGCAACAACACGTATGACAACATCATCTTTGATCGCGCGTTTACAACGGAATTCAAAGGCAAGGCGGGAGTGTTTAATTTGATGAAGGCACCAATGAATTTGACTTACAGCGACGCGTCGAGTGTATCCGATCACTTTCCGGTGTGGGGAGTTTTCTCGACCCGTGAAAACCGCAGTGGATTGGCACACGGCACAACTTCATCGCCGCGATAGTGGTGCTATTTTTTTGTTCCACTATTTTTTTTGTCCGACGAACCGTTCGTTTTTTTCTTTTTCGGACTGTTTTTTCCCAACGGTGGCGTGAGCAATCCATCGCCGTTGACGTCGACTTTGTCGGGATCCGTGTTAGGCGTCGGCAAGGGCGAATCGGGAAGTTGTTTTTCTTTGCCGTCGTTTTTGCTTTCGTCGTCTGACGAATTGTCGTCCTTGGTCGTTGGTTTTGCGTGAAATTTCGCAGGAACGGCAAAACCGGCGACGTTGCTGATTTTCGGACCGAGGTTCAGCGGGTCTTTTCCAATGGCCCACCAGATAATCAATTGGCCAACGGGCAGCGCCATCAAACCGCCGATGACGAACAGGATTGTTTCTCGCAACGGATTGGATTTCCGAAACGCTTTTTTCCGTTTTTTCTCAGAACGTTTTCGACGTTCTGATTTTGAGCGGCTGGAACCGGAACTGGATGAACTGGAACGCCGTTTTTCTGAAGTTGATTTCCGTGGCGCTGGTGGAGCAGGCACTTCGTCAAAAGAGAACTTTGTCGGCTCTTCTTTTAATTTCAATTCGCTCGAATCGTCGACTTCGGCTGCCAATTTGATCATTGGTGGAAGTCCATCGATGACCGCCTGAAATTCGTATCGCTGATGGCATAACGGGCACACCATTTCGGTATCAGCCCCAGTGTCCATATAAACGGTGATTGCACGATGACATTTGGGGCATGTAACAATCGAAAGCGACGTGTTGTTGACGAAAATCTGGTCCATAGCCGAAATCGTATTTGAGAAGAGCTCGTTTGGCAGCATCATGCTGACAGCAAATATATCTTACCAAACTTCGTGGTTAGATGGTCGACTAATTTTTCGTGGTTCAACGGCTGACCCACTACTTTTTCGACCAGCTCACTGGAACGATATCGACTTCCGAGTGCGTGAATATGAGTGTTTAACCAATGTTTCAACGAGGCGAACTCACCTTGCTCGAATCTTTCCTCTAAATTACCCAATTCACTGTCGGCATGAGCAAAAAACTGACTCGCGCAAATATTGCCCAGCGAATATGTTGGAAAATATCCAACAAGTCCAGCACTCCAGTGGACATCTTGCATGCATCCACGGGCATCGGAGTCTGGCTGGACACCAAGGTACTGTTGATATTTTTCGTTCCAGGCACCTGGCAGATCGTCGACCGAGAGTTCATCGTCCAGGAGCGCTTTCTCCAGCTCAAATCGAATGATGATGTGCAAGTCATAGGTCGCTTCGTCCGCTTCGACACGTATGAGCGACGGTGCACTATGATTGATCGCCGCGTAAAATTGCTCGATAGATACATTTGAAAGGGACGAATACTTTTGCTGCGCCTGGGGATAAAAATATTTCCAAAACCCCCAACTTCGTCCTACCAGGTTTTCCCACAGCCGCGACTGCGATTCGTGAATTCCGAGACTGCAATATGTCCCCGATGGCAATCCAAATTGCTCGACATCTAACCCTTGTTCGTAAATGCCATGCCCCGCTTCGTGAAGCGTTCCAAAAAACGCGCCATTGAAATGGTTTTTGTTGTAACGTGTTGTAATGCGAATATCTTTGGGACCCAGTGTTGTGCAAAACGGATGAGCGGTGACGTCCAGCCGTCCGCGCTCGAAATCGAACCCGATGGCCTGGGCTGCCGCGATTCCCAATTCGCGTTGAATATCGATCGGAAATTCCCGCTGGACAATCTCGACCGGAATTTCGGCCGAACTTTCAGAAATCGCTTTAACCAATGGCACGAGTTCGGCGCGGAGATTTTGAAGTGTCGCTTCAATTTCACTCGTTTTTGCTCCAGGTTCGAAATCATCCAACAACACGTCATAACGACAATTGTCGTGCCCAATGGCGTCCGCTTCCTCACGTTTTAATCGAAATATTTCTTTCAGCTGCGGTGCAAATTTTTTAAAGTCATCGGCTTTGCGGGATTCGACCCAAATTCTTTGCCCCAACGATGTCGCTTTGGCAAGCGATTCGACCAGTGACTGCGGCAGCTTTGCTTTTTTTTCAAACTGCCGTTTTACTTCGTGAATCGTAGATCCGGTGATCGAATGGCGATCATTGGCAAGATCAGATTCTGCCAACTCGTTGAGCCATTGTCCGACTTGAGGGTCAACTTCCCGCTGGTGAATCAAACCGGCCAACGACATGATCTGTTCGGCGCGATAGGCATGGCCTGCGTTGGGCAACTGCGTTTGCTGGTCCCATTCCAACAAAGCCATTGTCGATTTGAGATATCCTGTCTTGCGAATGTGTTCGGTTAGCTGGTCGTAAATTTCTTGTGCAGACATCGTGTTCCTGAATTCAACGATTTTTTGAGTTGAATTCAAAGTTTAACAAAACAAAAAATTTTGTTGAAGCTGATGGTTTTGGAAACGACGAAGGGGTGTTGGGTTTCGCGCGACTTGGCAGAATTTGTGAGGTTCACGCGGAGGCGCAGAGACGCAGAGGGGAGCCTTGACTGGTCTAAAATCGGGCTAGAGTACTGTGGTCATTTGTGTACCGACCGTTTTATTTATGTCGGTCTATTTCTATTTTATTCCAATCTATTCTCTGCGGCTCTGCGCCTCTGCGTGACACCTTCTTTCACCGAAAGCATGCCTTGTTGAATTACAAACTGCGAATGAACAGGAGTCGAAAAATTAAGTTTTCCATTGGTGTTCGGGGTCGGGTACAAAGGTTACCCCTGCCCCCGTTCCGACGCCGATCGATGTGCTGACGCCGATTGTCACACTTCGAGTATCGCTAATCCGCACCAGCCAACCGCCAGGTATTTTTGCACGGTACAATTTCCAACCACCTACGTTGCTGATTGATTCGCCGTCGATTTCTTCCCAATTCATCCGCTGTCCTCCACAATCAAGATTTTTGTTGCGCCACGTCGTGACAGAAACCATGATGCCGATTTCAGAAACCAAACACAACAGACACACCATAGTCCGTATCGTTTTTGTCGTCTCCAGGATTGGGCGTACTGTCATAACGATTCAAAGCGAACATGCGAAAATTAATGTTCCGTTCGGCATCCAGAACGAATTCGAGACCGGTATTCGTCACGAGTCGATAGTCAGCAAAATCTTCGATATTGGGATAGTAATCTGCGATGGCAAACAATTTGAGCGTTTCCATCAGTTTATGCTCCCAATCGGCACCAAATTGTAACTCGGGGTTCCAATTTGTGTTGACGCCACCAAACTCCCGCGATGCACCGGCACCGAATCGTAGTTTCAAAAAGCCACTGTCCGTTTTATAAATTTCATACCCCAAACCTGTGTGCAGCGCGAGACGATAATCAAAATCTTTGAAACGATCGGTTTCGATTTGCAGTTGATTGAACCAGCTCAATTTGGGCCAGGGCAAGTTCATTTCGTGCCGCGCCTGGCCAAAAAAACGATCGGTCGTGGTGACAACGTCATTGGAACTGTAAAAATAGCTAGCGAGTAAAGCGAGTTTTCCAAAATCGTTCTCGCGGTCAAGTTTCAGGGTGATGTTGATGTCAGTGTTGACACTGTTGCCCGTTTTGCCGTTGAGACCTGCGGCAAACGACCCTGTCCAAGGATTCTTGGGCTCCTTAAAAATTGGATCATTCAGGATTGGCTGCTCGAGGAATTCTTGGTCTTGCGCTCTGGCGGTAGAAACAACCAAGGTTGTGAAAATCAGAAAATAACAGACAGGCTTCATAGAAAGGGAGCTCCAGTTGCGGTGGGTTCGAAGGAGGCAAAAGATTAGAAGCGCCGTTTCAGATTCGCAACATCAAAAGCTCGCTTTTGCAACGGAATCTTCGCTATTTTCACACAATGGATTGCTTTTCGCCATGAACGAATGACCGGCATTTGAGTTTCCGATTTTGCGAACGCCGCGGCAAAATGTCAGGTCCCACTTGCGTGATGCCGTGCAGCTAGCGGACTCGTTCTCCGTCAAAGACCAGATGTTGACTTGTCCGATATTGATTTGGTAACCAAGCGGGAACGGAGTTGCTATGAATATCAAACGCGTTGGCATCGGACATTTTTGGCCGCTCATGGCATTGGTTTTAGTGTGCTGCAGCGGTTGTCTACTGAATCACTCACATCATGTCGTATTGCGACAGGACGAACCGTTGTACGCCGCCTATTTCGAATCGGAAGACGGGCGGCACATTTACGAGAATTTTGTTCGCAACCAAATTAGCAACAAATCAAAGCAATCTGAAAGCTCGTTCGGCATTCCATTCATTATCGGCGCGGAGCGATCTTATCGGTTGGCGGAAAACGCCATCCGCAATGACGCCGCAATTCGATTTGATCAAAATAGCGACGGCTTGATTTCTGACGTCGAAGCATCCGCATTTCAAAAATCGTCTTCAAACTAACGCGTTTTCCAAGTTGTCGTTCGGGAGGGCGAGGCTCTTGTGAGCGGCAAGGCGCTAGCCGCCGGTAAGAAACACTAACAAACCGGCGGCTAGCGCCTTGCCGCTCACCATCACAACCTATTCCCTACAACCTAGTCCTCCCGCGGCAGTTCGATGATTTGTTTCGTTTTGCCATGCCCGATGACAATCGACTCCCAGTCCATTTTGACTTCTTTTTTGGTACCAGCGAATTCGCGAATATAGCGTCCGCGGATGGCGGCTCGTGTTCCCGGTGGAGGCAATCGTTTTGCCCGTTCGATTTCGGACGGGGTCGTCATGATTTCGATCAATCCTGTTTCAACCAAGCGGTTGAAGTAGCCGTCGTCTGACAGTTCGTGGTATTTCAAATCCACTTTGCGCCGAGCGTCGATCGACAAGCTTTGATCTAATTCATCCAATAGAAACCGTTTGGTCACCCAATCAACGCGGCCTACCAACGATTGTCGATCCACATCCAGACCTTCCAATATCGAGTTCCAGCGATGAAAAATCTCAAGCGTTTCCTCGTTTTGCAGATCATTTTCAATGACGAAATTTTGCAATTGCCTGTAAAAAAAACGTTGGACTGCAATAGCATCCAGCGGTTGTCCGTTGAGGCGGGCAATCGGCTTTTTTAACACGCCTCGACAAACTTTTTTGGCTACTGCCAACGGTCGCCAGATTCGCGGGCAACGTCGCAAGTACCCGGATTCGATGGCGTCGATCAACAAGCGTGTCGTGGCGAGTTTGAGATACTCTGCTTCTTCGCACATGTTGGAATCGGAAAACGCGATTTGAATGCGCTGCCGAGAATTGAGCAACGTTTTGTAACGCCTGATATTCAACGGGTTGACGATCAAGATCTCAACCAGATGAGCGATATGAATAATCGGTCGATGCCAAACGACACCTTCGCCCAAAATCCACTTGGCAGGTTTTTGTTGCAGGAAAAAACGATTTTTTGAATCCAGCCAACCCGCTCCCGCCCACGAAGGGCGCGTGACAAGGAATTTGATCAATGGTCCTCGGATCGGATGAAAGGCGACAGCTCTGGCAACCGCCACAAAAACCGCGATCGGACCAGCGATCGTGATCACAAAAATCGCGTATTGCCAAAACAGGTTCCATTTTTCCCAGATCCCAGGCTCTTCGAAACTCCAACAATATTTTTTTCGAAGCTTGCGTTTTTTTTCGTTGGGGAAACGGCGGCAGGCAATTTTGTAAGCGATGAATCCCAACAACATCGAAAACGGAATTAAAGCTAACGCAAATATAAACAACAGGATCCAGGCACAGATGATCACGGGGTACAAACCAATGACCGTGGCCTGCCAAATTTTGAGACGGATACCGGTAGCAAAGACGGTTTCGTAATTTTCGTGGCACCCATAAGTGTTGCCGTTTTTGTCTCGATTGTTTTTCAGCAAAACGAATTCCGCTGTTGAGCCGCCCGCCGATTTGGCCGCATCGGCCAACAATTGGTCTTGAGCCCGCTGCGAGATCAGCAAATCTCTTGGAGAAAAACACTCGGGCGTCGCACCTTCGACCAGTCCCGTGCCGTTGAGCCGCAGTGATCGTTCGAAACTGAGCCCGCCGCCATTGGCAGCAAAATAAGAATCGTCATCGGCACTGGCAGGAATAATGGGCTGAATTTTTTTGAATGCCGAGGCGAGTTTGCGAAACAGTCTTTCATCCGTCGGGCGGACCGTTTCATCAGAATGGGCACGGTACCGAATGACATACTCGGTTTCCATGCCCATCAAATTATAAAATGGTTTGTCAGGAACGATTTTCAACGGAGCGGCTACTCTCCACCGCCTGGAATATCGATGTCATCCACGTATTCCTCAGGTTGCTGGCGGCTATCAATATTGATTTGGTTAATGACGTCATCAACGGTTGGAGTAGAAGTGGTGTCGACAGAATCAGTTTTCGCAACGTCCTGGATTTTGAGATCTGCGTTGTAAGTTTCTTTCATCGTTTTCCTTTTCAAACTGTTTTTTCAAAACTGTTCTAATTCAGTTTTAAGTAGGGCCGGTTCCCACCGGCCAATCCGACGAAACGGCCGGTAGGAACCGGCCCTACTTAATTCAGCTTCAACTGATTCGTTTCGCTTGCCAAAATTATATTCAAAGAACAAGATTGGGCAAATGATCGGAGGTTCGCGTCACGATTTATCGATTGTAGCAGTGTTTTAACCGTTGTGACCGAATTTCTTGTGTGAAGTCATTTGCATTTGTGAGGCCAAATTTGAATTGGTGTCCTCAGGGATGGCGATTCGGGAGGGCGAGGCTCCTGCCGAGCCGCGGACAAAGCCATCGGTGAGCGCCTCGCGGGTTGCGTTGCCATGGCTCGGCAGGAGCCTCGCCCTCCCGAAGCGCTTTTGTTTCCTGCCTTTAAGCCAGAACTTGTTTGACGACGTGAGCTTTTTCAACACCCGTCAAACGCATATCCAAACCTTGGTGTTTGAAAATGAATTTTTCGTGATCAATGCCCAACAAGTGTAAAATCGTGGCATTGACGTCGCGAACGTGAACGGGATCTTTGACGATGTTGTAGCAAAAATCATCCGTTTCACCGTGAACAACACCGCCCTTGATCCCCGCTCCAGCCATCCACATCGTGAAACAGCGAGGGTGATGGTCGCGGCCATAGTTTTCTTTGGTCAATCGTCCTTGGCAGTAGACCGTGCGGCCAAATTCGCCGCCCCAGACCACCAACGTATCGTCCAACAAACCTCGTCGCCGCAAATCGGTGATGAGCCCGAAAGTTGGCCGATCAATATCGCGACATTGGCTTTTTAGATCACCGACGAGATTTCCATGTTGATCCCAACCACGATGGAAAATTTGGGTCAACCGGACGCCGCGTTCCGCCATCCGACGAGCCAACAAGCAATGATGTGCAAACGTGCCTGGTTTTTTGACATCCGGTCCGTACAACGCCAACGTCTCATCGGATTCGTCCGAAAGGTTGGTCAATTCGGGAACGGCCGATTGCATACGAAACGCCATTTCGTATTGAGAAATGCGGGCTTGTGTTTCAGGGTCACCAAGTTTTTCGTATGTCTTTTGATTCAACTCGTTGAGAGAATCCAGCATTTTGCGGCGCATTTTTTTGCTGACCCCGGATGGGTTTGACAAAAACAATACGGGATCGGCGCCCGTCCGCAACATAACACCCTGATGTTTCGAAGGCAAAAATCCATTACCCCACAATCGATTGAACAGCGCTTGAGCATCCCGTCGTGCCGACCAAGTTGAATTCAACACTACAAATGCTGGCAGGTCGCCATTTTCACTTCCAAGACCATAACTCAACCACGCGCCGAGGCTGGCGCGGCCGGGCAGCTGATCACCAGTGCAAATGTAGGTAATGGCGGGATCATGATTGATTGCTTCGGTTTTGACCGAACGCATGAATGCGAGTTCATGCAAAATTTTCGTCGTCTCGGGCAGCAATTCACTGACCCACATTCCGTCTCCGCCATTGTCGTATTTTTTGAATTTGAATCTCGACGGTGCGATTGGAAAACGTTTTTGACCTGAAGTCATCGTGGTCAAACGCTGTCCTTTACGAATCGAATCTGGCAATTCCGTGTTAAACAGGTCGAGCATTTTGGGTTTGTAATCATACATGTCCATCTGAGACGGCGCGCCGGACATGAACAAATAAATGGCTCGTTTTGCTTTTGGAGTAACGTGCGGAAACGTATTGCCCGTCTCCGACGTGACATTCGGCATGGCTAGTGCATTTTGTGCCGTCATCGTCGCCAACGCCGCAGACCCGAGTCCCAGCGCACTATTTGTAAAAAAATGGCGGCGCGTTTGCAGGTTTTGAAAACGTCGAATTTCAGATTGAAAAGTTAGTTTTTCGCTCATGTCGGTTTCCTAAATATTCTAGCGATAACACCGCAGGCATCAGCGGTGACATCAAACTCGAACCCTCAAAGCAGGTCTTTAGTTTTTAGTAATAAATTCATCGAGGTTCAGCAGCGTATTAGCAATCATCGTCAGCGTCGCCAATTCGACTGCGTCATATTTTTTGTCCGCTGGTTTTTCACCGAGGGCAATTAATTTTTTCGCCTCGGCGACATTTGCCTTGAATTCGGCCAAATGCGACAAGTACGCGTTGCCCAAAATCCGTTTTTCAAAATTCGTCGCCTTGCGCAACAACGTACGCCGAACCATAAATTCGATTTGTTCATCTGGAGTTTTCAATTTCTGATCGATTGCGAATTGCGCTAGGAATCGCGCCGCTTCGACATATTGCGGGTCGTTCATCAACATCAATGCGAGCAGCGGAGTATTGGTTCGTTCGCGACGAACGATACAAGATTCGCGCGATGGCGCGTCGGCAATCGACATCTGCGGCGGTGGCGATGTGCGTTTCCAGAACGTGTACAGACTGCGGCGATGAACTTTGTCCGAACCTGAATCTTTTCTGAACCGCACGGTGTTCGAACCTGAATACCCGACTGCAAACCATAGGCCCGCCGGTTGCGGAGGTTTGACACTGGGCCCGCCCATTTTTTTATTGAGCAAATTTCCAGCGGCGAGTGCCGTGTCGCGCAAAGTTTCCGCGTCCAATCGGAAACGCGGCCCACGGGACAGCCATACGTTTCCTGGATCAATCGCCAATCGATCCCGCGTGACTCGCGATGATTGGCGATAAGTCGAACTGGTAACGATCGTGCGAATCAGTTTTTTGACATCCCAATTTTCTTTGACAAAACGATCGGCAAGATAATCCAGCAGTTCGGGGTGCGACGGCCATTGTCCCTGCGCCCCAAAATCTTCGCTCGTTTTAACGATACCCACGCCAAAGAATTGTTGCCAAATTCGGTTGACGGCGACACGCGCTGTCAACGGATGTTTTCCATTGGTTAACCATTTCGCAAACCCCATGCGATTGCGTGGCTGGTCTTTGGGAAATGGAGGAAGTGACGATGGAGTTTCCCGCTCCACTTTTGGACCCTTGCTGTCGTACTGCCCGCGGTTCAAGAAATACGCAGGTTTGGGCTGCTTTCGTTCTTTGTAAATCAACGTCAGCGGAATTTGAGATTTGACTTTGGCAAGCTGTTTTTCAAATGCCGCTGTTTTTTGTTGAAGCGGTAGCAGTTGTTTTTTACTATCGGCATAAATATGGAGCAGAAAATGTTCTCGAACCATTTTCTGATCGGCTTTCGACCATTTGTCTGCTGGTTTTTTGGCGATTTTGGCAATCGGCCCCGGCAATCCAGAGCCTTTGCTTTTTTGAATCGATTTCGTCCAAGCAGCAAGCGATTCAAAACTCACTTTCTGGTTTTGTTTCGTGACGGCACCTGATTTGTCCCAATAGACTTTTCCGCCCCATTGGCTGAATGCCCAGCCTGTAATCTGAGTCAGTTTTGTAAAACCAACTTCACTGGCTTTGACTTCCAGGCGAACCCATTTTCCAGCATCCGGCAGGTCACCTTTGAACAGGCGGGAAGGCGATTTGTCGGTTCCCCAATCAATTCGATTTTCACCCCAATAGGCTCGATGTTCCCACGATCCGTCGTTGAACTGCAACATGATTTGTTTGGGAGGATTTTTTTTGTCGATGTAGACATAAGTAAACAAGGTGTCGGTCGGTTCGACGACCAACGGAGTCGGTGAGTCGGTGAAAAAATGTTGTGTGAAAGCCGTCGATTGTTCGAAGTGCGATCGATTTCCAGAAAGCACCGGATGTTTGTTTTTTCCAACCAAACGCCAAGGACCCGATTTCCGCGCTCCAGCAGGAGCGTCATCTTCGATCCAAATAAACTCACGCGGTTTGCTCAACGGCTCAGGCTTCGAAGCAGTTTTGGGTTCCACATATTGATAGCCTGCCAACGCGGATGCGAACGCTTTTTTCGACTCGGCAATTTTTATATCGAAATCGGCGATCTGCTTTTTTTGTTGTTCGTTGGGAACGTTCAAAAACGGAGGATGGTTTTTTCGGTTGCCATCCATCGGGTCGGCTTCCAGATTATTGAAAAACGCAAACAGTTGATAAAACTCTTTTTGCGAAATCGGATCGAATTTATGATCGTGGCAACTGGCGCAGCCGATAGTCAAACCCATGAACACTGTGCCCGTGGTCGACACTCGATCGGTGACGTTGCGAACATAGACTTCTTCCTTGATCGACCCGCCTTCGGCTGTGGTGACATGTGCTCGGTTGAATCCGGTCGCAATCAATTGGTCGGTCGTCGGTGACGCAAGCAGGTCGCCGGCCAGTTGTTGAATGACGAAATCTTTGTACGACAGATTGGTATTAAACGCTTTGACAACCCAATCGCGGTACAACCACATCTCCCGATAATTATCCAAGTGCAGGCCGTGAGTATCACCGTACCGTGCTGCATCCAGCCAAAACCGCGCCATGTGTTCGCCGTAGTGAGGGCTGGCCAGCAAACGCTCGACCAATTTTTCATAGGCGTTTGCTGATTTATCATTGAGAAATCGCTGAACGTCTTCGGGTGTCGGCGGCAATCCTGTTAAATCGAGGTAAAGACGCCGAATTAACGTTATTTTGTCAGCTCGCGGCGAAGGTTTGAGTTTTCGCAAAAGTTGTTGGCGGAAGACAAAATGATCGATGTCGTTGGAAGCCCATTTCTTTGATCCCGCGGT
Source organism: Pirellulaceae bacterium (assembly GCA_028280445.1). Classification (GTDB taxonomy): domain Bacteria; phylum Planctomycetota; class Planctomycetia; order Pirellulales; family Pirellulaceae; genus JANQLU01. The sequence goes on along the minus strand of JANQLU010000106.1, from coordinate 178,280 downwards.
TCGCGGCACGGCAGGCGCGGTGACCGGTTCAAAAGACCAGTGTTTGCTCCATTTGGCTCCCTGTTCGATCCAGGCTTTCAACAAAGCGATCTGTTTTTTCGTCAGCTTTCGTCCAGAATCGGGCGGAGGCATCAATTCGGAAGAGTCATCCGAAATAATCCTCTGGTAAAGCTCGCTTTCGTCAAGATTGCCGGGCGAGATGATCGACGAATCGTCGAACGCACCCTCCTTGGTATCCAACCGCAAACCAGCTTCGCGCGTTTTTTCATCTGGACCGTGGCACTTGAAACAGGTATCCGAAAGAATGGGTCGGATATCGCGGTTGAAATCAATTTTTTGTTGCGCTGCTATTGGAGAAACGCAGATAACACTTACAACAAACAAACCGCACAATTGAGATTGTCGAATCATTGTTTCCAGTTCATTGAGTGATAGATTCCGTTTGTTTTATTCTATACCAAACTCGCAATATCAGCAGGTCAATTTAGTCGTCAAAGACAAACGACGAAGACTTAATTTGACCATAAATGGGATAGAACGGATGATTTCGACAAAACTAAGGGGGGAGTATTGGATTGTATAAAAATATTCTGGACAAGATTGTCACCTTCAAGCGCACCGAGGTTGCAAATTGCAAAAATTCTATTTCTCTCAATGAAATAGAAAAAACTCTCGATGACGCGCCGCCGATTCGCGATTTCACCGCAGCTATTCGCAGCGCAGAAAATGTCGCGCTGATTGCCGAAGTCAAAAAAGCAAGTCCATCGCAAGGTGTCATTCGCGATGATTTTGATCCCGTTCAAATTGCTGGGCACTATCAATCCAGCGGCGCCAGTTGTATCAGTGTGTTGACGGATCGCGAATTTTTTCAAGGCGATCTCAATTACTTGCGTGAAATTCGAGGCGTTTCAAATTTACCTCTGTTGCGAAAAGATTTTGTGATTGACCGCTACCAGGTTTTCGAAGCGCGAAATGCAGGTGCTGATGCCGTTTTGCTGATTGCGGAATGCTTGGATGATCAAGATTTGCGGGATTTGAGAATCTGTATCGAAGACCTGGGAATGGTTGCCTTGGTCGAATTTTACGAGCCTGGCAATTTGCAGCGCGTGGTAGACAGTGGCGCTCGCCTGATCGGCATCAACAATCGCAATTTGAAAACTTTCGAAGTCTCGATTCAACACGCGATCGAATTACGACAACAGATCGATGCGGAAATCCCTGTGGTTGCCGAAAGCGGCATTTTTACTCACGAGCACGTTCGCCAACTCCAAACGGCTAATATCCAAGCGATGTTGGTGGGACAATCGTTGATGGAACAAACCGATATCGAACTCGCGGTCCGTCAGTTGTTGGGCAATTGACCTCGTTGACCAATCGTCTCATTGGCCGCATTTATTTTTTCCCTCCGCTCGACGAATTGCCGGCGCCGGAATTTGCAGCATCTGATTTTTGCAATGCGGGAACAAGGTTGATCGAAACTGAATTGATACAGTACCGCAGCCCTGTCGGATCTGGACCGTCGTCAAACACATGCCCCAAATGCCCTTTGCAACGTTTACAGTGAACTTCCGTGCGAACTTCCTGCGACCAACTGCGGTCGGTTTTGAAGCCGACATTTTTTTTGTCGATCGGCTGATAGAAACTTGGCCAGCCCGATTTTGAAATGAACTTGTGCTCCGAATCAAACAACGGCAGTTCACAACAAGCGCATCGATACACTCCTTTGGTCATCGTTTTGTTGTATTGATTGATGTGAGGGCGCTCCGTGCCATGCTCGCGCGTGACGTAGTATTGTTCGGGTGTCAAAATCGCTTTCCATTCAGCATCCGTTTTTACAATCGGAATGATTTCGTCCGAATCGACTTCCTGAACCAACGGAACGTCCTCGGACGTCAGTCGGTTGTACAACAGGAACCCACCAAAACAACCGCCAACGACAATTAACAAACCGAGAACCAATATTGCGGCAGATCGAAGACGATTGTTGTCCATCATTTAATCCAAAACTATCGAAGTATTCCTGGGGGTAACTGAGGATCCGTTTTTGTGTGAACGGATTACGGTTGGTGGTGCAAAAACCAAGGTGCGCCATTGGCCACAAAAACAAGTTTGCGTCCTACGGTTTTTAGTTGACGAACAACCACTTTGAAAATTTCGCCGAAAATTACCCGTTAGGTAATTTTTTTGATCATCGTGACCACGCGTCCGTTTTTCTCAAAAATGACTTCGTCCATAAATGTGGTCATCAACACCAAACCTCGACCTATACCGTATTTTAAGGCTTGTGGATCACCCGATTGTGGGACTGTTGACAAATCAAATCCGTCCCCTTCGTCCTCGACGACAAAGCGGACCTCGGTTCGATTCACGCTGATGTTTGTTTTGACACGCCGTTGTTGGTAGGGATCCTGGTTCATGCGTTCCTGAATCAAGTGGCGATCAGAAAATTCGCTGTCGTCCCGATTGATGTCCAGATTTCCGCGCACCATGGAATTGTGAACCGCTTGCTCCAACGCGACGCCGAGCCGTACGCGAACCGACGCGTCGAACAACCGCATACTGTTGATAATCTGTTGAACAAGATCGACCAAGGGAGGAATCAAGTGAGGATCGTTTTCCAAAAGGAATTCGAATTCTGTTTTCGTCGAACATTCGATCAATTTTCGATATCGAGAATCCGATTCGGACATTGCCAAAATATGCATGACCGTATCGACCAACGCATCGGCCAGATCATCTTTTGCGACATAGCTGGCTGCTCCATTTGCCAGCGCCTGGGCGGCGATGACTTCGCTGCCATGGGCAGTCATCAGCACTACGGGGATATCCGGAAATTTTTTGGAGACGTTGGTTACGAGTTCCAGTCCGTCGACTTCCGGCATTTGAAGATCGGTTAGGATCAGATCGGGCAGTTCCCGATCCACTTCATCCAAAGCCTTGCGTCCATTCTCAGCATAGCGAACTTCGATCGCCGAGTTTTTTTCAAGTAGGCCGCCCGCCAACCGACGATCAACAGCCGTATCGTCTACAACCAAAACACTAGGCATGCCGAGCTCCTTTAAGTTCCGAACATGAAGGGCGAGAAGGACAAATTTATTTTATCGAGAGAAATTTGCGATTCCACAAGTTTTTTTGTTCCATCAGACGATTATGTGGTGAAACCGCCATCACGCTTTATTGTGACGGGTCAATTTCAATTGTAAATGCCTCGAAATCAGCAAGGACTTTGTGAACTTCATCCTGCAGCACAAAAAATGCGTCGGTAGCACGGGACAGTTCCCCCTGTTCGCCCATATTTTCTAAAACGAGAGCTTTCGCAGCCGTCGACGTTGCTCCCAAGTGATTCAATGCACCTTTGAGTGAATGCGCCGTTCGTCGCAAATCAAGTTTACTTTGTTCGTCAACCGCGCGCTCAATATCACCGAGCATCACTTTCCATTCCGACAAAAACACCTTAATCAAATCGCACAGCAACTCGCGGTCTCCGCCGACGGTTTCCAATGCGACCGACCAATCCACCAACGAGTTGTTGATCAGCGAACCATTGCCAGGACTGGTCTCCTCGGCAACTCGTCCTGTCGACACGGCAAGTACTTGAAACAGTTGTGCCGGGCGAATGGGTTTGGAAATATAATCATCCATTCCAGCCGCAATGCACTCATCTCGGTCGCCGGCCATGGCTCGCGCAGTCATCGCAACGATCGGTACGGGAGCGAGTTCTTTTTCGCGTTCGTAGCGGCGAATGGCACGTGTCGCCTCCAAGCCATCCATTTCCGGCATCTGAATATCCATCAACACCAAATCAAACGTCCCTTTTTTAAATTGGTCGATCGCTGCAATTCCATCACCAGCAATTTCAATCACATGCCCCTGTTTTTCCAACAGCCCGACCGCCAAACGCTGGTTCACCAAATTGTCTTCGGCCAACAGGATCTTGAGCGGTTGAGCTTCGCCTGATTCAACGTCGACCGATGTCGGGTCGTCAATGACCGATCGCGTGTTTCGGCCAATGGACGTGGCAATGGCCAGAATCAAGTCCTTTTCCTTGACAGGTTTGATCAACTGCGCGTCAACTTTCAATTCCTGCTGCAGTTCTGAATCTTCGCGACGGTTACTGGACGAAAACAAAATCAGTTTGCGTCGCCGCTGTTGATCGTTTTCGCGAATCCAGCTAGCCAGTTCGTAGCTTGGGTTGTCGATTCCCTCGCCGTAATCCACGAGGTCGAGCAAAACGACCTGAATCGAACTATCGGTTTCCAGAATGGCTTTGGCCTGTTTGCGATTGTTCACCGTCGTGACTTCGATCTGCCAATGCTGAAGAATTTTTTCATAGACGCGGCGGCTGGTTTCATTGGAATCAACCAACAACACAGAAACACCGTCGAAATCGAGCCCTTGAAGTTCCGGATCCGTCTCCGTTTCTCCAAGTGGCAACCAGATATCGAAAAAAAATCGACTTCCTTCGCCCAATTGACTTTCAACTTTGATTTCACCACCCATCAATGCGACGAGCCGTGTACCGATGGCCAACCCCAATCCCGTTCCACCGTATTTCCGCGTCGTCGACGAATCCGCCTGCTCAAATTGTTCAAAAACACGAGCAATTTTGTCTGCTTCGATACCGATCCCTGTGTCAGTGACATCAAATCGCACCTGGCTGCGCGTCTCATCGCGATTGAGTTCCTGAATTTTCAGAACAACCTCGCCCTGCTCCGTAAACTTGATGGCATTTCCGATCAAGTTCACTAACACTTGTCGAATGCGCCCCACGTCTCCGATTAACTCCAACGGAAGTCGTCGATCGACATCCAAGACCAATTCAATTCCTTTGGCGTACGCTCGGAGCGCCAATGATCTCATCGTGTCACCGATACGTTCACGGAGATCAAACGGTTTAGCATCCAGCTGAAGTTTACCAGCTTCGACTTTGGAGAAATCGAGAATATCGTTGATCAATGACAACAAACTTTCGCCCGACTGCTGGATCATATTGAGATATTCACGTTGTGTGTTATCGATGATCGAATCGAGCAGCAATCCCGTCATTCCCAAAATGCCGTTCATTGGTGTGCGGATTTCGTGGCTGACGTTTGCTAAGAAATCGCTTTTGGCCTGATTCGCGGCTTCGGCAATCTCTTTGGCCTGCTGCAAAGCGTTTTCAGCATTTTTTCGTTCGGTAACGTCCCAAAACATCCCTTGAATTCCGACCCGCCGTCCGTCGACATCGACCACCGGCGCTTTGAGCACTTCGACAAACATTGTGCTGCCGTCACTTCCCGGATGTTGTTCGATATCGTGAAATGGCAATCCGGTCTGTAAAACCCAGCGGTCGTCGTTCGAATATTTTTTAGCCAGCCCTGTATCGAACAAATCAAAATCGGTTTTACCGACAAGCTCTTCCAACGGTTTTCCAAAAGACTTGCAATACCGTTGATTTGCAAATTCAATCCGCCCCTCTCGATCTTTGCGAAAGACGTTGATCGGCAAACTTTCGACGAGTGAATGGTAAATCGCGGTGGCTTTGTCCAATTCCACTTCGGCAGTCACCCGTCGCGTTACGTCTTTGGCAACACAACCGATTTGTGTCTGTCCATCCTGTGTTGTCGTGCGACGAAACGTACCACTGAGCCAGCGCAAATCACCATTCGGTTGAACGATGCGAAAATCCAGTTCGACACGGCCTGTCTCAACCACTTGCTCCAGGCTAATCCGCACATTCTCCTGATCGTTTTCATGAATGGCTTCGAACCAAAGCTTCCGGTTCAGCCGCAGACTATTGATGGGGCGACCATAGATTCGCTCGGCGGCCGCGTTGACAAAGATGATATCGTGGTCGCCCTGGCGAACCGACCAAACCAGATCATTAACGATATCCAACAAAGCAGATTGGATATGCGCATCAAAACCGCGGCGATTTTCCTGGTCTTGAGGTTGCTCGGCCATGATACGATCCTGTTTCTATCAACTGTCGCATTATAAGAGTTTTTGTGCCCGTTGAAAACGAACCAATCACGTTGGCGGCGGGCTAGTTTACTGCGTTTTCCTGAAATGGAGACAGGATGAACAGGATTGTGTTGGTGACTAGAAATCGTAACCCAACGCGTAAGCGAGGGACCGGAAACGATGCTGACGTGTTGCGGAACGTGGTCCTTCGCTGTATGAGGAAATATCATGGATGACCACGAATCATACGAGCACGAAGCGCGAGCGAGTGGTTTTGCGCGGTCAAACCACTCGCTCGCGCTTCGTGCTCGTATCGGTCATAAATGTTGCCCCACAAGGAATTGAAGCCAGCCCTGAAATTTCCTCTTTCACGTCGCGCACACAACTCGGCAATTGACTATGAACCTGTTGGGCAATGGGATATCCTGATCGTTGTCTCTGGATCAACGGGGTTGAACACGTGCGATTTGACGTTCTCACATTATTTCCGCAAATTTTTGCCGGGTATCAAACTCAAAGTTTGTTGGCCAAGGCCATTGAACGCGGATTGACGAGCATCCATTTGCACGACATGCGGCAATGGACCAATGACCCCCATCACAAAATCGACGATCGACCATTCGGCGGTGGTCCAGGCATGATTTTGATGGTCGAGCCAGTTGTCCAATGCGTTCGCGACGTCCAGGCCGAGGCGGAAACACCGGGACGATTGATCATGTTGACACCCCAAGGTCGAAAACTGGATCAGCGTGTCATCGAAGAATTGTCGCGTGAACAGCGATTTCTGTTTTTGTGCGGTCGCTACGAAGGGTTTGATCAACGCGTGTCGGATATCCTCCAGCCCGACGAAATTTCGATCGGAGATTTTATTTTGAACGGAGGTGAAGTCGCCTCGATGGTGATGATCGATGCACTGATTCGCATGATTCCCGGTGTTTTGGGAGACGAAACCAGCAGCATCGAAGATTCGTTTTCTCGCGGAAATCGACGGTTGGAATATCCGCAATACACCCGTCCACGTGAGTTCGAAGGACATTCGGTTCCCGAGATTCTGCTCAGCGGAAATCATGCTGCGATTAAAAAATGGCGGGATGAGCAAAGCATGAAGCGTACGAAACAGCGGCGACGCGACTTGTTGGACGACGATAGTCAAGAATCGGTTTAGTTCGCTTTTTCCGAAATAAACGCCTCAATTCCCGCTGTTATTCACAACCAAGGCAGGAATTCGTGCCAAAACCGTTTTCAATTGCTGCGAAAACTGATATACTCTGTGATTCTCGATCGGCGGCTCAGAATACAACTGTCTGCCGGTTCGCAAATTGCAGATAAAGCATAGCAGAAAATATAAATGTAGGGCTGGAATTATGAGTCAACAAATTATGGACCTCGTCGAAAAAAATTCGATGAAGGAAAATCCACCAGAATTTGAAATTGGGGATACAGTCGACGTTCATTGTTTGATCCACGAAGGTGAAAAAACTCGAACCCAGGTTTTTTCGGGAACCGTCATCGCCATGAGCGGAAGCGGCACTCGCGAAATGTTCACCGTACGCCGAATCGTTGCCGGTGAAGGTGTCGAACGCAAATTCCCAATCCACTCACCGCGCGTGGCCAAGGTTGAGGTCAAACGCAGCAGCGTCGTCCGACGGGCAAAACTTTACTTTTTGCGAGATCGCATTGGTAAAGCGGTTCGTCTCAAAGAACGCCGTCGTAAATAACACTAATCAAGACGAATTCAGGGCCATTGTTCAATGGCCTTTTTCTATGCGCAATCCATTTCTGTTTCGATGAATAAACCACAGCATGAATTGGTCGACCAGGCGATCCGAGGTCGACAGACCATCAAAGTTTTCGCAGAAAACGACAATGATGAGTCGCTAGACCCTCAAACCCTGAACGAGTTACTGGAAATTGCGGGTTGGGCACCTTTTCACCGCAAAGCCAATGCGAACCATCTGCTAGGTGAATTGAACTCTCCCGTCCCTTGGCGGTTTTATGTATTGCCTAAACAACAATGCATCAACGTGCGCCAAATTCTGTTGGATCGCAACGACAGTGGAAAATTGCCTCAAATGCTGGCTGCGGCAACAACGGTGATCAACGTTACGTGGCTGCCCAACCCTTCGAATATTCCCAACTCGACGGGTCAATTGTTCGAAGGCAACATTGGCAATATGGAGCATATCGCAGCGGCGGCGTCGGCGATTCAAAATTTGTTAGTTGCTGCGACTGCCAGAGGAATCAACACCTACTGGTCCAGCGGCGGAGCACTTCGAAAACCAGAAATGTTTGACATTTTGGAAATTCCCGGTGCTGAAATCCTGCTCGGTTCGGTTTTCTTTTTCCCAACCGATGTAGAAACATTCGATCATGTGCCCGGCAAATTGCGTAGTGACCGCGGCCAACCCGAGTCGTGGTCACGGCAAATCAGTTTGTAATTTATGCCGTCGATTGTGAGCGGCGATAAAGGGAGGGCGAGGCTCCTGCCGAGCCGTATTGGGATGAGCTCTTAGCAATTGTGAGCGGCAAGGCGCTAGCCGCCGGTTCATTAGCGCTTCGTACCGGCGGCTAGCGCCTTCCCGCTCACAGGTGGATGTGAGTTCGTTCCAATACGGCTCGGCAGGAGCCTCGCCCTCCCTTTATCGCCCTTCCGATTACCCTCGCCTTAATCGGATTCCAACTCGATATTCTTCGGATCGACTTTGCGCGGCGCGTCGGGTGTGCCATCGGGCTCGATGTCCCGGTTGACGACATCACCATCGACAACGTTAGTGTCTTGTTGAAATCCTTCGGTAAACGTTGTGATTTTGAAGCGGCGTTTGAGCCATTCGATCAATTTTCGCTTGTACCACTGCCGCGTATACGGAATCAGCATGGACATGCCAAATGCATCGGTGATCAAACCGGGTGTTAACAACAATGCACCGGCAAACAGAACGATGGCGCCGTCGGCCAACGACGCGGTGGGCATTTGATTGGCCTGGAGTTTTTCGCGAATGCTGCGCAGTACTGAAATTCCGGAACGTTTGGCGAAATAAGCTCCGATCAAAGCTGACAGAATGATCAATCCAACGGTGGGCCAAAACGTAATGACCTGATTGATGACCAGCAACAGAATCAAATCCGCCAGCGGGACAAGAATGAACAACAAGAAGAGTTTGACAAACACTGCGACTTGTTTCCGTTACTTTTTCACAATCAAAGGTTTGTGGATCTTGCTCTCGCCGGTGCTGGTCGTCGCGTAGACAAATCCTCCACTGGTCCCGGCACCTCCAAACTCCCCTTTTTTATTGAGAGCAATGAAATTGATCGCCAACTTGCTCATGGGCAACGGGTCCTTGCGGGCAATCTCTCGAATCACTTTCTCGCAAGCGTCTGTCGGTGACATCCCCTGCCCCATTAACTGAACGATCCAGAAAGTTGCACAGTATCGCATCACGTTTTCGCCAGTACCCGTTGCTCCGGCTGCACCGTATTCATTGTCGACATACAAACCGGAACCGATGATCGGCGAATCTCCAACGCGCCCGGGGACTTTGAACCCCCAACCGCTGGTCGAACAACCGCCGTACAAATTATTTTTTTCGTCAATGCCGACCAACGTGATCGTATCGTGGTTGAGCTCGTCCACTTCCATTGCGTCAACATCGGGAGCGGGAAACGGATCATCGTCGACGTCGTCGCCACCGCGCTGATGCGGCGCCTCGGATTTTTTCTTTTTCTTCCACTTCTCGAAACGCTCTTTGGCTTTTTCCGTCAGCATGTTGGTTTTCTCGAAACCTTGCGCGATTGCAAATTTGCGTGCGCCGGCGCCCACGAGAAAAACGTGTGGCGTTTCGGTCATGACTTTGCGAGCAATGGTAATCGGATGCAACATGTCCTGAATGCCGCCAACGGCACCGGCAGCATGATCCGGGCCGCTCATAATACAGGCGTCCAATTCGACCTGACCATCGGCATTCGGAGTGCCGCCAAATCCAACGGTTGAATTGGCGGCATCGTTTTCGGCGACCCAGATGCCTTGCTCAATCGCATCCATCATGGAATGTCCGGTTCGAGCAACCTGCAACGCTTTCTCAGCGACAGGTTTTCCAAATTTCCAAGTCGCAACAAAAAGCGGTCGATCAGCCATTATGCAATTTCCATTTCAGCGCTAAGTTGTTTCAGTCCATAAGCCCGCAGCGTGTCAACCAACGAAACCATTTGGTCATCATTCAATGGTGTCATTGGCAAACGCATCGCACCGGAGTCACGTCCCAACCAGGCCATTGCCGCTTTGAGTGGAATCGGATTGGTCGCCAGCGACAACAAATCTCGACACAGCGGGAACAGTTTGTGATGCATTTCCTGAGCTCGCGCGATATCGCCGTTTTGGAATGCAGAAACGAGTTCGATCATATCTTGGGGCACAATATTTCCGACCACGGAAACAACGCCTTCGCCACCGACGCTCAGCAACGGCAACGTCAATGAATCGTCTCCGCTGAGCACGGTCAGGTCGGTCAGCGAAAGAATTTGAGACGCCTGGTCCAGAGAACCTGTCGCTTCTTTGACTGTCGTGATATTTTTGCAGGCATCGGCCATCCGCGCGATCGTTTCCGGTTCGATGTTTTTACCAGTACGTCCAGGAATGTTATAAACGCACAGCGGAATCTCGACCGCTTCGGCGATTGCGCGGTAGTGTTGAAAAAACCCTTCCTGCGTTGGCTTGTTATAGTAAGGGGCAACGTGCAGCGCAGCGTCTGCGCCTTCGTTGGCCGCCCATTTGGTCAAACTGATCGCTTCGTCCGTACTGTTGGATCCCGTGCCTGCCATTACCTTGGCGCGGCCGGCGACGACCTGAATCGTCTCCGCAATGACCTTCTCGTGTTCGGGATGAGAAAGCGTGGGAGATTCACCTGTCGTTCCGACAGGCACAATACAATTGGTTCCCGATTCGATTTGAAATTCAATTTGGCTCCGCAAGCGTTCGACATCAATCTCTCCATTGTCGAGCATGGGAGTCACGATGGCCACGGAAAGACCCGCGAAGTCTGATCCACGTCGTGTTGACATATAATGGTTCCCTCAGAGGTAATTTATTCTTGGGCGAGCTCAATCAACGATTCTACGGCAAACAGCTGCGTTTGTGTATCCACTAAATCGTCTGGTAGTGGTCTAGTTTACAGGCCGAGGTAAAGGTTCCGCTCCAATCGTAAGCGCGAAGCGTAATAGGATTTTGCATCAAACAAAAATCGCAAGCGCGAAGCGTAAGCGAGGGACCGCGTTTCACCGTACATCAGCGTGGTTGTGGTCCCTCGCTCACGCTTCGCGCTTGCGATTGTAGGAAATCGTTGGCTCAACTGGAGTTACAGCTCCTGACGCAAAATCCTAGTAAGCGAGGGACCGGAAACCATCCTGATGTGCTGTGGAACAATGTCCCTCGCTCACGCTTCGCGCTTGTGATTTCTTTGCTAACGCTTAATCACGAACGACTTCGCTCAAAATCAAACGGGCAATTGCGCTGCATTGTTCCGGTCTAATGAATAATCGTTAACCAATTTCTTCATCTCGCGAACCGCTTTTTCCATTCCAACCATAATCGAACGCGAAACGATACTGTGTCCGATATTCAACTCTTTGAGTTCGAACAGTTGAGAAACTGGAACAACATTGTGATAAGTCAAACCGTGACCGGCGTCAAATTCCATGGGTGTCTCTGCCACCTGTTTAGCAGCGGCTTGCAGTCTGGCAAACTGCTGTTTGCGGTTCTCACCCGACGCTTCGGCGTACATCCCCGTGTGGATTTCGACACGATCCGCGTTGAGTTCGGCGCTCAACTCGATTTGTGCCGGATCGGGATCGACGAACAAACTGACGGCAATATCGTTGTCGTGAAGACGTGCAATCGCATCGACCACCACATCTCGATAGGCCCGAACATCGAGTCCTCCCTCGGTCGTGACCTCTTCACGATGTTCCGGCACCAGGCAAACTTGCTCGGGTTTTGTCCGACAAGCGATCTCCAGCATTTCGTCGCAACATGCGCATTCGAGGTTCAATTTGACCGTCACCGTTTGCCGCAACACTTCGAGGTCGCGATCCTGGATATGGCGCCGATCCTCTCGCAAGTGAACGGTAATCCCATCGGCACCGCCCATCTGTGCAGCTGCCGCGGCCCAAACCGGGTCAGGTTCAAATGTTTTCCTAGCCTGACGGATGGTTGCAACGTGATCAATATTTACACCCAATGCAATCATTTTGTTTCCTCTACTGGATCGTGACTTTCGCGCCATCGCGATTGAATCTGGCAACAATAAATTCGTAACGTGGTAATTCTGTTTCCAGTTTTTTCACCAGGTCTTCGGCTTGTTCGTGCGATTCGGTTATCGCGAAAACCGTTGGCCCCCAACTGCTCTGCCCGACGCCGACAATACCTGCCGCTCGGACTGCAGCAACCGCTTTTTCAACTACCTGGCCATTATACGCACCTCCCTGCTGATCGGCGAACAAGCTGCCGCTGAGTTGCCCATAATGGTAAAGCAGTTGGGAAAACTGCTGGAAATCATCATTTTTGACCGCTGGGACAATTTGCCCGCGAATCATCTGTTCCAACTCCTCGGATATTTTCGGGTCGTATACCGGATTACGAAACACATCTTCTTCGACAGCGCCGTGCACCCCGACAGTTTCGTCGTTCATGACCAGCACAGCGCGCCATTGCGGGTTGAGCGCTTTTTGAAATTCCAATTCACCAAACTCGTCGTCAGTGCTTTTTCCCGATTCAAAAATAAACCCGCCGTTTTTGAATCCCTGGATGCCGATCGCTGAACGCCGTCCGCGATCCAACAACCGGGCGAGTTGGTCGGTGTCTGTTGGCAATTCAAAATGATGGCACAGCGATGTCGCCGTGGTCAACGCTAATTGAGTTCCGATGCCGAGCCCAATGTGGTTTTTGGGAGATTGGCATTTGATTTTAATCGGCAGCTGTTCGAACGACTCGTATTCGGAAAGCCCCATTTGCTGTTTTGCAAATTCAAACCACTGCTTCGTGAATTGCCGCACTCGGTTGATGTTGTCACCTGTGATTTCCAACTGCCGATGGTGTTCGGTCGAAATTTGAATGCAGGGATCGTCGACCATCGCGCCGATGCCACCAAACGATTTTAGTTCGGGCGATTCAACACCACAGTTGATTAACCCAAAATGCAATCGGCAAGGAGCGGTGACGTGGACGGATTTATTTTCTGCACGAGATGACATGCAGTTAATTTAATCTTTTGCCGCAAGATATGCCATGAGATGCATCGTTTTGCATGTTGGTCGCCATGCCAACAGGTCCATGATTTTGCGGACCGTCGGCACCGCTACAACAATCCGTAGCGTTCGCAATCAACAACGAATCGGATCAGCTGCGCTGCGTTTTTTATTTTCAAAGATTGCATCAATTTCTGTCGCCAGTTTTCTACGGTCCGAATCGAAACGTCAAAATGGCCAGCGAGCTGTTTGTTTAATACACCTTGGCCGACCAATTTAATCAACTCGATTTCCTTTTGATCCAGGCAACGCAGGGCATCGGAAAGTTGCGCGTATTCGCGATTGGAATATCGAATCCTATCTGCGAGTGCAGGCCGATTCGCGTCGATCGTAAATCCGATGAGACCGGTATATCGTCCGTCTTTTGAAACGATCGGAATCTTTGTGGCTTGAAGCGTCTTGGATCGAAGTGTAAAGCTTTTCGTCCAGATCCGATGATATTCAGCAACTTCTTCGTCCGACGATTTCGACAACATTTTCAGCGTGCTGGGAAGGTACTCCTGTCCGGTTTTTCCCAACAGTGATGTCGGCCCAGCGTTGCCGCCAAACTCCGACCGAAATCGCTGATTGCCAAAAACCAGTTTGTGATCACGATCTTTGATAAAAATCATCGAGGCATTTGAATGCATCAACAAGCTATGAATCGCAGGTCGGTTTATCTCTCCCAATAGCTCGATGGGAAAGTCCGTATTGGCAAACTTTTTGGAAAGAAACGTAATGGAAGGGTCGACGCTAGTCATTGTTTACAAAATATTAGGGCCAGTTCCCACCGGCCGTTTTGTCGGCATGGTTATTTTTGTTGGGCGGTTATCTTGTCGGCATGGTTATTTTGGGCGGATTGGCCGGTGGGAACCGGCCCTACTTGGCTTAGTTTATCGTAAATTGCCGATTTGCGAAAACTCAGTTTTCCCAGGTCGAGCCAATGCAAGCGAGTTCGGTCAACAGTCATTGGTCATTTTCGGGTGACACAAACCGAGACAAATCCTGCATGGCATCGATTTGGCGTCGACCGCCTGTTTTTTTTACGATTTCGGCTAAGCGTTCAAATTCGGACTCGATATGAGCCCAAGGAATAAAATCGATTCGCGTGGCTAAAATTGCTGCTTCTAAAATAGCGTGATTTGCCCGATTGAAGCCCCGAAACGGATTGATCGTTCCGTGTTCCGTGATGCCTGCTGTAATATTTGCCCGATTGGTTGTGAGATCAATGCGTTTCACCTCAAATTCAAACCACCGGATGCAGTCGACCAACCGAAACCCTTTTGCCGACGGTGTCCGCTGATATTCGAATTCGAACTGATTGTCGACAACCAATGTCGAAAACATGGTGGCGTCGTCAATCAAGTGGAATACGCCAACAGGATTTTGCTGCAGGTTGGTCAAAGTCGTCGAGGGTTGAAAAGGGCGCAGTTCGATTGTTTTTTCTGACCAGTCCAACACCGGCCCCATGGCTGAAAAATGCGGTTTACCCGAGACCGCTGTGGTCGCAATGATCCCTTCGGTAATCACAGAACCGCCTCGTCCTGTATTCGAGACTCGGTCAACGTCAGAAAATTTTGCAACAATGTCAGCCCATTTTCAGTCAGCACTGATTCCGGATGAAACTGGAGTCCAACAATCGGGAGCCGCACGTGTTGGACAGCCATGGCAACATGATCTTTGGTTTTTGCAATCGTCGTTAATTCGTCTGGCATCGACGCTGCGTCCGCGATCAAAGAATGGTATCGGCCCACCTGAAACGGATTTTTGATATCGTTGAATACACCTGTGCCATTGTGCCAAATTTGACTGGCCCGCCCGTGAAACGGCCACGCAGCTCGTACGATCTCGCCGCCGAACGCTTGCACGATCGCCTGGTGACCAAGACAAATCCCGAGGATGGGAAATTGCTGCTGGAGCTCGCTAACGATGTCGAGACAGATTCCCGATTCACTTGGCGTACAAGGACCCGGCGATAGAACAATTGCCGTCGGTGAAAGTTTCCGAATCGATTCAATGTCCGTCTGATCGTTTCGAATCACTCGCGTACGACAACCCAGAACGCGAAAATATCGCGCAAGGTTGTGAACAAAACTGTCGTAGTTGTCGATCAGGAGAATCATCGATTTGCTTTATTTTTGAGTCGCTCGCAGTAAACTCGCTGCCTTGGTCCAGGTTTCATCGTATTCACTGGTAGGATTTGAATCGGCGACAATCCCTCCACCAACAGGAATTTGCCACCAGCCGTTGGCGACCGTGATGGTACGAATCAAAATATTGAAATCTGCGTTTCCATTAAAACCGATGTAGCCCAAGCTGCCACAGTAGGCTCCGCGCGCCACCGGTTCGAGCTCGGCAATAATCTCCATTGCACGCACTTTAGGTGCCCCCGTAATCGACCCACCTGGAAACGAAGCACGCAACAAATCGAAAACAGTTTTGTTTGGCTGCAGCTCCCCGGTGATGGATGAAACGAGATGCAGCACTGATTCGTACGCTTCGACTTTGCATAAATCGCGAACTTGAATTGAATGATCTGTGCAAACGCGAGACAGGTCGTTTCGCATCAGATCGACGATCATGATATTTTCGGCGCGATCTTTTTCGCTGGTTTGCAATTGAATCGACGTATTCAAATCCACTTCGGGATAGCGCGTGCGGCGACGTGTCCCTTTGATCGGCCGTGTTTCTACGAAACCATCCAACACCGAAACAAACCGCTCGGGAGACGCGCTGACAATCTGCGTCCGGTCCAGATCAAAATAGGCGGAAAACGGAGCGGCGTTTCGCTGTCGCAGATTTTGATAAAGTTGCAGCGACGAAAACTGTTGGCGGCGAAGCAAACGTTGGGCAATGTTGACTTGAAAAACATCACCTGCGTGAATGTACTCAATCGCTTTCTGCACCGCTTCCAAATATTGCGGTTCGGAGAAATTGCTCGAAACGTCGACTAGCCGTTCGATCGTGTGTTGCGGACAAATCTCCGGTTGCTGCAAAAATTCGACGTCGTCATGTTCGACAGGCTCGTTGTGCAACAGTTCCCAGAAAAATTCCAAACGTTCGATCGCCAGTTTTTTGCGATTTTCGGTGTCGGTTTCTGGAAAGCCGTTGGACAATAAAAACGAACGATTTGCTACATGATCAAACGCCAGGACAACATCGTAGACTCCAAACGCGATGGCCGGTGTTCGAAATTCATTATAAGTCGGCGAAGGAATATTCTCGAAAGCTCGATTGGCGTCATACGATATCAAACCGGCAATTCCTCCTTGAAAGGGAGGCAAGCCTTCGACAGTCTGTTGTTGAAACGCCCTGGCAACGTCTTCCAGCGGTTTGAACAAATCCGATTGCTGGTTCACCGCTGCGACCGGCACCTCGAACCACTGGACCGGATCAGCCATCAGGAAGGAATAGCGGCCGAGATTGGTCATTCGCAGAGAACTTTCCAGCAGCAAAGCATGAGGAAGCCGTGCCACCTGGCGCAGTGCATCGGCTGGTGACCAACACGAATCCAATTCGGTCCAGACGATGTCGCAAGAAAATTCGAGGGGGACAGTTTTCAACGGATTATTTTTGTTTGGGTTTGGAAGTTCGTTTTTTCAGCCGATGCCGATCCTGTTCCGCAACGGTCAACAAGCCCCAATCGAGGGCCTCGTCTTGAGTGTATTGTTTTCCAAGCTGGTTGGCTATCAACGCTTTGCACATTTCGAACCCCAGATAGAACGCGTGACTTTCGTCGAGGTTTTTTGGCGGGTTTTCCATCAGGTTGTCAAACACCTCAAATGGATCACTTTCGGCGAAATGCCGTGAATTACCCAGCAGATGAATCGATTTTCCATCCGCAAAAATCCGCAAGTCGTTATCTTTAATGTCTGCAGCGAGTTGTTCGTAAAACGCATCGTCAAAACCCAGCAACTCGGTGTCACGGAGCATGACCAATTGCCGATCGACATGTTTGGCGGGAATTTTTTTTTCGTTGGCGTAAAAAATCAAGCGACGGGCAAGATCGCATTCGCGGACAGATGATTTCGCCCAGTTGATCACTTCGGTCGTCAGTACGCTCCGAATTCGCAATTCGTGGCAAATTGCCAGCAGCAGCACATTGACACCGGCAGAGTCGACATCGGTCAACTCTGTAATATTCCCAATCCCCATCATCATCTCAACATCGGGCCACCGCTCTCGCGCCTGGTAGTAACGGTAAAGGCTTTTGGCAAAACCCAATCCAATCGGTTCAATGATCGGATCAATTCGAATGGGCACATTTTTGTCGACCAAAAATTCAATGGATTGATCCATCGAAGTGACATCGCTGATATCGTCTGGAATCACAACAACTTCACAACCCCAATCCGGAGCCGCTCGCAGATTGGATTGATTCACTGACAAAACTAACGATGCTCCGGCACGCACCGCCGGCTCGATTTCTTGAGGGTTCAAACTATCAATGGAAACCTCGAACCCGGCGTCACATAACATTTTGACGCAGTCACCAACACCTGGCCAAAACGTCCCATCCGGTTCGCACCCGACGTCGATGTAATCTGCACCAGATTGCCGATAGTGATTTGCCAGATCGAGAATCTCGTCGCGAGACATTCTCGGCGCATGATTAATTTCGGCGATGATTTTGAGGTCGTGCTTTCCGTAATCGGTACGGTCCATGGTCGTTCCAAAATATCGTGGCAACTGCCTGAGATCTTTGGGCCCCACTTCGATCGCTGCATCGGTAATTTTCTGAATGGGCGTGAGGTCCCCATCACAATACCCTGGCAGGATCACTCGATCGGCTGCCGCTGGAATATCAATTCGACGCGAGATCCATTCGGGCGTCATCAATGCCGCCACGGTGATCGGGAGAACATCGATCGTGTATTCGAAACTGCATCGATCGGCTATTTGCTCAACGACTTCGGTGAGCGCTGCCGCGGCGAGTTTACCGGTGACGAAGTGGATGTGAGTTTTGCTCATTGAGTCGATGTTATGATTCGGGCGGGCACAATGGTTCGAGTTATTGTAACATTGCCCGGCTTTTTTCTTGATACGAGGCGAGCTCGTGCGTATTCTTAAAGTTGGAGTTGACGCTGAAGGTCATTTGGTTTTTTGCCTGCGGGACGCCAGGTATTGTTAGTCAGCAGGAATGTCAATGAAAGCTCTTCGATATACCAAACGAATGATCGGTTTCGAATCGACCAGCAACAAATCCAATCGAGTCGTTTCAAAATACCTGGAAATGAAGTTAGCCAAGTACGGTTTTGTGATCGAAAAACTGGAGTACTTGGATCGCAAAAATGTCAAAAAAGTCTGCCTCGTTGCCAAAAAAGGGACCGGTACTGGCGGGCTGGCTTATTTTGGACACTCCGATTGCGTTCCTGCGGACAAATGGTTTTCAAAACGTTACGGTCCGTTCGAAGCAGCCATTGCCCGCGATCGCGTTTATGGTCGCGGCAGTTGCGATATGAAAGGCTCGATCGCCTGTATTTTGTCAGCCTGTCAATTGTTCGGAACCGATGAATTGAAACACCCGTTATACGTCGTCATTACGGCGGACGAAGAAATCGGGTATTACGGCGCAAAACATGTCGTCGCCGAAAGCAAGTTCTATCGCGAAATGGTCGACGGCAAAACGAAAGCGATCATTGGCGAGCCAACGCTGCTGGAAGTTGTTTTCGCCCACAAAGGAACTTATTTGATTCGAGCCGTCTCGCGCGGCAAAGCGGCACACAGCAGTACCAGCATCGGCGAAAACGCAAACTTGAAAATGATTCCGTTTTTGGCCGAAGCAAAACGAATCTTTGACGAAACCGAACACGATGTTCGTTGGCAAAACGATTTGTTTGATCCTCCAACGTTGTCGATGAACATCGGAATCAATGACCGAAATGCGGCGGTCAATATTAAATCTCCCAAGTCGGTTTGCACGATTTACTTGCGGCCAATGCCTGGCATCACCGTCGATCCGATCATCGATCGATTACAAGACATTGCACACCAACACGAAATCAAAATGATTGTCGACAAACGCAGCGAACCGTTTTTGGTCGACCCGGAAAGTGATTTTGTTAAAACCGCTCTGACGTTGGCGCATCGACAATCGGCGAAAACCGTTTGTTATGGCACGGACGGCGGGCTGCTGACGGAGATCGAAGACAAAATTGTGTTGGGACCTGGCAGCATTGCCCAAGCGCACACCAACAATGAATGGATCGCGATCGAACAATTGACACTGGGCACCGAACTTTATGCCAAATTCATCAAGCGCTATTGCTGCGGATAATGTCTTGCCAACGGATTGAACAATGACCGATGATGAATCCAAAATCGAGATCCAGCGTGCCACCGTCGAGCAAACCGCGCTGGTTCACCAGTTTCTGCAGCCTTTTATTTCCCGCGATCAATTGTTAACCCGCACTGAAGCGGACATTCAAAACCTGATTACCAAAGGGTTTATCGCAACGCTCGATCAGAAAATTGTCGGTTTTGCCGCCGTCGAAGTGTATTCCAGAAAAATGGCCGAACTCCAGTGCCTGGCAGTTGACCCGTCGATTCAAGGCCAGGGAATTGGACAGCGTTTGGTCGAATTGTGCGTCGAGCAAGCAAAATCAGAAGGCGTTCTGGAGTTGATGGCCATCACCGCCAATGAGAAAATTTTTCGGCGATGCGGATTTGATTATTCGCTACCGATGCAAAAAAGAGCTTTGTTTATTTCGACGTCTCCGCGCGATTGAGTTCATCGTCGATTTTGCGCAGACCATCCAAAACTTGTGCAAACGTGCTGCTGTCGGACAACAAAAACGGATGGTGCAGCAAAACGGTTTCTTCCACGACACGTTGTGATTCACCGAGCGATCCCATGGCCGTGCAGCGTCCCGATTTCGCTCGCTGGACAAATCCGTTAAACCCCGGACCCGTTGGTATGCCTTCGACTTCGAGCGCTTCGATGGCAAATTGCCTGTCATCAGCAGGCACCCAAAACGGAACTTTGTAGAAAGCCGAATTGCCTAGCGATTCTGGAAGTGCCAGTCGCAAGACGTTGAAACTGGTTGCCTGTTCGAACAGCAACTTCAAATTCATCTGGCGTTTTTTATTTTTTGTTTCGAGCGTTTCCAATTGGGGAATTAGCACGGCCGCCTGGAGTTGGCTCAAAGGAAACGCATCGTTGCCGCGTTCCGAATAGATCTTGATACGTTGCAGAATGTTTTTGTCGTCGGTCAAAACGCAACCGCCACGACCAGACGTTAACAATTTGCTGCCGCCAAAGCTGAAAACGCTGACGTCACCAAAGCTTCCCACTGGCCGTGAATCCAAACTGGCGCCAGGGCATTGGCACGCGTCCTCGATCAAGAACACATTTTTTTCTTGGGCAATTTTTTCGAGCCTGGTTGCATCGGCCAATTCTCCGTGCAAGTGTGAAAAGATGATCGCTTTGGTGTTTTGATCAATGGCTGCATCGAGTTGCCCGAAGTCAATCGTAAAACTGTTTTGACCGATGTCGACCAAATGCGGCGTAGCACCAACCGATTCAATCGCTCGGTAATTTCCTGGAAAATCATAACCTGCCAAGACAACTTTGCCCGAATCAATTTTGAGTCCACGCAATGCCAATTCCACGGCAATGGTCCCCGAACTGCACGTCCAAGCGTGAGACCGCGAAAATGTCTTGCACAGATTCTCACAAAGTTGTTCGGTTGCCGGTCCGTGATAGTTGCCCCAAGTGTTGTTATCAAAAACACATTGAATCGATTGTTGGATTGATAAATCGTCGGGTGGCCAAGCGGGTAAAGCTTGGGTTACCGCCGGTTCCCCGCCCCGGATAGCAAGTTTCATCTTGGTTCAGGCCTTTCAAGCATTGAGCAAAAGGGGTCTAAACAGGATAATTCAACTTGTGAACTGTTCGAAGTGCAAAGACGTAAGAAAGTCATTGCCGCGTCTCGCTATTTTGGTATTGGTTGATTTTGATGAAAAAGATTCGATTCTTGATGTTGGGTGGTTTTTTAGGTGCAGGAAAAACGACAACCATCGCCAAGTTAGCCAAACATTATATTGATCAGGGTCTGAAAGTTGGCTTGGTGACCAACGATCAAGCTTACAACCTGGTGGATACTCAGGCGCTGCGAGCGCAAGGGTTTTCAGTCGGC
This sequence comes from Pirellulaceae bacterium, assembly GCA_028280445.1. GTDB lineage: Bacteria > Planctomycetota > Planctomycetia > Pirellulales > Pirellulaceae > JANQLU01. The sequence continues at coordinate 156,924 of JANQLU010000106.1, read as the reverse complement.
GAAGTGCCCGGTGCCTGCTTCTGTTGCAAATTCGATGACCTTGTGAAAACCGCCGATCAATTGTCCGAAGCGGACACGCCCGATTTGATCATCACCGAACCGGTCGGCAGTTGCACGGATTTGTATGCGACGGTCGTCAAGCCGCTCGAAGAATTATTTGGTGACCGGTTTGATATCGGCCCGTTGTTGGTTTTACTCAAGCCTGAACACGGTTTGAAGATTTTGTCGGATTCGGATCGTGTTGGTTTTTCGCCAAAGGCCGCTTACATCTTCCTCAAACAACTCGAAGAAGCGGACTATATCGTCGTCAACAAAATCGACAAATTGTCCAACGATCAACAACATCAAATTGGTGAATTGGTCAGTCGAAAATTCGAGCAACCAGTGATTTTACATAGCGCTCGCACTGGCTCGGGTTTTGACGAATTGATCAGCGCAGCCAATTCAGAACGCGCCGATCGACAAAAAATGATGGATGTCGACTACCAGATTTATGCCGAGGGCGAAGCCGAGTTGGGCTGGTTTAATTGCCAGGTCACAGCAAGCGGCGATGACAAATTCGAATTGGATACGCTGGTGCTACGCATGGTGGAACGGATTGGCGGCGCGCTCAATGCCGCCGGCGCCGAAACCGCTCACCTCAAAGTTCTCGGCCAAACGCTGAATGATTCTGCTATCGCCAACCAGGTCGATTCGGAAGGCGAGGCCGAGTTGTCGATGGCTTCGGAAATCAAAACGGCCGTTGCTGATTTGTTGGTCAACGCTCGCGTGGGAACCGATCCGGGGACTTTGACGGAGATCGTGGTCAACGAAACGAAGGCGCTTTCAGACGAATTGGGCATCCAGTTGGAAGTTGGAGGAGTTCAAAGCTTTCGACCAGCCCCGCCCGAACCCACCCATCGAACAGCATGACGTAGGGCCGGTTCCCACCGGCCAATCAAGTGCAACTGCCGGTTCCTACTGCCTACTTCCAATAATCATAACCCGAAGCGTGAGCGAGGGACCATGTTTTTCCGACGCTGCGGGTGCCACTGGCTTTGCCAGTGCTTGCACATAGACTCTCGGTTTATCGTTCAATTAAGTTCCTTAACAACCAATGTCCAGCCATCACTGGCGGAGCCAGTGGCACCCGATTTGTGAGCCGCAGGGCAGCCCCACGACTTCTTTGATAGCACACACCTGATAGCAACGATGAATGTTGCGACGATATCAGTTTTCTAGTAAAAGACCGCACTATTTGTTTCGAACGACGTAGGAATCTTTTTTCAATACGTATTTGGTGTAAGTGCGGGCGGTCTCTTGCATATCGGCACGAAAACCAGACGATCATTTCGTGACGCAACGATTTTGTCGGTTGTGGTCATCACGCTATTCTCGTATTCCGGTTGTAAATCCTGGGATATCGGCTCGGTTCGTCGTGTCGCTTATGTGGCAAGTCTCAGCACTCCGACGGCGGTCAAAGTCAAAGAAAAAGAGCGCTCCGCATTCAAGGATCGGGTTCGCTCACTCGTCAATCTGACACCCAAACCCAGTGATCGATCGATCGAGTTTTTGCAGCAGCAAGGCTTGTATAAAACTTGGAAGAATTCACCCGAAGTGGCCCTTTCTCGCATCAGCCAACTGGTTGAAAACGATCAAAACCTGGAAACGATTTTTGCACTTGCGAACCTGAAATTTGTTTGGGCCGAACGGTTGCGGATGGCTGGCGAAGAACAACATTCGATTTCAGAATACGCCGATACGGCTGTACTCGCCTATCGATTTTTGTTTGATCAACGTTACGATCGATTTCGCAACGCCTACGATCCCAATTTCCGAGGAATCTGCGATCTGTATAACCAGTCGCTGGAGGAAATGCTGCGTTTGGTCAGCGAAAAAGAAACGTTGCGGCCCAATTATCGTTACACGATTCGAACCGAAGCGGGAGAAATCAATTTCACCGTTCGCGCCGAAGGGCGTTGGAAAACAGAATCGATTGGCGAACTCCGATTTGTTTCCGATTACGAAACGTCGGGTTTGCGAAATCGATTTCGAACTTATGGCTTGGGTGTGCCGCTCGTTGCCCGCTGGCAATCGGATCAATCCAATTCGTTTGCAAGGAAATATTATCCAACAGGCTTGAGGATTCCGCTGACCGCATTTTTGAAAGTGAACGATCAAACTTCATCGAATCGTTCGCTCGACTGTACGTTGCATCTGTGGGATCCGCTGGAAAACAGAACGATCAATATTGCCAATCGAACGGCTCCACTGGAAAGCGATGTGACAACACCGTTGGCCGTATTTTTGAGCGATCCGTTGCTCAATACAACTTTGCTCGGCGTATTTTCAATGATCAACGCCGATATCGCGCAAGAGGTTGCGGGGTTGTATATGTTAGACCCGTTTGATCCCAACAAAATCCCGGTGGTCCTGGTTCACGGTTTGGCGTCGACTCCGATGACGTGGACCGAGATGTTTAACGACCTTCGTGCAAACCCCAAAATCCGCGAGAACTACCAATTCTGGTTTTATATGTATCCGTCAGGCCAACCATTTTGGGTGACCGCACGAGAAATGCGTCGTGAATTCGCCGAGTTGGAAACACATTTTGCGCATATCAAAAACCGCGAGGCGCTGCAAAAAATGGTCTTTGTCGGACATAGCATGGGAGGGTTGGTTTCTCGTATGCAAACGATTGAGTCGGGCAAAGAGTTCTGGAAACTCGTCAGCGATCAACCGGTCGAACAACTCAAAGGCGACGCGCCGATCCGACGCGATTTACTCGATACATTGTTTTTCAAACCTAATCCATCGATCAGCAAAGTCATCACGATCAGCAGCCCACACCTCGGAAGCAATTTTGCCAACGATACAACGATCTGGCTGAGCCGGACGTTTTTCAAATTGCCTCAATTGTTCCGCGGCACGGAGGAAATCGTCAAACAGAATCCCGACTATTTCCGCGACACCGAACTTTTGTCGACCAAAACCAGTGTCGATTCGCTTTCTCCCCAAAGTCCTTTTTTCAAAGCGGTGCAGCGGGCCAAAATTGCACCCTGGATCACTTATCACAATATTTACGGGCATGCCAAACACCGCAATGTGTTTTCAATCATTGGTCAAAAAATTGCCGGTGAGGGTGATGGCGTTGTCCCACTGGAAAGCTCTCGCGCGATTCCTGCGAAAACTGAATTGGAGGTCGATGCAACTCACAGCGGAATTCACATGAACGCGCAAACGATTCTGGAGGTCAAACGCATTCTGCTGCAAAATTTGATCGACCAAGGCCGATTGGCAGGCCATGCAGCAAACGGTTCGGTCATTAACTTGACCATCAGCACACAGCCGATCGATGGAAACATAAAAGTGCCTTATGGAACTCACGGATCGCCGTACGGCTACCACGGTTCCGTGACAGCTGCCAACGGACATGGGCATCAACATGATCACAGCAATCCGCTCAAAATTCAATCTACACCGATCAATCCCAATGACAGTTCGATTCGAGTTGGCGACCTCAAACCGTTGCCAGACCAAACGGACAAAACGATCAAGCGTTAGGAAGTGTTGATTATTTGTGAGCGGCAAGGCGCTAGCCGCCGGTGGTCCCACAAATTACGGTGCCCATTACCGGCGGCTAGCGCCTCGCCGCTCAACTCAGATTCCACAAGCAACGGCTGAAAATTCCATGAAATACTCAGATCTCCAAGAACACCCTGAAGGCGGTCGCTACCTCGAAGTTTACCGTTCTGCCAATCGGGTAATGTTCGACGACAAAAAAACGAGAACTGCCCTGACGCATATTTATTTTTCGCTAGAAACTGGCCAGGTCAGTCGGTTTCATCGGGTGGCCCATGACGAAGTGTGGAATTTGTATCAAGGCACGGGGCTGCGTTTGTATCAGTGGGATGGAAAATCCGACAACATCGAGACCATTGAACTGTCGTCAAAGTCGATGAATTTTTGTCACGTCATTCCCGGCGGCTATTGGCAAGCGGCCGCACCGATCGACGACCACATTCTTGTCGGGTGCTCAGTCGCGCCAGGTTTCGAGTTCGACGACTTCGAATTGATCGACACCCAGTCCGAAACCGCAAAACATCTCCTAACGATCGACGCAAGTTTATCGCACCTAATGTAGGGACGGTTCCCACCGGCCGTTTTGTCGGATTGGCCGGTGGGAACCGGCCCTACTTACCAACTCATCTTTTTGGACAGGATCAACAGGATTGACAGGATAAGATCACGAAAAAATCCTGTTCATCCTGTAAATCTTGTCTAAAAAACAGCCTGCGATATCATGGCAAACGAACGTTAGCGATCGACGTAGCGTCCCGATTTCCTTTTTGAAAAAGCGCCCGGGAGTTCATGCACCGTCACGTCTAAATCCGCAAAGGGAATGTTGGAATCGCAATTCGATTCAGATAAATTGTAGGGCCGGTTCCTACCGGCCGTTTGATTGGATTGGCCGGTGGGAACCGGCCCTACTGGACGCATGGATGTGCAGCCACACAGCAACAGTATTGCAATCAACGCGACAACTCGAATGCCCATTGCCTAACTCCAGTCATCATTGGCCCAAGCTTTTGACGAGCGGAAAGGTTAGTATCGAGACATTGGAAGAGTCAAGAGAAATTCACCGAAATGACCGATGGCAATCGTGCAGACTTACTTGGCCAACTGGTGGTTCTTTGGATCGAATTTTTTGTGGCATTGATTGCAGGCGTCCATCATTGCCCCGTAATGCTTGACGGCAACTTCCAGCTTTCGCGACCCAGCAGCTTTGTACAACGCCGCCCCTTGTTGGTATGTCTCAAACGCCAGTTTCTTCCATTCGGCATTTTGGTCTTTATCAGCCGGCCCGCGTTCTGAAACCAATTTTGAAGTTTCTGACAAAATCAGAGAGTGTTGTTTCACTTTTTTCCACTCGCCCCGGCTCACTTTTTCTTTGGCAAGAATTTTCCGCAATTCCATATAGCTGGGCTTCGAAATGTACTCCATAAAATGATGCATGTTGTCGACCGGTTTGAATTTGTCCTCTTTCGACTCCTGAGGCTTTTCCGCATTCAAAACTGGCTCGTCGGTTTGAGCTGATTCCTTTTTCGAATCGGTTTCTTGAACACCAATGCCAACGATGGGCCAAGCGACAACCGTGCCAAGAAACAAAATGAGTACGACAACGCAATTGGTAAATTTCATCAAAGCAACTCCGGAAAATTAGCGTCAAACACAAAAACAGACCCCCGATGATAACGCATTCATTGACAGTTTCCAGTTCAGCGTTTCCAACACGAAATGGACTTTTTTCTAAAGCTGAAATGCAGATATGTAATTCATAACACTTGCGAATAACAAACCGGGTCCAGTATCAACCTGCCGACATTGATCCACGGCAATTTTTGCTGACACTCAAGACCACTGAAAAAACGGACTACAGCCAACCCTTGGAAATCACCATGGCCTACGTCGCCTGCGATGACGCGGAAACATTTTGTTTGCCCGTCAAGCAGAAGTTCATTGTCAAATTAAAGCGCGACCCCTTTGGCGGAACACGCCCTGGCGTCTTCATGCCCCAAGTGTTCGCCAACATCAAAAAATTCGACAAGAACCAGGACGGCATCATCACCAAAGACAAATTGCCCGAGGGCCATATCTCGTTGTACATCGGCGCCATCGACAAAAACAACGACAACAAACTCGACGCCCAGGAAATCAAAGAATTCCACAAGATGTTCAACAACGGTCGCGGATTCGATTCCGATAAAAATTTCGGCGGAAAATGAGTTTGGGTAGATAAATTCAATTGTGTGCCACTGGCTTCGCCAGTGATTGCAAATTGTTAATGTAGCTTAGAATCCTTGCAATTCGCTAAGTTAATCATCTCAATTCCAACACACTGGCGTAGCCAGTGTCACCCGTCCCGCATTCTGCTCAGTCCTCGAACGATGCGAAAAAGTTCTCATTAATCTCGAATACCTGTTTTTGTGTTAGTCCAAATTCCAGTGATTCAAACATATCGACAAGTTTATTTCCGTCAACTAGCTCTATTGGCGGTACACCATCACGTACAGCCTCACGAATAGCATCCTGAGAAAAGGTTCCTGTAGTGATGATGATTCCTTTGTCTGCGCGGCCCATCATTGCGCCCCTAAAATCTCGAATTGCGGGAGAACCAACAGTATTTCGATATCGCTTGCATTGAAACAAAACACGAAAACTGACGAAAGGATTGAGCTGGAGTACACCGTTTCCGTCAATTCCACCATCACCAGACCTACCAGTAACAACGACCTGCTCAAATCCTGATTCACGAAGCAAGCGTTGGCACAACCGTTCGAACGCACCTGGAGACATGGAGTATAGAAATTCCATCAGCTGATCTCGATGTCCATCATTTTCGGCATTTGGTGGTTCGGAATTGCTAATCTCATTTGATTCCTTGGCATTGGCCATGTTTTTTGGTTTTGGCACAGTTGCCGCGTCGGCAATTATCTGGCGTTTAATCTCGTCATCAATTTTGACATGACGCCCATCGTCTGTAAGTGCCCAAACGCCACGTCGTGATGATCCAATGTATCCAGATTTTACCAGGTAAAACCGAGCCCATTGAACTCGATTCATAAACAGTTGTTCGCCGTTTTTTTTTGTAACTTCTAAGGCGTTATCACTGAGTGCAAGTTTTTTCGCCAGATAGTCGCGCACTTCTGACGGTTTACCAGATCCGCCGAGTTCTTTTAGCGCGTCAAGGACGGCTCCGAAGAGATCAGAATAAGTGGGAATTTCGTCTTTCACATTTGCATTGTTCACAAGCTTTGGTTTGATTGCAAATTTCTTGGACAATTGAGTGATAGGTGGGAATCCAACTATAATACACAGCCAATCTGTGCTTCTTTTTTCACTCGATTGTATTTTCACTATAAGCCTGCAACTTGCTATGGGCAACATTTGGCCGCGGAAATTTAAACCAGAATCACCAACTAGGTGCTTCGCCAGCAATTGCAAAGTGACGACAACAATTTGAAACCTTGCAATTTGTTAATTTTATGTTCCAAATTCCAATTCACTGCATAGCCTTTAGTGCCCCATGCACTACGTTAATCCAATACTACATTGCTTAAAATCTTCGCACCGCTGGCTATTTCAGTGCATCACCTTGTTATATTTCATCTTCGTGTTCGGCAATGAATCGGCACAATTCTAGGCCCAACGAAGTTATTCTGAAGTTTTTGTTGCCTTTCTCGATACCACTACGATCGCCATACACGCGATCAGAGATCAAACGATTGTCTATCAACGTTTGCTCATGAATTTCAACTAGCTCTTTGAAATTAAGTGGAGATTGTTCCGCAGCCAATTTCAGCCAACCATATGCACCTAGTTGCTCACAATCGCCGCTTGTCTTGGAAAGTTCGTAAGAGGTCGATAGTAGTATCAGCGCTCCGGATGTTAGTTTCCGTGTAAGTCGCATTAATTGCTGTGGCAGTACATCCTCTCGCCTTGAAAATTCCTCAGTAGCTGCGTTCAGTAAAATTTGTTTCATTGCAGAGAATCGGACTTGGTCCGGTGAGTCATTGTCTAAGAAATCCAACAGTTCTTGCAAACATTCTTCGTGTTGTTCTGAATTCACATAGTCTTCGTCAATTCGCCCGCGTTTTCGATATTTGTCCCATTCATCTTTAAGCGTGGATAAAAATCTGCCATTTCGCGTTCGCTGTAAAACGTAACCTAGGGAAAGATACCAGTCCTTTTTGTCTGATACCGCGAGACCGGTAAGCGCTTCGCCGAGGTTTTGAATTGTGCGCGCGAGAAAACCAGAGGTTTTGTCTGACTCATCTCTGGGATTCAATTCATTCATTCGAATAGAAATATAGAATTATGTTTATAGCCAACCGTATTGTATCGGCTGAGTAACAACGAAAACATGCAAATTGTACAAATAAAAATTCGATTGAAGCTTACAAAAAATCGAGAATTTAAATCAATCGAAAGTAGTCCACGAGATTTGCTCGTAATCCAATTAGGAATATTTAGCAAGCAATGCGAAAACTTTATTCTACTGATTTCCATCTCCATTTTGCTGCCATTCCTTTTGATTTTACTGACAATCAGAGATCACCTTGCCAATCGTCCCAAGCGCAATTGAACAATGAACTTGGAAAATTTCACTTGACTGTTTTATCACAACCGAATCGCCCAAACGGGAAAACAATTCGGTCGAGTTGCCCGATGAAAGTTTTCAATGAATTAAGCCTCCAAACGGTTCTAGAATTCGCCATTCGACTCACCCATCCACCATATGGAAACACCGTTGCAAACTACGAACCCTTACTCGACAATAAACATCATCATGTCAGGCTGCCGCATTGGCTTTCTAATCTTTGCGGCTTGGTCACTCGATGTTCTTTCGAGTTGACGACAAAGCCAACAGTTACATTCTGACGAGTATGGAAATGCAAAAGCCGTTCGATGCGTCGATGGTGCGCAAAGTGATGATCCGACGTTGGTCGGGGAGCAATGCCCCAATCGGGCCGGAGTAACTGCCGGTTTACTAACCGTGTCGGGCGGCTTTTGTGTTGTGTGACATTTGTGTTTAAAAAAATTGTCACCAAGGAGTTTTTTCGTCATGCGTCGTTTGATCCCCAATTTTGAACAAGTTGGAAACGACTGTTGTCTTTCACCCGTGGAGGTCGATGCAGCAGTGCTGATTATCGACAACGGGATCGATTGTATCTGGTACCCCGGTGCGATGGATCTGATCGCGGCCGATCGACTCGCTTTTGCCATCATGCACAGTGGGAATGTCGAAGCGTTTCGGTTGGATGTCAAATTGATCTTGCCTAGTGCCAGTGATCTGCGATCGGAAATCGATGCACTCGACCATTTGGTTAGTGATCCCATTCGCGCAAAATTGCGCGCTGGTTAAGAAATTGTAGGGCCGGTTCCCACCGGCCAATCCACAAACAGCCGGAGGGATCCGGTCTTAATTCACTGGTGGAGCCAGTGCCACCCAAACCGCAATGTCTGGATGTTGAGGCAAATTCTGTTCATTGACAAATGTTTGCTCAAGGTTCTTTGCAGTTTCCACTCACTGGCGGAGCCAGCGCCACCCAATCCGCACAATCCACTCTCCTGCGCGTCGTGCTCGTATCAATCGTAAATTGAATTCCAAACCTTTGTGCTGAAACTTGTTAAGAATCCAAACCATCATGAATTGTAGTAATAGTAGGCGAAACCTTGAACGAATGCGCCTTCCGGCACAGCAAGAGTTTCCAACGACACACCACCAATGCGCGGGTAGGACAACCAATCACTAGGCAAAAATCCGTCCCAGAATGTACGCGTCAAATTCCGAGGCAATTCGTGGCGGTCAAAATCTGAAACGATCCAAACGGTTTCTGATCGTGGCCATCCAGAATGTGATAGCTCGGGCAAGATTTCAACAAAAATTTCGTGAAAACCTGCGACGGCGCGAAGCTCAACAAGTGCATTGTAGAAATCGGATGGAACAAAACGATCGCGCGCGTAACTTCCAAGCGATTCGGAATCATCGTTGTCAGTAAAGAATTCTTCCAGTGTGACCAAAGGGCGCGGCTTTGAGGCATCGCGCGGATCACCAATGCGTTCAAGAAGACGATCGAGAGCTGACATAAAATGAGGTCGCCTAACGGAATGTTTTTTACAGCACCCCTGTTGGAAACGGGTTGAACGAGAATCAATTCTACCACGTCAACGAAGCAGGTGGCATTGGCTGTGCCATTGATATCGAGGTGAAAATGCAGATTAAATTCCTAGCAATTCGATATTTCAAATTCCGCGTGCCAAATCACCGGCATACAAGTACGAAGCGCGAGCGAGTGGTTCGAACGCGCAAAACCATTTTGCTCGCGCATCGTGCTTCGTATTAAACGTATAAATGATTCCCTTGGAAAATTTGTGCCGACTCAACGATTTAGCGGTACACTCAAAATAGTGTCCGCCTGGTCAAACAACATTTCCATGACATCGAGCTCGACCCAAACCATTGAAAGGGAAAATTCCCCTCGGAGAAAACGCTGGGTTCACAAGCGAACTTTGGCTGTTGCTTTCTGTGTGGTCGTCATTCCATGGATTCTGGTCGCTGTTCCGGGTGAACAATATGGTGGTGGCGGTACATCTGGGATCACTGTCACCAACAGGCAACACGGCTGGCCCTTTGTCCATCTCAGCAGCACTCACGTAGAGATCTACGACGTAGAGATCTACGGAAATTGGGGACAATTGCCGCCTGATATCGACGCCAATGAAATCGCCGCCAATTATTCGCAACACTCTTTTTTTGCACCAGACACCAACCTGAACAATTCACCGCAGCTGAACCTTCGCCTGCATCGAAACAATCCATGGTGGGAAGATCAGCCCGGGTTCTGGTCGGAGGGTTCCAACTGGCCTTCGTGGAGATACGGTTGGCATCTTGAATTTCGTCCGTGGGGAATCCTTTGCAATTTTCTCTTTGTCGGATTCGTCATGGTCATGGTTGCCATTGCCGTCGAATTCAGAATTCGACGATGGGGAAAGCTGTTCCGATATTCCCTCAAAACAACGCTCGTCATGGTTGTGATCGTTGCCGCGCTGTTGGCATACGTTATCTCAGAACATTCCAAAAGCGCCCACGAAGAGCGGCATCTGCAGGCACTCAAAAAACTCGAGACGGACGAGATCATCTATCTACACGTCGAATACCAGTCACGCTTTCCCCTGCTGTTCTCACAATTGCTCAATCATGGAAATTTTCCTTGGGGTAATTCCATGATGTTTCGTCAAACGCGTGAATGTCTGGTATCACTTCACCTTGACGATTCAAATACTCCCGAGCAGGTTTCACAAATTACGAAAACGTTAGCTGACTCAAATACTTTGGTTTCGGTGGACATGTCGCATGTCGAAAACGACACGTTTGCCAGGATGCTGGATGAACTTGGCAAAACAAATATCCATCGATTAGATATCCGATTCGAATGCTACGAATGGGTTTACAAAAAAATCGGCGCTCGATTCCATGATCTTGATTGGGAACAAGCCGTTAAAATGGCAGACTTGAAATTTGAAACGAAAAACAGGTTTCAGCATCTCGAATCACTTATCCTCGAACTCGACTCGGCATTGAAGCATCCTGAGATCCTCCAACATTTTTGTGACTTGCCCGCGTTGCAAAAAGTCAGGATCTACGATCTTTCCGAGTCGGGCGCTCGCTACATCCTACAAACCAGAACCCGGTGGCCCAAGAATTCAATATTTGATTTTGCGGAAGACGTATCCGATGATTTGAAATCAAGATTGCAACAGGCGTTTCCCGATGCGAGTGCAGATGATTGGGATTGAAATCGGGCAGTTAAAAGTCTTGTCACAATCGAACACTTTATTGGGAAAGACAATTCGGCCGGAGGGATCCGGTCTAATTTGCAAATGCACACAAATCTTTTTTGACAGGATCAACAGGATTGACAGGATGAGGTCCGGAAAAAAATCCTGTTTATCCTGTAAATCCTGTCAAAAATACAACCGGTTTAGAAACCTGCCTTGACCCAGCCGATATCGACTTGCGTGTCCAAACGCAGACGCATGATTAATTGTGCCGCGTGATGTTGCAGGTGCCTGATGTTGTTGATGTGCAATTCACCGCGCGTAATTTCTTGCCAAGGAATACCGGATTCGGCTTTCAATTCGTCTTCGGTTTGATTGCCAACGACCAAATCAACTTTGCGTCGGCAATGTTCCAAATATTCTTTCACAAACGCTTTGGTGTAGGTATTCTCTGGAATTTTGGGCTGCAGTTCTTCGTAGTCGCCAAATTCAGATGAATGCTGCAGGTGAAATTCTTGCGATTTAAACTCATCGAGATCATCGCCAAGATATAGATCGGCAAAAAACAAAACGTGAAACACGGATTCGTTGAACGAATTATTCGCAACCTTTCCGGCCCACTGCTCGTCAGGGCACTGGTTAACAATGTCTTCGATCGTTTGCAAAGCGGCTTTGTATTGGCTGATGGTCAGTTGTTTGAAATGATCTAGCATTCAATCGAGTTCCTCTTTCTTGCGTCGCTCATACCAACTTTCGCTGACACCTTCGGGCCGCGTATTTGGTTTGCGATTCAAACGACTCAAATCTGGCAAGTCTTCCGGTAGCCGAGTCAGCGAAGCAAGTTTTTTCGAATCATGCTGAACAAGCGTTTCATGTTCCAGTTTCAGGCATCGCCATTTGATCATATCATCACAATTTAGATCCAACTTTCGAATCAAATCTTTGCTTTCGGGTGTTGTACCAGTTACCACACCATTGGAGTCAGCACGAATCGACGAATCTGTTAATGCAAAAAATGGATCCTGGACCGCCTGATCGCTTTTTACCCCATTACAACGGGCACACGAATAGGCAAGGTTCTCATAGTCGAGTTCTCCATCGGTAGACTGTGAAATGGGAACAATATGATCGATGTCAAACGCGCGTTTTCGCTTGGTCCAAATTTCTCTTTCAAGACAATAAACGCAACGGAACTCAAATTCATCTCTCAACCAAGGACGATACCGCTGGTAATCAGAATATCCATAAGGACCATGTCTCCGATGAGGTCTCGCTTTTGGATAGGTGAAAAGCACAATTACTTCTCGCTACGATCGAGCTTATTTTTTAGATTTTGAAGTTCTTGTTCAGCTTCAGCAATTCGTTCATCGTGGATGGGTTTAAACGCATATCTCATTTGAAACGTTAATGCCTCGAGTTCTTGAGCCTCATCAAAAGAAATTTCACCCGATGATTCTTTGTCAATTAAATAAAAGCGGCGTTTGTTCTTTTCTTCGGTCCATCCAAACGATGAGTCTGAAAGCGTATCGCGGATAGTTTCGTGCGACATTCCTTCATTAGAAAGGAGCCTCTGAGTCGCGAACAGCAACGCATTGTGAAAATCTTCGTCGGTTGGCTGTCTCAGGAATGTCGACTTGGCAATAAGAAGAAATTCGGATTCCAGTTTTTCAATAAATTGTCTGATCCAATCATCAGCATCGATCGGGAGATTTTCAGGCGGCTTCTCGTCGCTCATTCGGGTTTTGCTCTGATTTGATTAATTCTGACAATTCTATTATCGCCTCCGATGCCGCTTCGTGATAGTGATTCCAAGTAACTACATTGGTTCCCTCGGAAACAGCATGACTAACCGCTTTGTCTTTTACCAAACTTGCAAATCGATGTTTCCAAGCCACCAACGAGTTTGCGGCAGCAAATTCTACTTTGTCCGGAACCACGGAATCCATTCTCCAATCTCCATACTTGCGATCCCATAATTTCCGCTGATCCCTCGATTTTTACAATGCCAATTTTGTGCCGTCAACAAAATGTACATGCTGTCGTTCTTATTTTGACAGGATCAACAGGATTGACAGGATAGGATCCCAAAAAAACCCTGTTCATCCTGTAAATCCTGTCAAAAAACGACTTTACGAACGATAGACAATCAAACGTTAGAAGTGGATCGGCCGGTGGGAACCGGCCCTACTTGTTCTAATTTTCGGCGTCGTACATCCGACGATGAAATTGCTCGGTGTTGATGCTAATGTCGTCTTCGCCAATTTGATCGAATGGGTTTTCCAGTTGTTCCTGGATATTGGACAGACTGACCAATACGACTGCAAACAATACTGGCATCACGTAGGCTAATCCAGGCGAGTATTCCGCCGCATGGTGCGCAAAATAAGGACCATAGATTACTGGCAACAAACTGACGAACAGATGGCTGAATAAACGCAGTGTTCGTGGTGTTCGATATTGGTAAACGTGTTTCATATTCTCGAACGAAATGAACATCTTGCTCAAATATTGATTCGTTCGTGAACACTCGCCCGAAGCGAGTCCGTTTGCTCGCAAGTCGTTGCGGACAAATCGAGAAAGCCGAGAAAATTGTTGATAGACGTTTTCTTCGTTCTTGCGCAGTTGATCATGGTGGTCGGTAAACAGATCCCGACAAGCTGCCAAGAGTTGAACGATTTCCGTTTTGGCGTGGTCCAGCGTTTCTTGTCTGGGCATTTCGAGGCAATCTCTGGTGATGAAATAAATGGCTTTGCCGTGCGATTTCAGACTGGCGTATTCACGCAGTGCAATTTCGCGACGTTTGTAAGCGCTGTTGATCGAGAAAACAATGGGAAACACAATCGCCGTGGCGACCAAGGTCAACGGGAATTCGCCTACGATTCCAAAATGAATGCAAACAGCGGTCGAAATGATCGCGCCCAATGTGACGATCAAAGTTTGCAGGTTGATAATTTGAATCAGGTTGTGAAATGTTATTTTTATTGAATTATGAAAGCTCATCGACATCTTCTGTAACTCGGTTTGAAACAATCCAACGTTGGCGACCGCTGCCATTCGGCGCTGAGTCAAATCAACTATTGAAAAAAATGTCAGCTACCTCAGGTGGAGATTGATCGCGGGGTTTTCCAACAGAATTTTTGTTTGGCGAATTTGGTGGCCAATGTTTTTTCACAAAAAAAAATTTTGGTCAAACGAAAGAAACCGTCCAGCCCTATTTAAAAAATCTATAGATCGATTTCGTCTCGCCTCATCTTCTGAGATACTGTGTTGAGGGCTATTGCGAGTCATTGTTGGACAAGTGTGTGCTTGGCAATATTGATTAATCGTGAGCGGCAAGCGGCAAGGCGCTAGCCGCCGGTGAACCCTCAAATACCGGCGGCTAGCGCCTCGCCGCTCAGCTCAAATTCACAACTTTTTGATTTAATCAACGCTACCTACGATCGTGTGTCGCATTGACCTTTGCCAGTATCCGGCGATGCACAAAAATATCGATCACACTGGCTGTTCGGTGCTCTAAGTTGTTAAGCGAATAGATACGACCCGACGAATGAAACTTGAATTCCACCCCGTTACTGAAGAACGCTGGGACGATTTTGAACAACTGTTCGAATGTCGTGGCGGTCCGCATTACTGTTGGTGCATGCTCTGGCGAAAAAACGAGCACAAAAAATCGATACCCAGCAAAGCGGGAAAAAAAGCGTCGATGAAAAATCGCGTCGATGACGGCACTCCGATCGGTTTGCTCGCATATTCGGATGACGAACCCATCGCCTGGTGTTCTATCGCCCCGCGCGAGACTTACAAATCTCTGGGCGGCGATGAATCAAAAGATAACGTGTGGTCGATCGCCTGTTTCTTTGTCAAACGGCCGTTTAGGAAACAGGGAGTGACATCACAACTGCTGGCCGCCGCTATTGATTACGCCAAACAAAATGGTGCGGAATACGTCGAGGCATATCCCGTTGCACCTGATTCTCCCAGCTATAAATTCATGGGCATCGTTCCCGCATTTGAAAAGGCCGGTTTTCAGTTTGTCAAATCGGCGGGATCGCGAAGAAATGCCATGATATTGCCGCTCACCTAGCTGCGATTTGTCAAATGATGAATCATTGCGGCAAAATCAAATAAAAAAATTGATTGGACAATCGCCGCGAATCTCGGTTATCGTGGACACTGTATTGTTGCCCAAAAAACCTGAATAGGAATATTACCGTGAAATTTGTGATTGCTG
Source organism: Pirellulaceae bacterium (assembly GCA_028280445.1). Taxonomy (GTDB): domain Bacteria; phylum Planctomycetota; class Planctomycetia; order Pirellulales; family Pirellulaceae; genus JANQLU01. The sequence continues at coordinate 141,371 of JANQLU010000106.1, read as the reverse complement.
CCGCTGTACTGTTGTTGGGAAGTTCATTTTCGATGGCCCAAGAATCGAAACCATCCGAAGCCGAAAAACAGAAAGCGAAAACGGGTTTCGAATGGCTCAAGCAAATTCAGGGAAATTGGAAAACGCCATTCAATGGCAGCATGAGTTCGCGAATTGTCGGCAATCGATGGCTAGTCAATGAAATCAGTTTTCAAAAAGGCGTCTATTCGATTCAAACCCTCGGTTATGATTCAAAGAAAAAGAAATTCGTCGGCACTTGGGTGGATGCTTCGTCAAACTTCATCTGGCAATACAGTGGATCACTCGACAAATCCGGAAAAATATTGGTGCTCCAGGCCAAAGGGCCCGATATGAAAGATTCGTCGAAGATGCGGCAATACCAAGACACTTACGAATTCAAATCGAAAGATGAGATCGCCGTCGTCTCAAAAGTGTTAAACGACGACAAGCAATGGAAGACGTTTAACAAAAGTAAGATGACTCGAAATAAAAAAAACTGACTTTTATACGAGATGAGGCGTCCATAACCGATTGGAACAACAACTCCAAATTCTTCTCTGCGTCTCCGCGCCTCTGCGTGAGACAATCCTAGCCGCGAAAGATCTCACGCTGAGACGCAGAGGCGCAGAGATTTTTGGTTTGCCAAACTCGCCCCGAGAACCTTGACTGCAACAAATTTCAAACCCAAGATGGATGTCGGGAAATCGAGGAGAGCCGCGAACGAATTGTCTGAAAGGGAGAACGATGATGCAAGTGAAAGCTATGCGATTGGCCATGCTATTGGTTCTGGTTTTGCCCGTTTGTCTGATCGCCCAATCCAAAACGGATTCGAAATCGGCCAACCAGCAAGAGTCGAAAAAGGGCAAACAAAAACAAACGCCAACGCGTGACAGCGAAAAAAGCGTCAAGCCTGGTATCAACAAAAATTTCATCGATCCCAATTTGGATGTCGATCGCTACGTCAAACGTTTTGAAGTTGAAAGTCGCGAAGTGTATTTATTACGCGAACGAATTCTGTCAGCTTGCGAGATCAAAAAAGGTGACAGGGTTGCCGATATCGGCGCAGGAACGGGTTTGTTTACCAGCATGTTTTCAACCGTCGTCGGCGATCAAGGTTGGGTTTACGCGATCGATATTTCTCCACGTTTTCTACAACACATCAACAAACAAGCCACGAAACTCAAAATGAACAATATCACGGGAGTCTTGTGTGCCGAGAACAGCATCAATTTGCCGCCCAATTCGGTGGATGTCATTTTCGTCTGTGATACTTACCATCATTTTGAATATCCAAAATCGACACTTGCCTCGATGCATCGAGCGCTAAAAGACGACGGGCATTTGATCGTCATCGATTTTGAACGCATCAAGGGCAAGACACGTGAATGGACGATGCGCCATGTTCGGGCAGGCAAAGAAGTTTTTCGACGTGAAATCGAAGAGGCCGGGTTTGCAGTAGCCAAAGAAAAGAAAATCGGACTGCGAGAAAACTATTTTTTGAAGTTTCGTAAAACGTCGAAGTCTCAGAAGAGGAAGCCTGAACAGATTAAGAAATAGAAAAAATTTGCGTCGTTTGGTCGAAGGACGCCATCCCCAAGCACTGGCAGAGCCAGTGGCACACTGAAGCGGCTAGAGCGTGGGTGGCACTGGCCTCTGCCAGTGCTGAGGTGCCATGCCACCCGCAATAACGTCATGAATTGAATTTGATCTCAGTGCTTGCTGCCACGGAAACCACAATCACTGGCAGAGGCCAGTGCCACCCAATCCGAGTCCAAGGAATGATTTTGTGAGCGGCAAGGCGCTAGCCGCCGGTATTGAAGCGATACCGTACCGGCGGCTAGCGCCTCGCCGCTCACGGGTGGCTATTTACCAATCGCTGGGAATGGGCCATCCACGTTGGTCGACACCGACTCGAACGAATTCTTTCAATTTCCGCGACTTGGAAACTGAATCATCTAACTTAAATTCCAATGACAACATTTTGCCGGTTTTGGCGTTGTTGAATTTGAGAAAATTGTTTCGAAACGTTCCGCCGACCAATCGCCAGCGGATCGCATGTTTACCAGCCTTGAATTTGATCACGTCCGCAAAATGTTTTTTGCGGTCGTCGCCAACCGAGCTGATTTGACGGTCGCCGATAAATAGCGTGTTAACATCTCCATTTACTCCTCCACCGGCGTGCCAAACGTTGACCATCATGTCATTTGGCACGACCAATTTGCCGGAAAGTTCGAGGACAAAATCACCATCGATGCGTGAGCGCAATGGCTTGGGATTAAAAACTTTTCCGTGCGTGTAGTGGAACATAATGCCGGAAGCCTTCCCACCCACTTTTGCTTCACCAACCAGTCCAGCTCCGGACTGCGGCACATCGGTTTGGGGAACAGCATTTTTGTCGCGCGCTTTTCCCCAAAATAAAATGGGCGCCTGGTATTTATGATTTCGCAATTTGAATTTTTCGCCAACTTTGCAATTGCGTTTAAACAAAATCCAGGGTTTTTCATTTGCGAACTTCGCAATGGAATGAACCACCGGAAGTTCACCGATCTCTTTCCACCCTTGTTTTTTGAGCTCTTGTTTCGAGACGACTTCGGGCTGCCAATTGCCAGACGAATTTCCGCCGCCGCCCCAATCTGCTCCGTAAAACGCAACAAATACGGTTTGAGATTTCAGAATTTCAAATGACGTTTTTCCCTGGTAGGCGCCGCGCTGCAAAAAATTTCGGCCCGCGAGTTCGGCTGGAATATCGAAAAATTCATGGTGACCATGGGCCATGGGAATACTTGCCCCTGGTTTAAATGGTTCGATGGGTGCCTTGTGAAAAACTCTGAGCCCGTGCTTGTCGACTGTAACTTTTTTCTGAACCGTATTTGTCGCTGCCGGATTTGATTTGATGGCACTGTTTTCAATGATTTTTTCGAGACGTTGCAGGCGCTGACGAATCAATTTCAGCTCCGCTAAAGCGGCCGCTTTATCGAACGTTCCATGTCCCTTGCCAATCTGTTCCGTTTTTTGTGCCGATAAATTGCCGGTGTTCAAAGTGAAAAGCGCGGCGATCAAAATCAAAGCAAAATTCATGATACGAGACATCGAGGATCTCCTTTGAGTGGGCGAAAAAATGGCGCAACAAGGCTCCGATTCGCTGAAACGCGAACCAACCGGTCCGGCACCTTCACTTTCTGACCCATCTAGGACGAATCGAAAGAGATCCAAGTTCCGCCATTGCGGTCAAACGGATCAAATTTGGAAACGGCAGCGAGTTTTTGGCCACCCGTGAGCGGCGAGGCGCAAGCCGCCGGTAATGAAGCCGTGTTGGTAGTGATGCGATACCGTACCGGCGGCCAGCGCCTTGCAGTTCACAGGATCGGATGGTGGCGCACAAAAACAATGCCAAAGAACTGGACGCGTGTCTGATGCAGGTGCCTCGGCTCGGCGGGAGCCTCGCCCTCCCGAAATGTGATAGATGAAAACAATAGGGATCTCGGTTAACAAATCGTGATGAGCAATGGTGGGATTGAGGCGGGAGGTCGCGCGTTCGAGGAAACGCGCGTCGTAGTGTTTGATTCCTTTTTAATTCTTCGGGTTCCAGGAGGTGTTAAAAAAGGTGCTTTACGAAATCGTTGCATCGTTGATGTGCTGGGCGAATCCGAGAATGCGCTCAATCGCATTGGGACCTTGAACCGAATCATTTTTACCCGCGGCTTCGTCAGTAAACACACGAACGCCTGGCGTTTCGTTGGAACGCGAAATTTTGACCGTCAACGATCGGTCGGTTGTTTCGCTGGCAGGTTTTTCAAACTGCTCAACGGTTTCTTTCAGCTCACCTCGAATGATGCGGATTTCATCTGGCGCTTTGATGCCGATCCGCACGGTGTTGCCTTTCACCTTGAGAATTGTCAGCTGAATATCGTCACCGATCATAATCTGTTGATCGGCTTTTCGAGAAAGTACTAACATCACACACTCCTTTTATTCACTTGGCGCGTTTTCCTTTTGTGGCTCCAGTACGTAATACGCGAGACAATAGGTCGATATAACGATAAATTTTTCGCATATACCAATTATTTGGCAAGAAATTGCTAAAGTTGCTCGGGCTAGCTGCTGCGGAACCGGTTTCTGCTAGCAATGTGCAATTGGTGAAGGGATGTACACGAGAGTTGTTTAGGAGCGAGAATCGCGGGACGAGTGTTTTTTGCGCGGTCAAACCACTCGCTGGCGCTTCGTGCTTGTATCAGTCACAAGTGATTATGTCTCAGGGAATTGTAGCAATCCATGAGATGTCTTCTCGCACTTCAGGCTTGTGAAGTCCCATCATCATCACTTATGGCGCCACTACCGTTATGACTTGCCGCGGCGGCGAATTCGATCGCGAATTTCGGCTGCTCGTTCGTATTGCTCATTACTGACGGCATCATTCAGTTGCTCTTCGAGCGTGCGTCCGACGTCGTAGCGATTCCTCAAGCTTTCGCGAAAATCTGTCAGCCGCGTGACGAGTTCGTCTTCTTCGAAATTCTCAACCGCATCGTATTTTTGAAAGATGATGCGCAATTGCTCCAAGCCGGAGTTGATTTCTTCGATCGCTCGTTCAGCATTTTGCGGTTTCTTGGACTCCTCTTCGAAACTATCGATTTCCAGTTTGTCCAAGGCCGCCGCTTGTGTGCGGTGATAAATCACAAACGGGCGATATTGCTCGTGCGAAACGGTCCACGATTCGTCGGGGGAGTGAACTTCACATAAATCCATCAGAGCCAATGTGTGATCCGCGTCACGGACCGCTTTGGCAAACTCCTTGAGTTGCAACCAGCAAACACGACGGTTGTAAAATTGCACGAACTCGCGGTCGATCTGCAAACATTGCTCTTCGTTGAATACGAAATCTTCGCCGCGAGTCAGTGACTCATTGCGCATGAAATGGTAGTAAGTTGAAAAATCGCCTGGCCGTTGACCGTCCGGCCGATCCACCGTTTCCAATTGCAAGATTCCTAAATCGATCCGCATCTGTAAAACTTCACGGTCAGCAAGTGCGATTTTTCGCACGTTGATTTTGAAAGGATCGAATTTCCAGTCGACTAGGATGTGGTTGATATCTTGAGATTCGTCCATCGTGTTGGATTTCGCTATAACCGTCTGTCTATCTCGATTATAGCGATGTTTCGAACCGACACTATCGATGGCCCGTGCAATAAAAAACCCGTGGACGAATTGGCCACGGGTTGGTTGATTTAACAAATGTTTCGAATCTTACTCGATTTTCATACGATAGTTCGAAGTCGAGGTTTCCGATGTTTCATCGTCGCCGATAAAAAATAATTTTTCGTATTCCGCTTTTTGCTGGACACGTTTATTGATTCTCAAGAAATCGAACAGGAACATTCCTCCGGCGATCAATACCCAAACGAACGTCTCTGGAACGTGCCCTTTTTCGACCAACAGTTTAAGTGGTACGAAAAACGCGGCAGCCCAACCCGCGAAATAAGCCCAACCTTTCCAGTTGGCAGGTTTCACAATTTTATCTTTTGATGGCTCAAACCACTCAAGTTTGCCGAACATGGTTTCTCCTAAATCTATCCGGACAACGGGCCGTAATAAGGGTTTTTCGGAGCTTGGCGGACGATCTTGGATAAATCACAGAAGTTTTTTCGGAAAATTGCGCCGGGTAACAAGCCGACTAGTCCTGGATTTTGGGCGGTTTTCGCAATTCTTTCTTGGCCGCGTTCATTTTTTTATCGGCGAGCCGGCGTTTTTTAGCTTTTCGCGGCGTTTTTGTGGCAATCCGCTTTTTGGCGGGCTGAGCCGCCTCCAAAATGATCTCGCGTAATTTGTTCAGGCAATCCGCCACATTTCGACCCTGATCTCGAAACCGATGGCTGAACAACAGCAATTCACCGTCGTTATTAATTTTTCGCGAATGCTTGGCGATAATGCGATTTTTGACCGCTTCGGACAGACTCGGGGATTTATCAATTGCCCAGCGCAACGTAACTTTCGTATTCAATTTATTGACATTTTGCCCGCCCGGCCCCGAACCGCGTGCAAAAGTAAACTGAATTTCCTTGAGCGGAATCTGTATTTTGTTGTTAACCTTGAGCATGATTTTTTAATTTCTGGCAGAAAGTATGAAGATTAAACCACGTTTCAGCTCTCAGATACAGAGTCGATTCAGCCTCAGAGGTTCTCTCCTGCTGATTTTGGTAGCCGTTTTTTGCCACGGTTTTTCGGGGCGGGACATAGCTGCCCAACAACAATCGCCAGCGCGAAGCACCAATTCTCAGACAACAGACTGGCCCAGTTTCCTGGGAGTCAATCGAGATGGAAAATCGACGCAAACCGGAATTGTCAAAAAATGGGACGGTGGCGGATTAAAGAAAATCTGGGAATTGTCGATCACCGAAAGCTATGCGGCGCCGAGTATCGTTGGCCAGCACGTCTATTTTTTCGAGCGAGAGGGCCAGAGAAATATTCTGCGTTGCCTGAAAGTCAAAGACGGTTCGAGTGTTTGGCAATACCGTTACAAAACCGACTACCGAGACATGTACGGGTACAACAATGGGCCTCGCTGTTCTCCGGTCATCGATGATGGCCTCGTTTTTATCTACGGCCCTGAAGGTGAAATTCACGCCGTCGACTTGAAATCGGGCGCCAAACGGTGGTCGGTGGACACCGCCGAAAAATTTGGCGTCGTTCAAAATTTCTTCGGCGTTGGGAGCACTCCAGTCATCCATAAAGATTTGTTGATTGCGATGGTTGGAGGCTCGCCTGAAAAATCGCAATCGGTGGCGCCCGGTCGGTTAGATCTGGTCGAACCCAACGGGACCGGCATCGTCGCGTTTGAGAAAAAAACCGGAAAAATTCGTTACGAAGTCGGCAATTTTTTGGCCAGCTACTCATCGCCGGTCGTGACCCGAATCGGTGGGAAACCCGTTGGCCTCGCGTTAATGCGCGAAGGGCTGTTGGGATTTAATCCCGACAATGGAAAAGAGCTATTTCGTTTTGACTGGCGAGCCAAGTCATTCGAAAGTGTCAATGCAAGTACGCCGGTTGTCGTTGGAGATCAAATTTTGATTTCCGAATGTTACGGTGTTGGGGGAGCGTTACTGCGTTGGAAAAACGACAAACTTCAAACGGTGTGGAGCGATCGAGACCGACGTCCGATGAATTTAACGACGCATTGGAATACGCCGATTGTCGTCGATGGGCATATCTACGCCAGTTGCGGTCGAAATAGTGGCAACGCTGAACTTCGTTGCATCGAATTGAAAACCGGAAAAGTTAAATGGAGTAAAAGAGGGTTTCGACGAAGCACTTTGACTTATGCCGATGGTCACTTGGTTCTGTTGGGAGAATATGGTGAACTGCTGTTGTTCAAACCCAACCCCGAAAAATTTGAGCAGATCACCCGTTTTGAATCCGATTCGTTGCGGCTGAAATATCCGTGTTGGGCCGCACCGGTCATTTGCGGCGGACGGATGTATATTTTGACAGCCGAAAAACTGATTTGTTTTCAAATTGCTGAAAAATCGACGGCAAAAAAATAGTCAGGCAATCGACTTTTTCTGTACGTTCAATCGCCAGAAATCCCGAGTAGCCGTCAGACGATCTGCATAATCGATCGATTGAAGCAACGGTGAAAATACTTCGGCCTCGAACATGCCTTGGTAACCTGCCAAGGTCAACCGACGAATCCATCCGACAATATCCGTTGTGCCCTGCCCGAACATCGTTCGTTGTGGTCCCTGTTGGCCCATCAGGCGATCCGAAATTTGAACCAAAGCCAGTCGGTTGATGATCTCCTCACGATCGAGCAATTCAAATTGATTTGGAAAATGGAAAATATTGAGGCCCAGCGAGACATCCTTTCGCTGAAACCGGGTGCAAAATTCCAAAGCGGTCTCGAAATCGTCGATAAACGTAAAAGCTTTCCCGGTTTCCGCGGCCATTGGCACGATGATCAGTTGAACTCCAAAATCCTGCGCCACCGGCACCAATTCGTTGAGCGCGGTTCGAAACAATCGAAAACAATGGGACCGCGTATGAAAAGCTCTGGCGCCCGAATGGATCAACAGCCGCGGTGCCCGAACTCGAGCCGCCTGCCGAATGGCGTCGATTGCGTCCTCAATAGCATCGACGTGGGCCCGCCCGTCGCTGCCGGTAAATCCGCCAGCCCACTGCAGACTGGAAATCGAAAGTCCGAGATCGGCAAACAGCGATGTTACGAAATCGATCGATTCATCAGTCAGTTTTTCCCGCCAAACGGCGATTGATTTAAATCCTAGTGACGAAATGCGAATCGCATCCTCTTCGAGCCACCATTTCATCGTTGACAATTGACTGATCGAAAGCCGCTCCACTCTCACCTCCATTTCGAATGAAACGAATAGTATCTCGTGACGGTCCAGAAATGTAAACGCGAGATAGGCAATGTTAATTTTGGTTTACAAATGAATTACGGGATTCATCGATGCCCCTAACGACCACTGGCGGAGCGCCCAAAGTGCTTGCAGTTTCGCGCAAGATAAAACCTTGTTTTTCAGCTTTCAACTTCGGATTTTTCAGTAGACAAAATGCGTTGTCCCGATACGATATCGGTATTGAGCCGCAACCGTGTCTGTCTGAGCATTCGCGCTGAGGATGCGTTCTATTTAAAGGAGTCTGTATTGAAGGGAAATGCGATGTCAACATCCGTACGAGCAGAATACGGTGATCTCGATATCCAACAGCGAGTGACCCATTTTCTTGCAACTCGACATTTTCCAGGCTTTCAAGACCTGGAGGTCAGCGTTGAAGACGGTTTTGTAACCGTTTCGGGGCACTTGGATTCGTTTTATGCAAAACAAGTTGCATTGAATACTTGTCAACGTGTTGCCGGTGTTGTCCAACTGGTTGACGGCATCACGGTTGAATAGCAGTTTGAAAATCTCGTCTGAATCCGACTAACGCTGTAATTTCCAAGCATCCAGCCAAGTCGTTCCAGCTCGTTTCATGTTGTAGTCACGCAGCAATCGCTCTTCCATATCCGGCAAATGGCCGGCGCCATAGAACACGCCAATTTTTGTTTTGCCAGCTTCGATCTCTGCTTCCATCACCGAAAGTGCTTTTCGATTTCTGTGATGAATGATCGTCGAGCCGTTGTCACCTTCGAAGATCAGCATGCCGGATTCGATGTCTTTCATTTGCTCCGCCAACACCTGCCGCAGTTTGATGGGACGGTCTTTTCCGCGGGCCACCAAAGCCATCAACATTTTCGTATCCGAACCGTTCGATTTTCCGCTACGAGCGATGCTTTGCCCCATCGCTTTGAAAAACCCTTTGACTAGGCTTTCATTGTTGTTCTTCATGCTTTCGCCAAATTCCTTGGGAGTCATATCGGCGTGCACAAAATTCGATTTCGTGTAGTCAATGTGTTCCAATTGGAATTCCAGTCCCAAACCGGCTTGCATTCCTTTTTGTAAACCGGCGATTGGATTGAAGCCCTGGCCTTTGCGTGCGCCGCCTTTGGGAATTTTTGTGCCCTTCGGAGCGACCAATTCGTACAGCAATGATTGATATTGCTCGAATGACTTGTTGAGTTTTTCGTAATACCCTTTTTCGCCAATGTGAACGACGCCGATTAAATCCACGGTGACAGTCTTGCCCACTTTGTTTTTGCCAATGTAGCGGACGGTCGCCGTTTGCATGGCCACCGGTTTGTTGTTTTTGTCTACCCGAATGCGGATAAACCGGTCGTTGTAGTTCTTTTTCTTTTCACGTTTTTTTTGGGCTGGCAAAAGCGACGGGGCGATCAAGCAGATGCAAAGAATCGCCAGGAGAGAAACGCGTAGATTCATGATCGTTCCAAAAATTTAGGCTGCGTTGGTTTACTGTGAATATATTCCAGGGACCACACGACGGCAATCGTTGCCTGAAAGTGAGCGGCAAGGCGCTAGCCGCCGGTAAACCCTCGAATACCGGCGGCTAGCGCCTTGCCGCTCAGTTCAAATCCGCATCTTTTCGAATTAATCAATGCAACTCAGGAAACCACAACGGGTCGGTGAATGACGACGTCGCTACCACGTGCTAAAAATACAGATGCAGCACGACGTTTGAGCGGTTTGACAAAATCTCGACCAAATAACGCTTCGACATCGACATCAAAACTGCCCGAAGCCGCCCCCCAGGTCATCCATGGAGGATGTTCGGCATAACACTCCATTAACTCGTTATTCCGCATGTAATACATGTAATGGAAATCGAGAACGAATTTTTCCTTGGTGTTCTTTGTTCCGATATGCATGATCGAATGCCCGGTCACCTTGACCCGATTGGGACACGAGTTCGCTTCCCAACGATAGCACGCCGAAGGCATGATGGCGCTGTCGTTTTCGTGAAATCCGGAACTTTCGGCTTTGATTTTCATCACATGCGGAGAAGATTGAAAAAGCCAATGGTGAACAACCGCGACACTTCGCCGGCTGACATAGTTGCGAATATAAAACACGCCCTTTCGCACTTTGCCATCGACTACACGTTCGACGTAAAATCGCAGGCCGAGCGACGGGTAGGCTGCCATTGGCAGAATGAAATTTCCATACGTCAAACGACGTGTTTTCATGGCGATCAAACTGGCAAATGCCGTGTCGTTGTATTTCGCAATTGTAAGACCCGGTGGGAGATAGGAATCGAACGCTTCTGGATCAATCTCAAAATTCAACAAAAGAATGTCCGTGTAGTTGGCTCGCACCAACACGCCAGTTTTGATCTTTTTTTGAGTTTTGACAGCCATAATGGAAGTGGTCGTTTCGGTTTCGGTTGATCACCGCGCTATTTGTTAGGCTTACCCCTCGCGGTAGATTTTGGTTTTTGAGATTTAGGAGACGAAGTTTTTTTAGCAGAAGATTTTTCAGCAGCAGTCTTTTTGACTTTTTCTTTGAATTTCTTGATGCCCGCTTTACGTTTTGTCGTCGATTCAAAATTAAACCCGGGCAACACAGAATTCATGTAGTAATTTGAGTTGTGTTGAATCTCGTACATCCCGAACTCTTTCGGTTCCCATTTTAAAATCGCTGAGTAGGCTTCGATGGTGTGATCCGAGATTTTGGGAACTACCGTTTTGGTTGAATTGGTTTTCGTCAGCATGTAGGCACGCTGGCCCGAGCTGTTGTTGTCGATGAATTTGTAGAGCAATGGTAAATGTTCTTTGGAACCGTTTTTACCGACAAACAAAATCGCCTGTCCCAAGTATGACGAACTGACTCGGGTGTTGGACTTCAAACACAACAGGGCTTGAGACAGACCGGCTTTTGGCAATCCAAGTGATTGCGCGATGTACATTCGACGCGGCGTCATGCTGTCGTATTTTTCGCTTTTGTTTAACCAATGGATAATGATGGCTTTGAACTGAACATGTAGCGCCCCGCTTTTGAGCGAATCTTTGAGCGATGCATCCTGCAGACGATTGCCGATTTGACTGTCCATCGAATAACTGTTGCCTTTGTTGTTCGTGTGAACGACGGACAAAATCATGCTGCAGATCAATGCGCGGATGATCGGACGGCTGTTAATGCCCAACAAGTTGTATTTGGCATTAATCTCACTGGACATCACCGTCCTGAACTCTTTGTCAATTTCAGTATTGCCCTTGTCCAACGATTTCATCGCCCCAGGCAGATTTTCATGTAGTTCGACAAACAGCTTTCGGGAGTTGCGATCTTGTCCCAAGATACCGGAGAATTTTTTCCAACCGGCCAATCCAAAATCATCTTTGGGGTCTTTGGATGCGAGAAATTTCTCCAGCCGACGTTTGTAACTGGTAATCTCGATCAGGCGGAGCAAACGTTTGACCTGAAAACGGACTTCGGAATCCGGCGCTTTGGCCGCTTTCTTTAACAGCTTCGTTGCCGATTCACCGATTTCGAGCAATTTGCTGCTGGCATTTTCTCGGACGACAAAATCGTCATCGCCCAGAGCGACGATCAATTTTTCTATCTCTTTCGACGACGCCTGGTCCTCTTGGGGGAAACCCAAAACGGTACCATTCACAAGTACTGTAAGCGCCAAAGTGCAGAACAGGATCGAGGCGATAGTCCGCATCGAATCGATCTCCCGGTAAATAAGATGCCTGAAAGACAAACTGTCTCTACTTTATTGTACACCGAACCGGTTTCAAATGTCTACAAAAATAACGCGTGTCAAAACACGCGTTATCGGTTGAATCGTTAATTTTTTTGGCGTGCGCCTTACTTTCGTTCTTTGGCACGCATGGCTTCTTTGGTCGGCAGTTTTACATTCCACGCCAAGCCTAACAATTGCATGCTACGAATGACCAGCCAGCTCGAATCAAATTGCCACCATTGTAAACCGTGTCGTGCAGACGTCGGAAAAGCGTGATGATTGTTGTGCCAACCTTCGCCAAAACCCCATAATCCACAAATCAAGTTATTCGTCGAAAGATCTCCCGATTCGTAAGGCCTCGAGCCAAAAACATGGCATAACGAATTGATCGACCACGTCACATGGTGCGTGACGCAAATTCTGACCAAACCGCCCCAAATCAGGCCAAGCAAAGCGCCAAACCAGACCGAGCCCCCGGGTTGAAAGAAATAAACCCAGCCAGCGCCCAACAATGCTGGAATGCTCAAACTGGCAAACACAAACAGCAAATAGTACTTGTTGCAGAAGGTTAACAATCTGTCTTTCAACAAATCGGGAACATATTTTTCCAATTCAGGAGACGACCAGTAGCCCGCAAACAACCAGCCGACTTGGCTGTACCAAAGCCCTCGAAGCGAGCCCCAAAAGCCCTCGCCATGCAGATGCGGCGAATGGGGATCACCGTGTTGATCACTTTTTCCGTGATGTTTTCGATGAATCGCACACCATGTCAACGGAGCACCTTCGACACTCAGTGCGCCGAGGCACATCCAGAACGCTCGAATCACGCGATGGGTTTCAAACGAGCGATGTGCCATCAAACGATGAAATCCGATTGTGATTCCCATCCCTGTCAAAATCCAACCGGCAATCAACATGGCCAAATACGGCCAACCCATCCAACCATATTGCCACATCAGGACAATCGCGGTAATCACACCGACAAACGGAAGTGCAACGGCAATGCCCATCGCGATATGCTGACCAATCGGGGCTTTGGGAATAGGAGCGCCCGTTTTGGTATATCTCATGTTTGGATCATTCGCAGGTTGATTTTGAGGCGCGAGATTTTCAACCGTTGATTCAAATTTTGCGTTTTTTCTTTTACGACGTTTAGGTTTTTTTGTAGGTGTAACGACGGTCATAAATGACTTCTTTTTGTGAGTGTGTGCTCGGCCGAACCGGATCGACCAAGTGAATGTTCCGTTATATCGACGATGATCAAAATGCGAAATAGCGAGATACTAGCAGGTCAACCTGCTTTCTCTTTGGATCAATCTTCACACTAGGACGTTTTTGCCCCGGGGGTATCCGATTGAGCATTAATATCGCATAAAGAGGGTTTTTAGGGTGCACCAACGAAGTTAATCACAATAAACTCCCCGACGTACAACGCGAAAGCTGGAATCGAACTGGCTAAAAAAAAATCAATAAAAATTATTGAACGAACGAGGACGAAAAATTTTCAAATGGGGTTGACATTACTGTTCGATATTGATGGGACTTTACTCCGTACTGGTGGGGCCGGTTTTGCTGCTATGAAAAAAGCGGCCAGGGAACTGTTCCAACATTCCAATTTTCAACAAGTTCCATTTCATGGACGAACCGACACGGGCATTGTTCAAGAGTTATTTGAAGTCAACGGTATCGAAGATTCCTCCGATCACCGCAAAAGTTTCATTGAACTGTATCTGGAACTGTTGCCAAACACGTTGGCAGAAACCGACGGTAACTTGCTGCCAGGTGTTACCGAGTTGTTAGAAAAAATCGCCCGCAATCAATACATTCGAACCGGACTGTTGACGGGTAATGTCGAAGCGGCTGCATGGCTCAAATTAGAACACTATGGAATCCGCCAGTTTTTTAATTTCGGAGGATTCGGAGACACCCATGCCGATCGAAACCTGGTCGCCGGCCAGGCGTTGGAGGCAGCGATCGAAATGGGGCACCAACCGTCCGATTCGTTGTTTGTCATTGGCGATACGCCAAATGATGTACGGTGCGGACGCGCCATCGACGCTCGCGTGATCGCCGTCCAGACCGGCGGAATCAACAAAGTGAAATTAGAAGCCGCCGAGGCCGATTATCTGTTTCAAGATCTCTCAGACCACCGACAATTTTTTGACGCCGTCGAAATCGGTTAGAAAAAAACAGACTCTGTAAGCGGCGGTCCTGTGAGCGGCAAGGCGCTAGCCGCCGGTACGAACCAGTAACGAACCGGCGGCTAGCCCCTTGCCGCTCACATGCTCCTTGCGCATCGGATTCGTCCACAGTCTGAAAAACAAAGTCACTTCAAAATCTTCACCAGCACCGCCCTCTGCGTCTCTGCGCCTCTGCGTGAGCCAATTCCGACAGAAGAAAACTCACGCGGAGGCGCAGAGACGCAGAGAGTCGTCTGCCTAAGATGCTCCGCTCTCGTTTCCCGACGATGTTTGATTTTCCGAAACCACTGATTCACCAGTTCTGGCCTCGTACGCAATAAAGCCAATTGGGATTGCCATGAACAACACAAAATGGCGCCAATGAACCGTGTCGATCGAAAAACTATTTGATATAACGCCCCAGAAAATGGCGCCACAAGCAATGTAAACGTGAACATACTTTCCGCATTTCGCGATCTTGCTCCAAATCGCATTACACCACCCGAACAAAAACAACACCAATCCAAGCAGTCCCAGTGAACCGTGCTCCACCCACGTTCGCAAAAACAGACTGTGAACGTCGTGGATGTATAAATAGTTGTCCTTGTTCCAACTGCCGGGCCCAACGCCGACAGGAACGCGGCCGACCGTTTGCAAAATTTCTTGCTGATTCAAAAACCGTTCGTCGTCATAACTTTGATAGGAAAAACGGTCGACAAAAAATTCGCCGAGTCCAGTAGAGAACAACACGACAATGATGGCAGACGCGACCACAAAGCCGACCGGAATCAACATCAGCAAAATTCGGTTGGTCGCCTGACGGTATCGAGGCACCCACCAAAATAACATGAGCAAGCATGAAAAACTGACAACACCTGCGAGATAGCCACCACGTGAAAACGTCAACAGGATGGCGACCGAGTTAATGGACAAACAAACAACTTCCCAAAGCTTGATCTTTTTTCGCAAGATAATGTCGGTGAGAATCAAAACACAAGCGGCAACCAAAAACGGGCCCAGTACATTGGCATCCTTGAATGTGCTGCGGATACGGAATCCCGCTTCGGTCAACATAAACATTTCCCAATTGGGAATCGCGCGGAAACGCGCCAGGATTCCGATCACTGCTGTAATTACTCCGGCAATCACAAACGCTATTTTGACCGTCGCATACGCTTGTGGACCATATTTCGCAAATAGTGCCACAATCAGCAGAAAGAAAACGCCCAAATAAATCGTAATCGCCAGGTAGCGTGCGGCGACCATCCATTCAAACGATGGCAAGATCGAAATGATGTTCATGATCATGAACAGTGAGCCGCCCAGAACAACTAGCGGGTGCATCTGTCGCACCAAAACGACATGACCCGTGAAAAACAGCAACGGAAAAAAGAGGACAAAAGCCAGATCACAAGGTGCTGGCTCAAACATCACAACACTGCTGGTTGCCACCATCCAAAACAAACTATGGGCAACCACACCAGGCATCGGCGACGATTTCTCTTGCGACAAATCGTTTTCCAACGGTGGCAATTGATCAACGGCGATGCTCGACATGGAATTCCTTACTTTGGCACAGCGGCCTGCTCCAAACATTCATGATAAATCTGGTAAGTCCGTTGAACCATCGAGTCGACCGAGAAACTAGCCGCTTTTTCAAACGCGCCTTCCGATAAATCCGATCGTAGGTTTTTATCATCAACCAGTTTTTGCAAAACTTCGGCCATCGCGTCGGCATCTTCCAGAGGCACCACAAAGCCATTTTTGCCCTGATCAATTCCCAAACTGGTTCCTCCCACTTTGGTGGCGATGATCGGCAATCCTAAACTGGTCGCTTCCATCATCACGTAAGGCATCCCTTCGTATCGGCTGGGCATGACAAACACGTCAAAAGCCGGCATCGATTCCGGCGCTGTCTTGTAACCTAACCAATCGATGCGCTGCTCGATGCCGAGTTCAGCAGCCAGACTTCGAGCCTCATTTTCCAACGGTCCAGTGCCCACGATGGCTAGACGCACATTGGCCGCTGCCAGGTCCAGTTTGGCAAAAGCACGAATCAGCAGCAGCGGATTTTTTTGCGGGGCCAACCGACCCAAAAAACCAAAGATCAAACTGTTCGGGTCGAGACCCAATTGTTGACGAATCGATTGGCAATCCTGCCACTCAATCGCGCGAATTCCATTGGGCACCATCACAATTTTTTCTTTTGGCAATCCAATCTCCAGCAAATGCTGCTGCTCCTCGGGCGAAACGGCAATAATCATATCGCCGTTACGGGCCAATCGTCGTTCTGCCATGCACACTATCCATCTGGCGATGCGGCTGGACAACGGGTTCATCGAAAAAATTCCGTTCGGCGTGTAGATCACCTTTGCTCGTTTGGCGATTTTTCCAATTCGACAAAGACCGCCCGCTTTAGTGCTGTGAGCGTGAACGATGTCAAACGGTCCATATTGATCGACAACTTTCGCCAACTGTTTTGCGGCGCCGATATCACTCCAATGCGGACCTCGCCGCATCGAAATCTGGCTCATCTCCAAATTGGGAATCTCGTTGAGACGACCTTGAAAAAAATCGTCGGTACGCCGAGGCGAAAAAACCAAGTGAACATCGCACCCCAGTTTTGGCAACCCTTGGACCAAATCCAAAACATGACCGCCAACGCCAGCATTTGACGCTTCGGTGACATGCAGAACGCGGATCGTTTTGTTGGTTAACATTTTTTTAGGAAGGGTTTCCAGAACGTGCTTTTTCAGGAACAGTTTTTTTTGTCAGCGACGAAAGAGACAGCGACGTTGCCAAGGTAAATAATTCAGATAAAAAACGGGGCGCCAAATTGGCGTGAGGCACCACGCCCAATTTCCATCTCACCACCAGATAGTGACCGATTCGGGCGGTCAAAAATGCCGCGGCGACTACCGAAGTAATGCCAATCATTCCGTAATTTGAAACTGCCCAAGGCCCCAACAACAGCAACGGCGCAGCCAGGCAAAAACAGGCAAATGCCCACCGTTGATGTCCGGTCATCAGTAGCGCGACACCACACGGACCCGTCCAATTACGAATCATTTGAGCCGAAGCGATGATGATCAGCCCGGTTGCTCCAATCGTGAAACTTTCCTGAAAAACCGTGCTGATGATCGGCCCCGCGAAAAACACCAACATCAGATAAACCGGCAACGAAACGAGAAAACAGATCGTCGACACGCTACGAATCACTTTTTGTAGCAACTCTTTGTTTTTGACGGAGTACTGTTCGGCAATCGTCGATGCAGATGCCAATCCCAACATCGTCAGCGGAATGACGACGAGAAACCCAAGCTTCCAAATCGCTTCGTAAGTACTTACCTGAAGATCCGAACCACTCCCCTTAGTAATCAAATGCCCCGACAAATCAAATCCATAAGCAGAAATGTTCATCAGCATGATAGGAAACGCTTCACGCAACAGTCCATTTACCGAATGGTCCGGCAGCTGCGCTGCTGATTCACTGGAATGTTTTGTTGTTTCTTCGGTTTTCGGCCAGGTCACAAACAGCCAGACAGGTCCAATCAAGATGGGAAACAGAAAACTTCCAACAGCCGCCAGAACGACGTTTTGGTAGTTGAGCACACCATTGAAATGCATCACGACAATGGATGCAAAAAAAATCGCGTTTGCCAATAAGCCACCTGAAATACCGGCAAGCAGACTCGCGGCAAACAAATTGTGAAGTCCACGGAATGCTTCGGCTATCACTTGGCTCATGGACAGCAGTAAAATCCAAGTCACAAACAGCCAGACATATTGCCGCAGTTCTTGTGCACCAAGAATTTCAAACAACCCATAGCTGGCGACCGCAAACACGGCCACGCTGATGGTTGTGATGACAGCCGCCAGAAGTGCAATTCGAAAAAACGAGTCCTTTGCCGCCTTACTGTTGCCAGCCGCAAAAAAAGCTGCCACCACACGGCACATCAGATTGTTCAAACCGCACATCGCAAAAACCGATGTCAAAGTGACAAGACTGATAGTGACCACATAATTGGCAAAATCTTTTTCAGGCAACCATTTGGCCAGCACAATTGTGATGGCCATCACCGTGCCCATTCCCAGGGAACGTCCCAAAAAAATCCATGCACCTCCGCGCCGCAACCGCCGAGTAACGCGACTGGCACCGGTTTCGCTAATTTGGGGTTCGGGATTTACTGTTCCAGGAATCGCCATCGAAATTTAGTAGGCACCTTCGGCTGTAGCGACAACTTTGACTGTTTTGATGAGAATGTAGAGATCCAACCATGGCGACCAGTTTTGCACGTAGTAGGTCACGAGTTTGACGCGTTGTTCATGCGTCGTATTGTTGCGACCAGAGACTTGCCACAACCCGGTGATTCCGGGACGCATTCGGCAATACAGCGGATATCGTTCGCCATACATGTCGGGTTCAGATACCAACATCGGGCGAGGGCCGACCAGACTCATTTTTCCTCGAATCACATCCAGGATTTGTGGCAGCTCATCGATACTGGTGCGTCTCAATAGTCGCCCCGCCCAAGTGATTCGCGGATCGTTTTTGATTTTCTGCGTGGTTTTCCATTCGATTTTCATGTCGGGGTTGTCGTCCAGGTATTGATCCAATCTCGATTCGGAATCAATGAACATGGACCGAAATTTGAACATGTCAAAAGTCCGGTTGCCGCGACCAATACGACGACTTCGAAAAAACACAGGCCCCGTGGATGACAGCTTCACCAGAATCGAACAAATAATGAAAACGGGTACGATGATGAACGAAAACACAAAACAGAGCATCAAATCCAGCAGCCGTTTAAACAATCGGGGAATCGGCAACAACAACCGATCCGTCTGCTTGAAATAGGTCACCATATTGATGGTGACAACCTTGTCCCACATCGTCGGGAGAAACGATGCGGTTTCTGCCAGATAAAGTCGATGCGGCAATTCGACAGGTGCGTAGCGTGGCTCCATCAGTTCGTCACTGGAAGGCTCAAACACCGAGTTGTCAGTCACAATTGCCCAATAAGCGTTTTTTTGAGGCAGAATTTCATTCAATTCCTGATACGTGCCGATATACAGCGCGGGATCATAATCCTCGTGACTCCACTGTGCTTGTCCGTCATCGACAATCCCCAGAGGAAGAAATCCACACGAGGCGTCTGATTTAATGCTTCGATAAATGGCTTCGCTCAGCGGCCCGCCGCCTAAAATCACAATCGGCTGTAACCAGAATGGAGCAAATCGAGTTGCCAATTTGCGGGAAAGAGAACGAAAACAGGGCACCAATACTGTCAGACTGGCCCAGATCAATGCAATTCCAATCAATTCAAAAATGGCTGTCGCAGCAAACAGTGATACCGTTGCCAATAAACAAACACAGATGACAGAAATCGGAAAAAACACGCGTTTGAATTCGACGGCCGGGTGCAGACCTAGATTGGGATAAAGTCCCAAAATGGCGAAACTGAACACAACCACGAAACTCAAAAAGATCGCCAAATAGCTGACGGGTAAAGTCAAAGCAACCAGATTCAGCGTCGACATCAACGTCAACAAGCCGAGAGTAACCACGACTGCAAACAGATCCGCTAACAAAATGGGAACGGCTGATTTGAGCTGACTGGCGATATAGCGCACGCCTAGTCTCGATTCCGAATTGCTCGGCGGCAACGCAGGTGCAAACGGAAGTGAGCGCGACGAAGTTGTCGTCGTTTCATAAAGCTCAATCATATTCTTTAGGCGAAATCAAAGTTGCGAATC
Organism: Pirellulaceae bacterium; assembly: GCA_028280445.1. Classification (GTDB taxonomy): domain Bacteria; phylum Planctomycetota; class Planctomycetia; order Pirellulales; family Pirellulaceae; genus JANQLU01. The sequence continues at coordinate 121,347 of JANQLU010000106.1, read as the reverse complement.
GTGATGGTAAATCCATTTGTTAACAAGTAATCCTGCCACTCGTTTTTAATTGGTCGTTTCGATAAACCTATCTGGGAATTCTGGCGACCGAACTCGACGAATCTTGTTCAGACTCTTCCAGTTCATCTTCGACGTTGGCCATTGGTAAACCATTTCGTCCAGGTTCTCGTGGCGTAGTGCTTTGTTCGGGTTGCCCGGCACGTTTTTTCCGAACATGCCGGAGCTCACCCCAGTATGCACAGGCCAATCCGGTCAAACCAGCTAAAATCATACCGACGGCCAGATTCAAGGGGATGATGGGGAAGACGGGGAAGGGATTGATAGTCGGGGGAACAACGCGAATGTTTGAAATGCTGGTCGAAGCGTCGTCCAATCGTGTCGACTTGTCCGCTTCGAGCCGGAATTTTTCGTAGTTGGATTTCAAGACAAAAATCTCGGACCGCATCCGTTCAATTTTGACTTCGTTTTGGTTCAGTTCCAAAAGCTCGGCATTGAGCGCCGCGATCGATGATTTCAACTGCTTAATTCGATCGCCTGTCCCAATCTGGTCGGACGATTTTTCGATCAATTTAGCATTGGTCGCCATGTAGACTGACGACGGACCTTGAACCACTTCGGTACGTTTGTTTTCCTCGGATTCGAGGATCTGTTTGACGTCTTTGATCTGCTCGCGAATGTTTTTGACTTGATAATGGCTTTCGTCAAATTGCTGTAAAAGCTGTTTTTCTCGCATTTCCAGTTCGAACAACTGAGATCTCATCCGCGACGTTGCAACCGTGCCGGTTCCCGCCGTTTTTTCTTTGATGACCACCGAATCGATATCTTTCAGCGACGTTTTCAAAGCGCTAATCGCACCGATCATGCCTTTGAATTCCGCCTCGGCGTTAATCAATTGTGTTTTGGTATAGGAAATTCGATTCACCAATGCCGATCGTTGCTGATCGATGGACACCAATCCTGTTTTTTCACGAAACTTGACCAGCTCGTCCTGTTTCTGTTTTAAATCCTTTAAACACTTGTCGGCCGCTTCGACCAAGACTTTCGCTGCGCGGTCATCGATATGAATTCGCTTGTGTTCTTTTTTGTAGTTTTTGACAAACGCTTCGACAATCAAATGAGCTTGTTCAGGATCCTTGCTATCGCAATGGATTTTCACGCTGTTGGATTCTTTGATCGGGCGAATCTTGATTTTGTCCTGAACCGTCCAAATCGCTTTGTCTTCGTCCGAAAGCGTGTGATAGGGATTTAATCCTTTGGCCAGTGCTCGATTTTCTTTAAAAACAGAATCCAAAAATCCGTCTTTGCCAGCGGACAGAATTTTTTCCGGCCCAACATCAGCGACCACCATGGCAGCCAGATGGCGGCTTTTCAAAACATTGGCAATCGTATTGATTTCCTGATCGGGCGATTGAGCAATGCTGATCGAAGCGCGACTTGCCAGCCCTGTAGTCGGATCAATTCCAAGATTTTCCTTACCCAGTTTCAGTTGCAACTGAGCCTCGCTGCGATATTTCCTGGGCATCACATACGTTGCCGCGGCGACGAGTAGAAACATCGCAACCGCAGAAAATACAAACAACAGCCCATGGCGACGGACAATCGAAAACAGATCAAACAATGAGATTTCGTTGCGGCTCATGAAAAGGTATCCGAAATGAGTAGCGATACATCTGTCGCCACTCCGATTTCAGATTGAATAGGCGACGACAATTGTGATGAGGAGACGAAAGAGGAGTTTGCAAATATTCTTCCGCAGTTTCTCAGCATAGATTGACAACCTAAATTCGTAAATTGCCCGCCTCACCGAAACACTCCTCAGCACAGGTTCTACTATAGTTAGCGCTACCAAAAACGGATGCCACGATCAGAGAATACGACCATATTCTGAACGAAATTGCCGACTATGCCGGTTATCCAGCCAATAGATGCCGATTAGAGTGTAGCGCACGAGGCAAATGATTGCTCAGTGGCATCGCAATGTGATAGGTCAATCCGCGATTTTAAAATTGAAAAAAACTTGTCCACTATCTGACGCCGCGCATGTATCGCAAAAACTCACGTTCAAATTTGGATAAATCGTCACCAAAAAATTTCTTGAACTCTTCCACACGCTTCTCTTTACCATCAACACGGAGCGGCTGTTTTTTGGACAAGTGCTGAAGATATTTGACGTAGTTTTTTGATTTCTTTTTAAACAAGTAATAGTTCAGCGCCCAAGCTTGTGCGTAAGCGTCAGTTGCCGTTTTGGAACTTCGAAAAATCACGTCATCGGCAATGAAGTCTTTGAGAGGAAAATATTTTCTGACACTCAAATTGGCGCGAAACTGTTGCAAGCGCGGTCGATTGACAACACCAATTTTTCGCCAGCCCGACGTACTGCCCACATCCGGTGTTTCAAAATACATGGCCATCCCTTCATTGACCCACAGCGGCGTATCGGCCAACCGGACTTGAATACCGGTATTAAACACCAATTGATGAGTGCCTTCGTGGACAACCGTAGCAATCATTCTCAACGAATTTGGTGCACGCAAAAATTGTTTGATCTGTTTCTCTGTCGGCTTGTCAAAACCGGTCAAGTCATACATGGCCACACGATTGGTCAGCAAGTGGTAGTAGGCAATCATCGAACCGACTTCCTGGTTCAACTCGCGTTTGACATACCGCGCGTATTGTTCTTTATTGGCAAACAAAATAATCGGCAGCGGCCCTTTGGGTTCGGCGATTTTCCATTTCCGTTTACCCGTCCAATAAGCTCGAAAGCCACGATAAAGTCGCTCGTAGATGCTGCCGACCCATTTGGCATACGCTTTCGATGTGTTGTAGCAAATCACAAAATGCTTGGTTTTGTAAACCTGAAAACCGTCTGGCAAATCCTTCAAAGTCGCTTTGGCCAGCGCATCAGCATCCAGCGGTTTGAACTCGTTTTTGGTGTCCGACTTCGATTTAATCTCTTCCGGTTGGATCAGCCACAACCGGCTGTCATCACTCAAAAACAACACGCCGCCATCCTGGGCCTCGACCACGATTTCTCCGGCCAGAGAATACGATTGACCGGAACGCTCGATTTGAACCTGATCCAATTGACCGGTTGCAAAATTCACCCCGGAAAGCAAAAAAACCCACGCAGCGGCAACGAGCAAATTTTTGTTCAATGATCCGTCCTGTTTGTTCCAAAGCCGTGTTAGTAAAAATACGCGTGGTCGCCTGAAAACGATCATTTTCGAGCGTTATTTAAAGATACGATCTTGGTCGCGGCTAACGATATTGTACCGACTAAAACCAGGCAATCCAAACACAGTGCCGCCGTACTATCGTTAACACCTGCATGCATTTGTCCCAAAATCCGTCGTGGAACGGTGTCCATACCAGGAGGTGTCGGAATATAGCTTGCCGACAAATCCGTAAAACCGATCAAAAAACAGATCGCCGAGCCGGCCACGACGCCAACCAGCAACGGTCCCATCACCGGCCGGGACCAAAATTTTTTCCCGCCATCCATTTCGGCCGCTTCCAAAGTCTCCTTGGCCACGTTTCGAAATAGAAAATTCATCAACAGGTACACCGGCCCAAACGCAACGACCACCGTCGCCAACAAAGGCCCAGCAATCGTGCGATTGAATAAATCATCCCACCACCCAAATTCGAACACCAATGACAGTCGATTGATGGCGGCGCCAATCAATGGACCGGGCAGCGAAAAACTGATGGCCGTCACCAGCAGCATTATGATCGCCAAAACAGGTCGTCGTCGCGACACCGTCACCAATACCATCACAACAGGTACCACAACAACCGCCGTCAAAACACCAAGTGTCAACGACCACGAAATTTCAACCCAATAATCCCGCGGCGCTGTCAACATTTGCTCGACGCAATGGCTCCAAGAAAATTGCAAGCCCGGGTTTTCGACCGACGGCACACGAGACCCACAACGGATCAATAAATTAATCATGGGAAACAAAAACAAACTGGCAAACATGACAACAACACTCAGTTGGATTGCCACAATTTTTTTTCGTGAAATCTTCAATTCCGGCGCCGAGTACCATTCCAGTTTTTTAGTCGGGACAAATCGCAAAACACAAACCACGGCCGACATAAAAAACCAGACACAGAATAAAATAAACCCGACCAGCGAGTAATCTCTGCCGCTGCCGCCCTCTGCCGGATCGATTCCAAACCAATCAAAACGACCGCCGGCAAATTGCAAATAAACTTCTTCGGCAAACGTCCCTACCTGGTAAATGTCGGTTGCCGCAATCTCCCGGGACGCCATCACCATGACCCAGACCACCGACAATAAAATCAGTGGCGCCCATTTTCGCAGCGTTACTTTAAAAAAAACTTGAACTTCACTAGCGTCCAGCACCGCCGCGTCCTCGACGTCCCGTCGAATCGCGCGAAAACAAACGGCGCCAATCAAAGTCGTCCAAGGAATCGCGGCGACAAAATGAACAAACACCGCCGCCCAAAATCCCGCCAATAGCGGCTCGAATGCCCGCCCATCAGTGCCTCGAAGGAATCCAAGTTTTCCGAACGCCGAATCCCAAGCCGCAACATACAAATGCAGGGGAACAAACAAAAACGAAATAACAATCAGCAAAACCCAGGTCGTCCAGAAATTCCTGGTGCGGAATTGGACCCAGGCGAACCAAAACCCAACTGGCACGGAAAATAGCGCGGCCCAAAATCCTAACGACAAAGTTGTACGCGCAACGCGAGCGGCTTGCGGGGTCAAGAAAAAGATAAAAACAAAAAACAGTACTGCGGTGATTACCACCCACGCAATCACCACCAGTTGTTTCGATCGATTTGCCGCTAACTCAGACATACCCGTCTGATTCTAGCCCAAGAACGGATGAAAAACATGGCGTCGTATTCCGGCCCCAGTCAATCACAACCCGACGCGATTTGGGTGGCACTGGCTCTGCCAGTGTTCTGGCTGAATATTTTTTCGATACCAGTTCATTCTGCCACTGACTTTGCCAACCGTGACCGGAACTCCGTCACTAGTCGTTGTTACGTATCTCAATGAAAGACATAACTATGAGTTCGTTGGTTAAATCACTGGCTGTGGCCAGTGGCACCCAAACCGTGCTCTTCCTATTGAACAAACAACGTCGTTCCTGACTTTGATCTATCGACGAATGATCGGTCCGGCATCGATGGTTCGGATCTCCATCTTTTTCTGTGGAACCATGGCTACCGCATTTCGAGTTTTCTTCGGCGCGGTCGTCAATGTTTCGGTATACGATCCGAGATATTCCATATTGGATCCCGACCCTTCCCAACCAGGAACCGTGTGATTCCACTCGATATGAGTTGTAACGAATCGTCCTTTGGGAATATCGAAATCACGGTAGCCTTCGACCAGATGCTGCAAAATCTGCGACTTCAATTTCGGCGTGATCGGAGTTAAAACTTCCGTTTCGAATCGAAACCTCGCAATTCCATTGCGGACACTGGCTAATTTGTATTTGATTCGCAATTGAATCTTGCGAACTTGCAAATCGCGGCGTTTGGCAGTCACCATTTTGGGATCGTACCAAGTGAACCCGACCGGAATCGGTTCGGGAGGAAACTGTAAAATCGCTTTTCCAGATCTAAGGTCCCAATCTTTAAAGTGCGCTTTTCGTGAAACGATTTTTCCATCCCGCTCGATACAGTAGGACAGCAGCACTGCCCCTATCGTTTGGGCCACTTGCAGATATCGATCGGGAACTCGTTGAGGTGATTCGCTATCGAAAATGATCGGTTTTTCGTCATTCTTTCGCAAAATACTTTTGGTTTTCACATTGATATGATCGAACGACATTCGCCCCACGGAATCCACATTGGTCACGCGGTATTTTTTCAAGCTTCGACTGCGCGAAGCAAGTTTGTCGGTTTCCTGCTTAAGAGTCGTTTTTTCGGTCAACGTATGTTCCGCGTTGTAATACAACTCTTCGCCCGGTTTGAGTTTGTACTGAAACAGGAAACGTTGATCGGTGTTCAAAAATTTTGTGGAATTGGATAGTTCTTCGGTCAACGATTTTTGTTGTTTTTGCTGCTTCTTCGAAGCCGTTTTCTGCTTTGATGCGGGTTGCGCCGACAGTTGTGATGAATGGACGCTAACAACAATCGCAGCACATAGAAAACCGCGAACCGAAAGATTGAAAAAGCTCATCCGTGAACTCCCAAAATGTGTTATTGATCTTTGTTGAACTCACCCGCCCAACCAAGTTTTTCTCGCAAAGTTCGGTAGTAGCCCTGCCCCGAGATTTCAACCAACTTGAACACTTGGGGTGCGCGCTGCACACGAACACTGTACTCCGCCGTCAACGGCGTCAACAATTGACCATCCATCACCGCTGACGTCGATTTGTTGGGTTCGCGAACGATCATGTCATAAACCCGATCTGCGCCATCGACCACCGGTCTCACCGTCAATGTGTGTGGGCTAATCGGCGAAATTACAAAAGCCTGCAAGTTTTTTCGCAAGATCGGACCACCGGCTGACAAGTTGTGAGCGGTCGAACCGACGGGTGTGCTGATAATCAAACCGTCGCAACTATAGGTCGTTGCCATTTCCCCGTCAACGTAAAGATCGATTTCTTGAATCGAAAACGGAGGCCCACCCATGATAGCAACTTCGTTCAGCCCGATTTCATCAACAACTAACTCGTCGCCCTTGAAAATCTGACAGCGAATCATCAAATGCTCGATAATTTCATACTTGCCAGCGGCAATGCACTCCAGCGCGTCGAACAACTCCTCCATTTGCAAATCGGCAAGAAAACCCAATTTGCCCAAATTGACGCCAAGTGCTGGTAGCTGATGCGTTCCCATTTTTCGAGCGGCCCGCAAAATCGAACCGTCGCCACCAAAAACGATCGCCATATCGGCAGACTTGAAATCGAGATTCGCAGAATAATTGAGATCTTCGCCAACAACCGTTACTTGTTTCTCAAGATCATCTCTGAGCGCATCGATCGCTTTGAGAATTTCCGGGCGCCGATCCCCTGAGCCGAGAATGACGACTTTCAGCGGCGCGGAACCTTGATCCAATCGATTCAATTCGTTCATCCCAACCTCGAGAAATCAGACGGATCGAATTTGAACGTACAGCGGCGTTGGATTCAAGTGGCAAAAGGCCGTTCGTTGTTACACATTAACAACGTTTCATAATTTCTCATAAGTTTTTGTTTGACATTCCGAATCATTATTCCTATTTTATAAACTTTTAAATTGTCAAATATTGTTACAATTTAAATACTCATCATTTCGAGTAATCCTTTCACTTTTTGAAAACGCCTTTCTTTTTCCTTTCCCACTTTCGCACCAGTCTGATATCCAACCGCACGACGCAATTGGATCGCGACAAATCCCATCTCATTCCCATCAGGAGCTACAAATGCCGTTTCGCAATTCAATCACGATTTGCCTTTTTCTATTTTCCGCTATCAGTCTTTCATGTTTTTTCTCTTCGACGTCAAACGCTCAATTGGTCCATGGACAATGGGTTCATCGGATTATCGTTGCCGAACATGTTGAGGACGTTGGTGCGGTCGCCGCGAATCCGGACAAAGTCTGGATCGGACCGGCCTGGTTCCGACGAGGCAATGCAACTCGCAACACATGGAGATCTTATGTGCGAGCTTATGTACCGCGCGTTCCCTTTGCTCCTCGGCCTTCGTTTGTCTATGAGAAATTTCCCAAAGATGTAGACTTTGGAGTCGAGTCGGGAGTCAGTCGCGAACATCCCACCAAGTTTCTCGACAAGTACCGACTGGGTGACGTCGAGTTTTATTTTGAACCAGATGCGCCATTCAGCTTTCCGCCTGCGATTCCATTGCCAACCGACAGGTTCGATATGGCATTTGGTTCAGCCGGTCCGAAAGTTGATTTCTTCAGAAATTTGACCTCCGAAATGGATCCCGCGCCGAAACGAGGATTCACGACATTCGCCATTCAAGTCCGCGTTGATGGACCTAATAACGTTAGCCGAGCGGATACTGTTGGCGATGCCCACAAATATCGAGTTGCGTTTTACAGCAAGCAGCCAGATGGAACTCTGGTTGGACCGATCGCTTTTGATCCATTTCACAATGCTGTCGAATATCGAACCGAAGTGTTAAGTATTCCCAACGAACATGCCGTGGTCGGAAAATTTACGCTGATTGGACGAATCGAAAAAAACACTCATTCGTTTACCGGTCCCGATGATCCCGGTCATGGTTGGAGCGGCTATGTTCCGTTTGGTGAAAATTCTGGATTCAAAATCCAATTGTCAATAGACGAAGGGAAATAGACTCATGAGTACTCGCGTTCCAATTTTCGTGATGTTGTTTAGTGTTTTGACAATCAGCTGCATTTTGGGCCAGACCGATTTGGCCAAATCCAAACTGGCCAATGGATTGTCCTACAAGAATTTTTCGTATCACTTGTTGTTAAACAAAGATTACGTTTCCGATGAATTTGATTTCACAGAGGAACAAACTAAAAAGCTCAGGAAAATGGAGGCCGAGCTACAAAATTTCTCGGGCATCGAGAAAACGGATCCAATTACTTTGTTCCGACCGAAACGTAATCTCAAAGAGGAATTGGAAAAGGATTACAAAAAAACTGATCAACAACTTTTGCAGTCCGGCAGTCTCCGAACTAAATCTGAAGAATCCTATCAACACTATCTTCGCGCTCGCAAAATTCTTGCGCCTCACCAACTCAAACGATTCGAACAAATCATGGCGTGGTCGGACCGCACCCAAAAAAATACTCGATTTACCGCTTGGAGCGATCGCGAAATCCACGGTCATTGGGAACTCGATCGAAAACAAATGCAATCGCTGATTGAGTTTGTTGGTCAGGCAGAGCGACAGTACCAAAAACAGGTCAGCGAATTTCGTGAAAAACAGCTGCGGAAAATCTTTGGTGTTTTGACCGAGCAACAGAAGAAAAAATATCTTGATTTGATCGATCCCAAACGCGAAATCACTCAGTGCAATTCGGCTGATTTCGATCCTTTTTCCATAATGACGCCGGGAAAGTCGCAAATTCGCAAAGAAGCTCGACTAACGGGGGAGCAATATTTCCGTTTGGCAAAGATTCGTCAGGAATTTGGCAAGCGATTAAAAAAGATCAAGAGTGAACTCTCAAAGCAAGAACGCGAACACGCCGATCACGATATCATCCGTCACGAATTACTAAAAAAAGAGTTTTCTACGAAACTCAAAAAACTGTTTACGCCAGAACAATTGGCAACCATCGAACGTCACTACCTCAAAGATCACTTGAGTTATCATGGACCCGTTCAGTCCATTTTCGATCCGGCGATCGCCGCGCGGTCGGGGATCTCGATGCAAAAACTGAAATCGATGAAACAACTGCGCGCGAAACTAGCCAAGGATGAAAAACAAAAACGGATCGAACTAACCCGTGCCGGATTCAAGTCGATTCTCAAAAAAACGAGCAAGGAGATACGCGGCAAAATCGACAAGTATTTTGGCGAGCCACCTTTGTTTGTACTGAATCGAAAATAGTTTGAATTCAAAGTTAAACATGTGTGTGCCTAATCGCCAAATTAGCGGTGGCCGGAAGAAGTGAAATCTGCCTCGTTGTATTAATCCATGAAAAATTCTTTGTAACTACAGTTGAGATCACGGTATTCTTGAACTGCAGGAGTCAAAAAATGAAAGTTGCAAACATAACGATCCTTGGTTTTGCTTCAATGCTTTTTTGTGGAAGTCTTTGTGCACAGAAAGAAGAAACCATCGAAATATCGACGAAAGACAAGTCAAAACTCAAGTCATACAAGTGTGTCGTTGACAAACAGAAACGCACAATCCAAATGGAACCTCTCAAGTCCACGGATGCGGCGATGGCAAATCAAAAAGGGATGTATAGCACAGGCATTGCTTATTCAAAGTTTGGATTAGGTGATAAACAAGATACGGCCAAGATCTTGATGTTTTTGGCGACGATCAACAAACAGCGTTATGCAGATATGTGCAACGACAAACTGTTTGACCCCAAAGTGCCAGCAGCAAACATAGTCGTCCATTTAAAACCAAAGTTCATTGCCGTTGACAAATCGGGAAAAATTGAATTCTCTGTCGAAGTTTCTTTTCAGTTTGGCCAAACATCGTTGACCGGTGGCGTTAAACCTGAACTGTGGGAGTTTGAGAACGGAACGTTAAGACGCACTCGACGAGCTGGCAATTGGTGGTCCGCCGGTCTTTAATCCATAAGAACGAGTAACACAGACGGAGTCAGTAATTGGTAACGGTCTAGTCAGAATTCAGTCATTCCGATTGCCACCGGTTACTGATCGTCAACCATCAAGATCCATTCGACTACCGACGATGGTGGCAATTTTTCCACGCCTATTTGACGCAACATGTTTAACGCTTGAGCGCGGTGATGTATGCCGTGTGTTGCGACGTGAGTGATGACTCCGGCTCGTGTAAATGTGTACGACCGGCCGCCACGTTCACCACTGACCTGCTCCGCCGGTGAATGCTCAAGCGCCGACTTAATGAAATCATCGGATACTTCCTGGTGCAACGCTCTCAGTTCATCCAATGACCGACGGTCGTATTCCAGGCGCGATCGTTGTTCTCGTTGAGCCAACAAATCGCCCCAACCCTGCATGGCCCCGATGATATGGGTCAACGTGTGGTGCAGCGACCCAACTCCCATTTCAAATTCTCGATGAAATTGTTCGTCAGACAATGCGGCACAAGCGTCAAACATCTGCTCGTTGGCCCAAGCGTTTTGCCGAACCAAAATTTCAATCGGGTTCCCGGTCGCCATACTGATCACCTGGATTGAGGCATGTTTTTTAGATCTTTTGACGCGTCACTTTCGTGTTGACGCCTTCGAATTGCTCGCGACACGTTTCCACAATACCGACCGCTTGCAATCGCAATTCGTCGAGCAATTCGCCACGCTCTCCGAATTCAACAAACACATCTGGAATACCGAGCCGTTTAACATGCGATGCATCCACGCCATGCTCATTGGCCAGTTCACATACAGCGCTGCCGAACCCGCCCATCAACATGCCTTCTTCGACCGTGATCACGAAATTCGATTCGTCCAACGCTTTGAGAATGGTCGTGGAATCCAATGGCTTGGCAAATCGAGCATTGATCACTCCCACATCGATCCCTTCCTCGGCCAATATTTCCTGCGCCTTCAAGCATTCGATCAACGGCGTACCGTAACACAAGATATTTCCGTCAGTTCCCCAGCTAAGAATTTCTGATTTGCCAAGTTCAACCGGTTTGAGCTCGCGAGAAATTTCAGCCGCGTTGGTTTTCGGATAACGCATGCAACTGGGTGTATCGTGTTGCAACGCGAAATCAAGCATCGCACCAACATCGTTGGCATCGCCTGGCGCCATCACGACCATGTTTGGGAAAATCCGCATGTAGCCGACATCAAATGTTCCATGGTGCGTGGGGCCGTCGGGAGCCGTTAAACCGGCTCGGTCCATCATGAAAACAACGGGCAGATTTTGCAGACAAACCTCTTGGAAGATTTGGTCGTAACTGCGCTGTAAAAACGTGCTATAGATATCAACAATTGGACGCATGCCTGTTTTGCATTGCCCCGCCGCAAATGCAACCGCATGCGATTCACAAATGCCGACATCAAAAAATCGATCGGGAAACGCCTCTCGGACCGGCTCCAATTTATTGCCTTGACACATCGCCGCCGTAATCACGGTGACTTTGTCATTGTGCTTCATCTGATCAAAGATCGCGTCGCGCGCGTGATTCGTATAAGCCTTACTGCCACCTTTTTGATTTGGAATCGCTTTGTCACCTTGACGTTCAAACGTTGGCGGCGTGTGGAAATAAACTGGATCCTCAGCGGCCGGTTTGAAACCGTGTCCTTTGTTCGTGATCACATGCAACAACACGTTGCCGTCGAGTTGCTTGACCATTTTTAAATATTTTCTCAGGACGTTGATGTTGTGTCCGTCAATCGGTCCAAAATACCGGAACCCGAATTCTTCGAACAACATTCCGCCGTGCAAACCGGCTTTCACACCTTCTTTGATTTGAGCCAGGAATCGTTCGGCGGGGTCACCAAACACAGGTACTTTGTTCAGTATGTTGACAACTTCGGTTTTCAACCCGGTATAAACTGGATTGGAACGCAGCCGGTCCAGGTAGGAACCCAAACCTCCCACGCGCGGACAGATCGACATTTCGTTGTCGTTCAACACGACCAACATATTGGTTTTCATTTCTGCGGCATTGTTCAATGCCTCGAACACGATGCCCGACGGAAACGCTCCGTCGCCGATCACCGCTACCGATTGCCGATCGCCTTGTCCCATCAATTCATCGCCACTGGCCAATCCCACCATCGTTGACACACTGCAGCCAGCGTGTCCGGTGACGAACAAGTCGTATTCACTTTCGGCCGGATTGGGATAACCCATCAATCCGCCGCGAGTTCGAATCGTGTGAAATTTGTCGTATCGACCTGTTATCAATTTCTGCGGATAAATCTGGTGCCCGGTATCCCAGATCAAACGGTCATAAGAAAAATCGTAAACGCTGTGAAGCGCTAATGTCAGCTCAACGACACCGAGGTTTGACGCAAAATGCGCGGGACGAATGCTAAGTAATCCGCACAGGGTTTCTCGAATCTCCTCGGCCAACTGAGTCAGTTGGGGAACCTGCATCTCGTGGAGTTCTTTGGGAGATTTCAAATGCGGCAAAATCTTGTTCATATTCCGATCTTTCATTAGCTGTTACGTTTTATGACGAAACGAGCAAGTCGATTCAGATTTTCTGCAGCTTGACCGAAAATCGAAATCGAATCAATCGCTTGTTCAATCAGCGTTTGTGCACGCTGCCGGCTTTCCTCGACTCCCAGGAGTTGAGGGTAAGTTGTTTTTCCATGATTTGCATCACTGCCGACAGGCTTTCCTATTTTTGCCTGTGAGCCGCATAAATCCAACAGATCATCGACGATTTGAAACGCTAAACCCAGATTCTTGCCATAATTCTTCATTGCCGCCAGTTTTTCGGGACCTCCGCCGGCAACAATGCAGCCGAGTTGAAGTGAAACAGTCAACAATGCACCCGTTTTTCGATGGTGGACGCGTTCGAGCCAATCCAACAATTCGGCCTGCGGAACGTCGTCGGCACCGGCCAAATCGGCGGCCTGCCCACCAACCAGTCGAATGGCACCAGCGGCGCGTCCCAAAGCGGCACAACATGCGGCCGCTGAAGTCGCCGGCTGGACATCGCGTCCGAGCACTTCAAAAGCCAAAGTCAACAAGGCATCTCCGGCCAGGATCGCGGTCGCCTCGTCAAACGCGATATGACAACTCGGTCGTCCACGACGCATGTCATCATCATCCATGGCCGGCAAATCATCATGAATCAATGAATAGGTATGCACCATCTCAACAGCACAGGCTGCAGGAATCGCTTTTTCAATGTCGCCTCGACAAGCTTCACATGCCATCAACACCAACAGCGGCCGGATGCGTTTGCCAGGAGCGAGTAAGCTATAACGAATGGCATCCGCCAAATGTTCGGGACAATCTGAATGGAATTCACAGTACCGAGCCAATTGCTCGTCGATCATACGTCGAGCTTTTTGAATTTCAGGCGAAAGAACTTCTTCAGATATTAGTGACATTCGCAGCGTAGACTTCCGCTGGGGCGTGTTGTTGAGAGCCATTTACGATGATTAAAAATCGCTTTTTTGTCAATTGGATTAACCGCAATCATGACACCCGAATAACATCATTATTCGTCGTCCAGATCACCGAACAAAGTGCCGTCACTGGATTTTGATGACTCGATTGATTCATCCAATTGTTGTTGATCGACTAACGGAGTCGTTTTTGCATTGCCTTCGCGATCCAACCCGGTCAACATTTCGATCCGCTGTTCAGCCTGCTCCAAAGCGTCATAACATTGCTTGAGATGCTTGACACCTTGTTCGTAATGCTCCAATGATTCGCCAAGTCCAATTTGTCCTTGTTCCAGTTTGCGAACAATCTCTTCCACTTTGGCGAAAGACTCTTCAAAGTTGCCAATCGCACTTTTTTTCTTGCTTGTTTTCTTTTTGGCCATCTGTTGATTATGACACGTTGGAACACGATGTCATAGGTTGCCAAGTAGGGCCGGTTCCCACCGGCCGTTTTATCGGATTGACCGGTGGGAACCGGCCCTACATCCAACAAAAAAAGCCGCAATCAAAATTGCGGCTTGGTGAATGTGTTGTTGATCAACTGGACTAGCGGCGGAATTCGATGCCGAGAAACGCTCCGTGATAAAACGTGTCGCTCATGTCTGTTTCCAATGGAAAGAAGTTATTGGCGACAGGTGCCGTGTTCTGGATTTGGTCGGTTGCCAATGCGACGCCAGACATGTAAACCGCTTGATAACCACCGTTGACGGACACGCATTTCGAAACCCGAATCGCACATCGAATTCCCGATTCGCCAACAAAAGTCGCTTCTCGGTCTTCGAGTCGTTGAAAGATATTTGGGTTGACGACCGTCATATTACGGCTGGCCGTGTTACCGTAAATACCGTTCTTCGAAAAGAAATCCCAACGCACGCGGTTGGTATGCAGCAACAAGGTTTCGCTGACAAATTGTGCACCGTACAAATAGTTGCGAGTCAACATATCGATCGATGAAGCTGCAGCGGCAAAATTAAAATCTAATTCCAGCAGTTCCGTCAATTGGATCATGCGGAACCCAACACCGATTTTTGTGTTCGTCGAATACTGGCGTAAAAAATTGATTTCACCGCTGTACAAATTCGAGCCATAGCGTGCCGAGTGATTGCCCGCACCGATTGGTGTTGGCGGATTGGTAATGAGTGCACCGGGTGCGGCAAGATTAAATGGAACGATCGGCGAATTCATGCTATCCAATTGCATGTAACGTGCGTCCACTTCAAACATTGGGCTCATTCTTTGCCGAAAACCGACTTCGAAGCCAGGTTCGTAATCGAAATTGAAACTGTCGTTTGTCAAAACGGGAGCGTTTGCACCGTCAACCATGATGTTGAAATTGCTGCCTTGCCGTTCGCGGGTCATGTATAGGAAATTGCCATACACTCGCCCGCGCTCGTTTTCCCAGCAAGGTGGAACGGGTGCGCCGGCCAGAATCGCTCCGGCACCACAAGCGTCATCACAACCCCCGGAAAAATAATCGCTACCACTATTGTTGGCAGCAGCACCGCTGCCCTGCACGACTGCGGGTGTCGCTTGGGGAACCGGTGCCACCACATTGGGCTGCGGTGTGATGATCCGCGCCGTGTTACCGCCACCTTGCACAACCGGTGGTAACTCATTCGAACCAGATTGACCGAACGCAGAGCTGACACACAACCCCACGGTCAACGCGGCGAACAAAAATAATTTTGTAACTTTCATTGGAATTGATCCCTGTGTTTTAGTGAGGCTTTCCGCAATTGGGAAACTAAACGGGTCATGAGGGGTTGTCCGGAAATCCGGCTTGTGCAGTCATCGTCCCGTTATGAACCGAAAAAGTAGAAATTTTTGCACGTCGAGTAGAGTCTGCCTGATGCAAATTGTTTGACTGACCCGCAAGGTTTAACACGTTCGCGTCGATAAATCGCAAGCGCGAATCGTGAACAAGGGACTGGAAGGCTTCTTGTGATAGCAAGCGCGAAGCGCATGGGATAAAAAGCCACAATCAGAACTTGCGGCTTGGTAAAGTGTTGTGCTGTTAATCAACAAGGCTAGCGGCGGAATTCGATGCCAAGAAACGCTCCGTGATAGAACGTGTCGCTCATGTCGGTTTCCAGTGGCGCGTAGCCAATGCCGGGGAAGTAAGTGCCGGCGGATGTCGTGTTCTGGATTTGGTCTGTTGCCAATGCTACCCCGGACATGTAAACCGCCTGGTAACCACCGTTGACTGACCAGCAGTTTGAAATCCGAAGCGAACATCGAATTCCTGACTCACCGACAAACGTCGCTTCACGATCCTCGAGTCGTCGAAAAATATTTGGGTTGACGACAGTCATGTTGCGGCTGGCCGTGTTACCGTAAATACCGTTTTTCGAAAAGAAATCGAAACGTAGGCGGTTGGTATGCAGTAACAATGTCTCGCTGACAAATTGCGCACCATACAAATAGTTGCGAGTTAACATATCGATCGATGAAGTCGAGGTAGCAAAATTGAAGTCCATTTCGAGCAGTTCAGTCAATTGAATCATGCGAAATCCAACGCCGATCTTTGTGTTCGTTGAATACTGCCGCAAAAAATTGATTTCACCGCTGTACAAATTCGAACCGTAGCGGGCTGTGTGATCACCTGCATTAACCTCTGATTGAGGATTGGTAACGAGTGCTCCACGTGCAATCAGGCTGAATGGAACGATCGGTGAATTCATACTATCCAATTGCATATAGCGCACGTCCAACTCGAACATCGCACGCATTTTTTGCCGAAATCCGACTTCGAAGCCGGGCTCGTAGTCGAAATTGAAATTGTAGTTGGTCAAAACAGGAGTGTTCGCACCGTCCACCACGATGTTGAAATTACTGCTTTGTCGTTGGCGAGTCATGTACAAAAAATTTCCGTAAACTCGACCTCGCTCGTTTTTCCAGCAAGGTGGAATCGAAGTGTCGGCCAAAATCGCTCCGGCACCACGGGAGTCATCATAACCCCCAGAAAAAAAATCGCTGCCGCTATCGTTACCGGCATTTCCACTGCCTTGTACGACTGAGGGTGTCGTTTGAGGAACCTGTGCCACGACGGTGGATTGCTGATTGATGGTCGGTGCGGTGTCAATTCCACCTGACACAACCGGTGGCAATGCATTCGAACCAGATTGACCAAATGCAGGACTGATGCACACCACGGTCAATGCCGCAATCAAATATAACTTGGTAGCACTCATAGATTTTGATCCCTGTAATTATGATAGGATTTCCGCTTTTGGGAAACAAAAGGGTTCAGGAAGGGTTGGCCGGGAATCCGGCTCTAGCTGTCATTGGCCCGTCATGAATCGAAAAACTAGATTTTTTCGAGCTTCGTGTAAAGCTTGATTGAGGAAAATGTTTGAATGACTCGTAAGGACGTAGGGCCGGTTCCTACCGGCCAATCTAACAAAACGGCCGGTGGGAACCGGCCCTACTTGATCGACATGCATGCTGATTACATGCACGACGCGACAGCGAGTGGTTTGACAGCGCAAAACCACTCGCTGGCGCGTCGTGCTTGTATACTGAATGCGACTACCACTCAGTCGTTCTGTTTGTCGGTGACCCGACTCGTGATCGTTCCCGACGCCGTTCGCGTCGTCATCTCGTCATCCACCGCAACATCGTCAGCCGCCGAGACCACACGGCCATCAGCTGTTTGTGTCACCGTGTACCCACGCGCCAAAACTGCTAAAGGACTCATTGCATGCAATTGTCTGGCGATGTTTTTTGTATTTTGATTGGCCAGTTGCAATTTCTGTTGCATAGAAACATTCATCTGTTTGGCCAATTCATCCAACCGCAACTGTTGTGTCTGGACAATCTCGTAAGGGTTTCGCAGCGCCCGAGATTTGGACAATAACTCTAGTTTTTGCCTTTCGTTGAACGCTCGATTCATCAACGCTTGCTGCAAGCGTGTTTTGAATTCAAAGATCCGTTCCAGGAAAGCTTGCCGGTTGGGGACAATCGTTTCCGCCGCTTCACTAGGTGTGGCCGCTCGCGCATCGGCAACCAAATCCGTCAGCGTAATGTCAATTTCGTGACCGACCGCCGAAATGACAGGAATTTTCGAGCGGAAAATCTCTCGAACGACGACCTCTTCGTTAAAAGCCCACAGATCTTCCAGCGAACCGCCACCGCGGGTGACGACCAAGACATCGGGTGTTTCTTGCATACGGTTGGCACGTCGAATACTCAATGCAATCTGTCGGCCGGCTTCGGCTCCCTGGACGGGCGTAGGAATTAGCGTGACTCGGATTTTGGGCCAACGGCGAAGCAGAATCTTTAAAAAATCCGCGATCGCCGCCCCGGCGGGACTGGTAATCAATCCAATATGTTGGGGAATAGGAATCAGTTTTTTATTTTCGATCGCGAATAACCCTTCGGCCTCGAGTCGCGCGTGAAGCTGTCGAAAAGCCAACTCCAGTGCCCCAATTCCCTGCGGTTCGAGGCGATCAATGCAAATCTGGTATTCGCCGCGCGGCGAATACACCTCGATATTTCCGCGGCAGATGACTTTTTGCCCAGCCTCAGGTTCGAATTTGATTCTTTCCAGCGTACTGCGCCAAATAATACCGCGAATCTGTGAATTGTCATCTTTGAGCGTAAGGTAAACATGACCAGATTGCGCTTGCGTAACGTTTGAAATTTCCGCTTCGACCCAAACGTTGCCAACATATTGCTCGATCGCCTGACGAATTCGCCGGTTGAGCATGGAAACCGATATGATGTCGCGTTGTTGGTTCATGTGTTTTTTTGTTGAGCCGGTTTCGACCGACCAATCCGCCAAAACGACCGGTGGGAACCGGCCCTACCTTTTATTGGGTTGCGCGAAATCGCGTCGACGAATTCAATCGTGACCCAGCGTGTCACGTTGTCAACCGTACGATGTAAGTTCATAATAGTGCGCCATCGTTTATCTTGTGCACTCTTATACACCGGTGGCGACACCGCTCAGGCAAAAATGGACCACAAAATTCTACCCGTAGCAATTACTTTTGATGATGTTTTGATCAAACCGCGATTCAGCAATGTCGTTCCAAACGACGTTGATGTCCGGACCCGCCTGACCGATAGAATTAAGCTCAATCTGCCACTGTTAAGTTCACCGATGGACACCGTGACTGAAAGTGCGATGGCGATCGCTTTGGCCAAAGTAGGCGGGCTCGGGGTGATCCACAAAAACATGTCCATCGATTTACAAAAGGAAGAGGTTTACAAGGTCAAACGCAGCGCCAATGGAATTATTGATGACCCCGTCACGCTGCCTCCGGATGCGCCCGTTCTCCGAGCCAAGGAGATCATGGACCAGCACAATGTTTCGGGTGTTCCCATTGTGCTAGCTGATGGCACTCTCGTTGGAATTTTGACTCGCCGTGACTTGCGTTTCCTGGAATCGGGAGACACTGAAATTTCCGAGGTAATGACCAAAGAACCGTTGGTGACAGCTACGGGAAGAGTAACGCTTGAGGAAGCTGAGAAGATTTTAACGGACAAAAAAGTGGAGAAACTTTTACTGGTTGACGAATCTAACAAACTGAAGGGACTTATTACGATTAAAGACATCGACATGATGAAGCGGTTTCCCGACGCTTGTAAAGACCAGCAGGGGAGGTTGCGAGTCGGTGCTGCGATCGGAGTTCACGATCTGGAACGAGCGGAAAGCTTGATTTCAGAAGACGTTGATATTTTGATTGTCGACAGCGCTCACGGTCATTCGTCAAACGTCATCGAAACTGTCAAAGCAATTAAACAGCAGTGGGATATCGATGTTATCGCCGGTAACGTCGCCACCGCGGACGGTTGCCGGGCATTGATCGATGCGGGTGCCGATGCCGTGAAAATCGGAATCGGTCCCGGCTCCATTTGTACAACGCGTGTTGTCAGTGGAATCGGAGTACCTCAGGTATCGGCCATCATGGAAGCAAATTCCGTGGCCAACGATGCGGGTATTTCGATTGTTGCCGATGGTGGAATCCGGTATTCCGGAGACATCACCAAAGCGATCGCCGCCGGTGCCAGAGCTGTCATGATTGGAGGATTGTTTGCAGGTTTAACTGAAAGTCCGGGCGATATGATTTTGTACCACGGGCGCACTTTCAAAGTGTACCGTGGTATGGGATCGATCGGCGCGATGGCCAAAGGTTCCAGTGAAAGATATCGGCAAGGTCGGGGGCTGCCTGCTGACAAACTCGTACCCGAGGGTGTCGAAGGACGCGTGCCGTTCAAGGGCTCACTGAGCGATTTCGTATACCAACTCGTCGGAGGATTGAGATCAGGTATGGGTTATTGCGGAGCACACACAATTGAAGAACTACGTACGGAAGCGCAGTTTATTCGAGTTTCGCCGGCGAGTGTAAAAGAGAGTCATCCACATGACATCGCAATCACGCAGGAAGCACCCAATTACAGCGTTGAAGATAGTCGCGACAACGGTCTCCTTTAAATTTAGCCTGTCATTGCCCATGTTGGTTTTGGCGGGATTCATTGCCATCCCCGTCAGTTTGTTCGCACAAAACACACAAGCTCCGCCGGTCAACTTCCGCCCCGGTTCGCAATCGCAACAACTTGCCAAACAACGCTTTCTGCAGCAACAACGAAACCAAACAACTACCCGACCAAAAGTTGTTCAAAAACAAGAATTGGTTTCCAACAAAAAACCGAAGCTGCAATCCGTACTCCAAACAGTCAAACGCACTTCGTACACCCGTCCACGCCAGGAACAACCACAAGAACAGTTTGAATATCGAGCGCCACCTCGGCCGCTCGACGAAGCGACTTTGCCAGCCGTCAATCAACCGGCCACTTTGACACCGCCGCAACGTGTTGCTCGAAATCCATATCCAGCGCCGAAACGCTCGCAAGGGCAGCTTCCAGTTCCCGAATTACGCAATCAAAATCCGCCGGTCTCCGGTAATTATCCACCCGCCCGTTCGTCTCAAACACTTTCCATCAACCAGGAAAACAATCAGCCGAGACGTCAACCACAACGCATCAGTCGACTGCCGCGTTCGCCACAGGAATCGGTATTAGATTCCGCTCCAATCCACGATCCGTTTTCAGACAAAAATCCACGATTTCAACCATCGCGTCACCGACTCCAGGAACAACCACAGCCCCGACTAAAACAATCGGGAGAAAATGTTCTGCAGAATCAAGACAAACAAAATCAAGATGGTACCCAACTCAATGAATTGAGTTGTCAGGAATTTCGCGATCAATTGATGAGCGAGACAATTCAAAATATCGATTTGAACATCAGTCCTCACGGACCTCACAAAAACGGAGTTCCAACGGCGGTGATGGGAGCCGAACGCAGCTGGATGGATCGACACGGCAATGTGTTGGCCACAGGTTCGATGGTCAAGCTCCGTCATGGTTATGTTCACATCAACAGCAATGGCGGCACGCTGCGAATTCCAATCGCACGTTTGAGCGACGCCGATCTGGTCGAAGTGGGCCGAGTTTGGAAAATTCCAGAAACTTGTACGCTTGGGTCAAACCCTTATCCACATCGCAGTTGGTGCCCACAAACGTTTACCTGGAAAGCATCAGCACTTTGCCACAAACCGTTGTACTTCGAAGACATCCAACTGGAACGCTACGGACATTCGGCTGGCCCGATTCGACAACCAATTCGATCGGCAGCCCATTTCTTTGCCAGCTATGTATTCTGGCCCTATCAAACCGCCATCCACCCACAGCAAGAATGTCAATACGCCTTGGGCTACTATCGACCAGGCAACTGTGCACCTTGGCTGGTGGATCCGATTCCCATCAGTGGTCGAGGCATCATTCGTCAATCTCTGTACTCCGTTGGCGGCGCCTATTTATTCTGGCCTTAAGAAACTGCAGCAATATCTGATACTTTGAGAGCGATTGGCGATTAGCGGATGCGACAAACACGCATCCGTTTTTCATTTGCAGAGTGGTCGAGGGTGCATGTTCGTATGCACGCATCATGGACAAACCCTGGTCGGGTGCCACTGGCCCCAGCCAGTGATTAACCAGCAACTCATCGTTTGATTCCCAATTGAAATACTTAACAACAACTATTCACAGAATTTCAATCACTGATGGTTAAACCAATAGTAGAGTGAACTGAAAAAGTAGTTATCGAAACCTATCCAACCAAAAACACTGGCAAAGCCAGTGGCACCCAAAACCCTGATTTGTGAACAACTGTGCTAGAAACCACTGGGCAACAAATGTTCGCCGTTTTCTGATTTTTTGATCTGCCAATGCTGCACCACATCTTGCATGGCCAGCGTTGCGTAAAGGTGTGGAAACGATTGGCCGCCGCGAGATTTTTCCCATTTCAATTGCTCGCCTAGCTGCGCTGTCGAAACGGCCACCAAGACGATCGGATCCTGATCGGCAAAATACTTTTGAGCCGTTTCGGCAACCTGATTTTGGCCGGAAAGATGAATAAATCCGTCCGAAAGATCCGCGGCAGAACCGGTAAACTCTTGGGCGGCTTGAAAAGCGTTCCATTGATCGACCGTCAGGATCTTGTAAACGACATCGTCATCGTGCTGTTCATTCATCTGATTTCGGGAGCAAAAAACTAAAATGGTGCGCACAATGGACGAGTTGTAGATTGGTCAGCGTGTCGCGGTCCAAATCGCCAAACAACGGTGACGGATGAAACGTGCCGTCAAAATTCTGAAACCGCTGTACCGTTTCAGTCAATTTGTCGACTGCCGCGGCGTCTGTTTGTGCATCCTCGGCGGGAACAGATTGGGGCATCGTTGGCTGGCCCGCTTTCATCGATTGTCCGTCAAGGATTTTTTTCAGAGCGCTTTTGCCAATCGTTTTTTTCATCATCCACAACATCATGCTGATCGGAAAACCTGCCTTGGGAAATCCTTCCATCGGATACCGCATCCAATTTTCACAGTGACCGCAAACTTGGGCCAGGTTCCAGGAACCAGCCGCCGAATATCCGTCACTTAGCAAGCGTTTGGCTTCGTCAACAATTTGATCCAATTGTTCAAACTGTATTTCGCGCCGCTCGTTAGTTTCACTCATCGTTTTTCTTTCGGTTAACGCATCCCTTGATTCAGCCAAACTTTCAACTCACTCGCGGGAACATGAAAAGTCGATTCCCAGGTTTGATCGCCAATATTCAAACCGATCGAGGAGATATTTTGATCATCCGGTTTCACATAAACTTCAGGTTTATCAAAGTTCAACAGATTGACAATCCGAGGTGCGGAAAAGTTGACTTCCAATTGGTTGTTTCCCGCAAGCCGCCGTTTGTTTTTCTCAAACGTTTTGCGAATTGGATTTTTTTTCGCTGCAACATTGGCGACTGCCGTTTTCAGCAACTCGTCGGATGACCCTAGCATCAACACAAATTGGCGATTGACTCGTACCAGTCGAATCGTTGACCATTGCAATCCGAACACAGCTCGCATTTCTTGTTCGTAACGCACTTTGGTCTTTTCGTTGAACTCGTTGCCAACCGAGATGCGTATTTCGTGATATGTATGATTGCCCATTTTGCCGGCGTTCTTTTTAAGTGAATAAGCCGGCTGAATCTTTGACCAAATTTGACCATCGTTCGAAGCGAGAATTTTTGCAGCTTGTTTTGAATTGGTTTCGAGCTGTTTGAGAACCATGCGGATTCTCATTCGTTGTTCGGGTGATCCCGAATTCATCACTTTGCGCAAATACGGTTCGGCCTTGCCACCGGCCAGCATCAATCGTGTGGTAGCGCGTTTGCGGGTCTCGTAAGATTTCGAGTCCAAATTGGCAATCCATTTTTTTAATTCTGACTCTCGCAACTGTTTGTCGTCGGTCTTCTCCGATGAATCGACCAACGTCATGATTTTCGTCAGTTCATCGATGAATCCGTCGGGGTTCCGTGGATCGATCACGGCGATCACTGCCATCGATTCGGTATTTTTCTCTTCGTCAGCGATGTATAAACCGGTGCGAATTGCGGCAATTTCGTGCCAGGATTCCGCAATCAATTCTCCGGCAATGCTGATCGTAGCGCGATCCAGTTTGGCTTTTCGTCGGCCAAACATTTGTTCGACGATCGCCGCCAATTTTTGCGACATGACGCGAACGGTTGATGGCGAGCGGAGGCTTTCCAAATTTGCTGAAACACTGGCAACAAGGCCATCACGCGGCAACCCGATTGTCGATTGAAACGGCTGTTTGACTTTGTCGAGATCGACGAGTTTGCCAATCACATCATTTTTTTTGAATTGGATATGTGCCCGAAATTCCAGACTTTTGTTTTCGTAGGTTGTTCCCAACACCAAAAACTGAACCGCTTTGCCCAACGCATTAATTTGCCCAGCAACAGTTTTTTCATCACCTTCGTATTTCACTTCATCCAACTCAGAAAAAAAATCAAACGGGTCGTGATTTTTGTTGAATGACTCGATGTAACTAAAACCGCTGTTGTTGATCACATCCTGAGTTCGTTGTAGCAGCTTAGATTTCAACGGCTTGCTATTCCGCCAATCTGTCAAAGATTTTTTGCTTTTGCCTGCAACGAATTGTTTGCCGCTGACAACGCCATAGGTCTTGCCCTCGCGGGGAGTTCCCCAAAGCAGATCAGAATGGACGGGAGGAAAATCGATTTTTTGTGGCTCTTTCCAATCGCTGAGTTTTGGGCGCAATCCACTGATCGGCCGCGCTCGCACAGCCGATTCGTCCTTGATCGTTGTTTCCGTGAGGGATGTACCACCGACCAATCGGTAAACAATGATCGGTCTATCCGAGTCCATCTCGCCAGCTTGCTTTTCACGAATCACATTGGCAGCCATTTCCTTAAATGTGCCATAGCCGATGTCGTCCAACAGTGCCGAAGTGTGCTTGATAAACTGATTGCGACTTTGAATCACAACGGTGGAATGCCCGTACTCACGCACAAACTCCACAGTCTTTTGTTTTTCTTGCTGGGTGCCTCTGCGATCTTGACTCGACACCGAAGAATCAATGCACGCGACAACAATGACAAACAATACGGTTCGAAAGAACATGAGAACTCACCTGAATTGAGAAAATACGTTTTTGAAGGTACCTGTTTCGACTCAGATAGGTTTCATAAAACTCTCAAACGCTAAACTGCTGATTCCGCGACTTGCAACACTTGTTTATCGAGCTGTTTTTTGTCGGGACATCCATTTGACTCCCACCAGGCCAGCGCTTTGATCTCATCCCACGGTGGATTGCATTTGCATTCTCTGAGCGCCGTTTTGAGTTCCAAAGCCGACTGGAAACGATCCGTTGGCGATTTTTCCAAGCACCGCATCACGATTTTTTCCAACTCGGGGTCTACGTCAGGTACGATTTCCGAGGGCGGAATGGGAACGTCTTTGGCGTGCGCTAACAGAACCTTCATAGAATTTCGATGATTGAACGGTGGTTGTCCGGTCAACAAAAAATACATCGACGCACCGAGTGAATAAATGTCGCTGCGGACGTCGGTTTTGTCGGCAACCGCCTGCTCAGGCGAAAGATACAATGGTGAACCTTGCACTGATCCCGCTTGAGTAATATCCGAGTCGGTGTTGGCAGAAACCGAAAGCACCATTCCGAAGTCCAATAATTTGGCAATGTCAAACAGACCGCCACGTCGAGCCGCGAAAATATTGGCGGGTTTAATATCGCGATGAATCAGTCCCTTGCGATGTGCTTCGGCCAATGCATCGCAAGTTTGAATCATCAAATAGACAACTCTCGCCGACGGTAGCGGCCCCGAAACATCAACCAACTGTTGCGTTGTCAGACCCGGTAAATATTCCATCACGTAAAAAAATGTTCCATCATCCGAACGTCCATAGTCGAAAATATCAACGCTGTTCCAATGCGATAATTTGGCAGTAGCGCGAACCTCTCGTTCAAATCGCGCCAAGTTTTCGGCATTCCCCGCTTTCTCCGGACGGATCAATTTGATTGCACAAGGGCGTTTCAACATTAAATGTTCCGCCAAATAGACTTCGCCCATTCCACCAGCGCCCAGTTTTTCTCCAAGACGATATTGGCCCAATTGTTTGGCTTCAAAAACTTCTTTTCGCAGCGAACGAATCGAGTAAACTCCCCAGACACCGATACTGGTCGCCAACGACATGGTCAACGTGGTGACAATCATCATGCCCCAATATTCGCTGACCGGTACCGCCGCACGAGCTTCAGACGAATTCGTAAAAAAAGCAAACGTCAGTACGATCAGTGGAACAACGGCAATCGGCGCAATGAACGCCGCCGCCCGCCGCCACGTGTTGGGAATCAATATCGAATACGCAAAAATCATCATCAACCACGGTTCAACTACCGGTCGAATGTATCCCAACGGCATCGAACGCTGGATCTGAAAAAAAGAAACCAGACAAAGAAAAGCACAGGGTGCAGCGAATATCAGAATTTCAACGAATTGAATCTGGCGCTTCAAATATTGACAGTTGGTGCACAAGCGAAAAGCGATCAATCCCAAGAGACATGTCACCAGCGTATGACAAATCAATACCCACATGCGTCGATTTGCGATCAATTCGTTTTGCGCCGGAAATAGCAGTCCAAAAGCAAGAAAAGCACCGAATCCACAGAACAATAAAACGCTGGCAATCCGCAAACGATTGCGGCGCAATTCGAGTGATTCACTGGCAAGCGAACTGGAGTTTTCCTGCACCAAACCAATTCGTCGGTCTTCGCCTCGATTGGTTTCTGTCGAATCGCGCAGCGAAAACTCCGTGGTATTTTCCAAATCGATTTGTTGCTGACTGACCATTTACCTATTTTCATCAAAGTTGCTTTTTGAAAACAGGTCTAAAAGCAAGTTGAGAGTGATTAAGTGGGCATCGCGATTTTCGAAACGACGCGCGGCAAATTACAAACGCGGTAAATATTGTCTCAATCCGGCCTACAGAGTGGTCAAGTTGCCATCCGAAATGGTCTATTAGGCACCGGGCCACAACAGCGCAAAGATCAAACCGATAATCAAGCCGTAAACAATACCGTCCACAAAATGAGCGATTAACCGTTTTCTAAACCAGATTCCGTTCAAAATGCCAGACGACGCATGCACCAACACGCCGATCGTCCCCGCGACACGAAAAACTTTTAGAAATTCTGTTCCATTGGGACAGGCGACTTGTGTGATGTAACCGATCACCGCCGACGTTACCAGAAAGAACAAAAACGTCATCCCCATGTTCACTGGCATGTTAGCTTTGTCGTAGATGTCCAGCGCACCCCGCGGTCCTTTTTCATATCGCTCCGCATATTCAGGGTCCCTCATCTCTTGTTTGGAATCCACGTGAGGAAACATGTAATTGCCGCTGGGCAAATCCATTTCCCGAATTCGATCCATGAATTCATCTTCGTTGCTCAGTTTTTTGAAATCGGCAAAATGATGCGGCAAAATCATCCAGGCAATAAAACTGGCAAAAAACAATACGATGCCACACAGTAAAATCGGCAACCAGAGATCAATGATAAACATTTTGGAGCCTTCATTTTAAAACCAACGAATTTTGAAGTAGCTACTCAGTTTGTAGTCGCCACGTTTTTTCTTCGGTTCATAGTCAACTTTTTTGTATGTTCCAAAAACGCGATCCCAAAAATCGACCAGGATCCCGAAATTGTGATGCCACATTTTTCCATGGTGATGCAAATGATGAACTGGCCGCGGCAACCAAAAAACCAAATCCGGGTTTTCATGTTGCAGTTGATGCGAGTAGGCTGCCAACGAAGCGTAAACGAAACAGCCAACCGCAAATCCAATTCCCGCTCCGATGGAATATAAAAATCCGACCCAGATAATCACCAGCCCTGGCAGAAAATAATCTTTGAATTCACCCAACCAGCCCTGGGCGTGGTTGGCTTGATGATGTTTCGCGTGTTTTTTATGTAAAAATTTTCCAGCGTGCATCGCGCGATGCACCAGGTACTCGACGAGCGTTCCAATAAATAAAGCAATTAGAAATGCCACTAAGCATTCCAAACATGCCCAAAAAATCATTCCGTCTGCCTCGTGTTTTAAATCTCGAAAGTGATTGGTTCGATCTGAAGCATAGTAAAATTATGATCAAAAAAAATGCGATTCTCAACAGTTTTCACGCAGTTCGGGTCGCCAATTATGTGCGTCGATTTGCTACACTGCTGGACCTTACGGTTTAGTTAAAACAGACCGTCGTGGACATTTGTCAGTTTATTTGTCAATCGCCGCGGCCTTTTCCACAATTTCGTGGGGAACACCAATATCAATCACGTGCACGTTTCCGAAAATTGCCGCAGCGTCGGATCTGTCAAAACCGGTTTTTTTGCAAACAAAGGTACAGGTCAAATCGGCATGAAAACGCACCGCGCCAGAATCCCCAGTATCGCAATCGACTCCGGTTGGTATATCGACAGCCAACCGTTTTGCCGAAAACCGGTTTGCAAATTCGATCAACTTGCTAAATGATCCCCTTAATGGCAACGTCGCACCGGTGCCCAATATTGCATCGATAATCCACGAATAATTCAATTCGCGGTGTCGTTGAAAAAACGAATCGACCTGTTGTTCGTCGTTGGGATCGATTTCTTCGATGTCAATTTTCATTTTTCTGGCAATGTCCAAATTGATTTTCGCATCGCCGCGTACTGAATCCGCACTTCCCCACAGACCGATCGTTGCCTTGACGCCGCCATTGACCAAGTGTCTGGCAATCGCAAATCCATCACCCCCGTTGTTGCCCGTGCCGCAGAGGATCAAAACACTGGACACGTCGCCTTGCTGCAACAGCACGTCAACAACACCGCGGGCTGCATTTTCCATCAAAACAATGCCGGGGATCCCAAATTCGTCGATTGCGATCTGGTCCAACATGCGTGATTGCGTACGGGTGAGATACTCGGGGTGTTTGTTTTTCATACCGTTGATGTTGAGTGAAATCCGACTGCTGCTAAAATCAGAAATGACAATCGCTCGAATGAACAACCCGTTGAATCAATGCCTATTTACGAATATTCCTGCAACAATTGCAACGATCAATTTGAACTGTTGATGCGTTCAAATCAACAACCTGAATGTCCCGAATGCCATTCGAAAAGCGTTTCAAAATTGTTGAGTTTACCGGCAAAATCATCTGGGAAAAACTCGTCCAGCAGTTTGCCAGTTTGTCCGCCCGCCATGCAACCGATGTGAGCTCCCCAGTGTGGCGACGGTCGTTGCCATTACGACGAGTAGGGCCGGTTCCCACCGGCCAATCGAATCAAAACGGTCGGTACGACTACTTTCCAACCATACAGTTCCAAATCTTTTTGGACAGGATGAACATGATCAACAGGATGAATCATGAAAAAAATCCTGTCTATCCTGTAAATCCTGTCTAAATTTTGTTCGTCGATTGGCCGGTAGGAACCGGCCCTACGATTGCTGTGAAAAATAACTGGACACAATAACGATGATGACTGCTGCGACGAGGAAAGTCGCACCGACCAGGCGGGTCAGCATGATCGATGTTGGCAAATGTTGTTCGTTTCCGTCAAACCGTTTGGCAAACAGCCAAGCAAATAAAACTCCCCATAATCCTCGCAGCGCATAAACAACGTTGACTCTGGCAGCATCGCCAAATACCGACAATGCGTAAACTAAAAATCCCGCCTGCGTGGCAAACAATACTCCTCCCGTGATCAAACTGACCCAGTGGTCGTTTTGCAATTGCCGCACGCGGAGCGTACACCATGGGATCAAAGCCATTGAATAAAGACCCACAAACCAAAATGAAATCGGCACGATTCTGCCAACGCTCCAATGCGATGACCAGCTTTGTACGCAAACGTCAAACGTGGCAAATGACAGTGCCGCACCCAACGCCAAAGCGACGGTAATCAAAACTCGCCGGTGTCCAGATCGGGGCGCCACCAGATTGATCAACAATATGCCCACGACGGCCAAACAGGCGGCCAACCACGTCGCTCTGGTTGGTTGAGTTTCCAAAAAAATCATGCACAAAAAAGTCACAATGACGACTTTGAAACTCGCTACCGGCGTGGCCACCGATACATCGCCATACGCGACGGCCGACAAAATAAAAGACTGGCCTGCAACGTACAACAAACCGATAATCGCCGGCTGCCAGAGATACGCAAAACCAGGGAACTCCTGCCCCAATGGCCAGAAAAATGAAAACA
Source organism: Pirellulaceae bacterium (assembly GCA_028280445.1). GTDB lineage: Bacteria > Planctomycetota > Planctomycetia > Pirellulales > Pirellulaceae > JANQLU01. The sequence continues at coordinate 91,509 of JANQLU010000106.1, read as the reverse complement.
CGACGGCCGCCAACATGTTGGCAACAAATATTGGCGTCCAAGGCGAAATGTTTTTAGTCGTCGATTTTTTGACGAATAAAGCTGCGAACGCAAATGTGATCGACGCGGCCAGCGGAAGTAACAAGTGGTAGGGAATCGGATCAACTCAAAATTTTTGAACCATGTTCGCACGTCCGAACATGCATCTCTGATTGGCAAATCGTAAGCGCGAAGCGTGAGCGAGGGACGTCATGCAACCAGGAGGTACGTGGAATTCCGGTCCCTCGCTCACGCTTCGCGCTTGCGATTTTGAACAAATTCCAAACTAACGTGTTACCCCACCTTTTGACAATTGCAAACGAAAATGCTGTAGATAAAATCGAGACAATTCAACACAAAAAAAAGTAGAAAAAACATGACTTACAAAAATTCGACGATCCTTGGGTTCCTGGTTGTTTTCATCACGCTCCCCTTGTCGGCTCAAGATTCGAAATGGAAATCGCTGTTTGATGGAAAAACGCTCGACGGTTGGACTCAAAAAGGTGGCAAAGCAAAATACTCTGTGGAAAACGGCACGATCGTTGGTCACACAGTTCCCAAAACGCCCAACTCGTTTCTCTGTACTGAAAAACACTACGGAAATTTCGTGTTGGAACTTGAATTCAAAGTTCACCCGGAACTGAATTCGGGCGTCCAAATTCGATCCAATAGCCTGAAGGATTACAAAAAAGGACGCGTCCACGGTTACCAGGTTGAAATCGATCCGTCGGATCGCGCCTACACCGCGGGCATTTATGACGAAGGACGTCGTGGTTGGCTATTTGATCTGAAAAACAATCGCGCTGCTCGATACGCTTTCAAACAAAACCAATGGAACAAATTTCGCGTCGAAGCGATCGACAATCGGATTCGTACTTGGCTCAACGGAGTACCGGCAGCCGACTTGAAAGATGGGATGACCAAAACTGGATTCATCGGCCTCCAAGTTCACGGCGTTGGCAATCGGCAAGACTCGATTTCAGTCGCTTGGCGCAACATCCGTATTCAGGAAAACCCTCAACCGTCTCCAGAGGTTAAAAAACCGGACTACAGCAAACATCCAGCAAAGATCTTTGCTCCAGACGCAAAATTCGAAAAACTTGCCGGCGGTTTCCGATTTACCGAAGGACCCGCGGTGGGTCCAGACGGAAAAATTTACTTTAGCGATATCCCGACAAGCCGCGGTCTGGTATACGACCCGCAAACCAATCAAACGACGGTGTTTCGAAAATCAACCGGACGGACCAACGGCATGTTCTGGACTGCCAGTGATGCGTTGATTTGTTGCGAAGGTGGAAATCGTCGTCTCACGCGAATCCTCGGGGACTCTACAAAAGTACTTGCTGAAAAATTCAAAGGTAAAAAACTTAACAGCCCCAATGATATTGTGCCCGATGCCGTCGGAGGATTCTATTTTACGGATCCTCGCTATGGAAAACGTGATAACCTCGAACTGGATGTCGAAGCCGTTTACTATGTTCCGCGGCGAGGAAAATTGATGCAAATCGAAACCGATATCCCGCGACCCAACGGCATTATCTTGTCACCGGACAACAAAACACTGTACGTCGCCGATACCGGCAAAAACGACATTTGGGCATTCGACGTCGTCGGTCCAGGCAAACTCAAAAACAAACGCAAATTTGCGGACGTGGGCAGCGACGGCATGTCTATGGATGTTTATGGCAATGTCTATTTGACATCAGCCGGCAGCATCGTGGTCTACTCGGCCGAGGGCAAAGAAATCGCTCGCGTCAAGCCGCCAGAATCACCCGCCAATTGCGTTTTAGTCGGATCGACCCTCTATGTCACAGCTCGAACCGGCTTTTACAAGATCGAAACCAACTCACAAGGTCTGGAATAACGAGGGTTTGAACGTCGATAAAGGGCGATCAAAAGATCAAAAGTCTCACGCAGAGACGCGGAGACGCAGAGAGGTTCGGTTCAAGAACTCGATTCGCGATATTTTGTTTTGTGGATAGATGTACTCATCAGTAATTGAGTTTTTCAACTCTTCCTCTGCGTCTCTGCGCCTCTGCGTGAGCCCACTGTCCGAGCAACCAACTCAAAAAACTTTGGCATAAACTTCCGCAACACCACGCGCCATACTGATCTCAGAAAAATTCTCCCGTTGCCGTTCGAGCGCATTTTGACGCATCGATTGCCAATCGTATTTGGCAGAAATCATTTGTTTGATTTTCTCTGCCAAATCGATGGCGTTGCCGGGTTCGAATATCAGACCGTCCGTCTCGTGGCGGATCGCTTGAGGAATGCCTTCGACATCGGCAGCAACGACTGGCACACCGCTCGACATGGCTTCCAGAACAACCATCGGTAAACCTTCGCCAAACAGACTTGGCAGTACAAACAAGTCCATTTTAGGAAATTCAGCCATCGCATTGTTGGTGAATCCGGTCCAGTCAATGAGCTCGGTGACTTCCAGGCTCTCGGCCAAGCGATGAATTTGACTTTCGTACTCGGGAGTTTCAAACGGGCCAACAGCGCGAATCCGGCATTGGACTCCATCGTTTTTCAATTGAGCAAGCGCTTCCAGCAATACTTCCGTTCCCTTGCGCGGGCGAAACAAGGCAACTGTGCCAATCACCCAAGGATCAGTCGGAGTTTCACGGTCGCTGACGTTGTCGATACACGGAACTCCGTTGGGCACCACAAAAAGTTTTTCTTCGGCATGTCCCAACTGTTTCATATATTCTTTCAAACTCGACGAGACACAAATCATGGCATCGACACGACGCAGATTGCGATGTTCGATTTGCGTGTTAATCCAATTTCGAAATCGACGATTCGAATCGCGGCCGACCGGGCTGTGAACATGATAAACAAGTGGCAGCGACAACTTTTTCGCAACCGCCGCTCCAATCATCAGGCTCCGGGGAGTGTGTGCATGAATCGCCGTGTACCTGTGTTCGTCAACATATCCGACGGCTTTCGCAACCGCTTTCCGATCAAGTCGATGACGCATTACACAATCGTGGATCGGAGCTCGTTTTTCGTTTCTCGACTGATCGAATATTCCTTGCTTGGTCACGCCGAAACCAACCTGATAGCCAAACTGTGGCAAAGTGGAAGCCAACAGATCTTGTACACGCTCGGCTCCCGAGTAGTGTTCACCATTGATCAGGTGAAATATTTGTTGACATTGAGTTGGTACTGTAGCACTGGTGACAACGGTCGGTTGAGAACTGGAGACCGAGTGAAAAGTTTGAGATTTCATGAGTTTTTTGATGATAGGTGATTGTGATCGTGACTGTTGGTAATCCGCCCTAAAAATGTAGACCACAAACTGCGGATGGGGCGCAAGACTAAACGGCTGGTGTTAGAGATTCCCGCATCCTCAATCAACGCTGCACGCCGGTAACAGAACAAACCGGACAATCCGCAAATTTGCTACGCCTGGCGAGTGAAATCACAAAACGCCCACTGTCCTTCGTTTTCGTCGACGCCAATCGAAAACTCATTCCAGGCGATGTTTTGCGGCTCTAGAAATGTTGCCATCAACTGTTGGCCAATCCAATCGGCCAGCAATTCGGCCGTCGTATTTTCGATGGGCAACAAAACGCAATCCTCGAGTGGGAAAACCCACCGTTTATTTTCAAATGTAACTTCGACACTTTCTGCACCCGCCGAGACTTTGATCGCCTGATGCTGTGTCGGCAACACCACATGATGATCCAATTGAGACGTGATTTTGAGCAAAGCGTCGCGCAGCGCGATAAAGTCAACCACATATCCGTTTTCATCCAAATCACATTGAATATCACAACGTACTCGGTAATTGTGGCCATGGATCCGTTCACAAATGTTTTGATTAAAAGTAATAAAGTGAGCTGTGCTGAAAATCAGCTGCTGTTTTTCCAAGCTCACCCGATATTTTTTTTTCATGGGATTACCGTGGGAAACGAATGTCGCCGTTGATCAAACATACAAATATCGCGGCACAAATCATATCCGCCGTCGTTCCCGGATTCCTGCGATGGCCGTCACTACGTAGCCAAAAATCAAAATCCCCGATAACGACTTCTCGATTTTGAGGATGCCGTAAACAGAATTCATACGTTTGGTCAGCCATCAAGGCAGCTTGATCCGCAATTTCTTGTCCACATTTACGAGCGATCAATGAATCCGGGTATTTTGACATTACCAACAAATGCGTCAAAACAATCGCTTCCGCAAGCTCGTCGTTTTCGGCCAAATGTTGGCGAAGCGCCGGAACAACAACCTCAAACAGATCTGCAAAACCATTGCAGTATTGTCGGGCAATCAAATCTCGATGCTCGGCGATTTTCATCGCAGCAATCAAATCAGCCGGAGCATCATCAAAAACATCGTGCTGAGCCTGTTTGCCCAAAGCCGACGAATTCGCACGCCGAATCGCCTGATAAACTTCCTGGCTGTCCTCTGCCGTTAATTGCGACAAAGTTTCTTCGACGTTTGGTTGCAAGATATTTCCACCACTTATTGATTTTGCCAGCGGCACCAACAGCAGACAGATTCCCAGATTCGTGTTGGTGTTGACAACTTGGCGAGTCGCCTCGATCGCTTGCCGAATCAAACTGCCAATCGGTGCGTCAATCTGAGATTCGATAACCGGTCCAATTGCCACAGCACTCAACGTGAAATCCGCAAAAGTCAAATCTTCGAAATCGGCACTGCGGTGTACGTTTCCCGGCTTCGGCGCAACCACTTCCAGCAAGCATGCGGTCGTTATCGCTTGGGAAATTTGCATATGGAAATACTTTAGTTAATTCGAGGGCTGCGAATCAGGCAAAAATTGGTCCAATGCGGCGATCACATCGTCACGGGCATCTTCGATCAAGTAGTGCCCTGCGTTCTCAATTCGATGGACACCGGCATCTGGAAAAATGGATTCAAACCGGCTCAGACATGACGGTTGGAAACACCAATCTTTCATCCCCCAAATCAATTGAACAGGTTTTAATTCGAGGCGGCCCAAGTCGATTTCCAACTCCCGCAGCACGTCCCAGGTCGGATGCCGCGACGACAACGGAATATCTCGGACAAATGCGTTGAGCGCGACTCGATTTTTCCAGTTGTCATACGGGTGCAAATAACCAGCGGCGATTGGCGGTGCAAGTTTTTTTTGTTCGGTAGCCTGACGGATTGCGGCGCGGGGGAAAACATTCAGGCCGCGCATCAACAGCGGTCCGATGACGGGCCATCGACAAATGGCGATTCGCTGAGGAATGTACGGAGGAGGAAATGCCGCCGTATTGGTAATCGTGATTTTTGCAAATCGCTCGGGCATCATGGTGGCAACTCGCAGACCAATCGCTCCGCCCCAGTCGTGAACGATCAATCGAATATCGTGCAAATCCAACTGTTGGACAAACTCGCACAGATTGTTGGAATGTTGCTCGAGAGTGTAATTGTAGTTTTGCGGTTTGTCGCTGAGCCCCATTCCAATATGGTCGATCGCAATACAATCAAATTGCGGCATGAAATGCTGGACGATGTCGCGCCAGAAAAACGACCAGGTTGGATTTCCATGGACCATCAAAACCGGCGATCCCGACCCGTGCCGGATATAATGCATTTTCTGTGAGCCAATGTTGCAAAAACGGGACTCAAACGGATAGAGATCTTGCCAGGACATGGCTCAATTTTAATGGGCTGCGAGAAAATCAAAGACACATTCTACTGAGGATTCCTCTGGCCTGTGAGATGACACGTCTGGCAAGATCAGCTCGCCTGTTTGTCAGATTCGCCAGAAAAACTTTTCCATTTCATCGCCCGCTGCATCGGTTCGATCCGCAAAACGACCTCGCCATTTTGGTAAATACGAACGGTTCCGTTGGTTTCGCTGACCACAATCGCAATCGCTTTGGTATTTTTGCTGATGGCTGCTCCGGCGAAATGCCTGGCACCTAAACCTGTCGTCATCGTCAATTCGACTGGCGCGGTGTCGACCAATCGACAACTACTTTCGATTGTTCCGTCGGCTGAAACCACAAAAGCCCCATCGAGCTGGGCCAATTCCTTGATCGCCTCTTTAACGCTTGAATCGCCCAGACTACGATCTTTTCGAGTATATCCTTTGACCAAATCAAATCCGGCGGGCCGCGAATTTTCGAGAACTTTGCGGTGATCACCGACGATGAAAATCGTTCCTACTGACTTACCCTCACGCCCTTCACGACCAATCTCAACAGCCAAATCCACGACTGTTTTCAGCGTTTCTAACGGCACCTTGGTTTCCAGTTTTTGCAGGTCTCGGGCCGTCAAGCGACCCAAATGCTCTGTCAATTTGACGATGCTGATCGAGTCGGTTTGTTCGACATCAAACCCGCTGTACAAAGAAACGACAGTTGAACCGGGCATCAAAATTTCATCGGCGACACTTTGCAGAACCGCCTGGGACAGACGATCCTGAACTGGCGCGTCTGGGTTTTCGATTTTGAGAAAATGAAATCCACATTCCTCGGCCAGTTTGGCAATGGGCTCGCCAAAGCCGGCAAGTATGATTTTCAAAGTCGCCGATTTTCGTTTGATATCTTCTTTGGCAACAACGTCTTCCAGCAAATACAACAAAGCGTCGGCTTCAATAGATTTAGCCAACTTTAATGCTGAATCGACAATTGACGAAAGATATGTAGTCAAATCAAGCTCAAAATGGTCTTAATTCACGACGAGATCGTAGGTACTGCGCACTTTGATACAAGAACTTAAAGCATTTAGCACACATCGACAACCGTTGTCATTATCGGGGCACCTGATTTTGAAGTTCTTCTTCGTTGGAGGTTTGGCGAACAGGAAATGTGGGTGACCCGGTCGCCGGTGGCGATGTAAGACCGCCTGGCCGTGAAGCAAGATATTTTTTCCAAGCTGCAACGTCGGCTCCAAATTTTTCACCTGTCGCTTTTGTCAATGACTCGGTTGCGCGAAATTGTACGGCAGGATCGGGATCATCCAAAACCATCGCCAGGGACCGCAACGCTGCCGCCGAAGATGAATCGCCCAAGGCGCGCGTGGCCGCCAAACGAACATCCAAATTGGTATCGCTGACAACCAGTTTTTGCAAACGATTGATTGCGGTTTCGTCGCCCCGCATTCTCCAGGATTTGATCGCCGCCTTGCGAACATCCGGATCGGGGTCGCGTGATGCGAGATCCAGTCCCTGAACGGCGGACAGCGTGGACAAACGTCCAAGAAGTTTGGTTGCCTCAATGCGAATTAAAAATACGGAGTCGTTTTCAACGATTTTTGTCAACCGCTGGGCTACTTGGTCTTGCTCTGTTGGACTTGCGTCCTCGACCGATTCGACCATTTCAATTAATTGCTGACGCCGGGACATTAACGTCGGAGCCAGCCGCATTTCTTCGTCCCATTGCTTTCTCACCCAGGGCGAGAGGTACCCTGTTCGCCACAGCGGACCATCCGCGCAGCCACTGAACGACAAAATCACGGCGAACGCAACACAATAGGTTGTTGGTTTTAGCATCACAAAACTACGAATTGACCGTCTCAATTAGGGTGGCGGAGGTTAGCAAACGGTCAAAGTCCCTGGGAATAGCATATCGAGTGATTCGCTAGCATTAAAAAAGCCGCGAACTGATTCGCGGCTTTGATATTCGAGTTCATTCCCAAAAATTCGGGAGGTCCAGATCCTTATGGCAGGTCATCCAGATCCAAATCCAGATCGTCGCCCTGGTTTTTCGACGGTTTGGAAATCGACTCAGCGGTCGGAATCTCATGAGTGATGCGTTGAGGTTCGGGGCGTGGAGCACCGTTGGGTGTTTCGCGTTCCTCCGGTTTCCGTTCGTCATAGTAATTGCCGTAGCCATATCCATAGCCGTAGCCATAGCCGTTGTATGAATAACCAGCACGATAAGCACCGTAGCTGTATTGGCTGCCGTATCCGGTATTCGCTCCAACACCGTTGACGACCACGCCAATCACGTTGGCACCAACGTTTTGCAAAATGTTAGTCGCTCGGTCCGAGCTGATTTTAATATTCTTTTTGATTCGCAATGTCAAAATGACGCCGTCAACTCGAGCCGCGACTGGACAAGGGTCGGTAACCGCCAGAATCGGTGGCGTATCGATAATGACAAAATCAAACATCTCACGAATTTCATCGATCAATGATTGGAAACGAGGTGAAGTAATCAATTCGGCAGGATTCGAAGGCTTTTTGCCGCAAGGCATGACCGACAATCCTTCGATTTCTTCGCAATCAAAAATGGCATCGTCGATTCGGCAATCGCCGAGCAGGATCGTTGCAAATCCATCATTGCTTTTGATACCGAACGAATGATGTACGGTCGGACGACGCATATCGCCATCAATCAACAAAACACGCTTGCCAGCCTGAGCGATCGAAACCGCGAGGTTAACAGCAACCGTCGATTTTCCATCCCCCGGCGTCGGGCTGGTCACTTGGATCACCGAGTGAGTATTGCCCTGGGTATTGAAAAACAGCGCTGTTCGAACCGCTCGGAAAGCTTCGGACGATTGGGCCTTGGGCCGATGGTACGTACAAACCAGCGGATGCACATAGCTGTCCTCGACAACGTTTCGTTTCGAAGAGCTAATCACAGGAATATGGCCGATCAACGGGATATTCAACTGTTTGGTGATTTCATCAGGATTTCGGTAGGTTTTGTCGGCAATATCAACCAAATATCCGAGAACAAAACCAAGCAACAATCCACCAAATCCAAATACGGGAACGAGGACCTCGATTCGTGGCCAAACTGGAACCCCCTCGTCGGGATTAGCCAGGATGCTAAATCGATAACCTTCTTTGTTGGTTTTCGTCAATTGGTTGATTTGGTCGGGGTCAATATTAGCCAATTTTGTTCTGGCGTCTTGAACCCAAGCTCGGAACTCATCGATTCGTTTGTCTTGGCGCTCAAGCAGATGTTTCCCTTCCTCAATGTTATTCACCATTTGTTTCAGTTTGGAAAATTCAGGGACCAGCCGCTTGAGTTCCGCTCGCAAAGTGGAAATTTCAAATGACAAAATCCGCAAAAAGTTTTGAATTTTCTGGTCGTCCGTCAAACCGGCACTTCGCGGAATATCATCGGATTCAAGCAATTGCGTGTAATAATCGATTTGCTGTGTCAAATTTTTGACTTTCGGATGTCCTGGACCCAAATGTTCGAGCAGCGTCCCTTTTTGGATTTCCAACTGGCTAATTTGATCGCGAAGTACCATTTTGCGGCGCTCTTGATCGCGGCCCGTTTGATCTTTTTCGTCCGTCAATACATCGCGTTTATTTTTGAGCATCCAGTAAATTTCCGCTTCTGAAATTCCGCTTTGCAGTGAATTCAAAATCGACGATTGTTGGGCCAATTTCGAATTCAACGAATCGTACGCTCGCTGAATTTTGTCATCCAGATTTTTCAAACGCTTTTGCTCGATCGTTTCGTATCGACTAACGACGGTCGAAGGATATTTTTTCCGCAAATCTTCGTAAGCTTTTTGCTCTTTTTCGAGCATCCGTTCGATTTTCTCGGTCGTGTTTTTAAAATCGCGTGCGATCTGATTCGTTTCGATCGAATAGGCGTCTTCGAGTTTTGTTTGATAAGTCAGAATGATGCTGTGCAAAAACAATTTGCATTCATCCTGATCTTTTGCTTTAAACGAAAGCCGGAATTTATTGGGTTCTTCACGGTCCGGTTTCACATCCAGATCTTTCAGCGCCCGACCGACCGCTTTTCCGCGATCCATGTTGGCGTAGCTGGTCATATTTTTGAAATACTCTTTTTTGGTCATCACGCCTTCGACAAATCCCTTGGTCTTGATGATTTTGTCGTGACGCCGCGTAAACGAATCAGTGGTAGGCATTACCTGGTCATTGGTCGATCCCATCGTTGCGATATATGGATTTTTGGGCTCAATGAGAACTTCGGCGTAGCTTTCGTAACTCGTTTCCGTCGTATGGTAGACCAGAAACCCAACACCAGCACCGATTAACGTCCCCAGGAAAATCAACCATTTTCGGCGATTCAAAAGCCCCCAAAAATCAAACTTTGACCCTTCGGGTTCGTCCAGGGGTGACGATGACCAATGATTTGGCTGCCCTTGCCCTTGCTGGTGAAAAGGTTGATTTTGAATTGGAAACTGACTCACGATAATCTCCTAGTGGCAACGCTTTGTAGACGGATGAGTGTTTTCGACAAGGTGGGAAGTTGAACCCTTGAGTATATCCGGTCTACGCTAGTTGACAAACGAATTTTTTTCACGTGCTTGGGGCAGCCGTCGACACACGAATTGGCCCCAATCCGATGGGAATCAAAATAATCGTTAATATCCCAGTAAAAGGAAATGTCAAACGTTATTTTGCTGACATCCGTCGTCACTATATTCGGTCTGAAAAATCGTAGAATTTGGGCCAATTTGGAATGTCGAAAAAACTTGCCAAAATGTGTTAAATTTTTCCGGTTATACGGCGTGATTGCGGACATCTATGCTTGCTTGCTAAATTCATCTTCATGACTCTTTCACCAATGATGAAACAATACGAGCAAGCCAAACTGGCATGTGGGGACGCCCTGCTGCTATTCCGCATGGGCGATTTTTATGAACTTTTTCACGAAGACGCCAAAATCGCGGCCAAAGAGCTCGGGCTGACCCTGACCAGTCGCGACAAGAAAACCAATCCGGTGCCGATGGCCGGGTTTCCCCATCACCAATTGGACGGTTACCTCGGAAAATTGATTTCTGGCGGCCATCGTGTCGCTGTCTGCGAACAGGTCGAAGACCCCAAAACCGCTAAAGGTCTGGTCAAACGCGAAGTTACCCGTGTGGTCACTCCGGGAACGATCACCGATCAATCGCTCCTGGACCCCAATTCGGCAAGCTTTCTGGCAGCCATGATCCAATCGACCGATAAGAAAACACCGGATCTGATAGGGCTCGCGTGGCTGGAGCTTTCCACTGGTATCTTTCAAGCCACGCAAGGCCCTCGGAAAACCATTGCGGATTTATTCGCCAAACTTGCGCCCAAGGAATTGCTGCTGGGCGACGGACAGAATTTGCCGAACGAGATTGTCTCCGAAGCGACTTTGGTGACAACGCGTCCCGCCTGGTCATTCGCTTTCGAAGCGTCGCGACAAAGCCTATGTCAGCATTTCAATACAAAAATCCTCGATGGATTCGGTTTCACCGATGCCGATCAACTCGCCATTCAATCGGCAGGCGCCATTCTCGAATACCTCAAAGAGACACAGAAAACAAATCTGGATCATGTCGACCGATTGGTCCGCCACCAACCCGGTGCTTTTCTTGAAATCGATCAAGCGTCATGGCGCAGCTTGGAAATAACTCAAACCACCCGATCTCAGTCTCGCGAAGGCTCGTTGTTGGCGGTTGTCGATCGGACAACCACGTCAATGGGCGCCAGAAAACTTGCTGCCTGGTTGACCAACCCGTTGAAAGATCCCGACCACATCAATCGCCGACTGGATGCTGTCCAGGAATTCAAGGATAACCCCACGTTGCGTAAAGACACGCGAGAGTTCTTGAAAAACGTCTACGATCTGCAACGATTACTTTCCAAGGTCACGACCGGACGCGCTTCGCCACGAGATATCTATTGTGTGGGTCAAACACTGGGCCAGCTGCCAAAGATCAAACAGCAGTTAACCGGCCGCCAATCCAAGCTGCTGCAGCAACTGGAGATCGAACTCGATTTGTGTGGCGAACTGCAAACTGAAATCGAGTCCGCACTGATCGACGAAAGCCCCCCGCATACCAAAGACGGAAATTTCATCCGCGCTGGATTCAACGGGCAGCTCGACGAGTACCGACAGCTTGCCGCTGGTGGAAAACAGTGGATCGCCAAGTACCAAGCTGAAATCGTCGAGGAAACGGGAATCCCCAGCCTGAAAGTCGGATTCAACAAAGTGTTTGGTTATTACCTCGAAGTCACTCATACCCATCGTGACAAAGTGCCCGAGGATTTTATTCGAAAACAAACCCTCAAAAACGCCGAACGTTTCATCACGCCAAAACTCAAAGAGTACGAAGAGAAAGTGTTGGAGGCGGATGAAAAATCGGTCGAATTGGAACTCAGTTTGTTCAATGCCCTGCGCGAGTTTACCCGCGGTTACATCGAACAATTGAAGTCAAACGCTGAAATCCTGGCAACTCTCGATGTCCTTTCAGCACTCGCTGAACTGGCGGCGATGCAAAATTATTGCCGGCCGGTAGTGACGACCAATGTCGAAACCCGTATCCAAAATGGGCGGCATCCGGTTTTGGACGTTACCGAACCGCAGGGAACGTTTGTTCCAAATAACACCAGTCTCGACGGTGAAGAAGGTTTGATGCATTTGATTACTGGTCCGAATATGGCTGGTAAAAGTACTTATATTCGCCAAGTCGCGTTGATTTCCATTTTGGCCCAGGTTGGCAGTTTTGTTCCGGCCGATCAAGCGACCATTGGCATCGCTGACCAAATCTTTGCACGCATTGGCGCCAGTGACGAACTGAGCCGCGGCCAAAGTACGTTTATGGTGGAAATGAGCGAGACCGCGCGGATCCTCAACACGGCGACTGACAAAAGCCTGGTGATTTTGGATGAAATCGGACGCGGCACCAGTACCTATGATGGTGTCTCGCTGGCTTGGGCCATCGTCGAATACTTGCACGACCAAATCGGTTGCCGCACCCTGTTCGCAACGCACTATCACGAATTGACCGCGCTCGAAAAATCGATGCAGTATGTTCGGAATTTCAATGTTGCCGTCAAAGAGTGGAAAGACGAAATTGTCTTTCTGCATCAAATCGTGCCCGGCAGCGCCGACAAGAGTTACGGAATTCATGTCGCCAAATTGGCTGGCGTCCCCAATTGGGTCAACCAACGCGCCGAATCGATTCTGCGAAAACTGGAATCAGAAAATGACTCGCCGCAAATCAATCTCGAAACATCCGGTGGTGGTCAAAAAGGAAGTGTCCAAATGACGCTGTTTGAAATGGTCGACCATCCGTTGATCGAAAAAATCAAAAGCATCGACCCCGATCAAGTCACACCGATCGACGCCCTTCAAATGCTGGGGCAGTGGAAACAGGAATTGGATTCGTAATACAAGCACGAAGCGCCGACGAGTGGTTCGTGTAACGGTCTGGGTGCCACTGGCTTTGCCAGTGTTTTGGCCGAAAAATGTTCGTTACGTGCATCATTTGAACAAACACACCAGTTGACGATGCAGAGCCAGTGCCACCCCAAAAAGCCGTTCTGACACTGACAACAAAAATTGAGTTGGTCGATAAGCCGGGTTTTGTCGCGGACGATCATTTATCTAGGACAACAATTGCTTGCCATCTCAAGCAGCCTACCCGAAAGTACGAACGCAACGGACCGCCGCGCACTGCCGCATCGAGGCGGCAGATTCCTTTCATACTTGGCCTTGCTCCAGGTGGGGTTTACCTAGCCACCCAAGTCACCTTGAGTGCTGGTAGGCTCTTACCCTACCGTTTCACCCTTACCACGCATCGGCAAAAAAGCCGACCGTTCGGCGGTCTATTCTCTGTGGCACTATCCCTGATCTCACAACCGGTCGGCGTTACCGACCACCTCGTCCTGCGGAGCCCGGACTTTCCTCCCGTACACTGATGTGTACCGGCGATCGTCTGACCAACTCAATCTCTATTGTCGCAGTCAGAATCAAAGACGCATAGTGATCAAAAAAGTTCAGTGGTTGGCCATAGTACGATGGCCTTTCGGGAGGGCGAGGCTCCTGCCGAGCCACCGTGAGCGGCAAGGCGCTAGCCGCCGGTTTGTTAGCGCTTCGTACCGGCGGCTAGCGCCTTGCCGCTCACACATTCAAGCGCCCGCCGCATCATTCAATTCGAGAGGTCAACATTCCCACCATACCATTTTGGTTCGGCAGGAGCCTCACCCTCCCGTTAACGCACTCCAACCATTACCGCGGTGTATTTGGAGCAATTTGATCAATGAACCGATCCAACATCGTATTGATCACTTGTTTGACAATGATTTGATCGTTGGGATGAATCGCGTAGTCCTGTTCCGGCTTAACCGCTCGATCCGCCGCTTTGTAGATCACCGGCATTTTGACGAATTGCCCTGACTCGGGAACGCGGCGAATAATTTGGATATCCATGTTTTTGAATTTTCGCTTCAAATCGTGCTCTTCCAAAACATCGTCGATCCGCATGTCTTGTTTGTACTCGCCACGAACATCAACGCCCGTTCCCCAACCTTCGCCTTTCATGCTCAGCAGGTATTGGGGAGTTCCCGGAGGCAGCTCTTTTTGAACCGGCTTGCGAACAAAACTTTTACAGCCGGTCGTTGCGACCACCATCACGCCGAAGAGGACGAGGTAAGAAATTGATTGACGAGCTTTCATGATTCAAACCGTTCTACTTAATCCGTAAACTTTGACCTTTCCCCCTGATCTCTAAAATCGGCATCGACACCCAAACCCGCAAACTTGAAAACATTCTGGAAAACCCCGTTTTTTATCCCCATTTTTGGCCCAAAATAGCCCAACGGTTCAGCTAGCACTCCACCTCACCGCGCGATTTCGATAGCATGGTTTGCTTGCGCGTGGCCGTTTTAATCGCAAATGAACAAACTCGATGATCGAATATCGATGCGAGATGCATTGAACCCTCGCCTTCGATCGTAACTGTTTGCCCGCAATGCCATGAAATTCCGGAAGCTCGTGATTCACTCACGCGCTATGCGAAACAAATAACATCACAAAACATGAAACATTGGGAAAACAAAATCGTTGTTGTCACCGGCGGATCAGCCGGTCTCGGGTTTGCCATTGCCATGCGATTCGCGCTCGAAGGTGCCACGGCCGTTTTGGTTGCCCGTGACCGACAACAACTCAAATACGCCCAAAACCTGTTCGCCAAAAACGATCTAACCGCTGATTACATCGTCGCCGACGTCACCGACGCAAAAGCCGCCAAAAACATGATCAACGAAGTCGTCGAGCGACATGGAAAACTGGATGTGCTGGTCAACAACGTTGGCAAATCGATTCGCACCAGGCTGTCGGAAACAACACCCGAACAATACCGTGAATTGATGGAAATCAATTTTATGAGCGCCGTCAATTGTTCGTTGCCAGCCCTGAAACATCTGACCGCGTCATCGGGACACATTGTTAACATTGGCAGCCTGTCCGCCAAATCCGCTTGGCCACTGGTCGGTCCCTACACGACCAGCAAATTCGCCTTGGGCGGGTTTAACCATCAACTGCGTGTCGAAACGCCCAGCAACGTCCATGTCATGTTCGTCTGTCCCGGTCCTATTAAACGCGACGATTCCGGTCAACGATATGATGAACAATCTGAAAACCTGCCTGATGAAGCCCGAAAACCGGGTGCCGGTGTTTCTTTTTCGGGCATCGACCCGTTGAAGCTCGCTGCCAAAATCACGCGTGGCTGTCGCAAACGAAAAATCGAGCTTCTGATTCCCCGTAAGACAAGATTAATGTTGGTACTGGGCACGCTATCCCCCAGCCTCGGCGATTGGCTTCTCACACGGTTAAATCGCAAAAAAAAATAAACCAGCCAACCCTTGTCGATCCACCGCAACACCTGCAAAAATCTCTCTCTCAACAACCCTTTGAAAACAGAGAATAACGATGAGCGCTTTCCCCGATATCGAGAAAATTTCGTTCGAAGGTCCTGACAGCCGAAACCCTTTGGCGTTTCGCTACTACGACGAAAATGAAATCGTCGAAGGCAGATCGATGCGCGATCATCTTCGTTTTAGCGTCGTCTACTGGCACACTTTCCGTGGAAACGGCGCCGACCCGTTCGGCATGCCGACTTTGAATCGCCCCTGGGACGACGGTTCGGAATCACTGGACAATGCAAAAAAACGAGTCGCCGTCGCGTTCGAGTTCATGGAAAAATTAGGCGTCCCGTATTTTGCTTTCCACGATCGTGACGTTGCACCCGAAGGCTCCGACCTCGCCGAATCCCACGCCAATCTCGACGCTGTCGTCGAAGTCATCGAGCAGGAAATGCAACGCACGGGAATCCAACTGTTGTGGGGAACGGCCAACCTGTTCAGCAATCCGCGGTTCATGCACGGAGCCGCGACCAGCCCCAATGCCGAAGTGTTTGCGTATGCCGCCAGCCAAGTCAAAAAGGCGATTGAAACCACGCAACGTCTCGGTGGAGTCAACTACGTGTTTTGGGGTGGTCGCGAAGGTTATCAGAATCTGTACAACACCGACATCAAACGGGAAATGGACAACATGGGCCGGTTCCTGAACATGGCCGTCGATTTTGCCAAACAAATCGGCTTCACCGGTCAGTTTTTGATTGAACCCAAACCCAAAGAACCGACCAAACACCAGTACGACAGCGACGCCGCTGCCTGCATCAATTTTCTGCGAGCTTACGGTTTGATGGATCACTTTAAACTGAACATCGAAACCAACCACGCGACGTTGGCTGGCCACACCATGATGCACGAGTTGGACTATGCGGGCGCGCAAGGTTGCCTGGGGTCGATCGATGCCAACACCGGCGACACGTTACTTGGCTGGGACACCGATCAATTCGCCACCGATTACTATCTGACCGCTCAAACCATGTTGATCATTTTGAAATACGGTGGACTTGGCTCAGGCGGCGTTAATTTCGATGCCAAAGTGCGTCGCGAGAGCATTGACCCGGTCGACTTGTTCCACTCCCACATTGGCAGCATGGACGCATTCGCCCGCGGCCTCAAAATCGCCGCCGCTATTCGCGCCGACGGAGCCATCGAAGATTTTGTCAAAACCCGCTACGCCAACTGGGACACCGGACTGGGTGTCGACATCGAATCCGGCAAACACAATTTCGAAACGCTCGAAAAAATGATGCTCGAACAAGGCGACGCCGCAGCAAACATCAGCGGACGTCAAGAGATGCTGGAAAACATTTTCAATCGGTATCTCTAAATTTGTTCGCCGCGAATTCCAGAACTGTGTTCTTGATGTAGACAGGATTTACAGGATGAACAGGATAAGATCATCAAAAAACATCCTGTTCATCCTGTAAATCCTGTCTAAAAAACGGCTTTCACCTTCATCAAATCTTACGTTAATCAATCAGCCTGATGTTGAAATATCACCGTCGCCAGCGGTGGCAGTTCGATGCTGACTGAAAACGGCTGATCGTGGATGTCGTCTTTGACGGCGTCGACTCCCCAAGCGTTGCCGACATTCGAACCGCCATAAAATTTCGAGTCGCTATTGAAGATCTCTTTGTAGTGACCAGCGGCAGGAACGCCAATCTTGTATTCTTGCCGCACGACCGGTGTAAAATTGCAGACGACGACGACAAAGTCGTCTGGATCTTTGGCCCGTCGCACATAAGCCAAAACGCTTTCATCGGGATTGTGACAGTCAATCCATTGAAAACCGTCGCTGACAAAATCGACTTCGTACAATGACGGTTGGTTTGCCACCAGGTGATTCAAATCACTAACACATTTTCGCAGTCCGGCGTGGTTATCTTGGTCGAGCAATTCCCACTGCAACTGGGAATCACAATTCCATTCGTGCCACTGGCCAATCTCGCTGCCCATGAACATCAGATTTTTACCGGGGTGTGTCCATTGATAGCTGTACAACAACCGGAGGTTGGCAAATTTTTGCCACAAGTCCCCTGGCATTTTGTCGATCATCGAGCGTTTGCCATGCACCACTTCGTCATGAGAAAACGGCAGCATGAAATTTTCAGTAAACGCATAAATCAAACTAAACGTCAGTTTGTCATGATGGAATTTGCGATGAACGGGTTCGTGTTTCATGTACGACAACGTATCGTTCATCCAGCCCATGTTCCACTTGATATTGAATCCCAGTCCGCCGCTGTGAGTCGGTCGTGAAACACCGCCCCAAGCTGTTGATTCCTCGGCAATCGTCAATGCGCCTGGATAATGTTCATGCACTTGCTCGTTAAACTGTTTCATGAATTCGATCGCTTCCAGGTTCTCCCGTCCACCATAGCGATTCGGCACCCAATCCCCTTCCTTGCGGCTGTAATCCAAGTACAACATCGACGCCACCGCATCGACGCGCAGTCCATCAACATGATATTTGTCGAACCAGAACAATGCGTTGGCAACCAGGAAATTTCGAACTTCGTTTCGCCCGTAATTAAAAATCAAAGTGTCCCAGTCGGGATGTTCGCCCTGTTTCGGATCCGCATGTTCGTATAAAGCCGTCCCGTCGAATTGTGCCAGGCCATGCAAATCGCGTGGAAAATGTGCGGGCACCCAATCCACGATCACACCAATCCCGTTTTCATGGCAATGGTTGATGAAATACATCAAATCATGCGGACTGCCATAACGACTAGTTGCACTAAAGTAACCCGTGGTTTGATATCCCCAACTGCCCGTGAACGGATGCTCGGAAACCGGCATCAATTCGACATGAGTAAAATTCATGTCTTTGACATATTCGACCAACTCGTGCGCGATCTCACGATACGATAGCCAGCCGTTGTGGTTCCCGGCGCGCTTCTTCCAACTCCCCAAATGAACTTCGTAAACCGAAATCGGTTGTTCCAGCAGTGAAGCGTTGGTTCGATTTTCCAGCCAATCGGCATCCGACCATTGATAATCCAAATCAAAAGCGATCGAAGCGGTTTGCGGTGGAACCTCGGCCCAAAATCCGTAGGGGTCGCATTTTTCGATGACCGTGCCATCGGGCGTTTCGATCGCGTATTTATAAGTCGTGCCGAAATCGAGTTCGGGTACAAACAACTCCCATATTCCACTATCGCCCAAACTGTGCAGTTTCGTAACATCCGGATTCCATTGATTGAAATCGGCAACCAGCGAGACCGCTTTGGCATTGGGAGCCCAAACCGAAAAATTCATTCCGGTTTGATTATTTAATATGCGACGATGAGCACCCAGTTTTTCATAGACGAGAAAATTCGTGCCTTCGCCAAATAGATGCAGATCAAAGCTGGAAAAGATCGAGTCGTTGAGTTTTACGTCCGTGGAAGAAGTTGGCATGGGATTTTCATTCACCGAAAGTCCAAGATGACTTGCAGAATTATCTGGTTGATACATTATTTTACTTCCTTGTTGGAAAAAACCTTGCCATGCCGAAATCACTCTGGCTGAAATCGGTTACACGCGTCCTTGGTCATTCAGATGTTCGAGTGTAACACGTTCATGGTTTTTACAGAATGATGTTCGGGATAACGGCCAAAGTTTTCGTCCAGTTTCTAAACCAGTTTCGCAGTGACAAAAACCGGTCTGTGCGAGGTTGGAGGTCTTGCTGGGCAGGACGGGAGGAACGAGGTTGATAGGATGGGGCGTCACTGTCCGATTGCTGAGGAGCCGGTGCAGGGGTGATGCACAGGTTGCGACAAGCAACAGTATGAAATTTGAGAGCTCGATCCAGTCGTTGCCACAGATCTCCATTGTGGACTGGCGACATCTGGCCAAACCGTTCCCAACGCCAATTGTTTTCTCGCCAGAATGGCAACCCGCGTCGAATCCCGCGGACGACATAATTGCTCGGTGTAAATAATGTCACGTTAGATGGCTGGTCGAGCGCCTCAAGGCCTCGAATGACCGCCAGTAGCTGAAGCCGCTCCCCGTTTATATTGGGTTCCGAATCGGCCACCACCAATTTTTCTGTTCCACCAATGGATTCCAACACAAATCTCCAGCGTCCACCTTCGCGAGTTGTGTCAGAAGAAAACGATTCGGATATCAGCAGGTAGTGGGGAGCGGCATTAATCATTTGACGTGCCCTCGGATTTGGAAAAGCGGTACCAGTTAAAAATTTGCTCTTCGATAATCCGTTATCAGCAACGTCCGTCCCGTGAACTTGTTTGCTTGTGTTTTCCCTCATCGTCACATTTTCGTCAGACAGATTAGTTTCACTGACTGGGGATTCGCAAAAAAAGAAATCCTTTTGCGTCAAAATATCTACAGCCGGTACAACTGGAACGAATCGTGTCTTCACCGTGGAGAATGCCGCAGAACTCGTGTCAGTTTCTAACCCCTTGTTCACCAAGATCTCGTATTAGGTCGTCATACTCATTCAGAAATAATTTTCGCTAAATGGACGATTTTTGTGACGGCCCATTGCACATTGCGAGCAAGGTTGTGCGTGTTATTCAGCCAAGTTGTCCGGTAACAGGAAAATGAACAACCAACGGCCGTGGTTCCGAAGGTAGACGTTCCCACTGGAATTCATCATATTAAAAACACGCATTTCGCTTCTTCGTTCTGATGACAATATGACCAAGATTCATCCAACTCAACTGTCACCCGACCAACTCCACTGGGATTGTCCGATCGACAACCTGCCGTTTGAAACCACCCAGGAAATTGATCCATCGACCGCTGTCGTGGGCCAGGAAACAGCGCGCGACGCATTGTTGTTTGGTCTGCAATGCCTGGCTCCGGGACAAAATATTTATGTACGCGGACCGCGGGGAGCCGGTCGGATGCGCATGGTTCGCCAATTACTTCAGGAATTGAATCTGAGAACGGACAAAAAACGGGATCGCTGCTACGTTCACAATTTTCAGCAGCCGGATCACCCGCGATTGATCAGTTTAGGTCCGGGACAAGCTGAAAAATTCAAAAAACAAATGGGGCGTTTTGCCGAGTTTGTCCGCAACGATCTCAACAAAGCACTCAAACAAGATCCCTACAACGCCGAACGCAACGTCCTGAAATCCGAAATCGAATCCGCCGTTCAAAAAATTTCGGAACCGTTGGAAAAAGACCTCGCCCAAGCGGGAATGGCTTTGGTCAGCATGCAACAGGGACCCGTCAATCAAACTCATATTTTCCCTGTGATCGACGGCCAACCGGTACCTGCGGAACAACTGCGGATGTTAGTCGCCCAGGAAAAAGTACCGGCGGAAGTCCTGGAGAATTTCGAAAAACAATATCCCGAATTTCAAAAACGGCTGCGTGAGATCTCGGAAAAAGTGGCCGAGCAGTTTCGCGAAGGCACACAGCGTGTCGAAGAGTTTAACGAGCGATCGGTGCGCGAACTGTGTGCGCCCTTGATCGACCGGATCAAATGTGAATTTCCTGGCGAATCGGTTGAAACGTTTGTCACCGAAGTCATTGATGACCTCGTGGAACACCGGCTCACACCTTCGGAAGAAGATGCACCCATGGATCTGGCGGAACTTTATGGCGTCAACGTGGTGTTATGCCACCAGGATGCCCACTCGCGTCCGATCGTCGAAGAAAACATGCCCAACATCATGAATTTGATGGGGACGGTGGAAACCCAATGGGGCGCCGGCGGTATGGCCATGTCGGACTATCGCGGTATTCGCGCTGGAAAACTGTTGGCCGCCGACCAGGGCTACTTGATCCTGGATGTCAATGAATTGTTGCCCGAATCGGGCGCCTATCGCGCGCTGATGCGTACCTTGCGAACAGGTTGTCTCGAAATTGTTCCGCCCGAAATCAATTGGATGCGGCCCAACGTCGTCGTGCAGCCCGAACCGATCAAAGTCAAAGTCAGAATTATTTTGATCGGTGATGCCAGGACTTATTATCACCTCGATCAATTCGATTCCGATTTCAGCGATCAATTCAAAGTCCTGGCCGATTTTGACAACGAAATTCCGCGAAACGAACAGGCATTGTTGCAATACGCAGGCGTTGTCACCAATCTTTGTACCGAAGAAAATCTGTTGCCATTTCATCGGACGGCAATTGGCCGGTTGGCTGAACACGGTGCGCGAATCGTTTCACGCCGACAGAAATTGACAGCGCGATTCGGCCGAATCGCCGACATTGCTCGCGAAGCGGCATTTCTCGCCGGCTTGGAAAGTGCCGAGTTTGTCGAGGAAATTCACATCACTAACGCGATTCGACGGACCAAACAGCGCGCCAATTTACCGTCACGTAAATTTCAAGAGATGGTCGAATCCGGCACGATCATGGTCCAAACTTCGGGCGATGTCGTTGGCCAAATTAATGGTTTGGCGGTGATTCGCTCGGGACCTTTGACCTATGGCTTTCCCGCACGCATCACGGCAACGATTGGTCCTGGCCGCGCTGGGCTCATCAACATCGAAGGCCGCGCTAGAATGTCGGGTTCGATTCACACCAAAGGGTTTCACATCCTCGGAGGATTGCTGCGACATTTGCTCGACACGGAACATCCTTTGGCATTTAGCGCATCGTTGGCATTCGAACAAAGCTACGGTGGCATTGATGGTGATTCAGCTTCGGGCGCTGAAATGTGTTGTTTGCTCAGTGCGCTCACCGGCATTCCGATTCGGCAATCGATATCGATGACCGGCGCCATCGATCAACATGGACACATCGAAGCAATCGGCGGAGTTAACGAAAAAATCGAAGGCTTTTTTGATGCTTGTAACCACACGGGCCTGACGGGCGACCAAGGCGTGATTATCCCCAAATCGAATGCGGGTGATTTGATGCTCCGCGACGATGTCGTCGAGGCTTGTCAAAATGGTCAATTCGCCATTTTTGCGGTCGAAACCATTCAAGAAGCGATCGAGATTCTGACGGGCGTTCCTGCGGGCCGTAAAACTGACAACGGCTATGACGCAGGTACGTTGTTGGCTGCTGCTGTCGAACGTGCCGACGAATACTGGCGACGTACCCTGGTCAGCCCAGATCAGCTAACGACCGTCGCGGATGAGTCGGAACTACATCAGGAACCATTACAGGATCCACATCCGACCGATCCGACGGAAATTCATTGAACCTGAAATCCAGATTTACATGTCTCATCAAGAAACGACGTTGAGTGACGACATCCGTTTACTCGGCAACATGTTAGGCGAAATTATTGTCGAACAGGCAGGAGCCGAAGTCTTTGATGTCGAAGAAGAAATTCGATTGCTGTCCAAAGCCTGGCACAATGGCGACGATGCCGCCAACGTCCGATTGCGAAAAATAATTGCTGAATTGGTCGACGATCTCGACCGGACGGCGGATATTGTCAAAGCGTTTACTACGTATTTTGGGTTGGTCAATTTGGCCGAGGAACATCATCGCATCAAAATCTTGCGAGATCGCCGTGAATTGGCATACGACACAAAAGTTGCCATGGACGAGTCGATTGATTCGGCCATCGAGGTTTTGATTCGAGAAGGTTTCTCGGCAGAACAAATCGAAACGCGACTCGATGAAACGCGGGTGACTCCAGTATTCACCGCCCATCCGACCGAATCCAAGCGGCTAACGACACGCCGCATTCTGAAATATTTGTCGCAAGAACTTTTCCGACTCCGCAACCCGGGGCTTCGCAGTTTCGAACAACCGGGAGTTTATCAAAACCTGCGCGCTGCCATTACGCTGCTCTGGCAAAGCGATGACAGCCGAAAACGCAAACCAACGGTCATGGATGAGGTCCGGAGCACGGGTTTGTATTTCTTTGAAAACACGATTTTTGATGTCGCTCCCCGCATTTCCCAGGTCTTGCATCGCGCGTTGAAAAAACACTTTCCCGATCGCCATTGGATTCCTCCCACGTTGTTTCAGTTCGGAACCTGGATTGGCGGTGATCGCGACGGCAATCCGTTTGTGACGCCAGACGTTACCCAATTGGCTCTCCGTTCACAAAAAGACTGTGTCCTGGAACGCTATGCCGACGATGTTTTCGAATTGTACGAGTTACTGAGTCCATCGCGAGATCGCGCGAAATTCGATGAGAAATTCCTGCAAGATTTATATCGGTCCCTGGATCAATTGGACGCGGTAGATCGTGAAACGCTCGATCGGTTCGACCAGGAACCGTATCGGCAAAAATTAATTTTGATTTATCGAAAACTCAAACGCACCCAACGGATCAATCAAAACACATGGGAGTCGATTGGAAATGCCAATACCATTTACCCGTCGGCCAACGCGCTGTTGGAGGATTTGTTGGCCATCCAAAACAGTCTCACGGGTCATGCGGGCAGTGCTTTGGCACAAGGCAAATTGCAATCGCTGATCTATCGCGTCAACATCTTTGGATTTCATCTGGCGTCGATGGACATTCGTCAGCACTCGGGAAAACACGAGTCGGCCATCCACGAAATCCTCAGCGCGACAGGCGTGGTAACAAATTACGACGCCATGGACAACGCCGAGCGAAGCGAGTTACTCACCGAGCAATTACAGCAATCGGTGTTGTTCGAATTGCCAAAATTATCGACGGCGTCTCAGGAGATGGTCGATTTGTTCGAGACGATTCGGGCTGCTCACGATCACATTGGTCCGTCGAGCATTCCGTCGTACATCATCAGCATGACCGAAGATGAAAGCGATTTGCTCGAAGTTTTATTGTTGCTCCGCCAAGCAAACCTGCTTGGCAAAATCGATGTCGTTCCATTGTTTGAAACGGTCGCGGATCTCGAATCTGCGTCGGCGATCATGATGCGATTGTTTGAAAATCCGGCTTATCAAAGACATTTTGCGGCTCGCGATCGTGCTCAACAAATCATGATTGGTTACAGCGACAGTAATAAAGACGGCGGTTTTTTGCGGGCCAATTGGCGATTGTTTACCGCGCAACGAAATTTGGCTCAAACCTGCGCCGAACACGGCGTGAAACTGACATTGTTTCACGGGCGCGGGGGATCAATCGGCCGCGGTGGCGGGCCCGCCAATCGTTCGATTCTGTCGCAGCCCCCCGAATCCGTTTTGGGACGCATTCGGATTACCGAACAAGGCGAGGTTGTAACATCTCGTTATACGCATCCCGATATTGCGTTCCGCCATTTGCAGCAACTGCTCAACGCCGTAATATGCTCGACGGGGACCCGACCTGTGTATCCGAAATATGATCGTTGGGTGCAGGTGATGGATGAAATCAGCGAGTTGGCATTCGAGAAATATCGAGAACTGGTCGGCCAAGACAAATTTATTGAGTATTTCCAGACTGCTACGCCGATCGAGTTAGTGGGTCAAATGAATCTAGGATCGCGTCCGGCGAAACGCCGTGACACTCAAGGGATCGAAGACCTCCGCGCGATTCCGTGGGTATTTTCTTGGAGCCAATCGAGAACAAATATTCCCAGTTGGTTTGGGGTCGGCACAGCATTCGACCGATGGATCACGCAAAACGATGACTCGTCCGACGAACGCATCAACGAATTGAGAGAAATGTATCAACAGTGGCCATTTTTCAAATCGATGATCAACAATGTGCATGTGGGGATAGGACGCGCCGATATGCAAATCGGGGAACTTTATTCACAGCTTTGTACGGATGTCGACTGTCAAAATATTTTTGTTGCGATAAAAACAGAATTTGAGTTAACGAGCCGCCAGATTTTGCAGATTACTGGTCATCGGCAAATCCTGGATACCGAACCCTGGTTGCAGAACAGCATCCGCATGCGAAACCCTTATGTTGATCCCATGAATTACATCCAGGTTGCCCTGCTGGAAAAATTACGAACGACTGCAGACGAAGTCCAGCGCGAACGAATTCGAAAAGTGATTTTGCAAACGATCAACGGCATCGCCGCTGGCTTACAGAATGTTGGGTAATCTTCGTGCTGTATTTATTACTCAACATTATCTTTGGTTCGGCTTTTATCCTGGTCCTCAAATGGGTCCAGGTTCGCGGCCGCGAAGAGATCGTTACCGTCGGATGTATCAATTACATTACCGCGGCAATCGCCATGGCGCCGGTCGTTTTTTTGCAAACCAGCCCGAGTGAGTTGGAAATGACTCCTGCACTGTTGGGCAGCGTCAATGGAATTTGCTACTTTGTCGCGTTCTTTTTTGTCATCTACATGATTCGCTGGATCGGAGTCGCCAGTTCGAACGTCATCAGCGCGCTATCGATGCTGATGCCGATTGGTTTTGGAATCCTGGTGTGGGATGAAAGCCCCACCGCTTTTCAACTGGTTGGTGTAGTGTTGGCGATGATTTCATTGTCGTTGATTGGTGATAAACCGAAAGACAAACTCAAATCGTTCGACAAAATCGATCTGGATGAGCCCGAAACTCACGCCGTGTCAAACACCATTCGCGTTGCCGCCATGATCATCTTTTTTATCCTTTGCGGACTATCACGGCTGGCCCAGGAAGCTTTTCGATACCTGTGTGATCGCGACCAGACGCAATTGTTGAGCCAATATACTTTGGCCGCCTTTGTCGTCGCGGCGATTCCGTCGATCGTTGTCTTGATCGTTCGGAGAAAAAAAATCGTTTTCCTGGAAATTGTTTTCGGCGTCGTTCTCGGTTTGTCAAACTTGCTGCAAGTGCATTTTGTTTTGGAATCACTCAAGGTATTCGAAGGCTATATTGTGTTTCCGGTCACCAGCGCGGGCGGCATGGTTTTGATTACGTTGGTCGCAACCCAACTGCTGGGCGAAAAATTGTCTGTCAAAACCTACATTTGCATTTCCATTGCCACATTAGCATTGGTGTTGTTGAAACTGCAGTTTTAGACGTAGGGCCGGTTCCCACCGGCCAATCCAAAAACGGCCGGTGGGAACCGGCCCTACTGATCGGCAAAAATGATCAAAAAATTTGGCCGCTAACTCGCTGAAATCGAATAGCCCGAAAGTACAACAACCAAAATTGCGATCGTCAACGGCATCTGAAATTTGCAAAATCGAGATTTCGTTTTTTGCTCCCCCACAGCCGCGCTGTGTGATTTTTGGGTCGAATCCAGGTGATTTCCGGTGATTTTCCGGTAAAAATCTGTAATTTATCGTTTCAGCAAAAAAAAATTTATTGATTCGATGAAAGAATTTGGTGCAAAATTGCATTTCGAAAGCAGCGTAGCAATCGATTAGCTGGTTGCATGTTTGCTTGACAACTAACGGGTGACAGCATCAAATTTACATTCAAATTTTGGTCGTTGTAGCCTCACCATACCAAAATTCAAAACAAAAAATTAAGAAAGGACAACGAATGTCTCAAGGTTCTACAGGGCGCGGAAAACAAAAAGTAGTGGCAGGTATCTTGGGGATTCTGCTGGGTGGACTGGGAGTTCACCATTTTTATCTCGGCTCAGTCGGTTCTGGTATCATCTGCCTGTTGGCAAGTTGCGTTATGCTGGGTAGTCTCATCGGTTTGATCGAAGGAATCATGCTGTTGATCATGAGCGACGAGGATTTCGACAAACGTTACAACCAACGTGCACCGGAATCTGTCGAATTCGTATTCATGGGACCCAAGTAGCCCCGAAACAAAATAAACAACGAGGCGACAATCATTGTCGCCTTTTTTAATGCGCGCTCCTCAGTGATCGTTAGGCGTTTGCATCAGGAGTTGTAATTTCGGTTGAGTTGGTGATTCCTTGCAATCATAAGTGCGAAGCGTGAGCGAGGGACGGATCATCAGTATGGCTCCTGGTCCCTCGCTCACGCTTCGGGTTGTGATTCTCGCTCGCTGTAAAACCTTATGACCTTTTAATGGCAAATCGTCACTTCGAAACCCATTTGCTCGATCATTTTGTAATCGTCTTCGGGTGGTTGACCTTTAGTCGTCAGGTAATCCCCAACGAAAACAGAATTGGCGACGTACAACCCCAGTGGTTGTAGCGCTCCTAAATGCATTTCTCGCCCACCGGCGATGCGCAGTTCTGTGGCCGGATTAACAAAACGAAACATGGCCAACGCCTTCAAACATTTCCGCGGATTTAAATCGTCTCGACTTGTCAGCGGCGTACCTTCGATCGGAATCAAGAAATTCAACGGGATCGATTCCACTTGCAAATCTCGCAGCGTCATGGCCATATCAACGATGTTTTGATCGGATTCGCCCATGCCAATGATCCCGCCGGAGCACAACTCCATACCGGCATCCCGAACATTTTTCAACGTATCGACTCGATCGTCGAACGTATGCGTCGTACAGATTTCCTTGTAATACTCGCCGCTGGTGTTCAAATTGTGATTCACTCGATCAACACCCGCCGCTTTTAAACGAGACGCTTGTTCGGAATCCAGCAATCCGAGACATGCACAAATGTGCAAACCATATTTTTCCTTGATTTCTGGAACCAGTTGTTCAACCGCTTCGATCTCCCGATTGTTTGGACTGCGAGCGGAAATCACGATGCAATAGGTTTTCGATTGCCGCTCGGCCGCCATTTTGGCGCCTTCCATGATTTTGTCGCGGCTGAGGAAATTGTATTTTGGAATTTCAGCGTCGGAGATCTTTGACTGGGAACAATAATGACAGTCTTCCGGGCAAAGACCGCTTTTGGCATTCATCAAAAAATACAGCTGAACGGTTTTGCCAAAATGTTTTTGGCGAATTCGTCCCGCCGCGGCAATAATGTCCAACAAGTCTTCGTCAGGAGCTGTCAAAATAGCCAACGCTTGTTCGCTGGAAACCGTCTGACCATTCAGGACCGATTCAGCGAGTTGAGAATAATTCAAAGGTTCAATTGCGGTCGACATTCAAATATCCAAATCGAATTCGTAGTATTTCGGTGTGGAGGCAATCGCGTAGCGGTTGTCGCTGTCGCGGCCCGAA
Organism: Pirellulaceae bacterium; assembly: GCA_028280445.1. Lineage (GTDB taxonomy): Bacteria > Planctomycetota > Planctomycetia > Pirellulales > Pirellulaceae > JANQLU01. The sequence goes on along the minus strand of JANQLU010000106.1, from coordinate 63,056 downwards.
GTCAAAATATATCAACAACTTTAGTTTTCCAACAATACACACATCCAATTAATGTTTCGCGATTACTTTGTCCAAATCGGTGTTCTCGGTCAAATCGGGCGTTTTCGTCCGGTAGATCGGGCAATGTTTGAACGGGGCGTCGAAGTGATCTGCCGCACTCCTCGCGGCCTGGAGGTGGGCCGAGTTCTGGCGGAGTCCGAATCTGGCAGCAGCGAAACAGAAATCTCACCCGATGGAACTTTGCTCCGCCGTATTTCCGACGATGATCGGATGCTGATTCAACGACTGCAAAAAAATCGTCGGTCAGCCATCGAACAATGCAATCGATTGTTGGGTGAGCGCAACCTGGATGCTGTCCTGCTAGATGTCGAACATTTGTTTGACGGTCAGTCACTGTATTTCTATTTCTTGGGCGAAGTCGAGCCTGACGTCGAAGCGTTGACTGACGAATTGGCCGACGCGTATGAAGCCAAAGTGCGTTTTCGAAAATTTTCCGAAAAGCTGTTGTCGGGATGCGGGCCGGATTGTGGCACCAAGGATTGTAGTTCTGATAGCTGCGGCAGTTGTTTGTTGTCGGGCGGATGTCAATCAAAGTAACAAGGAGAATGCCTCGATGATTGAACGTGACTTCATTGTCGCTGTTGTCGCCGTGATTGTCGGAATCGTTTTGATGTGGAACAGCGTCGTAAGATCCTCGGATTTTCGCTCTCCGTTGTTGCAAAACCTGGAATCCAGATTCGGCAAACGAGGCACACGGTTTATCCTCGGTGGTATTGGAGTCGTTTTGATTCTGGCTGGCGTGTATCTGTTTGTATTCACGCCGTCAAAAAATTCTCGAGTTCTCAATTTGCGTGGATCTAATTCGACGTCATCGGTTTATCGTTAAGTAGGGCCGGTTCCTACCGGCCAGTTTATTAGATCGGCCGGTAGGAACCGGCCCTACTTACTTCAATGTGAGCGGCAAGGCGCTAGCCGCCGGTGAGCCCTCCAATACCGGCGGCTAGCGCCTTGCCGCTCACTAAAATCCACATATTTCCGATTTAATCAACACGACCTAGCGCCAACGCAAGCGCGACATCACTTGAGTGTTTTGAGATACTCGTACAGATCGGCCCAGTCTTGTGATTTAGTTTTGTCCATCAATCCTGACGGCATCAAAGACGACGTCGAGGATTGCCGATAGTCGATCTCGTTCGCTTCGATTCGAACGGTCTGATTTTGTTCGTCGACCAAGGTTAATCCGTCGACGGATTCGTATACGACAATCCCTTTGTAGATCCGTCCCGATGTTGTCTCGATCACAACCGTTCGATAGCGTGATGATACTTGTTCGTCGGGTTGTGTAATCGTTTTGAACAAATCCGCGCGATTGAAACGTCGCGTGATCCCTTGTAATCGCGGTCCCAACGCTCTGGCTCCATCGTGGCATCGAGCGCAGGACAGTGCCTGATAAAGCTTTTTGCCTCGTGAAATATCGCCTTTGGCCCAGTCAACTTTGGCCAGCGTTTTTGATGTCCAAGCGGCAACGTCCGCGTTTCTGAATACTTGACCAAAGGTTTCAGCATGGTTCTGTTTTGCATATTCCATCCATTTGGCGATGACCTGAGATTGCGCGTTTCGCCCTCGCTCGCCAAATTGAAAACCAAATTGTTTGCGGGTCTGTTGCCGGAGCAACCCGATCATTTGTTCTCGAATCGGTTGATCTTTTCGATCCCATCCCATTCGCACTAGAACGCGCACAGCGTGGGTCACAATCATCGCATTCTCCCGCAGTCCCAATTCGGTCAAGGCCATCGCACAACGCCGCGTTGTTTGCGGATCTGCCATCTGCAACCCAATAATATATTTGTCACGATGAACTGCATTTGCTCGAACCGTCAGAGATTGCACAAGTCGCGGGCGAAGTTCCTTCCGCTCCCAAAGCGCACTGAGCAATTCCGAGTCCGTTCGCACTTGCTGATCAATCAAGCCCAGAACTTTGTTATTGATATCGACGTGATCAGGATTGTTTTTGACAAACTCGGCGACTCGTTTTCGTACGTCTTGCTTTAACATTTTGTCTTTCAGTTGCGACGCGACAAAAAACAGGTATTCGTTTTGTGGATTCGCAAACCGCCGGTCGGCAACCAACGCTTTTCCAATTCTCACATCGTTTTGCACAAGTCGTGTAACAATGTCTTTCATATGCCTCGGCCAGTTGCGATCGCGGTTCAATTTTCGTTTTTTGATTTTTGCGACCAACTGAACGATGCAATCCGAAATTTTCTGACATTGAGCTTCATCCAGTTGTTGATTGATCACGGCAATACAAGCCAGATTGTGAATGTCCTGAATCGGGTTCGAGTCGTCTTGCAATTCTGCGATCGCTGCTTGGATGGCGGTCGTTGACAACGATTGGTCGATAGGCACGCATTGTCCCATCGCCGCCAAACGAATGACCTCGGTTTTGACGATCGAGTCGTGTGAAGAAAACGCGGCGAGATTTTTCTTGAGAAAATCGCTCAGTTGTTTTTTGACTCGTCCAACATTTCGCTTACTGGTGTTTTTCAACTCAGCTTCATAAGACGAAAAAACGCCACGCGTCGGTTTCGCTTTGAACGGAATCATCCCCAATAGTTTTCGTATTTGTCGATATTTGAGAGTGCTTTTGTCGTCAACCGCGTTTTTGCGCAGCTTTTGAATCGTTGAACCGAATTTGTCATGTTGACTAATTCTCGAAATTGCGCCAGTGCCGAGCAATTGGATCTGGAAATCAATAACAAACTGCCAACTTTTTTTGTCCGACCAAATACTGATACAACCATTCGCAAAATTCCGTTCGTCCATGAACTGGCTGAGCATGCGGCAAAGTCGTGTTGCGACAACGGCGTCCTGTTGTTTGGAAATCTGTTCGATCAAAATTTCCAAAGTTGTTTCCGAGCGCAAATGTTCATTAATAATTTCCGCGACTCGGTGTTTGGTGACGCTGTCTGACGATTCCGCGTTGAGTATCTCAAAAGCATTCCGCAAAGTCATTTTGTCGATAGCAGGTTGATTTTTCTTCCGAGCCCAACTCGACAAAGGCTGAATCAACAGATCGTCGATTTTTTTGGCCGCCGCTGTTTTCTCTGCATAGCGGATTCTGAATACACCCCCTCGTGTTCCGCGCCCGCCAACACTGACGTACAGCGAACCGTCAGGAGCAACTTCGGCGTCGGTCGGCGCAAAACCAAATTGTTCCTGGCCAACTGCGAATGGTTCATGATAATACTCGCCGTCTTTTTTACGGTGAACTGAAACAATGCGACCAAATGTCCAGTCAAGTGCAAAAACCGAGTTGAAATATTTTTTGGGAAACTGCTGGTGCCGATAGCAAACAACTCCCGTTGGCGAACCGCGCCCCAGTTTTGCGGTAACTTTTGGCATATTGGGAAAGTAATCAGGTCGTTTCCAACTCGGAGTGACAAATCCTGCGTCATCGCCATTTCGAATGCGAAACACTCGCGTCGGTCGATACCAAGGCATAGAGACATCGCGTTCGCCATCGCTGTCATAGATGTGAACTCCGCCTTGGACGTCAAAAGCGAAATCGTACGCATTGCGAAATCCATGACAAACAATTTCACGCTGTTTCCAATCGGGGCTGATCCGCATCAAGAACCCGGCGCGAGGCTGCTTGATTGGCGAAAATCTACCGTCGTAATATTCTTTTTTGATCGGAACGCCATTGCCACATAACACGTACAGCCAGCCATCAGGACCGCGGCGAATCGCATGCGAATCGTGCTCGCCACCGGTTTTTACAGCCAACAGATTTTTGGGCGGACCATCTGCTACGCCATTGCCATCAGCATCTTTGAAAAACTGCAAACCTCCGTCGCCCGTGGCATACAAATCGTTTCCTTCGAAAAACAAGCCTTGCGCGCCCTGTTTTGGCGAATCGGAAAACAAACGAAATCGATCCGCTTTTCCGTCCCCGTTTTCATCCAGCAATACTTTGATATAGCCCGGACCGGCAACCACGACTTCCCCGCGACTGTTGACCGTCAACGAATAAATGTTGGTCGCCAGGTCATCATCCGCAAATCGTTCGATCACAAATCCGTCGGGAACTTTGATGGGAATTTCATCTTGTTGTGCCGCCAAATTGGAATAATTCAGTGGTTCACTGAGAAAAAAACAAACTGAAATCAAAGCCAGCAGGTTCGAGCGTTTCATTGGTATCCGTTATTGAAACAGTTTTTTATAATTGGGCGTCATGCTATTCTAACAACCCTTTTTATTGGTCGCACACCGACACACCACATTGCCGCATGTCTGCTGACGCCCACGAATTTTTGACAAATTTCGGATTGACCGAATTTCGTCCTGGACAATTGGATGTCATCAATTCGGTTTTGGCCGGCAAGGATTGTATGTGCATTATGCCAACCGGCGGTGGGAAAAGCCTTTGTTACCAGCTACCTGCGATCGCCAGACAGGGCACGACGCTGGTCGTATCTCCGCTGATCGCTCTGATGAAAGATCAGGTTGACTCGCTGGTCGAACGGAATATCTCAGCCACATTGATCAACAGTTCGATCTCTCCGGCCGACCAATGGGCGCGGCTCCAGGGCATGGAGGACGGCCAATATAATCTGGTTTACATCGCGCCCGAGCGGCTGCGCAGCTCAGGATTCATGAAAGCCGCGGCGCGCTGCAACATCCAGCTATTGGCCGTTGACGAAGCTCACTGTATCAGCCAGTGGGGACACGATTTTCGCCCCGATTATGCACGGCTGGGACGATTACGCAAACGTTTGAACAACCCGCAAACCATCGCTTTGACCGCAACCGCGACAAAAACGGTTCAAGAAGACATTTGCAATGTGTTGAATTTGGAACAACCGGCCATTTTTGTTTCGGGTTTTGCCAGGGAAAACCTGCGGCTGGCGGTCCAGACACCCGAAAGCGGTTCATTAAAAGATCAGCGGCTGGTCAATTTCATCAAAAACACCAACGGGGCGGGCATTGTGTATGCCGCCACACGTAAAAATTGTGAACATGTCGTCGAAGTGCTCAGCCGCAATCTGAAACGAAGGGTCGAGTTTTACCATGCCGGAATTGAACCTGACGAGCGCAAAGCGGTGCAGGAAGATTTCATGGCGGGAAAAATTCCGATCATCGTCGCAACGAACGCCTTTGGCATGGGAGTCGACAAACCGGATTTGCGTTTCGTTATTCACTACAATCTGCCAGGTTCGCTCGAAGCCTACTATCAAGAAGCAGGACGCGCCGGGCGAGATGGCAAACCGTCAACATGCCTGATGCTGTTTAGCTATCAGGACCGTTTTATTCAAAAATTCTTTATCGATAACTCTTATCCCGAACCTGACGTCGTCGCAGAAGTCTATGAATTTCTCCGTGCCCAAAAAGCCGATCCGATTGAATTGACACTTGGCGAAATCAAAGAAGAACTTGGCCTCAGTCTGGGTAACGAAGGCATCGCCAATTGTGAAAATTTGCTGGAAAAAAATGGTGCGTTGGAACGATTGGATTCGGCCCAAAACATGGCTTCGGTCAAAATCTCGTCAGAGTTGGGAACGCTGCTGGATTTGCTGCCGCGCGACGCTCGATCCCAACGGCATGTGCTGCGCGGTTTGGAAAATATCGTTGGCGATTTGCGCTACGAACGAGTTTTCTTTAACCCCAAAAAACTTGCGGAAACGCTGGAGATGAAATGGGAAGCGGTCCAACGAGCCATTCGACAAATTACCAAACTGGAGGCTGTCGATTACGTTCCGCCGTTTCGAGGTCGCGGAATTCATCTGCTCAAACCCGAGATTGAATTTGACGAACTCGACATTGATTTTTCGGAACTCGATCGACGAAAAAATGCGGAATACAAAAAACTGGATCAAGTGGTCGCGTTTGCTCAATCAGGCCGCTGTCGCCAGTTGGAAATCCTCGAATATTTTGGGGATGCCAATCGACGCCTTTGCCAACGTTGTGACAATTGTGACAAACTGACGCCCGCAGAAATCGACCGACAACTCGCCACGTCTGAACCACAAGAAATCGGTGACGGAAGTTTGTACGCGATCCAAGTAGTACTCAGCGGCGCCGCTCGAACCCACGGCCGATTTGGCAAAACACTAATCGCCCAGATGCTGACAGGCTCGACGGCAAAAAAAATCAAACAACTCGGATTGCACAAAATTCCAACTTTTGGACTCCTTCAACGACTCAAACAAACCGAAGTTTCCAAGCTGGTTGAAATGTTGATCACCGTTGGACTTTTGCAACAAACGGAAACCACCAAATTTCGCCCTGTGGTTTCGATAACCAGTGACGGTGTTGACATCATGAAGGGAGACCGGCTCGATCAACTGTCCGTCATCGCCCAAAGTGATTTGGCGGCATCGTTGGATCGATTTTTTGCCAATTCAAAACCGATCCGCCTCGAATCATTCGAGAAAGCGGCACCGATCGATACCGCAAATATCGCTGAGCCACAGGAGCCGGTTGTCAGCGAACGCGATCTGTTTTCGATGGCCGACGATCTGAATGCAGTCGAATCGAAAATGGCCGAAATTGAGGATGACGCAGAGCCGGAAATCTCGGCGCCACCGATGGCTGGGAACGATGCAGAATTTGTGGACGCCGAGTCCGATCAAATTCACCCGTCTTACTACTGGACCTGGCGGCTGATTTCTGACGGCTATTCGATCAGCCAAATTGAACAGATCCGCGAAATGTCACGAGAAACGGTTCTAGGGCACGTTTTGTTGGCCATCGAACGTGATCGACCGGTTCGCATCGAAAAAGTGTTATCACCGCGAGTGATTCAGCGGTTGGAGCCCATATTTGAATCTGACCCGGGACTGACGGTTTCACAATTGCATCAAAAAACTGATGGCGACGTAAGTGTTCTGGAGGTTAATATTTTTCATCGAGTGCGTAAAAAATCCGACATCACACTGAAATAGGCGAAATTTCGCGCGCACAATCAATGAAACCGCGTCGCCAATTTGTGGCGAATCCTATACAATTTCGTGCTTGTAAAAATTCGACAAAACTACATGTGCAGCAGAACGGCTGCGGCTCCAGGACCTTAAATGGACGAACGTAACAACAAGGAAGAACAACAAAACCAGAATCCCGAAGGTGGACGGCGAGCCATTCGAGGGATCAATTTCTGGGTAGCGCTGATCTTGTTTGCGCTGCTCGGCGGGTATTTGATTATTTTCTTTTCGTCGGCGAAAAAACCGGAAGAGGTCTCGCTTTCGTATTTTCGCAATCTGCTGGTCGGACTGGGGCCCGATGGTGAACAACTGGTCGACGACGACAGCAAACCGTTGAAGACCAATGTCGAAACCATCCGCATCGAAGATGGAGTCGCTTACGGATCGTTTGTCGTTCGCCCCCCAGCGGAACCCCAATACAAAGCTGACGGCACCAAAAAACCCGCCAAGGAAGGTGCCAAGGTCAAAAAGCTGTTCAAAGTTGTTTTGGATGACGAGAATTCAACACAGTACTCCGAGATGTTGGCCGAAATCAGGAAACTCGGCATTCATGAAATACGCAGCAAACCGGGCAACTATCTGGCGTTTTATTCGCTGCTGTTTTTTTTGTTTTCTATCTTGATCCTGGTCATCATGTTTTGGTCCATTCGCCGCGCTCAAAGCAACATGATGGGCGGTGGAGGATTTCTATCCAATTTTTCACGAAGCACGGCAAAAAAATACGAAGGCTCTGAGCAGCCGATTACGTTTGACGATGTAGCCGGTCTCGAAGGTACCAAAAAAGACCTCGCTGAAATCGTTGAGTTTCTTCGCGATCCGATGAAATTTCAAAAACTTGGTGGACGCGTCCCCAAAGGTGTGTTGCTGATCGGTCCTCCTGGAACCGGAAAAACATTGCTCGCTCGTGCGATTGCCGGTGAAGCCGAGGTTCCATATTTCAGCGTCAATGGATCCGAGTTCATTCAGATGTTCGTCGGAGTTGGTGCCAGTCGTGTTCGCGATTTGTTCGCGACGGCCAAAGCGCAATCGCCAGCGATCATCTTTATTGACGAAATCGATGCCGTGGGGCGTCAACGCGGTGCCGGCCTCGGCGGTGGCCATGATGAACGTGAACAAACATTGAATCAAATCCTGAGTGAGATGGATGGATTCATGGAAAACGATTCAGTCATTATCCTGGCCGCCACCAACCGTCCGGACATTCTCGATCCTGCGTTGTTGCGGCCCGGTCGTTTTGATCGACATATCACGGTCGCACGGCCAACCCAAAAAGGTCGTTTGGCAATTTTTAAAGTCCACGTTCGCGATGTTCCGCTGGCCAAAGATGTTGACCTCGAAGCGATGGCTTCGGCAACCGCTGGCATGACCGGTGCTGATATCGAAAACCTGGTAAACGAAGCGGCTTTGTGGGCGGCGCGACACGACAAAAACAAAGTTGAAATGGAAGACTTCTATTACGCGCATGACAAAGTTCTCATGGGCGCCCGACGCGAAGAAGTCCTTTCCAAATTGGAGAAAGAACGTACGGCTTATCACGAAGCGGGTCATACCTTGGCGGCCTGGAATCTCAAAGGAGCTCATCCCGTTCACAAAGTGACGATTATTCCTCGCGGCCAGGCGTTAGGCGTGACCCAGATGATTCCCGAAGAAGACCGCATGAACATGTCGGAAACGGAAATTCGCGACAATCTGGTGGTTCTGCTGGCGGGACGAGCCGCTGAAAAACTGGTCTACGATGAATTTACGGTCGGCGCAGAAAACGACTTGGAGCGAGCAACATCGATGGCTCGCCGAATGGTGACCCATTGGGGAATGAGTGAAGAGCTGGGACCGGTCAGCTACAAACTGGCGGACGAAGATCCGTTTCTTGGCCGGGAAATCAGTAAAAGTCGTGATTTTTCCGAACATACGATGGAAGTGATCGATGCCGAGGTTTCCAAGATTTTGCGAGAGGCTGCTCAAACGTCGATCAACTTGCTGACCGATCACCGCGCCAACCTCGACGCACTGACTGAAAGATTGGTTGACGAAGAGGAATTGGACCGCGGACAAATCAAGGAAATCATCGGGCCAAGCGTTCATGATGATCGCTTGATCGCAAACGGACTCGTCAGTTCAAAGACGTCAACGACATCTTCGAGTTCGGATTCGGATCATTCCTCGGAGGTCAATGGAACGCCATCGGGTTCGTCCGAAGACGACGAGCAATCCGAGTACGTTCCCGATATCGAAGGCGACGGCAACGGTTAAAGCATTTTCGGTTGGGGTTGTCAAAGGACAGTGTCGGGAGGGCGAGGCTCCTGCCGAGCCGCATCTGTAACCAACAAGGTGCTACCCACCGATGACCTCTCGTATGCTGGCTTGTGCCTGCCGCTCGCGATGGCAACAAATATCTCACACCATTAATATCGAATTGGCTCGGCAGGAGCCTCGCCCTCCCAAACTAATCATCAGAAATTCTCTATCCGCAAACTCAATCATCACCGCGAGTCAGTTATAATCCATCGATGTCGGGGAATGATTTCAAAAACGCTTTTTGGCAGCGATCGATCGTACTGTTATCCATCATCTGGTTTGTGGTGATGGGCATTGTCAGCCTGCAGATGGATTCCAACACTCAAGATTTAAATGAGTGGCTGCCGGGCGGCTCCGAGCGTTATAAACGGTACGAAGAATTCATCCAAAATTTTGGCACCGATGATTTTTTGCTGATTTCCTGGGATGGATGTAATTCCGACGACGATAGATTGGACAACCTGGAAACGTTGCTGAACGATCCCGATGAAAATCAAGGGTTGATTCGCACGGCGACTTCGGGAAAAACCGCCGTTCAGCGAATGGTCGAAGAAGGCGTTTCCAAACGCAGCGCGATCAGCCGTCTGAAAAACATCTATTTCGGTTCCGATCGCAAAACAACTTGTCTGTTGGTTCAACTGAGCGACGAAGGCAACCAAAATCGCCGTGCCGTGATCAACCTGGTACCGCGAATTGTGGACAAAGTCCCGGGGCTTTCCTGGGAAGACATTTATATGACCGGACCGTGTTTCTTTGCGGTCCAAATTGATCGCGAAACCAATCGCAGTGCCCAGTTCGCTGTGCCGGCCTGTATTGTTGGTTCACTGTTAACCTGGTTTTTTGTCCGCAGTCTTCGCTTGGTTTTTCCGATCCTGTTTACTTCGTCATTGGCCGGCGTAAACGGTTTGGGCTTGATGGTTTTGTGCGGTGCGAAAATGAACGGCATCCTCGTTCTGATGCCTGCATTTGTTATTATTTTGACGATGGCCGGTTGCATCCATGTCGTCAATTATTTTGTCGACGAATTGAAAACTCACGATTGGCTACCGGCGATCGATCGAGCACTAAAAATCGCGATTAAACCCTGTACACTTTCGACGCTGACCACCAGTATCGCGCTGTTTAGTTTGTGCACCAGTAATATTCCCGCCGTAAAATCGTTTGGATTCTACACGGCGATTTCCTTGTTGTTCGGATTAGGCATCATTCTCATTGTCTTGAAAGCCTGGCTGACCTTGTTCCAATGCGACGATTTTGAACAGCACAAAAAACGCCAAAATACGGCGGCTCGTTGGCTGTCAATCTGTTGGAAATATCCACTGGTCAGACGATCGTTGTTGCTGACAAGCCTGATTTTCGCCGTTCTGTTTTCGACCGGTTTGTCACAAGCTGAATCAGCGCTTTCGACCGAAAAAATGTTCCTGGAGCAAAGTCGCGTTCTAAAAAGCGCCAATTGGTTTAACCGCAACATCTGCGGTGCGACCTCGGTTGAGATGCTGATTGAGATCGACCCACAGCAAACCCCGAAGATTACGGATCAAATCGATATCGTCTGGTCGCTACAAAAACCTTTGATGCGGCGAGACGATACGACGTCCACATTTTCAATTGCCAACTTTTTTGGTCCTTTACCACCGAAATCCAAAATCCGCAATTTGGTCAAACGGGCCTCGATCGAAAGTCGATTGAATGAAAACATCGAGCGTTTGAAAAAAAGTCGATTTTTTACCGACACACCGGAACGTCGAATCTGGCGAATTCGAATTGGGTTAGGAACAACGAGTATCGATCAATACGAGTCTGTCGTTGCCCGGATTAAAACGGCGGTGTCCGAACTGGCCGACGGCAACCCCAAAATCAAAAACATCTCGTTCACAGGAATGAACTATTTGGCGATTCACAGCCAAGGTCGATTGTTTCACGAGCTGGCGCGAAGTTTCGGATTAGCGTTTTTGATCATCACGCCAGTCATGATGATCGTTTTACGCGGTTTTGTACCAGGCATCATTGCCATGGTTCCCAATGTCGCTCCCGCGTTGATTGTGTTTGGCGGAATGGGATTATTGTCGATCCCAATTACGGTCGGAGCGATCCTGACGGCGACAGTCGGTCTGGGCATTGCGGTCGATGATACATTGCATTTTTTGTGTTGGTATCGCGATTACAACCAACAGTCGAGTGATTCGTCGGACGCCGGGCGATTGGACATCGTTGACCGTGTCGTTGCAAAATGTATTCGCCCGATGTCGCAAACATCCATCATTTGTGGAATCAGTTTGTTGTGTTTTATCCCCGTACACTTTATCCCGGTCCGTCAGTTCAGCGTGACTATCGCTTTGTTGTTGGCAATGGCGTTGATCTGTGATTTGATTCTCCTGCCATTGTTGCTGACCAGCCCATTAGGGCGTCCGTTCCGAGCGTGATCCGTAAGGCCGGTTCCCACCGGCCTTCAGTTGGATTGGCCGGTGGGAACCGGCCCTACTTAAGTCAATTGTTTGGATCTCTTCATAATCTCCGTTAAGCCTTGAGACTTTCTATTCGAGAGCCTATCGTAACCGTCTTCGAACGCTTAACGAATAAATTTGCAAGACCCAAAAAACGTGAGTCAGCGCCAAGACCCCAAATATCTGATCTCGGCCGTCATTGGATTATTCATCGCCACTGTCGTGTGTTATGCCAACAGTTTCGGGGGCGTGTTTGTCTTTGACGACATTCCCTGCATTGTCGAAAACGATTCAAATCGAACCCTGCAGTCGGCCGTTAGTGCAACGCCCGAGGAAATACCAACAGGGCTTCACCGCCGTTCGGTCGTTCGATTTTCTTTGGCCGCCAACCACGAATTTGGACGTTTGAATACGTTGACTTATCACGCGGTCAATCTGGCAATTCATTTCATTGCCGGACTGGTATTATTTGATTTGATCCGCCGAATCTGCCTGCTCGAAAAAATGCCCGACCAGATCCGTGAGATGGCGCTGCCTATTTCGTTTGTGACGGCGCTGATCTGGCTGGTCCATCCGCTGCAAACGGAAAGTGTGACGTATATTGTGCAGCGATTGGAATCGATGATGGGAATGTTTTACCTATTGACGATTTATTGTTTGCTGCGAGCAACGCAATCGGAGTTTGCAAAAACAGGCTATTTTTTCGCGATCGCATTCTGTTGGCTGGGTATGAGTTCCAAGGAAGTCATGTTCACAGCGCCGCTGACCGTATTGTTGTTCGATCGGGTCTTTCTGGCCGATTCGTGGAAAGAAGTGTTTGCCAAACGCTGGTTTGTGTATCTTTGCATGTTTGGCTCAATGGGCTGGCTGTTGTATCAAGTTTCAACTCAAACTGACGCCTTTGCAGCCAAACAGGACAACGATGCATTTTTCAAATATTCGAGGGTCGAGTATTTGCGAACGCAACCCTTGGCTATTCTGTTTTATATCAAGATGACTTTGTTGCCGTTGGGTCAATGTATTTTCCATTATTGGCCGCCTGCCGATTCCGCGTTCAATCTGTACTTGCCGGCGATCATTGTCGTGTTTTTTCTGGCAGCTTCTGTTTTTCTACTTTGGAAGAAACCCATGATCGGTTTTCTGGTAGTCAGTTTCTTTTTGATTCTGTCGGTGACATCCAGTTTCAAACCGTTGGGCATGATGGTCGTCGAACACCGCATGTATTTGCCACTGGCTCCGCTTGTTTTACTGCTGGTTTTGTTGAGTTGGTTGGTGATTTCCCGTTTGGACCGCGACACGGCCCAAAAGGTCTTTATTGGTCTGTGGGTCCTGATTGCCATTGGCTTGGGAACAAAAACCGTGATTCGCAATACGGTGTATTACAGTGAAATGGCAATGTGGAAAGACGTCGTTGAAAAATCACCGCAAAATCCCAAAGCGCATTATGGGGTTGCAAAACTGTTAACGGATCAAGAAAAATTTGCCGACGCCATACCGTACTTCAAAAAATCGATTGAGCTTCGACCCGAATACGCAGATGCCTACCTGATGCTGGCTAACGTTTCGCGCAAAACGGGCAACACCGAAGAAGCTATCGCTAATTATCGACTGGCTATTCAATACAACGACCAATCATCCGAAGCGCATAACAATTTAGGAGCATTGATCGTCGCCAAAGATCCAGTTCAAGCAGAAATTCATTACAAAAAAGCGATCGATGCGAATCCTCGAAACGCCGGTGCCTACTACAATCTCGGTAACATCTATTTGCGCAAGAAACAGTGGAACGTCGCGATCAAATATTACAATTTGGCGCTGCGGATCGATTCCAAATTCGAGGCGGCACTCCTTAACCGTCAATGGGCGCAAGTCGGTTTGGCCAATCAACTCAAATCGCAACAGAGATAAACGGCCAGATGGTTACGATTTCGCATGACAGCCGCCAAATTCAAATTTCGATTCCCGCAGGTAATGGGAACGTTGGACGCATTCTGCGAACGGGCAGATTCTACGAGCAAAAAATGCTCACTTACATCCAAAGCCTGAACAAAAACGGAACATACGTCGATGTCGGTGCCAACATTGGCAATCACACCATTTTTTTTGCCATGTTTACCGACGCAACACAGGTCGTCAGCTACGAACCTTTTCAAACCGCATTCGAATTTCTCAAACGGAACATCGACAACAACGAACTATCGGACAAAGTCGTCGCCAAAAATGTTGCCATTGGTGAAAAATCAGGCAGATGTTCGTTACAGCAAAACGATTCGGATCAAATCGGCGGAACCAAAGTGGTTTCGGGTAACGACGTCGAATTGTGCACTCTTGATCAACAAAATCTGTCGAACGTCGTGTTGATCAAAGTTGACGTCGAAGGATTCGAAGAAAGTGTTTTGCAAGGAGCCAGGGAACTCATCTCGCGAGATCAACCGGAGTTGTTCATTGAAATTACCGATCGAGATCACGTCGAGAGGATTACCACTTTCTTACACGAACTCGGCTATCGACTTGTAACGATCTACAACAATTCGGCGACATTTCATTTCAGCGCTTCCTGCAAGCCAAGTTTTATTGACTATCTGGCTCGACCTTATGTTATTCGACGCGTATTGCGGAATTCGTAGGATACGCAAACGGAGGGCATCGACGGGAGGCGACAACGGGAGGGCGAGGCTCCCGCCGAGCCAAGTCCTGTAAGCGGCAAGGCGCTAGCCGCTCACGGGTGGCTTTGCCCGCCCATCCGTCGCGCTTTGGCTCGGCAGGAGCCTCGCCCTCCCGTTACCCTGCCGATGTACGGCGATTGAGTTGGTGCAGCGCTATAGGCAAAATCAATACCGAACGAACAATCGTGATTGTTCGGATCAATAACGAAATCGTCACGCATTGGACCGATGACACGCCAACAATACTCGACAACATTCCGTACACCGATTCTTGAATACCAATGTTTCCGGGCGTCACTTTAACGGCATTAAAAACTGCTGCCAAACTTGTCGCCATTAACGCTTTGTCAAAACCCACCTCAAGGCCCACTGCGGCGCAAGCCACGTAGAAAACAATTCCGTCGATGGCGCGAATCAAGAAAACTCCCAAAACGAGAAAAACCAATGTCTTGGGTTTCGATTTGAGTTGATGCCATCCATCCCATGCGTTGACAAAAAACACAAAAAATCTGTTGCGAGGTTGTTTGATTTTGGGCAACAGAAACGTTGCCAAACAAACGGCAATCACAACAAACGCAAAAATTGCCAAAGCGGTCGTAAATTGATTCTTCGGAGCGCGGGTTAGATAAAGAACCAAATAGATCGTTGACACGACGACGACATCGACGATCTGAAAGGCAAAAAAAGCGGAACTGAAATGGGCGAATTCGAGTTGGTGAACTTTTTTGAGATAAACTGCGCGAACGGCAGCACCAGGTTGAGCTGGTAACAGACTATTGGCAGTATTGGAAACAATCCCCAGCCAAAAACACTCAAGCAAATTCACTTGACTTCCCAGCGTTTTGAACATCAACCAATTGCACGCCGCCTGACCCCACATTTGGACGAGCAACAACAACAGCATTACCACCAAAAGAACGGGATTGGCATCTAACAGAGGTGTTACATCTGCCCAATTGCGATACAGATAGTAACCCAATCCGATCAACGCCAGCGTTGAAAGCGCGATTGAAATTAACGTGCGATTGCGACTGGACATGTTATTGAATATTGACTTGTTTTTCTCGTTGACCAAATTCCACTTCCGTGGCGGTTAACAGGCTGGCGATCGAATTTGAAAAATGGTTCCACGTAAATTGGCTGGCATACGCAATGCAAGATTCGGCGAGTTCCGATGTCTCAAGACAATCCAGAATAGCATCTCGAAATCGGTGATAATCTCCGTTTTCGATCAAGTAGCCGCTAACACCGTGACCGACAGCGTCCGCCGCACCTCCGCAACGAAATGCGACCGTTGGAATCCCGTGGGCAGCTGCTTCCAAAGCAACCATCCCAAACCCCTCGACATCACTCTCCACTTCGATCAGCGGAAAAACATGAACCGACATTTGCCGTAATAACGCGCTCAAATCGCCGTCCGACAAACTGCCCCAAAATGTCACATGTTCCTGCAGCCCTAGTTCCTCAACTGCTTTTTTTGCAAGTTCCAATTCCGAAATTGTGTGTTTTTTAGATGTTTTGGGCGGGCTGCCAACCACATGAAAATGAATGTTTGGCTCGCACTGAACGAGATCAGCAAACGAATTTTCTAAAAATGGAACGATTCCCTTTCGTTTGACGATGCGTCCGAAATAGACGAGGTGCCGTTGATCAGGCGACACCGCAACTTGCCCCGTCAGATGAGGTTGGTCATGGTCTGGCAGAACCACTCCTGGATTGACGACAAAAATTTGTTTCGTTCGAACACCGGACTTGCGGGCAATTTTTTCCGTGTTCGAACTGTTGACGATCACGACCTGCATGCGTCGAATCGCGGGCAAAAAAAATGTCTGATAAATAATGTGAGGAAAGATGATATCGAGTCCATGCAAATAACACGCGGTTTTCGATCGGGTTAACAACGCGGATACCCACACAATTGGAGCCGTCACTCCACTGCCCGCCAAAATAAATTGCGGACGTTTTCGCAACGAAATCCAACACGTTTTTGCAAACGCAAACAAAAAAAACAAAGGTAAAAATCGCGGAACGCTGAAAAATTGACAATACGATTCAACGTAGTCTCGCGCCTTGGCCGGTCCGACGACTACCAAATCAACGTCGTCGGGCATCGCCTGGATCGCCTGGCACCAAAGTCGTTCCATACCGCCGCGTTCGGGCGGCAAGTTTTTCGTCACGACAATCAAGCAGGGTTTTGGAGTTCGTGATGTCATGAACGGTCAGGCGATCAAGGTTGGTTTTGAAATTCAAGTGATTCTGGCGGTGTCAAATGCAAATTGATCTTCATCAAAAATTGATCTTAATATCCGCATGAAGGATATTCTGTTGATGGGCCTCACAGCTAAAATGAACACGCTGCTGCCAATCCGCTTTGCGAGCCGCTACGAAAAAAGCCTGCACAACATGACTTTGCTCAAAATCTACATTTACCACCTGTTTTACCGTCTCATTTGGTTCAAGGACAAGTGGTTCCGTGTGCGCTCCATCGACGAACAACGGCAGACAACCACTAGTCTACTTTGGAACAACCATCGCGGGCTACGCGGTAATTTGTCATACCGCGAGAAAATGAAAAACCACGAATGTAAAGTCTATTCGCAGAACGGCGAAGACGGTTTGCTGCTGTTTATTTTTTCTCAGGTCGACACGACCAACAGAACGTTGGTCGAATTCGGAATTGAAACCGGGCGTGAATGCAATGCCGCCAATCTGTTGATCCATTTCGGATGGAATGGATTGCTGATGGATGGCAGTCCCAAATACGCCAGACGGGCACGAGAGTATTACGATCGTTTTCCGCACACGCAAGATCCGTCACTCAAAATTCAGCAATCCTTTGTCACCGTAGAAAATATTAACAAAACGTTAAGTGACAATCAGATTCAAGGTGAGATCGACCTGTTGTCAATCGACATTGACGGAAACGACTATTGGGTCTGGGAAGCGATCAATGTGGTTGATCCGCGGGTCGTTGTGATCGAAATAAACGCGTCGTTTGGTCCCGATCGGGCGATCACCGTGGAATACGACGAACAATTTAGGAGGTTTTCAAAGCACCGTAGCGGCTGGTACCACGGTGCTTCGCTCGCCGCGCTCGAAAAACTGGGGGCTCGCCAGGGATATTCGCTGGTTGCGGTTGATTCAACAGGCAGTAACGCGTTTTTTGTGAAAACGGAATTGCTGGCCGACACCGAGTTGCAGCAGGTCTCTGCAGTGGAAGCTTTTTATCCACAAAAAAAGCGAACGCAAATCGCATCGCTCGAAAAACAACTTGATCTGATCAAACATTTGCCACTGGTCGATGTGGACTGAATCAAACGTGAGATTTTTGCTGCATCGAATCCGTTCGCTCTGAAACCGAGCCATCATTGATCTTTGACGCAACACCATCGGCTCGCTGAAATTGTTCGAGATACTGTTTCCGCTGAAAATACAGCAATTGTTCTTGAACGCGGCGTCCACGGCCGATCTGGTCTGCGATCAGTGACAACACTCCGACGCCGACACCGATAATGGTCAATACAGTACCCACCGACAACAGTGATGTCCACGGGCTGGTTTTCGATGTGATCAACCACCAAACGCCGATAAATCCGTAACAGGAAATCCCCAAAAACAAAAACAGAGCCGCCATCGTTCCGAAAAACATCAATGGCTTGGTGTCCCGCAACGCGCGAATAATAATCATCGACGTTCGCGCCGCGTACTTGAATAAATTCGAAGCAACCCGACTTTTCCCAAACTCTCGAACGCCGCGAACCACCAATGGGACTTCCTGCATCACCACGTTTTTATTTGCCAGATCGATAAACGATTCCTGCGTGTAAGTAAAACGACCATACAGATTCAGTCGAAGAGCCGTTTCACGTGTATAAGCTCGAAACCCACAGGAAACATCGGTGAATTTTTTGTCAGTAACCCAATTGACGATGCGGCACATCATTTTGTTGCCCCATCGTTTGACCCAAGGCATTTTTGGCCGATAGTCCGAGTTGCCAAATCGTGTACAGGTGACGAACCCGCAATCACCCGTCATGATCGGCTGGATCAATTTCTCGATGTCTGCCGGATTGAATTGGCCATCGGCGTCCATATTCACGATCAGATCCGCACCCAGGCGGAGCGCTTTTTCAAGGCCCGTTGCAAAAGCTGCACCAACACCGAGATTTTGAGCATGTTTGACGACTACCGCACCTGCATCTACTGCCTCGACTGCCGTTGTATCGTTAGAACCATCGTCAACGACGACCACAATGACTTCTCCGACATTCGGAATCGACGACGGAATCTCCTGGATCACTTTGCGAATGGTCACTTCTTCATTGAGCGCAGGGATCACCACGACCAATCGCCGACAGTGAAAATGCTCGAAATCTGGAACTGCTTCATTCATGGGACCAGTATAGAAGTCGTATGTTAAGTTTTCGCGAAGAAATGGCGTTTCAACCAAAGTGATTTTGAGAGTTTTCGTTGCCTCGTTTAAATTTTGACGAATAGCATAAAAAATCGTTGACTGCTCTCTGTAGATTCAAAACGAACCTTCACCCGGGAGTTGTGACTAGACGACCTGCATTCGCAAGTGCGAAACGTGAGTGAGAGATTACGTTTTGCCAGACATCAGTGTGGTTCTAGGTTGTGTTGATTAAATCGGAATGATGCGGATTTTAGTGAGCGGCAAGGCGCTAGCCGCTAGTAAACCCTCCAATACCGGCGGCTAGCGCCTTGCCGCTCACATTTAATCAACTCGACCTAGTCTCTCGCTCACGCTTCGCACTTGCGATTGCAGGGAGTCGTTAAGTCACCTCCTAATGAAATCTCCTCTGAATCATCGGGGAACTGTACCGCGTCACTGTTGATCGAAACCATGCCTGCGAAATCCAAAAGCGATCAAAACAAGAATATCGAAAGACGCTTGGAGCAATCTCAAAAATTGCAGATTCTGTTTGCCATTCTGGGAATCCTCGTATTTTGTCTGGCCGGTTACTCCAATGTCCTAACGCAACCTGGGGATTTCATCCTTGATGACTACTCGTGCTTGATAGAAAACGATCGCCTGGCGGAATTCAGTCCGTTGTGGAACGTATCATCCGATACACCTGTTGGATTTTGGCGGAGACCGGTTCCGTCGTGGACATTCACATTGAATTACCGCATGGGTGGTCACGACATCCTGCAATATCGCGTGTTCAATTTGCTCGTCCATATCGCAACCGCGTTATTGTTGTTTGATTTGATTCGTCGTGTCGTGCAATTGAATCAAAATACGGCGGTTTCAAAATACGGTATCCCGTTTGCATTCAGCATAACTTGCCTGTGGGCCATTCATCCAATTCAAACGGAAACCGTGACATATGTGATTCAGCGAATCGAGGCGCTAATGGGATTGTTTTTTGTTGCGTCAATGTATTGTTATTTTCGCGGCAGCCAATCCCAAACTTCGTGGCCTTGGTATTTGGGCAGCATCGCATGCTGTTGGCTCGGGATGGGTTCCAAAGAGGTGATGATCACTCTGCCGGTAGTCTTGCTGGCGTTTGATTGGACTTTTTTGTGGACGGACTGGAAAACATTTTTCAAACAACGGCTGTGGGTCTACGGTGGATTTTCAATTGCCGTCGTCTGGCTGTTATTGGCCGTGTTTGCGGTTGCTCCAGAAGTTCAACAAAATGTCATCGTCGATCGTCCCGTGACACGTTGGGAGTATTTTTCAACGCAGCCCCAGGTGATCTTCCAGTATTTGCTGGTTGTTTTTTGGCCCGCCGCAATGTGTTTTGACCGAAATTGGCCGATCGCAGAACATCTGACGGAAATCGCGATTCCAGGCACGTTGCTGACAATCTGTTTTCTGGCTTCGATCGTAGGCTTGGTGCGCCGATCGGCACTGGGTTGGCTCGGGTTTTCATTTTTTGCAATCCTTGCACCGACCTCCAGCGTCATGCCGATTGCTACCGTTTATTTTGAACATCGTATTTATCTGCCATTGGTTTGTTTTTTGATTTTGTTGTTGTTCGCAGTGGTTTGGTTGAGTCACAAATATTTTCAGCAACATACGGTAAAAATCTTGTTAGCAGTATCGATCATTTGGTCCGCCATGTTGTGCGCCGCGACTCACTGGAGAAATGGACAGTATCAGTCGTTCGAGGATTTAATGGCGGATACAGTTCGCAAAGACCCTGGCAGTTGGCGTGCGTTGCAAAATCTCGGCACGGAGAAATTCCGCAAAGGCCAAACTGATAATGCCATCGAGTACCTTGAACGATCTGCCGCAATTTATCCCCCGCATCGCCGCGTGATCGTTGCGCTGACGACTTCCTATTGTGCCGAAAAACAATTTGACAAAGCGATCATGCGCCTCAACGAATTGCGAGAGTCGTTTGGCGAGAATCCGGGGGAATACCATCATCAAATGGCCATGGCTTATTCGGGCTTGAATGACTGGAATCAATGCCATTTCCATTATTCCAAAGCGGTCACCTTGATGCCGGAACGTCAAGTATTCTGGGTCAACTATCTCAACGATTGTCTTAAATTCCAGAAATTGGAAATCGCAAGTAAAACTATCGAACAGGCAACCGCGAAACACCCGACCAATGTAGAATTGTTGCTGCTCCACGGTTCGATCATCATGTTCCAAAAACGTCCTGCCAAAGAAGCCATCCAAAAATTCGAACAAGCGCTGCAGTTGGACCCTTATAACAAGCGGGCGCAACAGTTTTTGCTCGAAGCCCGGCGGATTGAATCACAGCAAACTGGCAATCGATGATCGATTACGTTCGGCGCTGCAGCGCCGTATTGTGAGCGGCAAGGGGCTAGCCGCCGGTACGAAGCGCAAACGTACCGGCGGCTAGCGCCTTGCCGCTCACAGATCTGGCTCGGCAGGAGCCTCGCCCTCCCGTTTCGCGCTCCCGTCTTGCCCTCCCGTCTCGCGCTCCCGTCAAGTTGTCGAGGCCAGGGTGCGTGCCATTTTACGACGTTCGGCTTCACGAAGCAGCTTTTTGCGAAGACGAATGGTTTTGGGAGTAATCTCGACCAATTCATCGTCCTCGATATACTCCAAAGCTGCTTCCAGCGAAAGAAGCCGCGGCGGTTTCAGCAAAATATTCTCATCACTGCCGGCCGCTCGAATATTCGTCAATTTTTTCTCTTTCGATGGATTGACCGGCAAATCATTGTCACGGCTGTTTTCGCCGACCACCATTCCTTCGTAAATCTCGTCACCCGGAGAAACGAATAACTCGGAGCGTTGCTGCAAACCAAACAATGCATAACCGACCGCTTTACCGCCAACAGTCGAAACCAGAACGCCATTGGTTCGGCGGGGAATGTCACCTTCGACAGGTCGATATTCCTCGAATCGATGATGCATCACAGCCGTTCCTTGAGTCGCGTTGAGCATGCGCGTTCGCAGTCCAATCAGGCCGCGAGCCGGAATCGAAAACGACGCGTGAGTGTATTCACCGCGTGAACTCATTTCAATCAGTTCGCCGCGCCGCTGCCCGATCAATTCCATGGCCGAGCCAAACCGCTCCGTGGGAACTTCGACCGTCAAAATTTCGAACGGTTCGCATTTCACGCCGTCGATTTCTTTGATCAGCACTTTTGGTTTTCCGACCGATAATTCGAATCCTTCGCGGCGCATTGTTTCGATCAATACTGCCAAATGGAGGACACCGCGACCGGCAACCGCAAAAGCGTCCGCACCCTCGGCGGGGCGAACCCGTAATGCAACATTACGTTGCAACTCACGCTGCAACCTTTCTCGTAACTGCCGGCCTGTGACGTACTCGCCGTCCTTGCCCGCCAGCGGCGAGCTATTGATGGTAAACAGCATTTCCAACGTCGGTTCATCGACTTCGATCCGCGGCATGGCATGCAAATGATCGAGCCCGCATATCGTGTCGCCGATTTGAACTTCGTCCAATCCGACCAATGCACAAACGTCACCGGCGGTTGCCCGCTCGACTTCGACGCGGCCCAATTTGTCAAACAGATGGACAGCCGCAATCTTGCATTGTCGATTTCCGTTTTCCTGCATCAGCACAACTTGATCGTTTTTCGAAATCGCGCCGCTCATGATTCGGCCGACGGCAATACGCCCGACGAATTCTGACCAATCGATGGTTGTCACTTGCATTTGGAATTCAGGAGAATCAGAAATTTTTGGAGGCGGAACATGTTCGACCACCATTTCCAATAGCGGCTCCATTGAATTACTTAATTCCGAAATACTGTGAGAAGCGAAACCTTCTTTGGCCGACGCAAACAGGCATTTGAAATCGTCCAAAAACTCTTCACCACCCAAATCGACGATGAGTTCGTGAGCCTCGTCGACCACTTCCGCCGCCCGCGCATCGGGACGATCGACTTTGTTCACCACAACAATCGGTTTTAGCCCGACCTCGAGCGCCTTGGTCAACACAAATCGAGTCTGTGGCATGGGGCCTTCGGCGGCATCGACCAGCAGCAATGCTCCATCAGCCATTTTCAAAACACGTTCGACCTCGCCGCCAAAATCGGCGTGGCCGGGAGTGTCGATGATATTGATTTTCGTCCCGCGAAAATCCAGAGCGATGTTTTTGGCCAAAATCGTGATCCCACGCTCTTTTTCGAGATCACCCGAATCGAGGATTCGCTCGCCTTTCAGTTGCGACTCGCGAAACTGCCCGCTTTGATGCAGCAAACAATCAACGAGTGTCGTTTTTCCATGGTCAACGTGGGCAATAATGACAATGTTACGGATATTCTGAGACTGCGACATGAGCGGCGAAGATCGGGTTGCATAAAAATCAAACGACTGATGGTACAAATAATCACGTTCGTTCGATAGGCGAAATTGCAGCCACGTGCCGGGAAACCACTGGCCGCCACTGCGATCAATCAAAAACAGTCGTTTTCGTGAATTTATCAACGGACGAATCGACCGCGATTCAGTCATGCTGTGAAACTCTGACCCCGCCAGCGTCAGCCAATGGATTAATTGTGGCTCCTATTTTTGTTACGATATCTACATCATTTTCATTTTCGAGGCTTTGCCATGAGCAGTTTGAATCGCGGAGTTCCGCTTCCATTGGTGTTTGTCATCCTCGCCATTGCGGCGGGCGGCATGGGGTTGTATGCCTACCAAGCGTTAACAAAACCGGCGCCGGAGTCTGATGGCATCACTGAACTGGAGCCGATCGAACTGACGATGAGTTTGATAAGCGAGGACAAAGAGGTTTTACAGAACAGTTTTGCGTTTCTAGAGAAAAACTGGGACGAGCGTTACATGCCGATGTTGATCGAGGTAATGCCGGCAGTTCATCACACGGTCGAGCGACGAATGAAAGAACTGATGCATGAAAAAACTGGAGTTTCCGGCAATTTCAATCGCCAGCAGTGGCGGGATTACATTTGGAATCGACCTTACAAAGCTTTCGATGACTACGCCGATTTCAAAAAAGTTCTTTTTCGAACTGTCACTTGGCGCGGGGCTGACGAAAGATTAGGCGAGTATTTCGATTCAAGTCGAAAATCGATCATTCGTCTGGACGAAGTTGTGCATGGCGGCGTCGCACGTGACGGTATTCCTCCGCTAAAGAATCCAGAACTATGTACGGTTGATTCTCTCGCCGCTGAATACCTCGAGGATAGCAACGTCGTGTTCGGCGTGGTCGCCAATGGCGAGGCCCGTTGTTATCCCAAGCGCATCCTGGCCTGGCACGAAATGGTCAAAGACGTGATTGGCGGTCAATCGTTTTGCGGCGTTTATTGCACGCTGTGTGGCTCGATGATCTTTTACAAAACGGAATTCCAAGGCAAGCACTACGAATTGGGCACCAGCGGTTTTTTGTATCGCTCCAACAAATTGATGTACGACCACAAAACCAAATCACTTTGGTCCACACTCGGTGGTAAACCGGTGATCGGTCCGCTGGTTGGCAAAGGGATCGCTTTGAAACGCCACCACGTGGTAACCACGACTTGGGGAAAATGGAAAGCCCTTCACCCCGATACCAAAGTTCTGACGACGCGCACCGGGCATCGGCGAAACTACGGCGAAGGGGTTGCGTATAAATCGTATTTCGATAATGACAATTTGATGTTTAATGTGCCAAAGATCGACAAACGAATCGAGAAAAACAAAGAACCAATTCTGGCGTTGCGATTTGGCACAGGTGAGTCAGAGAAACGATTGGCAATTACCATTGCGTTTTTAAAGAAAAATCCGGTTTACGCCGCGGAGTTGGCGGGAGTCAAGTTCGTTGTTTTGACGGATTCGACAGGGGCTGCAAGAGTCTACGAGGCGGGTGACGTTCCGTTTAAATCTTGGGACGGTAAAAAAGCAGCAATCGACAACAATGATAAAACATGGGTAGTTCAACCCGATTCACTAACGCTCGATGACAAAAAACTCAAACGTTTGCCGGCCCATAACGCATTCTGGTTTGGTTGGTCTTCGGCGTTTCCGGATACCAAGGTGATCAAGTAGGGCCGGTTCCCACCGGCCGATCTTTGGATTGTTGTTCGGGAGGGTGAGGCTCCTGCCGAACCAAAACAATGTGTTTGCAGTTCGGCGCGAACTTTGATTTGCCAATATAAATACCATGCCCGCGGCTCGGCAGGAGCCTCGCCCTCCCGTTATTCTGTTAGGCCCCGTTCCAAATCTTTTTTTTGGACAGGATGACCATGATTTAACAGGATGGGGAGAAATCTAAATCCTGTTCATCCTGCCTAAATTCGGTTTTTGAATCGGCCGGTGGAATCGGCCCTACTGTTTAGGTTTGCCAACTCGAAATTTAAACTCACCGGTCTCCAAGACTCCTTGCCAAATTGATTGCTGTTTTTCATCAGACAATCTTACGCCTGGCAAGTTGAGTTTGAATTTGCCGGTATACGCTCCGTTGGTAAGTTCGGCTCGGTAGCCGCACAATTCGTTGATGCCTTGCGGTTTTTCCGGGTCGACAATTTCCAATGCGGCTGAGCGTACGATAAATTGTTCTCCCGGTTCCAATACAACCTTTACTGTCACTGGTTTTCCCGGGAATGATTTGCTCCAAGTCTCAACGGCCGTCCCGCCTTCAGAAACGACAGACATCTGATCTTGCGTTCGCAATGCCGATGTGACGATCGTTTTTGTTTCTCGTGATTGGTTTTGTATGACAAACTCGAATTTCATGGCACGCGAGGTTCGGAACCATTTTTCATTTTCGATGTGACTGTGGTTTCCATTTTTGACGCGAACAGCAGCCGCCAGGCCGTTTTTGGTTGGCCCGAATTTGAGGCCCAGGTTGTCGGCTCGCGTTGATGTTGTCGCTTTGATCGGTAGTGGTCGTTGGTCCAACAGAATTCCAAGCCGTCCATCGTCGTGCCGAAAAAATTTAAGCAACTTCAATTCAATTTTTGACGGCTCGGTTTCATTAACACTTCGCTGAACGACGGCGTAATGCGTACCGAGTCTTTCGAGCGGAGAAATTTTCAACTCACCTGAGTGTTCATCTTGGAAACGCAACTTCAAAGTGCAATTTCGGGGAACGCCATAGAAAGCAAATCGTCCTAAAGCATCCGTTTTGACGGCTTGTCGATAGCGCAAATTTTGGATTAGGTTGCCACCACGATGATACGCTTCCAACTCCAGTTTTCGATTTTGCATCATTTGATCGTTGGCCGTTCTCAACTCACCTTGAATGACGGCGGTTTTTTCCATTTCGAAATCAATACGAGTTGGCCATCGTTTGACAATTGTTTTACTGTCCAAGGGAGTTTCACAAGTCATGCGTCGCGAGATTTGGTTAGGCGACGAAATGATGTAAGTCGATTTCGATGGCTTGATCGTAACTCCAGCAAGCTTGGGCAGCTGATGTGGTAAATCGTTGCTGGAATTCATTGTGAACCGCTGATCAAAACGCAAAACATAACGGCCTTTGGCATCGGTGACCGCGCTATAGACCGCTCCAAATCTGTCGACGTATCCGAAATGCGCAACGACGTTCGCTTTTGGAATCGGATGACCTGCATTGTCTTTGACAACGCCATAAACCACCCATGGATATCGACGCACCGTGAGCACGTCTTCGGTGATTCCTGCCGTCGACAAAAATGAATTGAATTTGTCTTGCAATTTTCGGATTTTGTCCGCATGCTCTTTGGGATCACGACGATATTTGTCGATTTCCTGTTGTGAATAAACAAACGCGGTCACCGTTTTGGAAATATTGAGCTGGGGAATTTTGATCTCGCAACGAACGGCTGGACATTGCATGTTGCCTTGCGATGTCATCGAATGCGGCAAACTGTTACGAAATAATCCCAGCCGGGCTGCCATCGATTGGGGCAACGTCAACTCGCGAGACAGCGTGTTGCTGAGCACCGCCGTCACTTGCTCGAATCGTTGTTTGTCTTCACTACTGCCAATTTGGATGTGCGCGCGGCCACCGGGAGCCGCGATTTTACGTTGCCCACGAATCCAATGTGTCTCCGAGGCAGTAATGCCTTGAGACCGATGCAAAGCGGTTCCGATTTGAATCCAATGGGGTGTTCCGGTGTTTCTTGGGGACAGCAGCAGGTTTTCCGGTTTGACGTTTTTCGGCGGCTTACGTCGCGGGTTCACATCATCAATTCCGGGTCGGAAGATAAAACGGTGAAACGCGTTGGCGTGTGCTTTGTTCGCGTGCTCAACCGCCTGGTCAAAATTTTCGAACGAACTGGTCAATCGCCCGCCAGCGATCACGACCCATTTTCCTTTTTTGATCTTGGCCAAAACCGCTTTGTTCTCGTGATACGTTTTCCAATTGACCTCGGCCTCTTCGTTAACCCGACCGATTCGCCAGTCTTTGTTTTCTCGAATCAGATCGGCCATCGCGTAACGGTACGCCCATGTCGGTCCAAAAGGCCAATCGCCATTGCCTTCGGACCACAAGCCTTTCTCGAAATTGATGGCAACTCGAATTTCTTTCGTTTTGCCCGTGACCGTATTGCGTTTGGTAATTTTGAAAATCAAATCCGCTTCCCAACCCGCCGGCGTTTTGCCTCGCTTGCCCGAATCTAGATTTGGAAACACATCGGCAATTTTTTTAGCAGTGTGCTTGGTTTTGGAGGTTAGCTTTTTCCATTTGTAAATTTTGCACATATTTTCGACGGTCACTCGTGTGACTTCCCATTTCTCGTCCGCAGCAGGATCCGAGTTTGACGCAACCGCCTGGGTCTGAACGGTCGCAAATATAAATGCCGCAACCATCACTCCCGCGACCACTAATCCCAACAATCGCCCAATGTTGGTTCGTTTGGTATTTTGTAAATCGAGTAATCGAGTCACCCGTTTTTTGAGATCACCGCTGTGGCTGGTCAACGACAATTGGCTCGCGTATTCCTGTCGATTTTCCTCTAGTTGAATGAGTGCTTTTGCCAAAGTTGTTCTGGCAGTATCGGAAGTTGCGGAAATGTCGTCGCAACATTTTTCGCGTTCGGTCTGGACTGTTTTGGAGATCGCCCAAACAAGTGGATGGAAAAACAAGAGCGTTTCGATGGTGATTTGGAAAATGTTCAACAGCGTGTCGTATCGGCGGATGTGTGCCAGTTCGTGCCGCAAGATCGAGTCCAGCTCGGCAACCGTTAAATTGGACATCACGGAAATCGGCAACAGAACGATGGGACGCCAGACCCCAACAACCGTTGGTACACGAATCAGTTTTGAATAGTAAATCTCGATCGCACGCGCCATGCCCAGTTTGATGCGCTGTCGATCAAATCGTTGCTGCAAATCCGGTTCGACGTCGAACAGTCCCTGCCGTTTGAGTTTCCAGACGTAGTGAAATCCAATGATCGGTCGAATGGCAAACAGGCAAACTCCCAAAATCCAACCGATCACCAATATCGGCGCGGCAGTAGACAGAAACTGCAACAATGATTGTTTCGCAGAACCCTTTGTTGAAATGTTCGTCGCTACGGCGTCAGTGCAATCCGCGTCTTGTAGATTCAGTTCCGCCGGCGTGGTAGTTGAGTTGGGATCACTAGATTGTGCGCGCTCGGTCATGCGCTCCGCCGGAAATCCTTTTCGCATCGTAGCATTGAAGTTTTCACCGTTTGGCAAAGCGACGATTGACGGGGCAAGCGTTTGACGAGAAACATCCGCACGCGGATGCCAAATGCAAGCCGTAACAACCGGCAAGACAATGGCAGCAACCAGTGCAACGAGCCCGACGCGATAACGCGCGACGCAGTTGTTTTCCGTTGTGACAGCAAAAAACAATCGATGCAAAACCCAGATCGCGACACCTTGCCACAAGGCGTTCAAAATTGCCCAGGTCGCGATCCAAGTGAGCTGGAATTCTGCAAAGTAGTTGAGCCAGTTCATTTTTTGCCTTTCTCAATTTTTTCAATGAGTTGACGGATCTCGGCAAGTTCATCCTTGCTCGCTTTTTGAGTCGAAAGAGCCTGCATAACGAGGGAAGCGGTCGAGCCATCAAAGAGCTTTTTCACCATTCCCTTGAGCATTTGTTGCTGGGCTTTTTGTCGCGAGATGGCTGCCCGGTAAACATGCGGACGCGCGTTTTCATCTCGCACTACCAGATTTTTCTCCAACATGACCGACAACATTTTTACGGTGGTCGAATAGTTCGTGTCCTTGAACTGTTGAATTGCCGAATGAATATCGCGAACGGTCAATTTTCCACCATCCCAAAGGATCCGTAAAATTTGAAGCTCGACGTCGGTCGGTTGATCGGTTGCGGGACGTGCCATCAGTTCAGTTTACTCAAAAACATGTTGATTTAGCGAAAGAATTCGCCACTCAGAGTAAATTTAGCGAAAGAATTCGCTTTGTCAACACTATTTTTTAAAAGCTGGGCAGGTTCCTACCGGTCAATCTAAAACTGAATTTAGACAGGATTTACAGGATGGACAGAATTTAGATTCCATTTTCCATTCTGTTAATCATGTTCATCCCGTCGAAAGAAAGACTAGGAACGACCCTAACGGAATAACGGGAGGGCGAGGCTCCTGCCGAGCCGCGGGCATGGTATTTGTTTTGGCAAGTCAAGGTTCGCGCCGAACTGCAAACACATTGTTTTGGTTCGGCAGGAGCCTCACCCTCCCGAACAACAATCCAAAAATCGGCCGGTGGGAACCGGCCCTACATTAATCGATCGCCTCGATTTTTACGTCTGGTAGAACATCTAGAAAATCTGCATCTTGCTTTTTGAGTTCATCCAGCAATTTTGCTCGCAAAACAGCCAAGCGTTGGTGATGTTGTTTGGATACTGACAAATTGTGTAACTCATTGGGATCGCGTTGCAGATCATAAAGTTCCTCACGGTACGTTCCACCGACATAGCGAACGTATTTATATTTCCCATCTCGCATCATGATCCATGCGGCCAAGCCCGCTTTGTGAAGCTGTTTGAATTTTTTCTCTTTCAATGTGGCTGTAAAGCGTTCACCGTACTGTTGAATCGAATTCATCAAAATCATCGGTTGTTCCAGCGGAGCGCCGTCAGGGTTGAACACTAGGCGTGAAAAATCCCGCCCATGCATTTTCCAACGCGGCTTGATGCCTGCGAAACCGTGAATGGCTGCCGCGATATCCACGCCATTTACCGCTTCTGTGCAGACTTTTCCTACCGGAATTTTGCCTGGCTGAGAGATGATCAACGGCGCCGCCAGATTGGCATCATAAGGCGCCCATTTTCTGGCAAATCCGTGTTGTCCCCAAGCAAACCCTTGATCAGATGTAAAAATGACAATTGTATTTTTCAACTGCCCGGTTTCTCTCAGCGCTGCGATCCATTGGCCGACACCTTCGTCGATCGATTTGACGGCACGATTGTATTTGGTGACCGCGGCTCGGAGTGTTGTTTTGCCTTTGACGGGAACGCCATCTTTATTTTTCCACACCCCATAATTTTTCATGAACGCGGGCATCCGTGGGCGGGGTCCATAGATGTCGTCCGGAATTTTTACTTTCACCGACGGATAAATTTTCGAGTGGCGATCAGCCGGTGTGTACGGGCCGTGCACTCCGCCATAGCAGAGCCAAAGAAACCAGGGCTGATTTTTTCGCTGTTTGCTTTTGACAAATTCCAAAGCAAGCCTGGTATAGTTGTCCGTACTGTAACCTTTCAACAGTTGACGTTTTCCACCGTTGTATCTCACCAACTGATTGTGGTAATACGCGTAGCTGTTTTTTTTCGGTCCGCCCCTGTCCCAGATCACCGAGTAATCCCAATCGCGACCGTGCCCGACATCCTCGCCCAAATGCCATTTACCAATACAAGCCGTAAAATAACCTTCTTTGCGGAAATAGGCTGGCCAAAACGGAAGCTGTTTCGCGTCATATTTCGCCATCGGATAACGAACAACTTTGAAAGAACGATGTCGATGTTGCAAGAGTCCCGTCAGTACAGACAGACGCGACGGCTGGCACCAGGCGCCGGTGTAGCAATGAGTAAATCGAACACCGGATTTTGCCAAGGCATCGATGTTGGGTGTTTTCACCCAGGGATGCGATTCGGGATAACAACTTGCTGATCGCCGACTTTGGTCATCGGTAAATATAAACAGAATATTTGGTTTTTCCGTTGCGGATACTGCGGATGCACTCAACAGCATTATGAGACAGAGCAAATTTTTCATCGTCTTTCCCTTGTGATCTAAATGTTGGCGAGCGCGGTTGGCAACAAAATTCGATTGTGTGTTTTCTTGTTACCATTTTCAAAAAGCAGCGTAGGAAACAGACATTGTACCCGTTTAAATTTGAGTCGCGAACTCGACCAAATGATAAACCGACTGGGCAACTATTATGAATCAGCAAACCGTTGACGAATTCCAGGCCAAAAAATTTTGAAAACTCAAGTTCATTCCACTGCAATTTGGAATTCTGCATGCCACCGGTAGAAAATCACGGGTTGCTCTTGATAAACTCAAACCAAATGAAAAAGGAGAATTTGTGAGCAACAAATACAAAGCCGTCATGATGGCGATTTATGCGCTGGTTGTGATCGGTAGCGGTATCTATCGAATCGTGTCCCAAGATGGCGGGACAACGGGACTTTATTTTGGTTTGGTGATGGGCGGTATTGCCGCCGCCGGCAGTTTGTTGTTTTGGCTCAACCAACCGCCCTTGGCTTATTTGGATTCATTTCTAGCCGTCTCACTAGTGGGAGGGTGGTTTTGCTACGAAAGCTTTGTCAAAAAAGGAATCGCCCAAGCTGAACCAAGACAGTTGATCGTCATCGTCATCACGTTTGTTGTGCTAATTTTGTTGATACTCCCGCCGAAGGTTCCGGCGGAACGTTCATCCAGTACGTAAACTTTTTTTGAGAAGGCTCACGCAGAGACGCAGAGGCTTAAAAACCGGCTTCGTATGATTGATTAATCCAGGTAGTTGATTCGTTTGGTAGGTGAGTACAAGTTTTGTTTTCATTTAGTACACACCTGCCTCTGCGACTCTGCGACTCTGCGTGAGCCTTTCCCAAAACCAATTCAGTCTGCATCGACACCCTACTTCCGCTCCAGCGGCCTCGTTAATTTTCTCAAAGTGACAACGAGACGTTTCTGTTCTAAAATGAAACGCCTGAACATCTAGACACCCACGGACTCTATCATGAAAACCCACATCTGCATTGCAGCAATTGCCACCATCTTGTTTGCGTCTGCGGCATTCTCTCAAGACAAAAAAACGGAAACCAAAAAATCCGACAAACAGAATCCGAAATGGGAGCAATTGTTCAACGGCAAAGATCTAACCGGCTGGAAAGCGAAAATTCGCGGTTATAAATATGGCGAAAATTTTGGAGATACTTTTCGCGTCGTCGATGGTCTGTTGACGGTAAACTATGACAAGTACGATAAATTTGATCGAAAATTTGGACACTTGTTCTACAAAAAACCTTATTCCAATTACAACATGCGAATTGAATACCGGTTTATCGGCAAACAGGTCGCGGGAGGTCCGGGTTGGGCAAAACGAAATAGCGGTGTGATGATTCATTGCCAGGACCCGACGACGATGGGCAAAAATCAGGATTTCCCCGTCTCCATCGAAGTTCAATTGCTTGGCGGGTTAGGAACGGGCAAACGTACGACTATGAATTTGTGTACGCCTGGAACGCATGTCGAAATGGATGGCGCGTTGGTCAGGCGGCATTGTACGAGTTCCAAATCGGATACTTACCATGGCGAAAAATGGGTCACCGCGGAAATCGAAGTCCGTGGCGGAAAAACCGTCAAGCATTTGATTGACGGTAAATCGGTTTTGTCTTATGAAAAACCGCAACTCGACCCTCGCGACAAAAACGCCAAAAGCCTGATCAAGGATGAAAGCAATCTCGTTATCACAGGCGGCTATATTTCGCTGCAATCCGAAAGCCACCCGATTCAATTTCGCAAAGTCGAAATTCAAGAAGTCAAAGTCGACAAGAAATAGGGCTTAGTCGAACGGTGCTGAACCGTCCTCGATATAATCGCTGCCAGTCATGAAATGATGAAAACCATCGGCGGCATCACCATCGGTGTCGTCGAATTCACAATAAGCTGACGTTTTGGTCATCTGACTTTGTGGAATCAACCAGAGACACAAAAACAGAATCAAGATAAACAGGTAGATTGAAAATGTCATTTCTCCCCCTCCGAGAGATTTGCCACCTCTAATTGGGTGTTCGAAACTCGGGGCGAAATCTTGCCATTATTTATCTTGATCTACCCGTTTTTTTGAATGCCGCAGTTTGTTTTCTAGTTGGTTTAACCTTTGCTTGCGGCCTTTCAATTTTCGCAATTGATTGTCGATGGTATCCAGCGTTTTTTTAACGTTGGGAGGCAAGTGTTGGAGTTTGTTTTCCGCTTTCCACATCAGAATTTGTTTTTCGGCATGTTCGTCTTTTCCCTGTCCCGAATAGGTTCTCGCCAAATTCAAACGGACAGGGCCAATCGGCAAATCCCGACCTTTGTTTTCTTCACAAAGCATCAGGTCCAGCGTTTCGGTCAAAACTTTCTCTGACTCTTTCCATTGTTTTTGGTTTGCCAAACATTCACCGTATTGTGCCATCACACGGACAACAATCGGATCTTTTTCTCCGAACAATTTTTTGTGGGTCACCCACAGATTTTTCAAGTACTCCGCTTTGGCTTTTTCTTCGTCATCCAGAATCACAATATTCACTTCGTTCACATCCGCGAATTGTTGTGATTGAATTTTCATCTGCTTCTTTTGATTTATTTTGTCGACACCCATGTTGGCCCGTTCAATTTGATGCAGGCTGGGTACGGGCGGATAATTTTTCGAATTGATGCGTGGTTTTTCGGCCATGCGATACATGGATTGCCCGCGTGCGATGCCACGGATATTGTGCACCCGTGTTTGCCTCTGACGTTTGTCGTTTTTATTTCTGATATACGGAATCAGATATTGCGTCCAGTACTGTTGTTGTTGAGATGTTCGTTGCTGCCGTTCGTACAATTTGCGATACTGTTCCTCGTTGTAAATCGCCGCGGCTTCGGCTTCTCCTAATTCGATTCCCCATCGGCGGGCCAATTCCGCTTTCCTGTCGCGATCCAGCTGGACCTGTTGCATTTTTTCCGCCAGTTTTTGCTCGGCTTCGACCGCCCGTTGTTCGTTTAACTTGGCTTGCGTCGCCAAATCATTGGCGCGAATCGCCATGTAAGATGAAAACACGGTGCTGCCTAACAGAATGAACCCCAAAATGGCTGCGATGGTCACCGGTGCTTTGTGTTTGACAATAAATTTGCGAAGCCGGTACGAAACCGTGGGAGCCGCGGCTTCGACCGGTTCGCCGTCCAAATGCCGTCTGATTTCGCGAGCCAGTTCGCCAGCCGATTGATACCGGTTTTCGCGTTTTCGACCTAAACATTTGACTAAAATCCAATCGACGTCACCTTTGATAAATCGGTGTAATGAACGAGCATCGGTGCCACGGTCGTGGGCCGCTTTTTCCAATGTATCGCCCAAATTCATTACGCGAGTCGAAGCGATCTGCGGGTCTCGCGAACGGATTGCATCGCGAATGGCATGAAAACTTTTCTTTTTGAGATCGGCAAACGGCGTTGTTCCAGTCAGTAACTCGTAAAGTAAAACGCCGAGGGAATAAATATCGCTTCGAGTATCGACATCCGATTCTGTCATTTCCGCTTGCTCGGGACTCATATACAACGGCGTCCCGATCATCTCGCCATAATTGGTGAACAGTGTTTTGTCCGTCAGGCGATCCCCTGTCGCTTTGGCGATACCAAAGTCAATAATTTTCGGCAACGGTTGTCCGTCGTTGCTGGTCACCATGATATTGGACGGTTTCAAATCGCGATGAATGATTCCTTTTTGGTGCGCGTGCTCAACCGCTTGACAGATTTGCTCAAAAATTCGTAGCCGCTGGCGAACACTCAATCGTTTTTCATCGCAAAACTGCGTGATCGTTTTTCCACGTACCAATTCCATGACAAAATACGGGCGGCCGCTTTCAGTGGAACCTGCATCGAGAACTTTGGTGATGCAAGGGTGATCCATCAGCGCCAGCGCCTGTCGTTCAGATTCGAATCGCGCGACGACCCGACGTGTATCCATTCCGATCTTGATGATTTTGACCGCAACTTTTCGGCGCACTGGCTCGGACTGTTCCGCCATGAATACGACGCCCATCCCGCCTTCGCCAATTTCCTGCAACAATTTGTAATTTCCAATCGATTCGCCCGCATGAGGAATGGAAACCGTTTCGGCTTTGGCGCCGTTGCTGGCGTAGGTTGTCCCGTCGAGAATTTTTCCGTCCGTTTGGTGCATTCTCAACAGTTGCTGGATTCTGCGATACAGTGACTGATCATCACCACACTGCTGACGAATAAATTCGGCGCGTTGTTCACGATCGGTGATCTCGATGGCATCGCAAAAAATCTGCTCTTCACGTTGAATCATTTCGCCCATGGTAAAACTCCAGTCATTGAAGCGGTATTTCAGCACTATCAACTACGTGCGGATTGCCCGTTCGAAACCCGCCAAGAATTTCAAAAAAAATTAGATTTCCGCGGTTTCGTCGTCAAAATCGCCCATTTTTTGATACAGCCAGGCTCTCGCAAAAGCCCAATTCCGCTCCGCCGTTCGCAGTGGGATATCCAGAATCTCGGCAGCCTGATTCGTCGTCATGCCGACAAAAAATTTGAGTTTCACCAATTGAGCTTTGGTGCTGTCAACACTCTGCAATTGATCCAGAGCATCATTGAGTGAAATCAACTCGTCCGCTTTTCTGGCAGTGATTGGACCGACGGTGTCTAACGATAGCGTTTTGTCCAAGCCGCCGCGTTTTAAACTTTTTCGCGCCCGGGCCTGGTCAATCAGAATGCGGCGCATCGCTTCGGCCGCAGCGGAAAAAAAATGGGCACGTCCAGACCATTGATCATCTTTTGAATCGACCAACCTCAAATAAGCTTCGTGAACCAAACCGGTGGCCTCGAGCATTTGTTGGTCTTGCTCGTTTTTCAACTTGGCCGTCGCCAATCGTTTTAATTCTTCGTAAACCAATGGAAACAAATCATTGGTTGCCTGCGCGTCACCTTCTTCGATTCGAATCAGAATTTGAGTGACGTCATTCATTTGACATGGCCAGGTATGAATAAATTCGAGATGCATTGCTCTTATCATTTTATCTCAAGAGTGTCGCACCGTAATACGATTGTTTCAGGATTAGTCGTGGAAAAGCTTTGATATGTTCCCTCAAATACGCCGGGTCTTTCGAAAATACGGGGCAGCAATCCAAATGTTCGTAAAAAAATGGCGACATTTTTTGAAATCTTCGAATTGAAAAAAAGTTCTGTTGCGAAATAGACTGATCAGAATTTTTTTTAAACCGAGCTAGAAAAATTGGCGATGAAAATGGGATACACGATCGCCGCGATTTTGTTTGGCAATCCTGGGGGGCGGTGGCCCTGTGAGCGGCAAGGCGCTAGCCGCCGGTTCGTTAGCGCTTCTTACCGGCGGCTAGCGCCCTGCCGCTCACGATGTTTTTGCCCGAGGCTTCAAGGGAGGGCGAGGCTCCTGCCGAGCCGTGGCATTTTATTGGCGTCAAGCCATGTTCAAGTGATTTGCAACAAGCCGCAAAGTTTCGCAAACCTACAAACGACAAAAATATTCGTAGCACTAGCTACCGCCTCCTTCGTAAAAACGGTACCATGCTAAAAACCTATAGAAAATTTCTTATTAGCAGGAGAATTAAATGGATCGCGTTTGTCACTTCGAAGTCCCTTATGAAGATAAGGCGCGGATGGAAGAGTTTTATTCAGGAGTGTTCGGCTGGCAATTTATGGATGCCCCTGGCGATATGCCTTATACGTTCGCCATCACCACGGAAGTTGACGAACAATTTAAAATCAAAAATTCAGGCGGCATCAACGGTGGTACTTATCCTCGCAACGACGATGGTCCATCCAAATCACCGCTGATCGTTATCGAAGTCGAGTCGTGTGAACAAAGAATTCAGGACGTCGAAGCCGCAGGCGGTCAAAACATTTTGGGACCTGTTCCAGTCGGCGACATGGGAATTTACGCCCAAGTCAAAGATCCGGAAGACAACATCATTGGACTTTGGCAATCGTTGCAAGGCGGCGGTTAATTCCTGTCACCGTTGAATCAAGCCAGGCAAAAAATGCCTGGCTTTTTTGTTGCGCTCAATTCCAATCGCCGGTTGATTTTGGCAAAATTCACTAGTGAGGAGTTTGTGTTAATACAATCACATGCGCGAATCTTACGAGCACAATTGGGTGCCACTGGCCCCAGCCAGTGATTGCCCATCAATTCGTTTTTTATTTTGTTTAATTGAGCAACCACAATTCAACCAAAGCACTGGCAGAGCCAGTGGCACTCAACCAATATCACACCAACGGATACTCAAAATGGCAACCAAAGGATATTTGGGAATTGATGCTGGGACGCAAGGCCTTTCGACGATCTTTACCGATGAATCGTTGAATGTCATTGCGATCGGCGAAGGCTCTTATGAAATGGTTTTGGGCCTCGACGAAGGTTGTTATGAACAAAACCCCGACGATTGGATCCAGGCCCTCCGTCAATCCATGGTCCACTTGCGCAACCGTTTGCCAAGTCAACACGCCGATATCGAAGTGTTGGCAATTGGAATTTCAGGCCAGATGCATGGTGAAGTGTTGGCCGATGAAAATGGCAAATCACTGGGCAGCGCACGGCTTTGGTGTGATAGCCGCAATGAAGCTGAAGAATCCGAACTCACTGGTGCGTTTGGCGTAAAAATGCCAAAGCGAATTACGGCAGCACGGTGGCTGTGGACTATTCGTAACCAACCGGAAAAAGCACAACGGGCAAAACATGTCACAACTCCCTCCGGCTGGATTGCTTACCAATTATCCGGAAGCTGGAATCTGGGAATCGGCGATGCATCGGGAATGTTTCCGGTCGATCAAAACACACTCAATTACGACAACGCGTTGCTTAAAAAATTTGGTGACATTGTTGGCGAATCGGTGCCGACCGATTTGGCTCAAATGCTGCCAACCATCCGCGTTGCGGGTGACGATGGCGGCCAGTTGAATGAAACAGGTGCAGAAATTCTGGGGCTCCCCGTCGGAACTCCAATTGCGCCAGCCGAAGGAGACCAGCCAGCGGCGTTGGCCGGATCATTAATTGGTGAGGCAGGAATGGTGTCCTGTAGTTTTGGTACGTCAGTCTGCGCAAACTCGGTGGGCGATCGTGCCTTTACTGGAGTTAGCAAAGCGGTCGATCATTTTTGTGCCGTCGACGGTAAACCGATCAATATGGTTTGGTTGCGCAACGGGACAACCTATATGAATTGTGTTGCTAACATGTTCGCGTTGGTGACCAACGCAACAGATGGATTTGCAACAATCATCCGGCAAGCCGCCGAAGCAGAAGCTGATTGTGGAGGTTTGCTGGCGCTGCCGTTTGTGGATGATGAACCCGGACTGGAAGTCAATCGAGGCGGTACGGCGATGCTGGTGGGATTGAATGCGAAAAACGCGATACCAGGAAACGCCGTCAAAGCGGCATTGTTGTCAACGATGTTTAATTTGTTGATTGGCAGCCAAATTCTGGACGAGCAAGGTTATCCTAGAACCGAACTCGTTTTGACAGGCGGTTTGTCGAAAACACCCGAACTTGCACAGGTTTTGGCGGATGTCTTCGAAACGCCTGTAACCCTGCTGGACAGTGCCGATGAAGGTACGGCCTGGGGTGCAGCATTGTTGGCGAAATATCGTTTCCAAAAAATATCCGGTTCGACAGAGTCCTGGTCTGAATTCCTCGCGCACGATAAATCGGCGTCCAACCGCACGTCCTATCAACCCAACACCGCGAATTCACAAGTCTACGCGGCCATGTTTGCCAAGTATCGGAAATTGCTCGCCGCACACACCGCTCTCGCGGAATTCTTGTCCTGACGATCGTAGCGAAAAATCAGGCCGCAGGTTGCTTGACGCCGGTTGCTGGCAACCTACATTTTAGAACCTGAAAACCATATCCGCCCCTTGGTAATTCATCCATGCGCAAACGCAACCACGCGATTTACAAATTGATAACTTCAGAAGACGCCGCAACCAGTGTCGAGTATGCGGTAATGCTGATGTTGATTGCGGGCGCGATCTTGAGCGTGGTTGAACTCGTCGGTTTCCGGGTCTCAGATTTTTGGAGTAACAACGCAAGTGACATCGATAATTCCATCAATACGGGCCCCTAAAGCCAAATAGCCAATCGACAACCAAAAAAACCCAAACAACGACGCGATCCCATGAAACCAAAGTCAGAAAACAGAACCCGTTGGCTCGTCGAACAAGGCGTTCAAAAGGCAATGCTGCTCCGCATTTGCGTTTACTGGATTGCAGGAATTCTGTTTGTTTCATTGCCAATTGCATTGTTTAAAAACGCCGCGGGATCTGGCCAATTTTTTGTTCAAGACGTTTTCAGCGTTTGGGAAGATCACTGGCCAATCCTGGTTTGTTTTACTTTGATGTTGCCGTTTGTCTTAAACGACCTCCTCCGATTCAGCAACCGATTTTCAGGTCCCATTTTTCGACTGAAACGCGAGCTTCAACAATTTCAAGAAACCGGAAAATCAGTCCAAATTTCGTTGCGCGAAAAAGATTACTGGAAAGACGTGGTTGAATCGTTTTGCGAACTGACGCAACGAATTGAATCGCTCGAAAAACAAATCGCAAATCAAAATCGCGAAGAAGAATCGATTGTACAAATGCACTCAGAGGGCCGTTCAGGTAATTGACTTCTAACCGCGTCTGCAAAACACAATGCCACAAACCTCTGCGTCTCCGCGCCTCCGCGTGAGTTTTTTACATGATGGAATCGGCCTCACGCAGAGGCGCTGAGTACAGACTGGGTGAAGATTTAAGTTAAGGGTACTGGGAGTCTTTTCACCTCAATCAAATGTTCATGTCGCTATTTAACTCATTGCCCACAGATACCGAGCATCCCAAATCATGAAATGACTCCCGCTCCCTTTTGTCTAACTTTCATTGTCCTGTTCCCCTCCATTGTCAATTGCTGACTCCAATTCGATAATCGAGTTTTAGAAACACAATTGAGACAATGAGGAGCCTGCCTTTGTCCAGTGCAGATATTGGCCTGATTGGACTGGCCGTGATGGGTGAAAACCTGGTCCTGAACATGGCCAACAACGGATTTACAGTCGCCGTTTACAACCGAACAACTTCGAAAGTCGACAACTTTGTCAACGGCCGCGCCGCTGGCAAAACCATTGTCGGGACGTATTCGATCGAAGAACTCGTCGCCCAACTCAAACGTCCTCGCCGAGTCATGATTATGGTCAAAGCGGGCGCTGCGGTCGAAGCAGTAATTGAATCGCTCCTGCCGCATCTCGAAGCCGGCGATATTGTGATTGATGGGGGAAACAGCCAGTTCCCTGACAGTACTCGTCGCACGGATGAACTGGCTGCCAGAGGAATCCATTACGTCGGCACAGGTGTGTCCGGCGGCGAAGAAGGAGCACTCACTGGTCCCAGCATTATGCCGGGCGGCAACCCTGACGCCTGGCCGCACGTCAAACCGATATTTCAAGCCATTGCAGCCAAAACCGAGCAAGGTGAGCCGTGTTGCGATTGGGTTGGCAAAGGGGGTGCCGGTCATTTCGTGAAAATGGTGCACAACGGAATTGAATACGGCGATATGCAAATGATCTGCGAGACTTATCAAATGATGAAAGATGGTCTCGGTTTTTCCAATGATCAAATGCGCGAGGTTTTCGCCCGCTGGGACAACGGAGTGTTGGACAGCTACCTGATTGAAATCACACGCGATATCCTCGCCCATCGCAACTCCGATGGCCAAGCCACGGTCGATCTCATTTTGGACAAGGCGGGACAAAAAGGGACCGGTAAATGGACTGCCATTTCGGCGCTCGATATCGGCCAGCCGTTGACACTCATTGGCGAAGCGGTATTTGCCCGGTGTTTGTCGGCACTGAAATCCGAACGAACCGAAGCTGCCAAGATTTTGTCTGGGCCCAACTCGCGATTTGAGGGCGATGCGGAATCGTTGGTCAATGATTTGGAACAAGCGCTTTACGCTTCGAAAATTATTTCTTACGCGCAGGGTTACCAACTCATGCGGGCGATTTCAAACGAATATCAATGGGATCTGAACTACGGAGGCATCGCGCTAATGTGGCGCGGAGGTTGCATCATCCGATCGGTTTTCCTCGAAAACATTCGGGACGCTTTTGCAAACAATCCCGACCTGATCAATTTGTTGTTCGATCCATTTTTTGAGAACGCTATTCGAGAAGCACAGGCATCTTGGCGACGCGTCATCTCAACAGCGGTCACTTTGGGAATCCCGATGCCCGCTATGAGCGCTGCACTGGCCTACTACGACGGGTATCGAACCGAACGGTTGCCGGCGAATTTGCTCCAAGCTCAACGCGATTTCTTTGGAGCGCATACCTATGAAAGAATTGACAAAGCGGCCGGAGAGTATTTTCATACCAACTGGACTGGACGCGGCGGAGAAACTTCATCGACCAGTTACAACGTCTGACTCTCGACCCCTTTAGCTCAAATCTCACGCGGGGACGCTGAGGCGCAGAGACAGAATGATTTTAACTAAATACCAAGATTAAGAATTGGTACCGCCAGATCGCGTTTTTCCCAAACCCCTGCGCCTCTGCGTGAGCCATTTCCCAACCAGACTTTAATAAAATGGGTGGCTCATGTGTTGTTTGAATAACCCAAACCCTGGTCCGTACGTCGCTTCCACTTGAGATCCAATTACGCCGCATCCTGGACGTGCGAATTGCGGATTTTTTGATACATCACGCAGCGGGACATCAACTCGTCGTGAGTTCCTTGGTCGATCACCTGACCGTCGTCCATCACGACAATTTCATCGGCGAGACTGAGTGACGATATTCGATGCGTAATCAAAATCGTCGTGCGGTTTTTGGCAAATCGTGTCAGGGCCTGGTGAATCGCATTTTCACTTTTCGGGTCAATCTGGCTCGTCGCCTCGTCGAGAATCAACACTTTGGGATCTTTCAATATAGCGCGGGCTAACGTCAGCCGCTGCTGCTGCCCTCCCGACAACCCGGTGCCGTGTTCGCCAATCATGCTTTCGTAACCTTGCGGCATTTTGCGAATAAAATCGTCTGCCATCGCCTGTCGAGCAGCATCCTGAACCTGTTCCAAACTGGCATCCGGACAACCGTAACGAATATTTTCAAAGACCGTGTCGTTGAACAACATCGAACGTTGCGTCACATACCCGAGCCCCTGTCGCAACTCGCGCAGATCGAACTCGTCGATCGACGTTCCATCAAACCGGATGGCGCCGTCCTGTGGATCAAAAAATCGAGGCAACATATTGATCAACGTACTTTTGCCGCAACCGTTGGCACCGACAATCGCAACCGTCTGGCCTGCGGCCACTTTGAATTTCGTTTGTTTCAGAACGTTGTTTCCTGGACGGTAGGCGTAACACACGCGGTCAAAATGAACTTCGGGTGGACGTTGAGGAAACGCAACCGGATTTTCAGGTGTTCGCACGTTGGGTTCCGCATCGATCAAAGGAAAAACACGATCGGCCGCAACGACACCGCCTTGGATCATATTGTAGACGTCTGCCATTTTTCGAATCGGATCGGAAAACCCGATCAGAAATCCAAAGAACAACATCAGTTCTCCGAAACTCATCGTTGCAGCGCTCAAACGTATGCCGAATAGATGCGTCGAATCGGTCAACACCAAATATCCGCTGGCCACAAACGACAAGCACATGATTGAAATCCCCAACATTTCGTTGTTCACACGCGCTAATGCGTTGTAGAACGAAATCTTCATTGATTTCTTGTAAACATAATTGGCTTTGTCTTCAAACTGACGCTGTTCGAATTCTTCCATGTTTGACGCTTTGACGATTCGCAAATACGTCACGGCCTGTAACATCCGATCGAGCAGTTTGGCCGATTGCTCGACCGCTTTCTTGTTGGCTTTTTTGGTCAATTTGGCGATCCGCAAAATTCCCCATAATGCCGCTGGGCAAATCAGCATCGAAAATAACAGCAATCGCCAATTGATAAACGCCGCGCCGGCAAAACAGATCCCCATTTTCATCGGTTCACGAACGGTCTTGCCAAACAACGTCATCACGGTTGCAGCGATCGCCCCTGTTTCTCCTCGAATTCGCCCCACGAGGTCTCCAGTTCCGTTGACATCGAATTCGGACATCTCCATCCGCAATGCTTTCCGAAAAAACATATATTGCAGATCGAGCATCGTTTTTTGTCCAACTTTGGAGACCAAAACCATGTTGCACATCAATAGCACACCGCGCAGCAATGTCGCTCCAACAAAAAACACAACGAGAATCAGCAACGTTTGAAAAGCGTCGTCGGGCATATACGATTTGATATACGGGGCAATTGCTTTCGTCGACGCAATTTTGGCGCGTTCCCCTTCGATCGATTTTTCATACCGACTGATTCGCTGGTTGATTTCTTGTTGGCGGCTGGAGTCCGCAGATTCGTAGTCATCGCGGAGCCCCTCGATTTTTTTCTCGTTTTTTGCGATCGCAGCATTGGCTTCTTCGATGCGGTTGTCGACCCAACCGTGCAGGGAATCTCCTTCGAAGACGATTTCGACAAATGGGTAAAGTGCGCCGATATTGGCGCCCCAGAGAGCTGCTACCAGGAACCCTAGAAATAGGGAAGAAAAAAGTGAGTATTTATATTTGAACGCCATGCGGATGGCGCGCAATAAATTTCTCATGAGCGACTGCTTCCTTGCAATTTTTGCTGATGGAGAAATCGTTTCCCCAAATATCGCGATTAGCTG
Organism: Pirellulaceae bacterium; assembly: GCA_028280445.1. Lineage (GTDB taxonomy): Bacteria > Planctomycetota > Planctomycetia > Pirellulales > Pirellulaceae > JANQLU01. The sequence goes on along the minus strand of JANQLU010000106.1, from coordinate 19,358 downwards.
GCGTTGGGTGCCGCAAGCTAATTTGTAACTGCTTCAATTGGTAACCGATATTCGGCTTTTTGGGCAATACCAATCAAACGGAAGTGAGGAGTTGGGAGGGCGAGGCTCCCGCCGAGCGTTATCCTGTGAGCGGCGAGGCACTAGGTTCGCTTAAAGCTTCGAACAACACCGGCTCGGCGGGAGCCTCGCCCTCCCGATGCCGCTCCCGATGCCGCTCACAGTATCCCGCCCGATCAAAACACTTATTTTTGTCAATCCTCTAGTGGTCTGAACGTTTTTAGTTATTCTTTGATAGCAATTTCGGTTTCAACCTGTGAAGGAAATTTTCAACAATGCCAGAATTTACGCATTTCGACGAGCGTGGAAATAGTCGGATGGTCGATGTCGGTGACAAACCCATCTCGGCTCGTTCGGCGATTGCGACGGCGCTGGTGGAATGCAGCCAGGACACGATTGCAGCAATCCAGCAGCAAACCGTTTCCAAGGGAAATGTTCTGGAGGTCGCTCGGCTAGCTGGAATTATGGGATGCAAGCAAACCTCGAACTTGATCCCGCTGTGCCATCCGCTGCCGATTGATAGCGTCAAAATCGACTTTGAAATCGTCGGTGACACGACCATCGAGATCACTTCGTCAGTCAAAACACTGGGTCGAACCGGTGTTGAAATGGAAGCTTTGACCGCTTGCAGCATAGCGGCACTGACAATTTATGACATGTGCAAATCAATCGATCGTGCGATCGTCATTCACTCCGTGAAACTGCTTGAAAAACGGGGCGGCAAATCAGGCGATTTTGTACGTGAATCATCGGATGATAAAAACTGATTGGAACAAAATGATCATATACCAAACTAAACAGCCGGTTGCGTTGGAAACGATCGTCCGCCCTGTTGTCGATTCATTGAATGAGTCGATCACGCTGCTAGGTCGTTTTATGAACAGCGATGTACCGTTTGTTGACCAATTGCTCAGCCACGGAAACATGCTTTCCGGAAAGCGGTTGCGACCGACATTGCTGCTGCTGGTTGCTGGCAGTTTTGGAAATATCGATCAGCGCCATATCAAACTGGCAGCAGCCGTCGAGATGATTCATACGGCGACACTTGTGCACGACGACGTTCTCGACGAGGCCGATACTCGCAGACATTTACCGACCGTTCACCAAAAATGGAACACACCGACCGCCGTTTTGTTGGGCGATTATTTGTTCAGTAACGCTTTTTATTTAACCAGCGAAACCGGCTCCGCCGATGCCTGTCGGTTGATTGGCGGTGCAACCAATCTCGTTTGCGAAGGTGAGTTGCAGCAACTCAATGCACAGGAAGATTTTCAACTGACGCAACAACAATATCTCGACATCATCCTCGGTAAAACAGGTCGACTGATCTCGTGTTCGACGCGATTGGGTACGATGTTTCATCAGCCCGAAGTCGACGAATCAGCGATCGACAGCATCGAACGTTTCGGTGAAAAAATTGGCATCGCCTTTCAAATCCATGATGATTTGCTCGACTTGACTGGTGATTCGTCAACCACAGGAAAAACTTTGGGAACTGATTTGCAAAACCAGAAAGCGACGCTGCCAATCATTCGAGCACTGAATCAATTGGCGGATGGGCAAAAACTGGAATTGGTTGAAAAACTCAGCAGTCCGACAGCTGAAAATCAGTTAGAGGTTGTTGAGTTGCTGCGAAGCACGGGAGCCATTGAGTATTCTCAAGAAATTGCCCGAGAGTTCGCGTCCGAAGCGTTTCATTTGCTGGCCGAACTGCCAGAAGGCCCTTGCAAAGAATCGCTTCAGGCGTTGACACAATTTGTCGTGTCCCGCGAATTCTAAAACGAATATCAGATTGCCAAACAGGATTTTAAAAAAGCGTTTCGCTTCGACTGACTACTTCGCCCGCTTCTTACGAGTACTTTCAATCATCGGCTGGAGTTCGTCGAGAAAATCTCGCAAGTCTGAAAACGAACGATAAACGCTGGCAAATCGGATGTAAGCGATCTCGTCGAGCGTCGCAAGATTTTCGATCACAATTTTGCCCAACTCTTCGCTATCGATTTCGCGCTCGTAGTTTTTGTAAACATCCTGTTGGATTTGCAAAACCACCGCTTCGATTTGTTCGTCCGACACGGGACGTTTCCAACAAGCGCGCTGCAATCCAGTTCTAATTTTGTCAGTCAAGAAAGGTTGCCTGACTCCATTTTTCTTGACCACTTTGATGTCAACTTCGGCAATCCTCTCGTACGTTGTATATCGTCGTTGACATCCGTTGCATTGACGTCGACGCCGAATCACAAAACCATCTTCGCTCGATCGCGAGTCGACAACTTTATCATTATCTACCTGACAAAACGGGCACTTCATCGACTTGAAACCCCAGCATGAAAAACGAACGAGTACGCGTTGCAAATGCTACGTTTGGTTCACGCCGGTTGGCGAAATCGATTATTCGACGTAGCATCAGAAAAACGCTCACAGAACAATATATCGGGGTTTGAGCAGGGTTGTACAGCCAAATGGTCACGAATTGAGCGTGTAATGCAGAACCATTTGTAAGATGTGACGGTTCCAAAAATGGGGAAGCGGCGGAGTTCAGTAGCCGAGTTTGCTCAACAATCGCTTCATGATTGGCCGTCAGCGACCGCGACCAGGAACAAAATACGTACTCTTCAAAACAGCGATTGGCAATTAACAACCACGTTCAGCCGTTTTCCGGCGATTAGTAGACGCCGAGGCGTTTTTCGATTTCTCGCGACCGGTCTTCGGACCCAGCCGGACTAACCCAGCCGCGATATTTGGCTTCGGTCGATTTATCAAACAGCTTGGAATCCAATTCCGAGTCGTTCGATTTGTTTTTGTTCCACGCCCATTTTTCGGACGCACAACCGATGATCGCAACCAGTAATCCGAACGCACAAGCCAATTTATAAAATCGCATCGCAAACTCCTTGTTCTTCGACCCGGCGAACATTCGAGAATTCCCGCGGTTTTGTCTAGAGGATTTTTTTGCCATATTGATGGCACTCAAATCACTTGCTGTTTGTGCTGTCGCTGAAAAACACATTAATGAACGATAAAATCAAACTTGACGCGTTGGTGATCGCTCCACACCCCGACGACGCGGAACTCGGGATGGGCGGTGGAATTTTAAAAATGCTGTCGGATGGCATGAAAGTCGGTGTCTTGGATTTGACTTCAGGCGAACCGACACCTTACGGGTCCCTCGAAACGCGCGCCGCAGAAACCAGCCGGGCAACGGAAATCTTGGGACTCAGTTGGCGCGATAATCTTCAGTTGCCAAACCGCTCACTTGAGGCAACTCTCGAAGCCCGAGAAAAACTCGCCATCGTGATTCGTCAAACTCAGCCGCGTTGGTTGTTTGCTCCGTACTGGGTCGACGCACATCCCGATCATGTTGCGGCAACTCAACTCGTCGAAGCCGCTCGGTTTTGGGCCAAGCTTTCGAAAACAGAGATGCCCGGTCAGCGACATCATCCGGAGCGAATCTACAATTATTTTTGCGTTCATTTAAAGATGGCAGCCCAACCTGATTTTGTTCTCGATATCAGCGAGTTTTGGGAATCGAAATTCAAAGCGATCGAGGCCTATCAAAGTCAATTTGTTAGCGGTCGACCACAACAATCACCGACGTTTCTCGAACAGCTGCGTGACGAAGCGGCGTATTGGGGCAAAACCATCGGAGTCGCTTATGGAGAACCTTATGCCTGCCGCGAACCGATTGGACTGAGTTCATTCAGCAGTCTGGTTTGAACGTAGGGCCGGTTCCCACCGGCCAACATGACCAGAAGCTCAATCCTGTGAGCGGCGAGGCGCTAGCCGCCGGTACGAAGCGCTAACAAACCGGCGGCTAGCGCCTTGCCGCTCACGATGGCAAGGCGTTTGTGATTCCGCTTACTCACTCACTTTGAGCTTCGGAAAATCTTTCGTCTTCTTTACCTCGGGCCGGCCAGACTTGAACTGAACAACACAACTGTGCACTCCGGTCTGTTTCTCAAGCACTTTAAATTCATCGGTTCCAAATCGTACCGATACCGCCGATGCCATTGCATCCGCCGTGCTTCCATTGCGAGCAATCACTGTCACGCTCATCGGGCCAGCGACTCCAATACCCGTCCGAGGGTTTACAATATGAGAATATCGTTTGCCGTTGAGCTCGAAATACTGGTACAAATCACCTGACGTTGCAATTGCTTGATTTTTCAATTGGACGAAATGGCGTTTTCCTTTTTCGATTCCGAAAACCTCGATATTCCATCCTGCTCGACCGGGCGGCGCATCGGAAACAACGATATCTCCACTGGCATCAATCAGCGCGGACTGAATCCCGAATTCTTTGAGAATTTCGATGACACGATCAGCCGCATAGCCTTTGGCGATCGCCCCGAAATCGATCCGAATTCCTTTTTTTAAAAGTTTGATTTTCGAGTTTTCTCCGAATTGAATATTTTCCATGCCCACGGTGTCCAACGCGCTGGCCAATTTTTGTTGCTGAGGCATTTTTTTCTTTTTGCGCGCCTGTCGCCAAAGTCGCGAAACGTTGCCGATTGTCACATCGAACGCCCCTTGCGTGTCTTTATTCACCTTTCGGCTGATTTTGAGAATTCGAAATAGATCTGCACTGACTTGTTGCCACTGCGTATGAGGGGCCGAAGCGCACAGCTTTCGAATTTCACTCGACGATTTGTAGTCGGACAGCAACAGATCCAATCGTTCAATTTGTGCAACGCTTTTTTTTATCGCTTTTTCAGCCAGTTTTTTTCCCGGAGCATATAAAACGATCTTGAATTTGACACCCATCGCCGGATGGACATATTCAAACCGCTGCAAATCTTGGCCGGATAACGTGTTTGCTGAAAACAAAACTCCAGAAACGACCAAACTCACGAGATATGAATGCAGACAATAAATGTGACACCACCATTAATTGAAACTTGAATGGGCAATAGTTATGCTAGGTCTACATTTTAACGACAATAAATCATCAAATAAAACCGTTCAAAAATTATCTCGCCCAAAGAATTGGAGGCAATTATGACTCAAAGCAGCAACAGCCCTGACCGCCGAAAATTTATCAAGACATCTGGTGGCGTTCTCGTGGCGGCGTCGGCTCCCATTACCAGTTTTGCAACCACACCTCATGTTGGCGGTAGCGACACTGTTCGAATTGGATTGATCGGATGCGGTGGTCGAGGAACGCAAGCTGCGATTCAGGCGATGAACACAAAAAGCGGCCCGGTTCAGGTCACCGCGATGGCTGACATTTTTGAAAACCGGATGAACAAAAGCTACAACGGTCTGGTCAATCGCCACAAAGAGAAAGTGATTGTTCCCAAAGAAAAGCAATTCATTGGCCCCGACGCTTACAAAAAAGTTTTGGAAAGCGGAATTGACATGGTGGTTTTGGCCACACCTCCGGGATTCCGTCCATTGCATTTCGAGGCTGCAATCAAAGCTGGCAAACACGTTTTCATGGAAAAACCTGTTGCCGTTGACGCGCCTGGTGTTCGACGCGTTCTCAAAGCCAATGAAGAAGCCAAGAAAAAAGGACTTGCCGTCGCCGTTGGTTTACAACGTCGCCACGAACCGTGGTATCGTGAAATGATCAAACGTTTGAAAGACGGTGCGATCGGCGATATTAACTTTACGCGTGCCAACTGGAATGGCGGCGGTGTTTGGGTCCGTCCCCGCGCAAGTGGAGAAACCGAACTCGAGTACCAAATGAAAAACTGGTACTACTTCAACTGGCTGTGTGGTGATCACATTACCGAACAGCACATTCATAATCTGGACGTGATCAATTGGCTCAAAGATGCTTATCCCGTCAAAGCACGCGGGATGGGTGGTCGAGAAGTCCGCAAGGGAAAAGACCACGGTGAGATTTTTGACCACTTTGCCGTCGAATTCCATTACAAAGATGGCTCGGTTATGCTCAGCCAATGTCGTCACATTCGCAATGCGTGGAGCGATGTCGCCGAATACGCACACGGCTCCAAAGGCCAGGCGGATATCGGCCGACGCACGATCCGCATGTCCGATGGAAAAGTAATTCGTGTCGAACGCAAACGTGGAATTCCTGGCGGACACCAACAGGAACATCACGATCTGTTTAAAGATTTGCGAAATGGAAAAATTCCTAACGAAGGCGAATACGGTGCACTGAGCACTATGACCGCAATCTTTGGTCGCATGGCAACCTATTCAGGCAAAGAGTTGTCCTGGGACAAAGCGTTTAACAGCGAATTGTCACTGTGTGATGTCGACAGCATCAAAGACTTCGACTCCAAACCGCCTGTTGAACCAAACATGGACGGCGAATACGACATTCCTGTTCCCGGAAAAAGCTGGGAATCTGTGTTGTAATCGCGAAAGTCGTTTTTGAAACACAAACAGCCTGTGCCATTTTTGGTGCAGGCTTTTTTTGTCGATTCCGGTTTGCAACGATGGAGTTTGCATCAAACACAAATCTTAACCCGACGCGTTTACGATTGCAGGAAGTCGTTGGATCAACTGAAGTTACAATTGTGTTTAGCCGAATGTGAGAAAAACAAACTGATATTCGAAGGCAACTCGTCTCGTATAATAAGAAAGAGCAAAGCCACAGCGGATTCCTATGGCCAATCGATGGAGACTTTTTCTTTGAAGTCTATCAACCAATTGGAGGAAAATTTCTTGGGGCCCTCAAAAGATTGGCGACACAAAGGGTTCGATTACTGAGTATCATCTACATGAAAACGTATACGACTAGGTTTCTGTTTATTCTGCTCTTAATGGTAGCTGCATTTATGATGGGGTGGATTTCTGGTCATTTGAATCTAAAAACAACCAACGAATCGACAGTTGACGTTGATGATATCTTGCACCGGCGTTCTTTGGAGTTGGGTTATATTGTGGATAGAGGAATTGCTCACAGGATTCACGACCTAGTTCCATGCGAGACACAACTTGCAGAATTCACTCTTACAGTACGTTTTTGGGAAGATGACCGTGAAATCGGTAGGTGGGTACAAGGATTTGCGCGGTATGATGGGTTCCAATTCGAAAAATTTACAGCTGAGGCTAGTCGACCTTTTGCAGATTCGATTGGTGATTCCGAAGTAATGGGATCCGTGACTTTTTTGGATCTTTCCGAATTCTCTGTTACGTGTTCAATGCAATGCCAATCAAGTTCTGGAATCAGCTATGACTTAGTTTTTGCCGCTGAAATGGATGCAAAATCTATACGGAACTTGGGACCTTCCGCTAAGGTTACTTGGGAATTGAGAAAAAACAAAAAAGCTGAACAAAGTTAATGGAGCCGCTAAAAGGAATTCCTGACACTAAATCCTATCACGCTTCGCGCTTGCGAAAATTGTTTGATGCAATGCCCCAGTCGATGCAAAACCCCAAAGTGCGGCGAATGTTCACGCTATACGGTCTGCATTGACAACCCGGCCCCGCCGTTTTTCTTGACGCTGTACATCAACTGGTCTGCCTGATCGATCAACCAACTTGCGTCATGATTTTCCCGACGTTTAGGTTGATAGTGAACACAACCGATGCTCAATGACATTGGCAAATCTTGTCCGCCATCTATCGGTAACACCGGGATTTCTTCGACGATACGGTTGGCAATTTTTTCACACAGCGATTGCTTGAGCTGCATGATGACCAAAAATTCGTCTCCACCGAGTCTGACGACGTAATCTGTCGCACGTGTCGTTTCCATCAGCCACTGAGCCACATGGGTGATGGCATTGTCTCCGATGCGGTGCCCGTGTTCATCATTGATGCTTTTGAATTTGTCAACATCCAGAAACAGCATCGCAATTGGTTTACGTTTGTCGATCCACGATTTGATTTTTTGGTTGAGACATTGATTCAAAAACCGCCGATTGTAGAGTCCCGTGAGGCAATCACGGAACATTTCGTCTTGCTCGGGACTTGGGTCGTTTGGGGCGGTCCCATTGTTCATTGCTTTCATTTGGTTTTGAATGGCCAATTCCTGCAACAACTCTTTGGCATCGGCAATCACACGATTGGTTTGAATTCCATCGTCGATTTTAAAATCGAAAACAACGGAGTATTCTCGAACACGTTCGTTCACTTCGGAAATCAGCGAGTGAGCAACGTCCTGCTCCAGCTGGAAATGGAGTTCCAAAAAATCGATCCAGGTGTGGAGTAATTCGTCGAGACGCCGTTTTGACGCGCGGCGAGAGGCAACAACGCTGGCTCCGAGACTTGCCGCTTGCAAAATCGTTTTGAGAAAATCGGTTTCGGCAACGTCGACCGGAGTCATATGATCGTGGTGATGTCTGATCGCGCTCCAATACCGCTTACCCAGATTCCATTGCTGGACGATCTGTTCCGAAATATCAATATGGCTGAAACCAAAATGACGTCGCTCTGCATCAGCAACATCAGGTAGTGACGCGCGCTCAAGAACATTTTCGATGTACTCGTCGCCGAATTCAGACAGCATAGCCAACACGCCAATATCCTGGAGCAATCCCGCCATAAAACAACTTGCTTGGTCACAGTCGGTTTGTTCTGCGATCAACTCAGCAAATACGGCTTGAGTCAGAAAATTTCGCCACATCTGCTGGTAATATGACTGGTACTCGGTTTCGCCTTGTGAATTGGCTGCCAGATGAAAACTCAAAATGAGTGTTCGAATCATGGACGTGCCCAGTTTGGGAACCGCTTCTTCGATCGATTCGACCCGCGCACGAAACCCGAACAGCGCCGAATTAGCGGTTTTCAGAATTTTGCCGCTGACCGCCGGGTCGGAACGCACGACCTGACAGACTTCATGCAATTCGATTTCGTCTTGTTGCGCCAATTCGATGAGTTTTTGAGCAACGGCCGGTAGGGTGGGAAGCCGTTTATTGCCCGCAACTTGTTTAATTTCCGACGATAGTTCATCGGTTATAACTACCATTTACCTATTACCTGAAAACAAAATCAAAGTGGGTGAAAACTGAATAGGCAGAAGCATGTATGTTAGTTCGACGCACAGATTATTTGTTTCGCAAAAAATCTGCTGTCGCCAAACGAGTTATAAAAAGGTCTCCGAGCGAGAACTTGCGACTCAAAACCGCCAGGGTCTTTTAACGAGGCGAAGCATGCTGGTCCGGAGACATTGGGGGGGTTCCTGTGATGGCAGAAACAGGATTGGCTGGTGTTGGTTTGTCTTGTTTTTGTTCACTCAGTACGATGCATCGATTGCGGCCCGATCGTTTTGCTTCGTAAAGCGCTTCATCGGCGTGTTGAAAGATCTCGTCGAGCTCGAGAATATCCGTTTCATGGCAGACGTATCCACCGATGCTGATCGTGACTGAAATTTTTTCGCCGGCATAGTTAAATTCACTGGATTCAATGGCTGCTCGCAAACGTTCCGCAATTTTCTCACTCAACCCGGATTCGACTTCCGGCAATATCACAGCAAACTCTTCGCCGCCATATCGGAACACTTGATCGTAGCTTCGCAGGCTGGATAGCACTTTTTTGGCAACCCCTTTCAAAACTTCATCGCCGGCCGCATGCCCCAACGAATCGTTGACATGTTTGAAATGGTCGATATCCAATACCAACAGACCAAACGATCGTTTTAATCTCCCACATCGGGCCAATTCAGTACTGGCGGTTGAATCGTAATTTCTGCGGTTACCCAATTGTGTCAATGGATCGACAAAGGCAATGTCTTTTAATTCGTCGTTCTCTTTGGTGACCTGAGCATTGGTCACGTGCAGGTCCATCGACATTTCTAACATCTTGACCTTGGCTTCCAACTCGATCTCTTTGAGCGATTTGCGCTCGGGACATTCGTAAGACAGAATCGAAGCGATTTCTGAGTATTCCTGCATCGCGACACTAAAGAAGTGTTCTGTTTCGTCGACACTGATTCCCAACAGAACGGCCAAATCAGCCGTGATGGTTTCGACAAATTCGTAAGCAGGCGATTCACTCAAAATGACATACGCCATCTTGCTGGCCAACGATATGGCTTGATTGTCAAACGTATTTTGGTTGTTGGAATCGCTGTAGTGCTTGAGGGCTTGAACTGTTTGTTCTGGGAAATGCCATGCTCGCAACACTTCGGCACCCAATGAATAACGATCCTGCTGGAAAACGTCTTTTTCAATTTTGATCAATTCCAGGTCATAGACGAATCGGTCACCCATGGCCTCGGTATATTGCTCGGTCGCATTGCAATACAACGCCAACTGGCCGACATTGAGCATCATGCCTGTCAGAAAACCGGTGTCCGGATTGTTTCCAGAATCGCCATAGATTTTTTTCGCGGCAACAGCGGTCGCTAAAGATGCTGCCCAAAAATTGTCAAAGTCAAATGATTTCGATTCATTAGTCGATTTTGCGTCAATCAATGAAAACGTCAGTGCAATGATTTTGACGCCGTTGGCGCCCAACATCGTGATCGCCTGATTGAGCGAATTGGCATTGTGCCGCCGCGCATATACCGGCGAGTTTGCATATTTGATTATTCTTGCTGTAAGGGTTGTGTCGGCACTAATGACTTTATTTAAATCATCCAAGCAAACCTCAGGTACGCCAAACAGCTCTAACAATTTGACGGCTACACCTGGGGGTGAGGGGAGTTTTTCAATATTTTGAAAGTCCATGCTTTGATCGCTTTCACCATGGAAGGCAGTGAGGTCGGATTGCGTCGACAGAAAACGCAATGCACGTTGTCATAATCGCAGCTAGCTAAAGCGACTTGCGAAAAATAATTGGACTAACACGCACAAATTTCCTCAGCCAATTGCTTTACTTGTTACAAACGGAATTGAGCGTTTTGCAAAACCGACTTGGACTAAAGAAATGAAAAAATCTCCGGGTCGGGCGGAAAAGAATTGAGGTGTTTCGATGCAAGATTTCAAAAAACGTTCAGGGTTCGATCAGTTCTGATTTTCGTTTTTTGCGGCGCCAATTCGTAAGCCGATTCACCGATCGTGAGCAACGAATTTCGCGAATAGAAATTCCAAGTGTGAAACGTATGTGAGGAATCGTTTTACCACAAGTCTGCGTAATCTTCGGTCACTTGAGTTTTTTTTCTGGTCCCTCGCTCAAGCTTCGCGCTTACGATTTTTTTAAGTAGGGCCGGTTCCTACCAGCCGTTTAACTGGATTGGCCGGTGGGAACCGGCCCTACAATGTTGCATGAATCGTTTTCGATTCAACATTCGACAAGCTTCAAACAAGCCAAATAATTGCTAAACTAACGGTTAGAAATTGAATTGTCGTCGCATCAATCTTTTCTTGGTGCAAACAAAAACACTAACAGTTGTGCAATCCCTGCGAGTACCAATGTCACACTTGAAATCTTACCTGCATTCACAGAATGTGATTTGTGTTTTTTTGTGTCTGGCTTTGTTGTTTTCATTGCTGATCCCACTTGCTCATTCGTCGAAACCGGAGGAATCTTGGGCTAAATCCGCCGCTATTACGACGATTTCGGTGCAGGAACGCGAGCAAGAAAGGCAACTGACTGCCCAAGAAAAAGAGCTTGGAATTTTTCCCCGCAGCCTGCCGCTGCCGGATTTCCCCAAGGACGTGAAGTGGCTCAACACCGGTGGTCCGATCCGCAAAAAAGATCTTCGCGGCAAATTTGTGGTGATCGATTTCTGGACCTATTGTTGCATCAACTGTATTCACGTATTACCCGAACTCAAAAAACTGGAAAAAAAATACCCCAACGAAGTTGTCGTCATCGGTTGCCACTCCGCCAAATTCGAAGCGGAACAGGACACAAAAAACATCACCCAGGCAATCATGCGTTATGAAATCGAACACCCGGTTTTCAACGACACGGGCATGAGATACTGGCGTCGCATCGGCGCGCGCAGTTGGCCAACCATCATTATTGCCGGACCGGACGGTCGAGTTTTTTGGGGCCGAGGTGGCGAGACAACTTTCGAAACACTCGAAAAAGTCATCTTGTCGCAAATGGAGAAATTCAAAGAAAACAAAATGCTGGACACGACGCCATTGCGTTTCGAACTTGCCAGTCAAAATGTCAAACCAACGCCGCTTCGGTTTCCCGGAAAAATTCTCACCGACGAAAAAAGCAATCGACTTTACATCTCGGACAGCAATCACAATCGAATTGTCGTAACAACGCTCGATGGCAAATTGGTGACAACCATCGGGTCGGGGAGAATCGGAAAACGCGATGGTAGTTACAGAACGGCTCAGTTTGACCACCCTCAAGGGATGGCGCTGGTCGACTCGATGCTGTACGTCGCCGACACCGAAAATCATTTGATTCGAAAAGTGGATTTGCAAAAAAGACGCGTGACAACCGTTGCCGGTACCGGTGTTCAAGCTCGACGCAATTTTCAAGTTTACGATAAATCAACCGCCGGACCGACGCGATGGTCATCAAAAAAAATCAAGTCCGTGGCTCTCAACAGTCCTTGGGCACTGACCGTCCATGACAAAAAATTGATCATCGCGATGGCGGGCAATCACCAGATTTGGCAGATGCCGCTGGACGAATCATCCATTGGCCCGCTCGCAGGAAATGGTCGCGAAGACATTGTTGATGGTCCATTTCTGCCGTCCGAGCCGTACAAACTCGACGCAGCATCGTTCGCTCAACCTAGTGGATTTACGACAGACGACAAATTTTTGTACCTGGCTGACAGCGAAGGCAGCTCGATTCGCAAAATTCCACTTTCGGGTAAAGGCGAAGTCTCGACATTGGTCGGCACTGCGGATCGTTCGATGAATCGATTGTTCACGTTTGGCGATCAAGATGGTCCGGCCGAGAAAGTTTTATTGCAACACCCGTTGGGCGTCGCGCATCGCAACGGAATCATTTACGTTGCCGATACCTACAACAACAAAATCAAAGCGATCAACGCCAAGACCGGCCAGACAAACACCATTTCCGGTACTGGAAAACCTGGCAACGCTGATGAACCGGCACAATATGATGAGCCATCAGGTTTGGCGATCGCCAACAATAAACTTTACGTTGCCGACACCAACAATCACGCCATTCGAGTGATCGATCTGGACAGTAAAAAAGTGTCCACATTGAAAATCCCAAGACTGCGGCCGATTGTTAAATTTACCGACGATCTGCCGATCTTTAGAAACGCTGTCGATATTCCGTTTAGCCGAACACTGGTCGCCAAACCAGGCAAACTCAAGGTGACGGTCAAACCGAGATTTCCTGACAACTGGAAAATCAACGAACGGGGCCCAGCCATTTTTCTGTCCGTCGTGAAAACCAAAAGTACTCCAAACCGGCCGATCATCAAATCCGGCAAATCAACGGTGGACAAAAACAGTTATCAGTTAGAGGTTGACGTTCCCAAAGACGGAACCCAATTGGAAATCAGCCTTCGATATTTCTATTGTCAGGCCGGTGGCGAAGGTATTTGTAAAGTCGGTGAGGCGCGCTGGACCATCGAACTCACGCCTCGTGCCGATGGAAGACAAGATTTAGAACTCCTGCTGAAAGTCAAAAAACCTTAGCGAACAACCTCGTCCATGGATAACAACAAAATTGCCAAGTCGCTGGAATTGATGGCCGACTTGATGGAATTTCAGGGCGCCAATGCTTTTCGCTTACGCGCCTACCGAAACGGCTCGCGCGTGATTCGAGATTTGCCAGAGCAAATTGCTGACATGATCGCCAATGATCAAGACCTGACACAAATCGATGGCATTGGTAAAAGCACGGCCGAAAAATGTAAGGAATTGGTTGAAACCGGCCAGCTAAAAAAACTCGAAGAGATCAAAGCCGAAGTTCCAGAGAGCGTTTTGGGAATGCTTCGAGTTCCGAATCTCGGTGCAAAAAAAGCGGCCAAGTTGTTCAACGAACTTAACATCGAAACGTTGGATCAACTCAAAGCGGCTTGTGAGGCCGGCGAAGTTGCCAAACTCGACGGGTTCGGAGAAAAAACACAACAGATCATTCTCGATGGACTTGAGATCGCTGCCGATGCCAATAAACGAATTTACTGGTCGGAGGCCGACGCGATCGCCAATCAGCTGCGCGAGTTTTTTAAATCTTGCAAAGCGGTCAAGCGGCTCGAGTTTGCTGGCAGCTATCGCCGCGGCAAGGAAACCGTTGGTGACCTCGACATCCTCATTGATACCGATGATGGCGAAACTGTGATGGATCATTTGACCGAGTTTCCAGATATTACCAAAGTCATTGCTCGCGGCGAAACAAAAATTTCAGTGCGATTAGAGCAGAGTTTTCAAGTCGATTTGCGCGTCGTCCCCAAAAAATCGTTTGGCGCAGCGCTCCAATATTTCACCGGCTCCAAAGAACACAATGTGGAACTTCGCGGACGCGCCAAATCTGCCGGGCTGCGGATCAACGAGTACGGTGTCTACGATACATCTGGAAAGAAAGAAAAATACATTGCAGGAGAAACCGAAGCGGACGTTTATGCCACGCTAGGGTTGCCCGAGTTTGCACCCGAACTCCGCGAACAGCGCGGCGAATTCGAAATGGCGGAAAACGATGCGTTGCCAGATTTGATCGAGCTTTCTCACATACGCGGCGATCTGCACATGCACACGACGGCCACCGATGGCAAATATTCCATCGAAGAAATGGCGGCCGCCGCCAAAGAACGAGGCCTCAAATATATCGCCATTACCGACCACTCCAAACGCGTCGCGATGGCTAATGGATTGGACGGCAAACGCGCTAAAGCTCAGTGGAAAAAAATTGACGAAATCAACGAGCAGTCGGACGGGAAATTCTGGATTTTCAAAGGGATCGAGTGTGATATCCTCGAAGCCGGTGGCATGGATCTGTCCGACAAAATTTTGGAACAGGCGGATTGGGTGTTGGCCGCCATTCATTACGGCCAAAATCAATCGCGCGAACAAATCACCGATCGATTAATCGGTGCCATTGAAAATCCTCACGTCGACGCCGTCGCGCATCCGACCGGTCGGTTGCTCAACCGACGCGAGCCTTACGAAGTGGATATGTCAGCCGTGATGTCGGCCGTCAAAGAAAACAACAAAATCCTGGAACTGAATGCCAACCCGGCCCGATTGGATTTGAACGATGTTCACGTCGCTCAGGCGAAAGCTCAAAAAATCCCCATCGTGATCAACACCGACGCCCACAGCATCAACGGCCTCGACGTCATGCAATATGGAATCAAACAAGCACGTCGCGGCGGCCTCACCAAAGCCGACGTCGTCAATTGCGCGACACTCGCAAAATTCAAAAAACTAATCGGCATCAATTAACATGGATTCCGTGTCTTACGAGCACGAAGCGCCAGCGAGGGTTTTGCGCGGTCAAACCACTCGCTGGCGCTTCGTGCTTGTATTGGTGAATAGGGCCGGTTCCCACTGGCCATTCCATTCAAACGGCCGGTGGGAACCAGCCCAACTTTAATCGAGACGGTCACCAGCGACGTCATTGTCACTCATAAGATGAACATCATGTTCATCGTCGAGGATCACCTGACTTGTTAGATGGTAATTTTTGACGTCAATGAAATAGTTCTTTTTGAATTTCGTCCCATCCGCGCGCTGACCAACAACGTAACAACGGAATATCACGTGACGGAGTTCCGTTGGCCCTAATAGAGGAACAATTCGTTCAGGTTCAACTTGTCGATCGTGCACGACAATCGAGATATCGTGAATCGCGCAATCGTCAGGTATTTTTCTTTCATCACTTTCAATTTTTTGAATCACTTCAAAAACTTGCTCAGCACTTGGGGTGTAGGCCAGAGGGTCCGACCCTGCTGTTATCGGCCCATCGATCGTCGCATCGACATCATACGGATTGCCCGGGGTTGCGAAATAAGAAAAGCACCACGGAAAGATCATGGCAAACACGATCATCGCCAATAAACAAGTACGCAAACTCCATCTCAATCGCATACTGAATCTCCGCGTTCCCGACATCATTCTGGACAAAGCCTATGCAGCCAGGCCATTGATTTCGACAGTGCTCTCAAATGTATCAGTTTTCCCGTTCGCCAAGAACAACACATTTCGGGGAACAGCTTGCGAGTGCATTTTTTTAATCGGCGATCCAGGTAGGGCCGATTCCTACCGGCTAATCCAATCAAACGCCCGGAAGAAAAACGGTCCTACATTTTTTGTAACCTTGACGCGACGTGATGAATCACTTGGCAGGATTAACAGGATCAACAGGATGTATGGCTCGGCAGGAGCCTCGCCCTCCCAACGCTCCGCACTGATCCTGTTGATCCCGTAAATCCGTCAAAAATACGGAATCAAGACAGTTCGTTGTCCAGTTCCAATCGCCCAGTCGAACCAAACGGCCGGTGGGAACCGGCCCTACTCATTTGTTTCGGCGTCGACAGAACAAACAAATTGCTGACAATGCAACAACAACGCTTGCCGTGCCCGGCTCGGGAATGGCGTTGGAGCGGAATACAAAATTGTTTGTGGTTGAACCATTGGCGTTGGCAAAATTGCCGAGGAAAGCAAATGTAGTGGGATCGTAACGACCGATTTGGCCCGCTGCAAAATCGCCGACATACAAATTCCCGTCTAAACCAATCTGCAATCCCTGGGGTCCTT
Organism: Pirellulaceae bacterium; assembly: GCA_028280445.1. Classification (GTDB taxonomy): domain Bacteria; phylum Planctomycetota; class Planctomycetia; order Pirellulales; family Pirellulaceae; genus JANQLU01. The sequence goes on along the minus strand of JANQLU010000106.1, from coordinate 2,796 downwards.
GCAAACCTGTAATGGGATCGTCAATGTAATTTCCGTTGGCATCGTATCGTTTAATTCGACCGTTGTTAAAACTGCTGACGAGCAACTCTCCGGAAGCCAAAATCAGATTGTCCAATGGCCCATTCAGGCCGCCAACTCCCGGTCCAACAAAATTTCCGAGAAAAGCTCCGGTTTGACCGTCATATTTTTTTATGCTGGAATCAAAGAAACTACTTACCAACATATCGCCATTGGAATCCCAACTCGTTCCATCCGCACCCAAGACTCCGGTCGCAAAATGGTCGACAAAATTGCCGTTTGAATCGAACCGCGAAACGCGGCCTGTTCCGCCGAGACTGAAATCGCTGACATACAGCAATCCTCCGTTGAAATTGATTTCGGCCGGCCAAACCATGTCCGGTAGAATGGCAAACGTATCGATAAAGGCGCCGGTTTGTCCATCGAAACGCAAAACGCTGTTGGTACCGGCAACCGCGGTATGGCTGGAAACGTACAGATGGCCATCGGGTCCAAACGTGATCCCTTGAGGGTCGGTCAATCCGCCAGCTCCCGGTGCCACAAAATTTCCGAGCAGCGTTCCCGAATCATCAAACCGTAGAACAGAATTGTTACCGGCGGCACTGACAAACAGATCGGCGGCGGCGTTTGTCGCAAAAACCAAGCAAAAAACAAATCCCCATGCCAGGGTGAATTTGCGATTCATGAAAACCCTCGTGTTGATTGACTCAGTAAACCAAGTCAACTTTAAAACGAGAGCAAATTGCAAACTATCAAATTATTGCTTGGGCGAAAAACCTGCACCCCGCCATTGCCGTGGCGTCAGCCCAAAACACCGCTTAAAAACAGCTGAAAAATGACTGTGGCTGGAATATCCGAGGTCCAGGGCGATCCGCGTAAGGTTGTCTATCTCACGAACCCACTCCAAAGCGGTTCGCATTCGAATGTGCGTCAAATACGCATGAACTGTCATCCCCGTAAATTTTTTGAATGTGCGACAAAGATGATACGGAGACGAGTCAATCGCGGCAGCCATCGTTTCGAGCGAAAAATGTTTCTGAAAATGAACGGACAAGTAATCCTGGGCATTGATCACCAAATCCTGTTGTTCACCGGACAGCGATTGACGCTTGAGTTTGGTTGACTTGAACGCTTCGCCGATTGAGTCGGCTAACAGATCGATTGCAGAGGACTCCCATGCCAAGACATCTCCGTCATTGCGAAAATTGTCGGCCAGGTCGACCAGTTGCCGCTGTTTTAAAACCAATTTCGAAGACGATACAAAACTGGGAAATTCAAACGGTTGTTCGACGCGGTCATCGATTGACTCTCGATACGGCCGAATCAAATCACGCAACAGCTCGGGTTTGATATTGAGAAATTCGCAACGGTCGCCCCACGGTGAAACTTGCCGACGTTCATACTCCTGGTCTTTGTTATACAACACGACCACATTTGAATTGGCAATCACAGGTTCACGTTTCACTTGCCTGATTTCGACGGGCTCTCGTGGAAACACAACGAGGTGACCGCGAGCTCGTCCGGCGTCATGAAATACAGGATGAGAAACAGGGCATCGAAATTTGCCTAACGCGACAAGACTATCGGGGAAGTATGTTTCACAAATCTGCATCAAAAACCTTTCAACCTGTCCGCTATTCAAATCATAACTTATCAGCGGCACAAACCGGTCTGCCAATTGGCAATTTTTTTGAAGCGTTTTGTGAAATCCCGGCAAAATCTATTTTTGCCACGTGAGCAGCGAGGCGCTAGCCGCCGGTATTTGGTGGTTTGCCGGCAGCTAGTGTCACGAACGTTAATTGCTATGCCACCAAGGCGAGTATTTGCTCAAGTTTTGCATCTTGTGTCTTTTCACGCCATGTTTTTGGTCGTCGTGAGTGTTTCGATTCGGTGGGTTTGCCCTGGTAAGTCCAGTTAAGTGGCTTTGCGAAAGTGCGATTGTAGTATTCGATAAACGACAGCAGCTTCTGCTTCAGATCTTCTTTGCTGATGAAGTTTCCATATCGAATGAGCCGACGGCTGATCACCCCAAAAATCGCTTCGATCTGGTTGAGCCACGAACTGTGTTTGGGGGTGAATACGAATCGAATGCGATGCGTTGGGTCAGTCAGAAACTTGCGTCGTGATTGAACACTGGCAAGAATGCCGCTTCGTTTCTTTTTGCCCAGCGTGTCCTCGGGGATCTCAAGTAACCTCGCCACAAGCCGAACAACTTCTTCGCTACAGTGAGTTGTTAGGTTATCCAGTACCACTATCCAAATGGTTTCGGAATCGGTTGCGAAAGTTCGCTTCAAGTGCTGAGTAAAGTCTTTGCTAGTGCGTGTTTCTCCGATCGTTGTGTGAATCATCTGGCCTTGGACGACATCCCAACTGCCGGTCAAGCTGAGGGTCCCATGGCGACTGTATTGGCATTCTCGACGACCGATCTGACCGGGAATCGAGCGAAGCGTTTTTGCCCGACGTTCGTTGGCCTGAAGACTGGTCATCTCGTCGACGCAGATCGTTCGGCAGCCTTTTTGATGATAAGCTTGGGCTGCTTCAAGGTAAGTCTGACAGACTTGCTGGACCTGCTTTTCAAAGAGCTGACGGTCTTTCTCAGTCGTAAAACACCAACATCTTTGACGATGTGGCTTGAGATCCATCTGCCGGAGCAACTCGTTGACACGAGACTCCGAGATCGAATCAACAACATTGCGTTTTTGCATTTCGTCCGCCAACTCGCGTCCGGTCCAGTTGCTAATCGGACGCTCGCTAGAACGTGGATCTTCGCAAGCCAAA
>JANQLU010000061.1 GCA_028280445.1 Pirellulaceae bacterium | reverse complement strand
TGGCGAGAAAAGACGAAAGATAAGAAGATTGAGAAAATTCTCGCTCTGGTGGAATAGCAATTAATGGTTGCGGCACTAGCGCCTTGCCGCTCACAGGATCAGGCCGGTGGGAACCGGCCCTACTTGGGTTTTCGTTTTTTGAAATACCCAATTCGCGCGCCGCGGCCCGAAATGAAATAACCGCTTTGACCGACGCTCGTACAAATCAGTCCCGCGATACCCAATGTGAAGTTCACGAAATCACACATCATGACCGTGACCATCTGCAGCCCCGCAGTCAGATAAAGTTTTGACGTGTATCGTCCGATTCCCCGCGACAACGCCATGATACCGGTCAACAAGACAAATGCGGTTGCGGCAATCCGGAATGCAAACATCAATATCTCGAGCGTAAACATCCCGCTGACCGTGATATAAAATCCGCTGACACACGCATAAAAAATCCCCCAGATCCCGCCAATAATCATCATGACCCAGGTTGCTTTGATGCCACCCGGCGTTTCTGGATTCATGTCGTGGTCAAATCCGATTGTGGTGACGGGAGGACGTTGCGGTTTTGGTGGTTGCATTTGTGGAGGAAGTCCCGCAGTTTGCTCAGCGGGTTCGGCCAAGGCAGCGTCGACCACACTGTCCTCGATAATATCGTCGTCAGTAATTTTCTCGGCATCGAACTCGATATTCGCTTCGTTAGTTTTCTCATCCAGGATTGCCCGTTTGAGTTTGGCCCGCATCATTAATCCCCAAACACCGGCCCAGATACAAAATCCGATGCCGTACAAAAACCCGGGGCCAAATCGATTGACAACGCCGACTCGCCGCAACCGAGTTGCACTGGCAACGTCCCAAACCTCCAGCCCGGAATCGCTGGAACCAGTGGTCACAAACAATTTTTTTCCGTCATCGCTGAATTCGAATTGAAATTCACGCTCAAAACGAAAATTGAACCAACTCCTGGTAATTTTCAGATTCGCAACTTCGGACTGGTCTTTGGTGTTGATAATCCGAATGTTGTTGCTATTTTCCCCATAGCGAACCGAGTAAGCCAACAGTTGACCGTCGGGGGACAATGCAATTTGATCGAACCGGTCACCAAAACTGCCCATGGTCGTCGGACCTGAAATCCGATTGAGCTGGCCATCAAAAATCGTCAGTCCGTAATTTCCGTCCCGCAACGCAATTATGCTATTGTCCTTTGAAATGGAAACCGAATAGTCGTAAATCAGATTCCCGGATTGAATCTGATGACTGGCAATTTTCTTTTTGTTTTTGACGTCATACAAAATCAATTCGGAACTATTGGCTTGCAACGAAACGTCTTGGACGACCAGCACGCGGCTTGTATCGTTTGAAAAACAAACCGGGTCGACATTTCTCGAAAAATTGATTTTCGTGCAGTTGATCGGCAAAATTGTATTCGGTTCGTTGGAGTCAATAATGTTCTCCAACAACATTTGATTTGACGCGGGATCTTCCCGAACCAGATATTTCGAAGTCACCGAAACGAAATCAGTGCCCGGGCGAGAGGATTTCGAAAGGTCTTTTGTTTCGTTGTTGTGCAGATCCCAGATCGTTGTTTGGCTTTTGCCACCGAAACGCCGAAAGCTCGACACCACCAGCGTTTCATCATCGGCAAACGCAACATTGTTCTGTTGCATGAACCTCGAGAATCCGAACGGAACCGATTCGACCAATTGTCGTGATTTTCGCACAGCCGTATCATCCGACATGTCGTAGACGACTGCGTTTCCACTTTGTGAAAACGTTGCAACCTTTTGGCCATTGGGTGAAACGACGAGGTGATTGGGGCGGTCGCGAACCGGACGCTGGGCAATTGCCACAACTAACGCACTAATCAGTCCAAACAGGACCATCAACATCAACATTTGGCGAATGTTTATGCGCATTAATTCGATTTGGCAAAATCAAAATGACTGCTTAATGTTTCGACGTACCAGAACTACCATGGTGGTGTCCCGAGCCAAACATTTTACTATTTTTCTTTCCACGGGCGGCCAGATAAGCCACGAGGTCCAGTATTTCTTCCTCGGTTAGCTGGTCCACCATCCCTTTGGGCATCAACGAAACCTTTGATTTGGCGCGATCAAAAATATCGGTCTTTTTGATGCGTCGAGGCTCCGTTTTGACCAGAGGATTTTCTACCAAATCGACGTAATCGGGCGTCTCTTTGATAATCAAACCTGTAATGACCTCACCCGACTCGGTTTCTATTTTGTAGGTGAAGTATTTTTCGTTGATTCGGTGAGACGGTTCGACTATTTCCCGCAAAATATCTTCGGTCGTCCATTTTTTGTCATATTGCGTCAGATCCGGGCCAAATTCTTTACCCTTGCCATCCATTTTGTGACAAGCGATGCAGTTGGCGACCGTAAACATCTGCTTGCCCGTTTCGAACGACCGCCCTTCGCCCAACGAGCGAACGGAATCTTTCAAATCGGCAAATTTCCATTCCGTCCGCGGACGACGATTTTTTAACATGTCGTCTTTGATCGGCAGCGGATTGGCCGCAATATATTTTTCCGGCGACGCCAAGTACGCGTCGAGATCGGCGACAACATACAGTGCCCCATACATCCGCCGCCAGTGACCGGGATAGGTACAAACGTAAGGATAGACACCGGGTTTGGTGGGCACTTTGAAGTTTATTTTTTGAATCTGTTGAGGCTGCAGCAATTTGCTACCCAAAATCACTTTGTTGGATCTCGGTACGTAGCCGCGTCGAATCACTTGGCGATCCGACGCTTTTTCTTCGGCCAATTCTCCGATCTCGACCAACGCACCGGGCTGCGTAATGACCAGGTTGTGCGGCATGATATCGTTGTTTTCAAAAACAATCTGAACTTGTTTGCCGGCCTGTACTGCGATGATGTCTTTGTCATACAACATACGATGAGGTCGCGTTCCGATTCGAACAATTCGGACGCCAAGTTCGCCAAGTTTTGCACGCATTTTTTTTGCGTCGGCTGGTGGCAACAGAGCAGCCATTTTATTGCCGACATCGAGCGCGTCCAAAACGGGTGTTGCCGTTCGCTTGGATTTTGGAATGGCCGAAACATATTTGACAATTTGGTCCAACAAAGCTGGAATTTTTGTTTTGTCATAATAGGTCGGAGCAATCCGCTGCAAAGCCCGTACGGCCGCCGGTCGCAGTTTGGGGTCGGCAATCAATGGCGAGACTGTCGCAAATACGTCTTTTTCCTGCCCACGAACGTAGGTCAGCGCTACGATCGCAGCCGATTGCAAACCTGCCGAAGTAAACGACGGACCAATGTTATAATTTTGACTCACTTTCGGAGCGGCAATGCGCTCTTTCCGGTAAACCTCTTTTTTGTCTCCGTCCAACAATCGAATAGTAAAGTTATTCAAACGGCTGCTGAGATTACCGTCAGTTCGATTGAAGACAACAATTTTTTCGATTGGAAAGTCGCGTCCCAAATCCACTTGCCACCAAGGGTCGCGAGTGGATTCACGTGTATGCGTTTGTCCATTATCGCCGTAAGTGCCACTGGTATTGTTATCAATCGCTCGACTAGCATTGCCATTGTAGGCGGTCGAACTTTGAGAAGCTTTGCCTTTTCTCGCAACGTTTTCACCATTGCTAAACACTTGCACCTCGGCCAACGTCAAAATTCGACGGTTTCCAGGAAGTTCGATGCGTACATAACGCGCCGAAGTTGCCTTGGACGCATCGCTGATCAAACCGTCGGGCAACTTGGTCACCAGCGGTTTGAATTTCGGATACAGTTGGGCACGAATATTGGGATCCGGGATGACCGGCATGGCCGTCAACAAGTCATTCAGTTTTTGTGCCGAACCGCTGGTCGCTTTCCAAGCTGGCTCAACGTTGCCGTCGACAGAAACCATGGCGACCAACCCAATTTGCCGTGTTCGGTGTCGTTTGCCGGACATGGCAAGTTTGACAATCGCATCTCGCGAAGCCTTCAATTCCGCCTGCGACTGCATCGTCAACAACCGACCAAGATCATAAACAACGTTTGGGCCTGTCGGTGAGTTGTCTTGATAACCAATGGCTTCAAGCAATATTTCTGTTGGCTTGCGGCCAATGAGTTCCGAGTATTTAGCCAGGGCACGCGTTCGAATTTCATCGGTAATCCCCGCGCGTCGCAGCAACTCACGACAAACAACTTTGTTCATCGGCAGCCGCAACAACTCTATCGAATTGACTTGACTCAACAGAAACTCAGAAGCTTTTTCTGAGATATCTAATTTTTTGCCCGATGCCAATTGAGTTTTCCAATGGGGCTCCAACGCCCGCATGGTTTCTCCCCGCACAAAATCGATGTAACGATCCGACGGACGATCGAGTGAATTCAAAACGATCGTGAGCGCCTCGGGATCCGTGAAAAAGCTGGCGGCGCGAACCGCTTCGAGTCGAACACGCGGGTGTTGGTCCATCGCAAGTTCTTTCAAAATCGGGATCGCCCGTTTCACACGATCTCGCCAATAACATAACACTCGTGTACCTGCGGCTCGCACGCGAAACTCACTGGAGTCCAAAATTCGCTCCAGCAATTTTTTGTTGACGACGTTGTGATATTGGTACATCCACAACGCTTCGAGGTACAATTGTTCCGTCGCTGAACCGCGCGGCCGTTTCGCCAATTCCGCCACCCAGCGATCGACTTCTTTCAACACGTCGACGGTTTCGCGAGCGCTCAACTCGATTTTGGCGCGATTGCGAACGCGATATTCTGGTTCTTCGAGCAATTTGATCAAATTGGCAATCGACTCATCTTTGACTTTTTTCTCTTTTAACAGCGGACGATTTTTGTAGCGAATGCGATAAACGCGGCCGTGCACGTTGTCGCGGCTGGGGTCACGCAAATTGTGTTGCATGTGGCCAATAATGGGGTTTTGCCAATCGACAAAATAGATATCGCCACGCGGACTGACCTCAATATCGACCGGACGGAAATTGGGATCTGTTGAACTCAACAACGGTGGCAGTTCGGTCGCTTTGAAACTTGCTCCATCATCTTCGACTTTGTAACGCAAGAACCCTTGGAATCCGATGACATTGCCGACAATCAAATTATCCTGGAACTCTTTGGGAAAATGGCGGCTGGACAGGTATTCGGTGGCCGGGCAGGGGCGCGTTCGACGATTGTAAACCACCGGTGGTCGTCGATGCTTGTTAGGAAATTCGAGATGTCCTGAGAACAAAGCACCGTGGTAGGGAGTGCTCGATGTCCCATCGTGAATGATATCTTGCCCCCATTTGTCCCAAACATGGCCGTGTGGATTGGCAAATTGGAATGGAACGTAACAGTCAATTTTGAAAGTTCGCGGTTCAAAACGAAATACGCCAGCGTTCGCCGAACGAACCGGTTTTTTGTGCGGCGATTCGATTTGCGTATGATGAAACGTTCCTTCCTGGAAATAAAGCGCTCCGCCTGGGCCAATCGTAAAACTGTTTGCCGTGTGGTGCGTGTCGGCGGAATCGATTCCGTGCAAAATTCGCGTTCGCTCGTCGGCGACATCGTCACCATCGGTGTCTCGCAAAAACACTAAATCGGGTGCCATCGAAACAATCACGCCATCGCGATAAAATTCGAAGCCTGTCGGATTATGCAAGTCTTTTGCAAACGATGTGCACTTGTCAGCTTTCCCATCATCGTCGGTATCTTCGAGGATGAGCAGCCGATCGTTCATTTCTGTTTTTGGTTTCCAGTGAGGATACGTCGGCCAAGTCGCAACCCACAATCGGCCTTTGGTATCAAACGCCATTTGAACGGGGCTGATCAGTTCCGGAAACATTTCTTCCGAAGCAAACAAGGTCACTTCGCAACCTTCGGCGACCGTCATTTTTTTGATCGAATCTTCGCCCGACAAAAAGATGTGTTTGCCACCCGGACCTTTTCCCGGTTTGTTGGTGGTCACGGGGATGAACGGCGGTGTGTTTGAATCATCGACCTTGAATGGTTTTCCTTGGACGATTGCCCAGATTTTTTTGTCGCGGTTCTCAGCCAGAACGTCGAGGATTTCCATCTCGCGTTGCATGACGGTACGGTTGGTTTGACCTTTGACAAATTTCAATCCCGCTCGCCCACCGTAAATCGAATAACCGTCGGTGGTTCGATAACGATTGAAGTAAAAGAAATTTTTCTCTTTGACCGCAGCTCGAATCGCTTCCAGTTTTTCCATTGATGGTTTGGCCGATTTTTTGAACAGGGTCGCATCGATAATTCCGGCGACGTATTTGTTGCCTTCGGAATTCAAATGAACGCCATTGATCGTCAAATCGGCAGCGATCTGTTCGTAGAGCTCTTCCGTGGCCGTGAACAAATCGACAAAGGTAATTTTGTGCTCGTTTGCAACCGCTTTCATAGCCTTGGTATAGAGCGCCAAACGCTTGTTGTTGTCGGATCCATCTGGCAAATCAGCGATTTTGAGGTTTTCATGAGCAATTGGGGAAAACAACACGATGGTTGGAGTCGTCGAGTTGTTGAATTTCTGCGTTTGCGTTTGTTTGATCCAATTCGCCAGTTTCGTTTTAAAGGCGTCCAGCCCCTCGGCCCCGGCAAACGACTCGTTGTAACCAAACATGGCAAATACCACGTCCGCTTTGTGTTTAGTCAGCCATTTTTCGGGACTGCCAAAATTTGCACTTCGCAATCGAATATCAATTTCGTCGGCGGAAAATCCCATGTTTCGAATGGTGATATTTTTTCCGGCGGTACGAAATTGAATCATCGCCTCCAGATAACCGTCATGCTGCATCCGTTCGGCAAGCGTATTTCCAATGATGCAAATCGTTTGGCCATTGGACAGTTTCAATGGTTGTGCTGCGATCTCGGTCAAAGGTTGAGCGATACACAGGGTCAAGGCAAGCAGAATCAGCAGTGTGCTTTGTCGTTTCATCGATATCAGTTGGGTTGAAAACATGTTTGATAGCATGTTGATTTCTTTCACCCATGATACCAACGAATTCGCTCCGTTTGAGCCACCCTAACTTGGCAGCACGACGTGAAAGCCCAGAAATTTTTTCCGGTCGTATTGGCATTTCATTCCCATGCTGCAGTGGAATTAACACCACCAGTAATTCAGGGCAAAGAATTGGATTCTCACGATCCGAAAAAAATTGAGGACTGGCGTCATGGTTGTTGTCAAGGATTTTGCATCAACAGAAATCGCCAACCGACGCTTAAGCGTGGGACTACAAACACTCAGACGTGGTCCCTCACTAACATCGGGTTGTGATTTTGTAGCAACACTGATGACGCCAAAAAAAAATTGAGCGTTCACCAAAGTTCATCGTGAGATAAGGAGATCGTCGTGGGCAGATCGATGATTCTGGGCATTTTCGTTTTCGTTTGTTTTCCAGTGCTAGCCAATGCCGATCTGGTCAACGATTCGAAAGTCGAAGTTTCGTTTGGAAACGAAAACTTTACGTCTCTTCCAACACCCGAGGAAGTCGATGAATTTGCAGCATTGGCTGCCGAACAAGATCTGTTCGAGTTCATCGCCTATGAAAAAGACAATTGGGCAGACATGGTTCAAATCTACAATCTGCCAGATTACTTTCCGGTCGCCGAATCGAAAAGTATTTACCTGGTGTCTGGTTTTTTCCTGTTTGTAATTGTTACGCTGAAATACCGGCGACGCAGCGAGTAAGCCTGTAGGGCCGGTTCCCACCGGCCGATCTTGGACATGCCATTGTGAGCGGCGAGGCGCTAGCCGCCGGTTCATGAGCGATTCGTACCGGCGGCTAGCGCCTTGCCGCTCACATTCAGCAAAACGGACGACCCAAAAAAAAGGCCGGTGGGAACCGGCCCTACGCACTAATTCATTTGCTGCAATTCTGTGATTGCATTTTGTGTTGCAGACAACTGCTCTTTGTTGCTGGCCAGTGTCTCTCTGACTTTTTCAACGACATCCGCTGGAGCGCGATCGACGAAACTTGCGTTGGAAAGTTTCTTTTCCGATCCGGCGATCATTCCTTGCAATCGCGTCTCCTCTTTTTCCAACCTTGCGATTTCCGCCGAAACGTCGATCAAGCCATTGAGATCAACAAAAATTTCAACCGCTCCGACTGGAACGGTGGCATTGATTTTCGGAATCTCCGGTTGATCACCGATCTCTGTCAGATTGCCTTTGCCCATCGATGCAAAATAGGGCTTCATCGGTTCGAGCATTTTGACGGTGACTGCGTCACATCGAACAACAAAATCGACCTCGGTGTTGCGATCGACATTTTGCCGCGCGCGGATATCCCGCAAAGCCGTCAGTGCCAATTGAAATTGTTTGAATTGCGATTCAATTTCCGCATCGATCCACTTGTCGGGCAAATTGGGCCACGAGGCGATCATCAAACTTTTTGCTGCAGCTTCGGTTTCGCCAAATCCTCTTTCAGGCGCAAACTGTCCGAGCAATTGCCAGATCTCTTCGGTGACAAACGGCATGATCGGATGTAACAATCTCAAAATCGCGTCCAAGGTAAATGCCATCAGCCGCTGCGCGACAGCGCGACCTTCGCCCGCAAAACGATCTTTGAGAATCTCAACATAGAAGCTGCAAAAATCATCCCAGGCAAATTCGTACAACAACCGAACTGCTTCACCGTAGTGATACTGCTCCAACGCTTGCGTGGCGTTTTTGGAAACGGTTGCCAATCGACTCAAAATCCAACGATCCTCCAGCAACAATTGTGCTTCGTCGATCGGTTCGGCCGAGTACCCGTCAAGGTTCATCATGGCGAACCGAGAAGCGTTCCAAAGCTTGTTAGTAAAATTGCGCCCATTTTCAAATCGTTCGCTAACCGATGCACCGCGCGGCAAAGCGATTTCATCAGGTTTTTCGGCCCACTGTGTCGAAAAAGATTTTTTGCAATGAATGCACTCGACAACCGGCAGCTCGCGATTTTTTTTGGTCTGATCAATTTTCTCGTTACAGTGCGGACATTCAAATTGAATTGGCATCCGAACGTCTTGGGTGTCCGTGGTCAAATGACACATCGAGTACCGTAAGGCGTCGGGGCCAAATTTGTTGATAACATCTATCGGGTCGATACCATTCCCTTTGGTTTTGGACATGGTTTCGCCATACCCATCCAGGATTTTCGGGTGAATAAAAACTTCGTCAAACGGAACTTCACCCATGTTGTTCAGTCCCGCCAAAACCATTCGGGCAACCCACAACGTGATGATGTCGCGGCTGGTAATCAGTGTCGACGTTTTGTAAAAGTAATCGAGTTCCGCGGTCTTGTCGGGCCATCCCAACGTGGAATGTGGCCACAACGCCGAACTGAACCAGGTATCGAGAACATCTTGTTGGCGAACCAATCCAATCGCCTCCAATTGCGATTCGAGTTCTGCACCTTCGTCGCGGATGCAAACGTGAATCGTAGAGTAGGGCAATTCCAGTTTTTTCCGCTTGGCTTCGTCCGGTTCGCTACAGGGTTCGATCTGGATTGAGCTGGACGATGTATCAAACGCAGGCAACGCTTTAATTTTGTCCATGAACTCCTGTTCGATCTCAGCATCGTCACAAGGCATCGACCAAACAGGAATCTGGTGTCCCCACCACAGCTGTCGAGAAACCGGCCAATCCCGTTTTTCACTCAACCAGTCAACGTAGCCTTTGGCATAGCGGGTCGGAAAAATTTTGACACGTCCATCGTCGACCGCGTCGATTGCCGATTGCGCAAGCTCCTCCATTCGAACGAACCATTGATCGGCGAGATACGGTTCGATCGGCGTCTTGCTGCGGTCCGAATGTGGAAGCTCGATTTCTCGTTCTTCGGTTTGATCGAGTAATCCCAGTTCATCGAGATCGGCGACGACTTTTTTGCGACACTCTTTAAGCGTCAGGCTTTCGTACGGGCCCGCTTCGACGTTCATCGTCCCATTGGGATTCATGACGTTAATCATTTCCAGTCCCGCACGTTTTCCAACTTCATAGTCGTTTGGATCGTGGGCGGGTGTGATTTTGACGCAGCCGGATCCCAATTCAGGCTTGGCCCAGGTGTCGATGACCATGGGCATTTCTCGGTCGAGCAGCGGCAACCGAATTTTGCGACCGTCATTGGCCATATCGCGCAGCAACTCCAAACTCGGCAGCATTTCTGCGCGGCGAGTTTCCAAATCCTGCAACTGTGATTGAAGCGCCTCTTTTTCCGACTCCGACGACTTGGCCAATTTTTCTTCTAACTCCAATTTGGCCTTGTCCAATGCTCGAGCGGGATCAGGATGAACGGCGACCGCCGTGTCACCAAGCATTGTTTCAGGGCGCGTTGTCGCGACAATAACGAATTCCGGCTCTCCCGGCTTCGGATCGATGACAGGATATTTCAAGTGCCAAAAATTTCCTTTGACACTTTTCGAGAAAACTTCGTCATCGCTAACCGCGGTTTGCAAATACGTATCCCAATTAACCAGTCGTTTACCGCGAAAGATGAATTGTTTTTGAAACAGGTCGTAAAAGAAATGTCGAACGGCCCGGGCGCAAATATCGTCCAACGTAAACCGCGTCCGCTCCCAATCGCAGCTGCATCCCATTTGTTTAAGTTGCCCGAGAATTCGAGATTCATATTGATCTTTCCATTCCCAGATCCTGGCAACCAGGTTTTCCCGCCCCAAATCGTGACGCGTTTTTCCTTCCTCCTCTTTTAAGCGTTTTTCGACGCGTGCTTGTGTGGCGATCCCAGCGTGGTCGGTGCCCGGCATCCAGAGCGTGTTGAATCCCTGCATGCGTTTCATCCGAATCAAGATGTCCTGCAATGTGTTATTGAGCGCGTGTCCCAAGTGCAAGGCTCCAGTGACATTTGGCGGTGGAATCACAATCGTAAATGGCTGCTTGTCGGAATCTGGTTCAGCGTGAAAGTAACCGCCATCGACCCACATTTGGTAGATCCGGTCGGTCGCGGCAGCAAAGTCAAATCGATTCGGGATTTCAGTCGTCGTGGTCATTGAGTTTCGGGACCTGGCAATTCAAAAATGGTGAACATGAATTACATAATTTAGAGAAATTGTGTGTTTCACCCAACAGGATTCAAATTGACGCCTCCGGGTTCACCCCTCCGATCATCGGGGCCAAGTTTCGAGGGCCAAAGATCCGGGAACCGTTTTTTTAATGAATCCTTAGTTGATTGTTGCGATTTTATCGCCGAAGATGGCAATCAACCTAAAGGAATCGGAACTATGGCGTTGAAATTTTGCCAAGGAAAAGTCACTCACAAAAAAATCTGGACCGAAGGTTTATTTACGATTCGCGTCGCCGTCGAGGGCGTTCGAGAATTTGAGCCAGGCCAGTTTTTGCAGGTTGGAATTGACCGGGGTACGGAAAAACATCTTCATCGGCCCTATAGCGTGGCCAGTCCCCACGGACCGGAAATCGAGTTTTTCATCGTGTTGGTCGAAGATGGCGAACTCACGCCGCATCTTTGGAAGATGGAAGTCGGAGACAGTATCGATGTCGCCGAGCGAGCCGCGGGAAGTTTCACGCTTAAAAAAACTCCCGATGCGGAAAATTTGTGGTTGGTTGCCACGGGAACCGGTTTGGCGCCGTATATCGCGATGTTACGCACGACGACACCGTGGGATCGCTTCAAAAAAATTGTAGTCGTTCACGGTGTCAGGCATGGGGCGGATTTGGGATATCAAGAAGAATTTGCCGAATACGCGAAATCCCATCCCGAACAATTTGTCTACGTGCCGACGTTGACTCGCGACGAATCCGACGGTGCGCTACGCGGACGTATCCCTCAATTGCTCGACGATGGGAATCTCGAACGTGCGGCCGGTTGCGAAATTGCAGCAAACAATTGTTCCATCATGTTATGTGGAAATCCCGCCATGCTGGATGAAATGGAAGAAAAATTGGGGACTCGCGGACTCAAAAAACACAAAACGAAAGACCCCGGCCAAATTGTGCTGGAGCGTTATTGGTAGGCAGGATTTCCCGGTTGAAGCTTACAAGCACGAAGCGCTGGGCGTGTGGTTCGACTACGGTGGCCCAGACCGCACAAAACCACTCGCCCACCGCATCGCGCTTGTAAGATTCAAGGATCCTCGTTGTCGTCCGTCTGTACATCCTGATGATTGAATTTAAAATGATCTCCTGCTTGTCGAACTGACTTTGATCCGGGATTGCAATGGAACTCATTAAAGGATTTGAACACATTGTTCGTGAAAACGAGCCCCTCGCTGCATTGACTCGTTTGCGGTTGGGCGGTGTCGCGGAATATTATGCCGAACCAACGAATATTGATGAACTCGTCGGTTTGATCAAACGATTTAACGAACACGATTTACCAATTCGAATGATCGGTAATGGTTCGAGTGTCGTCATTCGCGACGAAGGGGTTTCCGGCCTGGTGATTCATTTGGCAGCGCCTGAGTTTTGCAAAATCGAAGTCAACGGCAACAAAATTTCCGCGGGCGGCGGCGTACAACTTGCTCATTTTGTTTCGACAGCGGTTCGCGAAGGTTTGGCGGGGCCCGAAAATTTTGCCGGTTTGCCAGGCACCGTTGGCGGGGCATTGCATTCCAATGCGGATGCCAATGGAGTGGCCATCGGAACTTGGGCTCAATCGGCCATGGTCGTAACGCGAACCGGTGAAGTTTTGGCGCGCTCGCGCGACGAGATGAATTTCGCTTATCGGCAAAGCAGTCTTTCCGAGTTGGCAATCGTTTCTGCCGAATTTGAATTTGAAAGTGAGCCGTCCGAAGAACTGACCAAACGTTTGCAAAAACTTTGGATTGTTCAACGCGCCAGTCAACCGGCTTACGCGGAAAACGCGGCTTACATCTTCAAAGACCACGGAGGAGAATCGGCCTCGAAATTGATCGAACAGGCCGGTCTCAAAGGAACCCGTGTCGGTGACGTCGAAATCAGTGACCGCGACGCCAATTATTTTGTTGCTGGTCCCAATGCGACTTGTGACGAAGTGGTCCGGCTAGTCGAATTGGTTCGATCGCAAGTCAACGAACGATTGGAAATCGATTTGCAGCCTGGCATTACAATCTGGTAGCCAGTAGGGCCGGTTCCCACCGGCCGTTTTGTTGGATTGGCCGGTGGGAACCGGCCCTACTGAAATCGCTGCATGTCAAAATGTGCGGGTTTTGCGTCTTGGGACCGGGCACGTCGTAACGACTGAAATGCTTGCACGCTGGCGTCCATTCTCACTGATATTGAAACAAAACGCCGTTCGATACCAATGGTGAACCCCCAATTTTTACGGCCTGCACCAACTGGTATTTCGAGTCAAACATGCCAAGCAAACGCAAGAATTCCGGAGTCCTCGACTGGTTTGCTGATTTTTCTGTACATTCAGTCCTGCTCCATCCATTTACGATGTTTTTAGCGGTCACGATCGTGCTGCTCATTGGTTCGTCGGCTTTGTGGAAGCAACATAAATCTCAGATCACCAAAGATCAGTTTCGTCTGACCGTGGACAAAATCGATGTCAATTCTCAACCGGACTGGATCCGCAGCGATCTGCGTAAAGCGGTTTTGGACGGCAGTCGTTTGGACGATTACTCGTTGCTCGATACCGATGTCGTCAACAAAGTGCGCGACGCATTTAAAGTGAATCCATGGATCGAAAAAGTGGTTCGTGTTCAAAAAAACGCTTCGAATGTCGAAGTCGAAGTGAAATATCGGAAACCGGTTGCCATGGTCGAGTTTGGCAACAAACATTTGCTACCGGTCGATCGCCATGGTGTCATTCTCGATGGCAGCGAGTTCAAAACATCACAGGTCGGAGATTTTCTGCGAATCTCCGTTCATCAACCCGTTGGCGGACAAATTGTTACCGGGCAACCGTGGCCCGATGCGCGTGTTATTGCCGCCGCCCAGGTCGCTGCCAAATGGGACAACCGATGGAACAAAATCGGCCTGTTTCGAATTGTCAATCATTCTCCGCCGACGATGAAAGCGGATGAAGTCGGTCTGTTTGAAATCTGGACTTTGAAAGGTACCAAGCTCGTCTGGGGCAGTGCGATTGGAAACGAACAGGCTGGCGAAGTTGCTGCTGAAGTCAAAATCAAAGCGATCCTCGATGATGTCGAGCAAAACGGGCAACTAGACGCTCGAGACGTTCAATTCCTGGATGTTCGTGGCGGTCGTGTCAAAGCCGTCAAATCAAAGATGCGGCAAGTGTCATCGCCTCGACGCGTCGAACCGGTCGAATAGTCGATCGATGATGGCAAAAAAAATGGCCACGGTGGTGGCCATTGGAATCTAATGTCGTTGCAGTCACTAGTGCGGTTTTGGCAATTTTACTTTTGCTGTTTTGTCCCCAATTGTAACTTCGAGGTGTGGGCGATTTTTGGCAATCACCGCCAGTTCTTCGTTGGCATCCGACACGTATTCAACCGCTTTACCTTCTTTGGGATCAACTGCCTTGAGAGGGTATTTATCGTCCTCATAAACGATTTCGATTTTGTCGATTTTGACCGCTACAGCTTTGTGTCCATGATCGTCACAAAACGCGACGGTGCATTTGTTCGTTGATTTGCTGAACAGGTATTCGGCGTGCAAATCAATGCCTTCGTCCTTGATCGCAAACATGACTTCGCCCTTGGGGCCATGGTCGTGAGAATGCCCACCGCCATTTTCCTTGTTTGTATTGCCCTTGTTGTCAGTTGTGGTTTTCTTTTCCTTTTTTTCACAACCAACCATCAACAATGCGGCAACCAACATTGCCAACAGTCCAAATTTTTTCATTGATATTACTCCAACTCAATTTGTGCTAAAACCAACACTGCTTCCAATATATCAGTTGATACGGTCGATAGGTACGGGTTGTTCTTCAAGGCCAAAATAAACCGATGAATGTAACAAATAAAACTGAAATAAATGAAGAATTCACATTTGAAACTGAGCGCGTGTTTGGACGGCCGTGGCGGATGGACGACGCCGAGGGTGCGTACGCGATTTATGGGAATCGTCAAGTCTATGGCAATGAACCGAATTTGCTGATCGAAGGCATCGAGCAAATGCGAACCAAACTCGCCAAGGTCATCGAACGCGATTCCCAATTCCCGGCTGGATTGGGCAGTTATGCTTCGTTTCACAAGCCGTCTGGAAAACTGGCGGGAAATCTGTTGCTGAAAGCGTTGCCGGACAACGACGGGAATTTGACAGACGATATCGAAATTGGCTGGCATTTGGAACGCTCGTTTTGGGGTCAAGGGCTGGCAAGTGAAGGGGCTCGGGAACTGCTGCGGATCGGATTCGAAACAGTCGGGCTGGACGAGGTTCTCGCCGTTTGCCGAACCGACAATGAAAAATCGATGGCCGTGATGCGTCGCATCGGAATGACACACGTCGGTCAAACCGAGCAATATTATCCTCAGTTGGTGGAGTTGTGGAAAATCACGCGAGACGAGTTTGAAAACACTCGCAACAACCAACAGGATTGAACGACGGTGGGTACAGCATGGGTGCCTCTGGCACAGCTGAATCAGCCAGTGCACAATAGAAAACCACTGGTGAATATCCTGTTTGACGGCTCTTTGCTGCCAGCTCTTGGCTTCTCACTGGCCGAGCCAGTGGCATTCAAAAGGTGGAATTGTAACTCCAGTTGACTTGACGACTTCCTGCAATCATAAGCGCGAAGCGTAAGACCACAACCACACACAGCTGCAGTTAAGCGTGGTCCTTCGCTTACGTTTCGCACTTGCGATTTTTGTTTAATGCAAAATCTGAGTGAGCCAAAGACAAGGCCTCGTTAAAAAACGAGCCAATTCACCCCTCATCACAGGCAAATTAATCACAAATCAATGCATTAAAATCACCCCTATTTTTTCTTTTCAAAACTGGCCCGCTGAGTGAGAATTAGCCTCGTATTTTCCAACATTTCCGCTGAAATAAACCACATCAAAAATATCTATTTTAAAGGTTTTTTTTGTAAATCAAAGCGCGAAATCTGGCGCATCAAAGTTCATTTCAAAACCTTGTTGTTTTGATTCTCATTTTGTTCAAAAATCGCCCATTCTTGCGCTAGCTTTGCGCGGCCGTTTTGGAAGGACTCCGATGTCCATCGAACAAAATCAAAATTGTCATAGTGACAGTCGCCAGCAATTATTTCTTTGAGCCGATCTGTTGGATTTTGACGTTTCTGAACGTTGCCGTTCCATCTTGCACGAACGCTCCGAAGCCAAAACTCTCAGCTGACAGTGGAATATCCAAATTCCTGAGCGAAAATACAAGCTCTTTTTTTTCTGATTGCATATCATGTTGCCAATAAACCTTGAGAGCCGATTCGTTCACTTCAAACATAAAATGGCGAAACAAATCAATCTTGTTTTCAACGACTACCCCAACTGGAAATTCTTTGGTACGTCTCTTTTCTTCGCTCAACGTATCGACAATCCCATCAATAATCGTTGCCTTGTTTTGATAAACTTTCACGACAATTTGCGGCGGTGGCAAATTCTTTATGACGTCTTTACCAAAAGGTGGTAGCGGCGTTAGGTCGTTAAACCGAACAATGATGCCGGATGCCATTGTCACATTTGGACGATTCAAATTTTCGTTATGAAAAAAGATAAAACCAACTCCAGCATCACTATCACCGGTTTTGTCATGACGTATTTCTGCGGTAATACGAACGCTGAGAGATGGAACCGTTTCAAGTAATATGCATGCCGCAGATTGGTCTGAATGCAAAACTAGAGTGTTGCTGTCATCTAATAAAGTCAACGCGGTAGTGTCGTGGCCAAGGACAAGTCGGTGCCACTTCGAACCATCTAAATCGACTGTCTCGCCCTGTCTTAGTCGCGCAGCAACGCGCAGGTGATATCGGTTAGGATAGTCAGCGAAATAATGCAAGCCAAACAAGGACGAACCGAGGGCAATCAAAGCAAACGCAGACAATCCGATAAACTGTCGACGCTGTTGCCGTTGGTTCAAGATCAATGCAGTTGGTTTTGAACCCTGAGATAGCTGCGTTAGGTCTTCGTAAAGTTGCTTGGCACTGGTATAACGTAGATTCTTGTCTTTAGCGAGGCATTTGCGGCATATCGCGTCAAAGCCTGATGGAATATCTGCGTTGAACTTCCTTGGTGAAACTACGTGGCCTTTTCGTATTATCTCAAGAACTTCGGCAATGTTATTGCCTACATATGGCGGTCTTGCGCACAGCAAATAATAAAACACAGCACCAAGGGAATAAATGTCTGTTGACTCGTCAACACTACTATGATCTCCCGTGGCCATTTCCGGCGACATATAGGCTGGCGTTCCAATAATCACGCCGGTTGTTGTGTTTTTGTATGTGTTCATCCAGGAATCATCGAGCGCCTTTGCGATGCCAAAATCCGTTAACATCGGCTTGTCGTTTTCTGCAACAAGGATATTCGATGGCTTGATATCGCGATGAATAACACTGTTTTCATGACAATAAACAACAGCACCGACCAGTTTTAAAAAAAAATTCAGCTTTTGAGAAAAAGTTGAATTTAAGATTTTCATGTTTTTTTCAAGACTTCCTCCATTGATGAATTCGAGTACCAAAAAAGGTCCCAGATCAGAGTACTTCAAATCGTAAAGACGAACTATATTTTCATGTTCCAACTTGGCCAATGCTAATGATTCAAGTCGAAATCGACGTTCTGTTGTTCGACTACCAGTTGCACTGCCGAGTTTAAAGACTTTGATAGCAACTGTTCGGTTTAGTGATTCGTCAGTCGCTTCGTATACGACCCCCATTCCTCCTTGTCCTACAATTCTAGTAACCCGAAATTGTTGAATTTGAAACGGTGCTTCTGGGAAAGTTTGTTGTTCAATTGCCGGCATTTTGAAATTTTTTGCTACTTCTAGATAGCCAGAATCCAATAGTACACTAAATGCCTTGGAGTCTACATTCAAATGCTTTTCGATCGTATCCTCTGTTGCCGACAAGCTTTCGAGAGTTGAAAGACACTTGGAACAGGAGTCAATATGGTCTCCAAGTCTTTCAATTTCTTCTATGCACAGGCTTCCAGCCAGCATAAGCTGAAGCACATCAGGAGATGGGCACTGGTTTGACAGGTATTCTTCCACGGCAAAAATCCCGATGGCTTGTTCAGTCTAACCCGCCCTCAAAGCGTTCGCGTAGGCGCGCTTTGATAGATGATTTGATTTTATACACATTTCCGGTTGTCAGACCAAACTCTTTGGCAATTTGCTTAGCTTCTTCGTTGTTTTCCGTAAGTCGCATAAAAATCTCGACATCTCGAGGAGAGAATTCTTGTCTTAGCATTTCGACAGCTTGCGCATAAAGCAATTCCACTTCTTTTCTGTTCGCTTCAACCGTTAACGGAGTCTGTGTGTCTTCAATGTAGGGAATTGGAATTGGTTGTTTTTGATTCGCGCGATAGACATTGACTATCTCTGAATTTGTTATTTGCCGAATCCAATTTCTAAAAGCGCCCTTTCGGCCGTTGTGATCGAATTTGGGCAATTGAATAAATACGGTCTCAAAAACATTTAAAACAATTTCTTGATGATGGCGTCTTTCAGTGTTCTTTTGGACAAGCCAATCGTAAATCAATGGAAGATATAGGCATTGTAAATCCTCCCATGATTTGTCGCGACCTAACTTAGCCAATTCGATTAAGGTTAGTGATGTTGTCTGGTAATTCATAACGATTCACCCTTACAAGATTTTTTCGCTGAACATTAGTTTGTCACACTTGAAATAAGGACTCACGCCTAGTTTGTCATTCTTTCGGCGAATAGCGCATGGTAACACTCCCTATACGAACTCAAAAGGGTTCAGAGTTTCGAGAAAATCGTCAAACAAAAAATTTGTAAGTATTTTTCGATAATATTTTAGCCGCGACTTAGTCGCAAAGAATTTTGTGTTTCTTTGTCCGCGATTTTGTGCAATTTGCAAGAAAGATCGTAGTCATATACTCAACTTTGAAGAGGTTTTTTGCTATGTACTTGTTGCTCGAATATCCCAAAGCAGGGGAAGACATTTACGAACATTTCGTCGCGTACGGGTATTTACGGCGCGGACACACCAATGTGTATGGAAAACTAACCGATACAGACTCAGGCACGGAGTTCGCGCCATCAAGAACCATATACATGGATGAAATTAGGTGGGCAATGTTCTTCCAAAGTGTCGATGGAGATGGTCCATTTGTCTTGCAGATTTATTCTGATGCATCGCCAACTGTGCCAATTGCGGAATCGCGGAATCTGAGTCTTGAACAAAGTGAAGCGGGCTTGGAGATTATTCATCCCCTTGCAGGTGCAACGGTTTGTAAAGATTTTGCTGCATTTGGAACCACTGACCAATCAGAAAGTTTCTCTATTGACTGCAAAAAGATACACAAAACTGGATATATCAAGAACGCTAGTGACCCTGCAATGCGTGCCGGCGCTGCGTGGGCTATATTTTTCTCAAATGTAAACTCCGGAGATGGTTATACCCTGCAAGTAAGTCACAACGCGGACTGTTCTGGCGGAGATCAAAAACTGGATATCGAAGTAGAGGGTTGAAAAAATGCCTCCGGAAAATCAGCTTGCTGTACCTATAGGACTCGGAAAGTCGCCACCCCACAGAATGGTTTTGCTTAGTGAATTCGGTCCTGATTCTGATTTGCTTGGAACGGATGAAATGACCGAGGGGCAAAAGCGCAACTTGACGATTGAACGGATAGTTGCCGATCCCACATTTCGTTTCAATCTTCTCCAGCCACCGAAACCAACTGGGTATAGCAAGCCAGACGCTATTTGGGAAGTAGCGAACAAAACCCGAATTGGTCAATTGATAGTCAAGCATGTTGAGACAAAGTCTCGGTTTCTCAAATTACTTCAGCTCGGCATCGAATCGCCATATCCTAAATTAGACGAAGTCGCTCCCATGGCTGGAGATTTCGTCAATGCGAAGATGTTACTATTAGACACCAACGCTTCAGGATTCGACGACGTGAGACGGGCTCGCAATGCAACCTATATACGATTGCAGGTTGGTGCAATGTTGCGATCGTTCCAGGCAGGTAGCGTAAGAAGGTTACTCGAACGTTCAGAGATAGAGTTTGACCTGCTAAGTGGTTCAAACCATGGAGGAAAATGTCGGTTTGCTGATCCATTTGGTACACGTAATGAATCACTGTTCACATGCCTCGATATTGACTCTGTAAAAGACTCGATCTCCGGAAAAATCATCCATCTTTTTGGTTGCAAATGTGGAGCTCAGGGAGGGCTTGGCGATCAAATGTCAGATAGAGCGGGTATCGCAGCATTTATCGGATATACCTCCGCGGTTAAACATTCCGACAACATAGCAGCGTGCGATTCAATCCTGATTGAGGCCCTCGCGCGAGGCTTGAACGTACGGGAAGCCGCAACCCACGTAAGGAATAGTTACAAGGGCGAGATAAACCGGAACTACAATGAATCCAGTACAAGAAATGACGCGCTAGAAGATGCAGTTGACCTCGAAGAGGCACTGCTTAGCCTACGCGTAATTCCTGAAAATGCGGATGCTAGACTTGTCTAACTTTGAGGAACCTAAGTTAAGCTCGAATAGGCAAAGTCAGTGCATTTGGGCGTTTCGAGAACCAACGGAGTCACGGATAAAAGGTGATATATGCAAATAACACAGGTTGTTGAAAAGTCGTTTTCTGAAGAGCGGATTCGCAATTTTCAGTCAGCAAGTGAAAAAGGAACGAAGGTGATTACGTCGCCGCAAGGTGTGACCGTCGCGAGAACTTTTTCCTTGATAGAAGAGGAGGAATTGGCTACACCAATATACACGAACGCTGAACGTCGCCGGATGATCGAGCAAATTCGGTTTGTTATTTCAGAAATCTACGTTCACCGGACAATGAAAGAGGCCCAGTTTGGATATGATGCGATTCGTTCGCTTGATCGCCTAGAGCCGCATCTGACCGAACTCACCGACGAGGAGTTTCACCAAAGCATTGTCCAATTAATCACCCGCAATAGGGATCGGCACTTGGCGTTCTACGGCCGCAATGTCAATGGTATCTCGGCGGTCTTGCCGTTTCAGATTGAACGTTGTTGGATCGAGGGCAACGAATCTTACGTCGTGACCAAGATTCATCCGGACCAGGACATGCAATACCTGAAAGCTGGTGCCGTCGTTACTCATTGGAATGGCACGCCGATCGCCCGGCACATCCGACTGACGGCGAACCTATTTGACGGTGGCAACGAACCAGCTTCGATTGCCCGGAGCCTCGAATTCTTGACGCAACGTTCTCTTTCCAGATTCGCGTGGCCGATCGAATCGTGGGTCAATCTGAGGTTCCTGGTCGAAGATCAACCATTCGAAGAGCGATTTAAATGGATGGGGTTTGATCTGGGATTGGTACCAGACGCACCGACCATCGGTCGCAATGCCATCGGCTTTGGTGGAGACCTTGAACTGTTTCAAAACCAGCTCGTCAAACAAGCGAAATTCATGCCCGAATCCTTTGATGAACGGGAGACGGAGATCGACGCACTGGGAGACGGCACCCCGGTAATAATTGGGCAAAAGAACAATTTTGTTTTCGGATCGGTGACAACCGCCGAAGGCACGTTTGCGTACATCCGTTTGTACCACTTTAGCGCCAGTAATGTAGATGACATCGCCAATGATATGATCGATGCGTTCGAACATATTCCACGAAACGGTTTGATCATTGACATGCGAGGTAATTCAGGCGGGTATATCGCGGCCGGCGAACGTTTGCTGCAACTTCTTACGCCCAGAACGATCACGCCGACTCGTTTCCAATTCCGGGCGACCCAAACCATCCGGCGAATGATGACGGCGTCATCGCATTTTGACCGCTGGAAGCAGTCTATCGACGAAGCGCTGCGCACGGGCGAGGCGTTTTCACAAGGTTATCCAATCCAAGGGACTGATGCCGATGCTAACCAGCTGGGCCAATACTATTTCGGGCCGGTCGTGCTGGTGACCGATGCCCTGGCGTTCAGCACAGCAGATATGTTTGCTGCAGGATTCATCGACCATTCAATTGGTCGCGTATTGTGCATTGACAAGAACATGGCTGCGGCAGGCGGGAATAACTGGAGCTTCGATGTGCTCCGGTTGTTCCTTCCGGCGTTCCACTTGGATATTGCTTTGAAAGCGGATTTGGACAACGGCATCGTTTCGGAAGATCTGAGAAATGCTTTTAATGCCAACGGCGTTTCCATCACGAGTAATGCTACGAATTCTGGTCCAAATTCTCAATTTGGTGGCACGATTTGGTCCGTCACGGACGGAGAGCTACGGCACGAAATCCGACACGTGCCTTGGATGAATGACACACTGAATGTTTACCCGGCCAATGGTTCAAACGGCTTGAAGCAACTCCCGCCGAATTTGTACTTTGGGCTTACGGTCCGTCGCTGCATTCGAACCGATCCGAATGAAGGTCGACTGCTGGAGGACTTGGGGATTCGACCAGACATCGAATATCAGCCGACGCTACGGGATGTCATGGAACACAATCAAGACATGATCATTCGAGCAACGGAGGAATTGTCGACGATGGATCAGTATGATCTCCGTGTCGAGACGTCTGTCACTGGGGGACACACAAACGTCACCTGCCATACCTTTGGAGTCAGTGACCTTGAAATTTTCCTTGACGGAAAGCACTTTATGAGCATTGTGGTGTCAGGCACGCCGGTCGAATTCACTGTGCCTAGCGCAGTTGGCGAGGCAACGATGGTGATCAAGGGATATGACCACGACCAAGTAGTTACCAATCGACTGATTCGACTCCGCTCTTGAGATTCAGGCGAAGTGAGTTAAACGAACCGACAGCGCGGCAGGAATGGTCTCAACAAAGATCGTTGCATCGTGACGGCAAGAAGATATTTGTGTGCGTAGTGCGCACCTGAGGCGGTTTAGCATTTGGAATTACTTTCAAAGTGGCAAAAGAGCTGATGTCTGGTTGTTTGCTTCTCTAGCAATGGCTCAATGTGCTTCAAAGCTCCGAAACTTCGCCCGCGAGAATTGCAAGCTCCAAATCTATTTCGGCTTCATCGGCTAACGCGTTCCCCATTTATCCCCGAATGTACTTCCTCGTTGGGGAACAAATTGCTTTTGATGACAATGCGATGGAGAAACGGCCAAAATTTCTGGAACTACTTGTGCAAACTAACCACAATGCAGTCTTCTCGCATTGAATGATGTGTCTGTGCCAAGCAAATGAGATAAGTCAATGCCGTTTATTCAAGACGACGCTGTAATGACGCATGGCGACTCAACGCTGGAAGATGACGGGACATATCAACAAGTGTTCGAATCAACCGCTTGGGCCAGCGAATCGTCACTATTCAACATGGCTTGACCTTGGCTTCGGCCCGTTGTTTCATCGACCAGAATTTATTTCAAGGAAATCATCATGGCTAAGAAAAAACGAACCAAAAAAAAAGTTTCGGCCAGAAAAAAGCCGTCTTCGACCCGCAGGTCATCTGCGAAAAAAACGGATGGGGGAGGCAAGGTTGGTGCAGGTTATAGCCGAGTGATTGCAGACAAGAAGCCTAAGGACGTTGTCTTCGAAGTTGTAGTGCGTCCCGATACAGGTAAGTCCGCGTTTGATCTCGATGCATTACCAAGTGTCAGCAGCCTGTCCGATTACGTACCAGCCGCAGACAAATGTGTCGAGGTTTCACGAAAATTACAGCGACACGGAATTTCGGTTGAACAAGTCGGCCGATTCAGCATTTCTGCTTCGTGTCCTACCAGTCATTTTGAGAAATTCTTTGGTACACGAGTTTCCAAACAGACGTTGCCCAAATCGGCCAACTTGCCGAAAGATTATGCGATGTATGCACCCGGCAAGGGTGACCCCTGGTCATTGCCCAAAGTCGACAACCTGGACTTGCTAATCGACCGAGCTTATATCCAACACGAGCCGGTGTTTTTTGCCAACGAACGACCGATTCCGCCGCATTGGCCTGACAAATTCCGTTTGCGCGTTCCGGTTGACGTGGCTCAAATATTGCGAGCTTCATCAGTTCACCGACTTGGGATCGATGGTGAAGGAGTCAAGGTTGCGATGCCGGACACCGGTTTCTATCATCACCCGTTTTTTAAAGAACAGGGTTATAACTTTCTGGCCGTCACCGCACCTGACGCCAGCGACCATACTTCCGACGATCACGGGCACGGCACAGGCGAATGTGCAAACTTGCTGGCAACAGCGCCAGGCATCAATTTCATCGGCGTCAAAATGGGTTTCAATCCAACTTTGGGATTCAAGACAGCGGTCGAGCTACGACCTGATATCATGACCAATAGTTGGGGATACAGTGTTGATCACCCAGGCACGTCGATGCCCAATTGGCTCAAACCGTTGTATCTCGCAGTATTGGATGCTGTTTCTCGCGGAATCGTGGTTTGTTTTTCGGCAGGCAACGGACATTTCGGCTTTCCTGGAAGTATGCCCGAAGTGCTCAGTATTGGCGGAGTTGTGGTCGACAAAGATCTGAATTATTCGGCAACAACTTACACGAGCGGATTCGAGTCAACTTGGTTTCCTGGTCGCCGGGTCCCGGATTTCTCGGGTCTTTGCGGAGTGCCGCCAACTGCAGATTACATCGTTCTGCCGGTTCAACGCGGAGCAGTTTTGGACAAGGAAGATGGCTGGGGCGCGTTCAGTGGCACATCCGCCGCATCGCCAATGGTTGCCGGCGTTTGTGCATTGCTCAAACAAGCTGACCCTTCGTTAACTGGCGACGATATTCGTAATTTGCTAAAATATACGGCTCGCGATATTACGGTTGGAACCAACGCACATGGCGAACATGCTACCGTCGGTCCCGATTTGGCGACCGGGTTCGGTCTCGTCGATGCCGCCAGAGCAATTAACGCCGTTCTGTAAATTTCCAAAAGGTCAAATGCCCAATAAGACAACTTCGACGATTGCATTCGATGTGCTGTTACGCGGTGAAACGGACGACATGGATGTCGCCACGGCCAATCTTGATAAACTTCGTCCACCGCCGGAGGCGATCGAAAAGTGCTTTCGCTGGTTTGCCGCTAAGGGCGTCACCTGTTTTCGAACCGACTTTGGTTTGGGATGCGAAGCCACCGTCGAACTTTTTCAATCCCTGTTTGACGTCAAGCTCAAGCAAATCGGTGCTGAGCAGCCCCACTATCAAATCGATGGGGAGTTACACATTTCCAAGGAAATTGCTGATCTCATTTCTCAAGTAACGTTGGTCCGTCCGCCAACATTTTTCGGCTGATGAGTTAAAAAGAGCGCGGGCTTCATCGCCCGACGCCATCCCATTTTTCCCACGACGGCGGTTTCGCGCCGAATGTAAATTTATAGCGCGCGTTCGGTGCTCCCTAGCAATTCACGAACTAATTTTTCTCGACGTCCACATTTTCACTAAAAAAATGTTCCTCTGCACTCCCTAAACTCTTTCGTATTAACAGCTTTTAAAAAAACTGAAGTGGGGCCGGTTCTTACTGGCTAATCCAACAAAACGACCGGTAGGAATCGGCCATACAAAGCGAATAGAAAACACTAGTGTTGCGGGAGATCGCCAAAATATTTTTTGATCTTTCCTCGCGTATCTTTGCCAACCTTTTGCAAAATGAACTTGAAGCCAGCTCGTATCAGTTCAGATTTCTTTCGAGATTCGTCGCGACTTAATTTGGCTCGAAGTTTTTTCATCGATTTCAGTTTGCTCATTGAGATGCCAGAGCGAGCAGCGATGGCGGGATCAAAAATGGCTCCTGCCGGGCCGTAATATTGGAGTTGCTGCCGAACGTAATACTTTTCAACAACAGCACGTTGTTTTGGATTCAGCAATTCTTCGATCTTTGTAGCAAACTCATCTCGATAAACTTCAAAACGAATGATATCGCGGTAAGCATTGCGTTCTTTGATATCAATGGATCGGCAAACTTCGCCGGAGCGAAGTCCGTACTTGTGCGCGATTTTTACTAAGTCGAGATATTGATTGTCAATGAGCCTCACTTCTCGTTCCAATTTAAAATCGGCACTCATGAGCAAATTAAAAGGTGGAAAACTGGCAGTACGAACTTCGTTGATTTTTCGATTTGGATCGATTAACTCCACGTATTTCCTCTTTTGATTTTTTGACAAAACGGCAAAGATCTTCTCTGTCTGTGCAAGTCGAAAACTGCTGAGCCCTTGGCGGTATTGCTTTTCGGCTTGCCCAGTTATTTCAATCAACGACCGGATTTGATCGTCATCCAGTTCCCAGTGATTCACAAGTTCCGCATTGCTCCATTCGGCAAACTGGCAACCTCGTTTTCCACGCCCGCTCCAAGTGAGAATTTGATCTAGCCGTTTACGTTGATGAGGTGCAAGGACTTTCCAGGCGCGTTTGTAGTGCCTATAACTTTCCTCCCATTGCAACTCGTTTGCTGAAACGCGGGGTTTGATCTGTTTCATGAGTTTGCGTTCATGCGTCTTTAACGCCAGCTCAAAAGATTTCTCGCGGAATTCCTCAAACTCTTTTATTAGTTTTTTCAGCTTTTTGATCTGGTCCGTAGTCAGATCAAATTCACTAGTCGCTTTTCCATTTTTCAAAACATAACTGTAAGAAAAATCATTGAATGAGATTCCATTATTTAGAACATATTCCTTATTGTGGTCTAGCCACTGAGCGCCGGTAGAATTGACAAACCCAAAAAGACAAATGGTTGCCACGAAAAATTTCTTAACGAAAATCATTTGTTCACTCCAGGACTTTTGTCATTGTCGCTCGTTTTGGCTGACTTTCTCACACCGTTCTTCTGTAAAAGCTCACGCTCAAAACCATTGTTGCGCCCAAATGGCGTGTAATCTGACCAGCCATGGCCAGGGTCATCGGGATCTGTAAATGAATGTTCCTTTCTCAATACTTTGCCAATAATCGTGAACTTCCCGGCTACCGCGTACTTGTCCGGAATCTTGACAAAAAACAAACGATATTCGACAGCATTGTCGTAAGGTTCGACTGACGCCAGTCGTTCAAGTGTACCATCAGGTTTTTCAACATAGATCGCAGCTAAATATTTGTAGGCATCTCCAAGCGTATCTGTGCGACTGACGTTATTTGGTCCGTCAATTTTTAATTGTAGAGAATAGCACGTGTGGTCGTGAACTTTGGACGGTGCAAACCACTTTGTCAAATCTCGAAAAAACATGACACTGGGTCCGGTTTTTCCAAACGACATATCAAATAAATCGGTTGGCGCCGGAACTCTTAGAAAGTCGAAAGGGTCAAAAGGATCAGGAATCGGTTCAAAGTAGAACTTCGCTGTACCGACACGTTCTTTGTCGATGATTTTTTTGGGATGATTTTTGCTGGTCGTGAGCTGACCAATGAAATTTAATACCTTGGGGAATTTTTCGTAAACAAAAGGGGTATAGAGTGGCCGAGAATCGCGCGGTGGTGTGTAGGCTTCGACATATGACTTCCAATCGTCGCGCGTTGAGTTGGCGCGAAGGAAGTGACACGGACCAATGAACACTTTTGATTCTTTAGCTTTGGCGGCACCAACAACCTCAACATGTTCGGCAATCAGAATACGCCTCACTCGTTGACCATGGATTGTTTGGGCACACAACTGCGTGATGGTTTCTCCATCCAACGAACATGCCAAGAAAAGTATCGCTGAACAAAAGACAAGCTTGAATTTCATAAAAAGCTCCAGAACGGAATTCGAAGGGGGCGGTCGAACATTCCTGTTACGAATGTTCGTGTTTTGCGCGACACCCAGCCAAAACTTATTTGAGTGTCATCAGGAAGATGAGATTTCTTGAGGGGAATGATGTCGCCGTTTTTTTTCAACGTCGCCACTGTCGTTATATCTGAATTTTTTTCAGTTTCAAGAATTTACCAACAAACATCCACGATGTGGTTGCGGGGTTTGTAGTAGGGCCGGTTCCCACCGGCCATTCCAACAACCGGCCTCACTTAGGAAATTGCATTGAATCTTACGAGCACGAAGCGCAAGTGAGAAGTTTTGCGCGGTCGGCATTGCCTGAATAGTCTGTTCAGGCATCGCCGCACGGTCAAATCACTCGCTGGCGCTTCGTGCTTGTATCAGGTGGATTGGCCGGTGGGAACCGGCCCTACGCGTGTGATTTTCAAACCATTGCCAGACCATCAGGCGACGGGCTGCACTTCTTCGGAGTAGGATTCGACTCGAACGGGTTGGATGTCGAATTTTGGATTTTGTCCCAGGAACCGACATGGGTTGTTGTGAAAGATTTCGATCGCTTCCTGCAACGAGTGCCCGCGACCACGAAAATCCATAATGCATTCTTGCAAAGTAAACGGGTCGCTTGGTCCCCAATCCGCTGATGAGTTGACCAGAATTCGTTCACGACCATACATTTCCAACATGTCGACAGCGCGGCGCGGCGAACATTTGGTGATGGGATAGATTGTAAAGCCGACCCAGTAACCTTGATCGAGCGGTTCACGAATAGTGTGCTCTTCGACGTGATCGATCCAAACGCGTTCTGGATCGACATTCATGTTTTTGAGCACATCGAGTGTACGCCGCGTCCCTCGAACTTTGTCGGCCAGGTGCGGCGTGTGAATCAGGATCAATTGATCGTATTTGATCGCCATATCGACTTGAGCTTCAAAAATCTCTTCTTCTTCGGGTGTCGTTTTGTGAAATCCAATTTCACCGATGCCGAGCACGGTTGGTTTTTCAAAAAACCCTGGCATGTGTTCCAAAACCTGGTGACTGAGTTTCGGGTTTTCCGCTTCTTTGGGATTCACCGCGACCCAGCAGTAGTGTTTGATTCCATATTCCGCGGCCCGTGTGGGCTCGAATTCGCTGATCTGTCGAAAGTAGTCGACAAACGTCTCGGGATAGTTGCGCGTGAATCCTGCCCAAAAAGCGGGTTCGGCAACGGCAACGACGCCGCTCATTGCCATTCGTTCGTAATCCTGCGCTGTCCTGGCAATTGCGTGATAATGTGGCTGAATGATTTGCATGATAATTTCTTTTGACGAAGCGTGATGGATTAATCGAGGTCGGAAAACAGGTTTAAAACTTGCTCACTGCGGTCATCAGTGTTTGACGATTCGCTCAACAATTTCAGAGTTTGATAAAGTTGGTCGATTCGCGGATCTTCGGGCAAAGCTGCGTGCCCGTTTTCCGGAGTTGAATTTTTTGCGCGTTCGTAGCGATCGAGAATCGCCGCGACTTCGATCAGCATACACCGCGCATCCAAATAATATTTGTCGAGAACTTGATTTGGAGCCAACATACGTTTTTGTCCCATGAGAGTAACATCGAATCACTCTATTTTATCCTGCCCAGAATGATTCGACAAAGGCTCGAGATTATATTTGTTGGCGGGCCGTGATCGAGTTGGAAGATTGGGAGAGCGTGGGTAATTTTTATGCAGCTCGATCGACTGCTGATTTGGTCAACTGACGAAAGATTCGACAGTTCCTGTCGATATGACTAACATCGAACGTTTTTGGCGCGGCGTGATTTTCAAATGCCTTGGCTGACGCGATGTCGACAATTCGGCTTTGAATACCCGGCAGCGGAATCGCTTGAACTGTGGCAGAATCCGGGTTGATGTTGGCGGCCAGTTTAAACGCCGAACGAATTTTTTCCATCGCGCAATCCGCGTCAATTCGCAGGATGAGATTGACGTTGACGTCCAACGATTTACCAATCACGACGAGTTGTTTTTCTAGCTGGCGTCCCAGACGTTGCAACATTCTGGATTTTTCAGAATGATGCACGGTCAAAACCAAATCAATCGTGGTCAACCCCAGTAAATTCAATCGTCTGAAATCGATGTTACGCAATGTCGATTCATCGACCGCCAGAGAAAACTGAATGTTTTTTCGGTGGTTTGAAATGAGCTTAATCAGTTCCTTGACCGTATCTCGCTGCTCGCACAATGCAGGCTCTTCGTAGATGACTGAACGCGCACCGAGCTCCAATGCCATCTCGGTTTGTTTGAAAACATCATGGATTCGGTTTTGCAATCGATTTTCAAAACGGATTCCAACGGTGGGAAATTTGCTAAAACGCCGTTCACATCGATGGTGTTGAGCGACCAACTCAGAGCCGCATTTGCGCGGCAGTTGTGATTTTTCGTTTTTGAAAGCGCATGATCGTTGCTGCCGATCAAGTTTTTCAACGATCGTGTTCCAATCCGTTTCGATCGTTGACGCGCGGCCATCGTGGATGGTCGCGTCGACCCGTTGGGCAAACGTTTTCAAATACGGACTCAACGGTCCAGCAATGACCAGTGGCGTGGTCTGCCGCGCCCGTCGCAAATCGGCGATCATCCCTAACGTGACGGAGAGATTTTCCAGTCGAGGAATAAAAAAATAGGCATCGGCGGGCGGGGCATTGTCGAGACAGTAATCCACCTGGGTTGGAACCATATTGGATTTCGATTTACCGTTGCCCAACGATTTCAATTGTTCTCCCAGGACGGGAAACATCGTCGAACAAGGTTTTCTGGTCATTTTTTGTTTTGACGGCAACCCCAACGCTCCGCTCATCCAGTTGATCAACATTCTTTGCGGAGACTTGTTATTTTGTTGGCGCGGAGCGACGTACGGATTCGTACCGTTGTTCCGAAATGTATCCCACAGAACCACACGCATGGCTGCGTCGACCTAACTTGAATAAAAAACGATAGAAAGGAATCGCGACTCTGGGCGAGAGTCATCGTTCGCGACGATCGCAATAATAATTTCGACTTTTCCGAGTCGTCTGATTGAGGCAAGTCAACGGATTCTGTAAATCATCATGCATTGGTTTGTTAAGCGGTGGCGATAAGGCAGTTTTTTCGTGGCTGATGAAAACAAATTTCTGCAGCGTCGGGATGAATCGAGGTGTTAACAAAAAACAAACCCTTCAAAATTTTCTGAAGGGTTTGTTGAGAAATTCGAAATAGAGATCGCAAATTCTGCTAGCGTCGGCCGCCTCGGCCTCGTGTACTGCCGCCGCGAGTATTACCACGTGTACTGCCACCCCGCGTGCTGCCTCCGGTTCCACGATTTCCGCCTCGATTAAACATTTGCTGCAGCGCTCGTTGACGCATCGCTTGTTCAAATGCCTGTCGAGCCGCCTGCTGTTGTTGAGATTGAGCGGATCGTGTGCCGCCGGTTGTTCCCGGACGAGTGGTTCCGGGTTGGCCAGGGATCGCACCGCCTTGCGCGTTTTCCTGTCCGTTCAACACAACTTTGTCGCCCAGCATGCCTTTCAGGCTTTGGCCGATCAAATTAGCGTCCACTTTGCCGTTCAGTCGGATTTCGGCAAAGTACTGTTGTGGCTCGACTTGTTTCGTATCAACCAGCGCAACAAATTTATCAACGATATCGGCGATGTAGTCAGGTCCGGTGACCAGAATCGCTTTCCCTTTTTCGTCGATGGTCATCGTCGCTTTGGGGGTTTCGTCTTCGAGTTGGTTTTGGTTTCCACCACGACGACGATTACCTCCTCCGGTCAATTGTTGCAATTGGCGAAGCATTTGTTGCTGGGCACGAGCCGCTTGGGCTTGAGGATTATTGGTCGCTTGCTGACCACCGGCAGGTTCGAACAGTACTCCAAAATTGGCACGGATCATCGGTTCGATTTCCGAAGGCGGTCGATTTTGCACCATGATACGTCGTGTTTCACCAAGCGGATTGACGACGTGATAGGGTTGTTCTCGGTCGATCAAATCAATCACATCGGTGATTTCCGCGATGTCCGACGGTAACGCTTTGACCCAAAGACCTTTGAGCCGCGTGTCGGCGTGCAATACGACATCACCGTCCATGGTCAAGATTCCTTCACCACCTTCGTCACCTCCGCCGAGCATGTCCAGCGGATTGAAACCCATGGCGTTTCTCGCAACGTTTCCGATCGCACCGGCCATTGGATTTCCACCACCACCGCCGCCTTGAGCTTGGGGGCCAAGAATCAGATTTTCCAATTGAGCAAGTGCTTTTTGCGGGTCACGGTGTTTGAGCAAAAAGAATTTAACTTCAGGCTCGCCTTCGGCGTCCAAGTCAAAATAATCGAGCAATGCACTTTCGAGTGCCTCAACAGCATCGAGATCGTCCGATTTAATCAACAATCCGATAGGTGTTTGTTTAACTGTGATCGGAGCACCGGGAACTGACTTTTTCTCTTGAACCTCTTCCTTTTTTTCCTGCATTCGAGGTTTCGTTTCGTCTTCCTGGGTGTCTTCCTGAATCATCGAGACAAACATCGTTTTGTCGTTGTCAGGAATGCTCGCGGACTTTTTTGACGTATCAGTCTGCCCTCCTGATTTGTTGTCGTTGTTTTGTGGGGGGTCTTTTTTCTGTGGTGGTCCGTCTTTTTGTGGAGGTCCATCTTTTTGTGGTGGACCCTCTTTTTGTTGCGGTGGATTCCCGTTGTCGTTTTTTTGCACCGGAGGCAGGAATCTGTTTCCCGACAACGCTTTGCGATCTTCGGGATAGATCAACTGAATTTTGTTTTTATGCCCAGTAGTCTCAAAGATATCTTCGAGCACTTTCATCGCTTCGTCCGCCTTACGACCTTTTAATGGCAGGAGAATTCTGCCAGTCCGTGCGGAAGATCGACGTCGTGTCGGTTGGTCCAATCGTTTGATCATGGCGACCACTTGATCGACCTCGACTGCCTTTCCACGAATCATGATGCGGTCATTGACTGAATCTTCAACAAACACCAATCCAGGTTCCGCAGTAGCTTCTTCGGGCTCGGGGAAAAATTCCCGCAAGTCGGAAACCATGGCCGACGGTGTCAGATAGTTCAAGTCGATCATCTCGAATTTGACATTCGGTGAAGCGAATTCTTTGAGCACTTTGTCAATGAAGTCGTGAGTCGATTTTGGAGCGCTAACCATGATCACACCTTGATCTTCGAGCAGGTCGATGGCAACACCTGACGTGCGGCCCTCGTTTTGCAACATGGTCACAATCACTTTGAATGCCGAAGGCGGATCACCAGCTCGATATTTTTTGAAGTACGATTCCTCAGTGCCGCCATCTTTTGTTTCTCCGTCTTTATCAATTGCCTCGACGGTTTTGATAAAACCTGCGACGCGGCTTTTCTTTCCTCGCACGTAAAACTTGCGAGCAAACGAATCGGCAACAATGACCAAATCACCATTTGGCGTTCGCAAGGAATCATCGAGACGCTCGAGACCTTTGACGATTGGCAAAACATCTTCGACGGCCGAATTTTTCAACTTGATAATTTTGACATCGCCGGTCAGTTGTTCGGCACGCAATTTGGCCAACTTGATCAGCGAGGCAATTTTTCGCAACGTTCCGCCGTTTTCACGAATCACGACTTTGTTGGATTGGGTGGCCCATTTGATTTCGCGGCGATGGAGATCGCTGACGTATTGTTCGATATCACCGCGGATTTTTTCTATTTCGAGTTCACCAAGATCAAACTCGACTTTCATGATTTCAAAGGCACCACGTTTTTGTAGTTGATCGACGGTGACCTGTTCGACGAAATCGCGAAACTCGGCGGTACGCAGACGTTCCATTTTGATCAGGTAGATGATTTTGTCGTTTCGCAACAACGTGTAGCCTTCGAGGGCCAGGCTGCGATTCAACAAATCCATGCCTTCGAGAATCGTGTACGTTTTGTCGGGGCTGTAAGCAAACGTTCCAGAGGGGTAGGGGACATCGTTGGGTTGTTGCAAATAGAAATTGCCTTCATCCACGAAAAAATCGATAACCTGTTTCCAAGGAGCCGCTTTGAATTTGAACCGGATTTCGTCGTCATTGACCCGCTCGATGTTATCGGGTTTTTTGACAGGTTTTTTGGCGGGATCCTGTTTTTTGTCCTGCGGATTCGCAGCTTTTTTTTCTGCCGGCTTTTTGGCATCTTGGGCGAATGTGCCGCCAGAAATCAAAATCGCCAGCCCAAATACCGCGATTTGATGAGAAATTCGGAATGTTGCCGTCAGTTTTCTATTCATTTTGAAACCAGTCAAATTGAAGGGAATGGCATGGAACCCATCGAGTTCCCTATTTTACTGTAATTTTGCCGGGCTTTTCCGTGTCTTGCTATTAATCCGGGTTCTTTCGCCAAAAAAACGAAAGTACCATAAAAAAACGAAGTGGACGTCTAATCAATGTTACTTGATCTTCGCCAATCCGCGTGGTGAACATTTCGTCGCTCCTACCGCCCTAAAACAGAAGCCGTCGAATATTCCGCAAAATTGGTGAAACGGACGTTCCACTTCTCCTATAAAAAACCAATTAAGTTGTTCCAGGTTTCGCCGTTACTTGCAGTCACAGCAGCATTTTTAAAAAATCGCTGTCAATTTTGTGTTGTGCCAGATTTTCCGGCCGTTCTCGGTCGCTCAAATCGCGAGGGTTTGGGCTTCTTCGAAGTCGTCTTGGGCAGCGGTCGAAACAAGGTTCGATCGTTTCCTTTGTATACAAATTCTTCGTCATCACGGTTGATGACGACGATATCTTTGTCGATATCAATCGATTTAACGGTCCATTTGAACCCGTCTAATTCAAATGATTCCCCGATTTTGACTCGGTGGGAGATATCTTTAGTTCCCACATAAACCAAAATTTGTTTGGTTCCATCTCGGGCCCGGGTGAGCCCGGTGATCCGAGTCCCACGAGCGTGTTGAAATTTTGGTGGGGGTGGTTTGACCTCGGTTACTTCTACCTTGGGACGGCTTTTTCTCTCAATCCGAACGACAAAGTCTTTGATTGCCGATTTTGCAGGACAGCCGTTGTCGGTCACTTTGACTTTGACCCGGCGAACCGTGCCGACGGGAAGTTTCGGGCCGACCAGGCGAATATTTGAATTTCCTTTTTTGACGAGTTTCAGATCGGACGGTCCGGTATCGTCACTGATCATCTCCCAAGTCAATTTATCGCCGTCGTCGTCAATCGCCTTGATCGAGACATCAACTGTTTCATCTTCTTTGAAATTCTGGCTGGTTCCCGTGGTGATTCTCGGTGCGTTGTTGGGCAATCCAAAAATGTCACGAAAACAAATTACATCTTTGAACTCGTCGATCGTTTTGGCCAATACTCGCGCGTCTTTGGAAAAATCACGTTGTTCGGGTGCATCAACCAGCGCGATGGCTTCGACAGTAATAAAAACTGTCAGACGTTCGGTTCGTTTTTCTTCGTTGCCGGTTCGCACATCGTGAGGATTGATATGCAATTTGACGATGCGATGTAAAATTTTTCGACTTCGAAAATCAAACAGAAAATCGACCAGTTTGTCCAACGTGGTGTCTTTGGCCGAAACCGAGTAGGTCATTTTATGAAAAACAGTACTTCGTCCTTTGTATTTGACGGGCTGAGCGTCTTTGCCCAGTTTGATGATTCCATCTTTCTGCAATTTGTTTTCGACCATTTTGGTCAACAGAAATTTGTAATCAGATCGGCTGACCGGCAAATCGGACGGCAAACTGATTTCCTTGTACCACATCCGTCGGTAGTTACTGTTTTGGATTTCGTCCGCTTTCAATTTTTGATCGCGAATCTGACTTTCCAGGCCGCTGATCCGGGTTCGTTTCTGATTGTAAGAGCCCAATACCCAGTAGCCAAAAGCGAAAACCAGCATCACCGGT
Organism: Pirellulaceae bacterium; assembly: GCA_028280445.1. Classification (GTDB taxonomy): domain Bacteria; phylum Planctomycetota; class Planctomycetia; order Pirellulales; family Pirellulaceae; genus JANQLU01. Next base: position 19,954 of record JANQLU010000061.1, on the reverse strand, counting down.
GCCGTACTGGCCACGATGATTGCCAAAATTCGTTCTCGTTTTGTCATCTTGTCAAACATTATTATTTTTCAATCTACCATTGATTTGTGATTCGTTGCGAGCTCATTCCGCTTTGTTTTTCGAGTCGTCGTCCTTCTCGTCAGATGCATCGGCCTCTTCGATTTCGTCCTCGACAATCTCAACTTCGTCCAACTTGAGCGACAATTCTTTTTGCATTTTCCGCGAAAACAATTTGTCTTTGGGAGCCGGTTCCATCCGAACCGGAGACACCAGGAATTTTTTACGCAATTCTTTTTCGATTTTGGTATCCAGGTCCGAGCTTGAAATCCGTCCACTCAGATTCAACAACATTCGCTCAGACGTCGTTTTCAAATCACCTTCGAAATTATCGATGATGGCATCGTCCGGCAGAGGAAGATGATCGCTGACGTTCACCAAAACGTCCAACCAATCAACGTCGGCACGTTTCCATTTATTGATAACCTCGACCTCACCAACGATTTGGTCGTAGGAGGCATTGGCCTGCACCATCGTATCTTTTTGCTTGGTGAGTTTTTTGATTTTCGATTCCATCGAACTGAGAAACCAGTAGGCACCCACCAAGCAACTCAGCGTAACGACTGCGGCGATCCCGCCATATACTTTCAGCCGATTGTCTTTCTTGACGACTTTCGGACGTTTTCGCGGGTTGATCAGGTCGATGACCGGCTTTTGTTTTTTAGCTCGACCAATCAAGCTGCCGATTGCCGGCCCGAATGCGCCAGGTTGTTGAATCGTTTGCAACAAAGCCGAACTCATGGAGCCGATCGCACCGGCATCAAAATATTCAATCTTCGATTCTTCGATTGGCAAATTGTCGGCCAAGTCGCTGCTGTCGGATTCGTTGCCAATGATACAGGCGCGTTTAAACTCACCTTGATGATGTTGGTTGGAACAAACCGCCAACGTCCGCTGAAATTCCTGCTTGATCTTTTTGTCGATTGGTTCATGATCCGGATTCGGCAATTTGAAAGTTCGCATCATCACGAGATCCGAACCTTGCAGCGAAACCACATCGACTTCGTCGCCGACTTGTTGAATTACCAATTGGTTGCCATCAAATGCCGAACCAGCGGTCAACGCGACGGCTGAAAAACCGCGAACCGTCATCGATTTGATTTTGATACCCGCGACGTCGAGGCACTCGCGAATTTGTTCCATCAGTTGAGGTGACAGTGCACATGCCAAAACCGATGTCGCTTCTTGAGAGTGATTGAATTTGACGGGCACATAGTCCAGCGCCCAACTATCGTTGAATGAAGTAAACTGATTCGCTGCTTGAAAACGAACCAGATCTGGCAGTTCTTCTTTGGGAACGGCTGGAACATCGAACTGCCGCATTTCGACGCATTCACGATCGACAACCACGACAGCTTCACAACGCCCAATGCCATTTTTCTTTAACGCATTGGCAATCGTGTGGGCCAACTCTTTTTCTTTTTGGTCCGCAGGAATCTCAAACTCAAATGCGCGATTGACTTTGATACCATTTCCATGCGGATTGGCACCGACAACGCGTAATTTTGCATGACTCCATTGAATGGATACTAGTTTGGACATGTTGTTCTACTTGATTAGTTCAATTCCCAATGCCTCGGTCGTGTAACCGCGGTTCAAATGTGATTTGTCTCGAGTAAACAGGATTCGCGGAATCGGAGTGCCGGTGTCAATTATAACTTCCGAACGCGATGATCCTTTTCCATCGCTAAAATAACCGACAATTTCGGCACGATACACGTCGCCTCCGGTCGTGATAAACGGAATCATCGTTTTCATCGTCTGCAGGTCACAGAGACCTTCCTGCAAAATCCAGGTTTCGTAGTTTCGATGTCCGGTGATTACGTCTGATTCTTCGACTTCCGCCGTACGATTTGAAATGATTCCGTCGGCGATTTCTTCGGTCATTCCCGGGATTCCCAATAGCATGGATCGGGGCGCCTGATTGATATTGATCCGTCCGGGAATATAAGCTTCGGCCACGGTCGTCAACTGATTCATAATCGCGGGCAAGACCGACAGGTCTCCGACCTGCGCCGGTGAATCGACGACTTTGTCCAATTGATCGGTAAACGAAATCGTGGATCGTGCTCCAATGATATCGAGCACAGTTTGAAAGTTGAACGACGCTTCTTTTTCAAAGTCGATTTCGCCAAACGCTTGCTCCGCGTCGATCTCTTTGGTCGTTGGCCCGTTTTGTCGATAGCCGACAATGAAATTCGCCCATTCTTCGGTAAACGCACTTCGCAAGTCAGTGTACAACTGTTTGAGATCTTCGGCATTAATATTGATCTTTTGCACATCCGAGTTGTTCAGATTCGCTTCCTTGCTATACAGCGTCACCATGCTCACCCAACCCAATTGCAATTCCGGCTCGATCGAGCCCGCGTTGGGAGAAGCCGCTTCGTCAGGATCAACGATGCCGTTGTGATTGGCATCCAAACCGAACAACAAATCCGGTGTCACACCTTTGATCAACAACAGCTCTTCGATCGATGCCATTGGGCCTTGGCGAGGAGCATAAGGTGGTGAAAGCGAGCCATAGTAAGAACTCTCGGCACCGAATTCGCGAACATCATCGTCAGGGTCGAGCCAATCCAAAATGCAATCGGCGATTTCTTCGGTCATTTCTGGAAGGGCCAGCAAAAAATTGCGGCCAGCACCTGGCAACAGCGTTTCAGCCTGAATGAGCGTATTCAAATTGAGCCGTATCGACTCATCAACCAGTCCATACCGAAATCCGGCCGGGATTCCTTCGTCGTCCAACTCAGGTGCGATGACGGTAAACCGGCCGATCAGTTCTGGATCGTCGGGGTCCGTACTGACAACGATCTGGCGAAAGATTTGTTCGTTGTCGTATCGCCCGCCGAGTTCACGAATGTCTTGTTCCGGTTTGGACATAAACAAACGCACATATTCGACACCCGAATCCACCAGATAACGAGATTGTGTCCGGCGACCATTCAAGCGTGTGGCTTCGTCTTCGGTCAGCATCAATGCGGCGAATGTATATGCAGCCAACGACAGAATCACGATCGTGATCAATACGATTAACAGGACTGCGCCGTTGTGTATTTGTGTTTTTGTATTCACCAGTTTAGCCTCCATCACCCGAACCTTCCGAAGACTCTTCTTCGGCCGCCGCGGCGGCTTCGGCAATGGCTTGTTTTTGTTTTTCAATGGCTTCTAATTCTGCGTCCGTCAGTTTTTCGGCAATCGGAATATGAACCACGTGCACATGACGGGTCATGTATTGGTCGTCAAAACCTGTGTAAGGTTTGGCGGCACCTTGGTCTTCCTTTCGTCGTGGATCGACAACGATTGAGATTTCGACGGCACGTGGAAACGCACCCTCTTCTTCACTGTCCCATTGGTCAAACCACTCTTCACCATCAAAATACCGAAAACTGATCTCAACAATTTCCGGCGCCAGCAACTCAGTTGTCGATTTATTGCTCAAACGATATCCATTGATGTTGGCATAGTTTGCCACCGCGTGATCCAATTGTCGTCGGTACAGGCCGCCAACGGGGATCTCGGTCAGCGGATCTCCGCCTAAGCTGCCGGTCAAATCGACAAAGTACGACGTTGTTTTGATATCGCTGGGTATCGAAACGTTCGTTTCGCCGGCGACGATGTACGGATTGTATTGATCCATTCGTGGCAAGCGGCTGATGTCGAACATGATTTCGTTTTTGTTGCCAAAGAACCCTGGTTTCGGCAGTACATTTCCCAAATCTGCGATGTTGGCTGACATCGACGGTGCGTTTTCGTCGGGCTCAGACGACGAGCCAGCAATGCCTGACGAATCGACACCCGATGTGTCGACGCCCGCAGCCTCGGCTGTTTCTTCGGCCGCTGAGACCTCCTCCTCGCTGGCATTCGAGATATCGACCATGTCACCGGTATCAAACGGTTTGTATTGCAAAGCGGAGCGAATATCTGTGGCAATCACTGCCAAAATATTTCGGGCAACATGAGTTTGTTCGATCTCGTCCTGTTGTTTGGTCAAAGCGACCATGTGCAGATGCACGGCTGATGCAATGGCTCCAACGACCAACACAGTAATCGCCAGCGCCAGAATCAACTCCATCAAACTCAATCCGAAGCGACGGCGGAAACGACGAGTATTGTTTTTTCGAAATTCCATACTTCTACTCCTGCAGCGCCGTCGGATCGTAGTCGGGATCGGGCATAAACCGAGTGATCCGAAATATCAAAGGATTGGTATCAACCGCCGCCTGCTGTACGGAAACTTGAACACGTAACAACCCGTCGATTTCAGCATTGGAAACTTCAACCTCGTATTCCCAATCAGGATTATTTTCGATCGAGGTCATCGAAGCTGACTCCAAAGGCAAAATGCCGGAGGCGATCTCGGCCATTTTGGAATCACACAACAGTTGTGCTTCGCTGCGCCAACGTGCCTCGGATGCGCTGATGAACCCTTGACGTAAAATTTCACCAATGATCGCAAGCGCAACGCCGAGAATCGCGAGCGCCAGAATGACCTCGATCAACGACAAACCGTGTCGGGTATGCGACGGATTTCGTTTTCGTTTGCTGGTGGTCATAGGCTCGATTAATTACTCTTGTTCGACGTCAACGATGGTGGTGGTCCCAGTCAGCCCGCGCAGTTTGATTTTCTTGATATCGCCCGTTTCACGATTGGCGACAAAGATGTCGGCGGTTTGACATTGTCCGTCGGGGTAAAACAAAATCGGGATCATTCCGCGGACTTCGCCGTCATCAATTTCTTTCTGCAACTGTGTTCGTGTTTCCTGCACAACGTTGCCTTCGATAAATACGACTTCTCGGGGCAACAGATTTTTTGACAGGTCGAGATCGCTGAAACGTTCAGCTTCCTCAGAAATGCCTTGATCGGGATTGACGTACTTGGCCGCGTCTTTGAACGGAGCAACAGCAAAATGGCTTGCATCGGGTGCGTAGTAGAACGCGTAAACTTCGCCCGTTCGAATGGCAGCTGCTCGGGCCTTGCCGCATTCCGCCCGCACACGTTCGGCAGCACTCTGAACTCTTTGCCCCAAAAAAGAACGCTGCAATGTCGGGACCGACACTGCAGCGACCAATATGATAATGGCTACGACCAACAAAATCTCAAACAACGTCAATCCGCGACGATGCGGAATTTTTTTAATTGTTTGAGACATGCGCAACCCAACATTTAAATTTCTTCAGCTAGTTATTGTCACTACTGTTGATGTCATCATCCGTGCCTTTTTGTCCGTCCGGCCCATAAGAAATAATAACAACGCGTTCTACGACATTGCCTTGGTTGCTCTGTGGAATGACGTACTCATAAGGATTTCCCCATGGGTCCACTGGAATCTGGTCCGAGTCCAGGTAAGGACCTTTCCATTTGCGAGGCGTCATTCCTTGAGGAGCGACGATCAGGTCATCGAGCTTTTGTGGAAAAATGCCCGTGTTCATTTTGAATCGCTTGCATTCACTGGCCAACAAGGACGCTTGGGTAAATGCAGCATCCGATTGTGCGTTTCGCTGAATGGTCAAAAACGCAAGTGTGACCATGGAAGCCATCACGACGAGAATCGCCATGACTAACAGAACTTCCATCAGCGTAAAACCGCTTTTTCGATTTCGACGTCTTTTCATCTGTTACTCCTAAAGTGGATTTTTATTTTTACTGATTGGCTTTTTAAATTGTTGTTTCGCACAACAGAATCTTACAAGATTTTGAACAGTTTTTCCTAGCAAGATTTAACCACGGTTCTATGCAAATTGTTTTCATTAAATGGTGCAAAATGTAGATTTTTTGCATCAGTTTTTGTTGCAATCTCCATATTTTTTTGTTTTTCTTATTTTTTTGACGTTTTCCAATCACTGTAGCGCCGTCCCCAATTTCATAACTGGTAGCAGCAGTGCGATCACGACAAACAAAATGATTCCCGCCATGATCATCAGCATCACGGGCTCCAACAATTTGACCAATAAATCGAGCCGTCGCGTGGTCTGTTTTTCCAGGTTTTCGGAGATGTTGATCAATACTGAATCGAGCGTGTTGGACTCCTCGGCAACGGTAATCATTTCGGTCACGTTTTTGGGAAAGTGACCGGATTTTTTCAACGGCACCGCCAATGATTCACCCGAAGTAATATTCTCCGACGCTTTTTCGATAGCATCCGACAAAATCACATTGCCCGCTGCATCGCGACTGATTTCCAGCGACCGCAAAATCGGAACACCGTTTCGCAGCAACGTTCCCAATACACGACAAAATCGGGAAATCGCAAGGTCGCGGACAATGCTGCCAAACAACGGCATTCGAATCATAAAAATATCGCGAATGCGTCGACCGCGTCCCGTCTGCGATTGAACATACAACGTTCCTCCAATGGCGGCCAACACCAAACCAATCAACCACCACCAATATCGCAACCAGGTACTGAACGACAACAACCATTCGGTTGCCGCCGGCAATTGACCTTTTTGTCGAAGACTATCAAACAGCTCACCGAATTTCGGCACAAAGAAAATCAACAGCCCGGAAACCACGATCGAACCGACCGTAAACAGGATCACGGGGTAGACCATCGCACCAACGGTACGGTTTCTCAATTCTGTTTGTTGTTCCGTAAATTTGGCGACGCGCTCTAAAGCTTCTTCCAGAAAACCGCCTTCGCCACCGGCCACTGCCATGTTCATCGCGATTTCGCTGAACACTTTGGGGTGTCGTTTGAAGGCTTCGCCCAACGTCTCACCTTGTTCGACCCGCGAGTGGACGTCTTCGAGCGCACGTTGCAAATTTTTATTGGATGATTGCTGCCGCAAAATTTCGATGGCTTTTAACAACGGCACACCGCTACCAAGTAGCGAGGACAATTGGTTGTAAAACACCGACATGACCTGGCCGCCGACACCGGCGCCAAACGAAACCTCGATACCCTTTTTCTCACCCGAGATTTCAATCGGAAACAATTGCTTGACGGTCAAGGAATTGATGACGTCACGTTCGGTCGCGGCGCTCATCGAACCTTCGACTTTCGTCCCGTCAGATTGTCTCGCTATGTAAGTAAATTCCGGCATCGTTCACACAACGCTTTAAACTATGATTTGCTTCGATCGATGATACGATCATTTTTCGTCAAACGGATGACTTCGTCGATCGACGTATCGCCGTCGATCACTTTCAGCCAACCGTCGTCGCGGAGCGTTTTCAATCCTTGACTCACTGCTGTTTTCTTGATTTCCCAAGTACTGACTCGATCATGCGCCAATTGGCGAATCTCGTCAGTTGTCACCAACAATTCGTAAATCCCCATTCGACCAGAATAACCGAGATTGCGACACTCACGACAACCGACAGGACGATACAGCGGACGTCCATCGAGCAATTCGAAAGGAAAATCATCAGGCAATTCGTCATGTGACGGACTAAACGCTTCCCTGCAATGAGGACAAAGCCGACGCACCAGCCGCTGTGCCATCACCGCTTCGACCGTACTGGCGACCAGAAACGGCTCGACTCCCATATCAATCATCCGAGTGTATGAACCCGCTGCGTCATTGGTATGCAAAGTACTGAAAACCAAGTGACCTGTGAGCGAGGCTTGAATCGCATTTTCGGCGGTTTCCAAGTCACGAATTTCACCAACGAGAACGATATCCGGGTCATGACGCAAAATACTTCTCAACGACGCCGCAAACGTCAAACCAATTTTTGGATGGACTTGAATTTGGTTGATCCCGGCCAGTTGATACTCGACAGGATCCTCGGTTGTGATGATTTTGTTTTCAGGAGTGTTGATTTCAATCAACGAACTGTAGAGCGTCGTCGTTTTACCAGAACCCGTCGGCCCCGTCACAAGAATAATGCCGTGCGGCAGACGAATCAGTTTGCTGAACACGTCATAAGTATGTTGCGACATCCCGAGATTGCGCAAATCAAATTTCATGGCGCCTTTGTCCAGGATCCGCATCACCAATCCTTCGCCATGGATCATCGGAATCACTGAAACGCGAACGTCGACTTCGCGTCCATGAACGCGCAATTTGATACGACCGTCTTGCGGCAATCGTTTTTCCGCAATGTTCAACCGCGCCATAATTTTCAAACGGCTGATAATGGCTGCTTGAAAGTAATTGATTTCCGGTGGCACAGGTTGTGGAATCAGAATTCCGTCAATCCGATTGCGAATGACAATTCCTGTTTCTTGTGATTCGATATGAACGTCACTGGCTCGTGAATTGATTGCCTCTAACAAAATCTCATTGACCAGCCGAACCACCGACGCTTCCTGTGCCATTTCGGAAAGCTCGGAACCATCGGATTCAATGTCTTCGAGCAGTTCGATCCCATCTTCTTCGATTTTAGCTTCGAGCAGTCCGCCAACGGTTTCGCCACCGACACCCAAATGCTGCTTGATCAATTTGCTGATTTCACCGCGGCCGGCCAACACGGGGTTCACACTGAGGCCGGTTGCTGCACTCGCTTCGTCCAACGGGTAGAGATCAAACGGTCTGTGGGTGGCAACGGTGATCGATCCATTTTGTCGACTCACCGGAAACAGTGACTGTCGATAGATCAGTTTTTGTGGAAACGATTCCAGCAGCGACAAATCGACTTCGAGATTGCTCAAATCGACATAATCAATTCCGACTTCTTCACCGATTGCTTTGAGCGCATCTTCTTCGCGCACAAATCCCATTTCGATGGCGACATCAAATGCATCACCATTGGCTTGCTGCAACTGATTGAGTTGCACTTGATTGATCAAATCGTGTTTTAAAAGAATCTGTGCGACTTCCATTTGGCCGTTACCATTTTTTGTTTTTGGGCGCGCAACGATTCTGCATGAACCAAGAGTGACATCCCCCAATGTCAGCAGAATCCCGAACGGAACTAATAAATCGTTGAATCAATTTATTTTAAACCGAAACGGTCAGCGGTCCCAAATTCAACAATCGCTTGGCCGATTTCACTTCAAACACGACCGAACAACCGTTATGACCGAAACATGTGAATCGCACCGCAGTTTGGGGGTGAGGAGGGGATGCGTCAGTGCTGCGATGCGATTCTCAAATTTGGGTCTACACAATAAAACCCGACGGTTTGCATTTTGTTTCGCTTGATTCTTGTTACCGCTCACGAAAAAACCCGGACACAAATTTTGCACCCGGGTTTTTTTGTGATTTCGCAAATATTTTGGCGAATTATCGGTCGCCGTCACCACGCCCGCCGCCATCTCCACCACGACCACCGCCGCCGTCACCGCCACGACCACGACGTCCACCATCGCGACCTTCGCGGCCTCGTTGCCATTGTTGTCGTTGTTCCCGCTGCATGGCATCGAAATCGAAGTTGTCGCCGAGTTGCTCTTGGATCGCTTTTTGCAATTTTTTCGGCAGAACGCTCATGACTTCTTTTTGGCCTTCTTTTCGAATATTAGCAATCTTGCGATTTACTTCTTTGTTGACTTCTTCCGTTTTCTTTTTGACTTTGTCCATCAACTCTTTCGCTTCGTCATCATCGATACCGAGATCCTCTAACAAAGCTTTGTTTTGCAAGAGAGCGACAACACCGCCGGTTCGGCCGAATCGGCTACGCATGCTGTTTTGCAGCGAAATTTGCTTGTATCGCTTGCGTTGATGGGGCAGAAGAATTTTGTCAACTTCGCCTTTGAGATCACCGACAAATGCTTTGACTTCGTCCATTTGTTCTTCTTGGCTTTTTTCGGTCATCGAACGAAACAGCTCGCGGATTTCGGATCGAACATCGTCGCCCAGTTGTTTCAGGTTTTCCAACTGCTCTTCACTGAGGTCCATATCGTCCGATACGCTTTTTTGTCTCAGCAATTGCAAATTTCCGATTTCACGGAAAACTTGGCCCATCGCTTCACCGCCAAAACGACTGCGGCCTCGCCCACGTTGTGCGACAAGTGCATCTGATGCAACGATGACAAAGCCTAAAGCAGCGACTAAAACAGCCAATTTAAATTTCATCCCAAACTCTCCTGTATTCGAATATTTTTTTTGGCAAATTTATCAGCCTGGAAGTGTATGGCAAAAATGCACAAAACCTTTCGTACCGATATCAAACAGCTCTTAGCCAAAAAAGTTGCTAATTTTTTTATTTTTCAGGAAAAGATTTTATTTTTCGCCAAAACCTGAAAAAACCAGGCTACCGAGGAGATTGTGCACGGTATTGGCTGTTTGGGAGTTGCGATTGACGCACGACAGGCATATCTCTCGGCTGAAGCTGAGGGGACGAGTTGATATTCCGTCGAGACTCAGAGGCAATTTTCCGCATCAACTCGGCTGAGGGATTGGACACGGTATAAACCCGACCATCAGGCGCCTTTGCCTGAATTGTCCAAACATTTTGCTGAGTCGTTTGCCGCTGCGCCTGCCGGTTTCGAGAGTTAGTTGAGTTGGACCCGATATGTGTCAGGCGAGCTTGTTTCAATTGCCAGTAGACATTTTCTAACGCCGAGTAGATCCCTTCGTCGATTTCTGTTGCGGCAGCGTTACAAACACCAATCAAACGACCGTCGGTCGTAAACAACCCACCACCACTGCGACCATCAACCGGCCTGACCGTGGTGTCGATTTTTTTGGCACGGACGTTGGATTTGGAATTGGCCAATCCGTACATGGCAACTCGCTTAATCTGGCATTCCTTGATCGTCGGGTCTTTGCCGTGGCTGCAGCCAACCGAAAACGCACGTTCGCCACGTTGGAATTGCAATGATGCTGGCGCTAAAGGCACAGGCTGAATTGATTTTTTAATTGACATGGTGACCAGTGCCACGTCTTTTTCATCCCAGTCGCATTGAATCAAACGTCCGCGCGAACGTTGCGCGCTGTCGCCAAATCCATAGTCGACTGAAATCTCACCTTTACCTGCCGATTCGCGAAAGATGTGTCCACAAGTCAATACCAGAGCGTGACCATCGCGAACATCGATAATCGTGCCGGTTCCATGTGAAATGCCCTCCGGGTCTTCGACTCGTAGACGCACGGTTGCTCGAAATGCAATTTGTTTTGGCGACAAACGCTGGGAGTGTGACGCCGTGGGGATTTCTGCATCGTAAGACGTTTTGGCTATCGTCGACTGGGCGCGGTTGGCGGTCGATGGAACACGATTGTTGGCCGGCGCAGAAACCGTTCTGACATGACCGTTCGTTTTCTTTGTGCGATCCAGTTTTGCCAACCGCTCGGTTTCCACCATCGCCCGTCTCAGACGATCCAAAGAAATAATTCCCGTGTTGCGACCGTAGATGGTATTGTCTGCGACAATCACACAGGTTGGTGTTTGCGTTACATTAAAATGTTTCGCCCATTTCGGTTGGACCCCGACGTCGATTTTGGATACCGCAAATCCTTGACTAGACAATCGATCAATCGTCGGCATCATCTGGCGGCACGGCGGGCAATTTGCCGAAGTGAAATAGTAAAGTCTCGCTTGTTGGGCTTCGGCAAACGGAGAAAACGCTGCCACTGACAAGATGGCGAAAAATCCGCCCGAAACAAGTTTCCATAAATTGAGTCGACTCATTTCACATCCCTCCCTGGATTGCTTGCGGTCGCACCAATTTTCAAAATGGCCGGTACGACTTTGTAATTGTTTCAAAACCATTCACGGGGCTTTTGTCGTTTGCGAAAATCCTTTTTCGCTCCAGTTGCCAACAAGTTTGCTAAAATTAAGGCAAACCAGGTGATTGCTCACTGGTGGATTGTTGAGGTCATCAACGCTCCGAAACAGCCACGGTGAACCTTTCGCACCTTTTATGCCAAAATAGGCTAAAGATCCGATGGCTTTGATCCGACGGATTGGAATTTGAATCAACAGAGGTTTTATTGGCAATGTCAATGTTGCACAAATTATTTGCTGCAGTCATATTGCTGCTCACATCGCTAGCAGTTGCACCCGCTGATCTCGATGGCCAAGCTCGGCTGCCGAGCAAGAAACAAACGCGCCCCACCCGTTTCGAAAATCCTGTCTTGATTGAATTCAAAGGCGAAATCAATCGCAAACTCTACCGCTATTTCTTGAATCGATTCAAAAAGGCCAAAAAACAAAAAGCGGATTTGCTGATCATCGAAATCACGAGCCCCGGTGGCTATTTGCTCGAAAGCATTGAAATCGCCGAAATGTTAAAAGATTGCGATTGGGCTTATACCGTCGCGTTTATCCCTGAAAGTGCTTATAGCGGAGCCGCCTTGATCAGTTTCGGTTGTGACGAAACGATCATCGCCAAAGATGGACGTGTCGGTGACATCGGGGTCGTTGCCCTGGATCCGACATTGATGGCATTTCGATATGCCGACGCCAAAGCGCGTTCGGTATTTGTCCGCCAGGCCCGTGATATTGCCGAAGCCAAAGGTCGTTCGCCCGATTTAATCGAAGCCATGATCGACAAACAGGTTGCCGTTTACGTGCGCAAAAATGCCAAGGGTGAATTGGAGTTTCGCAAAAAGGCAATCATCGAAGGGCAAGCGTTGCCGGAATCCGAAGGACCGTGGAAATTGATCGATGAATCGGGATTCAATCGTTTTTTGCTGGTCAACGGTCTTCGAGCCAACGAATTGGGCATCGCCGAAGGAACAGCAGCCGAGCGGGAAGAGATCTTAGAATCGTTCGGCGTTTCCGGGCAGGTCAAAATTGAATCTTACAGAACAGCGGACTCGGTCGCGTACTGGCTGATGAATCCTTTTGTGACGGGACTTCTGATCGTTGTCGGTTTGATCGCATTGTATTTTGAATTGTCTGCTCCTGGCATAGGCGCGGGCGGATTAATAGCCGGGCTTTGTGCCGTCCTGTTTTTCTGGAGCCGATTTATGGGAGGAACTTCGGGCTGGCTGGAAGTCATTTTGTTCGCGGCCGGTGTGGTTTTTCTGTTGATGGAAATATTTGTTATTCCGGGTTGGGGGATCTCGGGGTTCGCCGGACTCATTTTGCTCGGAGTCAGCGTGTTGATGGCCAGCCAGGGATTTGTGTTGCCGGAATCGCCGCAGCAGTGGAATCAAACCATCACCTCGCTGTTGGTACTCGGATGTTCATCATTGATTGTGATCATTGTGGCCGGAGTGATTGCCAAAAAAATGGGAAGCATCCCGGGTCTGAGCCGGATGGTTCTGGCGCCGGTTGATGATGACGACGATCAAGAAGGCGGTGAAAAATCGACGAAATCCCCGCCTCAACAGCACCCAACCGTATCGGTAGGAGATTGGGGCCAAGCGGAGTCTGTGTTGCGACCGTCGGGTCGGGCCAAATTCGGGGTGCATTCAATCGACGTGGTTAGCGACGGCTCGTTTATCGAAGTCGGTGACCAGGTCCGTGTTTTGGCGATCGAGGGCAACCGAATTGTGGTCGAATTAGTCGAGGGAAGTGAATCCGACGAAACTGTCTACAAACATTCTTGATGTTTTCGATAACCATCACCACCGGCTGATGCGTAGCATTGACAGCATCCGAGATCCGCTACGACCATTCAGCGATGAAAGAAGCGATTTTGACGACCGATTGTTGCCTTACATGGACCTGATTTTTGGGGTGTTAGGCTAATTGACGCAAAAGTCCGTTCAATTCGACGTAATGGTGCCATGATTCCCATTCACGTATTTGGAAAAATTCGCAATCCGGGTTCGCTGGGACACGAACTTGAATCTTTTTTGTCAAGAAATCAGGAATGTTAAAGCAATGGACGGTTAATTCCCGATGACCATCTTGTTGAATGCGCGCATGATTTTGGGGCAAAAATTCCCACTTGGGCCAATTTGCTCTTTCCGGCGGTAGCTAAACAACTATGATGAAAAAAAGTTGTGGTTACTATTTCTTGGTAACCGGCGCTCTGGATCTGCAAAAAATTGGCGAAATGGAATGACGCCTGATCCTTTCTTCCACAAAACTGTCTAATTTTGCGGAGCCATTGTATACCCAGAAGCCTCAGGAAAATTGAGTCGCTTCGAGGGGCGTAAACCGTTCAACACATTAGCTGCGTATCAATTTAATTAATTGACATAAACACGAAACCTTCAACATCCAATTCCTCTTTTTAAAACTTGATTGGTGTCCAAATGAATTTGGCAAAATACCGCAACATCGGAATCTCAGCTCACATCGACTCTGGAAAAACTACACTGAGTGAGCGCATCTTGTATTACACCGGTCGCATTCACAAAATCGAAGAAGTCAAAGGGGGCGGTGATGGCGCAACCATGGACCACATGGAATTGGAAAAAGAGCGCGGAATCACCATCACCAGTGCTGCCACCAGTGTCAAATGGGGTGAGCATTCCATTAACCTGATCGATACACCCGGCCACGTCGACTTTACGGTCGAAGTCGAACGTTCGCTCCGCGTACTCGATGGCGCGATCCTCGTTCTCTGTGCTGTTGGTGGCGTTCAAGCACAATCGTTGACGGTCGATCGTCAAATGAAACGTTACCACGTTCCGCGTCTGGCGTTTATTAACAAAATGGACCGTACCGGTGCCGACCCGCACAATGTCGTCGCACAGATGAAGGAAAAATTGGGCGCGGACGCGTTCCTGATGCAGTTGCCAATCGGTGCTGGCGAAGATTTTGCTGGCATTATCGATTTGGTCACGATGAAAGAACTCTATTTCGATGGCACTAAAGGTGAAGAAGTCCGCGAGGAAGACATTGCTGCGGAACGCCTCGAAGAAGCACAAAAATATCGGCAAGAGATGCTCGAAGCGCTGGCGATGTACAGCGATGAGCTGATGGAAAAATTGTTGAGCGAAGAAGAAATCCCCGAAGCGTTGGTTCACGACATCACGTTACACGCGGTTCGCGAACAGGATGCAACGCCGGTATTTCTGGGAACAGCTTTCAAAAACAAAGGTGTTCAGCCACTGCTGGATGCAATTTGTCGTTATTTGCCATCGCCGTTGGACGTTTCGGTCAAAGCGCTTCAGCACGACAACCCGAACGAAGATTTCCCACTGACACCCGATCCCACGAAACCGTTTGTTGGCATGGCTTTCAAAATCGTCGAAGACCCCTACGGTCAGTTGACATACACCCGAATCTATCAGGGCACAATCAACAAAGGCGAATTGTACTACAACCAGCGTACTGGCAAGAAAGATCGATTCAGCCGAATTCTTCGCATGCACAGTGACAAACGTGAAGAGGTCGATTCGGCGTCTGCCGGTGACATTGTCGCCATCATGGGTATCGATTGTGCCAGTGGTGAAACCTACGCGTCGGAACCCAAATTGTGCACCCTCGAAAACATGCACGTCGCGGAACCTGTGATCAAGGTCGCCGTCAGCCCGCGTGAGCGGTCCAGCGCCGACAAATTGGGTAAAGCGTTACAGCGTTTCCGCAAAGAAGACCCGACATTCCAGGTTTCAACAGACGAAGAAACCGGTGAAGTTATTATGGCCGGAATGGGCGAGTTGCATTTAGATGTTTACGTCGAACGCATTCGTCGTGAATACAAAATCGAGGTCGAAGTTGGTGCTCCTAAAGTCAGCTACCGGGAAACTCCAACAAAACCCGTCGAGTTCAATTACAAGCACAAAAAACAATCCGGTGGTTCCGGTCAGTACGCTCACATCGTTGGTCAAATGGAACCGCTGCCAGTCGATGGCGAAGAAGAATTGTTCATCTTCGAGGAATCCATCGTCAGCGGACGTATTCCCAAGCAGTACATTCCAGCGGTCGAAAAAGGTTTCCGCACGGCGATCCAAAAAGGTGTTTTGGCGGAATATCCTGTTTACGGTTTGAAAGTCCATTTGCAAGACGGTTCGTACCACGATGTTGACTCGTCAGAAATGGCTTTCCAAATTTGTGCTCGAGATTGTTTCCGTCAATACATGCCCAAAGCGAAACCTGTTTTGCTGGAACCTGTCATGAAGGTCGAAATCGAGTCGCCGGAACAATTCCAAGGCGGCATCGTCGGCGATGTGACTTCGCGACGCGGAATCATTGAATCGACAGACGCGCAAGTCGACGGCACGATGATTGTCGTCTGTGAAGTTCCATTGAGTGAAACGTTTGGTTACGCCACTGATTTGCGAAGTATGACGCAAGGGCAGGGCACATTCTCCATGGAATTGAAAGGCTACCGAAAAGTTCCCGCCAGCGTCCAGGAACAAGTCATTGCTGAACGAAAAGCGGCCAAGGAAGGTAAAGAACTGGTCGGCTCCCGATAGTTTTTTTCGAACAAATCAATACCCAAGGCACACCGCAAACCGGTGTGCCTTTTTTTGTTTCGGAGGGCAATACGGAAGGGCAATACGCGGGAGGGCGAGGCTCCTGCCGAGCCACGGACAACACCACCTGTGAGCGGCAAGGCGCTAGCCGCCGGTAATGGGCTACCGCAACCAAGCGCTACCGAACCGGCGGCTAGCGCCTTGCCGCTCACAAAATCAAAAGCGCGAAACGCAAGTAGGGCCGGTTCCCACCGACCAATTTCACAAACGGCCGGTGGGAACCGGCCCTACACCTTCACCAACAGAAATGTCACAATTCTGACTTCGTACCCTCTCTCAAACCGCCTACACAACATGTCAAAAAAATCAGAAGTCGTTCGGCAACTCAAGCAACATATCAACCCGGAAAAAGCAGCCTTCTTTCCACGGTTCTTTAAAACCGGCCCTGGGGAATACGGCGAAGGTGACAAATTTTTAGGCGTCATCGTGCCCAACCAACGAAAGATCGCCAAACAATTTCGCGATCTTCCCGAGGCTGAAATCATCAAACTGCTCGACGACAAATACCACGAATGTCGTCTGACCGCCGTGTTGATTATGGTCGAACAATATCAACGCGGAGATGATGCTCAAAAGCAATCGATCGTGGATCTGTATCTGAAAAAAATCGACCGCATCAACAATTGGGATTTGGTCGATAGCTCGGCACACAAAATCCTCGGGCCTCATTTGCAAGACCGCAGCCGAAAAATCTTGACAGAATTTTCAAATGCCAACCATCTTTGGAAACAGCGGATCGCGATGATGACAACGTTGCATTTTATCAAGCAAGGTGATTTTGTGGTGACGCTACGGATCGCCAAAAAATACCTCAAACACGATCACGATTTGATCCATAAAATCACGGGTTGGATGCTGCGTGAAATTGGCAAAATTGATCAGGTTGTACTGTTGGATTTTCTCGACACGTACGCGGATCAAATGCCGCGCACAATGCTCCGATATGCCATCGAAAAACTGCCACAGCAAATGCGCAAACGGTATCTTGCAACTTGATGGCCCAACGTCGACAATTCGCAACTAAAATCTTGAGCATGCTACGCGTCTCACACTTCACATTATTGGATGAAAAATAATGAATGAGCCCAATCCTTATCAAGCGCCCCCACCAGTCGCAACGCTCGCCGAGCCGATTCCCGCCCAGCAAATCCAAAAAACCGCGGGTGTCAACGGCGACCAACTCGTCGTCACTCACAACGCGGTGCTGCCCAAAGTCTGTTTCAAAACAGGGCAAGCTGCAACGGAAACGCTGGTTAAAAAATTTACTTGGGTACCGCCGTGGCTGTTCTTGACGATTTTAGCCAGCCCCATCATTTATATAATCCTGTTTTATATTATGCGGAAACAAATGACGGTGACATTGCCAATGTCGCAACAATATGCGAGCAAGCGTAAACGGAACATTACCATTGCCAACACGTTGCTCGTCGTATTTTTGATCGTGACGATCGCCGGAATTTATTTATCCGTGACCGATCGCCGAATCAACGACACCATGTCGGCCATTTATGTCGGCTCGATATTTGTCGGATTCATCGCCATGCTGATTTCCGCCATAGCCGCGTCGGTCGCTGGAGTTACATTGAAACCAACCAAAATTGATGACCAGTGGGGTTGGTTCAATGGAGCACACCCGGAATTTTTGCGACACCTTCAGTAGATGGTGAGGTGATGGCGAAGCCACTGTGAGCGGCAAGGCGCTCACAAGAACAGGTTCAGAACGATTACGATTTTTTAGTAGGGCCGCTTCCCGCCGGTCAATCTACAAACGGCCGGTGGGAACCGGCCCTACTTCAATCGATGTTTTTTTCTTCTTCATGCTGTTTCTTTTTCGTTGGCTCAACGAAACACGCGAATCCCGTTAACGCGTACACCACGGCAACCACGAGATTGATGATCGACAACAATTGCCAGCCAACATAATGATGAAACTTGACCCCCAGTGTACTGACCATATAGATCGTCGCCAAAGACCAAGGAACCAGCGTTTCCACCATGGTCCCGGCATCTTCGAGTGATCGTGACAGGACGTTGCGTTTGATTTTCAGTTCATCATATTTTGCCTTAAATGCATCTCCAACAATAAAACAAGTTGCGAATTGATTCGAAGTCAGCGCGATCGTTGCAGCAGTGGTCGACAATGTCCCGACAATCACTTGCCAACGTTCCTGTGCGAGATGTAACATTTTCCCGACGACGGTCTGCATCGCGCGAATGTGACTCAGTGCCCCGATATAAATAAACACCATGAACGCTGTGATAATGGCATCGTTCAAAGCGTAGAGCCCTCCACGATTCAACAACACCTTGGTCTCGGCCATCGCTTCGGCCCCGTTTTTTGTCATGTTGACATCAAAACCTTTGTAAAGCGTTTGAATCACATCGTTCCATTGAAACGGTTGGTATATCAGCGCTAGCGCACAAGCACACAGAATCGACGCAAAAATCGTTGGGATAATCGGCTTGCGCGAAATACTGCCTACCAACACAACAGCGGGCGGCAACAGCAACAACCAATTGAATTCAAAACGACTCGAGAGGGAATTCAAAAACAGCTCCAGTTGCTCGCGATCTTTGGCCGTTGCTGCTTCGGGTACGAAAATGAAACCCAAGACCACGTAAATCGCACCGGCAATCAGCGCCGAAGGAATCGTTGTAAACAACATGGAATAAATATGGTCATACAATTTCACGTCGGCTGCTAACGATGCCATATTTGTCGTATCCGACAGCGGAGAAAGTTTGTCACCAAAATAGGCTCCGCCAACCACAGCCCCCGCCACGATTCCCAAATTCGCGCCCATGGCACCGGCGATTCCAATCAAGACAACACCGATCGTCCCCACCGAACCCCAGGACGTACCCGTCATCGTCGAAAACAAAATGGGACAAACGAATGCGACGATATAGATCAAATTGGGTTGCACCCATTTCAATCCGTAGTAAACCAACATCGGCACCGTGCCGCAAACCATCCAGCTGCCAATAATTAGTCCAATAGAAAACAGAATAAAAAAAGCCGGTAGCGCACTTGCCAGTTTTTTGACAATAGTTTTCTGGATATCTTCCCAGCGGTGGCCTGTCAGCAACAATTGAGTAATCGTATAAGCGGCTGCTGCAATAAAAATAATTTCCAAAGGCAGCGGATCTCGGTGAGCAAACCGAGGAAGCAACACCAATCCGCCGATAACCAAGATCAACAAAACAACAATCGGCAACAAAGCTTGCCACAGCGGTGTTTCACTCACTACCGTTTGTTCATTTTCAACTTGATCGTTCATCGCGTCACTTTTCATCGAGCTCGACGCTGTACCTTATCAAAACAGCAACGCCGCCAATAGCAGCCTGACCTGTGAGCGGCAATGATATACGGTGAACGTGCTCCATCGCGAGTGCCACCCCTGCCACGGTTTGTCAACAACTCGAACTGCGAGGGTGCCACTCGGGCGCTGGTAACGAAAATTTCATGGATTGCATAAAGCTTCTTGATGCCGAACGTCGTGGGTGCCACTGGCCTCTGCCAGTGCTGGGGATATCAAACTACCGACAAAAACGTCATGAATTGAATTTGATCTCAGTGTTTGATGCCAAAGAAACCGCAACCACTGGCTGGGGCCAGTGCCACCCAATCGACCACCCAAACTTAAGAAACCAACGACGCAACAACGAAAATTGCTCAAAAACCGGGAAG
>JANQLU010000055.1 GCA_028280445.1 Pirellulaceae bacterium | reverse complement strand
TGGCGAGAAAAGACGAAAGATAAGAAGATTGAGAAAATTCTCGCTCTGGTGGAATAGCAATTAATGGTTGCGGCACTAGCGCCTTGCCGCTCACAGGATTTGGTTCGGCGGGAGCCTCACCCTCCCGAAACCAACGGCAGCGAAAAGCGCTGGCAAAAGCCAACGGCACCCAAAAAAGAGTTTCGAGACCGTAATCCCAACACCATTTACGGCTCTCGACGAAGAATCGACATCAGCGACGGGTGCCACTGGCCCCAGCCAGTGATGTGACTGGATAGTGGTCGTTAAGTAATTTAATTGAACGAAAAAACCGTTGAGACAATGTGCTAATCACTGGCTGGGGCCAGTGGCACCCGACCTGTGTCATTCCTATTGGAAACACTAACCTCACGCGATGCGATTCAATGCTAACGTAGTTTGCGCGGTTTTTGTTGGGCGGCACGTTTGCGGATTTCGTTGGCCTGCTCGATGCTGCGAATTTCGATCGAGTCGACCATTTTGAGTTCCGAATCTCGAATGGTTTCTGCCAGATCGGTTTCCGTCGTAATAATTAACATTGCCCGCTGTCCGTTGGGCTGAGTCACATTGTGATAGATCCATGTCAGTTCAACGTTGTCTTGAACTCCGGCTGCCTCGACGGAATAAATCAGGTTGCCGTTTTTAGTTTTTCGCTGCGTAGCGGAAACCACTTTTCCTTTTTCGGTGATTGCTTTGCTGACACTGGCTTCAAAACCTTTGAGTGAAAGTGCATCCTGCGACGACAGGTGAGGCATCACCAACACATTGCACTGGCCAATAATTTGACCTTTGTCCAGCAAACGCAAAATAGTCGCCTCGGGCGAATTGATCACACTTCGCCAACGACGATCGTGGACCAACTGGGTGCGCTTCGAAGGGTTTTCCAAAATCAAATCACTGTTGATCTTGCGATTTCCCCGCACGCGAACGATGTTGTCGGTCGTCAATTTTCGAGGAGCTTGTGTTGGTTGGATGTCGACTTGAACTTTGATCAGCACATCAAAACCAGGCGCGATTTGGCCTTCGTCTTTTTTATGCCGCAGCGACCACTGAACACGAGTCACGCGCTGCGTTCGTGTGTTATAGAAGATCTTTCCATTGATCCGAATAGACGCTTGGACGTCGTCATCGGCCGCTTGGACCGCGCCATTGATGGTCAGTTTGGCAACGGCGTTGTTGATCGAGTCGACTTGGATTTCAACGTCCGATTGATCGATTTCGTGAACGAGGACCAAATCAGCCAATGTTTCGAGATCGGGTTTCCATTTGTTACCGACTTTGAGTTTGTCTTCTTTGATCAACTGGCCTACCAAAGTAGAACTGGCGGGGACATCAATCAATTGCCACTGGCGCTGATTTAATCGACCGGCAATGGAGGCGAAAGCGACACGATCGACAACATCTTCTTTCGCAGCGCGATTGATGAGGATGTATCGGTTGTCGTCTGCCAGCTTGGATGTTTCCTTTTTTTTGTTGAGTTCGATATCGGCGGAAGCGTTTTCATAGAAACGAACACTGCGAATGCCTGATTTTGAATACTGGATCAACTCTTCGTATTTAAACACCGCCGCAATCTTCATTGGCACTCGATTTGCGGTTGGTTTGTCTGAATCATGTTCGGGTGTCGAAACGACAGTCCCGCGTGCTTCGAGACGAACGGTTACGTTTTGATACTTTCTAGCTGTTTGACGTTTGTTTTCCGCGTTTAATGCAGTACCACTCAAAAAAAACAGTGATAAACAAACAAAACCGGCCACACGAACTTTGTCAGAATTCAAGAGTTTCATAGTTCTTTAATCTGGAAATAAATCTCACTTTGGGACGAATAATCCCATGAACAACGCACCTAATCCAAAATCGGCCTTTTCCTATCAAAACATTGAGGGCTCTCGAGAAATAGCCATTTCAGGGGGTGCAATAAATGACTATTTGCTGGCAACTAGGAAATTGTCAGAGCCTGCGACAATGTGTGATTTTTCCCCGTTGTCACTGCAATATCGTTCAAACAGTATTATTTTCACAATTTGGTGACACCATTGCGCGAACCTTGAGCAAGGATTTCCGTTCTGAAATGCCGCAGTGCGGTAAGATTTTAGTAGGAACAACGTCATATCTTGCGGTTAGTAAGATGTACGGCCATTGAAAACAGAAACAAAAAGCAGAAAGGCTGAGTTTAGAACACAAACAGGGAACAAAACGTACAACTGGCGAGTCCACTGTGTGTGGACTGACTGAAAACATGACAGCGGTTGGTGACAACCCGCTGCACTGGTTCGAGATGGAAGTTGAACCTTTTTTTGAAACGGACTTCGTCAAGAATGTTGTTGAATTTGTTGTCGTTAACCAGATTTGGTGACAGCTCTCAGTGACATTCGGTATTAAATCATCGAAGACTCCCGGAACAGAGAAATCGGTTCAAACTATGCACAATCAATACCTCTCAAATGCGATTCGTGATCTCCGTGATCAGCAAGTACGATTTACACCGCGCGATAAGAAGCTCGAGCAAATAGATCGAGCCGAATCTCTGCTGCGCGAAATCGATTTGGAAAAAACGTACAGCTACGAGTACGTCTGCTGGCGCATCACGACTTTTCGCCCAGAAAGCACCCCGCTAATCACGATGTCGGGTAAAGACCTGCGCAATGATTTGCATAACTTCATCGAAGACCTCTCGGAATCTTGTAATTTGCGGGCCGAGGAAATGGGACAACCTGTCCATACGGTCGAAGAATTGACACGGATGTTTAACGTGTCCAGCAAAACCATTTCACGTTGGCGGCAACAAGGGCTCGTCAGTCGAAAATTGATCTTTGATGGCGGCCGAAAACGAGTCGCGTTCCTGCACGCCAGTGTGGATCAATTTGTCAAAGCGAACAAAGAAAAAATTAAACGTAGTGAACGATTCAGTCAGCTGACCGAACGCGACAAAGACGACATTGTCGAACGTGCTCGACGCCTGGCCCGAGCGGGCGGTTGTCCTGCAGAAGTTGCCCGTCGCATCGCCAAACACATGGACCGTAGCGTCGAGACCATTCGCTACACGATCAAGCAGTTTGACGAAAAACATCCAGACATTGCGATTTTTCCAAATCAAACCGGTCCTTTAAATCTCGAAATGAAAGAACGCGTGTTTGCCGATTTCTTGTCAGGTAAATCCGCTGACGAAATCGCACGTCGCTACTGCCGCACGCGGACGACCATTTATCGAGTGATCAACGAAATGCGAGCCAAAGCGATTTTCGAATTGCCGTTGGATTACATGGACAATCCCGAATTCCATCGCCGAGGTGCTGAGAAACGCATCGTCGAAGCGGAGATGCCCGAGCCAGAACATACACCGCGTCGCGTCAAACCCCCGGCCGGTTTGCCTCGCTACCTGGCGTCGCTGTACGAAGTGCCTTTGTTGACTCGCGAACAGGAATATTATCTGTTCCGCAAGTTTAATTTCTTGAAATACAAAGCCAAGAAATTGCGCGACAAAATTGATGCCGCCAAAGCACGTGCCAACGAAATGGACAAAGTGCAAGAGTTGTACGACGCGGCAATCCAAGTCAAAAACAAAATTGTTCAGTCCAATTTGCGATTGGTGGTTTCGATCGCCAAACGCCACGTCACACCGAACGAAGATTTTTTCCAATTGATCAGTGATGGAAACATGTCATTGATTCGAGCGGCCGAGAAATTCGACTACGCTCGTGGAAACAAATTCAGTACTTATGCCAGTTGGGCGATCATGAAAAATTATGCTCGCACGATTCCGCATGAGTTCAAACAACGTGATCGATTCCGACCGACATCCGAAGAAATGTTCCTGTCAACTGAAGACGAACGTTCCGATCGGTATCTTCTCGAATCGGCTCAGGCGCGTCGTGAACAGCAAGTCGGCAAAATCCTCGACCGATTGGATGATCGCGAAAAGAAAATCGTGGTCAGCCGATTTGGTTTGGATCACAGCCAGGAACCGCAAACTTTGAAAGAGGTGGGCGCGGAACTCGGTGTGACCAAAGAACGCATTCGCCAAATCGAAGCTCGCGCGTTGAACAAACTGCGAGCAGCAGCGAAAGAAGAAAACATCGATTTACCTGAAATCGAAAATTAGTAGCGAATAGATTCAAAACGATCGGTCGTGGTTTACCCTTTCAACACGATCGATCGTTTTTTTATTTTCTTTCTCAGCCTGGCGTATATCGCGCAGCCCGATCTTATGAGCACGAAGCGCCCCGTGCAAAACCACTCGCTGACGCTTCGCGCTCGTATTAGGTCCTATTTTTTAGGACGCTGGCTGGCAGGTTTCAATTTTGGCATCGGTGTCGATTGGAATTTTGCAACGTCAGCTTTCAAAACTTTGATTGCTTTGTCCAACTGCTTGTCGATGCCTCGCGGCAAATCCCCGGGATGCGGCCAAATAATGTGGTGCGGAACGGCCCCGTTGAGTTCCATGTCCTCGCCGTCCTTTTTCAAATACCAGGCGCGGAAAGGTTTGCGGATGAAACCGATGTCCATGATCCCGGCGCCACCGGTACTGATCACTCCGCCAGCGGTTGGTACGCCAACCAATTGCCCTCGTTTGAGATACTTGATCGCGTGTGAAAAAATCTCGGCGTTGGAAAAACTGTTTTGATTACACATTACAACAATCGGTTTGTTCCAAGAGGCATAGATTTTTCGATCGTGTGGATAACCGGGTCCGCCTCCACGAGGAACGGTGATTGCATGAACAGGTTGCGTCAATGATGTCAGCAAATGGTCGGTCGTCGAACCACCGCCGTTGTCGCGTACATCGATCACAATTCCATCCTTGCCGTGACCGATTTTATACAACTCTTGTTCAAATCGACGGAAGCTGGACATGTTCATCCCGCGAATGTGCAAATAACCGAATTTGCCTCCGGAGGCTTTTTCGACTGCGGCTTGATTCTGCCGAACCCAATGTTCGTACATCATTCCCGTGATCGCGCCATAGCTGGTTGGACGGATTTTGACATCACGTTCTTCGCCTTTGGCATTTTTGACTTTCAGCATCACGTCGCGATTGGGATTGCCGTTGAGGACGCCAGTCAATTCCATGGCCGGATCGACTTCTTTACCATCGATCGCCAAAACAATTTCACCCGCTTCCACGCGGCTTTCGGTTCGCCAGGCTGGACTGCGGTAGACCACGTCGCGAACCTTGAGACCGGGGCCTTTGAATGTGGGATCGAATCGCAATCCGAAATGCGCTGTGGTTTCGGTCCAGGCAGGGCGGCTGCCACCGCGGGCTCCGCCGAATCGTCCACCGCCGAAGAATCCCATGTGAGATGCATTCAACTCGCCTAACATCATGTTGACGACAACAGAAAAGGTTGCATTGTCGGGTGCGGTTTTTGCCATGTCCGCATACTTGCGGCGAATCGCATTCCAGTTCCGATTATTCATGTTGCCATCGTAAAAATTGTCGCGCATCTCGCGCCAACACAATTCGAAAGCGGCCAAGTATTTTTCGGATTGGCTGTATTCATGTCGAACCGAAAAACTGTATGACGTTGACTTGCCGGTCGCTGTTGTGACGGTCGGTTTACCGGCGACTAACCAGTAAATGCTGTTCGTCGTTGTCCAGCGCGGATTCGACCCGGTCGTCGACATTAGGAATTTTGGCGAAGTACTTTCTCGCGGCGAGATGGTGTAAAGCCCCCGCTTGCCGCCAATCGAAGCACGAAAGGCGAGCTTTTTTGAATCCGCGGACCAGAACAAACCGCCTTCGCTGGTGTCAGGAATGCTGACTCGGCGAATGCGATCGGTCAAACCGTCGAAATCGATTTTGACTTCGGGGACTTTGGATTTGGCTGTTGTGGGTTTCGCGGGCGTCGTTGGTTTTTTGCCGGCGTCTTGTTTACCTGCTGTTTTGGTTTTGGCACTCGAACCTGATTTCCCAGCTCCGCCGGTTTTGGGAGCAGCTTTTTTGCCAGCCGACTTTGCAGCCGATTTTTTCTTTCGCGACTTCATTTTGTCGAGTGCTTTTTTGAGTTTCCGGTCGCGCGACGAAGTTTCGTCTTCGCGAGATTGCAGGAAAACAAAATAAATGTCCGACTCGTCGCCATAACGTCGTCCGGTAAACGCAATGATTTTACCGTCAGGCGACCAACGAGGACTGTTGTCGTTGTCGGGATGCATCGAGACGTTAAATGGCTTGCGCGATTTATCAATCGGCATGATGTAAATATCACGATTGAAATCGTTGTCGGATTGGGCATAGACGATCCATTTGTCGTCGGGCGACCAATCGTAAGACGGTGCGTTCCAGGATTTCAACAAACGTACTTTGTTACTGCCATCGACATTCATCACCCACAATTCGCCCGTTCCACGAACGAAACTGATATGTTTTCCGAGCGGGCTGATCCGCAGTCCGGACTCGTTGTCGGAATCTTCGGTCAGCCGTGTCAAATTGAATTTCGTGTTCTGCCACCAGAATTTTTTGGTGTCTCCACGAGTGGCTTTCCAGACGTCGCTTTGGCCGCCTTGATCGCTGAGGAAGACAATGGACTGGTCGTTGTCGGCAAATATCGGGCTGCTTTCCAGTGCACCGGTTTTGGTAATTTGGATCGGTTCGCGAAGCTCGGTATCCATGACCCACAAATCTCCGCCAGCGACAAACGCGATCTCAAGTCCGTCTTTAGAAAATGCGACGCCGGTTGCTGAACTTAAAATCGATCTCTTTTGATCTTGCGCGGCAAAATCAGCGTTGATTTTGATGTCAACTTTTTGTGGCTTGCCACCTTTTTTGACATCGTAACGATACAGATCAAACAAATGGCGAAAAACGATAGTGCCGCCGTCTCGCGAAATGACTGGATAAACAACGACGTCATCGTCAAATTGCGTCAACTGAGTTTTCTTTTTTGATGCAATCTCTTTTTTCCAAAGATTAAACGAACCACTTTCCTGGCTAACGTAAAAGAAACTTTTGCCATCGGCGGCCCACAGCGGCGCTCGGCAACCGCTGGCGTGTTTTTCAACTTCAGCAAATTTTCCACCATCGATATCGTATTTCCAGATTTGTCCAGCCTGGCTGCCGTGATATCCTTTGCGATACCAGGAAATGGATTCGCGTGTGAACAGGACATGTTTACCGTCAGGAGACAATGTTCCTTCTCGACCGTAGGCGTCAAATACCAATTTTTCAAACGGACGCGGTTTAGCTTCGATCAAAAACATCCGTCCGGCACCACGGCCCCAATAGTGATCTCGCGTGGCTGAAATCAACAGGTGCTTACCATCGGCTGCCCATTCG
Source organism: Pirellulaceae bacterium (assembly GCA_028280445.1). Classification (GTDB taxonomy): domain Bacteria; phylum Planctomycetota; class Planctomycetia; order Pirellulales; family Pirellulaceae; genus JANQLU01. Next base: position 35,937 of record JANQLU010000055.1, on the reverse strand, counting down.
ATGATTCGCGATCCGCTGGAATGAAACGTAATCTGAGTTGCCGTCCCGCCAGCGACGGGCATCGCATAAATTTGCGTGCTGCCATTGTGTGTTGAATTGAAAGCCAGTGTTTTTCCGTCGGGCGAGTATTTGGGGCTGGACTCAGACGACGGCGACGTGGTGATTTGTCGAGCAAGACCGCCTCGAACATCGACTTCCCAAATGTCCCCTTTCCAATCGAACGCTATTTTTTTTCCGTTCGGTGACAGCGCGGGATTGTTAATCAGTTTGATGGTTTGCTCGGCCCAACTGTGATTGGCGGTCCAGAGCAAAGCGACAGAAAGCATCGCGAAACAAAATGGAATACGTCTCATGGTTTTGAACATGTTGAATCCGTCAAAAATGATAGTGCTTGTTCATGGTTGATTTCGAGCAGTACATTTGCGCAAGAAAATCGCAAATGACGCGCAGGGCGGGCGCGACTTGAGTGCAGCTATGTTAGCCGCTTTAATCAGCTATTGTAATTGCCGCAGGTGAACGAGTTATTTCTTTTTTCTCTTGGGCGTCAAGATTCCGTCAGCCAACGGCTTGGAACCGGCAAACAATCCTTTGATGACTGCCGTCATGTGGTCGATTTCCAGTTTTTTCCACTCATCACTCGGTTGGTGATAATCTCGATGAAGCGAACCGGCGGAAAAACTGTGAGCAACAACACCTTTCTGGACAAACGGCCAATTGTCACTGGCGCCGTACAGCATCCGTCCGCTAAACCGCGGATGTTCAAAAACTAGCGTGCCGGTGCGTTTGGCTCCAATGGCCATCAGTGAACCGAGATCGGATTCTCCCCAACCGGTCATCCAGGTTTTGTTGCGGGCCCCCGACTCGGGTCGGCCAATCATTTCCAGGTTGATATTCGCAACCGTTTTTTCCAGTGGCCAAAGTGGTTTTTTGGCAAAGTAATAGGAGCCTAACAGTCCACGCTCCTCACCCCAGAACGCCATAAAGATCAGCGTGCGTTTCGGTTTGGTTTTCAAAGCCGCGTACGCGTCGGCCAATGAGATCACACCCGTCACTCCGGTCGCGTTGTCGTCCGCGCCATTGTAAATCTGGTCGCCAGGGCCCGATCGTTTTCCCAGATGATCGAGATGCGCTGAGAAAATGATCGCCTCTTTTGAAAGTTCAGGGTCGCTGCCCGGAATGACACCGATGACATTGCGAACCTTCTTTTTCAATTTTTTGATCGCTGGCAATTTCAGTTGATAATCGGATTCCGCAAAATCGGTTTTCTCAATCAGCAAAACGGGAATCATGCCGACAGGTTTTCTCATCGTGATTTGCGTTGCCGCATTTTTCGCGGCAGCGATCAACTGGCTGTCCTGGGCAACTTGCACGAGCACAGCGGTTGCTCCATTGCGTCTCAATCGTCTCACGGTTGTCATCGTCGTGCGAAAATCTTGGCCTTCGACAATCGTCACCGGCCCTTTGAGATCTTTTTGCCGTTCGTCGACTGAAGCGATGGGCCCGCTGTAGTCCACACTGCTCGAACCGGATGTCAGTAACCCAAAATGTTTGGGAGCTTTTGGACCGGACAAAGTGATATTGTCGTTGGAAACTTGCCAGGCATCGATTTCTGCAAATTGATAAAAACTTCCTTCCTTGCCACCGCCTTTGAGACCCGCGCCGCGAAACCGGGATGCCACGAACGCCGCGGCAATTTTGAATTCGTTGGTGCCAGTTCCCCGTCCAGCCAATTCGTCACTTGCTAAAAATGAGACGGTTGCCAGTACTTTTTTCGACGTGATTTCGGAAAGGGCTTTTTTTTCTTCGTCGGATAATTCCTTGATTCCCTGGGCGAACATCGAAGTTGGGAATATCAACAACACTGCCGTTAGAGGCGCGATAAGGGAGGCAGAAAGCTTTTTCATCGTTAGTTCTCAAAAATAGTTAGCTCAATTCGGACAATTATCTTATCCCGAACGGATTTCATCATCAGGCGTGTCGACGAATTCTCGACAAATATGGCGATTTTTTTGTGGATTACAAAACAATTTTCGCTTGACCGCCCAACGGAAGTCCGACTAAAGTATTACTAACAAATTGCATCAAGAGTTCTGAGGAAGCCTTTTTCTCAGACGGCAACCGAGCTTGAAAATCTCTATCAAGCCGCGGTGCCGAGGCCAGCTCAAATCATGATTTGAGTATGATGCGGTCGAAAGAACACGCTGGTTCGAATCGGCAAAAATGTGAAAACGTGTGTTTTCCAACTTGGCCTGCACTTGGTGTCGTGATTTTAACTTAGGAGTTTCACGACATGACTAATTTTCGAAGTCCCCGATATTCGCAATCCATTGCTTTATCCAGCCCCGAACAAAACGGCTCACGCGATTCCTTGGTTGCACCGCTCGTTCAGTCAACAACCTACGTGCAACAAACGTTGCCAGCCGAACCAGGTCACACCTATTCGCGTTGTTCCAATCCGACGGTTGATGAATTGGAACGTGTTCTCGGCGAACTGGAAGGCGCGCCGCCAGCCGTTTGTTTTTCAACAGGGATCGCAGCAGAAACCGCTTTGATTTTGGCGACACTCCAGGCGGGTGATCACGTGGTTGCCGGCGCGGCAATTTACGGAGGAACCGTTCGGCTGTTGAACGATCTGTTTTCCAATTTTGGCATCGAAGTCAGTTTTGTGGATGCAACGGACGTCGATGCCGTTCGCCAATCGGTTCAGGAAAACACCCGGCTGATTTTTTTGGAAACGCCCGCCAACCCGACATTGGAATTGACGGACATTTCTGCGATTGCTGAAATTGCGCGACACGCCGATGCATTGTTAGCGGTCGACAATACGTTCTTGACTGCCATCAACCAAAAACCGCTCGAATTGGGTGCGGACATCAGTGTTTATTCGACCACCAAACATATCGAAGGTCACTCGGCAGCTTTGGGTGGCGCGATTGTGACCCGCGACGAAGCGTTGTTGGAAAAATTGCGCTGGACCCGCAAAACAACGGGAACGATTCAGACGCCATTTAATGCCTGGTTGACGCGCCAAGGAATCAAAACCATGCCTTTGCGTGTTGCTCAGCATAGCCAAAACGCTTTGGAGTTGGCGCGTTTCTTGCAAAAACATCCGGCCGTCAAATATGTCAACTATCCCGGTTTGGAAGACCACTCGCAGCACGAATTGGCTTGTCGTCAGCACTTGTCTGGCCACGGCGGCGTTTTATCATTCGAATTTGTCGGCGGATACGAAGCGGCACAACAATTTTTGCCACATCTAAAACTCGGTCGATTGTGCGAGCATGTCGGAACGGTTGAAACGCTTTATACCCACCCCGCGTCCATGACGCATTGCGACGTCCCGCACGACCAATTGATCGAAGCCGGTATTACTCCTGGATTGATTCGTTTGTCGGTCGGTATCGAAGAAATCGAAGCGATCATCGCGGACTTTGAAAATGCGGCTGACGCCATCGAGAATTCTGAAAACGAAAATAACAAGATCAAACAACCTGAATCAAAGGCAGAGTTATGTACCGCGACAAGCTAGTTGTCCTGAAATTTGGCGGCTCGGTCTTGTGTGGCGAGGACGAGTTGCCGACGGCGATTCACGAAATCTATCGATGGAACGCCATGGGTTATCGTGTCGTTGCTGTCGTTTCAGCGTTGGGTACAACGACCAATCAGTTGTTTGAGCAAAGTCGCAAATACGGACAACGGTTGTCGCCCGGCACCGTTGCAAAACTGGCGGCAACCGGTGAATCGACCAGCGCGGCGCTGCTGGGTTTAGCGTTGGATCGAGTCGGACTGACCAACGAAGTTCACGATGAGACATCGTTGGGCATTTTGACAACCGGGCCGATCCTCGACTCCAGCATCGAAAGTGTCGATACCGATCGGTTTAACGAAGCGTTTCAGCGCGTCGAAGTTGTGATCTGTCCCGGATTTTTGGGTAGAAATCCCGATGGCAAAATTTCCCTGCTTGGTCGCGGCGGAAGTGATTTAACGGCGCTGTTTCTGGCAAATGCTCTTCAGGCCGACCAGTGTCGTTTGATTAAAGATGTGGATGGGTTGTTTGAATGGGACCCCAAGCGTTCCGGCTCACCGCGACAATATCGACAGATTACTTATCAAGGAGCCCTGGAGCTCGATGAGAGCATTGTTCAGCATAAAGCGGTTCGTTTTACACAAGAAAACAATGTCACCTTTGATGTAACCAGTCTGCGCTCCGCATTTGCCACACGGGTTGGCGATGTTGGTGAAGATTTATTCCACGATGAATCGATTCGGCCGCAACCTCTGCGCGTCGGACTACTCGGGCTGGGCACCGTAGGATTGGGCTTGTTTCGCCATTTAGCCAAATTTCCATCGGTCAAACTGAATCAGATTGCTGTTCGCGACATCCAAAAAGCGATCGACAATGGCGCTCCCGAAACCATCGTTACGACCAATGCGGTCAATGTAATTCAAAACAACTGCGACGTGTTGATCGAATTGATTGGCGGTGTGGAGCCAGCCTTGACTCTCGTGCGAGCCGCGCTCGATTCTGGGACACATGTGATTACTGCCAACAAATCGTTGATCGCACGGCACGGATTGGAATTACAGCGGCTGGCCGACCAGCGAGATTGTCAGTTGCTTTATTCGGGCGCGGTCGGCGGTGGAGTTCCCATGATTGAAACGGTCAACAAACTGGGGCGAGAAAATCCGATCACATCGATTCGCGGCGTACTCAACGGAACTTGCAATTTTGTTCTCGACAAAATGGCTCAAGACGTTTCGTTCCAGGAAGCGGTGTTGGCAGCACAGCGAAAGGGTTTTGCCGAAGCAGACCCGTCTTTGGATCTCAATGGAACGGACGCGGCTGAAAAACTGGTGATTCTGGCGCGGGCGGCGGGCCTGAACCTGGCCGTCGATGATGTCCGTTGCGAAGCGGTTGATGAAACGGCGATGGAAAAATGGCAAGCGGCCAAGGCCGATCAGCGGGTGCTGCGACAAGTTTCCACGTTGGAGGTGGTCGACGGCAAAATCCAGGCATCGGTTTGTGTCCAGACGCTGCCACGCGACCATTTTCTAGCCATGGCCCAAGGGGAGGACAATCGACTGGTCGTCGATACCGGTTCTGGCCAAACTCAATTGATTGGCCGAGGAGCTGGCAGATTCCCGACTTCGCAGGCGGTGGTCAATGATCTGATGGTCATGATTCGGCAAAATGCGTCTCGACTACAGCTCGAACCTGTTGGATAAACGGCTATTGACAGGTTTTCAGAGTGTCTATTTGAGGAAAAATGCGGGAATCGGGAACCTTTTGCAAAGGTTCAGGAGGGACAGTCCGAAATTATCAAATTCAGAGAACCTTTAATATGCGAAATTAGTCATTTCGTATTGCGGGACAAATGACATTCGGTATATTTACCGGTTTTCGATTTTCCGCCAGCGTAGCTCAGTTGGCAGAGCAGCGGTTTTGTAAACCGCAGGTCGTGGGTTCGAGCCCCTCCGCTGGCTCTCCCTTCGAGGCTTTTTTGCCTTTACAGGTCGAGCAAAACCAACAGTTCGTATTTATGGAAATTAGGGGGGATACCGAAGCGGTCAAACGGGACAGACTGTAAATCTGTTGGCTCATGCCTTCGCAGGTTCGAATCCTGCTCCCCCCATTTCGTCGTTACGGTCGGGCCTCTAATCGAAAGAAAAAGGTGAAAAACACACTAGGTCGGTGTGTTTTTGAAATAGGCAATTTGAGCAAAATCTGTTCAAATTACGCCAACAGGAAATAATTTTGCCCAAGGCTGGGCCGTACATTTTGGAGTTCAAAAGCGGGTGTAGCTCAATGGCAGAGCTCCAGCCTTCCAAGCTGGTGGTGAGGGTTCGATTCCCTTCACCCGCTCATGACATAAATTGATGCTGCGATAGGTGACTTGAGAATGTAATGCAGGCTGCTGTAGCTCAGTCGGTAGAGCGCGTCCTTGGTAAGGACGAGGTCACGAGTTCAAGTCTCGTCAGCAGCTCTTGAAATTTAATTGTTCGGCAGCGTAGCCGACAAATTTCGTTTACTTGGTTGTTCAACAAAAGTAGGTGTAGAAAGAGATGGCCAAGGAGGAATTTAAGCGGACAAAACCGCACGTTAACGTTGGTACGATTGGTCACATTGACCATGGCAAAACAACCACAACAGGTGCTATCCTCGCTGTTCAGGCAGCAAAAGGTTTGGCAGAAGCAAAAGGTTATGCAGAAATCGCCAAGGGCGGTACCGTTCGAGATGAAACAAAAACGGTTACGATCGCTGTCGCGCACGTTGAGTACGAGACGGAAAATCGTCACTATGCTCACATCGACTGCCCAGGTCACGCAGACTTTATTAAAAACATGATTACCGGTGCCGCTCAAATGGACGGTGCTATTTTGGTCGTGTCTGCTGCTGACGGCCCAATGCCACAAACCAAAGAGCACGTTCTGCTTGCTCGTCAGGTTGATGTTCCTGCGTTGGTCGTTTTCTTGAATAAATGCGACCTGGTTGATGATGAAGAATTGCTCGAACTCGTTGAAATGGAAGTTCGAGAATTGCTCAGCAAGTATGAATTTGACGGCGACAATGCTCCCATCGTTCGCGGTAGTGCTTTGCCAGCTTATCAAAATCCTTCGGATCCCGAGGCCAGCAAGTGTATTTCTGAGTTGATGGATGCGATCGATGCTCACATTCCTGAGCCAGAGCGCGACGACGAAAAACCATTCTTGATGGCGATCGAAGACGTGTTCTCAATCGAAGGTCGTGGTACGGTTGCTACCGGACGTATCGAGCGCGGCGTTGTTCGAACAGGCGAAGAGATCGAGATCATTGGTCTCGAGTCAGAGCCCCGCAAAACAACTTGCACGGGCGTTGAAATGTTCCGCAAAATCCTCGACGAAGGTCGTGCGGGAGACAACATTGGTTGTCTGTTGCGTGGTGTTAAACGCGATGAGATTCAGCGCGGCCAAGTGCTTGCCAAGCCAGGTTCGATTACACCTCACACCAAATTTGAGGCCGAAGTCTACTGCTTGAGTAAAGACGAAGGTGGCCGTCATACGCCATTTTTCAGCGGTTATCGACCTCAGTTCTACTTCCGTACAACTGACGTAACGGGCACAGCGAACCTGGAAGAAGGTACTGAAATGTGCATGCCCGGCGACAATGTCAAAATTATCGTTGAACTGCAAAAGCCAATTGCGATGGACGATGGCGTCCGTTTCGCGATTCGCGAAGGTGGCCGAACGGTTGGTTCAGGCGTTGTAACAAAAATCGTCGAATAGGATCGGCGAATATCCATCATGACGAACCAAGGCAAGCGTCGATTGTCGCGTTTGCCTGTGTTCGTTGGTGATTTGTTGAATGGATGCACTGGTGGCTTGGCCGCCATTGGTAAGACAGTTGCTCGAACAAATAGGGGTGTAGCTCAATTGGCAGAGCACTGGTTTCCAAAACCAGCGGTTGCGGGTTCGAGTCCCTCCGCCCCTGTATTTTGAGTCGTCTTCGTTAACGAATTTGAATTGATTTACGAATTGGCGTTGGTTGGAAAACCCGCACGGATGTTGCCAGATTCGAGGTTGAAATATGAGTACCGCTGCAAAACAAAGTGAATCTTCCCAGGTCGGGCTGCTTGGCAGTTTGCTATCAGGACGGTTGTACAAGCCAACACAAGGGCGGATTGTTCGTCAGGTAACGGCTGTCTCAATTGCCGTCGTTACATTGCTGGCAGCTTATGAATTGGGGTGGGCCGGTTGGGTTCGCGATATCGGGCGCAATATTGGATTCCGAGAAATCTCGTACGCGGTGTTCTTGGTGCTCGGAATGGTCGGCCTCTGGGTCGCTTATCGGATTGTGAATGTTCCCCGATATGCCGACTTTATGATCGCCGTCGAAGCCGAGATGAAGAAAGTCTCGTGGCCAACGCGCAAAGAACTCTGGCGCGCGTCGCTGGTTGTCATCTTTGTGATTTTCGCAATGGCAGCGCTGCTCTGGGTTTTTGACGTCATCTGGACTTGGGTGTTCAAGCTGATTGGTATTCGGGCAAGCTAGTGGATTGGTAGTTTTCAATGACCAACGAAAACAAAACAGATGAAACGGTCGAAGGTGTCGAGCAAAGCGCCGCTTCCGTTGCGCAATCCGATTCGGTTCCAGCCGATACAACCGACGATGCGCCCGCAGTTGAAGCACCAGTAGCCGAGACGCCCGTCGATGAAGCATCCACCGATGAAAACGGTGGGGAGAAAATCGACAGCGATTCTGAGATTCGCGACGAGGACTTGGCGACCGACGAAGATTTCTTTGACGATGATGAGGACGAGGATGCTCGACCTGTCGAAGAGATGCTCGAGGACGACGGTGAAGACGTAGCAGCCAAATCGGGCGGTGGCGAGATTGAGATGAAGTGGTACATCCTGAAAGTTCAGGTGAACCGTGAAAACTCAATCTGCGATGCCTTGCAACGCCGCGTGAAAATCGAGGGCAAAGAAAAATACTTTGGCGACATCCTGGTTCCCACTGAGGATGTTCGCGAATTTACAAAATCCGGCAAGCAGCGTGTTGTCAAACGCAAGCTGTATCCAGGATATGTCGTGGTTCGCATGGCGATCAACGATGATACCTGGTTTCTCGTGCGGGATACCCCGGGGATCGGGGATTTTACAGGTGCCGCCGGCAAACCTGTTCCATTGAGCAAAGAGGAAATCGATCGCATTGTCGCCGCATCCCGACCCGAAGTGCCGACAGGTGACGATGTCGCTGAACCATTGAAGACTTCGATTCGTTTCAAAGTTGGCGATCGTGTTCGCGTCAAAGAAGGTTATTTCCAGAATTACGAAGGCGAAGTTTCGAATGTCGACGAGAGAAATGGTCGTGTCACCGTGATGATCAATATCTTTGGTCGTCCCAATCCTGTCGAACTGGACCATTGGCAGGTCGAAGACGTTTAAACATTTGAAGCAAGCAGAACTAAATAGATTGAAATTGAGTCATGGCAAAACAAATACAAGGTGAAGCGAAGTTTCAGGTTCCTGGCGGACAAGCGACTCCAGCGCCTCCGGTCGGTACATCGCTGGGTAAATTCGGCATTAATCTGGGGCAATTTGTGCAGCAGTTTAATGACCGCACCAAAGAATATAATGGCACGCCCATTCCGGTCATCGTCACCGTTTATAACGATCGTACATTCGATTTCGTCACCAAAAGCCCGCCAGCAGCCTCGCTGCTCAAACAGGCGGCCGGTATTGCCAAAGGGTCAGGTGTGCCCAACCGCGACAAAGTTGCCAAAGTGACTCGAGCACAAATCGAAGAAATCGTGAACAAAAAAATGGCGGATCTCAATGCGAGCGACGTCGAAAATGCTTGCCGCATGATCGAAGGAACGGCCCGTAGTATGGGCATCGAAGTTGAAGGATAACCCGTCAAAATTTCATTGAATCAATAAAACACGATCGAATAGATCGAGGTGAACATAATGCCTAAAAATTCAAAACGATATCGAGCGCACGCCGACAAAGTGCCTGCCGAGCCAGTGGATTTGACAAAAGCCGTGGAGATTCTCAAATCGTTTGGCGATACGAAATTTGATCAATCGGTTGAAATCCACATGCGACTGGGCGTCGATGACAAACAAGCCGACCAAGTCGTGCGCGGCAGCCTCGTACTGCCCCATGGAATCGGCAAGACACAACGAGTGGTCGTATTCGCCAAAGGGGATTTGGCCGAAGCCGCCAAAGAAGCAGGTGCTGACGAAGTCGGTCAGGACGATTTGGCGAAAAAAATCAAAGACGGCTGGTTGGAATTTGATGTTTGTATCGCGACCCCCGACATGATGGGAATGGTCGGCCCGCTGGGTCGAGTCCTCGGACCTCGTGGATTGATGCCGTCGCCTCGTGCTGGAACGGTCACCACTGAAGTCGCCAAGACCGTTCAAGAGTACAAGGCGGGTAAGGTTGAGTTTCGAAATGACAAAGGTGGAAATGTCCACGCGATTGTTGGAAAACTCAGCTTTGATGCCAACAAATTACAAGAAAATATCGAAGCGTTTATGGAATTCATTGATTCCTTGAAGCCCGCAGCCATCAAGGGAACTTATGTCAAAGGAGTGGCGATCGCCGCAACGATGAGCCCTGGTATCAGGATCGCCGCATAATTTTTCACCAATACTGTTGAACCCAACGTTTGACACGATGTCTTTCGTTGTTCAGTTGGGGACGCAAAACACCGATTTGGTAGAACCATGAGTAAAAAAGTCAAAGAACTAGTCACCAATACATTCAAGTCGCGTTTGGATGGCGTGGCGGATTGTTTGGTCGCAGACGTGATCGGGCTGGATGCAAACTCGACCGTGAAACTCCGCAAGCAGCTTCGCGAAAAAAACATTCAGTTGCTGGTTGTGAAAAACAGCCTTGCTCGTCGCGCCACCGAGGGAACTTCGCTGGCTCCCGCATTCGAAGATCTCGACGGCACGGCTTGTGTCGTTTGGGGAGCTGAGGATTTTGTTTCGCTGGTCAAAGAAGTCGTCGATCTCGACAAGAGCGAAGAATTCGAGGTTTTCAAGGCCCGCGGCGGAGTCATGGATGGCGAAAAACTATCGCCTGAAAAAGTCCAGGAAATCAGTAAATGGCCAAATCGTATGGAGCAACTCAGCATCCTGTCGGGCCAAATGACATCCGCGTGGACGACCTTGCAATCGCAGCTCACCGGACCAGGTGGCCAGCTAGCAAGTCAAGTCGAGCAAAAATCCAAGGAAGAATAACAAAATAATCGCCGTTGCAGGCCGACAGCGGGGAGGCTGGCAGCGTAGTGAATCGAAATCATTTGCAAAAAAGTTAACCATTTCCCTGAATTGTTCACCCGCATACAATCAGGGTTACGAATTTTAGAAAGGTCGTGTTGTCATGTCTGAAGAAGCCGTTTTGGAATTTTCTGAGGAAGCAAAAAAACTTGGTGATCAAATCGCTGAATTGACATTGAAGGAAGCAAAGGCAGTCAGCGATTATTTGAAAGCTGAATACAATATTGAACCCGCCTCTGGTGGCGCAGTGATGGTTGCTGCAGGTGCAGGCGGCGACGCCGGTGCTGCAGCCGAAGAAAAAACCGAATTCGATGTTGTTTTGACAGGTTTTGGTGACAAAAAATTGGACGTCGTCAAAGTTGTCAAAAACATCACTGGTGCATCTTTGATGGACGCCAAGAAAATGGTCGAAGGATGTCCAGCAACGCTCAAGGAAGCGGTTGCCAAAGAAGACGCCGATAAAATTAAAGCAGACGTCGAAGCCGCTGGCGGTTCGATCGAGCTTAAATAGTTTTCGATTGCATAAATTGATCCGGGCAATCAGGCAGTCGTAGCCGGATCTGCGACTGTCTGATTTGCATGTTGAAAACAGGCCTGTAATTATTTGACCCGCGTGGCAAGTACAAATCTTACGCAAAATTGCTGTTTTGAATCCGTACGCAAGGATTGCGCGCTTACAAAGCAATCAACAATGTTGTTGTGTTTTCCCAACGCTGCAATTCCTTGGTTGGTCGGTCGTAAGTTTTTTGCTTGCATGTTCACTAGTTCCGCTTTGTCGGATTTCGCTTTTTTCGTTTCAGTCGATTAAACATTCTTAGCCGGAGTATCCGCACATTATGGCGACCAGCTCACAGCGACGTTTAGATCCAGCAGAAGTTCGTAATTTTGGCACCGGAAGACAATATGAACTTCCAACAAACCTGACCGAAATTCAAACGAAAAGCTACGAGGCTTTTTTGCAGCGCGATTTGCTGCATGAAAAGCGCAAAAATCAAGGGATCGAAGGTGTTCTCGCGGAAATCTTTCCAATCGAAAGTTATGACAAACAGCTCACGCTGGAATACATCCGTTATGAACTTGGCAAACCGCGTTATACCCCTGAAGAGTGTCGACAACTTCGATTGACCTACGGGCAACCGTTTCGCGTCTGGCTCCGTCTGAACAAAGAGGAGCCGATTGAGGAAGAAGTGTTCCTGGGTGATATTCCCATCATGCTTGGCGGTGGTGAATTCATTATTAATGGCGCCGAACGTGTGGTTGTCAGCCAGTTGCACCGCAGCCCCGGTATCGACTTTGTCGAGGAAACGGACACCACTACTGACCGAAAGCTGCCCAGCTGTCGAGTCATCCCCGAGCGCGGAAGCTGGATAGAAATCAACATCACGAAAAAAGACGTTTTCCAGGTTCGTATCGACCAAAGCGGTAAATTTTCGGCCATGACGCTGCTGCGGGCGATGGATCCGAAATTCAGCGAAGATGCCGACATTTTGCGGGCGTTTTACGATGCGATCAAAGTCAAAGTTGTCGATAAACGCAGTGCCTCGAAACTCGAAGGTAAAATTGCGGTCGACGACATTACCTATCCGGCGAAACACGAACGCGCTGGCGAAATCATCATTGATGCAGGCCAGAAAATTACCAAAGATCACGCCGAAATCATTTGTACCTGCGGGGTCAAAGCGTGCGAGGTGATGGCAGCCCCGAAAACAAATATCGTTTTCAATTCGTTGGCAGACGACAATACCTCCAGCCACGAAGAAGCGTTGTTGCGAATCTACCAGCGTTTGCGACCCGGCAACCCACCGCAACTGGAACGCGCACGAACGCTGTTTAACGAGAAATTCTACGACGACAATCGTTATCGATTAGGACGTGTCGGTCGATTCCGAATTAATCGTAAATTGGAGCTCGGCGTCAGTGAAAAAGAAATGACCCTGCGGCCCGACGATATTCTTGCCAGTATGCAATATCTGTTGGAATTGTTCACACGCGAGGAAGGCGCTTATTACGACGATATCGACCACCTCGGCAATCGCCGGTTGCGAACCATTGACGAACTCGCCAGCGACGAGCTTCGCAAAGGTTTCTTGAAATTGCGACGAACGGTTCAAGAGCGCATGAGCCTCAAAGATCAAGAGGACATGACGCCGCGCAGTTTGATCAATCCCAAAAGTATTTCGGCAGCCATTGAGTACTTTTTTGGTCGCGGTGAATTATCACAGGTTGTTGACCAAACGAATCCGCTGTCACAACTGACACACGAACGACGACTTTCTGCGCTCGGTCCAGGCGGTCTCAATCGAAAGCGCGCAGGTTTCGAGGTTCGCGATGTTCACATTTCCCACTATGGCCGAATCTGCCCGATCGAAACTCCTGAGGGTACCAATATCGGTCTGATTTCGAGCTTGGCGATTTATGCCAGTGTGGACGACTACGGTTTTCTGGTAACGCCGTATTTCGAGGTCAAAAAAGGAAAAGTCTCCGAGGACGTCGTCTGGCTTCGCGCGGACGAAGAAACAGAGGCCTATGTCGCTCCGGCGGATACTAGCGTCGACGATGGAAAAATTGTTGGCGACAAAGCACTGGGTGGAAACATCATTGCTCGTTATCGAGCTGACTTTGAATTGGTGACACCCGACGAAGTCGATTATATCGATATCGCACCTTGTCAAATGGTGGGTGTTTCCGCGGGCCTGATTCCGTTTCTAGAGCACGATGACGCGAACCGCGCGTTAATGGGATCCAACATGCAGCGGCAAGCTGTTCCGTTGTTGATTACCGATCCGCCGATCGTCGGCACAGGAATGGAGACAGCGGTCGCAGAAAACTCCAGCATGGTAGTTCGTGCACGCCGCGCGGGCAAAGTCAGTTATGTGGATTCGACTCGAGTCGAAATCGGCAGTGACCGCTACCATTTGAAAAAATACGTGGGACTCAACGAACGAACCTGCAACAACCAGCGTCCGCTGGTCAACTTGGGCGATCAAGTCACCAAGGGCCAGGTGATTGCCGATGGTGCGGCAACCCATCGAGGTATTCTTTCGCTGGGTCGCAACGTGCTGGTCGGGTTCATGTCATTCGATGGCTACAATTTCGAAGACGCGATTATCATCAGCGAAGAGCTGGTCAAAAACGACGTTTATACTTCGATTCATATTGAGGAGTTTGACGTCGAGATTCGCGAAACAAAATTGGGCCGCGAAGAGTTCACTCGCGATATTCCAAATGTCAGCGAAAAAGCACTTCGCAATCTCGATGAAAACGGAGTCGTTCAGATCGGTACATACGTTCGTCCTGGCGACATTCTGGTGGGTAAAGTCTCTCCAAAATCCAAGACGGAATTGACTCCCGAAGAGAAATTGTTGCACGCAATTTTCGGGCGCGCCGGCGAAGACGTGAAAAACGATTCGCTCGAAGTTCCATCAGGCATCGAAGGAATTGTGATCAACACACAACGGTTCCGCCGACGCATGAGTTTGTCGGACGAAGAACGAAAAGTCTTTGAAAAAGATCTGGCGGCGGCCAAAGCCGAAGGTGACGAACGCATTGCCGTTGCGTTTACGGAAATGATCGAGGAGATGGAAGGTATCACCGGTAAAGCCATTACCGACGAAGACGATACGCCATTGGTTCGCGATCAGGATCCGGTCAAAATCGCGGAAAAAGCCGAAGTTTTCCGACTCGAATCGATCACCGGAAAAATGCGCAGCGCCGAACGCGTTTCACAAATCACCGAGGTCTACAAAAAACACTCGCCGACAGTCGAAGGCGCGATTGACGACCGCGACCGCATGGTCAATAGCATCACCGCAGGCGATGAACTGCGCAGCGGTGTATTGCAAATGGTCAAGGTTTACATCGCGACCAAGCGAGTGATTTCAGTTGGCGACAAAATGGCTGGCCGACACGGTAATAAAGGTGTGATCGCCAAAATTCTGCCGGTCGAAGACATGCCGTTTCTCGAGGACGGAACACCCATCCAAATCATGCTCAATCCGCTGGGGGTACCGAGTCGGATGAACGTTGGGCAGATTCTGGAAACCCATTTGGGGTGGGCGGGAGCGAAACTTGGATTCCGCTCGGTCACGCCGGTCTTTGACGGAGCCAGCGAAGAAACCATCAACCAATGTTTGGCCGAAGCCGGGTTGCCCGCGCACGGAAAAGCTCAGCTGTACGATGGTCGAACCGGGAAACCGATGTCTCAAGAGACAACGGTGGGCTACATCTACATGCTCAAATTGCATCATCTGGTCGATGACAAAGTCCACGCTCGAAGTACTGGGCCTTACTCATTGATTACACAACAACCACTTGGCGGAAAAGCTCGCTTTGGTGGTCAGCGATTTGGTGAGATGGAAGTTTGGGCCCTCGAAGCTTATGGAGCGGCTTACATTCTCCAAGAGTTGCTGACGGTCAAAAGTGACGATGTTGAAGGGCGAACCAAGATTTACGAATCGATGGTCAAAGGTGAAAACACTTTGGAAGCCGGCACACCCGCCAGCTTTGACGTTTTGACCAACGAAATTCGCGGTCTTGCCTTGAACATGCAATTGGAAAAACGACGCGACTAATTTTACTAGTTCGCGATAAACATAAACGGGTTCATTCAACGAGTATTCACAGGAGCAAGCAAACATGGCACTAGCCGAAAGCTCTTACGATCGAATTAACGATTACGCTTCCGTCAAAATTTCTTTGGCACGACCTCACGATATTCGTAGCTGGTCGATGGGCGAAGTCAAAAAACCAGAGACGATCAACTACCGAACCTACCGTCCAGAAAAAGACGGTTTGTTCTGTGAGCGGATCTTTGGTCCCGAGAAAGACTGGGAGTGCGCTTGCGGCAAATACCGCGGAATGAAATACAAAGGCATGATTTGCGATCGCTGTGGTGTCAAAGTCACTCACTCACGCGTTCGCCGAAAACGCATGGGCCATATCGAACTGGCTGCACCGGTAGTTCACATCTGGTTCTTTAAAGCCATGCCCAGCCGTTTGGGTAATTTGTTGGAAATGAAAACGACCAGCCTGGAGAAAGTGATTTACTTCCAGGATTACGTCGTGATCGATTCGAAAGATACCGAACTCGAAGACCAGCAATTGCTGACTGAAGAAGAATATCGAAACGCCAAAGCCGAATATGGCGATGACGCTTTCAACGCGGAAATGGGCGCCGAGGCGATTCGTAAATTGCTCAATCGAATGGACCTGGTTGCATTGTCCGACAAACTGCGCGTCGATTTGGCGGAAACTGGCTCGAAACAAAAACGCAAAGACCTGACTAACCGGCTGAAAATTGTCGAATCGATTCGCGATTCGGACAATAAACCGGAATGGATGGTCCTGGATGTGATTCCTGTCATTCCTCCAGACTTGCGACCGTTGGTCTTGCTGGAATCGGGTAACTTCGCCACCAGCGATTTGAACGACCTGTATCGCCGTATTATCAACCGTAACAACCGACTTCGAAAACTGGTTGATTTGAATGCTCCCGAAGTCATCATTCGAAACGAAAAACGGATGTTGCAGCAATCCGTGGACGCGCTATTTGACAACAATCGTTGTAAACGGCCTGTCCTGGGCAGCAGCAATCGACCGCTGAAATCTTTGACGGATATGATCAAAGGGAAACAGGGTCGATTCCGTGAAAACCTGTTGGGTAAACGTGTCGACTACTCAGCGCGTTCGGTTATCGTGGTTGGTCCACGACTGAAATTGCACCAATGTGGTTTGCCGAAAAAGATTGCGTTGGAGCTCTACCAACCGTTTATCATTCGCAAACTCAAGGAAAAAGGTCACGCCGATACGATCAAAAGCGCGAAAAAAATGTTGGAGCGCAAAGACGAGGAGGTTTGGGACATTCTCGAAAACGTGATCCAGAATCACCCCGTTCTGCTCAATCGTGCTCCGACGCTGCACCGGATGGGAATCCAGGCATTTGAGCCGACGTTGGTCGAGGGCAATGCGATCCATCTCCATCCGCTGGTTTGTAAAGGCTTCAACGCGGATTTCGACGGCGACCAAATGGCCGTTCACCTGCCGCTGTCGATCGAAGCTCAAGTCGAAGCTCACACATTGATGATGTCGACGAACAACATTTTCGCGCCATCCAATGGAAAGCCGATTATGAGTCCGTCACAGGACACGGTGATGGGTTGTTACTATTCGACCCTTTCGCTGCCAAATCGACCGGGCGAAGGCATGGTGTTTGCCTCACTCGAAGAAGCCGATATGGCATATTCGCAAGGCGTCCTCGACAAACACGCGATGATCAAAGTGCGTTTGCCAAATGATCGCTGCGTGTACATCAGCGAAGAAGAACGGGGCCAACCTGGAGAGATCATCGAAACGACCTACGGCCGCATCTTGTTCAACATGATGATTCCTAACGGAATGGACTTTTATAACAAGACGATGAAAAGCGGCGACCTCGCCAATGTTATTTCGGACTGCTACCAAATTTTGGGACGGCGGGCGACCATTCGGCTGCTCGACGATATGAATCAATTGGGCTTCAACGAAAGTACGCTCAGTGGATTGTCATTTGCTACCGACGATTTGGTGACGCCTGAAACCAAAGAGGAAATTGTCGGTGTTGCCGACAAAGAAGTTTTGAAATATCGCAAACTGTTCGAGCGTGGTGTCATTACCGAACAGGAGCGATATCGCAAAGTTCTCGAAACTTGGACGCACGCTCGCGAGAAAATCACCAAAGAGATGATGAATGCGATGAAAACCGACTATCGTGGCGGCAAAGGCTACGTGAACCCGGTTTTCCTGATGGCAGACTCCGGTGCTCGTGGTGGTGAAGAACAAATTCGACAGCTCGCGGGAATGCGGGGCTTGATGGCCAAACCAACCGGTGAAATTATTGAAACACCGATTAAAGCGAATTTCCGTGAAGGTCTCGGTGTTCTCGAATACTTCAGTTCGACTCACGGTGCTCGAAAAGGTTTGGCGGATACCGCTTTGAAAACAGCGGACTCCGGATATCTGACTCGTAAACTCGCCGACGTCGCACAAAATGTCGTGATCACCATGCACGATTGTGGAACGACCCAAAGCGTTACCAAAGGGACGATTTTCCGCGGCGAGCAAGTCGAGGTTCGATTGACAACCGCCATCAACGGTCGTGTCAGTCGACAGAACATCGTGAACCCGATTACCGACGAGATCATTGTTCGTGAGAACGAAATGATCACGCCCGAAATCGCACGGCGTATCGAAGAAATGGGACTGGAGAAAATTCAGGTCCGTAGCCCGATGACCTGCGACGCACCACTGGGTGTCTGTCGATGCTGTTACGGCATGGACATGTCGACCGGTGCGATGGTCGAAGAAGGCATGGCGGTTGGTATTATCGCTGCTCAAAGTATCGGTGAGCCTGGTACCCAATTGACCATGCGTACATTCCATATCGGTGGTGTTGCGAAGACGGATGTCGAAGACAACGAAAAGAAATGTACCAAAGCCGGAACGGTCAAACTGACCCGCATGCGTCACGTGACCAACGAAGAAGGACAGTCCGTGGTCCTGACTCGAAACGGTGAAATTGTGATTCTCGATCCTAAAGGTCGAGAACTGGAAAGCCACAAAGTTCCTGCTGGTGCGATCCTCAGTGTGGCCGAAAACGACGAAGTCAAAGTCGGATCCGTGCTGTGTACTTGGAACCCACACGTCGTTCCGATTCTGGCCGAAGTTGGCGGAAAAGTTCGCTGGGAAGACGTCGTCGAAGGCGAAACGATGCGCAAGGAAAAAGAGCCTAGCGGTCACATTCGTCGAACGATTACCGAGCACAAAGGCGAGTTGCATCCTCAGATCGTGATCGTCGATGCTGATGGCAAGCCATTGGATGTTTATTTCTTGCCAGAGAAAGCACAGATCAAAGTCGAAGAAGGCAAAAAGATTTCAGCTGGAACGACCCTGGCGGAAACTCCGCGTGAAGCGTCCGGTGTTGGCGACATCACGGGTGGTTTGCCGCGTGTCACCGAGATTTTTGAAGCGCGAAAACCGAAAGACCCGGCTGTTCTGGCCGAAGTCGACGGAGTCGTCCAAATCAAAGGTGAAAAACGTCGTGGCAAAATGACCATCAACGTGATCAGTGAAGCGGGTGTTGAACACGAGCATCTCGTACCACCTAACAAACGATTGATGGTTCACTCGGGTGAACATGTCAAAGCTGGTGACGCCTTGGTTGACGGCCCGTTGGTTCCACACGATATCTTGCGTGTTTCTGGCGAAGAAGCCGTTCAGCAATACTTGCTTCGTGAAATCCAAAGTGTTTATCGCTCACAGCGCGTTGAAATCAGTGACAAACACATCGAGATTATCGTGGCTCGCATGCTTCGCAAGGTAAAAATTGAAACCGCGGGCGATTCAGACTTTTTGCCTGGATTGGTTTGCGACCGATTCGATTTCCGCCGTCGCAACGAAGACCTCGCGAACTACATTAAAATCAGCGACCCTGGTGACAGTTCGTTTGAAAAAGGCATCAAAATCCACAAAGATCAATTGGCTCAAGAAAATGCCACGATCGAAGCCGGTGGTGGAAAACCAGCGAAAGGATCGAAGCCTAAACCTGCGACTGCCAGTACACAATTGCTGGGAATCACCAAAGCAGCGGTTCAAAGCAAAAGCTTTATTTCCGCTGCCAGTTTCCAGGAAACCACCAAAGTGCTGACCGAGGCTGCATTGCAGGGCAAGGTCGACAATCTGGTCGGTCTCAAAGAAAACGTGATTCTGGGACATCTGATTCCTGCCGGGACCGGATTCCGCACATTCCAAGAATCCAACGTAAATTACAACCTCGAGGCGATGCAGGATGTCGTCCAGCAACCCGCTCAACAACTGGAACAAAGCTTCCCATTGTTGGAGTCGGGAATGGATCCAAACGGCATGACACCGATGGAACCACTGGACAACAACGGATTACCAGCTCCCGAACCAATGGAGCCTGCTTCACCTCCTATGACTTTGGATGAATTCCTCGGGTCTTCCGGTTATGGCGGAGGAGACACCGGCGGAGACGCTTCCGGGCCAATGGGTGGTGAAACGCAATAAATTGCCGAAAACCCCCAATGCAAGCATGTTGAGGGAGTCAACGGCTGATTCGAAGGAGGAATTAGCGGTTGACACTTTCGGCCAAACCGATACCCTTAACAGCTTCAAAAAATACGAAATTTAGTGAGATGGCGCTCCAAATTTTTGTGCGCCATTTTTTAACGACATAGAGAACGACACTCAAATAGTGAATTACCGTGCCAACAATTAATCAACTCGTTCGCAAGCGACGCAAGCAAAAACGCAAATTTACAAAAGCACCTGTTTTGGAAAAATGTCCACAGAAACAGGGAGTCTGTTTGCAGGTTCGTACCATGACGCCGAAAAAACCAAACTCGGCGTTGCGGAAAATTACTCGTGTTCGTTTGTCCAACGGAAAAGAAGTCACCGTTTATATTCCCGGTGAAGGTCACAATTTGCAGGAACACTCGATTGTTCTCGTGCGTGGTGGACGTGTTCGCGACTTGCCTGGTGTTCGTTATCAGGTCGTTCGAGGTGCTCAAGATACGTTGGGCGTCGAAAACCGAAAACAATCTCGCAGCCGTTACGGTGCGAAAAAATCATAAACTAAAAATCTAACATTCAAAAAAACGAATCGGTAATCATGGGACGTATTACTTCCAGTAGAACACAACTCAAAGGCGATCCAAAATTTGATTCCATTTTGGCCAGCAAATTTATCAACTGTTTGATGTGGGATGGAAAAAAAACCACAGCTCAAACCGTTTTTTACAACGCGCTCGAAGAAATTAGCAAGCGCGTCAAAGATGCTGAGCCGATCGAGGTTTTCACGCAGGCCATTGAAAATATCAAACCACAAATCGAGGTTCGTTCGAAACGTGTTGGTGGTGCGTCGTACCAGGTGCCGATGCAGGTCAGTCGTACCCGGCAGCAATCGTTGGCAATTCGTTGGGTTTTGGCCGCGATTCGCGACAAAAAAGGTCGCCCCACGCACTTGAAACTGGCTGACGAAATCGTTGCCGCCTACAACAAAGAGGGTGCTGCGATGACCAAACGTGAAAATACTCACCGCATGGCGGAGGCCAACAAGGCTTTTGCACACTTTGCTTGGTAATCGAACATTTTAGTCAACCGCGTGTCGTTTGTCGTTACGCGGTTGTTTTATGCGCCGAGCCAAACAACTGGTCAACGCGCGACGACATCCAATATATAATCCAAATTCTCAATCTCGGTAAATCCGACGCGGAACAGTTCCATGGCTCGAAAACTTCACCTCATTCGCAACATCGGCATCATTGCCCATATCGACGCGGGCAAGACGACGGTTACCGAGCGCATGTTGTTCCTCAGTGGAGCGAAACATCGGTTTGGCAAGGTCGATGATGGAAATACGACAACTGACGACGACTCCGAAGAACAGAATCGCGGTATTACAATTTACTCCGCCTGTGTGACGTTCGACTGGAAAGATGTGCATATCAACCTGATCGACACTCCGGGCCACGTCGATTTTACCGCCGAGGTCGAACGCAGTTTGCGCGTTCTGGATGGTGCGGTCATTGTTTTCAGCGCTCGCGAAGGCGTCGAAGCGCAAAGTGAAACGGTTTGGCGGCAGGCCGATCGTTACAAAGTACCCCGCGTTGCTTTTATCAATAAACTCGATCGTGAAGGCGCAGATTTCGAGCGCGTGGTGAATGAAATTCGCGACCGACTTGGCGAAAAAGCAAATCCAGTTCCGATTCAGATGCCTGTGGGCATGGGACCGCCACACGTCGACGATCCGTTTTGCGGCATTATCGATTTGATCAAAATGAAATTGCAAAACTTCAGCGACGAAGGAAAGACGTTGAAGGAAACCAGCATTCCAGATGAACTCGTCGAAAAAGCGCAATTCGCCCGCAGCCAGATGATCGATGTGTTGGTCGAGTTCAGTGATGAAATGATGGAATTGGCGTTGGAGGAAAAACCAATTCCCAATGAGATGATTCGCGATGTGATCCGCAAAGCGACTTTGGCACAAATGATTCAGCCGGTTGTGTGCGGCTCGGCATTGCATGGAATCGGCGTCCAGGGCGTGTTGGACAGTGTCAAATATTATTTGCCCAGCCCCATCGACCGACCGCCCGTCGAAGGTGTAAACCCGCGGAAAACAGAAAAAGTCGAATCTCGCAAACCTTCACCGGACGAACCATTTTGCGGTTTGGTTTTCAAAGTGCTGCCGGCAAAAACGGGTGACACATACTGGGTTCGAATCTACTCCGGCGAGTTGAAGGCAAATACGCGTGTCTATTGTCCGGGCAAAGACAAAAAAGAAAACGCCGCCCAACTCTGGCAAATCCATGCCACGAAAAAAGATCGTGATGGACAGATCGATTTCGTCTCGACCGGTGAAATCGTCGGCATCATTGGGCCTCGTTTCGCGGTTACAGGCGACACGCTGTGTGATCAAAAAGCTCCCATTTTATTAGAAGCGATCGAGTTTCCAGAAACCGTGATCGAAATGGCGATTGAGCCAGAAAGTACGGCAGAGCGAAAAAAACTGGCAGACGTTTTGGAAATGTTGAAACGTCAGGACCCCACTTTTCGGGCCGATGAAAACGAAGATACCGGTCAGACGTTGATTGCCGGTATGGGCGAATTGCACCTGGAAGTCATCAAAAACAAATTGCTCCGAGATTACAATCTGGATGTCAAGGTTCATAAACCGCGCGTGTCGTATCGTGAAACGATCTCTCAAACCGTTGCGGTTACTGGCGAGTGTCATCGGATGGTTGCTGGACAACAACTGTTTGGCAAAGTGACGCTGACCATGGAACATGATGAGTCAATTGAGTCGGGTGTCGAAATTGTCAACAAGATTCCGGCGGGAGTTTTGACGCCCGTTCTCAGCGAGGCCGTTCTGGAAGAACTCAAAGCGCGAGGGCAGGGGGGCGGTCTGATTGGCAGTTTTCCATTGACCGGCATTCGCGTCACCGTCACAGGCGTCGAGTTGGCGGAGGAAGGCTCGAACGAAATGGCAATGAGCATCGCGGCCGGCGAAGCGTTTGAATCTGCACTCCGTCAGGGAGGCCCGGTTTTATTAGAACCGATCATGAAACTCAGCATCACAACTCCCGATGAATATTACGGAGATTTTGCCAACGATCTGGCCCAACGACGCGCCAAAATTGTCAACACCGACAATCACAGCGGCACGACATTCATCGAAGCTCACGCACCGCTGGCGGAATTATTTGGCTATTCCGGTGCCTTGCGATCTCTCAGCCAAGGCCGCGCAGGATCTTCGCTCGAACCACTACACTACGAGCCAGCGCCGCCTGAAATCGGTCAGCAATTTGCCATCTAAACCGAATTGGGTGCCACGCAACGCTGGTAACGAAATAGCATCTCTGTTTTTTGAGCGATTTTCGTTGTTGCGTCGTTGGTTTCTTAGGTTTGGGCGTCAATTGGGTGGCACTGGCCCCAGCCAGTGATTGCGGTTTCCTTGGCATCAAGCACTGAGATCAAATTCAATTCATGACGTTGTTGCGGGTGATATGTACCTCAGCACTGGCTGGGGCCAGTGGCACCCGCTCCGCGGTTTAAAAAAGGACTGAGCACTCAGCAGCGTGTGTTAATCACAGACGTTATCGACAGAATCTTCGCCAGCGGCAACAGCGAGGCAAGGAGATTACTGCACGTCGAAACCGATAGCAGTTTGGGTAGAACGTAGTGGACTGGCAGCAGCCATTCTGATTCGGACAACAACCGTGGCTGATCATCGGTTCAGGAGCGGGCGACGGTAATTTTGTCAGCACCATATTTTTGTACCAAACCTCAGATCCGTGATCTTGAATCATGATCCGTCCCGACGGGTTTTGCCCCCAGCCGGTGTAAGGTTGAAACTTGCTTTTGGCAACACGGCCATTCCAATCGGCACTTCCAGCCAGCGCGTCGACAATCAAAATGCCATTGAGCCAATGTTGGATACGGTTTCCTTGCACGATAATTTTTCCGCTGTTCCACTGGCCCGTCGGATTCTGCTGTTTCGTTTTTGTGGGCTCATAAACGGCGTACAGCGAGCCGGTTGCATGTTTATGAAATAACCGATTGCCATCGTCTTGAATTTGGTATTCGCAACCGAGCCAGTGTTTGTTGTTGTATTTGGCGACACGATATTTGATACCGCTGTTCCCTCGTTTCACAACTTTGAAATCAAAACTCAAACTGAAATCGGTGACCTGCTTTCGAAAAAAAAGATTCCCACCACGTTTGGTGTGGTGTAAAACGCCGTCAGAAACTGTCCAGCCTTGACGTGTAACGGGCTTGCCATTGGCAGCAACGAATTGGCTCAAATCATTACTGGCCAACAAATTGATTTGATTTTGGCTAGCAGCATATTGATTGAGTGAAACAACGGCGAGCAACGGTGCGAGTAACAAAGTCTTGATTTTTTTCATGGAAATATCGGGTTGATACGTCAGTTTCAAATTGAGACTGAAATTGTGTTTGAATGAACCGAAACGTCAATCATGGACGAGCCCAAGTCCCGGTTTTTTCGTTGCTTTTTTATGTTAGTGAATTCGCGCTGCGATTGGCACGGAAAATGAAGCTGTTTCCAGCATGGCGCGATTGGTGCGTTTCCCCCCTCCCTCATCTTCCATCTCAAATCATCTCATCTTATCTGAGCAGAAAGGGCGACCGACCCGTGGTAGGCAAGTATCTGACCGAATTTATTGGGACGTTTTTCTTGGTTTTGACAATCGCCTTGGCAGTGCGGTTGGAAAATGCGGCAGTCGTGGCGCCGATAGCGATCGGGTCTGTATTGATGTTGATGGTCTATATGGGAGGTCACATTTCTGGAGCGCATTACAACCCAGCGGTCACTCTCGGTGTTTTGTTGCGTGGCAAATGTTCGTTGCTCGATGCCCTACCGTACATGCTTTGTCAATTTTTGGGCGCGGTCGTTGCGACATTTTGCGCCGGTTGGTTGGCTGGCGGTGATCTGTTGTTACCGGCACCCAGTGACGGAGTACCGTTGGCCAACGCCGTGGTGAATGAAGCAATATTTACATTCGCTTTGGTGTTGGTGGTGCTCAATGTGGCAACGAGCCCCAAGACTGAAGGCAACTCTTATTACGGTTTGGCAATCGGCTTCACGATCTTGGTCGCGGCATTTGTCGGTGGGGGAATTTCAGGCGGAGCCTACAATCCGGCCGTTGGGTGTGGGCCAATTCTCGCAAACATGCTTTCTGGTGTCGCCGATTCGACACCTGTTGACGCTGAAAAAGCCAAAGTTGCTGTTGGCAGTTTTTCACATTTTTGGATTTACTTGGCAGGGCCCTTCGCCGGTGCAGTCGTCGCAGCTTTGGTTTATCACCTCCAGCACTTGAGCGAGCTAAAGCTTTCGAAGAAATCGGAATCTGATAGTCAGGCCCTGCCAAGTTCCTGATTACGTCACGCGTTACGAGCGAAAAACGACCTCTGCATTCCATGTTGTGGACAAGGTAGAAAAATGTTCACTATCGTTGGTTGACGAACATGGTTGAGCTGACACAATAAACGGCCGAGAGATGAACTCTTCTTGCAGCGAGATAGGATTTTGCATTACACCCAGGCGTGCGAGGGGAAAATTCATGTTTGCTTCAAATATTTATGGGGCAATCGTTTGCGATTGATACAAGCACGAAGCGCCAGCGAGTGGCTTGACAGCGCAAACCACTCGCGTCGGGTTGTGATGCGAGATTCTAACGAACAAGATGTTCCTCGCGCAAATGCACGGTGCTCCGTGTCACTTCGAATACGGCATTCGCCAACCTGATTTGAGAAAGGAAAAATGATGCTCGTTTTATCTCGTCGACTCAAAGAAAAAATTTTGTTTCCAGCACTGGGTATTTCAATTGAAGTGGTCAGCCTGTCAGCGAAAAAAACGCAACTCGGCATCGATGCTCCGCGAGGCATCCGCGTTATCCGTGAAGAGCTTTGCGCGATTTCCGAAGACGGTCCTGTCCCCAATTTTTCCCCAGATGAAATTCAAGAGGACTTGGACGCCGCGAGTTTGGCAATTCATTTGGCTCAAAACCAATTGCGGCAAGGGTTGAGTGTCTATGCCGAGGACGCGCTGGACAACGCACTGGCGAATTTGAAAGTGATCGAAGAAAAACTTTCTTTTAACGCGGAAAATGAGAGTTGTTTGGTCCGTGAACCCAAATGTCATTACAAATTGCCGCAACCGAAAATACGATTTGTCATCGAGCAATGGCGAAACGAGCTGCTCGACTGCTACGGATCATTGGGTTGATGTAACGTTGCGGGTCGCTGATCGCACTCACTAAAAACGACACAGAAATTCGTACAAACACCATGTTTGTGCGCTGGACCTTATCAATAGGAATGAAGTAAGCGAGAATGTGGCTTTTAATGTGAGATTCAACCACTCCCGAAACGTGACATCTCGAATCCCTTGTAAGATTATCCCAAGTATTGAGCGAACCGATCTCACCGTGCGCCAAGTGCGCCGTGAGTTTTCACAGGTGATCGAAAACCATCCCGTTGTCATTGCAGGATTGGCTCGGCACGATGCGAATTCGTTTTTGAAAAAACATTTGCCAAAGTACAAATTGGAATTGTTTGACACGACGTTCTATTTAACCGATGTCAAGCAAATTCCAGAGCTGCGGTTTTACTTGGCATACATTGTTCAGCCGGTGACAGGCCAGAAACAAACCAGTGCCAGCCGACTGAGATGCTACCCGCGAATCATTTACAAAGATGTCTCCCTGGCCTGGCGATCCGCATCACATTTTTCAGTCGAAGATGGCGAAATTTGGGTTGGCAAAGGCGACGTCAAGCGAATGGAAATCGATGGCTATGAACAGATCGAGTCGATTGAGGCGACGACCGATCTTCCGTTGGAAATGCAGACAGCATTGGAACAATTATTATCGTTGGCAAAACGCCGTGGCAATGGCGCAGGGCTTTTGGAATTGGTTTTGCGACAAAGTCCTCCGAATCGTATTCCGCCTTATGCAGATTTTAATCGGCAACGCATCGCTGCACAGAAAAACAAACGAAATCTCATTCATCGAGGAAAACCCATCGCGTTTTTTAAACGTAAAAACGACCCGACATCGTTGAAAATTGTGCCGGGCTTTGAGCCGGATTTTTCTCAAACCGCAATTCTCGAACGCAGTTTTTCGCAGAGCAAACTTTATGGCGGAAAACTGAAACGATTTCGGATACTGTCAACCAACCAATTGATTCAATATTTTTTTATTGCTGCTCCCAGACACGTGTGGCTATTTCCACCCCAGGCGACAACCACACAGTTATCCAGCTACGGTGTTCGGACCATCGATGTGACAGCCGACGATGATTTGTTTATTCCTGGATACGAGTATCATCATGACGAGGATACGCCACGCGGTGTCGAATTATATAGCCAAATTCCTCCGGGCTTTGCTGGTCCAGTCTGTCCGCACGACGAAGCAAAAGCGGATGCTTCACTTTGGTTGAACCAGATCAGTTTGATCAACGAATTTCGCCGGAAGTGTTTGGTAACAAAATAAGAGGTCGAGCATTTGCCTGACCTTTGGTTTGAAAGGGTTCGTTGGGAGGGTGAGGCTCCCGCCGAACCGAATGTTTTTCCGATTCGCCAGGGCAATAAACGTGAGCGGCAAGGCGCTAGCCGCCGGTACCAAGCGCAACAAACCGGCGGCTAGCCCCTTGCCGCTCACAAAGCCTTTTGGTCCAGTCCCAAAAAACGGCTCGGCGGGAGCCTCGCCCTCCCGAGGTTCCCTCCCGAAACACCGGCCCGAACTGAATTTGAACTTGGACGACTAAACATTGTCCAGGAATTCCAAATTGTTGTCCGCCAACCATTGATCGATGGACTGATTGTTGTAGATTTCCACTCCATTGACGGTCACTTTGAGTCCCGCCAGTTTCCAATTGCCGATTCCGAAAATATCACCGAATCCATTGGGATCTTTGATGATACGAACGTTGTTGATGGCTGACACTAACAAGCCGGTTCGGGGGTCCAGCTGAAACACGTCGGTGTTGCCGGATTCGAAATCATTGCCGGCGGTATCCAAGTCCCACGATTCTCCTCCCATCTGGAGTGTAATGCCGCTGTCGGTACCTGCGCCGAACTCGTCGGCAGTCGTGACTTCAACCTCGATCGAGTTGACCAGATCGGCGTCAACGGTTGGACCGTCTTGGACCAGTTTGAACAGTTGTCCATTTTGAAACCAGTGATTCACTTGTTGATCGCACGCTTCGGTTCCGGCGACAAAAACACGGACATTGGAACATTTCCATCCACCGGCGAATCCGTCCGGTGATTTTCGCAACAGCACGCGTTGAATGTCTTGGTCGGTCAAGCCTGTCATTTCAAAAGCGAATGCGTTGGTTTGGCTCGATTCAAAATCGTTGAAATTGGCATCGTCCAGGTTGAAAGTAATGCGTCCAAAATCGATTTCGACGTCATCGTCCGTTCCAGTCCACCATTCGTTGTCAGCGGTCTCGACTTCGACGACCAGATCGGCCCAACCGATTTGACCACGAGTGTAAGCACAAATTTCCGGCATATGTCCCGACATGATGCAATTTCGCATCGGATCAGCACAAACATTGCAGTTACCGTTGGGTATGTGAAAACAACCGCTTGTGACACTGCAATCGCTGCACGGTGTTCCGACGCTGCCCGAGTATTCATCTTGTGCACCAAAGATATGGCACATTTCGTGAGCAGTGGTCATGTACATATCATGGATGCCCCAATTGCCGTAGTTGTTGTGATTGGTGATCACGATTTTGCTGGAGCTGGCCGAAGCATACGCATGGTGGCCTGTGGTATACGGCGACAGGAAAATGACTGCTCCATCGGTCGAACCATGTGCAGCGATCATTGCATTTCGATAATCTTCGATTCCAGCATCATCGGCAGAAAACGATTGACCGTTGAATGTCACACTGCCAATACCGGCGCGTGACCAATATTCATCGTTATGAAAATTTGGTGGGTTCGGTTGATCATCAACATTGATCGTCACCCGTTGAATATCGATCGACCAACTCAAGTTCGCCGACTGCGGCGCCATATCGGCGAGCCATTGAAGCCCATCGGCGACCTGGGATTCGAGCGTATTACGTTCGGTTGCAGGAAATACGGGGCCGCCGCGTTGTGACGATTCAACAACAACAATGCCCACCGAGATCTCGCCGATCATTCGTCGACAAACGCCAACATGGTGAAACGTCGTCACGACGGATTCATCGGCCTCGGCCAGGATCGCCTGCCAAATCGAATCATCTAAATAAAACGCCGTGCGAGCGACTTGTTCGGCAAGCTCCGGGTTTTTGTATTTCTTCTTAAGTTTTTGATAATACTCGACGTAGCTTTTACCTTGAATTGGTTTGTTGGAACGCGCCGATTCAAACTTTCTCAGCAACTCTTGCTGAGACATGCCGCTATTTTTAACCAACGCTTGTTTGACCTGTTCGATCGGAAACGGCAGTGCCGGTGCAGGCGGTGTCCGTTTTTCGTTGCCCCACGACTCTCCGCCATGAGCCTTTTTCCGTCTTGCATCTCGGTATGATTTGGAGCGAATCAAATTCCAGATTTCAATGCCTTTACTGGCGGCGGGTATTTTTGCGACGGTTTCTCGTTGAATCGAGCCTTCGAATAATCCAACAAAAAATGCAGCGCCGAGAATTTGTTTTCTTTGCGACGCATCAAATCGGATAATCCAACACTGCCCGTCAATCCGAGAGAGAATTTTGACGTTCAGTGAACGTAGGAATTTTGTGGCAAGTTCACAGTTTTGCCGAGTGCATTTGGCCAGAATAACCAGCCCCATTTGACCATTTGGCCGAAGAGATTTGTTCTTCATTTTCGTGTCCCTTGATATTTTGCTGCTTTGTAAATCCAGAAAAAAACTGGCTACATAGCTTGCAGCGAATAACGGGTACGAATTGTTACAAATGCATGAGGTCCCCGATGGAGCTATAATGGCAGTCGTAATTCACAGACAAGTGGGGAATATGAAATGAACAACTCAAATATTTTGAAAATCTTGCTGTGTGTATTTGCTATGGAATTGGCATTTAGTTTTGGTTCGTTGCCATTGCTATCTCAATCCAAGCAGCAAAAAAAAGAGAGCGTCGAATCTGCCAACAAGAAATACGAGTTCAACCGTCGCGATTACAGCAAAAATCCACAAAAAGGATTTGCTGTCGTGATGGATTTAATCATCAAGGCAAAAAAAGAAAATGCTCCTCCGGAAACGCTGGCACGACTTTACTATAGTGCTGCTGGACTACAAACAAGAATATCGCGGTACGAAAACAGTGATTCTCGACCAGCGATATCCATATTGAATACCGTTCTCAAGAATCCCGATCGCTATTTGGTAAATCGGGAAGCTGCCAAGTGGTATGCAAATTGTGTCTCTCAATTGACGTCGATCTATCAGAGACACGGTAATTCCGATGAAGAAATTTTTGAAGCATTAAAGATCTCAGCCAAAGCAGCGGAGTCGGCAAAAAAACTGAGTCAACGCGAACGTTTTTTGATATCCACCAGTATTCGATTGATCGGCAGTGATGTTGCGTTGCGGAAAGAGAACTGGAAAACGGCGATTAAATGGCTCAACCCTATAATTGAATCGGCAGATGTTTTTCTGAAAGACGACGAAGGCGCATCTTACCTGGCGATGGCATCGCGCCAACAATCATTGTTTTTGTACAAGAACGGCGAATTGGACAAAAGTTCTCAATTGGTTGACTCGATCTGCAAAAAGCTTGAAAACGCAGACTCTGTCTCTCAAAACCAAAGATTGGCAATGCAATGTTTGTTGCGAGGCAAACACTTGTTCACCTTTGCCAGAGAACCCAAAAAACCCCAGGCGATTCGAGGTTGGAAAAAATATCGTGAACTTCGAAGTCGGGTCAAGAAGCTTCCGGATAAACAAAAACAATATGAACTCTATTGGCATTCCATCAACATGGATCGTCTGGCGGTAGTCTTTATTGATTCTCAGGACATTGACGCCGCGATCAAAATTCTCAACGAGACGATCGAACAGATCAAATCAGTGCCAGAGCTCCAAAAACCGGAATCGCGTATCTTGGGACATCTCAATGATATCGCGAGAATGGTTTGCAGTGAACTTCGCCAACAGCGAGACCCACGGGCACTCGAAATCAAACAGTTGGTTGATGAATTTGTGAGCAAATGCGAAGAAGCTAATCAGAAAAACAAAAACGGTGATAACCCAAATCGAAAATGATGAATGGGCGGAGATTTTTTTCATTCGTTTGTGCAAATAGACATTCGGCATCCAAACTGAACGAAACTATCGAACGATTTAAGTCGGAATCGAAACTTCAAGATCCCAAATTTGGTGCATTGCGAAATCTGGAAAATTTGTCGCAACCGGTCAGTCGAACTCTTTTGCAGTTAAAAGATCCACGGGCCAGAAAACTTCAAAACGCGGTCGAAGAGTTTGTGAACAAATGCGAATCGGCCCATCAAAAGAAATAATAGCGAACACGATTGATAACAGCGACTCGGAATCCAGTCGCTACAACAAGGAATTTAGATCAAGAATTGGTCGAAGCAATGGTCGTCATCATCCGCCAGGATTCGAAATCGACTGGGCGTTGATGCAAAACGTTAAGGCCGTTGGATTCGAACAGATCACGATAGTTGTGAGAAAACGAAAGCTCTTCACCAAACGGTATTGATTCGATCGTCGTGTTGGGATCGTAGTCGGCTGCGACAGGTTCAACCGTAAAAAACATCGCGTTGCCGAGATTGGTGGAGATGTGGTTGACGATTTCGTTGAGTCGATGGCGACTGAAGTATTCCAAGACACCGCCATTTGTCACAAATAGCGTATTTGGCTTGGCGTTTTCCATAACCCATGCGCCACCATCTCCCGAAATGAATCGTATGCGGGAATCAAATTTCGGGTTCCGATTGTTTGCTTTGATCTGCGACGGATTGATGTCGATTCCAATTGCTGATTCGACTCCATGCAACAATGTTGTCAGGTGTTGTAAATGCAGCCCGGAACAACAGCCGATTTCGACAATGTGTTTGCACTCACTTTTAACCCAAAAATTTGCAAGGAGTTCGAGATCATGGGCCTGATGATTTAGGAACAGGTCGTCAAAGCGATGATCGCAGTTGGACGAGAAAACCTCGCCACCGTGTCCTTGCCAGAAATCGGCATGGAGTTGCTCAAAAAAATCGGTATCATTTCCAACTCGTGCCTTTTCTTTGAGAAAAGCCATCAACATTTTGTCGACTAAACCCGATGGATAGCTGGTTGGCAAGTTCGCCAATTCATTTGCTCGCCCGTTAAAAAGAATTGAAAACGCTCGTCCTAACCCGACTTTGACTTGGTCCTTAACAGATTTTTTTTCAGCGGTTTGGATAGTGAGAAGACTGTTGCTCATTGATGGGTTCCGATGGGATTTGGAAACATTGATGGGAAAGTTCAACAAAGATGTTGTTGGAATGCAACAGTTCCGAGCATGTCTAGAGGACCAATTGCATAGAACTCTTCAGTGCAACCGATGTGCCAATCTCCGAACCGAATGGGTAAAGTTGAGTGTGGTTATTTTGCCAATCGTGCGTCCAACATACGATCGAGTGACCGTGTCGTGACGTCCACATGCTGGTCGGCTTTCTTTGCGACGATTGCCAACCCGTTCCGGCGTGAAACTGCGAATCGCGCTTTGTGCTTAACGCTTAAATTGTTTTTATTGCCCGATAACACAGACAAGTGGGACTCGACGAAACACGCCGAACTGCATTTGAAATTATGCAGTAGCAACGACAATTGCTTGCTATTGCTTGAACAATGAGCAATGTATTCTTGTCGGCTCGCGTTATTTTTTCCTGCGATCTCTTTTGTATTCGAATTTTTCCCGAGTCAATTCATCGAGTTTTTTACGTTGATCCGGGCGCAGCTCACGGAACAGTTTTTGTTGAGCTTCTTTTTTGAGTCTCGCGACTTCTTCATCGAACTCTTTTTTGATTTCGGCAGCGCGTTTTTTGAGTCGTTCTTTTTGTTCGTCGTCGATACCTAATTCTGACGCCAGATTGCTACCGATGAGTGCATTGAGATCACCTCGATTTTTCAATTCCATTTGAGCCGCGATCTGTTTCAATCGTTTTGACTGGTGAGGCAGCAGGACAGCGCCCATTGCCGATTTCCGCTCTTTAAAAATGCGTTGCGAGATTTCTTTCCATTTTTTTGAATTAAACGATTTGTTTTTGCGCGCCTGTTTTATTTCATTTCGAATTTGTTTTTGGTAATCGTCCTGAATCTTTCGCAGTTCAGTAATTTGGTCCTGGTCCAACTCGAGGTCTTTTTGCACCTGGGAGTTCGACAGGAGTCGACCGGTGCTATACGCCGAATGTCGATCCGCCAAGTAAACTTGCGCTGCCATGACAGCGTCCATTTCGGCCGCAATCGCACGTGCCTCCGCCGCTCGTTGCATTTGCAGTCTGCGAAGATCTTCCAATGACTGCGCGTCGGCAACCGACGAGATCGCGAGGGTAGATGAAACACACAAAAAACAGATAACAAATCTCTTCATTGTTTTTCCTAACCTATCTATCGTGGAACGAGTGGCGGTACGGATATGCATTGTACTTGATCCGCCGTGCTTGGGGCTATTTATCTTTTGATAGCTCGCACAAACATTCGATGGCTCGACGCCTGAAATGGTTCCCCGCAATGCCCTCCCTCGATCTTGTTTATCTGAAAACCGGCGTTGGACAGCATCAGTTCCAGTTCGAAACGAAAAATGGGACGCCAGAAAAATTCGTAATGTTGCCGACGGAGGAGGCCTGATTGAAGGATTTCATCATACCAACCAAATAGTGCTTGGCGTTGGTGGACATCAAATCCGCTTCTGGCAGCGAACCGCGTATAGCGATTGCCGGAATCCGGGTGGCGGCGTGTGAAAAAAGGTTTGGGGCTGTTGTTTTCCTGGTTGGAAATATGCATGGGATTCACAATGTCGATCAAAATTTCTCCATCGGGTCGCAGGTGGCATGCGGCGCGGGTAAGAGCGGTAAGTTGTGATTCAAAATCGGAAAGCAACAGCAGGCTGTTAAAAGGAATAATGCATAAATCAAAATCAATCTTTGGCAGATCCAAGACCGCAATATCACTCTGTATCAACTGAATCGAATCTTGCAGTTCTGCAGTAATGATGTGCTGTTTAAATTTGCCGAGCATTTCTTCCGAAATGTCGACACCGGTAATTTGATGACCAGCGCGGGCCAGCGGAATGCCAACCCGTCCGCTGCCACAACACAGTTCGAGAATCGAAATTGGTTGGTTGCCCGCGATGTCACAATACCTGCCGACGTCGTAGCGAATTCCCTGATATTCCGTCGTTGCATCGAAATTTTCGGGGAACCTGGAAAGCGTTTCCGACGGGTAATCGGATTCATAGTATTCAATTGTCGGACATGAAAACTGCATTGTTTTTGCTCCGTTTCCTCGTCAGGTTGTTAGGCTGTTCCAAAGAATCATCGTTGCATAAGAGCGCCACGGGCGCCATGATTCAGCTTGGCTCAACATCTCTTTGTTGGTCCAAGATTTTGTTTGATCGTGAGCGAGCAGCGATTTTTTGAGTCCCAAGTCGCCTGGTGGGATCAAATCTGGGTCGTTCAAGGCGCGCATCAGAATATAGTGAGCCGTCCAATCACCAATGCCATGGAGAGATGTCATGGTTTCGAGGAGGTGGTTTTGTCCGATGGAGCCATCGAACGACAATGTTCCTCGAACAAATGCGTTTGCCAGTTGCCGGATTGAATTGGCACGTGATTTCGGTAACCCAATGGATGCGATATCCGAATCAACGAGCGCCGTGGGACACGGGAAAGTTGTTCCCAGCGGTCCGTCTTGTTTTCGAATGCCCCAGCGCTCGATCAATCGTGAACACAATGTCGTCGCGCCGGCAACGGAAACTTGTTGGCCGAGAATGGTGCGAACGGCCAACTCAAAAGGATCCCAGCAGCCGGGAACTCGAACGCCACAATTGACGTTGAGATGATTGGTCAAAATCGAATCAGATTTCAAATGTGTCAGGATAGTTTCCGGATCGGACGTTAAATCAAACAAACGGCTGGTTTTGTCGATCAACACGGGTACGTGCATCCACAGATTTGCCGGCACCTTCAACTCGAGACAATATTTGTCAGGCAAGTCGACGACTTCGATCACTCCACAATCATCGCCAAAAGCAACAAATCGCGAATAAATTTTGTCCGAGATTTGTTCCAGGCCACTCGATAACCGTCGGGTCAGAAACCAGAGCAATGCGTCCCAATCAAATGGCGGCCTGTACGAAAGCTTGAGTTGTAGCGATGCGGATTTCGATGCATTGCGGTTGAGCCGTCGCAAATCACGAGGAGGTCGACCAAATATTTTTTTGATCACGCCATTAAATTGCCTGATGGTTTGAAAACCAGCGGCAAACGCAATTTTGGTCATCGGCAGCGAAGTGTCGTTGATGAGTTGTTTTGCCAGATGGACGCGCCGTGTTTGCGCGAACGCTTGTGGTGATGCGCCCAAGTTTTCTGCAAAAATTCGTCTCAAGTGGCGCTCACTCAAATTCAGTTGTTGTGACAGTCCGGAAACCCCATGTTCGTCGACGACGCCATTTTGAATCAGACGCATGGCGCGAATAATGATTTCCGTCGAATTGTTTTGCCGCACAAAATTCGGCGAGTATTCAGGAAAACATCGAAGACAGGGTCGAAAACCAGCTTCGGCAGCTGCCGCAGCTGACAGATGGAATGTCATATTTGTCCGTTTTGCGTGTGGAGCCGGGCAAATCGGTCGACAGTAGACGCCAGTCGATTTGACACCCACAAAAAATTTGCCGTCGAAACGGCGGTCGCGGCTCCTGATAGCGCGAAAACAGATTTCGGGATCGAGAATCATGTTCTCAATATTAACGTCGCCAGTCTTGAATACTAGCAATTATCGGACATCACTAGGTTGTGTTGATTAAATATGAGCGGCAAGGCGCTAGTGCCGCAACCATTAATTGCTATTCCACCAGAGCGAGAATTTTCTCAATCTTCTTATCTTTCGTCTTTTCTCGCCATGTTTTAGGTCGTTTTATT
>JANQLU010000036.1 GCA_028280445.1 Pirellulaceae bacterium | reverse complement strand
ACCAAAAACATGGCGTGAAAAGACACAAGATGCAAAACTTGAGCAAATACTCGCCTTGGTGGCATAGCAATTAACGTTCGTGACACTAGCGCCTTGCCGCTCATAGAACCAGTCTCCCGATGCCAACGGCACGTACATGTTTGAATCTGGCAATACTAATACTGTAAAAATCCGCTGACAGAAATTATCATGTTGTCGGGCGTGGTCGGACGCCAAACAAATCTTCAAGCTGTCAAAAAGAGACTCGTATGTTTCGAATCGTTGGTATTTCTTGCACCTTTGCCGTGTTAATGTGTTTTGTTTGTTGTGCCACCATCAATTCGCAGGACAAATCTTCGTCCAACAAAGGCGCATCGAAACAAAGTTCGCAAGAAAAAAAGTCTAAATTGGATTCGGACGTCGCTGCAGCCAAAGCGACGTTTCTCAAGATCAGCAATCTCGTCAAAAAACGGCAGTACGAGTCGGCAGCGAAGTTGATGACGAAAGATGAAGCGAAAAAATTCGCAACGTCAACGGTCGTCGGCGCGCTGGGCATGGTGCTGCTGTTCAAGGAGTTTGACGTCAAAAGCCTCAAGGAGGAAGGATACAATGACGAAATGATTCGCGACATCCAGGCGAAAATGAAACAGCAATTTCAAACGGTCAAAAAAATCAGGGAGTTAAGCAAGAAATTTGGCTTGGAAAAATTTCAAATCACCGGCCCACTGGAAAATATCACAGAAAAACAAGTTGCGGATTTCGAACGGAAAATCGAAACTTGGCTGCTGAAACAGGACAATCGATGGGAAATTGTGAGTGCATTTCACGGGATCGTCGAAACGGGGTTTCCGCAAATCTGGTTCGCTAAATTTGTTTCCCAAAAACATGATGATGGCGGACTGGTGGTCGAGTTGAAGCCCGATTATTCAAGTTTGAAAAAAATCATGGACGCCAGTGGAGACAAAAAAAATCAGGGCCCTAGTATTTTTGTTAGATTCAAAAAAACGAAGGCCGGTTGGCGCTTCGATGGCGTTGATGACGAAAAAACAGCGGCCGCTGTGGAGAAATTTATGGACGACAATGACGGCGGACTGAATTGAGCGCTGGTCGTTCCAACACTCATGGTGCAACATTTTTAAACAGGAACGAGGTTTCCAGTCTCGTCGCAAACATGCAACTGGTTTCGTCCTCGTTCTTTTGAACGGTACAACGCTTTGTCCGCTCGATCAAAGAAACTTTGACGATCATCGCCGGGGCGAATGACAGCCATGCCCATCGAGATGGTAATCGAGGTTTTTGACAAACGATCTCCCGCATCGAAATTGGTCAATTCGACAGTTCCCCGGATGCGAGCTGCGACGCTTTGTGCGCGATCGAAATTGACGTTGGCCAACAGAATGGCAAACTCATCACCACCGATGCGGGCGACGTGGTCGCGTGGACGAACACAATCTTTCAACACCAGGCCCATTCGCTGAACGACTTCGTCCCCGACGATGTGTCCGAACGTATCATTGATGCGTTTGAAATGATCGACGTCACACAGGATCAAAGCGAAAGGACTGTTGTGAGATTTCTCAAACTTGGAAATCATAAAGCTGAGGGTCTCTTCGAACGACTTGCGGTTGGCAAGTCCCGAAAGTTGGTCAGTACGTGCTTCAGTTCGCGTGCGATCCAACTCTTGCGCGTTCTCTTCGAGTTTATAGCGAGTCATGACCAGGTCGTTTTCGAGTCGGCGATTGGACTTTACGACCTCGGTAATGTGATTCATCAAAGTTTCTTGAATCGTGTCGTATCCCGAATCAGGAATGTCACTGACCGAACGGCGAACTTGATCGACTTCGGTGTTGTGAGTATCGAGATCACTGCTCAATTGATCCGTACTTTCCAGAATCGACATCAGCGTTTTTAAAGTCTTTTCACGGTCTGCTTTGAGACGCCGCGGCTCTTTGTACAGCGTGTACAGCCGGCCCAGCATGAAACCACAGAACAAGCCGACACCGACGGCCAACACGGACCACAGGATCACGGGCAATGAAAAAACGAGTTCGTTGGTTTCTGAAAACATCAGAACGCTTTTCCTGACAAATAGATTGACTCAAAAACATAGGTTTACGTTAAAGCGACAGATGGACAATTCTAGAAAACTTTCCGCAGGTTAACCGTATTTTTTTGCCAACCTGCCATTCCGATTGTGTCAATTTTGTGGCAAATACGTGCGAAATCGTCCGTGATGTGGATGTTTCCGTGGCGTTGATGGCGTTAAAATCGCCGTATTCTTCGGGAGAACAACCATGTTAACAACAACGCGGCTGGCGATCCGACCGATCATCGCGATTGGTTTTCTGTTCACGCTGATTTTGCAAATTCCGGCGCAAAACACCGTGCGAATCTGGAATCGTGCGAAACACAGCGCTTTTACTGATCTGGTTCGATTTGAAAACAGTTTTATTTGTGCCTTTCGTGAATCCAATGCGCATGTCCCCCGCGATCACGATGGCGATGGAAAAATCAGGATTTTGCGTTCGCCCGATGGCGAAAAATGGAGCGATTTTCACCTGATCGAAAAACAAAATATTGATCTGCGCGATCCCAAAGTTTCGG
Source organism: Pirellulaceae bacterium (assembly GCA_028280445.1). Lineage (GTDB taxonomy): Bacteria > Planctomycetota > Planctomycetia > Pirellulales > Pirellulaceae > JANQLU01. Next base: position 101,299 of record JANQLU010000036.1, on the reverse strand, counting down.
TGACGCCCGACGGGCGTTTGATGGTGTTAGCCGGTGGCTCGAATTACGACCGTGGCAAACTACTCAATCGACAAGCGGTCGTTGTGTTTTACGATCCTCAGCAAAAATCATGGTCGAAACCTGTCGATATCAAAATTGACAAATCGATTGCCACAGAGATGGACTGGCTTTGGCGAGTCACCTGGCACAACAAAACCGGCTACGGTGTCGTTTATCAACCGATCAAAGATAAATGGGGACACCATCTTGTGAAAACAACCGACGGTGTCAATTACTCGCTGGTCAACACGTCGAAATTGCCAGGCCGCCCCAATGAGTCAACGATTCGTTTCGCCAAAAACAATCGAATGATCATGGTGGTGCGAAACGAAGATCGGAAATCCAGGGGACATATCGGTTATAGTGATCCGCCGTATCAACAATGGAAATGGGCGCAAGTCGATCAGCGACTTGGCGGGCCGGAGCTTTTTATCGCGCCCAGTGGACGAATGATTTTGGGGAGTCGCGAATACGGAAAAAGTTCGACGACCGGTTTGTTTGACATCACCCTCGACGGCAGCATGCGACAATTCCTGAAATTGCCGAGCGGCCGCGATACCAGCTATCCAGGAATCGTTTTGCACAACGGAAGATTTTGGATGTCGTACTACTCGGGACACGACGGCAGGACGAGCATCTATCTTTACAACAACACGATGGAAGAAATAGAAAAAATGTGCAAGTCAGTTCGAAATACGGCGGTGTCAAAATTCAAATCCGCCGAGTACAAAAGCAAATCGAGTGAAGTCCTGCGCTACCGTTTATTGAAACCCAATAAAATCGAAGATGGGAAAAAGTATCCACTGGTGCTGTTTCTGCACGGCGCGGGCGAACGAGGTGATGACAATCGCGCACAGCTCATTCACGGCATGAATGACATTTCCAGCGAAGAGATCATGGATCAATTTCCGGCGTTTGTCATCGCTCCCCAGTGCCCCAAAGGTGATGCCTGGGCCGATTATCGAAACCCCGAATCATCCAGTCGCCCCAGGCAGCCGCTCCGTTTGGCGCTGGAATTGTTGGATTCGCTGATCCAATCAAACCCGATCGACTCGGATCGAATCTATATTACCGGGCTGTCGATGGGAGGTTTTGGAACTTGGGACGCGATTCGACATCGGCCAACATTGTTTGCAGCCGGCGTCCCAATCTGTGGTGGTGGCGACTCGTCAAAAACAAGTATCGAAACGATCAAACACGTGCCCATGTGGGTTGCCCATGGTGAGGATGATCGTGCCGTCCCCGTCAAACGGTCTCAAGAAATGGTGGCTGCACTAAAAGCCGCCGGCGCAAACCCAATCTTTGATTTACAAAAAGGCGTTGGCCACAATAGTTGGGCATCAACCTATCGGAATATTAAGATGTATCAATGGATGTTCGAGCAGAAACGAAAGCGGCAATAGAAAGCTCACGCGCCTGGCCGACGACACGCCAAGGATACTCCGCCAAAAAAAATGCGCGTGAGTAGTCTGCCCCGGCTGTCGAAAAATCTCCAGCCAATTACCCACGCGCAAGAAGTATCCTACAAGATTTCCAAGTTAAAACCAATTTTAATCGTCAGCCGCAAATATATTTTTCGTTGACAGTTTTTTAACGATGTCATTGCGCCAACGCGCAATACATTTGCGTTTCAGTTAGGTTGGGAAAAATGGAATCCGTATCTCACAACATGGCGATTGGTAATGGGTGAATACGTGCCATACTATTTGCTTTAATTGGGATGGTGTCGACAAAAATAGAGTGTCCGATCTTCATATATCTGGGGACGCATTCTCTGATTTCTTTCCCCGGCAATAAAAAAACGCTGCCGTCAATTCAACGTCGCTAGCGAAACAAAAAGGATACACTTTCATTCGTATCTCAAAAGCAGCCACATAGTGGACTGTAGCGTGAGATGCACAGCGTTTCGCAGCATCATTTCCAGCTTATCTCAGTTGTTTTTTGTGTTTGCATTGCTGATTCTCGCAGCCGCGCAAGTCTCGAAATTTGATTTGGCACAGCGTTTGCGTTTTGCAAAATCATTGATTCGCCAATTCATCGATTCGTTTTTTGCCAAGGATGGTGTTATGAGAAAGTCAACAACTGCCGGCCCATGGATGATTGTTTTACTTTTGGCAATCAAACTCGGTGCGATCGCCATCCCCTGTCACGGCCAAGGAACACTGTCACGTGTGAGCGGCCGCGTTCATGATTCGAATAACAACTCGTCGGGTCAATCGAACGAGCAACAACCGGAGACCGAAGAATCGGAGTCCGTGCTGGGGTCCATCGTTGGAGCCGTATTCAATTCCTCTGACAAGAAACGGCGAAAAAAACAAACCGGCGCAAGAAATCGACGGCGGCCCACGCGCAATCGACGATGTCGTGGTGATTATCCGCCAAATATTCATGTCTACGAACATCTGCACTACGTTCACCCGCAACCGGATTACATTTATCAGCCAGTTGTTCCTGTGGTCCCGCCGACAGGCCCCGCGCTTGGTTCAGACGAGTTGTTAATTACCGAAGGCGCGGACAATCCAGTCTTTCAAGAATCTGTTGTGGGCGATCTGGTTGACGAGTCTAACGATTGGTGGCTGCGTCTGACCGCATTGTTGGGCAGCAATTTTGATGAATTGAACCATGGCGGCCTGGGATTATTGATTCAGGCTCCAGGGGGATTGGGGCTCGATGTAAGTGTCACGTCGTTTCGCGAATCCGGTCTGAATTTTCGCGATCAATTGTGGTTGGGTGATGTCAACGTTGTATTGGAGGCAGTGACGGGCGATGTTCGCGGTCGTCTCGGCATCGGAGTCAACTGGATGAGCGATCGCATCGGCGGCGAAGCCGGTTTGAACTTGACCGCCGGAGTTGATGTGAAATTTTCCGAACGATGGTTGGGCGCTGGTGAAATAGATTTTGGTTCCTTGGGTTCCACTGATCTGTTTCACACGCAAATCAGTTTGGGATATCGCGTTCAAAGGTCCGAAATTATCGCTGGTTACGATTATTACAATATTGGCGGCACCGGAATTGATGGATGGTTTGTCGGATTGAGAATAAGATATTAGTAGGCCCTGTTTTTTGCCGCCTTGTTTTTCATCATCGATTTGCAACGAGATTCCATGATCCAGTCATTGCGTTTTTTCAAAGTTCTCATTTTGTTGTTGGTTGTTGCCTGGATAGTTTTTTCCAGCGACTCCATGGTGTCAGCACAATGTCAAAACAATTCCAGTTTTTTGCACGGTAAATGGCGCGGAACTTGGTTGAGTTACACCAACGGTCACAACGGACGACTGCGCGGCAGGTTTAGACAGATCAACTCGTCGCAAGTCCGCGCGACGTTCACTGGAACGTTTGCCAAAGTTATTCCGTTCGGATATATCACACGACTCAATATCGTTCATCAAGAATCTGATTTGATGATTTTGTCTGGCTCCAAAAGACTTGGCCCGATCATGGGACGATTTGAATACGAAGCCGTCATAACACCTCACGAAGTGATTTCGAATTATCGTTCGCGGCGCGATTCGGGACGTTGGTACTTGCGTCGCCGCTGAGATTTTTATTGAAGCACGCGTTCGGCGATTTCTTCGGCCGTATATTCTCGACCGTCCGGCGGGCAAAATAACCACAAGCCAATTTCCGGACAACCGGTATCTCGTTCGAGTTGACTCATCACCGCATCAAAATCTGATCGGCAAGCCGACATGTTTTTGATTTCATTGATGCGTTGAACAAGTTCTTCTTTGCTGAGTTTACTCATGGGTTTGTAAGATTCCATGTCATCCAAGCCGTAGGGCCGGTTCCCACCGGCCAGACCAAAAACCGGCCGGTGGGAACCGGCCCTACCTGATTTATATAAAAAATCGCAAGCGCGAAACGTGATAGGATTTTGCATCAAACAAAAAATCATAACCCGAAGCGTGAGTGAGGGACCATGTTTCACTGCACGTCTGAGTGCTTTTTGGTCCCTCGCTCACGCTTCGGGTTACGATTCAAAATACAAGATCGATGAAAGCGGACAACAAGAACATCCTACGATCATCAATAAAACAATTCGAATCAACCGCTATTTTATCAAACGATTCAAACGTTCCAGATAAAACGCCGTTCGGTCTTTCGGATGGTCAGGGCCAGAATAGACTTGAAACATCTCTGCCGGGATCGATTCGACGACCTGAGTTTCAAACAAATCGAGAGAAACCGTGGATTCAAAGCCATTGTCGTCCGCATCCGAAATCCTCTGAAACTCAACTTTCAACGGAAACAACTTGAGCAAGCCTTGGGTTCCGAGCGTCACCGTGACTTGATGCGGTAAATGCTCTGGAATCGATTGAATCCACTGCCGCTGCTCAAAAAATCCTGGTTTCGAAGCACTTTCCAGCAGTCGTTCCAAATCTCTTTTCCGCCATCGACCGGTCAGAACCATCACATCGTTGTTACCCAATTTTCGAAACTGCGGCTCGTCAAATGCGAAAGATCTGCCGAGCATTCGCAGCAGCGCGGTCAAACTGCCGTTGAGTAAACGAACGTCCTGCTCATTTTGGGCTTCGGCCAACGTCGAAACATCAACGTATTCCGTTTGCCGCTGATTTCCGTTTTGTCTGACAAAATAAAAATAGTTTCCGTCACAGACTTGGAGCAACCGTTGTGTCTGGTCGCCGACGGAAAACGCAAATTCCATTCGCGATTTTCCTGACCCGCGGCCTGCCAACAGCACTTGTCCCGGTCCGTTGATCTCTCGCCCAAACAATTTCGCTTTGAACCGGGCCTTGGAAAAAACCGACGGCATTTGTTCGAGGTGGTCGGCCGCCTGATTAATGATGGCGTTACCGTCGTCCGAGAGATTTGCAAAATAATCGAGTTCGGGTCCAACGTGTTCAACTTTGTCATCGCGAATTTTTGACAACAAACCGAATTGAGGTGACAGCAGCGCAATTCCGACCACAGCTAGCATCAAGGTCGAGACAAGTAATTTCTGCTTCATATTCCGGTTGTGTGGATTTTTCCAAAGATTCGAGCGACTGTGCGCCGAACATAGAAACAATCGGTAAAGTTGCGTTTATTGTGATGCGCCAGAATTCTGGCGACCGGATTGTAGAAACCGCGAAACATCAGGTCTACAGCATTTAGTAACAAACCGATTCGCGGAAAACAAACCATAAATGCATCGATCGTGATGCAATCGAACAACTTCGACCCGGATTGTCTTGGACAAGACAACGGGGACAGCAATTTGCGTTAAGGGGGGAACCATGTACGCACGCTTGTCAATGTTCGCCTTGCTGGCACTGGCGGTTGTTGCCGCTGGATGTAAAGTGCCTGCTGGCCGTTCAGGACTACCGGTAAGCCACAACTTACCACCAACACCAATGTTAATGGAGCCAGGTCCCGGCGTTGGTGGACCTGGGCCGGGAGTAATGGGACCGATTGGCCCAACTCATCGAGGAATGCCTGGCATGATGCAGGGCGCAGGACCCGCAATGGGAGCGGCAGGTGGAACGGCTCAAGTTCTATTTAACGACCCAGAGCGTATGCAGGTCCAATGGGATGTGTCAAAAGTTGGCGCATACGACTCAACTCCGCTAGTCGTGCCCGGTCGCCAGAATTTCAAACAAGGTGGCATCTATCGCTTGAAACTGACCAACATTAAAGGTCGTGAAGGCGTCGAGCTGTATCCAACGTTGGAAGTTGGAACGGTCACACCGCGAACCGCCGCTTATCTCGCACACTCGGCGATTCCCGTTCAGTTTACGACCGAAGATTTTGATCAAGTGATGGCTGGCAACTTTGTCACCAAAGTCATCTACGTTCCCGATCCCGATTTCCAGGAATTGGCGTTGGCCGGTGTTGAAACTTTGGTCAGCACTCGACTAGATCCCGGCGTGGATCCGATCGTCGAAGCAGATCGACGTGGATCTATTCTCGGAATCATCCGCATCGGTAACAAAGACATGCAAGTTCCAGGTGCAGATGCAGCTGACGTTGGCATGATCTATGGCGGTGGCGGCGGTGGTGGCGAAGGATTCGCACCCACAGGTTACATCTCTGGTGTAACTGGTCCTCAGTACGGCATGCCGTATGTTGGCACCAACATCGGATTGCCAGGTCCTCCGCACATTCCGCTGGGTGGACCCGCTGGTTTGAAACAGCACAACATTCGCAACTACACAGCGACCGCTATTCCAGGTCCTACCAAACGCGTGAATGTTCATGTCAAACAAAAGCCAGGTCTGACCTATCCACGACCGGCAGACAATATTTTCATCAAGGAACGCACCATTCGTAGTCCGCACTACAATTCGCAACCTCCAACCGATACCGTCTATGGCCCGATCTCGTGCCAAAGCTGCGGTGGTCGTGGTTGCAACCGGTGTCGATAGTTGATTCGATAATCTCAAGCCGCGCACGGCCCGCATATTCGCGGGTACCGACGCGGCTTTTGTTTCGTTGAATTTTTTAACACGAGCAGTTCGATGACGAAAACAATTCAAATCGCATTTCAGACGAAACAATTCCGACAGTGGTCTGTTCGAGTTGGCATGCTGACTCTGGTTTGTTTGTCAAATATTTTGTGCGCGAACGACGCTCATGCTCAGCGACCCAATTTCAATCAACCGGGCTCCATGAGTTTACAACATGGTGGTATGCCCGCCGGACAAATTGGTCAGCAACGGATGTTGGTGCGTCCTGAAATGGCAGGTTATATGCAGCCGATCCAATTCATGCTGCCCAAAGGATCGGAAATCGCCGTTTGGGACGGCAAAGCCTACCAGAAACTCAACGCGAAAAAACCGCAAGTGCGGATGATGGTCGGCGCCGTTTACCGATTGAAAATTACTGGCATTCCTCAATTCGAAGGACGGGAATTGTTCCCATCGATCGAAATCATCAATCGTTTGTATCCACCCGCCGGTGAAGCGGATCGTTTTCCGGTGATGGTGCAAATTCAAGATGACGAGATGAAAAAAGCGCTCAACGGTAAATACGTCAAACGAGTGACTTATCTCGAAGACCCGGAAACCGCCATTCCGTTCCAACAAGTCAAAGGCGATCAAAGTTATTTTCAAATTGCACCGGGACAGGATGTATTAAAAGTTGCCGCCGGACTGGGGCGACCGATGACGATCGTTCGAATGGGATCGCGCATCCCGTTGGCCACTCAAGATGCAAAATTTGGATTGGGGCGTGCTCCGTTTCAAATCATGGGACAGCAGCAACGTCAACAACCGGTCAAAATTTCCGGTCAATTCCAAAACTCGAATGCCACAACGATGAATTCACAAGTCTTGCCATTGTCGCGTGCTGCGAATCAACAGCGTTTGCCAAACAATTATCACACACAACAAAAATCAACTGGCGGCGGTGTGCAACAGATTCCGAGTTATTCGATGGGCAGCGAAGCCCTTTCGACCAAGCAGGCTTCGACATTCATTCCGACGCCGCGCACGATTGTAAACCCGTATTATCAGTCATCCGTTCCGTCGACTGGCCGTCAATCTGGCGGACAATCGAGCCGAGTTCATCGACCAACGAGCTCCAAAGTTCGATACAACCCGTATGAAGAATTCGAACGATTGAAACGTCTGGAGCAACAAAAACGCAACCAAAAAAAATAACCGGTTGCCAGACGGTTTGGAAACCACAAAAAAGGTAGAGTCATGACCCTCAATAAAAGTCACGTTGTTCGCAAACTTGCCATCATGTCGCTCGTTATTGTCTACCTGTTTTTAGCCAGCGCCGTGGTGATCGGTCAGGAACAAAATTCGGTTCGCATCGTTCCAAATCAGAAAAACCTGCAATTGACGCCTCAAAAACCGGCGAACCAAGTCGGTCGGATTATCATCTTGGACAACTCGGCCAAGAAACAACAGCAACAGCGTCAGGGCAACCAACCTGCCCGTTCGGAAACAGAAAAAAAACAAACACCTGTAAAAAATCAACTGCCGGTTCAAAACCAACCTCCGGTGATCAAAAAAATTGACATGTCGCTGCTTCGAAATATTCCCGCGCAGCAAAACACATTGACCGACAAGCCGGTTGCTGAGAATTCACAAAAGTCCCAAAATCAGCTTCTCGATCGGATGGTCAACAAAAGCACGGTTGCCGCTTCGCAACAGCGCGCACAGCAAACCCAAAATTCACAAGTCCGCCAGATTGCCGATTTGCCTCGCGTCAAGGATTCAGACACAGCGGACACCAACGTCAACACAACTGCCTTTTATCCAGCGACTCAAAATCAAAACCCGATTGTCGTCGCCGGAGGTCAGCCGGTTACAAGCCAACCCGTTACTCAACCAAATCACCAGGAATCAAAACCAGCGACGGAAAAGCCCGCCGATGGAAAATTTACGAATCGTGGCGAGTACAACATGCTCCGACCTGTGATGCCCCGCCCTGTCAACGTTCCAGGAAATAATCAAGAACGCCGGATCGATCCGCGTCGAGAACAAATTCTATCATCGGGCGAATACCTCCATGATGGCGGCGACCGCAATCTGAAAACGGTGGTCGGTGGTGACTGGTCTGTCAAAGGTCTGGATACAGAAGATACTATCGGGCATTACGACACGCTCGGCGGAGATCGTATCGTCGTTCCCAGCAATCGGGTTTCGATCTACGCCCCTCGGTTTGCCGCGGTTCGACAGGTCGATGGTCTGATAAGTGCTGATGGCATTGAACGGACGGCAAAAGCATCCGATACACGAATGACTTTTCGATCCAATGGATCTGATTTCGCAACGACAACAAAACAACATGTCGCTGCCGAGAAAAATGTTGCCAGTAAATCAGCGAGTGCTTTGATCGATCGCACCAAAGGAATTGTTGTTGAAAACACAACCATTACAAAAACGATCGGCAATCAAATCTCTCCCACGAAAATTCACAATTTCGTGCTGACCGGTTATATGAGCAATGCTGAAAAGCCGTTCATTGCCGCCGCGATCCAAGCGGCCAAAAAATGGTCCAATACTGTCGAAGTTCAGGCGGTTGTCAAAAACGAAAAAATCGAGATGGTTCACGATGTCAAATCAGCCAATGACGTCACACACGTTGATCCCAAAGGCAAAAAATCGAAACTGCGCGTCATCAAAATGGCATCAAAACGTTCGGCGCAAACGGGAGAGACGATTGAATTTACGATTCGTTTCGACAACATCGGCAGCGAATTGATCGGTAATGTAACCATCATCGACAATCTTACCGCTCGATTGGAATACATCGAAGGTTCAGCGAGTTGTAACGTCAAAGCGGATCTGATTACCAAGCAAAACGACGCAGGATCTGCGACGCTCCGTTGGGAAATCATTGAGCCAATGAAAATTGGAACCGGCGGCGTGATTCGTTTCAAGTGTCGTGTTCGATAATCAATCGCCAACACGGTGTGTATTTTGAATCACGCGAATCGCCGATGGGGTCTGAAATTCTGGCGATTTGTAACCCGCTTCTTACTCCTTGCACTCGGTTCGCTTACAATACCTTTTGAATAGCATTTTGCACCATTCAAAAGGTATTTGAGACTATGCAATCCGTTTACGCGCTGTTTGCCGGTTTTCTTGCACTATTCATTTCTGCCTGCATGCCGACCGTCAGCGACGCGGGTGGAACTGCCGAAAATTTGATTCTGGTCGTCAATGCAGAATCGGCTTCGTCATTGAATATCGCCAATCACTATATCAAGTGGCGAAAAGTTCCGCCCAAGAATGTCATTTACCTGACGGGGATTGGCAATGTGCCAAGCATGACGATTGTTGATTTCCGTGAAAAAATTCTGAAACCTGTGATCTCCGAGATCCGGCGGCGCAAGCTTTCGGCACAGATTGATTACATCGTTTACTCATCGGGTTTTCCAACGCGCCTGAGTGCGACCAAAGACATCGAACTCGACCCCAACGCGGATCAGATCAAAAAGAACAGGATTTTGCGGGGAGTTCTCTCGACCAACGCGGCGACGTACTATTTGCCAATCGTGATGCAAAAACAACTGGGCTACCTGTCGCTCAATGGCAATTGGTACATGCGGCAATCCACTCGGAATCTGTTCCGCCGGCCATTTGTCGGGACTGCTCAGGACGAGTATCAAACGGGTCTGTTGGCGGTTCGCAACCAGAATTACACGAAAGCCATCGAATCGTTTCAGCCACTGGCAGAACGATACAAGGACAATTTTGTTCTGAGCTATCAATTGGCTAGATGTTATGCGCAATTGGAAAAAGCCGACAAAGCGATCCAGTGGTTGGAAATGGCGGCACGCGCTGGCAGTCCAACGCGCGGATTCATCGCAACGGATACGAATTTCGATTCGATCCGGTCCAATGCCGCGTTTAAAAAAGTAGTTCAGAAATTTCCTGACGCTTCGTTTGATTATCTTCCATCGCAAGGGTTTCGTAGCCGCTATGCTTGGCAGCCCAACGGCGTCCGCGCTATGGGAGCGAATACCGGAAGGAAATATTTCCTGTCTACCATGTTGGCGGTAACCACGTTCAAAAACGTCAACACCGATGCAGAGGCGCTGCGATATTTGAAATCAGCCGTCGATGCTGACGCAACGAAGCCGCGAGGAAAATTTTATTTTACAAAAACAGGGGATGTGAGAAGCAAAACCAGGATTCCAAATTTTCCAGTTGCCATCAGCGAGCTCAAAAAATTGGGGCATACCGTTGAGATCGTCGCGGCGCACGTACCGAAAGACAAACACGATATTGTCGGCTGTCTGATTGGGCGTTCGAGATGGAACTGGGCGGCATTCAATAATAAAATCCTGCCCGGTGCCATTTGTGAAAACCTGACCAGTTTTGGCGGCGTGTTGGGAGTCGACAAAAATCAAACGCCGCTGACCGATTTCCTGCGGCACGGCGCCGCCGGTTCCAGTGGAACAACTTGTGAGCCGTACGCCATCCAGGCGAAATTTCCGCACCCGATGATTCATGTCCATTACGCGCGGGGTTGCAGTTTGGCCGAGGCGTTTTATCAATCGATTCAAGGCCCTTTTCAGTTGTTGATTGTCGGTGACCCCCTGTGCCAGCCGTTTGCATCGCCACAACCTTTCAAAGCTTCAGGGCTGACGCCGAATCAACAAGTCAGCGGTCGCGTCGAAATTGAAATCACACCGGAAAATGGCCAAGATTCGCTGTCGCATTTCGAATTGTTTACCGATGGCGTTTTTCGAGCCAATCTTCCCGTGGGACGCAAAGTGACGTTCGATTCGCGAGAACTATCCGACGGCTATCACGAGTTGCGAATCGTCGGCGTGGCGAATCATCAGATCGAAACGCGTTCGCGCAAAATCATTCCATTTATTGTTAACAACTCGCAGCAATCTGTGAAAATTCAAGCCTCGTCCGCGAAATTGGTGTTGGGCCGAAAGCTCCAATTGTCGGTTGAAGCAACTGGAGCTGCATCGATCGCGGTTTTTCAAAACGGTCGAAAGATTGATTCAGTCAAAGGAGCATCCGGAAAAATCGAAGTTTCGACATCCATTTTGGGCGAGGGTCCGACATCGATTTACGCTGTCGCTGAAATTAACGGAACGAAAATCGAATCCAAACCGCTTGAGTTGACAATTTCCAGGTAAAATTGCGTTTCCCAGCACGAGCCGTCATGAGTCAAGGTCACGAACACCCAAACTTCCGAAATCTGTTAAACCAGTTCAATCAATGCCTCAAGGATTGTCATCGATTGTATCTGGAGTCGGCGAATATCGTTATCGACTGTTATCCCAAAATGCTAACGCAGACTCCCGAAGGGTTTCGGGAAATGATGGATGACTTGCATCGCGGATTTCTCGTCAAATTGTTCGTTTCGGTGGCCGATGTCGACAAAATCTGGTCTCGTTCCGAAGAACTGCTGGCGGGTGTCCTGTTTTTTCATTTGTGGCATCGACAGTTGGATAACGAAAGTCTTCGACAAACGATTCGCAAAATCAAACAACAGTCGGATCGATTGAAGTGGGCTTCGTTGGTCCAGCCATTTAACAGCATCAACCCGCTGCGCCAGCAAATGGCGGAATTGGAAACCATCGTTATGCGAATGGGCAACGTGATCGCCAAAGCGGATGGGCCGGCGCGAACGCTGGAACTCGAACAATTGGCGAGTGTGCAAAAGACAATTTTCCATTCGCTCCATTCTCATGACGCTTCATTCGAATCGAATCGACAACGCACCTATCAATTGAATCAACAACAGGGTCGTCAAGCGATTGCTGAATTGGAGACTCTAGAAACGGTCGACGATCATTTGATCGAGGAGGTGAACTCAGGTGGTACCGAATCGACGTCGACACCACAGCAGAGTCTCGAAGAAACCATGTCGGAACTTGGGACGTTGATCGGCATGGACAAAGTCAAAAAAGAAGTCAATACATTGATCAATTTTTTGAAGGTTCAAAAAATGCGTCGCGACGCCGGGTTGCCCGAAACGCAATTGAGCTTGCACATGGTGTTTGGTGGGAATCCTGGAACAGGTAAAACGACGGTCGCGCGGATCCTGGGGAAAATTTATGGCGCGATGGGAATTTTGAAACGTGGTCATATGATCGAAACAGATCGTAGCGGTTTGGTCGCTGAATATGCTGGCCAGACCGGCCCCAAGACCAACAAGATCATTGACGAAGCACTGGATGGAATCCTGTTTATTGATGAAGCCTACAGTTTGGTATCGTCGACTGGCGATGACGCTTTTGGACAGGAAGCGATCCAGGCGTTGTTGAAACGGATGGAAGACGATCGCGACCGACTCGTGGTGATCCTGGCAGGCTATCCGAATGAAATGGATACTTTGTTGGAAACCAATCCTGGGTTGTCATCGCGGTTTGGCAACCGGATCGATTTCGAGGATTATGAGCCATCAGAACTGGGACATATCTTTGGAGTACTCTGTGAAAAGAATCACTATCAGGTTGGTTCGCTGGGACAGGCGAAATTGCTGATGGGACTCGATTGGTTGTACCAACGGCGCGATAAACATTTTGGAAATGGCCGCACGGTCCGGAATATCTTTGAAAACTCGGTGCGAAGACTGGCCAATCGCATTGTCGAAATGTCAGAAGTTACGCCAGAATTGCTGACGCATTTCGAATACTGTGATATTAACCTTTCCGTTCCGGAGGATGAGGTTTCCGAGAAAAAAATTAAAAGCCAACGATTTCAGGAGGTTTGCGGCGGGTGCGGTGAAACGCTTCGCTTTCGAGCCGATTTGCTTGGCCGGAAAGTCAAATGCAAAAAATGTGAACATCAGTTCGAATGTAGTTGGTGTCGTCTCCACTCGGTGGACGATTAGCGCCGACATCACATCGTCGCCTTGCGCAGAAAAGCGTTGCCGACTACACTGTGAATGCAACGATGTCCAGTTTTTGAGGTTTCATAGTGGGAATTGCTGAACTTGTAATATGCTCGGGGCTGGCAATCGGGTTGATGGCTGTGGTTGCTGTTGTGATCGTTGTGATCGTTTTACAAAACAAAAAAAAATAAATTGAAATCAATTCATGCGCGGATTTACTTTTTTAATATTTGTATTTTTGACCATTTGTTGTTGGGGCATTTACGGGCCTGTTTTACACGAAGGACAGGTCAAACTCGGCGAAAGCGGTCAACTCAGTCGTTGGAAACCCATGATCTTTGTGGGGCTGGCCTATTTCTTAATTGCCGTGATTTACCCATCCATTGTTTTGTACACCAAAGGGGAACAGGGCAAATGGTCACCGGGCGGGTTTTTCTGGTCGTTTGTTGCCGGTGCGATTGGAGCACTTGGTGCTTTCGGCATTATTCTGGCGTTTAATTATGGTGGCAAACCCGTATTTGTGATGCCGTTGGTGTTTGGATGCGCACCGGTCGTCAACACGATCGTGACGATGTTGATGTCACGGACGGTCAAGGAAGCGGCGTTGTTTTTCTATATCGGTGTGCTGGTGGTTGCGATTGGCGGTGCCGGTGTCATGTTGTTCAAACCTGCCGAGGACAAACATGCCAAAGCTGAAAAGACGGACGACGAATCCAAGCAGTCAGAATCAAAAACAGAGGTAACGGAAACCAAAAATTCGGATAACAATTCGATTTTCATGATCGGCGCGATCGCCATGACCGCGCTTTGTTGGGGAGCTTATGGGCCGGTGCTGCACAAAGGTCAAGCCAAAATGCAAGGCAGCAAGTTGCGGCCGTTTCTTTGCGTTGGGCTGGCTTATTTTGTACTTGGAGTGTTGGTGCCCATTCCGCTGCTTGGAAACGACCCGGGCAGTTGGGATAGTGTCAGCGGTTGTTTTTGGTCACTGGTGGCCGGAACAGTCGGCGCGTTTGGAGCATTGGGCATTATTTATGCGTTCAATTTCGGGGGTAAACCTATTTTTGTGATGCCGTTGGTTTTCGGATGTGCGCCGGTGATCAACACGTTGAGCACGACGATTTCCAAAGGCTTGTGGGACAACATTGACTATCGGTTTTTGATTAGTTTGTGTCTGGTGATTCTTGGAGCGGTCACCGTTTTGGTTACCGCACCGAGAAAAACGCCGCCCAAAAAAGCGGTTGGCGCCAAGGAACCGACAAAAAAAATCAGTGAAACCACAAAACAAGACGGTGCCGATTCATCTGGCGATAAGAAAACGGACGCGTGATGAATGAAGAGCAATTGTGTGGCCAAATCGACATCCTGTTAAGCCACGTTTGGATGGTACGAACGTTCGTCAAGCACAGCGAAGAAGCTGAGGACGATGACGATTTACGAGACGTTCATCGCGATCTCTACGATTTCATGCTGGCGCTAGGCGAGGCCACCAAAAATCAGGATTGGCCAAAATACATCAAAACCGCGCGAAAAAAAATGAAACGCTTACGACGGGCGGCTGAGTTGTTTACTGAGATTCAACCGGAAATCTCGTCTCATACCAATTTTCAAATGGCCGAGAGATCTTTGCGGCATAGTGTAGCGCAAATTGAAAAATTGTTGACTACCGAATGATGTTGGGCCATCGGTGATTAATTCACATGCATGGCGAAACCACACGTGAGCAGCAAGGCGCCAGCCGCCGGTATTTGAGGTTTACCGGCGGCTAGCGCCTTGCCGCTCACAGGAACGGATGTAGGGCCGGTTCCCACCGGCCGACTGGACAAACGGCCGGTAGGACAAACGGCCGGCGGGAACGGATCCGGTAAAACGGCCGGTGGGAACCGGCCCTACGGTGACGCAAAAACTTATTTGCGATTCACGCTATTGGCTGACGAAGACTGTCCGACTTTTTCTTGTTTTTTGTCCATCACAAACAGACTTGTCTCTGAAATCAAAGGCCGTGGGTAAATTGAATGGCTCATGTTGGTGCGAACCACAAAATTTCCCCCTTGTTTGCCAATCACGCGAAATTTTAGTTTCACGTTTTGGTTGACATCCAAATCCAAGGCATTGAACACAATTTGTTGTTTTTTCTGATCGATGCTGTACTGCGTGCTTTCGACCGCGGTAATCCACTGCGGCAAATCGACTGAGATTTTGACGCCGTGAGCTGGTTGGGAGCCGATGTTTTTGGCACTGATCACAAATTCTGCGCCATCTCCGGTGCGGATGGGACCGGTCGAATTGGAAACGTCGATTCGCAAATCTGGCCGCGTGTAAATCTTGGTTTTCAATTGGAATTGATTGGAAACCGTTTCATCACTGGAAACGGTGATTTGACATTGATGGTCACCTTCGCTGCTGAGTTTCGCTTTGAATTGGATGAGTTCTGTTTCTCCAGGTTCGATGTGTCCGATTTTCCAGGACGCAATTTTGTTTGCATTGTTAACGTCACCGGCGCGACTAATCGTTGTTATTTCCATGTTGTTTGGCATTTCGATGACAACTTTGGTATTTGACAGCGGGACATCGCTGGGGTTTTTAACGCTAATGCTGTAGATTCCTTCGCGGTTGACAAAATTTACTTTTGGACCTTTGGCTTCGACATAGAGTTCTGGACGCAGGAAAAATACCTGGTGTTGTTGGGTGACTGGCGGCAAATTTTTGGACAAAACCTGGTAGCCGAATTCGGTCAATCCCGAATGTTGCGTCTGAGTTTCCAGCAAGATCTCGCGTGACTGGCCGGCTGGCAGAAAGCCGATTTTTGTTCGCTTTGAACTGCCATGAACCAGTTTTGTTCCGTTCGGTAATTTGATTTGGAGTGCGACGTCACTGGCATCGCCGTCGCCGCTATTGGTAATTTTGACTTGATGTCGGATGTTTTTTGCCATCAAAGTTCGCTTGGGGGCGGAGACGGTAAATTCGATTTTCGGTTTCCGTACATCGATTTGAATATTGTTTCGAACCGAAAACTGTAATTCCGTTTTGATTGCCAGTCCTTTTTTTTGTGTCGGGACGACATCCAAATCAATGAGCCGTTTTTGATTGGCCCCGATGCGGTTGATCGAGAATTGGTAACGCCCCTTTGCCGAGAGTACAGGTTGAGGCGTCGAAGATTGCAATTTGATATGTACTGGTAAATCAACAATCAGCTTCAGACCAGAAACTTCTTTTTCATCGAGGTTTTGAAGTGTGATTTTGATTTGGGCAGACTCTCCGACGTTGATCGATTTAGGTGCTGCCACGTCGGTCAATACAGCCGGTAAACTGGAAGCAACGTTTTCTTGAACTTCCAAATTTTTCTTGGGGGTCGTGTCTCGCGAACGACCTGGCGGAGGGGCATTGATATCGCGCAACTCTCGGGGAACGATCGTCTGGTCGGATTTGACCTGAGCCTGATTTGACGGAACGTGCAATGATAGGCTGAAAAGCAAAATCAAAGTCGTGAAAAGTGAGGTGTTGATGCGCATGACTTGCGACCTTGTTTCGAGAGGTGATGTTGGTGGAGGAAAATGGGATGGGTTTCCAAGAGGTCGTCAAGTTTTGATCCGGATTTCCAGGATTTTGAGTCGAAATAGAAATGTCGAAGGAAACACTACGGATTGGCTGGTTTACAAGTATTTCCTGATTGGAATTTCTTAGCACAGTTTTTCCAGATAGTGGTCAAAGGTGTAAAGTCAAATCGTCGAGTGCCACTGGCCCCAGCCAGTGATTTACTCATCAACTCGTGGTTTTTACGTTCAATTGAAACATTTAACGACCACTATTCAACCACAGCACTGGCTGGGGCCAGTGGCACCCGAACTCAGTAACAGCTTTACTCACGTTCCCCGTTTGTTTCCGTACCATCGGATGTGCATCCGATCGCATAATTGAAAACCGATTTGCTGACACAGCGGTTCTAGCCACTGGCAAATTTCATCGAGCTCTTCGATGGTTGTTCCGCATGGCATCATCAACACGTTATCGTTGCGAACATGATTCAGCTGATCGAGAAATTCACGGGCCTCGTCACAATCCGATTCCGTAGCAACCACAAATTTCAATTGGTAGTCATGGTTGTCCATCAGTTTTTGGACGACATCGGGCCGGTATCTGGCTTTCTCGTGTTGTTGCCGCCAGCGACCCGCTCGACTTTCTGATGGGGTGGAATTGGAAAGTTTGGGACTGATCGACATCAGGTCACAGTCAACATCTGCGAAACAGGTTCCGGCGGTTTCGATCGTGATGTGTTTGTTGGCATTTGACAGTTGGCGGCACAACTCCGGAATCTTCTGGAAGATCATCGGTTCCCCTCCGGTCATCACCACGTGTTCGCAATCAAATTCAATAACTTTTTCGACCAGATCGTTCACCGCGAATGTTTGTCCTTCGGGCGCCCAGGATGCATAGGGCGTATCGCAAAAATCGCAGCGCAAATTGCATCCAGAAACACGCACAAATACACTCGGTGTCCCCGTTAGCCGACCTTCGCCTTGTTTCGATTGATAGATTTCAGAAATAAACATGACGCGCAGTCGTTTCAGTTGTCCGCTAGAAAAAAAATCGAGGGGATGCAAAAATAGTGCGTTTTAACAGGAAAGAAAATGACCGACAACTTTCGAGACACGTTGGAGACTTTTGAGAACCAGTATCCCAACAGGGATTACTTGATCGAAATTGAATGTCCTGAATTTACATCAGTTTGCCCGAAAACGGGACAACCTGACTTTGGCACGATTATATACAGTTACGTGGCAGATAAGAAATGTGTTGAACTCAAGAGTCTGAAAATGTACTTGCAACAGTTTCGCAACGAAGGCATTTTTTACGAGGCGATTACAAACCGCTTGTTGGATGATTTTGTAGCTGTTGTTGAGCCGCGGCAGCTCACCATTCGTGCCGTATTTACACCGCGTGGCGGAATCTCGACGGAAATCACGATCTATTATCCACAAGACGAATCATGATTTTACTTTCTGGGTTTGCGGATGAGTCCGCGCTAGACAAAACCATCGATCAACAATTTGCCGCATTTGCTGCTTTGGGGCTTCGATATTTTACGATTCGATTTATCGACGCAGGCGATGGTGTTAAAAACGTCATGCAGTTGAGCGAACCGGAGATTGATCTGGTTTTGCAAGCGATGGACGCCTACGGTCTTTCGGTCTCGTCGATTGGTTCACCGATTGGAAAAGTCAAATTGCTGGATGTCGACGATGGTACGGCAAATCAATTTTTTCCATTTGATCAATACTTGGAAAATTCCGTGGCGCGTGCATGTGAACTTGCCGATCGGTTTAACACCAAACTAATTCGCGGATTTTCGTTTTATCATCCCGTTGGCACGGCGCCGGAAAACCATATCGAACAGGTTTCCGAACAATTGAAACAAATTTGTCAGGTTTGCGACGAGAATGGTTTGTCGTTTGGATTAGAAGTCGAAGCCAATCTGGTAGGGCAAAATGCCAACTTGCTGGAATCGATCTACAAACAAGTGGATCATCCAGCACTGTGCCTGATCTTTGATGGCGGTAACCTCGTTACCCAGGGTTTTCGGACCGAAGAGGTCGTCCAGCAATTTTCGCAATTGTTACCCATGTTGGGTTGGATTCACATCAAAGATTACCGGCACCCCGGCACGGTGCAACGCATCGAACATGTGGACGAGGAGTCGCTGAGCCATTATGTTCCATCAAGCATGGGCCAATCAGGCCATCGAGAGATTTTGTCGATCCTGAAACGGGAATTGGACGGTTTGTTACAGCGCGTCCGAGAACGTGGTTTGCCAGGTTTGTTTATTGATTTGGAACCGCACGTCAAAGGGGGCGGTCAATTTGGCGGGTTCAGCGGACCAGATGGCTTTGGTATCGCTTTACGAGATTTTTGCAAACTGTTAGATGCAGAAGGATTGACGTATTCGCTCCGCGATTATGTAGATCTATAAAAAAAACGATCGTGTTGTCCACGATCGTTTGTTGATTTTTTGTAATCGAATGAAATCGGCAATTTGACTACGAGGGCTGGTTTTCAGATGTCTCTGAATCAGCACTGTGAATCACTTGCCCCGCGGAGTTCACGGTTTTTTCGCTATTCGAAAAGGACTTCAGTTCTTTTTGTTTGGTCAGTTGATAATATTTAAACCCGCAATATCCGCCAGCGCCGAGCAACGCGACCGACAACATCGACTGCATGTTCAATCCGCTTTCGGTGAACAGAAACAGTCCAAGGCCGGCTATTGCCAGCCCAATGGCGGCCATCAGGTAATTGCTCAACGCAGAACGTTTCTTTTTCGAATCGCTCAACGAAACCGCTTCGCGAGTGGTCGCATTCGCGATTTCTCGCAACGCCCCAAAGTCCGCCTGTTTTTCGGGTGCCGACTGTCTTGGAACATACTCCGCAGGGGTCAACGGTTTGACTTCAGCGGATTCCTTTGCCCGTGGCTGCAGAATATCGGCAACACTATTTGAAACCGGGGATGGCGAAGCAGCAGGTGCGTCCTGTGTCGATTTTTCCGGGTCGCCATCCAGACGACTTAATAATTTGGACATATATTCTTCGACGCTAACGTCGCCGACCGATTCCGTTTCGCTATTGGCTGCTGAGCTGTCCGCAGGCATCGAGGAAACCTCTGCAGTTGGCGTTTCAGCAATTGGAGTTGGCTCTGCGGCGGGAGACTGGTCGTTTTCAAACGTCGGAGCGAGGTTCATTCGCGCGAGGACATCAGCAACGCTTTCGTTTTCTGACGGTTGGTTTTCAGCGGCGTCATCGGCCGGTTCAGCTTCATCCGTGGATTGAGGTTCCGGTTGATCAACCACTTCGACTTCGATGTCATGATCCGATTCAACGTGAACCTCCGAGAGTGTTGACTCAGCGAAATCTGCGGTGTGTTCTGGCGAATTGTCAGCATCAGAAGTTGAAAATTCAAGTTCAGAAGATGGCTCTTGCTCGGTGGCCGAGTTCCCCGACTCACCTTTGTTCAAGCGAGCAATGATGTCTTGGATCGAATTCGAAGGTTCGTCGTTGCCCTCAGGCTCGACCGAAGTTTCGGCTTCGTGCTCTGCGAGTGCTTCGTTTTCAGGTTCGTCCGTTTGCTCTGCCATTGAAAGTGTTTGAGTCAGATCAAAAATTGTTTCGCCTCTTTCAGACGAATCTTGCTGCGGTTCCTCGGAAACCGGTGTTTCCGATTCTGGTTGATCCAACAAGTTTTCAAAGGGCACGGAAAGTTCTGGTTGGTGAACCGAATCGATTGCCGATTGATACATATTTTCCAATGCTTCAGCGCGACTTCGATCAAATGTCTCTGATTCTGGATCTTGATCTGTTTCGGCTGCGGGTTCAGTTGACGCTTGGGCTTTGTCGCGCGGTTGTGTTTCAACAGCTTCTTGGCGGAGTTGGCCGATTAAATCTTCGAGCCGATTTTCCTGCGATTCAACAAGCTGGGCATTGTGTTCGTCACTGGCCTCTTCAGCAGGACTGTCGTCGATCGCCGTCGCATCGACGAATTCAGCGTCTACGTGTGCGTCGTTGTCCGCTTGGGTTTCACCATCCGTTTGAGCTTCGCTGTTCGTTTCTTCAAAGATACAGATTTCTTCTACTTCGATTTCCGAGTGACTTTCATCAGCCTGTGGCTGCGACGATTCGCTAGTTTCTGTGAACTCTGGTATTTCGACATGCGCCACTTCGGGTGCGCGTTCATCAGATTCTGGCGAGTCATCTTGCTGGGATTTACAGGCTTCGGTTACGTCATGCGTCTGGAGAGCGTCGGCCGGCGATGGTTGAAGCGCCGATTGGTATTGTGATATTGTCGTCTCCAACTCTTCGATCCGAGTTTTCAGCGAATCAACTTCGTCAATGCGGTTGGTTGTTTCCAACAGTCGCTGCTGGAGTTCGGCGATGTTGGCGGACAGATCATGGGAATCCGACGATTCTTGTGTCGTTGATTCCATTTGATCGCATCGTTGACGGATCGATTCGAATTCTGATTTTAGATGTTCAATGTCGCTGCGATCGGAAAGTCGATTTTCGATTTCGAGAACTCGGTTTTCGAATTCGTCGGTGCGCTGTTGTGATTGTTCGGACCAGCGTTCGAATTTTTGATCTTGCTCGGCGAGTTGGTCACGTGCCGCATCCAGATCGGTCTGAATTTGTTGCAACAAGCTTTCTTTGACTTGTGTCAGCGATTCCTGGATCGATTCGATTTGACGATGAGTCGCAAATTGTTCCAGATCGATTTCGGGTTGTTGCACGTTGCTGAGCTGCTCGAATGACGAATCAAACCGCTGCTTGATTTCATCCAGTTTTTCATGAACGTGGCTGTCCAGTTTTTCGATTTGTTGAGTGTGACCCGCAAGATCGTTCTCGAATGATTCCAGTTTTTGGCGATTCTTTTCGACCGTTTCAAACTGCTCTGATTGTTGTTGCTTAATTTCGTCGAGCGATTTGCTGGTGACTTCCTCGATTTGTCGTTGAATTTCGTCAATGGATGTTTGAATCGACTCATTTCGATTTGAAAACGACTGTGAGTCGTCGAGTGTTTTGTCGATGTGCGTGTTGAACAATTGTGCCAACTCAAACACTTGCTGATTGACAGCTTCGATTTGTTTGTCGAGTTCCAAATCGGATTGCGCGTGGAGTTTTTGCTCCAACGTTTCGAATTGGTGCTTGGCGCGATCTTGCAGGGCGACAAACTGAGCGTCAAGTTGCTTTTGAGATTCTTCGAGTTGGGATTGTTGATCCGTTTGTGATTGTTGCAATGTTCCCAGTTGATTCGATAGGGCTTCCTGCTGTTCGATTGTTTTTTCTCGAATCGCATTGATTTCGTTGGAGTTCGAGTCGCTGGTTTGTCGCAGGTTTTCGAACTCTTGCTCCAATTGGTTGGTGCGTTTTTCGAGATTGCTCGAACAATCGGAGACCGAATGTTCCAACTGTCCAAGTTGGTGAGTCAATTCCTGATGTGCCTCAAAAACTTTGCTTTTGATCGAACCGATGTCCGCCGAGTTTGAATCGTTTGCTCGACTCAGGTCTTCGAATTTTTGTTCGAATTGTTCCGCACGATTCTCCGCGGTGGTTGTTTGTTCGTCGAGCGATTGTCCGATTTGCTCGATTTGACTAGCAAGTTTTTCGCGTTTTCGATGCGCTTGCTCTTTGACCGAGTTGATTTCTGTTCCATTTGAATCAATGGCCTGCCGCAGGTTTTCAAATTCCTGCTCATGTTGTTCTGTGCAATGTTCGAGTTCAATCGACCGTCCATTGAGTGAACGTTCCAATTGTCCAAATTGATTGGTGAGAATATCGTGCCGCTGAGCGACTTGTTCTCGTAGCGATTCCATAGCAGCGGCGTTGGAATCACTTCGCTGGTTCAGGGCGTCGAATTTTTGTTCAAATTGATTCGTTTGGTCTTCCAGCTCACCGGATCGCTGGTTGATGGATTGTTCCAGCTGGCCCAGTTGCATTCCGATTGCTTCGTGTTTTTCAGAAGTATGATCATGCAGGGATTTGATTTCAGCGGCATTTGAATCGGTGGACCGCTGCAAATCTTCGAATTGACGCGACTGAGATTCGAGTTGGCTCGAGTGTTGGTTCAGAGATTGATCCAAACGCCCAATTTGTCCCTTCACAGCGTCATGTTCCTCAGACATTTGTTGTCGAAACGACGCGATCTCCATCGAGTTGTCGTTGTTGGATTGGCGCAGTTGGTGGAATTCCTGTTGGACTTCCTGTTCGAGTCGCTCGGTACGTTGTTCCAAGCGGTTTGAGCGTTCGCAATTCGAGTTTTCCAGTTGGTCCAGTTGATCCGAGAGGGCAGCTTGTTGCGATTCCATTTGTTCTCGAACGGAGTTGATTTCCGTCGAGTTTTCGTCGTTGGCTTGGCGCAGATGTTGGAACTCCTGCTGGACATCCTGTTCGAGTCGCTCGGCACGTTGTTCCAGATGGCTTGAGCGTTCGCAACTGGAGTTTTCCATTTGGCCCAGTTGATCCGAGAGGACTGTGTGTTGAGATGCCATTTGTTCTCGAACGGAGTTGATTTCCATCGAATTTTCATCGTTGGCTTGGCGCAGCTGCTGGAATTCTTGCTGAACTTCTTGTTCGAGTTGATCGGTGCGTTGCTCCACTTGGTTTGACCGCTGTTGATTTGAGTTTTCCATTTGGCTCAATTGGTCCGAGAGCGCTTCCTGTCGTAGCGACATTTGTTCTCGAACCGAATTGATTTCATTGGAATTCGACTCGTTGGCTTGTCGACATGTTTCGAGTTGATGTTCAAATCGGTTAGCACGATCTTCCAAATGATCCGAGCGTTCGCCCAGTGCGGCGACGTCGTGGTAACCCTGTTCCTGGGATTGCCGAATCTGTTCCAGGTTGTTTTCCAGTTTCGAGCTTAACTCCTGGATTTTCTGATCGTCAATTTGCGAACGCTCGGCCTGGATCTCATGAGTTTCTTTTCGAGATTCGATAATTTTTTCGTCGATGAGCCGGTGGAGTTCTTCGGAACGCTCGCTCCAATTGCGCCCGTC
The DNA here is from genome assembly GCA_028280445.1 of Pirellulaceae bacterium. Classification (GTDB taxonomy): domain Bacteria; phylum Planctomycetota; class Planctomycetia; order Pirellulales; family Pirellulaceae; genus JANQLU01. The sequence goes on along the minus strand of JANQLU010000036.1, from coordinate 77,468 downwards.
GGTTGCGTCCACGTGTTCGATGATCGAATGCCGCAATTGTTCGTTGTTTTGTTCCAACCGTGCGTCAAACGAACGGTTCAGCGTTACAACGTCACTTTCAAATCGGCCCAATTGTTCGTCGAGATGATTGAGTTGTTCCGTCTGAAGCTTGAGAACTTCGTTAACTTTTTCGACCGAGTCAGCGAGCCGCATGACGCGACTGGCCGAGTCCTGGGATTCCAGATTCGATTTTTCCAGTCGCCCTTGAATTTCGGCAATTGTTGTGGATTGATCGACGGGGATATCGAGTGAGTTAAGCTGAGAGGTGCAATGTGCAAGCTGGTGCTGAAAACCTGCCAGCTGGTCGAACAATTGTTGTAGTTTGGTTGCTTTTTCAAACGAGTTTTCGTTAAACGAATTTTTCAGCTGCTCGATGTCCTGACAGATTTTGTCGTCCAACGACGCAAGTTGCCGACTCAGGTTTTCCGATGTCGCGCCGCGTAATTGGTCGACTGCCGCCGCAATTTGTTCGATTTTTTGATCCGCTGCTGTACCGCGATCTGCGGTGAGGCTGATCAATTCTGCGCGGGAAGCTTTCAGTTCCAACAGTGATGAACGAACATCGAGCAATTGGGACTTGGAAACCTCGAGTTCCGTTCTCAGTTGGCTCACCAACGTCGAGACTTTTCGGATTTCTTCGGAGTGCTGGTTGGAGGGTGGTTGAGTTTCCTCCATGACTTCGATGGCCCCTTGGTATTGATCGAGTCGTTGCTCGACTTGTTGAAAACGCTCGTTCGATGGCTGTGGTTGTGTAGGTTCGGACGGTTGTTCTGGTTTTTGTTCTAGTGTTTGGTGATCTGATGCAGTTGCGGCCGGAGCGCTGAGCACGGTTGATCTCGGGTGGAGTAATTCGTCGACGCACAATTTGACTGAGCCGCACTCGATGACATCTCCGACGTTGAGTTCTTTTTCGAATACGGTTTGACCGTTGACCAATGTGTTTCCAGCCAGGTCTTGTACGACCGTTGTGTCCCAACCTCGGTAAATCACGCACTGCGCTTCGTTGTCGGCTTGTCCACGGATCAGCGTCTTGGGGGTTGCGATGTTGAATGTATTTCCCTGGTAGGGTCCTGAATCAATTCGAATGACCAGTGGAAATTGTTGGAGAACCTCTGCCTGAACCGTGTTTTGCATGATCTCTGACATCTCGTGTTTCATTTCGTTTGAGCGCTTTTTGATTGGCTGTGATGGAACTGAAAAAATTTCTTCCGATAGCATCTAGCTTTTGGCTAATGACGGGTCAAACGGGTGGGCTTTAGGAAATAGATCTACATTCCCGCGAGGTAGCAAATTGCGATTAACGGTCATAATCATCAGGTTTTTCGCGATCTCGAGTCACGGTGGGATCGGAGGGGAATCACAGTCGCTAGATGAAACGATTGGACGGATTGCGCAAGAAAATCGGTTGAATGTCAGACACGGAATTCAGAATTTATTGAAATCGCCACGCGTGGTTGATCCTGGCATGCTTAATTTAAGCGTCCACCAAATAACGATGCGGTGCATTTGAATTTGATTAAATCCAGCGTCCTGGGGAAACGAAATGGCTCGCCAAGATTTTTTAAATGAAGTTCAACAGCTTTTGTTACAACGTCGCGAAGCGCTTCGCAAAGCTTCGAACGGCGATTTCAGCATGTTGCAGAAAATGCGACAGGAGACCGTCGGGGATGTTGTGGATTTTGCCATGGACAGCTCCAACGACGAACTGAATTCGCAATTGGCCGAAGTCGAGAATCGCGAGTTGGCGAGCATCGAAATTGCGCTGGAGAAAATGAAAGACGGTTCGTATGGCAAATGCGAAGCCTGTCGCAAAAATATTCCCAAGGCACGCCTGCAAGCGCTGCCCTACGCCACGCTTTGTATTGATTGTCAACGCAAGGCGGAAGAAGCAGGTCCACAGGGAACCGATTGGCCGAGTGACACCAACATCGATTTTGATGTGAATATTTCCTAATCGTTACAATCGGACTCCCTGTCAGAGAATTCTGTTTCGCTGAATCGAAAAAAGGTTCGACGCAGCGACTTGACCCATACAATTACGCCGAACTTGTCCTGCTCGAATTCATGAAACATAACAAATCACCACAGCCGATATGCTTCTGGAATATTTCAGGAGTTTTACTTCTTTTGTTTTTCGCTGCCTGGTCAACCGTATTTTGCTCGACGGTGACAGGACAAAACATTAACTCGACGGTTCGTCGGCCTCTGGTTTCCAAAGAAACGAGTTTGAAAGACGAGCAAAATTTTGATGCTTATGCAAATCTTGCCAAACAAGCCGCTCCCTACCTGAAATTTAACCGGTTGATCAAATCAGTGGTCAAGGTTTGTCAGCCGACGGTCGTTCACATCGAAGCGCAAAAGTCGGTTCAAAAGCGAAACGGTGGGTTGACGAGAATCGAAGAAGCCGGTGCCGGTGTAATCATCAAACATCGTGGAAAGTTGTTTGTCGTTACCAATCGCCATGTTGTCGCTGACGCCAAACTGTCGTCAATCCTGATTCAATCGCACGATGGTCGGTTTTTTCGTCCGACAGACCTGCGATCCGATCGAGATACCGATCTCGCTGTTTTGTTTACCAGCGAAACGAAATTCATGAACAGTCGAATCGGAAATTCGAGTAAGGCCGAAGTCGGGGATTTTGTGATCGCCGTTGGCAGTCCGTTTGGATTGAACCACAGTGTCAGCATGGGCATCATCAGTGCCAAAGGACGTCGCGATCTGGATCTCGGCGACAGCGGTGTGCGGCTGCAAGATTTTATTCAGACCGATGCCGCGATCAATCCGGGAAATAGTGGTGGTCCGCTGCTGAATATCCAGGGCGAGCTGATCGGAGTGAATACGGCGATTGCCAGTAACTCGGGCCACAACGAAGGGATCGGTTTCGCGATTCCCATCAACATGGTGATGAAAGTCGTCATCGATCTGATCGATTACGGACGCGTACAACGCGGTTTTTTGGGGGTATCTCTGGATTCGAAGTATTCCGCAACCAAAGCAAAATCGATCGGTTTGACGACCGTTTTTGGGGCACGGGTAACAGCAATCACCCCCGGTTCACCCGCCAGCAAAATCGATGTCCGCATCGGTGATGTGATCTTGCGATACAACAATAAACGAATCGAAAACGACAGCCACCTGGTGAACGAAGTCAACTTAACCAAGTTGAATCAAAAAGTTCCGATGTTGATTTACCGAAACGGTACGACTCATCGATTGAATGTCGTCATCCAAGCTCGCAAATAGGCAGCTTCATTGATGGTCGCGTGGAATGATAGATCACAACCCGAAGCGTGAGCGAGGGACCAACAACCGCGCAGATGTGCTGTGGAATGTGTCCCTCGCTCACGCTTCGGGTTACGATTGCAGCCGGTCTCACATGGCTTTCGCTTGGGTGCCACTTAACGCTGGTAACGAAAAATAGCTTTCCGGTTTTTGAGCGATTTTCGTTGTTGCGTCGTTGGTTTCTTAAGTTTTGGGTGGTCGCTTGGGTGCCACTGGCCCCAGCCAGTGGTTGCGGTTTCCTTGGCTTCAAGCACTTAGATCAAATTCAATTCATGACGTTTTTATCGGTGGTTTGATACCCCAGCACTGGCAGAGGCCAGTGGCACCCACGACGTTCGGCATCAAGAAGCTCTATTTAATCCATGAAATTTTCGTTACCAGCGTTGCGTGCCAGTGATTTGCACATTGATTTGCAGTTTTTTAGTTCAACATTCAATTGAAGTACTTAACTACTACGATCCAACCATATCACTGGCAAAGCCAGTGGCACGCTCGCACGAAACGGATCAATCCTGTTGTTCTGCCGACGCTTGGCGCGATTGAATGATGCGATCCAATACGCCGTTGACAAAACGGTAGGATTGCTGGTCCGCAAACCTTTTTGCCAATTCGATCGCTTCATTGACAACGACCGCTGGGGGAGTTTCCGTATTCAAGATTTCGTGAACTCCCAATCGTAGGATGCAACGATCGGTTGTTGAAACACGGTTCAAATCCCAATTCTCAAGTGATTTTTCGATTGCCGCATCAATGTTTTCACGTTCGTTGCGGACACCGTTGAGCAACTCCGACGCAAATTTGACCATCGCGACATTGTTTTGCAACCGCGTGCGAATAAACTCCGACTCTCGGCTGCGTTGTTCGGGATTGAAATCGTCTTTAAACAACAACTGAACGACGACTTCGCGGGCTTTTCGACGAGTAGGCATATCGGCGTTAACCCATTGAATCCATGAGACAACACATTTCTATGGCTGCCAGCGCGGCATCCGTGCCTCGGTTAGCGACTGAGCCACCGGCTCGATCGATTGCCTGTTGGCGGTCGTTACATGTGAGGATTCCGAATGTAATTGGGATACCGAATTCCAGTCCAAGATTTCCCAGAGCCGTGCTGACAAAATGGTTGATATGTTGGTCGTGACTCGTTTGGCCTCGAATGACCGCACCCAGGCAAATGATGGCGTGATAGGCCGAGCGACCCGCGAGTTTTTTGGCGACCAGCGGGATTTCCCAGGCCCCGGGGACCCGCGCGACATCGATATGTTGGTCCTGAACGCCTGCGGCTGTTAATGCCTCAACGGCACCCGAAAGCAGGTTTCCGGTGATTTCCTCGTTGAATTTTGCGACAACAATTGCGAATTTTTTGTCGCCAAATTGGGTTGCCGAGTTCTGGATGTCGTTTGGCAATTGAGATCTCGTTGCGATCAAAAGAGTATTTTTCGTTAAGAGTTGTTGCTATTTTTGCCCATCTTGGCCCAGTTTGATAGGGCGGAACAACCGTGAACTGATACTGACTGGGCGAGTGTGGAGTATTCGCAGGTGACGACCCTGGCGTCGGCCCAACTGATGTAAAAGTTGCCCGTTGCCGAAACGCCGTCGGTCAACTGCGAGCAAGAATCATCGGCAACCGCCAGGTTTTAGCGGACAGCGCTAACGCAGGGCGACGTTAGATACTGCCCGTTTTTAGACTCATCAAAAATTCGGCATTGCTAGTAGTCTTGCGAAGTTTTTCAGTCAATTTTTGCATCGCATCCGGAGGATTGATTTCGCTAAGGACTCGACGCATCAAACAGATTCTTTCGTATTCGTCTGGGTCGAGCAGTTTTTCTTCTCGGCGAGTTCCACTGGCGTTGATGTCAATGGCTGGCCAGACGCGGCGATCGACCAATGAACGATCTAAAACGATTTCCAGGTTACCGGTCCCTTTGAATTCTTCGAAAATGACCTCGTCCATTCGGCTGCCCGTGTCGATCAACGCGGTTGCCACAATCGTCAGTGAACCACCTTCTTCGACCTTTCGCGCAGAGCCAAAAAATGATTTGGGCTTTTGCATCGCGTTGGCGTCGAGGCCGCCGGACAGTGTTTTCCCAGATTGGGGGCATTCCTGATTCCAAGCGCGTCCCAGCCGAGTAATCGAATCCAGGAAAATAACGACGTTGACGCCGTTTTCCACCATGCGTTTGGCTTTTTCGAGAACCATTTCGGCAACTTGAATGTGTCGACTCGGTGGCTCATCGAATGTCGAGCTAACGACTTCGCAATTTTCTCCTTGCACCTCACGTTCCATGTCCGTGACTTCTTCGGGACGTTCGTCGATCAGGAGCATGAAAACGTAAACATTTGGATAGTTTGTCAAAACCGCACGCGCCATCGACTGCATGAGCATCGTTTTGCCGGCTCTCGGCGGACTGACAATCAAACCTCGTTGTCCAAACCCGATAGGCGCGATCATGTCAACAACGCGAGTCGACATATCCTTTGAATCGTGTTCCATCACGATTCGCTCGTCGGGATGCAACGGAGTCAGGTCGTCAAACCCCGGGAGTTTTCCGTGGTCCTCGGGTGAACGTTCGTTTATTTTTTCGACACGAAGTAACGCAAAGTAGCGTTCTTTTTCTTTCGGTGGGCGGATTTGGCCACCGACAATGGCTCCCGTCTTGAGATTAAATTTCCGAATCTGACTGGGAGAAACGTAAATATCATCTGGACAGCTCAAATAGTGGAATTTGGGGCTGCGCAAAAACCCGAATCCGTCGGGTAAGATTTCCAATGTTCCTTCGCCGTACATCATGCCTTTAGTTTTAACTCTTTGTTTCAAAATGTGAAAAATCAGATCTTCACGTTGCATGTTGTCCGTATTGGAAACGCCTTCTGCCACCGCCTGTTGGGCCAGTTCTTTCAAAGGCATGCGTTGAAGTTCTGTCACGTTGATTTTTTCAACTTCAGAATTCGATTTTGCTTGTTCAGGTTGAGTGACTTCGTCTGCAATTTTTTCCGCTAACGAAATCGGATCGCCTTCTGCTTCGAGTTCTTTCAGTTTTTCGTTGGTTTGCGGATCCGATTCAAAATGGGGGCCATGATTGCGTTTACGCAGTGGAGGACGTCGCGTTGATTGCTGACGAGTGTCGTTTCGATTATTCATAGGATCATTCCTGCCGCGCCAACACGGAACGTGCGGTACGGTTTTTTGCACTCACCAGGGGACTTTTGGAAAAGTTGTGGTTTGCGCAGTGTTCGAAAAGTTTCTGGTGGGAAGAATTGTCAGGCCGCATCATCGATGATCCCCTTTGGGCATCCAATTAGCGCAATTCCCAACGATTCCAGAGTTCGCGAAGTTGACGCTGAATCTGATCAGAATCCGACGAATTCTGAACAACATCGGTTGCCAACGCTTTTTTGGCTTCTAGAGGTGTCTGAGAAGCCTCACGTCGCTCGAACATTTCTTGCGTCCAGCCACGCAAAATCGCGCGTTCAATTCGGCATTCCAACGAACACTCAACGAATACGATTTTGTCGCAATGTTGATGCCAGCCCGCTTTTATCAGGACAGGTGCGTCAATGACAACGGCAGGATGGTTGCCCGTCAGTTGGGCCAAAGATTGAATGATTAGCGACTCTATTCTCGGATGGGTAATTTGCTCCAATTTCTGAAGTTCGGAATGACATTCGAAAACGATTTCCGCCAAACGAGGGCGAGAAACGTTTCCGTTGGAATCAAAAACACGATCTCCCCAAATGTCTTTGATCCGTTGAATTGTTTCTTTTTCAGCCAGTACCTGATGACCGAGTTGGTCCGCGTCGATTCGATACGCTCCAAAGCTCTCGAATATCTTCGCAACAAACGATTTTCCGCTGGCGATACCTCCAATTATGCCAATGACGATCATACATTCTCGTCAAACGAAATCGCTACCAATCGACATCAAGTCCATTCAGAAAAATACATTATCTCAAAACTCACGATCCGCCTTGTGAGCAAGAGATGAGACCAATTATATCCACAACTCTGGATATTTGCGAGTTGACTACTCCCAAACAGAGATATACGTGACAGACACGAAAATCCACTTCTTGCGCTTTGATGCACATTCTTAGTCACTTTGGAGGAATCAAAACTGGATCAATCTGAAAAATCGATATAGTTGCGTAACTTCTGTCTCTTTCCTCGTTTGACGATTTTTGTTTGTTTGACACCTGTTTTTGCCGTATTTAGAATGAATCCAAGGCTAAATTTACATCGTTGGATCGCGTGGACTGGTAAAATCAAAGCTCCATGACATCCTCGTTTTTACCGATAACTATTCGGACGTTCTGATCATTCTGGGTGACAATTAGCCATATTTGGCATTCGGACAATTGAGGAGTTTTCAATGGCATCCCGAGATTCACAAGGCTTTCTGTTTACCATCATTATTTTGACGATTTTGCTGTTTGTGACTGGTGGTATCGCGGTTTGGATGTTTATGCGAGCCAACGAGCTGAATGATCAGCTGACCGTTGCAAACGACAAATCAACCAAGGCTGAGGCGCGAGAACGCACATGGATTCAGCTTGTCGAAATCTGCAAAGCACAGGTTGGGACGGCAGATTCCAAATTTGGTGAACTGAACCAACTGAAAAACGGTGTCAAAGGCTCGAGTGACCAAAAAGCTGTCGAATCTCTCAAATCGTTGGACGACGCCTACCAACAAATCGTTGGACAGAAAATCAGCACCGAAGACAGCAGCGGCACGAACCCAACCTATATGAATGTGGTCGAAAGCCTCAGTTCTGTTTTGTCAACCAAACACAATGATCTGACCGTTGCCCAAAATAAATACGAAACGCTTCAGGCACAGACGAAACAACAATTGAATCAAAAAGACGGCGTTATCACAACGCTGACAACCAAGCTGACGACAGCTCAAGGGGATTTGAAGACTGCAACTGACGGTTTCAAAAAAACCGTCGAACAACTGAAAACAGCTGACAAAGAAAATCGCGACGCCATTGTTGCCGCAGGTAAAAAGAACGATGAATTGATCGTTACCCACAACAATCAAGTGAATTTGCTCCAGACGAACATTAACAAGCTGAAAAATGAAAACACCGAGCTACAGACGCAGCTCAAAAAATTGACGGCTACCAACAACTCGATTCCAGATGGCCGGATCATCAGCGTTGATAAACAGGGCGAGTTTGTCCAAGTGAATCTTGGCAAAGCTGACCATTTGCGAATCAAACAAAATTTCCTGGTCTACGATCGTACGGAAACGAATTTCGAAACAGCGGAACCCAAGGCGAAAATCGAAGTCACCCGCATCGCTGGTGATAGCGATCACATCGCGGATGCACGAATTCACGAACGTTCGGCAGGCAATCCCATTTTGCCCGGCGATCACATTTTGTCGCCAACATGGGATCCCGGCTATCGCGTCCCAATCGCCGTTGCCGGATTGATTGACCTGGATGGCGATGGGCGATCAGATCGTATTCGATTCGAGGGATTGGTTAGACAAAATGGTGGCGTCATCGTCGCCATTCACGACGAAGATGGCCGACGCCGCGGAGAAATCGATTCCAATACGCGATACCTGGTGACCGGTTTTAATACTGGCAAAAACAAAGAGATCAATGCGGCGTTTACCTATTATCGCAAACAGGCCAAAGAATATAACGTCGAGGAAATGTCGCTCCGACGTTTCATCAATTTGATGGGTGTTCAAGTCCGAGGCAAAATGGAAAAACTGGACCATCGAATTGGCAACAACAAACAAGACGTGATCAACGAAACCAGAGGTTTCCAACGTCGAGGCAGTGCGTTTGATCGTCGCTAGATTGACGCAACATTTTTGAAACCTAAAACGAAAAAAGCCAGGCTCAATCAAGCCTGGCTTTTTTATTAGTTTGTTCAGAGAAAGTCTTTGTTTCGAATCAAGCGTTTGACGAAACCGCCATCGCTTTTTCTGACAGTTGCGATGCGTTATCCGTATTTTCCCAAGTGAACTCGGGTTCGTTTCTGCCGAAATGGCCGCCGGCAGCTGTTTTTCTGAATATCGGCCGACGCAGTTGCAAATATTCAATGATCCCTTTGGGCGACAAGGGAAAGTGTTCGCGGACAACTTCACAAATCACCGCATCGTCGACTTTTCCAGTGCCTTGAGTATCAACGTGGACGCTGACAGGATCTGCAACGCCGATGGCATAAGCCAGTTGGACTTCGCAGCGTTTTGCTAAACCACTGGCGACAATGTTTTTGGCAACGTGTCTGGCCATGTAGGCTGCACTGCGATCAACTTTCGTTGAATCTTTACCGCTAAATGCACCGCCACCGTGCCGGCCCCAACCGCCGTAAGTGTCAACGATGATTTTGCGACCAGTCAGTCCACAGTCTCCATGAGGTCCACCAATCTCGAATTTTCCAGTCGGATTGATGTGGTAAGTGATATCGCCATGATTCAAATCCGCGGGCAAGCAAGGATTGATGATTTCATTGACCACAAAATCGTAGATTTGCTCGTTGGTTACATGGGGAGCGTGTTGTGTCGAGACAACCACCGTGTCGATTCGAACCGGTGTGTGGCCATCGTACTCAACGCTGACCTGGCTTTTGCTATCTGGCCGCAACCAGTCAACTTTTCCACTAAAACGTGCGTCGTTGAGTCGTTCCAGGATTTGATGGGATAGCGCGATTGGCAACGGCATGAGTTCTTCGGTATCGTCGCATGCGAAACCAAACATCAACCCTTGGTCACCCGCGCCATCTCGGTCAACGCCCATCGCGATATCAGGACTTTGTTTGTCCAGTTTGACGACAACGTCACAAGTGTCAGCGCCAATGCCGGTGGCTGCGTCGTTGTAACCAACATCACGCATCACGCCGCGAACAATTTCCTCGATATTGACGTCAGCCGAGCTGGTGATTTCACCCGCAATGACCGCCAATTCAGTGGTAACCATCGTTTCACAAGCTACCCGGCTCATGGGATCTTGCGCTAACATCGCATCCAAAATGGCGTCAGAGATTTGATCCGCCAATTTGTCGGGATGCCCCATCGATACGGATTCACTTGTAAACAAATATTTTCCCATGTTTTTCCTCGAACTTAACGTTTGACTTGAGGGTTGAGACAGCAGTCCAACCATGTCTCACGGTTTGAAATTTTTAGCTTTGCAGATCTTTTTAAGGATCGCACATTTTAATCAAAATTCCCCCGAATTCTCAAGGTGCTGGTTTTGGAAATTAGAACGCCGTGACGCCAGTTTTGTGGGCGATACGATGCCCAACTGGTGCGCTGAGCTACGGTCTGTTCCTGTGAGAGAAAAGGCAGTAAGCGGCAAGGCGCTGACGTACCGGCGGCTAGCGCCTTGCCGCTCACGGGTAAATAGCCACCGATGTATCGGCGGCACGTTAAAAGAAGCTTTTGAGATATTGAATGCCGTTGGAAAGTTCGACAACCGGATCGTCGCTAACGTTCTGTTCCAGCACGACAAAGCCATGAAACGATTTTTCCTCTAAAGTTCCAAAGATCTGCGGAAAATCAACAGATCCACGGCCAAGTGTCACCTCGACCGTATTGCCTGCTGACAAATCTCGCACGGCGTCCCTGGCACGCATCTGCAAAACCCACTCGCCGTTCAATCGCAAAAATTCGTTAGCACTTTCGTTGTTCATCAGAAAACATGCTGGGTCAAAATCATAACCAACCCCCACTGGTACGTCAGCCATCAACTTTTGCGCCGATTCGGCATCGGTTGTTCCAGTTCCCAGTGCGAAAAATGTACCGACACGCTGACCGTGTCGCGCCAAATCTGACAATGCGGCCAACAACAATTGATATTGCATTGGTTCCGTTTCGGCGTCCGGCATTCGCGTCGTACTGCCGATAACCACTTTCGCGCCCAATTCGTAGGCGGCCAGCATGACTTTTTTTGTCGCCTCCAACCGCCTGTCCAGATCTTCTTCATCAAAAAACGTTCGACGAGTTGGAAATCGCAGGCTGCAAACTTGCAAGTTTAGATCGCCGAGTGTTTTTTTGAGATGGCGAATCGCCGTCCGCGACAAATCGTTCGTTCGCAATTCGCTGCGCGCGTTAATCTCAACTGCATCAGCCCCAATTTTTGCACTGGTCTCAAACGCTTTTTTCAAAGGTTGTTTGAGTGATTCCAGTCGAATTCCCGTTTTAAGTTGGAGCAAGTTGATCTCGCTAAAAATGAGACTGATTTAGCTGTGGAAATGTTTGAGTTGTTGGCCACAAGTGAAGTTTAATGAAATCGCAACCCGACGCGTAAGAGGAAATTCCAAGGTTTGCTTCAAATGCATTGGAGGTAATCGCTTGCGCTTCGTGCTCGTAAGATTCGAGGTCATCCACGAAGTTTCCTCGTGAGCGAAGGACCAGAAACCGTACTGAAGTGAGGTGGATCGTGGTCCCTCGCTCACGCTTCGCACTTATGATTTCTTGCCTGCAACAATTGTGGCGCCACGACCTATGTTAACGATAAAAAATCGTACTGGCTCCAGGACTAGATTCCTAGTATCCTCCGTGGGATAAATTCGTTTCGAAACTCGCGACAAACAGAGTTGTTGGCAAAGTCCGTTGGTGACTATGATTGACATGCGGATCGCAACGATATTTTCAGGAGTGAATTGAGACAGATGACAACAGTGAATTTGATCTGTGAGTTCATGGAAAAATTTGCACCGACTTCCGTTGCCGAAGACTGGGATAATGTCGGATTATTGATTGGTGACCGTCAACAAACGGTCCAAGGGGTGATGACTTGTTTGACGATCACTCCTGAATCGGTCGAGGAAGCCATTAAAAACTCGGCCAGTGTGATCGTTTCCCACCACCCTATGCCCTTCCAGGCGATTCGACAAATTACGTCGGATACCACGGTTGGAAAAATGATCCTCGATTTGGCGAAAAACTCGATCGCCGTTTATTCGCCTCACACTGCTTTTGATTCCGCCAGTCGAGGGATCAATCAACAGATCGCTCAAAATCTGGATCTGCAGCAGCCGCGACCGATCAATCTGGTGTTGGAAACCGATGATACAATTGGCAGCGGTCGAATTGGACAGCTGAAATCGGCACTTCCGCTCGCGGAACTTGTGGAACAAGTCAAAAAGCTGTTTGGATTGCAAGGAATGCATTTCGTCGGCCAGCCAAACATGTCATGCAATACTGTTGCCGTCGCTTGCGGCAGCGGTGGAAGTTTTCTGAATTCCGCCATCGCTGCTGGGGCGGATACGTTGATCACGGGCGAAACGAACTTTCACACTTGTTTAGAAGCCAAGGCTCGCGGAGTCGCATTGATTCTGGTGGGTCATTTTCCCAGCGAGCGGTTTGCCGTTGAAAACCTTGCCGAAGTTTTGGCGGCGGAGTTTCCAGATTGTCGCGTTTGGGCAAGTACGGCAGAGTCCGATCCAGTGAATTGGCTTTGAAACTGTTGCTATAAAACGACTTAGGGAAAATTGCCCTATCGACATTTGACGTAAAGTAGGCCATCTTTAGAATCTGGTGGTTTTTTTGTGTAAGGTAGGAAGTTCGATCTCCGTCAAAACGAACCCAATCTCTCGACTGTGAAGCTTTTCTCGCTCAGGAAATTATGGAAAAAAAATTCCTCACTGCTTTGCCGGTTTACAACGAAGTCAATTCGGTCGATGCGGTGCTCAATGAAGTAAAACGTTACAGCAACGACATCTTGGTCGTCGACGATGGCTCGACCGATGGAACATCGGACTGTCTGGCGAAACGTGATGACATTCGTTTGGTAACGCACCAGCAAAATCAAGGCTACGGTGCGGCGCTGATCACCGCGTTTGAATACGCGATTGAAAACGACTTTCAGTTTTTGGTGACCATTGATTGCGATGGCCAGCACGAACCGCAACGAATCCAAAACCTGGTGCTGACGCTCGAACAAACCGGCGCGGATATCGCCTCAGGAAGTCGTTACCTGGAAATCTTTGACGAAAATAGTCAACCGCCAGCTCAACGCCGTTGGATCAATCAACAGGTGACTCGTGATCTCAACGAACGATTGAAATTCAACATTACCGATGCTTTTTGCGGATTCAAAGCGTATCGCGTCGATGCGTTGAAAAAGATCAATGTGACAGAAACCGGGTACGCAATGCCACTGGAGTTGTGGGTTCAAGCGGCTTGCGCAAAACTCAAAATCGTCGAAGTCGCCGTTCCATTGATCTACCTGGATGAAAAACGATCGTTCGGCGGAGATTTGGACGACGCGGCAACCCGTCTCAATTACTACAACGAAGTTCTTGATCGCAGCTTTCGTCGGCTGCCCGATGATTGTGAAAAACTTCGAGAATTGGCGGGATGACTGTCAACATCATGAGCCTGGAGTACCAACGACTCAGAGCGCCGCAGGACCATGGACAAGTTTTGCAGAGCCCGGAGCTAAGTCGTTTTTCGCAACATTTTCACGAAAATCGTTCGTTGCTCGATGGTTTGAGTTTTCCGATCGAAACATCGTCAATCGGACAATTACAACGCCAGGCACAAGTGGAGTTGGTCGATCTCGCGTTCGCCTACACGTCGCAATATCGTGATGTCGAACAACCGTCAGGCGATTTGCCCGTCATCATGTCAGGACACCAGCCCCAATTGTTCCATCCCGGCGTGTGGTACAAAAATTTCATGCTGGCACGATTGGCAACCGAACATCGGGCTGTCGGCATCAATTTGTTAGTCGACAACGATCTCGGGAACTCGACGCAAATCAAAGTTCCCACCGGCACTCGACAATCCCCTGCCATCAAAATAATTTCCTACGATCGCGCGGGGGCCGCTCAACCGTTCGAAGGGCGAACCATCAATCGTCAGGATCTATGGGAGTCGTTTGGCGAGTCTGTAGCCCAAACTATTTCTCCGCTGGTTGCCAATCCGATCATCCGGACATTCTGGCCCGTTGTCATGAACAACGCAGCCAACATGGGACCCGAATATGCGATTGCCGCGGGGCGGCATGCGATGGAAAAATCCGGTGAAAACCAGACACTCGAAATTCCGTTGAGCACGCTTTGCGACACCACCGCGTTTGCGATTTTTGCGGCACACCTGCTCGAAAACGCTTCACAACTCAAAACGATTTACAACGAAGCGATTGCAGAATATCGAGCCGTCCATCGGATTCGAAGTCAGGCTCACCCTGTTCCAGAACTTGGGACGCGCGACGATTTTACAGAAATTCCTTTCTGGCTCTGGCGCCGTGAACAACCGACACGGCAAACCGCTTTTGTACGATGGACCGGCAACGAAGTTCAGCTAACGAATTTTGCTGACGTTGATATAACCCTGCCTGCTGGACAATTGAGCCAAGCGTTGCAGGACGCAAAAAACGATGGCGTATGCCTGCGACCGCGAGCACTGGTAACGACGATGTACTGCCGCCTGGTCCTTTGCCAGATGTTTTTGCATGGAATTGGCGGTTCGAAATACGATCAACTCAACGACATGATCATCCACCGATTCTTTGGAATTCAGCCCCCGGTGTACTATACGTTTTCGTCGACGCACCATTTGCCCGTGGGACTTTCCAACGTCCGACCAATCGATTTGGCCAATGTGAAAAATCAAATTCGAGGATTGGAATTCCATCCTGAAAATCACTTGACGTCAAACGGCCAGGAGTTCAGCAAATATCAATTGGAAAAATCAGAATTGCTGGCTTCGATTCCTGACCGTCATCAAAAAAGCGATTGGCACCAACGATTGGAGCAATGCAATCGCAACATGCAACCGGCTGTTGACGCACAACGAACAGCACTCTTAGAACAACAAACTGAATTCAAACGTCAATTAGCCATCAATAAAATTCTTGGCTCGCGCGAATTCAGTTTTTGCCTGTTTCCCGAAACGATCGTCGACGAATTGATTGAATTGGTTGGCGAGGGTCGAGGGTAGAAGGGCAAGAGAAGAGCGGAAGCTTGTTGTGGTCTGAACTGAGAAGTTTCGTCAACCGTTATTTTTACTGCGAATTTGTATTCCGAAATTCGAAATGGCGGTTTCGTATTCGTCCCATTGGTCTTCTGGCACGGGTTCGTGGTGGTCGGCGTCACGCACGACAAAGACATGCTGGTCACCGGCATAGCTGTCAATGATTTGCTGCTGGTATTCTGGCGGGATCACGCGGTCTCGTTGGGAAACGACAATAAATGCGGGCGCACGACATTGCGCGGCGTTTTGAATGGAGTTCATTTCTGGAGGAATTTGTTGGGTTACCATTCGCGAGCCAATACCGAAATTCCACCATGAATAGCGACCGATTATGATTTCGCGCAACGGGACGGGGTTGCGGATAAAAATTCCATCAAGCGGATATCGCGCAGCAACATACAATGCGTACATACAACCGAGGCTATTACCAACGACAATTTTTGGACGGCTGTTGGCGCGTTGTGAAAAAGCGTTCCAGGCTGCGTCACAAACAGCAACGATCGTTTTCAAGCTCGGTTTTCCGCCGCTTGTTCCATAACCGGGCGGATTGATTGTCCAGATTTCATGATTGTCCGATGCGATGATCTCCGCTGGATGCGGTCCGCCCCGCTCTGCCCGGCCTCCGGTACCGGGAAACTTTAAGGCGAAAATGGTATTGTCCGAACCTTCGGAATCAACATTGGAAATCAACCACGATTCAAAACTGCCGCCATTGAATTCAATGATTTTACGCGTGCGTTCTTCGGCGTCGATGTGATCCGTTGATGCTTCGAAAATCATACGATCGGCAAGCCAACTGAAAAATCCCATCACGCAAATTCTCGATCATCCGTTTTGATTGCCGTTAAAAAAAAGAGTGGGATCACTGACCCCAGTTTTGTTCGTTGTATTCTTGTGACTTTCCCCGCTCGATCGTCAACGTTTTCCAGTTTTCGCCGCAATGAATTCGCGCGACCATCATGATTTGCCCCACATGATAAGCGATGTGAGCGTTCGATCGGACCAGAGCTTTGGGGACCGTATGTTCATAACCACGAATGGTCACCGTTTTTCCCAAGTCGCTCTCGTTTAACGAATCGATTGTGTCAAATAATACTGCCCAACCACCTTCCCAGTACTCCATTAATTGTTCGCGACTTTCAAAATCATCGATGAACTCCTGGTCGCGGTTCCGCCAATCTTTTTCGCCATCGGTCGTCAAGAAATCTGTCCAGCGCGAGCGGAGATTGCCAGAAATGTGCTTCATCATGATGACAATGCTATTTGTCTGCGGGTCCAATGATTCATGCATTTTGGAATCGGGGACTTGAGCGATCGCTCGTTCGACAAGATCTTTTTCGTACTGAAAACTTTCTTTGATCGCCTGCAATACGCTGGTTCCCAGTGACATGATTGGCTCCAGAAATGTGTTTCAGGATTGTAGGGCCGGTTCCCACCGGCCGTTTTGTTGGATTGGCCGGTGGGAACCGGCCCTACTTTAATGAACGCGTTGGCCAGGTTGAGCACCTTCGTCCAAAGCCATCAGAAAGACATCCTGACCGCCAGGTCCCGCGGCGCAGACCATGCCTTCGCTCAATCCAAATTTCATTTGCCGCGGTTTGAGATTGGCGACCATGACAACCAATCGCCCGACCAGTTTTTCCGGATCGTAGGCAGCTTTGATTCCAGCGAACACTTGACGACGATGATCACCCCCGAGGCTCAACGTCAGCTTCAACAGCTTTCTGGCTTCGGGAACGTGTTCGGCAGCGATGACTCGCGCCACGCGCAAATCAACTTTCACAAAATCGTCGATCGTGCATTCGTCGGCCAGCGGCTCATCGATCATCGGCTGTCCACTGTCGTTGTATTTGGCACCCGGATCCTCTTGGTCGGTGTCGGCTACCTCGAGCTTTGATTCTTCGGTCATTTTTTCAATGTCCTTGGGGTCAATTCTTTTCAGTAAATGCTTGAATTTGTTAACGGGTGTTCCAACTAATGGCGTTTGCGACTGATTCCAATCCGTAATTTCATCATTGAGCAACTCACCAACTTGCTCGGCAAGTCGCGGCAAAACGGGCTGCAGATAAACCACCAATTGTCGAAACAGGTTGAGCGCGACAGTACAAACATCTTGCAACTGTTGTTTTTTGTCTGGATCTTTTTTTAAGTTCCAGGGTTCGGCGTTTTCAACATACGGATTAGCGCGATCCGCTAATTCGACAATCAATCGCATTGCCTTGGCATAATCACAGTTTTCATAGGCCTCGGCAATTTGCTCGCCCAGTTGGGCGCCGTATTCAAACAATCCGCCGTCGTCCGGATAGGTATCACTCAATCCAACGTCTTTGATAAATTTTGCTGTGCGCGATGCAAGGTTGACGATTTTGTTCACCAGATCGGAATTCACCTTGGTGACAAAATCTTCGAAATTCAGATCGAGATCATCCAAACGCGGACCCAGTTTTGATGCAAAATAATACCGCAAGTAAGCGGGATCG
This sequence comes from Pirellulaceae bacterium, assembly GCA_028280445.1. Classification (GTDB taxonomy): domain Bacteria; phylum Planctomycetota; class Planctomycetia; order Pirellulales; family Pirellulaceae; genus JANQLU01. The sequence goes on along the minus strand of JANQLU010000036.1, from coordinate 59,722 downwards.
AGGTGTTTGGCGTATGTTTCCGCTTTGATAAATGTCCCTTTTGATTTTGACATTTTCTCGCCATCGACCGTCAAGAACCCGTGAATATGCACCTTGGTCGGTGTTTGGTAACCGGCCGTCTTCAACATCGCTGGCCAAAACAGGCAATGAAAATACTGGATGTCTTTGCCGAGAAAATGGTGAATCTCGGAGTCTTCGTTGCGCCACCAGTCGTTGTAGTCCTCTCCATTGGCTTCGCACCACTCTTTGGTCGAGGCAATGTATCCGATGGGCGCATCAAACCAGACGTACCAAAAATGTTGTCCGCCGGTGTCGGGGATTTCAAAACCGAAATATGGCTTGGGACGCGAAACATCCCAGTCACGTAGCGGTTCGTTGAGGAAATGCCCTTTGAGGTAATTGGCCACTTCGTCCTGTAGATGTTCTCCGCATTGAGTCCACTGCGTCAAAAATTCTTGCAGCGATTCGATTTTGACAAAATAGTGATCGGTTTCGCCTTCGACCGGAGGTTTGCCACTGATCGTACTGATTGGGTCAATCAGATCTTTGGGTGTATATGTATGACCACATTTATCGCAATTGTCGCCATTTTGGTCAGGCGATTTACATTTTGGACAAGTTCCTTTGACAAACCGGTCGGGCAAAGCTTCGCCAGTTTCGGCGTCAAACAACTCGACAATTTTTTTGCGTTCGACCAGATCCTGTTCTTTAAAAGCTGACCAAATCTCGTGGCACAATTGTCGATTTGTTTCACTGTGGGTACTGCCGTAGTGATCGTAATTGATCCCAAACGTGTCGAAATCACGCTGGTGCGCTTCACTCATTTCGGCAATAAACTGCTCCTCGGTGACTCCCGCGAGGCGAGCACTTTTCATGATGGCGGTGCCATGCGTATCATCCGCCCAGAAAAAACGGCAGTCGTGACCGCGCAGTCTCTGAAAACGAACCCAGACATCGGTCTGGACGTACTCGACGAGGTGCCCGATGTGAATCGGGCCGTTGGCATAGGGCAGCGCTGCCGTGACTAATATCTTGCGTTGGCTCATAATAGGTATCCTGAAAAACAGATTTTATCGAATTCCAATTTTTCCCGTAGGGTAGGCATTTGCGAGAACGCAAATGAGAACTTGATGAATGAATCCACAACGACAGCGGACATGGCCAGTTGCTATGGAATTGAGACCACTGAAGAAATCTTTTCGCCGGGACTTTTGATTTTTAAAGACCTGGTTCAGCGGAATTTAGAAGAGATGGTACGAATCGCCGGAGCGGCAGAGCGATTACGACCGCATTGCAAGACGCATAAGACCCGCGAAATCGTCCAGATGCAGATAGAACTTGGGATCACGAAACACAAATGTGCAACGATTCGCGAAGCAGAAATGTTGGCGGAAATAGGCGTCGAAGATATTTTGCTCGCTTATCAAATGATTGGCCCTAATATCAAACGGTTGATCGAACTAATAGAGCGTTTTCCCAGCCCAAGGTTCGCTTGCCTGGTCGATGACCCGATGGCACTCGGCCCGTTGAGTGCGGCGATGAATCGTGCTGGAAAACAAATTGGTGTTTTTATGGATGTCGATCCTGGAATGAACCGGACTGGGATCGACGCCGATTCCGATGCAATCCTGCTGTATGAGATGATTTGCACGTCGGCGAACATTGAGATCCGTGGATTGCATTGGTATGACGGTCACCATCGTCAGTCGGATTTGCAACAGCGGCGCGCGGCGGTCGATGCGGCCTGGGAACCATTCACAAATCTGCGCAACCAGATTTTGTTGAGCGGATTTGATGTTCCGGCGGTTGTCGCAGCGGGAACCGGCTCGTTTCCTGTCCTTGCCGAAAAAGGGGAGCCTGGATTGGAACTGAGCCCTGGTACGACGACTTATTTCGATGTCGGCTATCAACGGACTTTTCCGGATTTGAATTTACAACCGGCACTTGGCGTATTAACACGTGTGATCAGCAAACGACGCGCCGGCCATTTGACATTGGACATCGGTCATAAATCGGTTGCTGCGGATCCTCCCGCTGGTTCACGTTTGTTTTTTCCTGAGATCCCAGATGCCAAAGAGGTCAAACATACCGAAGAGCATTTAGTGATTGCGACGAATCGCGCCGATGAATATCAATTGGGCGACACGCTGGTTGCGCTGCCCATTCACGCTTGTCCAACATCGGCGGCGCATGATTTTGCAAATGTAATTTCCGATGGCAGCGTTGTGGATCGTTGGGAAATTGCCGCGCGGGGACGCTAGTTTGTTTTGGGGACATGTTTGGGCGGCGAGTCCTTGGGCAAAATCCAAATCTTGGGGTTTTCAAACAGTGTCTTTGTCACCGGATTGACTCCCAACTCGGTACGATCAGGTGACTGGAAATGGGGACGGGGAATTTTGTAGGGCATGATGAAAGGCTGACCTTTGGTGATCGAGAATTCGCGAAATTCCCAACGGTTGGTCCCAACGTAATGATGAGTGTACATAATGTCAAAATCAACTCCCGAGTGGCTGTAGTTCAACGGATTAAAACCGTAGAGTAGATTGTCAAAAATGTTAGGATTCCAAAGATTCAGTTTGAGCAGGTTGTCGGGATACTTTCCGTTCTGGAGTCGATAGCGAATCAATTCCATTTTCAGCAACAACGTAACTACCAGTTGTCGCCTTGGTACTCCTTGAACGGGGACATGAGAGAATTCGACAGTTCTGATTGCCGAGGATTTCATTAATTGGCCAATACGCTCCATACGTGCTCGCTGACGCAAAACAGCAGGAGCTATGTTTCGAATTCGATTTTGGTTTTCCAGCTTGGCAAATCCTGACTCGAGTGCGGCGAGCAACTTGGCCAGTTTTTTGGCGCGGCGTCTTTCCCATGGAAATCGGTAGTGCCAATTGACACGAAACGAATCGTTAGAATCGTATTGCTGATTCTCCAATTGTTCCATGCGATGATCAAATCGAACCAGCCATAACCCTTGATCAACTCCTTTAACCGAGGTGTCATCGAGTGTGCCAAACAACCCTTTGTTGTAATGTTGTAACAATCCTCTGGAAGCCGCACGTAGTTGTTTGGGATTTTGATCAGCGTGTTCGCTCCAGGTGCCCAGGCGATTCAGAAACTGGAGGATTCGATGGGTGGAGAAAATGTTGTTTTCTTCAGGGTTTGCTCGCAGCAAAGCCGTGATTCCAGCCAACAAGTGTTGCAGGGCCCCACTGAGGTCTGAATTGCGTAGCTTTTGTTCACTCCTGGCCAAATAGAGTACCGATAACCGATCAACGCTCCCACGCCGTTTTTGGAATGGATAGCAATCCATCATTTGATCGGCCCTATCCAACAAATCGATCGACTTCTTGTTTCGAGAAACAAAGTCATTGAGTACTTTGTCGGGCCAATTTGCCGGTACGTAGAGATCGACTGGAAATTCAATCGTGTTAATTCGTGCGTTGCCAAACATGACATCGAATTGATTGTTGGCAGCGTGCCATTGGAGTCTCAAACCGAGGCCGACGGGAAATGAAAACGGTTCGAATTTTGAAGGATCGAATCCACGATACGCTTTGATGGCACTTTGATACAGATCAGCACATTCCATTGCTGCCGGAGACGAGAGGCGAGCATACTCAGCTTCAAACTTCGCTTTTTTGTTTAGGTGCCACTGATAATCATTTTTGTCTCGGTAGTCTTCTTGTGAATAATCCGCGATGTCAACTTCCGGAATTTGTGCGATTCTCGCATACGGGATGGCACAGCAAATGAGAATGAACGGTAGTGCTACGGTAGCAATAGGTTTTAGCCAATATTTTTTTAGATTGGTGTTTGCGAGCCAATCAGGTGCCGCCCACCATGTCGCGACAAAACAACCGATGATGATGGGAACGACCGACCAATAGAACTCGAGCATCAGGAAATGCATGATACTCATCCAAAGTGCAAACAGAATCACCAGTGGTATGCTGACAATGCAGGCAATTAACGGTTGCCGAACATACATCGAACACAACTGTCCAATTCCAAATGCGCCAAAAGCGCCGATCAAACTCAATTCGATAAACGGCCATAGTGGTTGGGTGTAAGGCAGAGCTGAAACGAAATAGAAACGATAAAATGGTGAAATCCAACTCCATGCAATCCACAAAATGAGACAGGTGAATGCCAATAATACGACAAATGTACTCACCCAAACCACGTTTCTGGCCAGCCACAACAGGCGGGGATGTTCATGATGTTGAATAAAAAAGTTTTTGCTTTGATTGATTTGATCGGCGGAGAAAGTCAAGCTGGTCAACAAGCCAATCGCAACAAGCACGCTACAAGCGAGAATTGACAAAAAACCGACGTCAGACGCCGCCATATCGGTGTTAAAAAAACTACTGATAAAATTGGACCGCTTTTGGCTTCCAATCGATTGCATTGCTGCAAAAGTGACCAGTATTAATATGGGGATCCAAAGTAAATACAAATTGAGATGCCGCCAGGATTGCCACAGAAGTCGGCGAAAGGCACTTCGTTTACGCAATCGTCTCATGCGACTCAGAATTTCTGGGAAACCCCATTCAAGTTTGTTGTTTCCAGCACGCGAGATGGAACTCCAGTAAAATGAAAAACGAGTTGTCAGCAAAAATAGTAGTGCAACCACAACCATTCGGAAGCGCCAGATGTTGGCAGCATACTCCAGATCAAATTGTCCATGTATCGCGACACAGGAGAAAAAAGGAATGCTTGCAGCTAATAACATGCCGAGCAAAGCAGCGTGAATCGAACTGCGAAATGTTATCGAAAATAATGCCGTCCAAAGAAAAAATTCGATGGACGGCAGGATCACCGCGATCCAGTAACTTGAGGCGTTGTAATTTTCGAAACTTGCAAATCGATTCTGAAAAGAATTCCAAACTGGCCAAATCCCAAATTTGACGGCTGACGTGAACAGCAACACAGTAGCAAGGCCGAGCAACAATTTGGTGCAACCAAGCGATGCCGGTCGGATTGGAAGATTGCGTAAAAAATCAAGTGTTTTGGTTTCCGCTTCCTGCGCGAAAAGGATCGTTGCGATAGCGACGGAAAAAAAACAGCAAACGCCGATGGTCGCAAATATCGTGGCGTCGGTCTTTTGCGAAACTGGCATCAGGAACCAGGTTCCACCGATCATCACAATGGCAATTCCAATCATGATGCCAACCAGCGGCGCGATTTGAAACAGCTCTTTCCAGACCAGGCGTTTGACGACAATCGAAGGATTACTCACTGGTTGGCCTCCTGTTGATCGACGGGGTCGAGTATCTCTCGAATCTCATGACGTGCTCGTCCATTTTCGGCATTTTCCATCAGCGCTACGAATATCTCCTCCAGCGACGGCGTGTTGACTTCGACATCGATCGTGTTGGGATCATCGCGCAATTTCCAAAGGGCTTCGGGAGTCGGATTCGAAACAATCATCTGGCAGCGCCGCGTTTTCCAGTGTTCACTGATCACGTCGGCTTCGATTTCAGGCAAGGATTGTGCATCGGTCGAAACGATCCATTGCTCCATCCGCTGTTTGAGTTCCGACAACGGTTCGCAAGCCAAAATCTTTCCCGCAGACATGATCGCAACGATGTCGGCGACCCGCTCGACCTCATTGATCTGATGACTGCAAAGAAAAACACTACGACCTTCGGCAGCCACATCGACCATGCTTTCCAAGAAACTGCGACGCACCATGGCATCCAGCCCGGAAGTTGGTTCGTCCAGGATCAGCAGTTCAGGATGGTGGCTCATCGCCAACGCCAAAGAAACTTTGGCTCGCATTCCTTTGGATAGCGTCTTGATTTTGCTACTTAAAGGTAGTTCGAATTCTTCAGCTATTTTCAAATAGTTTCTTAAATAGCCGTCAGGATAAAATCCAGCGACAAACCAGCCGATTTGATTGACCGTCATCCAGTCGTACATGGTCGGGTTTTCCGCGACATAGCCAACGGCTCGGCGAATTTTGATGGCGTCTTTGCGGCTATCCATTCCCAGAACCTCGACAGTCCCAGCGTCAGGTTTTTCCAAGCCAAGGAGTGTTTTGATGGTGGTCGTTTTTCCAGCGCCGTTTTCACCCAATAACGCAAAGACGCATCCACTGGGAACTGAATAGGACACATCGTCCAAAGCGACCATTTTTTTGAATTTCTTGGTGACGTTCTGCAAACGAATGACCGGTTGGTTCATTGCGATTCTCCTGTACGCGGTTTGCTGGATTGATTGCGGTTGCGGCGCGATGGTTTTTGCAGTTCGGTTTGAAACGCCGACAAAATTTCGTCATCACTCAACTGACTTTGCCGCGCCTCGTCGATGACATTTTTCATGCGCATTCGAATAAACTCTTTTCGAATGGCAACACATTTGCGCGAAGCTCCCGGGGAAACTTGTAATCCAGTACCTCGTAACGCTTCGACGATTTCATAAGTCTGCAAGTCGCGGTAAGCACGCGCGACTGTATTGGGATTTACGGCTAAATCGCGTGCCATCTGCCGAACTGACGGAATGAGCTCGCCTGATTTCAGCGTGCCGCTGGCGACCGCAAATGCCAATTGCCGGAAAATTTGCTCATAAACCGGCGTTCCATTCGACGGGTCAATCTTAAATATCACGTCAACTCCTCATGCCAGAGTTTGTTTTCGTGTTGGTGTATCAATGATCTAGTACAGTGATACTCTTGATCGCCGATCGTGTCAAGAAAAAAATTTTGTAAAATGTGTGAAGTAAATGATGGAGCATCGTCGGGGAATGCCATTCCGATGACAGATTTGCCATGTTGTAATCATCAGAACGAGTTGTTGTCATGAGTCAGTTGGCCAAAAATTTTTCAATCGTTCATACCCAGGAAATAGAGCCCGTACCCTGCCCTTGCGGGATGACGCGCCGCGCGTTTACCGATGATCCCGAGCAGATTGCTTCGTTGCATGTTGTGGACATTAGCGTGGATGCGAAAACGCATTACCACAAACGCATGACCGAGATCTATTACATTCTCGAAGGCAGTGGCCAAATGGAACTGGACGGCCAACTGTATGACGTCTCAGCAGGAAGCTCGATTTTGATCAAACCCGGGTGCCGACACCGCGCAGTCGGCGCCATGAAAATTATCAATATTCCGATCCCCGCATTCGATCCTGACGATGAATGGTTTGATGAGTGAGGTTGTAGGGAAGAGGTTGTAGGGAAGAGGTTGTAGGGAAGAGGGGAGATTTTATTTTTGTGAGCGGCAAGGTGCTAGCCGCCGGTTCGATGCGCTGACGTACCGGCGGCTAGCGCCTTGCCGCTCAGTTCAAATTCACAGCTTTCCGATTTAATCAACACAACATTACCTAACCGCCGGTTTGTATTTGCGCTTCGTACCGGCGGCTAGCGCCTTGCCGCTCAGTTCAGATTTACAGCTTCCGATTTGATCGACATTACCTAGCTCAGATTTTTTCGCTTTTGGCCATCTGCGCTAACGATTGAACAGGAATGCGGGGCTGTTGATTAGTGCCCAGGCGACGTCCTGGAAACCGACGAGACGACGATTGTCGATTTCATATTGGCTTTGTTTGACGGCTGCGAAAAGTCGCTGATAGTTTGCATCCATCGATTTAAAATGGCTTGCCAGGACTGTCTTTTGACCATCGCTGCGTTTCGCCGCGGGGATTTTGAGTATAGCTGCAAGCGGCGGAGACAATTTTTTGGTTGACAACGGACGTTTGGAATTCGTCACGGAAAATCGGAATTTACCCAGGCTGTGATCGCCTTGTGGAAATTGTTGACGAATTACGATTTCGAGAACTTTGTTTTCGATATTAACGGCATTGCCTTTGACTTCGAACATTGCGTAATGGTTGGTGTTAAATCGAGGTGAAACGGCCCAGCCATTGCCATCATTGCGAACCAGCGCGTTGCGGACTGGCCAGCCAGCTTGACTGAAATCCGCTTGTGGTTTGTACAATTGAATGGGTGTTCGTTTCTTGGGGTCTTTGGGGTCCACTGCAAACACGGCGATATGATTGACGACAAAGTTGCCGTTTTTTGCGCGGCCGGGACCGCCGGCAGGAAGGCGTTTGTCAGCCAAAACGTCGAGCTTCAGGCCGGTGATTGTTTTCAATTTGGAATTGAGACGAATGCGATAAACATCTTTTTTCAGCGGTCCAGTGACAAAAATCGTGCCGTCGGCGCTGGCGTTGAAAACTGCTCCGGCGTCAGATTTCATCGATGTTGGTTTGGTCGGAGTCCAAACCGGCACGCGCGCGATGTCTTTTTCCCATTGTGCTTGTTTGGCTGCCAGCACCGTTTCGTACGCTCTGAATTGAGCGACCAGCGCATCGTGTCCCATCCCAACTTCGGCGACCGACTGTAAAGCCGCTTTGAATTCTGCATCTGTCGCTTTGCGAGCAAGCAATCGTAAAAAGATTTCGTCGACGACAACGCGATCGTCTTTCTCTGAAGCGATGAGTTGATTGATTTCGCTTTTGGGATTTTTCAAAGCATTGGCAATAGTCGGACCGTTGATCAATTTCATGATCGGTCCGAGCACAACACCGCTGGAACGTTCACATTCACAAGCACTTTCACGGACCGGTCTGCCAAAATCGTCCAAAAATGGAACTTTGATACCGGCATCGGGCAGTTGCATTGCACGGAGGCCTTTGGCAGCTCCCGGGATATTTAATGGCGCGCCCAATGACGCATGGATCGTGTCGTATAGCGTTTCGGCAGGCAAACGTCTCGGCGTAAAGTGCGAAAAATTAATATCGTCGTCTTCGTTCCAGCGATTAGTTTTAAACGAATGTTGATAGACGCGAGATTTGCAGATGATCGCCAGAATATGCTGAACATCGAATCCGGACCGGATAAATTCGGCTTCCAACGCGTCGAGTAATTCTGGATTGCTCGGCGGATTACCAGCGCGAATATCGTCGATCGGATCGATGATGCCGACTCCAAACATATAACCCCACAGACGATTGACAAAACTCCGCGCGAAATACGGATTAGCCTCGGACGTCAACCAATCGGCCAATTGTCGGCGTCGAGGCAATTTGGTGTCGGGCATTTTCGCGTGGCGATAGGGGAATGCGGGCGGTGCAATTTCACCGGTTCGTTCATGTTTGACGTCGCCGCTCGATTTGTCGTAGATAATTTCGACCAACGGCGTAGCGCCTTCGACAGCACTTCCACCAATGTTTTGTTTTGCAAAATTGGGATCTCGTTTTCGAGCAACCTGGGCAAAATAGGCGGTCAGGTTGTAATACTGATCCTGGGTCCATCGTTCGAAAGGATGGTCGTGGCATTTGTTGCAATTGAATCGAATGGCCAGGAACAGATGAGTCGTGTTTTCCATCAGGTCTTCGGGTTTACGCAACGTTTTGTAATACGAAGCGGCCGGAGATTCGAGATTGGAACCCGACGCTGTAATGATTTGACGCGCGAATTGGTCGTACGGTCGGTTGTCTGCCACCGATTGCTTGATCCAATTTCTGAGTGCGACGGCTCCTTGCTCACCCAGGAATTTGCGATTGACCTGCAACAGGTCGGCCCATTTGTTGGTCCAGTTCTCAACGTAAGCCGGACTGCCAATCAGTCTATCAACCAACGCGTTACGTTTGGTTTGAGTGTCGCGGCGATCCGCCAGGAACGCTTTGACCGCTGCTGGCGAAGGCGGCAAACCTGTCAAGTCGAGATAGACGCGACGAATAAATTCATCATCGGTACATAGCTCCGCCGCGGAAACTTTGACGCGCTTGAGTTTGTTGTAAACATGTTTGTCGACAAAGTTAAACGTGGGAGGTTGCTTCCATTGAAAACCTTTGCGGTTTCCCATCACGGTCACCGTGGTCGCGGCATAGGCACCTTCGTAACGAACCAGCGCCGCCGCTTCTCCACGACGGATTAGCTCCAGGCTTCCACCGCCAGCGTTTTTGGCGACCTCAATATTTCCACTTTCAACAAACGCCTCGCGAGTCACATCTTTGGTCGTGCCGTCAGTGTATTTTGCGATGACAGCGATTTGTTGTTTCATACCGGGCAAAGGAGTGATCGGATTTTTCGGCAACACGTCGATCGATTGAACTTTGACGACGGGCCCCGAATCGAATTTTGCACCTTGAGAAATCCAACTGCGGAGGATCTCGTAGTGCGGATTCCCCGGTTGGACAATGGCACCGCCGGCATGCGGCACGGCGCCGCTGGCTTTCAGCAAAAACAAACTTTGATCTGGTGCAGCGCGGTTGAATCGTCGGGCTGCCAGGTCATCGGTCAATGAGCGGTAATCCGTGATCGCATCGTAACCGCGCAGTGACAATTGGAAACCATTTTTGCCTTCTTTCGAGCCGTGACATGTACCCGCGTTACAGCCAAGTTTTGACAAAACTGGTTGCACGTGCAAGCGAAAGCTCGCTTTGAAGTCGGATTTCGAATTTTTGACAGAAAATGGAATTTCATGTTGCAGATTTTTGTATTGAAAGACCAGTTTTCCCGAGCCATCTGAAACTGCACTGATCAGCCTGTTTTTGCTGATTGCGACCGCGTCCGAACCTTGAATCAATTGGGCTAAACGGGTCAGATCGACCGTTTGGCCATCGACCGTTTTGCCAAAAATCAGTAATTGTCGATACGCGTAAGGTCCATCGAGCTCGATCGATTTGGGTTCGGACCAGATGGAAACCGGCCGTAGTGCCGCAACCAATTCAGACTCTTTTGATTTGTCATTTTTGATCGTTGGCATTGCGTTAGCGGAAACGACAACGAACCAACATCCGATGATGGCAACAACAAACGAAATAGCTTTTGATTTCATGACACCGTTACTTTTGCGGTTTGGAATGTATTTTTGATTGAGGCGCGGTTTTTGAACCGGTTTTTTTATTCTTTGACAGCGGGACACTGTTGAATTGTGCGACAGGTTTTCCCGTTTTGGTGTCAATGATCTGAATCACACCGTCAAAACCAGAAGTCGCAATGTGTTTTCCCGTTGGGAAGAAATCGGCGGCAAACAATCCGCCTGATTGGTTTTCATATTTTGTAATTTCTTTTGCCGTGTCCGTTGCAAACACTTTGAGCTGACCGCGGCCGTTGTAACTGCTGACAGCGACAATGTTTTTTCCGTCTGTTGAAAAACAGGTGTCAAAGACTCGCCCGTTGAGTTTGGGGTATTTTCGGATCAAGTTAAAATCGTCGCCGATGCGGCGTTTCTTGACACGAATCATCCGATAAACTTTGACCACACCGTCGGCGCCGCCGCACAACAGTTCATCTTTGGCAGGATGGCAATCGACCGCATTCAATCCGCCTTTGAGTGCACCGGGAGTGATGCTTGTGATGTTGTCGATAAACCGTTGCGTGTCGACTTTGATCAATTTCATCGAACGGTCGCGACTGACGGTAATGACATGATCATTTTTTGTTGAAAAAACGGTGCCCAGCACCCAGTCATTGTGTGCTCCATTGAATAATGTTTGTTTACCGGTTTTGGCATTGATGACGCGCACCGTGGTATCGGGGCAACCAAAGGCAACGCTGTTGCCATCACGCGACCATGCTGCCCCATACAATGTGTCGTAACCCACTTGTTTGGACAGCAACAATTCACGTTTGGAAACATCCCAAATCTGGATTTCACCCATGCGTGCTGGAGATCCACCACACACGACCAGTTTTTTCCCGTCCGGCGAAAAAGCGACGGTTTCGATTCGCTCGGACAGACCAATTAATCGAGCGACGACAGATGTTTTAAATTTGTTGTTTTGAAATTCAACGCGATGAATGATGACTTCGTGATAACCGGCGACTGCAATCTGTTTGCCATCGGGTGAAACATCCAGTGACGTCACGGTGGGTAGCAGTTTATAAACAGGAGGGTTTTTTTCAGTAAACGAGACATTGGCGTTTTTGGGTGTATCGTTTTTGGCCCCTTGTTTGATCCAACGTTCGATCAATTGGATGTCTGATTTTTTCAATGGAGCGGCATCGCGAGGCATTTCCGCTTCGCCATCAACTGGAACGATCAATTCGTAGAGATAACTTTTTTCGGTGCTGCCGGGAACAATGGCTTTCGAACCGGTTTCTCCTCCGGCCAGCAGTTTTCCAAAATCCGTCATCACGTACTGACCGGCCTGTTTCGCACCTTGATGGCACCCGTAACAATGCTGCTGGAAAATGGGGCGAATTTGTTTGTAGAAACTGACCGGTTGATCAGAACCGGTTTTTTTGTCCGAAGAAGAATTTGGCTGAGCATTTGCGGTCGACGCAATGATGAGAGTCAAACTGCAGGCCGCAATAGAAAAAATTTGCGCGAAACACATTTGAATCGTGTTTGTTTGAGTTTTATTCATGCTCCCTATGATAACAACATAGAACAAAAATTGGAGCCGCAACTCTCAACTGTCTTTCCAAAATCGCCGAGAAAAAAGCACTAAAATTGCATAGATTTCCAAACGACCGAGCATCATTAGCCAAACAAACAACAGTTTTGCAACACCGCTGAAGTCCGAATAATTTTTTGTTGATCCAACAATACCGAGACCGGGACCAATGTTGTTTAATGTTGCTGCGACCGCAGAAGCTGAGTCAACCAATTTAGTGGGCGGTTGGCTGTCATCCACGACGCCCCATGTTGTGCGCGGCTCGACCGACACGATAAACAGCCAACTGAATACGAACAAAACCAGAATCAGGCCGAAGTAAACCAGAATGCTTTGCTGCAATTGTTGATCTTCGACCGGTTTGTCGCCGACTTTGAGTGTACGCACGACGCGCGGACGATAGGAACGTTCGATCGCCAACCAGATGATTTTGAAAAATAACAAGTGCCGGATGACTTTCATTCCGCCCCCTGTGCTACCGGCACAGCCTCCGATGAACATCAGGATTAACAACGCGCAGCGCCCAAAACTGTTCCACGAATCAAAATCGTTGGTTCCGTAACCGGTCGTGGTGACGATCGAAACAACTTGAAACAAACCGTAACGAATGGAACCCGATGTCGATTCAAATCCAGTGTCACGATTCCAAATACCAAATACAACAACCAGCGACGTGACGACCACGATGATCAGCAGGTAGGTTTGCCATTCGGTATCGGCGAGCAGTTTGCCAGGCTGCCGAATCAAGGCAAAGTAGAGCAGTGTAAAATTGGTGCCCGCCAAAATCATAAACAGCGTGACAATGTATTCGATTTGCGGGCTGTCAAAATGTCCCAGGCTGCCGTTGTACGTGCTAAAGCCGCCAGTGGCCATGGTGCCGAAGGCGTGGCAAATCGCGTCGAAACTGCTCATTCCGCAAATAAACAAAATGACCGCCAACAGCGCATTGAGTCCCACATAAATGGCGGCAAAAACCCAAGCGGACGATTGCATGCGGGCCATCGAGCCTTCCTTGGAGGGCCCCGGCATTTCCGTACGCATTAAAGTTTTGCCGGCAGCTCCGTGACCCAAGACAACCACAAACAGCACGATGATTCCGAGGCCGCCCAAAAAATGTGTGCTGCTTCGCCAAAACAAAATACAGTGTGGCACCAGGATCGGGTCTTCGAGATGCGTGATGACCGTGGCGCCGGTTGTGCTAAATCCGGATTGCGATTCAAACAAGGCATCCCAGATACTCATCGTGACCCAGCGAATGCGATAACTCGATACGCGATCGGCTGCCGCCAAATCGTCGTCTTCGCCGGGTCCGATCAGTATTTCGTCAAAGCCATCTTTCGATTGCAGTTGTTCGAAGACACCGACGGGATCTTGAATGCCGACTGCCTTTCCTTGTTTGACCAACTCGGCTCGAGTTAGACCCACTGCCGAGCCGCTGTTTTCCAACAATTCCAACAAACGGTACTGTTGCGTTGTGACCGGGTCGACTTTTTTCCACTGACTGTAAAGACGCAGATTTTGATTCGCCAGTAAAACAGCGTTCCCTTCACCAACGAGTTTGATCGATGTCCTGTGGGCTGTTCCACTCAAGGTGTACGGCAAGGCTCCGAGAAAAGTCGCCAGGATCCAACTTAACCCGACGACAGCCATGGCCTCTTTGCGATAAAGTTTTCCTTCGGCGTGTCTTCCAATCCACAGCAATAGTCCACCAAGTACGGCGCAAACAATGCAACTTTGGAACAACGCCCAGAACCCCCGATGTTCAAACCCGCTGTCGAATGTCTGGTCGGTGTGAACGCCGATGCTACTCCAAGCCCAGGGCAGACTGAACAGCATAAACACGCCGATCAACAGCGTGAGGATACCGAGGAGTTTGCAAAGCAATCGAATATTCATAACATCAACATAGAACGAATCGGAAAGATTCTTTTACCACACGCCTGTTTCGTCGCAAATTCACTGTAGCACACGACAACCTATTGAATCATCCGGCTAATGATTGTCGAACCTGATTTTTTTGAAGATGATGTGATTTCAGTCGCCAAAAAACTGTTGGGGATGCGGTTGGTTTCAACGATCAATGGTCAGCGCCGGGCTGGTTTCATCGTGGAAACCGAAGCGTATTTGCCGGTTGGAGATAGCGCCTGTCACGCCTCGAAAGGCAAAACGAAGTCCAATACGTCGATGTTTGGTCCTCCGGGGATTGCCTATGTTTATCCTATTCATTCCCGGTATTGTTTCAATGTCGTGACCGGCAACACCAACGCCCCGTCGGCGGTTTTAGTCAGATCACTGCAACCCGACGAGGGTCTGGCGAAAATGCGGTTGCAACGTGGTGTGAAAGACATCAAACGGCTGACGACGGGCCCCGGATGTTTGTGCGAGGCCATGGGAATCAATCGTTTGCAGGACGGCGCCAGTTTGACAACTCGACGACATTTGTGGATCGATGACGATATCGCGCTCCATTTCGAGGAACAAGAAATCAAGGCGACGCCACGAATTGGTGTCACGTCGGCCAAGGAGTTGCCGTTAAGATTTGTGATTGCTGGAAACGAATTTGTCAGCGGTCCAAAAAAATGGCGTTAATGGAATTGGACAAAAAACCATGCAGTACCAAATTGAATTGCCGTCGTGGGTTGTCAAAGACTGTGAGAAATTGCCGACTTGTTTGCCACAGCTCGAAGATCGCATGGAGACGATCATTCGTTTTGCGCGATCCAATTTCGAATACGAAACAGGCGGTCCGTTTGCAGCCGGTGTTTTTGATAAAACGACGGGTCGGGTTGTTTCCATCGGTGTCAATCGAGTTGTACCTTGCCTGAATTCTTCGGCGCATGCTGAGATCGTTGCAATTTCACTGGCTCAACAAAAATTGCAAACTTTTGATTTAGGGGCGGATCCATCAATCGAATATCAACTGGTCGTCAATGGTCGCCCGTGCGCGATGTGTTTCGGGGCGATTCCCTGGTCCGGCATTCGCAGCGTTGTCTATGCGGCTTCGGGAGAACAAATCGAACAAATCACAGGATTTGACGAAGGGCCAATTCATCCTCAATGGCAAAGCGAATTGCAGAAACGCGGAATCGAAGTTGTCGACGGCGTCCTGGCCGAGCAAGCTTGTGATGTGTTTCGCCAATTCGCAGCCAGTGGCCAGCCGGTTTACAACAGTCGCGCCGGTGGTCCACCATCGTCAAGTTAGTTATTGGAATAACGGGGCCCATGGGGCGCGTTGATTAAATCGGAAAGATGTGAAATTGAACTGAGCGGCAAGGCGCTAGCCGCCGGTATTCGAGGGTTCACCGGCGGCTAGCGCCTTGCCGCTCACAATTAAATCAACACTGCCTGGTAAATCGAATCAACCTTCTACCGAATCTGTCGTTTCTTCATCCGCGTGCAGTTTCTCCAACTGCCGAATTTCAGAGTACTTGGCGCCAAACAGCGTGCCGATAGGAATAAAACCGAGCATCGTCAGGCGAAAGAAAAATGGCGCGGCATCCGCATTGTTAAAAAAAGTATTGAGTAACGTTACCAAAAACAAAATCGCCAACATCACGCCGTGTCCGAAATTGCTGAAATTGGCAAAACGGCTGACCAGAAACCCGACTCCAAACGCCAAACCGGCTCCAAACGCCAGCATGATCCAGCTCCAGGTTTTTGAAAACAGGGTTTCAAAATCGGCGCCCCCGGCGCGGTCGTAGTTTTCCGGTTGCAATTTTTCAATGAATTCGGAACCATCCAAAATCAACGCCAATCCGAATCCAACCGCGGTGAATAACACGAAAAATAGCATGTAACATGCGACGACGAGGAAAAAGCTACGGATCAGCAGGTTGGGGTGAATGCCAACTCGGTCTAGACGCGGCTCGCTGTCGGGTTGATTTTCGGTCATGGTTCTGGGTTTGAATTTTTTGTGAAGTTTCGGATTTGAATCGTAAGTGCAACGCGTAATAGGATTTTGCATCAGGAATTGTAACTCAAGTTGAGCCAACGACTTCCTGCAATCATAACCCGAAGCGTGAGCGAGGGACCATAACCACACTAAAGTGCAGTTAAACGTTGTCCCTCATTCACATTTCGCGCTTGCGATTTTTGTTTAATGCAAAATCTAGTGAGCGAGGGACCGAAAACGACGCGATGGCGATGTAAAACCTGGTCCTTCGCTCACGCTTCGGGTTATGATTCAAAATTGTTGCATTTTGGGTGATACTGGCTGTGCCAGTGCTCTGGTTGAATGAATTTTCGACAATTTCTTTTTTCAGTTCATTCATTCACTGGATTTACCATTAATAGCTAACCGGCAAACCCAACGAATGGCCGGTGGGAACCGGCCCTACTTAGTTGGTCCCTCGCTCAAGCTTCGCATTTGTGATTTATTTAAAAACTGCAGGCGGGTGAACCTGAAACGAGAAAAATTGTCTTTCCTCGAATATCTTTATCGTAAAAAACCGCTTACACTTTTTGAATGCCAGACATAAAAACACTTCAACGTATTATTCTTGATCACGTCACTCGAGAGAATTATCGTCCCGTCAAACCAAAAGTCATCCATAAAAAATTGGAAATGCCCGATGTTGAATTGCGGGACGTCAAACGGGCCATCAAATCACTCATCAAATCCAAGGAGCTGGCCTGGGGACCGCAACATCTAGTATTGCGCGGGGCAAAAAAGGCGACTCGTGATACGACTCCCGACGGCGTCAAACTGCGGGCCAACGAAATTGTCGGGCTGTTTCGCAAAGCGGCCGGTGGATATGGATTTGTGACTCCTGACGCTGCAACCACGGATTTGGGTGGCGCCGATGTCTTTATTCCGGCCAGCAAGGTGAGTGATGCCGCGGACGGCGACCAGGTCGTGGTTCGACTTTCCAAGCCGCGACCTGAAAAATCTTACGGCAAAAAAGGACGTCGAAAAATTGCCGATGACCCCAAAGGGATTCGGGTCAGTGGACGGATTGTTGATGTGTTGCAGCGGCGAACCAATCAGTTCGTGGGAACTTATCTGGAAAATGCCGGATTCGGATTTGTCCAGGTCGACGGAAACGTTTTTGAGACAACGATCTTGGTCGGTGATGCAGGCGCCAAAAATTGTCGTGTTGGTGACAAAGTCGTGATTGAGATGGTTCGGTTTCCATCCAATTTCGACGAAGGTGAAGGGGTCATTGTTCAAGTGCTCGGTCCGCGCGGCGAGCCGGGAGTCGATACACAGACCATTATTCATGAGTTTGGTTTGCCCGGTCCGTTTAGCGAGCCGGTATTGGACGATGCGCGCCGCCAGGCGGAATTGTTTGACGACGATGAAATTCCATCGGATCGAACGGATTTTACTCAAAACACAGTCGTCACCATCGATCCCAAAACGGCGCGCGATTTTGATGACGCGATTTCTTTGGAGCAGTTGGAAAACGGGCATTGGCGACTGGGTGTTCACATTGCAGATGTTTCGCATTTTGTGCGACCGCGAACCGAGTTGGACAATGAAGCGTATGCTCGCGCGACGAGCGTGTATCTTCCGGACAAAGTGATTCCGATGATCCCCGAAATCATCTCCAACAATTTGGCGAGTCTTCAGCCGCATCGGAATCGCTATTGCATGACGGCGGTGATTGAGTTTACGGCTGACGGTGCGCCCGTCGCAACGGATTTGCACCGAGGCGTGATTTGCAGTGCTCATCGATTTAATTACGAAGAGATCGATGAATATCTGGCCGATGATCAACCTTGGAAGGAAAAACTGAGTTCCGACGTGTTTCACCTGGTTCGCCGAATGCATACGTTGGCGATGATATTGCGTGAACGACGGATGACACGGGGAGCCATCGAGTTGTCGTTGCCCGAAGTCAAAATCGAACTGGATGAAAACGGTCGTGCTTGCGGTGCCAAAACGGTTGACCATACCGAAAGCCACCAAATGATCGAAGAATTCATGTTGGCCGCCAACGAAGCCGTTGCTCGTGAATTGTCGGATCGCGATTTGTTTCTGATGCGACGAATTCACGAGGCGCCGTCGCCAACGAAACTACGCGACCTCGACTCGTTTGTCAAAGCGGTGGGAATCGAAGCCGATTCGTTGCAAGATCGTTTCGAAATCAAACGGGTGATTGAGCAGGCAAAGGGACGACCGGAAGAGCACGCCATCCATTACGCGGTGTTGCGGGCGATGCAAAAAGCGGTCTACAGCCCCAAAGAAGTCGGCCATTTTGCCCTGGCCAGCAAAGAGTATTGCCATTTTACGTCTCCCATTCGCCGCTATCCGGATTTAATTATTCATCGGATGGTCGCCAGTCTGATTACCGGCAAAAAACCCGCTTCGGATTTCGAACATTTGACGCGACTCGGAAATCATTGCAGTCAATTGGAGCAGCGGGCCGAGCAGGCCGAACGCAGTTTGATTAAGTTGAAGTTGTTGAATTTGTTGGCTCAACAGGTCGACAAAGAGTTTTCGGCCGTGATTACTGGGGTGGAGTCATATGGGTTGTTCGCTCAACTGAGCGAGTTGCCTGCCGACGGGCTGATTGCCATCGATGCATTGCCCAGAGACCAGTACCAATTCGATAAATCAACTCGAACGCTCGTAGGTTTCAAATCCGGAAATATCTTTCGAATGGGCGATCAAGTTCGCGTCAAAATCGATCGAGTCGATCCGGACGCACGCGAATTGGAATTAGAGCTGTTGGCCCATCAACCCATGTTGCGGTCCAAAGGCACGAGCAAAAACAAAAAATCAGATTCGGCAAAGAAAAAAGGTACGGATCAAAAGTCAAAGAAAAAATCTGGCCGCCGATCTGCCAATGCAGCCGTCGCATTGGAACGAAACGCACGATCCGCCGGAGTCCGCAAGGCAACCAAGAAATCGAAAACCAAAATAAAATCTGCCAAGAAAAAAGCAACAGCAAAAAAATCAAAGGCCAAAAAAACAAAAAAAGCGAAAAGCGGCAAGGCGATCGCCAAAGGGCCAGCCAAACGCAAATCAAAAGCGGCAGTCGCTAAACGCAAAAAAGCGGCAACCAAAAAACGCAGCCGCCGCAAAAACAAACGTTAGCGCGTTTTGCAAGTTGTTGTTCGGGATTGCTGGGTGCAATTCGGGATGGTGAGGCAATTCGGGATGGTGAGGCAATTCGGGAGGGCGAGGCTCCTGCCGAGCCGTATTGCGGCGAGCTCCCATCCACCCGTGAGCGGCAAGGCGCTAGCCGCCGGTCCGAAGCGCTGACGAACCGGCGGATACCGTACCGGCGGCTAGCGCCTTGCCGCTCACTAGATCAGGCTCGTCCACGAACCTCGCCCTCCCGAAATTGCAAAAAAAAAGACACCGACGATATTTGCCGGTGTCACCTTTTGGGGTTTTCGTCATTAAAACGTAATCACGCTCCGGCCGTCGTCGATCATGGACGCCAAACTTGGCAGGCCGGTTGTCCCGGGTACAGCGTTGTCAGTGATCAAGTCCATGCCACAGGCCTGTGCTTCCTCTGTTCCGCCGAAAACGTCGGCGCAACCGCAGGAAAGGCCAGCAATCGTGTCTTCGACCTGTTTGTAAAGATCGTGAGCGGGATGATTTGGTTGAACCAATTCACCCAACCAGCGGGTGCCTGCACCCTGAAACTGTACGGTGACATCGTCACCACGTTGTTTGAAATCGTAGGCGGCGGCAAGTGCGTTAAACACTCGCCCCAGTGCTTCGTCTTTTGATCCCGATTGCGGGTCAGACAAAATGACAATGGCCGCTTTTTGAGATGTCGCCGATTTGTGATCCGAGCCGGTATCACAAGTTGAAGTGCTACAAGTTTGTTCGGTTTTCATTTTTTTATCCTATTTCAATTTTTGTGTCGTTAGTAAATTGACCGCCGTGATTTAGAGTTCGAATTAGCAAGCAGTTTCTGGAACAGCTGGAAAGTCGATCTCGGTTTGAGCGGCGCGATTGAAGAAATTGGTGAACGTATTGAGTGCAACCAGCCCGATGATGTCAGCAATTTCAGAATCGCCATAACCGGCAGCTCTCATTTTTTCAAAGTCGTCGTCCGATACGCCTCCACGGCTATCCGCGACGCTTCGAGCAAACTGCAGGGCAACTTCCGATTTACTGTCGGTCGCGTTGGCCGACTGTGCGTCAACGAGTTCGCAGTCAGACAAGCCAACGGATTTGCCGATAGCGCTGTGTGCGGCCAGGCAATAGTTGCAGCCATTGGTGGCTCCAACGGCAATTGAGATTTGTTCTCGAAGCTTCGGGCGAATCGAGCTTCCCGACAGGGCGTCTGAAAAAGCAAGATATGCTTTGGCGACTGGCAATGATTGTGCCATCGTAGAAATCATATTGGGAACCATACCCAATTTCTTTTCAACGGCACTCAACAAAGCCTGGGTGTCTGCGTCTGCTGTGTTCGCTTGAACGGGTTGTAGTCTTGACATCTTTTTTTCCTTTTCTGAATTCGGATTGAATTTGTTTAATCACAACGAATTTTTCTTTAGGCAAGATGCGTGCCAAACTTTGTCGAAATCAAAAGCCCGTATTTTTCGGTCGGTTTTTTGAGTTTCGTGGAACCCCTTCGGTAGACGAGTCACAAGATTTCGAGAGCGTCGTTTGTTTTCGTGAATGTTGGTGAGTGGTTGAGTTGCTAAATGCGCATTTTGGGAGGGCGAGGCTCGCGGCCGAACCGTATTGGAACAAGCTTTCATTCACTCGTGAGCGGCAAGGCGCTAGCCGCCGGTACAAAATACTAACGTACCGACGGGTAACAAACGGCGGGTAACAAACCGGCGGCTAGCGCCTTGCCGCTCACAGGAACTGGCTCGGCGGGAGCCTCGCCCTCCCAAATCAGCGGCAACATTTTTTACATGAAATCAAACGCGGGATTTGTTGAGAAAATCCAAGACTAACGTTGCAATCTCATCTGGCACATCTTCCGGGCTGTAATGACTAGCTTGTGGAAAAATGCGGACTGGCGCATCAGGAAACAATTGAGTGAAAAGCGGAATGAAGTGGTCAGCACCGAGCGTTTGGTCTTGCGCACCCCAAATGCAAAATGCGGGCAGCGATCGAATCATGGCGATTGCTTCCTCAGTCGGTTGCTCGAACCGATGTTTCCCCAACGCGATGCCTTTGGCCCATCCGATCGCTCCGGCGGCTTGTTCAGGTGACGGAAACGGCGCGCTGTAAGCTCGGATCCAAGTGTTCGTGATGACTGCATGCCGCAGAAAACCGTTGAGTTTCAGTGTCGAAAGCATGTTGTAATCAAGCTGCCCTAACACTTGTTCCAGAATCCCGTCGCTCTCCGCCTTTAATATCCATTGAAACCAGGGCGAGTGTTCGACGTTTGCCGCCAGACGATCTGGGAGATCGTGATGACCAAATGGCACCGGTGCATTGATCGAAACGATGCGTTCGATTCGGTCCGGGTGTCGCGCGGCCAATCCCATGCCGACTGGTCCGCCAAAATCGTGCATGACAAGTGTAATTTTGTGTAACTGTTGTTCGACAACCAGTTTTTCGAGATTGTCGATGTGATCTTGCAGCCAATAGGTTCGGTCGGCGGGTGTGGCGCTTTTGCCAAATCCCATGTGGTCGGGCACGACAACTCTGAAATGATTGGCCCAAACCGAGATCAAGTTCCGAAACAAGTAGCCCCATGTTGGTTCTCCATGCAGGAGCAACAGCGTCTCGGATCCTGCACCCTCATCAATAAAGTGCATTTTAAATCCAGGAGCCTGGGAATATCTTGCACGAAAAGGCCAAGTGCCATTGAAGGTTTCGATGGCAGCAATCGCAGGTTTGGAGTCGTTGCGAGTCAGTATGTTATTCATCGGACGATTTTTCCTTTTTGTTTTGATCTTGTGAGCGGCAAGGCGCTAGCCGCCGGCCCGGTGTCCGCCGGTATGTTGGCGCCAACGAACCGGCGGCTAGTGCCTTACCGCTCACGGTGTGTTGCCATGGTAAAGGCCGTGCCAATACGGCTCGGCGGGAGCCTCGCCCTCCCGAAATGCGGCCTCCCGAAATGCGCCCTCCCGATAGAGTGGCACATCGATCATGGCGTGCTTTGGTTTGCGAATTTGGAGCGAGCTTCATCCTCGGTGAACCTTGGTTTGATGTGTTGCGGGCAGTTGACGTCCCAGGCAGTTATCGTGATCAAAATGGCGCGTTCGACTCTTCCGCCGTATTCCGGATCGTTGAGTTTTGCCAACAAATCCTCGTCGTCTTCGACAAACTGTGCCGTGCCCCAAATTTTGATTCGTCGACGATTCGGATAGTCCATCAAGAACAAGCTGACTTTGTCATTTTCGGCCAAGTTGCCGATGGAGATGTATTGGGCGTTTCCTGAGAAATCTGCAAATCCCAAGGTGGTTTCGTCGAGGACTTTGAGAAAACCCTGGGGTCCGCCGCGATGTTGGATATAAGGTTGGCCGTCTGCGGCAGCCGTCGCCATGTAAAATGAATCGCGCTGGGCAACAAAGGCCGCCAACTCCGGAGTCACTTTGTCTTTCCAACCACCCCGTTGTTCCATTCGAGCATAAGCATCGCGTGAACCGAGTCGTGTTTGCTGATTTTTTACAGCGGGAGTAAAGGCGATATCGCTAACAGGACGTTTCATAACATTTCTCCAAAAACCGCCGCTGCCAATGAAGGCAGCGGCAAAGCGGGTTTCATTCGTTAAAATTACTTTGAAATTGACTTGGTCGGTTTCGTGACATGTTTCGATAGGAAAGCACGCATTGTTTTGGCAATAAACTCGCCGTCTTCTTCCAAGGCAAAATGTCCGGTGTTCAGCAGGTGGAATTCCAGGTTTTTGAGATCCCGTTTGTAAGGATGAGCTCCATCAGCAGGAAAAATTTTGTCGTTTTTGCCCCACACGATTAATGTCGGCGGCTGATGTTTGCGTAGGTAAGCTTGCCATTTGGGATACAGTGGCGGGTTGCTGCCATAGTCGTAAAACATTTGCAACTGGATTTTCTGATTGCCAGGGCGATCCAGCAGTGGTTGGACATGTCCCCAATTGTCGGGGCTGATGGTTTGGGTATTGCGAACACCGTGCGTATATTGCCACTTGGTTGCTTCGAGTGTCAGCAAGCCTTTTAAGGGTTTTTCATTCTCAGGCGTGCGATTTTTCCAATACGCTTTCAAAGGTTTCCAGAATTCTTTGAGACCCTCGTCGTAAGCGTTTCCGTTTTGAATGATCAACGATTGCACTCGTTCGGGGTGAGCTGTCGCCAATCGAAATCCAACCGGCGCCCCATAATCCATCAAATAAATGCTGTAGCTTGTTAAGCCAATTTTTTGGGTGAATTTGTCAATGATCTTTGCCATGTTATCAAACGTGTAATCAAATTCATCAACACTGGGCATCGAACTGAAACCGTAACCCGGATAGTCGGGAGCGATGACGTGATATCGGTCCGCCAGCGCGGGAATCAAATTGCGAAACATGTGCGATGACGTCGGAAAACCATGCAGGAGCAGAACGGTTGGCGAATCGGGTGAACCTGCTTCGCGGTAAAAAACTTTGACTTTGTCGATCTGGACCGTTTTGTATCGAACGGCAGTCGACGATTTCTTTGGTTTGATCGTCGCACTTGTAAAACTGGTGTCACACGAATGTGACTGGCCGTTGATAGGCAGGACGGAAGTCGCGATGATCAGCCCTGCCACAAAAGACAGAGCAATTCGAGTAAGCGTGGGAATCGTTTTGGGTTTCGACATTTGAGTTCTCCTGAAAAAATGAATGTTTGATTCGAAAGTTCCTTAAGCAATGGCTGTGCCATTTGATTCCACGACGTATAAACGGGGAAAAACAGTGTCGCGGCTTCCGATTGTCTGGCGAAATCTCGCGAGTCTCGCGAAAACTCACTAAAATCAACGGTCATGAACAAAGAAACAGATTCCCAACCCCATTCGACAATGAATCTCGAGTCACTCCATGCGGTTGCGACCATGATCGCGCAACAGCGCGAGGTCAAAGACGTTCTCAACTCGATCGTTGACGCAATGGTGAAAACTTATGATCTCGCGTTGGCGCGTATCTGGCTGAAGCGGCCGGGTGACATCTGCTCCAACTGTTTTATGAACGACCAGTGCTCGGATCGTTCCACCTGTTTGCATTTGGTGGCCAGCGCTGCCGATCCGCAAACCGAAGCCAGCGGTACCGAATGGTTTCAGCCTGACGGTTTCTATCGCCGATTTCCGTTGGGCATTCGCCGCGTCGGCCTGATCGGTGTTTCAGGAGAGCCGCTGAAACTTTCTGATACTGCTGGTGACAAAGAGTGGTTTGCCAAAGGTAATTGGCTGCAACTGGAAAACGTAAAATCGTTTGCCGGTTTCCCACTGATATTTCAACAGCAAATCCTGGGTGTGTTGGGCGTATTTAGTCGCATCGAAATTACGGACCAGGAGTTTGCCTGGCTGCAAGCGTTTGCCGACAATGCCGCCGTGGCCATTGCCAATGCAAATGCGTTCGAAGAGATCGATGCTCTTCGGAAAAAACTGGAGCTGGAAAACGACTATCTGCGAAATGAAATCAGTTCCGAGTTTTCGCCCGATGGAATGGTGGGAACGAGTCCCGCTTTTCAAAAAGCTTTGGAGCAAGTTTCCCTGGTTGCCGAGACTGACACCAACGTTCTGATCCTTGGCGAATCGGGAGTCGGCAAAGAGTTGATCGCACGTGCCGTACACGATCGCAGTCCGCGGGCCGGCAAGCCGATGATTAAAGTCAATTGTGCCTCGATTCCCAAGGAGTTGTTTGAAAGCGAATTTTTTGGCCATGTCAAAGGATCGTTTACGGGCGCGATTCGTGATCGAGCGGGCCGTTTCGAACTGGCCGATGGCGGAACTTTGTTTTTGGACGAAGTCGGCGAGATCCCGATCGATATGCAAAGCAAACTGTTGCGGGTATTGCAGGAGGGAACTTACGAGAGGATTGGCGAAGAAAAAACCAGAACTGCCGATGTGCGAATTGTTGCCGCCACCAATCGCGATTTGCCGGAAGAGATCGAGGCGAAACGGTTTCGGCAAGATTTGTATTACCGGTTAAGTGTATTCCCCATCAATATTCCAAGCCTTCGTGAACGCGAAGAGGATATTCCTGAACTCGCCGCTTTCTTTTTGGAACAATCGGCTCGAAAACTCGGGATTGAAACTCCCCCGCTCAAACAACGACACATCATCGAACTGCAAAATTATTCGTGGCCCGGCAACATTCGCGAATTGCAAAATGTGATTGAACGCGCATTGATTTTGAGCAAAAACGGCCCGATGGAATTTCATTTTCCCGGCGCATCGAATGATTCGATCAATGAACCGGATGATCGGTTACTGTCATTCGATGAGTTGAAAGAATTCGAAAGGCGCAATGTGATGGCTGTGTTGGAAAAATTCAATTGGAAGATTTCAGGAAATGATGGCGCCGCCAAGTTTATGAATGTTCCACCAGCAACATTGAGTTCCCGAATGCGCGCGATGGGTATCGAAAGACCGAAGGGATAACGGTCGAATGAGCAAGCTGGAACGCGAAAGTCAATTCGAGCAAATCCATGTCCCGTACATGCGCCGTTGCATCGAATTGGCAAAAATGGCGTTTGACAACGGAAACACACCGGTGGGCAGCATTATCGTGCTTGCCAACGAGATTATCGCCGAAGGGATGGAGACGTTACCCAGTGGAATGGACGTTACTGGTCATGCAGAGTTAATCGCCGTTCAAAATGCTACAAATCGACTCAACAGCAAATCGTTGATGGACTCGACGCTGTATTCGACGGCCGAGCCATGTTTTATGTGTTCGTACGCGATTCGCAACGCAAAAATTGCGCGTGTCGTTTATTGTCTGGATACGCCGCTGATCGGTGGAGTGACTTCGGCGCATCCGATTTTGACCGACAAATCACTTGACGGCTGGAGGCCGGCGCCGGAAATCATCTCTGGCATTCTGGCCGCAGATTTTGCCGAAACCAAATCGGGTTGGAACAACGACTAAGATAAACAGGAGATAAAAAGGGGGCGGGAGTCTTTTCAGCCAGCCGCATGTATCTGTTTCTATCCACTTGTACGGTTTGAATCGCGGACCATCATCGATTGGCTCAAGAAAAGACTCCCGCCCCCTTTTTATCTCGAACCGGCGGCTAGCGCCTTGCCGCTCACGATGCTCAACGTCGTTTGATTTGGTTATTAAAAAACTCTTTTGTCGAGGCGTCAGTGATTTTATGTTGGGTGAGCAGTTCATCGAGTGCGGTTTGTAACGACTTGCGATCGAATTTCTGATATTTGTTCGTGGACCAATCGCATTTCGTCAAACAGTAATCGAGATACCCCGCGGCGGGTTCAGCTTGACCACTGAGAATGTATCCGTGCACAACAACAAATGGGACAGATCCCTGTAACCTGACCGGATCGGCGCCTGATTTAAATCCTTCGGCAATGAACGTCGGTCCACCAAGTGCTGGCCGCCGAAATTTGGAACCCTTTTTCGCCGTAAACAACATTCGGCACAAAACAATCACTTGATCGTTGTGCGGTTTGCACCATTTTTTCAAAAGTTTGATCCGCACCTTCTCGTCGATCAACTGCAATCGATTGGCGATCCACATGTAGTCATAGCTGCGGAAGTTGTTTTTTGTTGCGTGGTTGATGTTTTGGTAAGAACCAGCTTTTTTAATTTGAGATTCCAGTTGATCGATCCATTTTTTTTGCTGAGCTTTTTTGAATTCAGCGTCGGTCATCACTTGTTCTCGAAGAAACGCTGGGTCGAAAGGAAGAAGTCCGGAATCAAGCCTGTCGGAAAGTTGCAACATCAATTTGGTGATCGCAGCATCGAGATGTTTCGGCTTGTGATTCGCGTAGGTTTTCGAAGTCCAGTCACAATTTTTCAAACAGTATTCGAGATAATCGATTGACGGCTCCGGTTCTCCCGCGATGGCATAACCGCGTACGACCAGAAATGGAATCTCCTCCACAACCGCGATCGGTTCCAACGGCCATTGTTTGGCTGTTCCTTTGACAAACAAGGGTTTGCCAACTTGAGGACGGCGGAACTCGCCGCCTGATTTTGCCTGGAACAACATTCGGCAGAGAACAATGATTTGTTCCGGATACTCTTTGCACCAGTCTTTCAACAACTTGACACGTTGCTCAATTTTGAGCGTCAATAACTGGTTGGCGAATTCAGCGTAATGTCCCGATTGGAATCGATTTTTGTTGACGTCGTTGCGGTAAGAGCCAAGTTGCTTGATTTTCTGTTTGAGTTCGTTGACCGTGTCTTGAGATTTAAACAAGTCGCTCCAGGGAATACGTTCAATTTTTCTGGGCGGCAAGAGTATTTCTTTGGTGTCAAAAGGTTGCCGCAGTTTCGGGCCAAAGATTTGGTATTTAGGACGCTGGCGAGGCAGGAATGTGCTGGGCAACGAAGGGTTCCAACCAAGCGGTTGTTTTAGCAGAATCGCTTTGTCTTCCGGTCCCGTTGTTTTTTCTGACAATACGTAAGCCAAAACAACTTCATCGATTCCAAGTTTTTCGATTTTGATTCGACAGTAGACTTTGCGACCTGGATTTTTTTTGTCTCCCACATAAGTTGCTGTACCCGGGACGCTGAACAGGTCGAGCCCAAGTTTTTTGACATCAAACTCGGTCAACGTGAGCTGGTCGGCTAACATGCGACTCCAGCCAATATCCGCAGGCATCGATTTTTTACTGTCAAACGATGTGAGTTTGGTCGGCATGCGGCCATTTATGGTGGCAACTGATTGTCTGCTTTTCCGGAACTCTGTTTCCAGCTGTTTTTTCCAAAATTTGGTTTGGTTATCAAGTGATACAACCTTTGGGTGTTTTGGGCCGAGTTGAGTTATTATATTTGCGCTTTCGATTGAGATTTTGTCCAACTGACTTCGGATCGCATTGATGCGTCGGACTTGTTCTGCGCCCAAGTTTTCGATGGGCGTGGCATGCATTTTGTTGCCAGCAACGTCGTCGACGAAACGATATTTTTTGGCAAACGCTGTTCCGATTTGTCGCCAGGCAGGATTGTTGGAATTGAAAGGCGAAATGGCAAACGAAACGTTTTTGTCATCGACTGTGGGGCGAAAGATAAATCGATGTTTGGCATTCGGGAATTTTTTCCGCAATGTTTCATCGGCTGATTTCAATGATTCGAAAGGCCCGTGAATTTTTCCGTTAGCAATAGCCATCCATTTACCGGCGTGATTTTTTTGCAATTCAGCTTTACCGCGTTTGTAAGCCAACTCGTTTTCCCGCCGTTGTTTTTCAGTTTCATCAGCGCCGTTAATGATCAGTTCAAATTCCTTGCTGGTGGCCGGAGCCCGACCCCGGATGTGAAGCGAAAGAACTCGAATCGTATATTTGCCAGGCTTGAATCGAAGACGTTTGCCGTCGCAGATCCAGTGGTGGTTGAGTTGCAGTTGGCAGTCGAGCCATTCGCCCGGTTGAATTCGTTGAATCCAATCCGCGGTCGTTTTTTTGTAGTCGTAACGTTTGCCGTTGATCTCAATCGCAAATCCATTGGGAGATGTCGAAGCAGTCAATGGTTGTTTGTTGCGAATTTTTTCGGGGATATTGTAGATGGCACGGTTTTTCAAGCGGACATCAATCGTCGGAGTTTCGGCTACTGTCCATTTTTGTCGGATGGGTCGAGCGGCGACTTGTCGCGAATGTCCGTTGGTACCAAGTTCATTGGCTGCATATTTCGAAGCATCCTGGCTGCGCCCATTGGGCGAACGTGCCACATGAAATATCATCGGCTGTGTCTTCAGGACCATATTGCCGAAGCCTTTGTATCGAACTTGAATCAGGTGTTTGCCTGGTTTGAGTTCCAGATATTTGCGGGCGCGCATCCCTGAGATTTCAATCCCAGTGTCTGTAGTCCAATGCGACTCATTCAAATCGAGTTGAAATCGTCGGGGTTGGTCGAGCACAGTTTTCCGGCGCGTGTATTCCATGTGGTGTCGATATACTTTGCCATCAATCACCAGTTCGAAATTCGATTTCGTGACTTGAATTTTTTTGCTGGCAAATTCTGAATCCGCAAATTTATCGCGATCATGAATTTGAAGCGTCAGGTCGATCGATGGAAATTCAAATGAGTTTTCCGTCCAATTTCTTAACATGGTTGCATGCAAAGAAACACCGGCGAAATTTTCAAGGGATGAAATAACATTGTTGTGAGTGTAGAGATCCAGGTGAGGAACATCACTAACGATATGCAGGCGAAATTTCTGCCCGCCAATTTTTGCCTCGGCCAACGGGTGTTGGTCGGTCAGGAACAAGGACTTGAGCGCAGGTAGATTTTGAAATACGGGAAGTGATTTTATGGTACAGCCACCGCCACCATGGCGCGTCAGAATCAGGCGCCGGAGAGCGGGCAGTCGCGGCAATTTGGCTAACGCGTCGTCGTTGCTCCAACCTCGGGTGTAGCTGAGGTCGAGAATTTTCAACTTTTTCAGTGGTTTGAGCACGTCGATCGAATTGCGACTCAATCGTTCGGCAAAACGAATACGTAGCGAACGCAGTTCCGTCAGTTTGCTGAGCGGCGCAACATCCGCGTCGCGTAGCGAACGGACCTCCAGTAAATCCAGTTCAATCAATTTCGGAAACCGGCTTGCGATTTGTTCCATTAGTTTACGATCGAAACTATAGCGATCGCCAATGTATCGGAGCCGCAGGGCTGTTTTAGGAATGGACTTCAAGTCCTGGCTCGTTTTGAAATTGACCATTTTCAATTGGTCACTGGTCGAGATGACAATTGGTGATGCAATCGTGGTTGTTGATGCGGGAGTCGTTGTCGTGGTGTTTTCATTTTCGACGGTCGCGGGCGCGTCGGTTGTTTCTGCGATGGACTCACCTGCTGAAACGAGCGTGGTGACAGTAATTAACATGGCGATCGAGGCCGTAGAAATGGCCGCAACCACTGCTGTTCGGTTTTTCGATGGTTTTTGAATTTTGCCAATGGCCAGGAGACGTGCGATTCGCGATTTGAGGTCGCCACCGCTGGCTGCCAAGACATTGGGAGCGAGTCGCATTTCTTCTAATCTCAATAGCGCTTGTGCTAAATGAATCGCGTCGGCCGGCTGTTGGATGGCCAAATCGTCGCAACAGTTTTCTCGTTCGATTCGAATCTGTTTGGAGATCCACCAAAGGCAGGGATGGTAAAACAGAAGCGTTTCAACAAGTGTTTGAACAAAGTTGACAAACGCGTCATGTCGTCGAATATGTGCCAATTCGTGACGCAGGATCGATTCCAGTTCGACGGCCGACAGGTTGGTCAGCGCACTGGCCGGTAGCAAGATAATGGGTTGAAAGTAACCGACGACGATCGGGATGTTCACCAGTTTTGATGTGAATACTTCGACCGTTTTCTTCAATCCCATTTGGCGGCACAGGCGAGCCACCGTTTGGGAGATTTTTGCCGAGACTTTTGATTTACCCTGGCGGGCAAGTCTACCGGCAACGTGGGCTCCAAGGATGGGGCGGAGAGACAGAATGAATACGCCGATGATCCAAATCAAAACCGCATACGGTGTCCATGGGCGCATCACGTTTGAAATACTGTTGCGCCAGGCAACCAGAGTATCTGAAATCGTGGTTGTTTCATGAGCGATTGGTGTTGCTGGCCCAAATGCAATTGCGTCAGATTCCGGTTCCGCGCTGTCGGACGCGGTTACAGATGGTGCGGTATCGGTTCGCGAAGGTTGTGGGGTGGCCGGATTGGTACGATCGTTGGAATTGGGCAACGGCTGCAGTTCATTTGACTGTTGAGCGGTCGTTGGTTGCGAGTGTTTCTCAGTGTTGGGAATTTGGGATTCAACCACTCGCGACGATGTTGGCGCGGGCAACAGGGTCAACGTGACGATGGGGGCAGTCACCGCCAGCATCAAAACAACGACGCCAGCGATGTATCGATGTTGCGCTGAACGAATCATCGATTTGAAACCCGAATACAGCAACGCTAACAATGCGATTTGCCAAAGCGAGTGCAACAAGACCCAACC
This sequence comes from Pirellulaceae bacterium, assembly GCA_028280445.1. Classification (GTDB taxonomy): domain Bacteria; phylum Planctomycetota; class Planctomycetia; order Pirellulales; family Pirellulaceae; genus JANQLU01. The sequence goes on along the minus strand of JANQLU010000036.1, from coordinate 28,394 downwards.
CAAGCGCTCAATAAATTCGTTTTGCAATAGAGGATTCATCATGTTATTCTCCTTGGATCTTGTCGAGCATTTCGCGAATCTGTTGCAGGTCTTCCGGTGAAGTTTTCTTTGACGAAAGTGCCTGAAGCACCAGACTGGTGGCCGATCCGTCATAAACCTGATCGATCAAATCGTGGAGCATTTGCTTTTGGGCTTTACGTCGCGTGACGACTGCGGAATAGACGTGTGGCCGCTGATCTTCGTTCCGCCGAACCAGTTTTTTATCCAGCATCACCGACAACATTTTGACGGTGGTCGAGTAGTTTGTATCGCGCAGTTCCGACAGGTGGGCGTGAATCACGCGAACTGGCGACGGCCCTTTGCTCCACAATACTTGGAGCACTTGCATTTCCACTTCGGTCAGTTGGTTGGAGCGTTCTCGTGGCATGTTGGGGTCCTTGTTTAGCGAATGTATTCGCCATATTAGCGAATATATTCGCTAAGTCAACAGCAATTTTCAAGAAATTTTGTAGGGCCGGTTCCCACCGGCCGATTCAACACAACGGCCGGTGGAAACCGGCCCTACTTGCGGTGGCGAGGCTATCGTGAGCGGCAAGGCGCTAGCCGCCGGTTCGTTCGCGCTTCGACCCGGCGGCTAGCCCCTTGCCGCTCACAGGAAAACATCCTGTAAATCCTATAAATCCTGTCAAAACCGTTTTTGAATCGGCTGGTGGGAATCGGCCCTTTGGTCGTATGCACAACAACGTTAGTAGTCGAAACCTGATCGTCGCGCGAGTTTTGTCAGATCGGCCGGTGGGAACCGGCCCTACTGTATTGTTGGTAACCGAAATCTGTATCGTCGAATGTGGAGCGTATTGCAAGTTACACCGATGTGCGATCGCAAAATTATTTGCTAATTTTTATGAAAGGAAGCATGCCGGTCATCGTCCTCAGCGAAATTATCAATATCAATTTTTTCATTTTTGGAGGATGTATGTCTGTAACCAAGAAATTAAATTGGGCGGTGTTGCCCATCGTGTTGTCAATGTTTTGTTTGCCTTCGTATTTGAGCGCCCAGTCGGGATCGCGACGGACTCAGGGTTCAGGCACGGTTCGAGGTTCAACCGCCAAACCGCGAATGGCGGCGAACACGGCGCTGGGAGGCTACTGTCCGGTTTGTATTATCGACGTCAAAAAATGGGTTAAAGGTGATCCACGCTTTCGTTCGGTTTATGACGGCAAGAGCTATTATTTTCCAGCAGCAGAATACAAAAAGAAATTTGATGCCAACCCGGTCAAATACGTACCGGCACTCGGTGGTGATTGCGTTGTGTGTTTAAAAGATTTGGGGAAACGTGTTCCCGGAAGCATTCAGTACGCTTCGTATCTCGGTGGCCGATTGTTTTTGTTTCCCAACGCGCAGGTCAAGCAAAAGTTTATGAAAAATGCTCAGGCGTATTTAAACGTTGATCTGGCCTTTGATGGACGCTGTACGGTGTGCAAGGTTGAGATGAACAAAGACGTTGCTGGCAAGGCCGATTTTGCCGTGATGAAAAACGGAATGCGTTACCTGTTTCCCGGTGAAAAGCAAATGAAGATGTTTATCGCGAACCCCAAAAAATACATGAGCGTCGCAGGCGGTTCGAAAGGCAGCGGAGCCAAAGGGAACATGAAAAAAGGCAGCCGTTCAAAATAGCATTATCCAACAGCCCTTTATTCTTTCTCGAATGTTCTCCAAATAAAAAACGCAGCCATGGGCTGAGGCTGCGTTTTTTGCTTGTTTCTCGTTGTTTTTTCGCTATTTGCGGTCGTCCAATGCGACGAATTCCCGCGATGTTTCACCGGTGTAAATTTGGCGGGGACGACAAATACGTTTGGTGTCAGAGGCATGCATTTCTTTCCAGTGGGCAATCCAGCCGGGCAGCCGACCCATTGCGAATAGCACGGTAAACATTTTTTCGGGAATGCCCAGGGCTCGATAAATGACTCCCGAATAAAAGTCGACATTGGGGTACAGTTTTCGTTTGACAAAATATTCGTCGTTGAGCGCGACCTGTTCCAATTTCTTGGCAATTTCAAACAGCGGATCGTCGATGTCGAGTTTGTCCAGCAATTTGCCACAGGCCGCTTGAATGATTTTGGCGCGGGGGTCGAAATTTTTGTAAACCCGGTGTCCAAAACCCATCAGCCGAAAACCGTGTTCTTTATCTTTGGCCATCGCCACGTATTTTTCGACGTCGCCATTATCGTCACGAATGCGTTCGAGCATTTGCACACACGCTTCGTTAGCACCTCCGTGAAGCGGTCCCCACAGTGCGCAGATTCCGGCAGCGATCGACGCAAACAGATTGGCGTTGGATGATCCCACCATGCGAACCGTGGATGTACTACAGTTTTGTTCGTGATCGGCATGGACGATCAGTAACATGTTCAACGCTTTGACATGATCGGGATCGAGTTTGTACGGTTCACAGGGCACCGAAAACATCATTTGTAAAAAGTTTTCACAGTAGCCCAAGTCGTTTCGCGGATAAATCGTTGGTTGACCGATCGATTTTTTGTAACTGTAGGCGGCGATGGTGGGGAGTTTGGCGAGCAACCGATAAATCGAAACTTCGACATGCTCGGGATTCATCGGATCCAGCGAGTCTTGGTAAAACGTACTCATGGCACTGACCACGGACGACAAAGTGGCCATAGGGTGTGCGTCTCGCGGGAAACCACGGTAGAAAAACCGCATGTCTTCGTGCAGCATCGTATGGCGTCGAATGGCATTTTTGAATTCGGCCAGTTGATCGTGGTTTGGCAATTCGCCAAAAATCAGCAGGTAGGCGACTTCGACAAAATCACATTTTTCGGCAATGTCTTCGATCGTGTAGCCGCGATACCGTAAAACGCCTTTTTCGCCATCGAGGTAAGTGATATCGCTCCGAGTGGAGCCCGTGTTAACGTAACCCTCATCGAGAGTGATGACACCGGTTTCTTTGCGAAGTTTGTTGATGTTTAAGCCGACTTCATTTTCCGACCCAACGATGGTTGGGAATTCAAGTTCTTTGTCGCCAAGCAAAAGCTTCGCCGATTCTGCCATCTTTTTTTCTTCCGAAACTGCAGTTGTCATAATTAATACCGTGGGTGCGACGCAAATTGAGCGCCGAAGAGGTAGCCAAGACCAGGGATCGCAGGCAACAATTTGCCAATTGGACCCCGAAGAGAACCGGATAGTTTAACGAGGTCGAGCGTTTTTTTGAAGCGTACGCGTGGCGTCGAATCGGCGGAATTCGCAGCAGATTTTGTCGAGAGTGATCGATTTACGACCTTAAGTTCGAATTAGTACAGGATGAGTTACCGTAATTACTTTTTCTCGCCACCGGTCTGCGTGGGTTTGATCAAAATCTCGACAGGAATTTCACGTCGCAATTTTTCCAGATGTTTTTTGAACGATTCTTCGCGTTTTTTTTCTGTCAGCTTCTTTTTGATTTCGACTTGAGCTTCGGTAAACGGCACGAAGCCAGCGGGTGTGCGTTCCAGCACGCGAACGATATGAAACCCCAAATCGGTCTCGATGATGTCACTGAGCCGGTTCAGCGGCAGTGAAAAAACCGCTTCGTTTAATTTTTTCGACACCAGGCTTCCTTGGGTGACCCAGCCTTCCTGTCCACCATCGGTCGCTTTGAGTCCATGGGAGCCGCGTTTGGCAACTGCCGTGAGAGGTGCTCCGTAGACAACTTCGTTGCCCAATTTTGCAATCGCTTGCCGAGCCTGGGTTCGATTCGTGAATTTGGAAAAGTGAACTTCGATTTGTTCCCAACGAGCGCGAGCTTTGCGTCGATAGGTTTCCTGATTCTTGCGATAGTAGTCGATGATTTCCTGATGTTGCACGTCGGGATTGATGGTTATTTTGTCTTTGAGAAAATAACGCACGAACTCGTCTTCGATCCATCGCGCGCGAAATTGGCGTAGCGACACGCCTTGAGAGCGAAGTCGAATGTCGAATGCGTTGGCTGTTTTCACATTATTTTTTTTCAAGATTTTAGACAGTACTTCTTTATCAAAATGTTCGCCCAGTGTTTTGTAAATGTCTTTGACGTTCGCACCCTCGGGTAACCCGCGGATGATGTCAACGTAGAACATTTTTGATTCGATATACTTGTTGAGCAGTTTTTCCAGGACAAGTTTGCGTTGTTCTCGTTTTACATTTTCTGGTGCCGTGGGCATAAATTTTTCAATCAACTGGTTGGCTTCGAGAGTCAAATGCGCGGCAAAAATTGGCTCACCGCCAACGACGGCCATCAATGTTCCGGGCTCAAAAGTTTCTTCACCTGATTTCTCGGGTAGTTTTTGAATCGTATTTTCACCAGACAGGCTGGCATCGCTGACGACCGAGTCGGGTTCGATGGGCTGATAAGTGCGCTGCTGTTGAGTTTTTTGTTGCTGAGTTTTTTGTTGTGGGGTTATCGGAGTTTGTCCGGAAACTTTGCGTAGCAGTCGTCGCGGCGATTGTGATTGAACCGGTTGAGTAAATGGAACGTTCGAACCACGAATGGGTTGCGTGTGGGTGTTTTGATGAGCTGCTTGGAATTGACCGCCGGGTTGGAATTGGCCGTTGGAGGCCGTGGAGTTGACGGCGGGTTGCCGAGTCGGTTGGGTGGCAGGTTGCATTTGATTTTGGCGCGGATGCAAATGTTGATTTGTCGCAATCTGTGGTGGCTGGAGGGTTGGTGCGCGGGACCCAATTTGTTTGGGTTGTAACGGGTTTTGTTGCGAAGGTTGGATGTAGGGGTTGGGAGCCAGTTGTTGTTGGGACAGCGGCGCAGCATTACTGGATTGGAACGATGTTTGAGGTTGAGTTGTTCGAAAATTGGGAGGAATGTTTGGCAGTGTATTTTTACCGACACTGGATGGCGCCGGTTTTAACGCGTTGGGGTTTTGAGCAGACGGATTGATTGTCGATGGAATTTTGGGAATGCGTTTTGTTGCGTTTGTTTTCAACACGCCCATGGATTGTTGTTGCGCGACATTGAAGTAGGGATCGTTTTTGGGAACCGGAGGTTGTTTGGGTTTGAGTTCTTGTGCGCTGACGGGGCTGCATTGCAACGACAAAAACGTTGTAACAATCAAGATCGCGTGTAAGCTGATGGCCGGTTTGAGACTCATCCAGGTTCCTTCCATGGTCACGATGATATCGCTTTCACTTTCACGTAGTGTACGTTTTCGATTTTCAAGCGGTTCGCAAGTTCTGCGCCCAATTTACTGCGGCGTTTTCGTAGGGCCGATTCCCACCGGCCGATTCAGAAAACGTCCAATCCGAAAAATGGCCGGTAGGAACCGACCCTACGGGTTGCGCGCAAATCCGCTGTCAAAAATGTGGCGAAGTCTAGTGCAATCAGGTTTTTGGTTGCAAGATGGATTTCACGAGTGCCAGCAAGCGATCTGGGTCGTTTTCCGCACTTTTTAATGTGATATAGGCCGAATGATCGTCGACCACGCGTAGACGGCCACGATGTGCAGCGGCCAATTGTTCAATGCGCAATTTGTTGTCATAGCGAAAACCGAGATATTTATCATCGATAAAGATCGAATTGATTTGCCAAACGGCGGCTTCGAGTTTCACGACTGCTAGCTTGAACAGGCGTTTGACTTCTTTGGGCAGGGGTCCAAATCGATCCAACATTTCATTTTTGATTTCACCGATTTGGCCAAATTGGTTGAGGCGTGTCAGTCGTCGATACAAGTCAATTTTTGCGCGGCGGTCGGGAATGTATTCGTCGGGCAAAAAGGCTTGCAGTGGCAAATCGACATCGACGTGAATCGAAATTTTCTTGGGCATTTGCCGCGCGACGCGAACGGCATTTTCCAGCATGTTGCAATAAAGTTCGTAGCCGACCGCCGCAATATGACCACTTTGTTCAGTTCCCAGCAGATTGCCAGCGCCGCGAATTTCCAAATCGCGCATGGCGATGGCAAAACCGGCTCCAATTTCACTGTATTGCTGAATCGCATGAAGTCGTTTAGCGGCGATCGGATTGATGTGTTTGTGTTCGTCGATCAGCAGATAACAGTACGCGCGATTTTTGTAACGCCCTACCCTGCCCCGCAATTGGTGCAAATCTGCCAAACCATAACGATCCGCTTCGTTGATGATCATCGTGTTGGCATTTGGAATATCCAACCCACTTTCAATAATCGTGGTGGCCAATAGTAAATCGTGTTTTCCATCAATAAATTCGGTCATCACTCGGGACAATTCACCTTCGGGCATTTGCCCATGGCCGACACAGATCGACGCTTCGGGTGCGATGTGACTGATTTTGCTTTTGATAATGTGAATGTCGTTGACCCGATTGTGCACAAAATAGATTTGTCCGCCCCGATTCAATTCTCGCATGATCGCGCGGCGGATCAGGTTGTCATCCCAACGTGTCACTCGTGTTTCGACCGCCAAGCGATCCTCTGGTGGTGTTTCCAGATTTGAAATATCTCGCACGCCGACCAGCGACATGTGCAATGTGCGCGGAATTGGTGTGGCGGACATGGTCAAGACATCGACTTCGGAACGAATCGTTTTTAGTCGCTCTTTGACTTCGACACCAAAACGTTGCTCTTCATCAATCACGACCAATCCAAGGTTTTGAAACGCAACGTCTCGCGACGCCAGGCGATGTGTTCCGATCACGATATCGACGCGGCCGGATTTGAGTCCCGCGATTGTCTCTCGTTGTTCGGCAGTGGTGCAGAATCGGCTGAGTTTTTCGATGTCCAGCGGAAACTCAGACATGCGATCACAAAACGAACGGTAGTGTTGTTCGGCCAGGATGGTCGTTGGCACAAGCACAGCGACCTGATATCCATTTTCGACCGCTTTGAAAGCGGCGCGCATGGCGACTTCTGTTTTTCCGAAACCGACGTCACCACAGAGCAATCGATCCATCGGCCGCGCGGTTTGCATATCGTCTTTGATATCGGCGATGGCAGAAATTTGATCGGGCGTTTCGCGATAGGGAAATGAATGTTCAAACTCCGCTTGCCAAGTCGTGTCGGTGGCGAAACTGATACCGGGTCTGGCAGCTCGCTCGGCCTGGATTTCCAACATTTGCGCGGCGAGGTCAGTGACCGCGGATTCCGCAGCCTCCTTTTGCCTCAGCCAGTTTTTGCCGCCAATTTTGGCAAGCGTGGGTTTGGTTTTTGTCCCCCCCACATATTTTTGAACCAGATCGATTTTGGTGGCCGGTACGTAAATTCGCGTGCGGCCGTGAAATTCCAACTCCAAGTGTTCAGTTTTCTGTCCATCTTTGTCCAAGACTTTTAACCCGCGAAATCGACCGATTCCGTGAGCCAGGTGGACAATCAAATCACCTTCGTTGAGATCGATAAAACTATCGATCGCTTTACCAAGTTTTCGGCTACGACGCGTGCGACGAAGTTGGCCGCGATGAAACAATTGGTCGCTACCGATTACCAGTTGTTTTTGTGACGGCCAACGAAATCCGGCATGTACGCACCCGACGGCGTAGTGAAGTCGACCCCGGGCTGCCAGTTTTGTTTTGGTCAGAATTTCCTGGATGCGAGCAAGCTCTCCTTCGACGCGAGCGACGACCGTAACATCACAGTCTGTGGCGATATTTTCCAACGTGAGTCGAATTTCATCCATGTCGCCGTGGAATGTTTCCAGTGGCTCCCAATCGAATCGACACTGATGTTCGAAATCTCCAGCGGCCAACTGATTGACCAGCGCTGTCGGTTGCTGGCGAGTGTTCGTTTTGAGTTGTTCGTAGCTCAACAGGTTTTCCGGAGCGACAGCGCGGGTGATAAACTGTTTGATGTTGCTTTCGATCTGTTCATTTTCAATCAGAACGATCAACGTGTCCGACGAAACGAGGTCGACCAAGCTGTTTTGGTAGGTGGCGGATGTCGATGTGACCGAGATTTCGAATTGTTGAATGCTTTCGATACTTTTTTGTGTGGTGATTTCAAAGTAACGAATCGATTCAATTTCGTCGTCGAATAATTCGATGCGGATCGGGTTGAGCCAATCGGTTGCAAACAGGTCAATGATCCCGCCCCGGACTGAGAATTCACCTGGCAATTCGACTCCGGTGGTTTGATGAAATTTGTTTTCGATCAACCATGCGATCAACGATGCAACGTCAATCTGGTCACCCACTCGCAACAACCGTGTTTCACTGGCAATTTCGTCGGCATTGGGAATGCCTTGGATCAGCGCTTGGGGGCAACTGACAATAATTTCCGGTTGTTGTCCAGCGATGAGATCTTTGACTAGTCGGAGTCTTTCGCCGAATTCATAGTCGACCGTGGGTGTGGTATTGGTTCCAATTTGACAGACCGGAAATTGGCTAATGCCTCGGCTGGTAAACGACGGCAAGTCATCAAACAAATTGTCAGCCGTTTTGTGATCTGGACAGATTGCCAGGCAGGAAAAATTCTGTTGAACCAGGGCCGAGATCAACAGCGCGCAAGACGATCCCCAGACACCATCGAATGAAACCACATTCGATTGTCGCAGCGCCGAAACGCAGTTCACAAATTTGTCCGTATCGGCCAGTCGATGTAGATTCTGCAACTGGTGGGTCGCAGTATGATGAGGTAGTACCTCTGCCATGGCGTCATTATTGCAACATATCGCAATAATGAAATGGCAATTTGTAGGGGGTGTTTATGGCGTGTTTCGGTGGCGTGATTGTCGCGCAATTGAAGTTTTTTTCGTCCAACGCAGATGAAGAGATTCGCCAATCGTTTTGGATTTTACGAGCACGAAGCGCCATTGGATTTTGCATTAGACAAAAATCGAAACCCGAAGCGTGAGCGAGGGACTACGTTCCACAGCAGATCAGCACGGATTTCGGCCCCTCGCTCACGCTTCGCGCTTACGATTGCAGAAAATCATTATCTAATCAGGAGTAACAACTCCTGATGCAAAATCCTAGCCAACGAGTGGTTTGTACAGTCGAATTCGCTGGCGCATCGTGCTTGTATAAGTCCAAACGAATTCGCACCTAACCTCGCTATCACGAAGTTTGAGTGACGAGTTCGGACGTTTCCAGTTCTCCTCGGTTGTTGGCTTTCCAAACAAAGCCACTGTTGACATCCAGTGCCGTCAGCCATTGGTTCCCGTAGCAGAACGTGTCAATGATTTTGATGTGTCCCAGGTCGCGAATGTTACCGTCCGGTTGTGGTGTGTGGCCAACGATCGCCGTTTTTCCACTGATGTGCGGATCGGGAACGTCTTCGAGAATATGCTGCCAAAACGCGATTTGTTCTGGCTGTTCGGCCAATTCCAGATTCGGATCGTAATTGGCATGAATGAAAAAATGGGTGTCCGTTTCGTAGTATTTGACGCAGTGGTTGAGGAACAATCGATGGTGCTGGGGAAAATTCGACAGGCGATTTCCATAAGAAGCCAGCGTGGTATTGCCTCCACATTGCATCCAAAGATCATAGCTCGATTTGCTTTCCAAGGCCTGCATCATCATCAGTTCATGGTTTCCGATGAGCGGAACAAGGTGGCAGGATGAGAGCAAGGTCGTAAATATTTCCAGGACCGCGGAGCTTTCTGGTCCTCGGTCGACATAGTCACCCAGGGGAACAAGTGTGTCGGCAGGTGTCGGTTGAATAGCGCGCAGGAGCGTATCGAGAGCGCGGGCACATCCGTGAATGTCACCAATTGCAATCGTACGATTCGTCATATTTTTTGATGGATTAGATTTATCAAGGAGGGGCAAACAAGTATGAAAACAAAAACTTGGAGTTGAGGCAATGGTAAATCGAAAAATTTGAATCCGCTGAATCCGTCGGAAGTGGTAGGTGATGAATGGTGATAGGTGCCAAATTTCGGTCAGCCTCGTCGGTGATGGGAAATATTGATCGAGGCACGCCATCGATTCTAGTTAGAAAATCTCCAGGACGCAAACTGTGCGGTTTGTTGAACAAATTTCTAACACGAGTTTATTTTTCAAATGGTCACCTGACGTGCGAACGACGGCGCGATGTTCGCTTTATGGGTATCATTAGTTTGCAGAATATTGGTCAGGTTGTGTCAAAAAATTGGAAAGATAGCTCGCAATATTGATCGTCGAAAACGAATTACTTGAATGGATCACGCGAAAACAAAATGGGGGTTTTGGCGGCCTCGTGCCTTTGATGTGGCGGCGATCGCAATTCTGTTGCCCACGTTGTTGATTTTTTTGTCCTGTCTTTGTTGTCGCGCCGTTGTTGCCCAAAATTAACATCGCGTTTCAAGCTGATAAGAAAACCAATTACGCGCCGAAAATTTCTGATTATTTTGATGCTTATTTGCAGCACATACGCAATAAACTTTGCGCCAAATATTTAGGCGGCGAGTAAGTGCAGTTTCAAATTTTTGAATGACTCGAAACACGATAGGCAAATACAACCAATGACTGAGACGGTTCAATCGAAAAAGAAATGGTCGTTTTTCTTCAAGCCTCGAATGTTTGATATGGCAATCCTCTCCATTGCTTTGCCCGTGTTTTTAATTCTTGCTTGTTGTTTTTGTTGCCGACTCACATCGCAGTATATCGACTTGAGCGAATGGCCGGATTTCATAGCGGGTTGGTTTGATGGTTTTTCGTTGCTGACGATGAGCCAGTTGCTGTTGTGTGCTGCTGCTGGTTGTATTGCTCCGTTGCCGTTTATTGTGGCGTCAAAACATCGAACGGTTGGGATGCGGGTTTTCGCATTTGCCAGTTGCGTTTTTTTAATCTTCTTTTTCTGTTACACCACTCGCGAAAACCGGCTTTGGGATGTGGATATCGAGCCGTACAGTTACTACGGCGATGAATCTGGTTCGGCTTTGAGAATTGCTTCGTGGCGCGTGGTGGGCACGATTGCTTCGATATGTGCCATTTTTGCATTGCTCACATTTTTTATCGAGTTTGCCATTGCGCGTTACAAAAAAAATCGGCCGGAAGCGAAATGGAAACGAGTTCACACGATGATCGCGGCTTTTTTGTTGCTGGCATTTTTAGTAATTAGTTCCGATTTGTATTTGAGAAAAGTTGACTGGTTGGGATGGCTGTCGTTGGCGTTGGTATTCGGGTTTCTACCCGGGATTGTCGTGAACTTTTTGAACTCGCGAATGCAAGTTGTCGCATTTTTTATTCCCTATTGCATCTTTTTTACGACCTGTTTTGGTCTCTATGTCGGTGATCGTTTCGGCGGCGATGAATCGGCTGTTCCAATTACGGCGATGATCTTTTATTCGTTGCCATATTTGGCTGTCAGTGTATTGTTGTTTCGAAAAAAGCAACTACGTGACGAACCCGCTTCCGAGCCGATCGGGGCTTTGAACCGTTCACGAAAATTTTACTTGAAACATTTTAGTCTGTGGTCGCCGATGATCCTGATTTTGGTTACCGCCTTTGCCGCTATCGAGTTGCGCTACGATCTGTTTACTCTGGTTACAAGCGTGACCGACGAAACCAGATTTGACCTGGCGCGTAAAGTCAAAATCTTTCATCGGTCTTTTGGTCGGGAATCTGATTTGGTAGTCACTGACAATGACTGGTATCAGCAGCAGGTCGTCGCGAGAGTTGATTTGAAATCCAAACGGGACATTCGTGCGATCAAACTCCTGAAAGATTGGCAAATGGACGACGCAACATTTAAAAATTTTAGTTCGGCAGTGGAGCCGATAAGGTTGCGAACAACAGGATTGAGTATCGAAGGCGAGGTGACGCATGAACAATTGGCGGAGTTTTTGAAAAGCGATGAATTGGGCGTGTTGCATTTGGACGCCGAGGTCACTGGTTCTCAAGTCAAATCGCCTCCGAAATTTCATGGATACTTCACGTTTAAACTGAACAAATCTGGCGATTTTGCCAAAGTCAAAAACTACCTTGGTCAAATCGGATATTTGAATATCTCTGGACCAGCGCCTCTGTCGTTGGACGATTGGAGAGCCATCGAAAACTTGCCCGCCAGTTGCATGATTATGTTGAATTCAAATGTTCTGCAGCCGCTGTCTGATTTGGCGTCGACAGAATCAAGCGGACCATCGGAAACTCCGATTCCAGCACATCCGATGAAAAACTTGGAAATCACGGTCGAGGTTTCGGGCAATCAAAAAATCGAATGCTCCGATTTCTTTTGGGCGTTGGTACTCGATGGCGATGCCGCGGTGTCGGTAAAATACGCGCCAGGGCCGATGGCTAATTCAGAAACCTTTTTTGTCAACTCAGAATTGATATGGGATATTTTCTTTGGCTTGCGAAATTCAAGTGCCAACGAATTTCTCAGTTTCATGAGAAAGGAGATGGCCGAACAAATCGCCAAAGTAAAGGGAGCAAAGTTTTTTGGTGAAAACAGCCATTTACTATTTGTTTCCGAGACCAAAAACAAAAAAGCGAGTTGTTATTTTCCCGGCACGGTGACTAAAGACAGCCTGTTGGAAGTGTTGGGAAATTGCGGCCTGGCCGAAGCGGTAAGTTTTGATGAACGTTGGATTGCTGCAGTCAACTACTACGATTACGACGAAGTTGATTCTCCAAAGCTTGGCGGGAAAGAGTTGAAAGAACGATTAGCAAAAGTTCGTTGTGCAAAATCACTCAAAGAACTTTACTTCCCAACGGATTTTTGTCCGACTGATCTGTCATGTTTGGCCGTATTTGAAAATCTCGAAACGTTGCAAATCAGCTCTCGTCGTTTAGAAAAAATTGGCACGCTCAAGAATTTGAAAAAGTTGATTTTGTATAGCCCACCACCGTCGGCGTGTTTGAAGCAATTGCGCTCGTTTCCAAATCTTCAAGAGATTGAGGTTTATTACTATGGCTACACGCCGTCGCAGTACGAGCGCAATCTCATGCGTTTGACGCTGCCTAAAGTTCGATTTTCATTTTCCGATGAAGTAGGCCAATACCGACCGCGCAAGCCCGACTACATGCTTGAACATTTTGACGCAATCAGGAAACGAATTCGGGAAAAACGATTGAAGAAGTAACACCCCATGAGTCAGTGCTACGAAATGCACGAATATCTGTAGTCTCAAAAAAAGCTGTTCCGTGGATTTTCACAGTTGTTTTCACTCATATTACTTTCATGACTTGTAAACCGAAAAATCTATGGAAGTTTTACGTGGCCTTATAATTTCTTGACGCATCATAAACGTGTGGCTAAGAATCAAGTGTCCGTTAGGAATTCTCAATTCTTAATCAACTTTGGTCCACTAAATATGGCAGGAGGGCAGCATGCCATTTACCTTCTCAGAAATTTTTACGGGCTCAGCAGGTCCTGAAAACGAACCCAAAGAAGGCTGCAACGACCTGATTTCAATGTGGGCAATCGGCTCAAATCGCGGCATTGATGGGTGCAGCGGATGTGATGGTGGAGGCATCGTCGAAGGAGCCAGCTGGTCAATTTTACCGGGTGGCGGATCTGCTGGAGGAACAGGCGAAACCGGAGCTGATGATGGTTGCGGTTGCGGGTCAAAGAATGATGGTAGCTCCTCTGGAGTCGATGGTCTCGACGGGGTTATCGATGATGTCCAAGCGTTTAGCGTTGCAGGTTTAGACGTAACGAACATTACTTCATCGGGAGGAGGTTGTAACGAACGACCCGGGATCGATGAAGGTGATCCAGGCGGCGGAGGTCCGGGTCCAGGATGTACGTCAACTTGTTTTTGTGGCTACAACCCGGCCATTGGCAATATAATGGTTCAGCTTTCTCCACCGCGAAGCGGAGCTGCTAATTCGGTAGTTGCGCTGACTTACAACTCGTTGTCGACTGAATCGAGTGCGTTGGGTTTTGGTGTAAGTGATCGACATACGCGTTGGGTAGATGAGGTCAATAGTTCAATAGCGGAAATCCATCGGGGTGACGGACGAGTTTTAACATTTACAGACAAGGACGTGAATGGTTTTTATAAACCGCCGGCAGGCTCTGATAGTCAGTTGCAAAAAATCAGTAATACATGGACAGAAACGCGTCCTAACGGCTTTCAAATAAAGTACGATTCCAACGGGAAGTTGATCAATACGGAAGACGTGGCCGGAGCCGTCACAACATTGTCTTATTCGGGCACTCCTTCGGTTCTGGAAACGATCACCGATCCTACGGGAGCTGTAACAACCTACTCGTATTCTGGCTTTATAGTCAAGAGTTTGGAAAGCATCACTGACCCTTCAGGGCGTGTCACACAGTTTGAAATCGACGGCAACAACAATCTGGTCAAATTTGTAACTCCCGAACTCTGTACGACCAGTTTTACTTACGACGGCAGTCATCGCATCACCTCGACATTGGATCCTGAGGGCAATCGTTTTACTTACACCTACGACAGCGCTTCACGTTTGTCCTCGTTCCAGAATCCTATGGGGCACATCACAACGTACAGCTATTCGACAGAGAACAAAACAACGACGATCACCAACGCGCGCGGATGTGTGACGACACTGACTTACGATAGTCAGTTGAACCTGATATCGCGACAAAACCCGTTAGGGAATATCTGGACGAATACTTGGAAAAACGGAATTGTCGAGACGACACAAAACCCGTTAGGAAATATTACAACGTTTTTGCAACATTCAACCAGTAACGCTGGTCCGCGGATTGCGGGTGTCATACAACCGTTGGGCAATCGCACGACTTATCATTTCGACAACAGCGATCGAATAGAGTCAGTCGAGGATCAATTGGGAAACCGTACAACCTATGTGTGGAACACCAGTGATCAGGTGGCGGCGGTCCTGAATGCGCTGGGAAACCGAACCACGTATACTTACAACCGCTACAACCAACGTGAGTCGGTCACGAATCCGCTGGGTGCGATTTGGACTAGCGTATTTGATTCCAATGGAAACATCATTGCGGACGTCGATCCGCTTGGCAGCCGCACCTCGTTTACCCACAATGCTGCGGGTCGACGGATTTCAGTTGAAAATGCTTTGGGACATCGTTCGACGTTGACCCGGGACGACGTCAACCGGGTAACTTCATCAATGGACGCGCTCGGACATGTGACCACCTATCTATATAACAACAACGGTCGGCGGATTGCTACGACTAATCCGTTGGGCAATACGACTACGAATACGTTTAACAGCAACAGCCGGCTGGTTTCTACGGAGAATCCGCTAGGGGAAATAAATACGGTTGTTTACAATGCGACCGGCAAGGTTGTGGCTCGAGTAAATCCACTTGGCAATATTCGGTCATTTACCTTCGATTGCGCAGATCAACTCGTCGATACTGAGAATCCGTTCGGTCACCGAACGACACGTGTTTATGATGCGGCTGGACGCACAGTTGCCATGCAAAACGCACTTGGTTTTCGATCGACTGTTGTCTACGACCGGAACAATCGAACCGTCGCCAACGAAAATCCCTTCGGTCATCGAACGACGACTGTTTTTAATTCGGCCAATCGTCCAACGGTTGCCATCAATGCACTTGGTTTTCGCTCAACGATCGCTTACGACTCGTTAGGGCGCAAAAACGCTGTGATCGATTCGTTGGGCAATCGGTCAACGTTTATCTACAATTCTGCATCGCAGCAAATTGCCGGTGAAAACGCGCTGGGTGAGCGAACGACGACTGTCTACGACCTTGCCGGTCGGCGAACTGCTGTGATCAACGCGTTAGGAGCTCGAACCACCAGCACGTACAACTCAGCCAGTCAGCTCATTACGACCGAAAATCCGCTTGGGGCTCGTGCTACTGCTGTTTATGACGCTGTTGGACGAACAATCGGTGCGATTGATCCGTTAGGCAATTCCACAACCACGGTTTACGATTCGGATGGTCGCATCATTGCTTCGGTAAATGCGTTGGGGCTCCGCTCTACCGCGGTTTACAATGTCGCTGATCGGAATATTGCAAATATCAATCCACTGGGACACCGTTCTACGAGCAGCTATGACGCTGCCGGTCAGCTAACGAGTTCAACAAGTCCGTCGGGCTCTGTCACGACAACCGTTTATGATCGCATCGGTCAATCGATTGCACGTGTAAACGCACTGGGATTTCGCTCGACGTCCGTTTACAACGCCGTTGGCGCGCAAGTGGCAACGGTAAACGCGTTGGGATTTACCACGACGACCACGTATGACGCTGTCAATCGTATCAGTTCGACAATCGATGCCAACGGAAATCGAAGAACAACGATTTATGACGCCGTAGGCCAAGCGATAACTCAGGAAAATCCATTGGGTTACAAAACTACCGCGGTCTATGATGCGATTGGCAGAAATGTTGCCAACGAGAATCCGTTTGGTCATCGAAGCACCACCATTTACAACGCAGTGGGGCGGGCGGTTGCGCGAATCAATGCAATAGGCAGTACCACCACAATTTCTTATGACCAGGCGGGCCGTACGGAGTCCGTTGAAAATTCACTGGGTCATCGACGGACCAATATCTATGATGCGGCCGGACGGCACACGACATCGATCGATGCGAATGGGCACTGGAGCACTACCGTTTACGATTTGGCAGATCGTAATACTGCGGATGTCAATGCGCTGGGACACCGAACCACGTACGTTTACGACGCCGTTGATCGCAAGGTCAAGCTGACGAATGCTCGCGGTTTCAGTTATACATTCGTGTACGACGCCGTTGGTCGGCAAACAGAACAAATCGATCCGTTGGGTCGAATCACAACAAGCGTCTATGACACCGGTGGAAAGAACAGCCAGCGTATTGACGGTAATGGTCATACGACCACCTATTCTTATGATTCGGTAGGCCGGATGACGGGTCAGCTCTATCCGGACGGTTCATTGGTCACATTCGAGTATGATGCGGTCGGCAACCGGACCATGATGCAAGACTCAACCGGTGACTATGCGTATCAACATACTTCGCTAAACCAAATAGAATCCACTGGCAATCCTTTTGGAAAAACCCTGACCTATTCATTTGACACGGTCGGTAATCGCGCAACGATGATGGATGGTGATGGAGGGTTGTTTACCTACAGCTACGATGCGACGAGCCGCCTCAACACGGTCATCAATCCTCAAGGACAGACCACGACGATTAATTATGACGCTGCCGGACGCGTGGCCACCAAATTACTGGCCAACGGAATTCGCGCGTCTTCTATTTATGATGTCGCCAATCATTTGAAATTCCTCGCCAACGAGCCGGTTTCAGGCAGTCCGATTTCGACGTTTGAATATGGCTACGATTCCGCAGGAAATCGGACGAGTGTGCTGGAGCTCAACGGTGATCGAGTGACTTGGACCTACGATGCCACTTACCAGCTAGTCAACGAACATCGATCGGGTGCCAATGCGTACAATACCACGTTTACCTACGACCCAGTGGGAAATCGTTTATCGAACAATCAAGACGGTGCGGAAACAACCAATCTCTATGATGTAGCAGACCAGTTGGTTTCCAGCACAACACCAACGGACACCATTACTTACGACTTTGATCAAAACGGAAATCAACACACGGCCGTTTCCGGCAACGGTGAACGTTCTACATGGCTGTGGGACTATGAAAACCAAAATACGGTTGTCGCTTTGCCAGATGGCACACGCGTTACGATGAGCTACAACGCAAATCTTCGACGTGTGTTGAAGACAACATAGTGACATGCGCAAAAAATGCCGCGGTTATGAAAGGACATTCAGATGCCCACGAAAAAATTCATTTGGGACGAATTAGGCGATAACGTTCTGGCGGAGCTTGATGGAGTTGACGCCACCGCTGTCGAGTATACGCATTTGGCGGGTCCATATAGCGAATTGATTTCTAGACAACCGCAGAGTCAGGAGACGATGTTCTACCATTTCGACGGGCAAGGCTCGACGCGCGAAACAACTGATTCCGCGCACACGGTCACTAACAAATTCGTCTACGATGCCTGGGGCGCGACTCACGCGAGTTCAGGCTCAGGCACAACCCCATTTAAATACCATGGCGCCAACGGCTACTATGCCGACGATGAGACCGATCGATACTACGTGAGACGTAGAAATTACCAGCCTTCACTGGGCCGCTGGGTGTCGCGCGATCCGCTCGGTTTTGTCGATGGTACCGGACTTTTCATATTTGTTCGAAACAATCCGACAACGTTGATCGACTCCTCGGGTCTCGAAGTCGACGGTACGTGGGAACACGAGGTCGAAGAACCGCCGAAGATGGACTGCGATTTCGGTTACAGACTCAAAATCAAGCAAACATTCACCGCTGACGCCGGAGGCGTTGCTGCGCCCGGAACTCAAACCTGGCAATGGCACAAATCAAGAGGATTTGCAATTGTTGATTGTGAGGTGGTAGAAATCAAATTCGACCGATTCGACGTAGTCGATATTGGCGGCATGCGTTCACCCATTGAAATCATCGATGATGTTGGACTCGAACCCGGTGGTGAAACTCCGGTAGATAAACTCTGCCTGTTGGTTGAAGGTGTCGAACGCAAACTTGGCTTTAATACGCCTCCGGCAAGCTTGCCAGAAGGGGCCAACTACACTCCAACCCCTGAGCAACTCGAAACCTTTATTGATTCAGTTCGAGGCGCCTTCCTCATCGCATTAACAAAGTATTACTACATCAATAGAAGCGAATGTTGCAAATGCGATGACGAAGCCTTGGAACAAATAAAATCCAAGGCAGAAAAAGTCATTAATGCGGAATGGGATGAAATCATGTGTCAACAAGAGGAATACGCTTACGACGATTTGGGTAACTGGGGGTCTGGCTGCGGGACCCGATGTTGTTGTGATTGATTGGGTTCGTCGAATCGCGAGCCATAAAAAACCACCGACTCTGGTGTCAAGAATTGATCAACGAGTGCAAAAAGGAACTGAGATGCCAACGGCACAATTTATCTGGGATGAACTGAGCGACAACCTTCTAATCGAACTCGACAACAACGGAGAATTGCTCGCCGAATATACCCATCAACCGAATCAGTTCGGCGAATTGATATCCGAATATCAAGATACGGAAACGAACTACTTTCATTTTGATGGGCTGGGTTCGACGCGACAAATCACCGATGCCAGCCAGACGGTCGATCACAGTTATGCGTACAGTGGATTCGGTGAGACGGTCGCAAGTACCGGTGTGGGCGCGAACCGCTTCCAATACAAAGGCGCATTTGGATATTGCGCTGACGAACAAAGTCAGTACTACTATGTGCGCAGACGATCACTCCTGCCGGGTTCTGGGCGCTGGCTGTCACGTGATCCGCTCAACGAAGGAACCATGGTTCAACAACCCTACACGTATTCTGCAAATTCGCCGATTGACTTCGTCGATCCGACGGGCGAGGCCGAGCAACTTGCCTCATCAGTGACGAATCGCGTGACTGCCTCGAACGGCTGCGAAGATGGTGAGTGTGTGATTGTCAATGATTTCGGTTCACCGACGATCGATGACTGTGGTTTTGATGGACATGCATTTTCTGACAATTGGACGTGGGGATTCAAATTTTCGAATCGGTTCGAGTTTGGGGGAGACTGCGAGTGTTGTGAATATCGACAATACATCCTAGAAAAAGAACAAAGAATTCATGTGTTGAATGCAGCCGATGAAATCATCTGGACTTGTGAAGTCTCCGTTTATACCGGTGAAGCCAAAGAAGATTGTCTGAGTACAGGCAGATGTTATGGACATCGTGATCAAACACCGAATTGGTCAACAGACCAGTACTTAAGAGATCGCCCGACAGGTTGCTGGTACCGTATGTATGATCTGCCAAGTATCAAGATCGTCAACGCCGTCAAACAGTGTCGCGCCAATGTAGGAAGGATTCCTGACGGGGCGGCAGAATTCGTTCTCATCTCGAACTACAGATTCCTGGTCAATGTCATCAACACTTGTGACGCAAATACGGTCATTTGGTCAGCTTTCGTAGAAAAAGACTGTAAAGGAGGGATCGGTGATGTGCGCCGATTGATCGAAGCTTCAAAAAGATAAATGTTGGGCTTATGCCCGGGGGACAATCCGATGTCAACAACGCAATTTGTATGGGATGAATTGAGTGACAACGTTTTGGATGAACTCGATGAAAACGGTGACCTGTCAGCCAGATATACCAATCAACCAGGCAAATATGGCGGATTGATTTCTGAGTTTCGAAACAGCGAATCAAACTTTTTCCACTTTGACGGACAAGGTTCGACGCGTCAGGTCACCCAATCGAATAAAGTCGTTGACCGCAGTTACAGCTATAGTGCATTTGGCGAAACGATAGCTAGTACCGGCTCGGGAGCCGACAATTTTAAATTCAAAGGTGCCGTTGGTTACTACGCCGACAATGAGACTGGGAACTACTATGTACGCAAGAGGTCGTTAGTTCCAGGCAAAGGTCGTTGGTTGTCGCGCGACCCGCTCAATCGAGCAGTTGGCATAAGCAGGCCGTACACCTACTCTGGAAATTCGCCAATCAACTTTATCGATCCGTCGGGTGAGCTGGAGCAGGTTCCAATTGATTTGCCACCTATCGTTCGCTATCCGGACGAGTTGGGGCCAGGAATCATCGTCATCACGATCTCGACTCGCGATTATCCAGGACTCTGCGGCAGCTACGTTTTTCCAACCAACTGGGTTCCAGGTGAGAATGAAAAAGACGGATTGATCATCCAACGGGTTTGCGTAAAAGGATCGGTCGAGATGTGTGACAAAGACGATAAATGCAAAACGAATTGGGACACATTAAAAGACATGGGAATCAAACCGAAAGCTTGTAGAAACAAAACCAATTGCCCCAATTCAAATTTGCTCAACGGCGCTGATTTTTGCTACTACGAAGTGTGGCGCGTCTGGGAAGGCAAAGTGTACCAAAATCAAATTACTCCACGCAAACCTCGCGACCCTGACGAAGGTCCCACGGACGTCTTTGCCTGGTTGGGTTGCAAGGCTCCCTGTGAGAACCCATCCAAGGGCAATATCACGCAAACCGGCGAAGCCATATTTGTATCCATTGATGAGCTCGAAGCGCTCAACAAAGAGTGGCGGAAATGTTTTGACGACTTCAAGACTGCTGGTGGCGGAGTCACATGGGCCTGTGATCTTTATTCAGTATGCGCCGCGCACATTACGGGCAAAACTAAACAGATGCTCGACGGCATCTTTGGAGACGGTCGCCCAGTTCAGTCCAAAAAAGTGACAAGTACATGGAATTGTTGCTGCGAGGACGAGGGAGGCAATGGATGTACGGAAGGCGAATTTACAGCAGAGATTGACGGTAAAAAAATACGGTAGTACCGAATGAACGAAATGCAGTATCTGACATGTGTCAGATTCGGCTGCGTTTTGATACTTTGTTTAGAGTACACCCCATTGGATTCGAACCAATAACCTCCTGTTCCGTAGACAGGTGCTCTATCCAATTGAGCTAGGGGTGCAAAACGATTTTTTCCCTTGTTTTACCGTGTATAATTTACTGTCGAAAGAGCTTGGCAGTAAATTTGGCAGTAAATTCCGTGAGGAATTTCAAAGCCTTCAAACGGAGCACCAATTATGGCGAAAAAGACAGGTGGTCGCAAGCGAGGTTCACGAAATCGTGGATACTATTTCCGTACTGGTCGGGGCTGGTACACCAGCGAGGGGCATCGACTGTTGGATGAAGAAGGGATTCACATGCAGCACTCGAAAACCGCTCACAAAGTTCTCAATGAAGCCTATACTCACACTCAATTACAGCCGCCGCAAAAAAAACAGACTGCCAAGAAGAAACAGAACAGCGTCACTATGCTTGAAGTCTGCCAAGCATACCTCGCCCACGCCAAGGCAATGGGTGCTCCCAAAACGCACCACGATCGAGCTGACACGCTGTTTGATTTTTGTTTCGGCATTCCGCCAGAGTTTCGAGATAAGAAAGAGGGGAGTAAGCCCAAGCGGATCACGGCCAAACGTCGTCAGGAAATGGAAGAGAAACGCATTCACGAAGGTTATGGCCAGAAACACGTGAATGATCTGATACCCCTTGATATCGATCAGTGGCTTAACGCTCATGAGAATTGGAACGGGGGCAGACTGACCAGATATAACAGCGATTAGAACGAAACATTCGATGAAATGCTTCCATAAGATTTCAATGCAGTTAAATTTTCCATTTTATCAGTGATTCACACAACAATGGATGAAGAAAAAGAGGATGGTTGTTTAGGCTTCATATTCTTCATACTGCTTGCAATATTTGTCACACTTGTTGGAGCAGTCGCGGGAGCTGCTTTTGTCATTGCAATTTTTACTTAATTGATTTCTGCATTGAGGCGTTAAGAGACTTTCAGACACACTGACTAAAAAGATCTTCCACGATTTTTATCGTTAATCTCCTAGATGCCCGTTGGCTTTTATAGCAGCCAATTGCTTTTCACGCTTCGCAATCGCGTTATCAGCTCTATTCTGCCAACCATCGCGCATGGGCTCGTGATCTTCAACTTCAAATTCTGGATCTCGGAACCAACCAATTAGAATGTCATGACAACCGGCCGCGTCACATTCAATTGATAGCCAATCATTAATTCCATCTTCATGAATGAACATCGGCATACGCTGATGTCCATGATCCATCAGAAAATCACAAGCGGGTCTTGGCTTTCATTCATGCATCTTTGAAGACACAAGCTGATCAATTGCCAGCTCAGTTGTTAGTACATTCAATAGTTGTAACAGTGTACAATGATGCAATACAAACGGTTCAATGTCGAAAGCTGAACTCTATTCGTTTGCATTGGGGCTGAATTGTCTAACGACCAAACAACTTCAGAAAATTCTGGCAAAAACGCATGGCCATGGTTTACGGTTGCTATAACTTTGGCTCAGATTGTTTTGTTTTTACTATCCACTTCGAGCACTCCAGATTTTGAGAACTATCACGTCGATGCAAGTTCGGTATGGAGCGGCAAATACTGGGGCATCTTGGTGAGTTGTTTCTTTCACGTGAATTTCATTCACCTACTGTTCAATGTTTGCTGGCTCTGGGCATTTGGTGGCAGGTTTGAACTGCATTTCGGATCAATTCGCTACATCGCGTTTTTTGTATTGACTGGTTTTGTGACCGGAGCGATGCAGCTCGCTTTCACAAGCATCATTGGCGTTGGAGCATCTGGCATCGGATATGCCTTATTTGGATTTGCCCTGGTAGCCCGTAAACGCATTTCGGCATTTGATTCGCTCATGAGCCCAACGTTGATTTCAGTGGCGCTGCTTTGGTTAGTTGGATGTATCATCGCGACACATCTCGGTTGGGTGGTAATTGGCAATGTAGCACATATTTCTGGTGTATTTCTTGGAATCGGGATAGCCTGCATTAGTGATTCAAGGAAACTTGTTTTGCTTGTTGTTGCTGCCCTGGTGTTCTCAGTTGTTCCGCTAAATTACGCGCCGTGGTCAATACGGTGGCTGAGTTACAAAGCCGAGAGTTCACATTCAAAAAAAGATTTGAGAAGAGGAATCTACTATTATTCGCAGATTATCAAGCGCGATCCGGACAACGCCTGGGCCTTTTGGAATCGGGGTTGCGCCTATCACGAAATCGGAGAGTATGAAAAAGCAGATTCTGATTTAAAAATGGCTGAATCACTTGATCCATCATACAAGAGATAAATGCGGAGTGACGATCAAAATTCACCTTCAACGAATAAATGGAGAATCGGAATCGGTCGAAATCGAATCGTACAATCCGTTTTTTGGTTGCGATGTGCGATTCTTTGAATTCGTTGAATCAGCTTTTATTTTGATCTATCGTGAAAAAACACTGGACATTCGTCTATCAAATTGGCGATTCCTGGCCTCCAAAATTTGTCAAAATTGAAGATCGCTGGAAAATCAACGACAACGTACTCGCATGTATCGGATATGACGAACCCAGCGTTCGCCGCGTAATGATTCCCAGCCTTGATGAAATGCCTGCGATTCCAGTCGCAGAAGCAGAATCACGTGGGGAACTGCCTCCCGAATAAAGCGATACCTTCAATACAGCAATTGAGCTATTTTGAAAATTTGAACGGCTTGCCTTTCATTTTCTCAAGTGCTTTGATTTGTTTTTCTGTCAAAGTTTCTTTGGCGAACTTCCCTAATGCCGAAGCGTATTGTTCCGAAAGCTTTTTCAGAAGTTCACGAGGTTTGACACCCTTCATCCTCAACTCGGCATAGGATTCCCTTCTGATATCTTTCAATTTCTCATTCTTCTCTTCGAATTTTTGCAACTGTTTGTCAGTGATCTCAAGCAGCTTTTGATACTCTTCATAAAAGACCGCTTCCCAACCAAGTCGTTGTGTAACAAGTTCGTTAAGTCGGTCATATTGTTCTGGAGTCAAGAGCTGAGTAATCTCCTTGTTCGCCTTTTGATAAGCTACATTTCTCGTTTCAATCGCTTTCGCAGTAAACTGACGGGATCTGACTCCGGCCTTCCGTGCCTCTACTGCTTCCTTCGCTGCATTCATGTACGCCTCCCTGGTCTTTTTTTGCGTACTTTTGAGAATTTCCTCAATGCGACCGAGCGAAGTAACCTCAATTTTCAACTCGGTCTGGACGTCAGGCATCTTCATCAAATAAAGTTTGGCACTCAGCAAGTCATAGCGATTGATCCGCGGCCCGCGTCTCCGATCTTGGGCGTCGGAAGTCGAAATTACCAGAACGAGAATCGTGGCGGCGAACGCAAGTGGTCTCCAGAAAAGCATGGCCATCCTTTCAAGTGAATGTTCAGAAAAAGTTTGAGCTGCTCAGATATGTTATCGAAAGAATCAGCACATGATTGCATTCTAGCAAAAGTTTCATGTTATCCAGCAATTTTCTCAATGGCAAAAAAGTTTTGCTATACGCGAGTGTTCTCAAAAGAACATTAAAAACCCGAAAACCAGAATCGTTGATTCGTCTGGCATGAATTGGCATAAGTTGCCAAAATCTATCGTTCTGCAAAACGCAGAGAAAGTGATGAGGACGGTCATGCAAAAATTCAATTTCCCATCCATTTTTATTCTCGCATTCATTTTTTCTATGGCAATTCAATGCGGCTGTACGACCAAAATTCGTTCTGAGAAATCCAGTCTATTTGCTGACCGCCAAATCGAAACCGTGCAATTGGTTGATTTGAACACTGACCCTTGGCTGGAATACGAAACTCCTTCCAAAGAAAAGGCGAAAATGTTGATCGACATGATTTCCAATGCGACTCCGACAAATCAATCGAATGGCCAATTCAGAAAGCAAATTCGATTGAAGTTTCAAGATGGTGGCGAAATCCTTCAATTTGATGACAAAAATGGCCTGGTAAAACTGCTGACCATCAATAAAACTTCCGTGTATCGCCTGGAAAACGTTGTAGGTTTCAATCGTCTTTTAAAAGACTAGTGATTTGGCTGCATAGAAAATTTCAGTGATCATGAAAAACGTGATGCAGGTGAATTGAATTCGTCCTGAATGCATCGCACGGAATTGAACAGGATAGTCAACGAAAGGTGAGTCTTTGCACAGGTAAAGCTGCTAGTTCTTTCGTTTCTCTTCATTTCGTTCCAACTCTAACTCGACATCAATTCGTTGCAAGTTGAGTCGATAAGGGCTGACCAACAATTTCCATTGTTGCTGTTGAATCGGAGTAAGAACGCGATTGAGTTGATCTTCAACCTTCAACACACAATAGACCATCAGATAGGCTCCTGGGACGAGGTTGAGCAGAAAGTTTATATGTGTAACACGGACGTGTTTACCCTGATGGATCAGTAAACCCGAAGGCAATAATATGACGAAATCATGCCGATGTCGCAAAGAGGAAGTCGTGAAAGAAGCTACTTCTACCGAAAAGGCCGGAGTTGGCATGCCCTGGATGGACAACAACAATTCCACTTCGCTACGAAGATGACTCCCACATAAAAGAAGAGACCGCAACCGGCTCAGAGGTTCAGCAGGCCCACGCCAGATTTCTGCTAAATAAACAAAAGCAGGCGAAAGTCGTCAAACAAACCACGGTCCTGGATGTGTGCACGGTCTACTTGGCCCATGCCAAAGCGACCGGTTCACCTAAAACGCATAAGGACCGGGCCGATAGCCTGTTCGATTTTGCTTCGGGTTACCACCACGCTTTCGCGATAAGCGAAATAAGCCAACTCCTTCTACCTAACGTTCAGGAAAAGAAATCTTCCCGCAAGGAATGAGGATTTTCTTTGATGGACGACGCTCGCCGGCCAAATGGAGGGAAAGTTTAAGCCCTATTACAGTTTGAGGATTATTTGATTTGGCTTTCACGGTTTGACGCTCACTTCCTTGAGCCTTGGCATTGTCGCTTGTTACGAGTAGCACTTTCGGAAGAACACCAACACCTGTAGGCAGATATAGTGTTCCTATCGCAAAAACAAGCTCCTCGCCGGGTTCGAGCGTTTTGTTTAATGAAGGCTTGTCAATGTAGCTCGCCAATTTATTGGTCATGCTATCCGTAATTTCAACGCCATCTGACGCCCATTTTTTTGGCAATGGGATTACATTGAACTCTCCTGTGCCATATTCCTTTGGAAAACTATAGCTCTTTGAGAATACTAATTGGAGTTGAACGGGAATTGCATTTTCATTTTTTACAGTAATGGGTATATATCTGAGGTTGTATTTTGTCCCTCCTGAGTCGGTGTAACCAATTCCGCGGTTAATGCCATTTTCAATTTTTAGCCCTGTTTTCAACTCATCGAATGCCTGTTTAGAAACGTTCTCGGCCGGTCGTACACCATTTGAATTTTGTTGGGCACATTGAACAAACATCCCCAGCAAGGCAAGCGGGAATAATAGGTTGCCAATCATCATCTTTCTGCTTTTTTTCATCTTAAATCGATTGAAACGGACACAAAGTACATTGGTCGATGAAGCTAGTTTACTACGGAACTTGGGATACTGGTTGTTCGAATGTAGTCCGCTGAGTGTTCATTGCCCCTGCGGCAGCTGGAGGGTTTGTTCGAGAACCGCGACATGTCGATCCTCAAAAAGCAAAAACAGGAACAACGCTAAGACATGACAATAATCGGCCCTTCCCTGATCATAAATTAGAATACGTGCATTTATCAATTTAATGTAGGCACCAATAACGAATTCGCGAACTGTCGCGACATCTTCTAGTCCGTACGACATTTCCTACAATTCATTTTTCAACTCCTCATTTGGCACCGGCTTGCCGTCTTCATCTTCCGTGAGGAGGTGTATTTGTTTTTCAAGATCAATCAGATGTCTGGTAAGCGGCATCGCTAAACCGTTCAGCACATCCGCGAATTCATCTTCATGTACCAGAACTGTAGGGTCTTTACCTATCAGCCCAACCGCAATGGCGAACTCTTGCCATCCGTTGTCGAAGAACATTTCGAGCTTATCGGTAGCGAAGACTTTCCCCTGTTCGCAAAGGAGGCAGTATCTTGATACCGAACGACTGTCAGAGAGTTATGCTAATTATTTATTAGGCTGGAGATGCAGGCGTCCTGTTAACGATGCGTTTGTCGGTACAGGGGTCGCTATAATTGATAGAGCGAGATTTGGGCAATTGTTCAAGGGAGGCGGTACTTGAGATTGTTCGTTGCGTATGAACCAATGTTATTGGTCTTAGCTAATTGTTCCAATCTTTGTATTGGTTTCACAAACGGCCAACCCGATTTTTCACCCAGGAAGCAAAATGGGAAACCAACCAAAACAATTGAAACGCGGGCGAGAGTTCGAAAAGATTGTTCAAGGTGACTGGGAACGGACGGCTGAGGGCAATCCGCGGATAGAGTGTACGATCCCATTGCTAGCCGGTCTTACGCCGACTGGGCGTCGTCGCAAGGGGCGGATGGACGTCTTTGTCGACGATCTCAACGACATCGTTGTCGTTGTGGAAATAAAGGCGACCGATTGGGATCGGATACTTCCTCGAAATCGGCAGCGAAACCTAGCTTCTCACCGCAGACAAATCTGGAAGTATATCGAAAAGTTTGTAGATGGTAGACAACAAGACGTATGTGCTGGAATCATCTATCCAAAAGCGCCGAAGACGAAAGGTCTAAAGGAACGGATAGAAGAGTATCTGAACGGCCATGGCCTTCAGGTAGTCTGGTACTTCGATTGACGTGATATCACTAGATTTTGCATGACTACGGATCGAACACTCCACCTTTCGTGAAAATTAACCATTCGGTTTAACGCTCAGTAAACGGTCGTTCTCGAAAAACGAAACGGAAACAACGAGTTGTTGAAACAATGAACGTTGTTGGTCCTGGCTACATTCAGTAGATTTGCAACCATTGTGATGGGGAACGAAATCCCTCAGCTTTTCTCAAGTATCAACAACGTTGCGTTTTCTAAAACTGCATCAAAGTTTCACTCCTAACGCAATTAGCAACTTGCCTTCGAGCCGTCGGTCGATGTGACGTCGATGTGACCGAAGCAAAGAAAGTGGAGTACCTATGAGACGGCGACGAGTAGCTGCGGCAACCCCTTTCTAGCAGATTCCAAAGATACTTTTTACG
>JANQLU010000086.1 GCA_028280445.1 Pirellulaceae bacterium | reverse complement strand
TTATTATACTAAAGATATCATTATAAACAGCTGTCTTTAAAGAGATACATATAATGACTTAATAATATACAGTTACTTTCTTGATTATTAAGTCATTATCGTCACTACATATTATATCTCTTATATCTTTTATTTTATAATATGTAGTGACAAGGGATGATATTATTATTGTCATCCCTACGTAAAAGATAATGAAGAGAAATGATAAAGATGACAATAATAATATCATCCAAAGACTTACATAATAATAAGTTTTATAATCACTTCGTTAGTTATATTATTATGTAAGTCTTACTCACTCCATACGTCGTGAGGCGTAGCCGAACCCCGAAGGGACTGAGGAACGAAGGACCGTAGGGAGGATATAGCATTTATTATCTCTTTATGTTAATCTTTTTGTACTGATAATAAATGCTATATCCACTCAGCTACAGTATCCTATCCTTTATATACTGTAGCTGAGAGGAAGTGATTAAGGTGATAATAAAGATAAAGTAATAAAAGAATAGCGTATCACCTTAATCACTTCCTAAGACTTAATAATAAACCATATGTAATCTCTTTTGTTTATTATTAAGTCTTACATAAAAGAAATATTATGTAAGGATTATTATGTAAAAAGAGATATATGTACATAATAATCCTTATAAACAGTCTATTATTTACAAAAGTAATCCTTAATAATAGACTGTTTAATAATAAGTAGAATGAAGAGCGAATGTTGAGCGTAAAGAGACGAAAGAAGAGACAACATTCGCTCTTCATCTCCGTTCCTTTATGGTTCGTATGGTTCCGTCTTCCTTCGTCTTACGTTCACCATCCTCACTCGTCACTCTTCCTTCGTCCCGTGAGGGAGCCCGAAGGGCCCGCCGTAGGCGGCTCACGATGGACGAAGGGAACCGAGTGACGAGGGCCGACCGTAAGGGATGGTGAGTCGGCCGGTGTCTCTCTCTCTCGGCCCTTCCGTCCCCTTCGTGGCCGGGAACCGGGCCCCCTCGGTCCTCGGGTCGTGTCTCCGCTACTCGCTACGCCCCGATCCCTCGTCCCTCGGGACCGCTCCGCGGGTAAGGGACGAACGTAGTGAGGGAATGAGCGGTTATTAATGAGGATTTTATAGATAAAACAATACAAGAAATAGATAATAATAAAATCCTCATTAATAAACAGCTTAGAAAATAGTCTCTTTTGTAGGATTCCTTTATCATAAATCTATTTTCTAAGCTGTTAAGGGATTATGATGATTAACCTCAAGATATAATAGACAAATAAATAATCATCATAATCCCTAATAAAGACCATTAGAAATATAATATGCTGTTAATTCCTTCGGTTCATTTCATTCTCTATCATATCTTTAATTAACAGCATATTATCTTGTATCTAATGTTCTTTATTACTAAGAGACCAGTTAATCACTTATAATGATTACTTATGAATAAGATACTGGTCTCTTAGTAAGGATATCACTTCATATATAAAGTAACTTCTAAATATAAATAATGTAATATGAAGTGATATCCTTAAGTAATAAAGAAATAGTGAAGTAATAAGGATATAATAGACTTATTCTCAGAGATAAAGTACTTATTATTTATATTTAAGTCTATTATATCCTTATCTTCACTACATGGAGTACTTTATGATCTTGGATAAAGGACATCATATCATAAAGTACTCCTACATTAAGGATATAATTATAAGTGACATTAAGGAACTTATTATGTAATTATATCCTTAATGTTCCCTCTCAGAGATAATAAGTAATAATATAAATCT
>JANQLU010000066.1 GCA_028280445.1 Pirellulaceae bacterium | reverse complement strand
AAACTCGATGGCACGCCACGGGGCGGATACTAAAAAAGCCAAAGTGACCATCCGCAAAAAACAGCAAACCTATT
Source organism: Pirellulaceae bacterium (assembly GCA_028280445.1). Lineage (GTDB taxonomy): Bacteria > Planctomycetota > Planctomycetia > Pirellulales > Pirellulaceae > JANQLU01. Next base: position 20,903 of record JANQLU010000066.1, on the reverse strand, counting down.
TCTCAGTAATTCGACAGGCACTCGCACAGTCGAAACCGCGCCTGAAATTCGAAATTCGAGTGGACGAAGCAGGCAATCCGTTTGTCTGGATCACCACCAACAAATAGCATTACTAGCATCCAATCAACTGCAACTAGCCGAGCCAATTCTCTCTAGGTCGCGTTTTGAATTGTTGCTAAACTCCCGCGATGATTTTTGGCGCCAGCGTTGTATCGACATGTCGCCGATTCATCCTGTTTGAATTTTGCCACTCAGTGACCAACAATAATTAACCAAAAAAAACTGCCTGCGGAAGTTCATTGTCAGTTTGACAGAATCCCGTTTTGAGGCATTTCGAGATACATGAATCTCAATGCTGGTTCACGACGAATCCGCTGCGTAACAAGGAAGTTAAATTCGATGAAAACCACTTTTAACAAAATCTTTTCCTGCCTGATCGTTGCCATCACCCTGCTCGTGCTTCCAGTCGCTCTTGAGGGGCAGGGACAATTGCAGCCTCGCCGAACCAATCCAACGCGGGGCGTTCAGCAACAAAATAACCAAACTGGCCAGCTTCGCCCGCGGAACCAGACGCAAACGAATCCTCAATTTCGAAACCAACAACAAAACGGGGGCAACACTCGACCTGCTACGACCAATCGGATTGTCCAGCCGATCAAGCCTGTCCGCCCTTTTCCCCAACTAGACCAAGAACACCAGCAATCCGTCGATCAGTTGCTTACCGATTGGGAGCAACGCAGTGCACAAATCAAACGCTACGAATTTACTTTCAAGCGTTGGATTTACATGCCTCAGTTTTGTAACTGGCGCGATCCCATCAATCGACGTTTGGCGGCATGTACACTGGCCCGCGGAAAAGTGCGTTACCTGGCACCTGACAAGGGAATGTACGAAGTGGTCCGTGCTTGGCGATTTGACGGCGTCGAAAACGTTATTGATCCGAAAACAAAAAAACCAATGATGGATCCGAAAACGGGCAAGCCATTCCAAAAAGCGAAATACAAAGAAATCCGCGACGAAAAAAATAATCCTGAAATGGAACGTTGGATTTGTGACGGCAACAGTATCTATGAATACGACTTTGGCCAAAAACGGATCTACGAAACAAAACTTCCCGCCGAAATGCGCGGACAAGGTCTCAAAAACAGTCCGCTACCATTTTTGTTTGGCGCCAAAGTCGCTGATATTAAACAACGATACTGGGTCCGAGCTCAAAAAAGTACCGATCGCGACAAATGTATCTTGCAAGCGTACCCCAAACGCGTCAACGACGCCAGGAACTACAAACGGATCGATCTGGTTCTTTCGCGCGATCCTCTTTTGCCGCTATCGTTGACGATGTACGCTCCTAATTTTGACGCCAAGAAAAACCAAAGCTATACGGTTTTCACTTTCGAAGGTCGCAAAGTTGACGGTGCCCTGTCTCAAATCCAACACTGGACAGGAAATTTTGTGCGTCCCAAAGAACCGTTTGGTTGGAAAATGATCGAGCGAAAACCCGTCTCATCACGACCACCCACACAGGCCAGACAGCCGCTGAGAAACATGCAGAAAAAGTAGCTGTCGAAATTGCATCGAAGCTTCCATTCTTTCTCATGCGCACGCGCCAATGCGCTAGAAAACGTTTTTTGTAAAACAGCCTTCACGATGTGGACAGGCTGCTTCTTTTTTTTGAGAAACATTTTGTCGATTTGCAAAAAACTGCTTTTAGCTGCGCCTCTGTAAGCGGGATAATATGAATACCGAATTTAGTCGGTGATTTTGCTTCACAATTCCTTTCCGTACGTCCTGTCTCAGATTTGCAAATGTGTTGCCAGTTGTTTGGCAGTGGTTTGCCGTGCCTCCTTTTGTTCCACTTCCCATCCACTCATCCTTTCTGCATCGAAAGTATTCAGTATGTCTTGTTCTTCAAAATTTCAAATCTTGGTTTTTGCAGTGTTTCTCTTGGGATACCAAGGTGTTGTTCAGGCACAACTTCAAATGCCGAGTCCCACTCCTTCCAATTATCCAACCGAAGATCCAAACATGCTCACTGCACAGTTTGGCAAGGGTGTTCAATCCAACATATATAATGATTGGATTAATATTTCAGAATCAAAGGAGTGTATCATTTGACGGTGTGATTCCAGATGGAAACGGAATTAGAGGTGGGCGATGTGGAGCGAAATATAAATGGCGCACATGTATTGATATTGTTCCCAATCTTTCATTGCAAAGTGGGCAAGATTTGGGCGGAAATCCGCAGTACTTTGCCATGAAGAATCCAAATTCTCATCGGGAAGTCCGATTTGTTGACGAATTATGGCCTGGTCAATCCGGTGAGCCACGTCAAAACAATCATTCACCGACTAGTAACAACACAGTCAAAGGCGGCGCATGGCTTACCTTTGAAGAAATCTACAACAACCCACACTCTGGTAAATAAACCATCAAATCACGAATTTCAAACAATGGCAAAGTTATGAATATAAAACGTTCTTTTATTGTTGGTTTGATCTTTTTTATCTCCGCATTTCTTGATTCAGACAAGACGGATGCTTTTCAAAGTTTGATCGGAGACAAATATCGAACAAAACCACGACAAATCGATGCGAATGCAATTCCTGAAAATTTGTCGGATCAGTCATTTGTTGCATTTGCTTTGATGTTTACAGATTCGATGAGAAAATCCAATCAGTTTGGTGAATCGACTCGTTCTGATTTGCAAATCGTCGCAAAAAAAATGGTGCAATTGTACAACACAATGCCCACATTCCAACAAATCTTCCGCCCGAGATCTCCAGATCCTGACTACGAATTAAAGAAATCACTGCAAAAGGAATTTGGCTGGAATGAAGGCGTCAGAAGGTTCTCAAAAATCAGATTGGAAAAATTCATCAAGGATGGCAAGATCGTTTCGTTGAAAGGTCAACAAAGGGCTGTTTGGAAAATTATTGATGAAACTCTTGTCGACAAACCAGAGCACCGCCGGTTTAGGGCTTTGTTTCTCAAGGCAATACTCATAAAAAAAACAGGGATTACAAAATTCTTCGATGATGTCGCCATTGCCCGGCAATTGGGCTTGAGTCAGAAAGATGTCGAATCCATCCAACACGCCGCAAAACAACTTGGGATACAGTACCAGAAAGATATCAAAAGTTTCAAACTGCAAAATGCCAAAATGGTTTGGAATGTTCTGGATGCGAACCAACAGCAAAAATTTCTTCGCTTGCTCGGACGAACCGAAAAGGTTTTTTTGGACATTCATACCAGAGCAAGAATTCGATCACTCGTGCTTGAATGGCGGGGAGCCATCATCGATCAATTCAAAATCTACTATGACGGTTCAGACGCATTGCAATATTCCCCATTAACTGTGAAGGTCAGCAAAGGAATCTATAAAAAAGGATTTCGATTAACAGAGACAGACGTATCTGAGCTTGAAAAATTGGTTGATCGTGGCATCAAAGGCGTTCGAATGCGTTTCGATTCCAAAAAAGAACATGAAAAATGGTATGAAGCTCGCAATGAAAAATTGCATCAACTTCTAAAATATTTTTCTGACAACAATTCACACGCACGTTCAAAACAGATTTCAGGAAAACTGAAAAACCTTCAGAAAGAACTGGCAAAATTTCGACGTGGTTCGAAAGCCACCATTGCAGATTTGCGATCTGACGAGCCAATGATTTACTATCTGGTGGAGCACCAGAAATTGAGCGATGATTCGACTGGTTTGTCGATACATGGCGACCGGAATACGCTTCCAAGAGAAAACTACTTTCCTTTTCTGGTCAAAAACCCATATCCCAAAACCGTCTATCCCAATCGTCCAGTGAATAAAGACGATGGCTTTCATCAGCAAGCATTAAAAACTGAAGAACTGCACAAACGTTGGATCGCAGCACGCTCAAATGTTTATGGATTTTCGGAGCGTGTCAAAGTAAACAACCGGTTTCTGCGTGAAACTAAAAAACTGATGTTGCCGCACCAATATGGTCAGACATTTGAATGGTTTTTTGGCAGTGCCGGTTTTCAAGCAATGTTCCATTACCATGATGTTGCGAAAGACTTTCGGATGGACCAGAGTCAGCTTAACCGCCTTCGAAAAACAACGGCAAAGGCTGCTGAAGACCTTGAGAAAGAAGATAGAAAATTACGAACAAACGCTATCCAGGGCGTCTTAAAGTCAATTCCCAAACCAGCACTTAGAAAAATTCAAGAGCAGTTTGACCTGACTACTGATGAGCTTGTTGAGTTGTTAGTACCAATTCTGCATGAACCACGATTGATTGCAGATTTTTCAATGAAATATCGCGCTTTTTCTGAGTTCCGGGGATTTGGATATTAACGGCAACTTCCCTTTTTATTCGCTACGGAGGCACGGTGGTAATAACAAAGATCTGCAAATAAAACTTCATTGCGTGAACCAATTCTCTGATGAGTGACGTGACGCGCTTTCTAAACGCTGTGACCGGTTTCATCGCTTTGTTATCTGTTACACGCTCGCCGCATTGTTTTTGAAATCTGGCATAGAAAAAATACATCTAAAATTTGTTGTAATGAACAGAGCCTCATAGCGTCTCCTGATCGCGAATTGAAAACGCGAATCAGAATCAATGGAGACGAAAAAATGTTGAGCAAATACGACAACGGCCTTCGGTTGCTCGCTTTTTTTTCAATACTGACGCTGATGGCGTTCAGCCCGGTTTTTGTTTATGCACAAAGCGGTTCGCGAAGTCTCGGAGGCGGTGGTTCGCGATCGTCCAGCAGAAGTCGTGGTGGCGGTGGCGCGCTTTCACGCGGTATCTCCCGATCGCGTACCAGAAATCTCAGCGGGCTGCAGCGATACTCAACCCGTTCGTTACCTGCGAACACATCCAACATCGGCGCCGTGACTGTTCCAGGTCGCGGGTTCGCAGTGATCGAAATGTTTTCATCGTTTGACTGCGAAAAATGTGAACAGGCGGACAAGAACATGGCTTGGATTTCGTCTGTTGCAAAGTCCAGAAAATTGCCCGTCTACGCGTTATCGTTTGACAATCAGGCGGATTCCAACCGCGCAACAAATTCGTTTGGAGCAAAACGACAGAAATTTTATGACTCGTGGAAATCAAATTCAGAGGTCCAAGTCATCATCAACGGCCAAGCGCCGTTGACCGGCGACAAACAAAGCGCGACGCAAACCATCCAATCGGCGCTTGGTGGGAGATCACGTACGTCGATCAAAGTTACAGCGGCGATTAAAAAACAAAAAATCAATGTGGCGCTGAAATGGCGTGGTCGCAACAATGATGACGTGATTCATATTGCTTTGGCCGAAGACATGAGCAAACGCGGTGATGCCATGCCCACGAATCTGGTACGCGATTTCAAAACCATTCCCGTTCGCAACAAGGACAACATGATTGTGTTTGAGTTGCCAGAAAATTTTAAACGTGAGAATTATCATGTCATCGCGTACATCCAATCCATTCGGGATGCATCGATCTCAGCAGCTGCAAAGGCAGTTTTTAAATAGTTGATTCATCCGTTCGGGGCGGTCTCTCTCTCCATTCCACCAAGACCGCCCCGAATCTTTTTTTAATCGCAGGCGGTGTTGATTATTTGTGAGCGGCGAGGCGCTAGCCGCCGGTATTCGAGGGTTCACCGGCGGCTAGCGCCTTGCCGCTCACACAATTAATTAACCTCAGGTTGTTGTTGCGTCAAACAATGGAATGAGCCGAGTCCACAGGCAAGCTCAATAGACGGTAACCCCACAACGTCGCGATCCACAACCAGCTCTTTTAATTGGGCTACTGCCGTTTCATCGGAAGTGCGATCACCAAATTGAGGCACAATCAAGCCGCGATTACAAAAGTAAAAATTCAGATAACTGGCAGGCAAAATATTACCGTAGGCTGTTGTCGGAGCAGGCATCTGAAAAGGGATGACTTCCAGACCGACATCGGTTAATATTTGGCGACTTTGCTCAAACAACGCTTGCTGATGATCGCTGCGCACCAGCAATACGGTTTGATCGTTGATAAAACGTGCCTGCTGATCGATATGTCCATCGGTGTCGTCACCGTCAATTTCCAAGTCGGGAATCCAAATCGTTCGTTTACCCAAATACGTCTCAAAGTAACTTTCGATTTCAGGCTGTTTGACACGACCATTGCGATTGCCGTGGAGCAGGCAAGATTCCGTCGTTAACAACAATCCCGCATCGTTGACTTCGATCGAACCGCCTTCGATCACCAGATCTGCACCGTGGCAAGACATGTTTAAATACTTGCCAATTTTTTCGGCGATCGCGATATCATCGTCCAGCGGTGGATATTTTTCACCCCAGCCGTTGTAGCGCCAGCCTGCAATCTCTGTTCTCCCGGTTTGGCGATTCAACAAAAATGTCGGGCCATAGTCGCGGATCCAGGCATCGTTGGTAGGAAATTCAACGAATTCAACGTTTTGAATTTCAGATAAATGTTGTTGCGCGCTCGCCAATGCATCTCCGGCGGCAACGACAAACACAATTTCATCACAGGCGATCATGCGGACCAGCGCGACAAATTCCTGTTGTGCTTTTTGCAGATTGTCTGGCCAAGTATCTTGGTTGTGTGGCCAGGCGACCCATGTGGCTCGATGGCGATTCCATTCCGCCGGCATCGTGAGACCGGTTGATTGTTGAGAAATCGGTCCCGTTTGATCGTTCACCTATTCGGGTTTCCCTAACAAGCTCGACAAGTAGGCGACCACCATACCTACGACCAAACCACCGCCGTGCGCCCAGTTGGCCATGTTGAGTGCATCGCCAAACACATGAAAAATTCCGAGAAACATCCAACCAATCAAAATAATCACAGTCGACGACGGAATCCTGTATCCCACCCACGGATCCAATGTGCTGCGAATCCACAAGTATCCAAATACACCGTACAGCACACCCGACAGGCCGCCAAAATTGGTACGAATCAACCAGCCAACTTCCTCGACATAATGCGGAACGGAACCATCTAAAGCTTCCGGAACCATTCCCTGCAGCAAGTTGGGAATAATCGAAGTCAAAATGACCAGACCTCCCATAAACACCGTGCCGTGGCGATGCTCTAACAAGCCACCGAGTTGAAACAGCATGAAACAGTTGAAAGCCAGATGAATCAATCCGTAATGCACAAAAATCGGAGTGATCGTGCGCCAGAGTTCGCCTCGAAAGATACTGGACAAACGAAAATTAATATCGTCGTCGTCCCCTTTTCGCGCTTCCAGTATCGCTTTGGCATTCGCTCCATCCATCGAATTGAAAATCATCGCCCGGTAAACGGGGTTTTCAAAAGTCTTGCTATTGACGCCTCGTAGCGATGTTCCGCCAAACAACGTGACACCAATCGCCAAAATGATCAGCACTTTGGTCAGTGGTGCCTGATATCGATTCCGCTGGTGACTCAAACCATCGCGAACATTGACAATATTTTTACTGGCCTTGGCGCGTTTCTCTTCATGTTCTTTTTTAATCGTATGAGCCAACTCGACCGACTGTTCATAACGCTGGTGCCCTGGCTCTTCTTGAAATTTGACTAATTCGGCGTTGGCTCGATCGAGCTGGTCTTCGTCTTTCACCCAGATATCGAATTGGCCGCGATCCGGCTCAAGTTGATTGGCAATCCCTCTGACCGTCAAATAAGCCGAAAATTTTTCAGCTTGGGTCTCATCTGCAATCGTTCCGATGTGTCTCATCCACTCGTTCTTTTTAAAAATCGAAAACTAGTTATCGTTCTTCTGGATTCCCAATCGATCGAACTGACCAGTTTCTAACAAATTCTGCCATTGTTCAACATTGTCGTAATATTCGCGTCGTCGGAGCAAACAAGCGGCTCCTTCGTCCATCACCACCGTGACATCGCGATGCAGTTGCAAAGCTGAGGCGGTCACCTGTGCTGTGACTGGTCCTTCGATGGTTTGCCAGACGGCTTCCGATTTGCCGTCACCCAAGGCGATCATTAAACATTTTTTTGATTCCAGAATCGTGCCAATGCCCATCGTGATCGCCAATCGCGGGACATTGTCAATGTTGCCAAAAAAACGAGCATTGTCGCGAACCGTCTGGTCCATCAAAGTTTTCAATCGAGTCCGGCTCCCCAGCGACGATCCAGGTTCGTTGAACGCGATATGCCCATCGGCCCCGATCCCCAGTAACTGTAAATCAATGCCGCCAGCTTCCTCAATCCGTCGCTCGTACGATTCACAAAAAGCTTCAAAATCCAGGGCACGCCCATCCGGGATATTCGTTTTCGCCGGGTCGATATTGATATGATCGAATAAATTCGTTTGCATAAAAAATCGGTAGCTTTGCGGATCAGTCCCCGACAAACCCACGTATTCATCCAGATTGAATGTTGTGACGCGAGAAAAATCCAAACCTTCGTCACGATGCATTCGAATCAATTCCTGGTAAGTGCCCAGGGGACTCGAGCCTGTTGCCAGACCCAAGACGCAATCGGGTTTAGCGCGAACCAACTCCGCGATTTTGTTGGCGGCGAATTGGGTGACACTCGCCGCATCCGTTTTGATCACAACTCTCATTTTCGGGCCTTTATCATCTCATTCGCTAGCAACCGAGGCTTGCCAGTGCCTTCGTTTTATCGCAATCAACCCAGATTACCAATGATACAGGTCGAAACAGGCGCTAATTCAACTTCGAACTTGCCACAAAGTTCAAATTTCGCGAAAGTCCCACCTCAATTTCACCCATTCTCCGCGCCTGACGCACGATCACTCGTTAATTGACGATAGAGCCATGTCTGATAAACCGATGACTTCTGCAGAAACAAAACGTCGCAACTACGTTCCTCGGGAACACTCTGAAACCGAAACAAAAAACGACTCGTCTGAAATCCCGCAACGATTTGAACGCACGGAATCTGGCCAGCAACAGATCGACCCTAACCTGATCAACGAAACGAAAAACCAGATCCGCGCGCTCGTCCAGGAAATCAAAGACCTGGCGGCCAGCGAATGTTCAACTCAAGATTTCTATCAAGGGTTTCTGACACGAACCATCAATGCGCTGGCGTCGGTCGGGGGCGCGGTCTGGTTGAAAAATGAACAAGGCAATTTGCAACTCGAATATCAAATCAATTTGCATCAAACCAAATTGAAAGATAATCCATCGGGTCAACAACGCCACGGAATGCTGATTGAAAATCTGATTGCCAAAGGTCAACCGGATTTGGTCGGACCGCAATCAAGCGGCGAAGACAGCGAAGGGGCAGCAAACCCAACCGACTATCTGATTGTTGCTGCACCGATTACGACCGAAAATGAACCGGATGGGCTGATCGAAATTTTTCAACGCGCAGGCAGTGGTCCAACAACGCAGCGCGGCTATCTGCGGTTTCTGGTGCAAATGGCCGAGATCGCCAGCAGCTTTCTCAAAAATCAACGTCTCAAAGAGTTTTCCGAACGCCAACAAATGTGGCACCGGTTAGAAAAACTGGTTCATAACATTCATGGCGGCCTGAACACCAAAAAAACGATTTACGCGATCGCTAACGAAGGCCGACAGTTTGTAGAATGTGATCGCGTCAGTGTTGCCATCAAGCAAGGCCGCCGTTGCAAGATCGAAGCCGTCAGTGGCCTGGATACGATTGAACGTCGCGCCGAACAAATCAAACTTCTCAATCTATTGACCGGTACAGTCGTCAAAGCGGGTTCGCCATTGTGGTATGGAGGTGATGATGCGGATCTTGCGCCACAGATTGAGAAAAATTTGCAACGCTACGTCGATCTATCACATACAAAAATGATCGCGATTTTGCCCCTGCATCGTGTTGATCCCAACGCAAAACCTGATGATCCTGAAACTCGTCGTCGAAAACCAACCACCATTGGCGCCGTGATCTTCGAACAACTCAGTGACGATCGCATCACATCATCGCTGCGACGTCGCGCCCAAGTCGTTCAATCGCACAGTTGTGATGCGCTGACCAATTCATTGACACACAGCGGTGTTTTTCTGATGCCTTTGTGGAAAGCAATCGGTGCGGTCCCAGGCGTCAAAGCGTCCAGCCGAATTCCCAAAGCATTGTTGGCACTGACGGCGTTGGCTGCCCTGATCGTAGCGATGTTTGTGATCCCATATGATTTTTCGCTCGGCGCCAACGGAAAACTGGTTCCAGAAAAACGCTATGAAGTGTACGCGCCGATGGACGGGCGTTTGAAAGAAATTTTCGTCCCCGAGAATCCCGGTGCGATTGTCGAAAAAGATCAGCTGCTGGCCATCATGATTAACGACGATCTGCTGTCGGAAATTGAAACACTTCAAGGAGATTTGAAAACAGAACTCGAACAGCAAAAAAAATTGACTTATGCAGGAATCGAAAATCTTCCCCGACTGGATCAACTCGAACTGCGCGGCGAGATGGATAAATCGCTGCAAGCTGAAAAAAGTCTTCGCAATAAAATCAAACTCAAACAAGCCAAACTTGCCAAACTAAAAATTCTTGCCCCCGCACGCGGACAAGTCGTCAATTGGCAGATCCACCAAAAATTGGAACGGCGGCCCGTCAAAACAGGTCAAAACTTGATGACCGTTGTCGACCCGCAAACAAACTGGGAACTTGAGATCGAACTCCCCGAACGCCGCGTCGAACATCTCCTGGCGCAGCAAAAAAAATCGGATGAACCGCTGACCGCCACATTTACTCTTGCTTCGTATCCGGGGCAAACTTTTCAGGGACAAGTCGTGAAAATCGATTCCCAATTGGATGTCTACAGCGACGATGGAAACGCCGTTCTCATTCGCGTCGCATTTGACAAAGCCGACGTCCCGGCCGAACTGCTGCGAAGCGGTACTCGTGTCACCGCCAAATTCCACTGTGGCCAACGCAGCATCGGCTACGTCTTGTTCCACGAGCTCATCGAAACCGTGCAATCCAAGGTCTTTTTCTGGTTTTAAAGTAGGGCCGGTTCCCACCGGCCAATCCGACGAACCGGCCAGTGGGAACCAGCCTACATGTTTTCCAGGGAGGGTTTGAAATCTTAACCCGAAACGTAAGTGAGGGACCACATTCCACAGCACGTCAGCGCAGTTTCTGGTCCCTCGCTCACGCTTCGCGCTTACGATTGCGGAAGTATGTCCGACCGTTTGTCGATTGGCCAGTGCGAACCGGCCCTACTTCACGCTAGCAATGTCGAAACAATCCTGCGTTAAAAAACGTATCGCGCAACACCTGGCATCAATTCCGCCTGGCAATATGTCGATAACGATTTAGCACTCCCTGCGCTCACCGAATCACAACTTTCGGACACTCGAAAATAAGGGTCTCGTCGTGTTTCAAAAATCAATCATTTCGTTGCTCGTTGTCCTGTTTTTAACCCTTTCCGTTTCATGGATGATCGCGCAAGAACTCAATTCCAATTCGTTTGAATCAAAAACGAACCAGACATCATCGACCATCGAATTGAAACTTTGTTTTGTCAGGCTGATTGACGATATCGATGTCCCGGCACTGCAAAACGGGATTTTGGAATCAATTGATTTTCGTGAAGGTGACTATGTCAAATTGAATCAGCAGGTTGCCAAAGTTGACGACAAAACCGCCCAGTTGCAACTCAGTGATGCCAAAACGCGAAAAGCGATCGCTGAAAAAAAGGCAACCGATAACGTCGAAATCGAGTATGCCAAAGTTTCTTACAAATACGCCTACGATCAATATGATCGAGAGCTCCAATTACAGAAAAAAGGCGCCGGAACACAATCAGAAATCGATCGCTGGCGCAACGAAGCTGAAAAAGCGTTGAAGTCGATCGAGCGTGCCAAAGCGGATAAGCAACTGGCGGGTCTGGAAAAAAATCGCGCCGAAGTGCTTGTCAAAACTGCTCAAGATCAAATCGACCGTCACATCATCCGTTCAAAAATCGATGGCAATGTTTTCGAAATCTACAAACAGGCGGGCGAATGGGTAAACGCTGGCGACAGTGTGATGCGCGTCATTCGAATGAATCGATTGCGTGTGCAAGGATTTGTCGACGCGGGAACATTTGATCGACACCAGATTGCCAATCAAAAAGTAACCGTCACCGCGACGCTGGCCAATGGCCGCAAACGGCAATTTCAAGGTGCCGTTTCCTATGTCGGTCTCGATGAACACGCCGGCAATCGATTTATGATTTGGGCCGATGTTGACAACCAGTCCGAAAATGGACAGTGGTTACTGACACCAAATGACGAAGTCACCATGAAAATTCATCTCGGATCTGCGGCCATCGCCGCCGCACCAAAAACTGAACTCAAAGCCAACCCGATCCATTTTAAAGTTCCTCCGGCAAAAGAACCGGGTCAGGAAAACCACAAATAATCGATGTACCGAAATTTCGTACGGGACACGTGTTGAAACTCACATCGAGCCGATTCGGTCGTGGTATAATGCGGCATCAATTTTCTGGAGATGCCATATGATCAATCGACGCAAATTTATCACGCATTCAGCCGCTGCAGCTATTGGTACGACGGCGCTTGTCACTTCGGTCGACGGACAAGAAAAACAGGAATCGAAAAAACAGGACAGCAAACAGAAATCGACGCCGCCCCGCCAAGCGCGGCCGCCACAAATTGACGCCAAGCTGGTCAGAAGTTTCGTGGGTCAATCCCATGGTAATCTCAAAGGTGTCAAAGAGCTGGTCGCCAAAGAACCAGCACTGGTACACGCTTCGTGGGATTGGACCGGTGGCGATTTTGAAACTGGCTTGGGCGCTGCCTCGCATGTTGGCAATCGCGACATTGCAAATTTCCTGCTCGACAAAGGAGCGCGAATCGATGCTTTTGCCATGGCGATGCTCGGACATCTGGATTTGATCAAAGCCATTGTCAAAACTTATCCCAAAACCCACGCGGTTCCAGGTCCGCATGGCATCCCGTTGTTGAGTCACGCTATTTATGGCAAAAAAAATGCTGATGAAGTATTTGAGTTTCTGATCACGGCGGGTGCGAACGTCAACCAAACGTCAAACGGTGGCCAAACACCTCTGATGGCAGCGGCAATGATCGGCCGTGTCGAAATAGTCAAACGCTTGCTCGATGCAAAAGCAGACCCTAATCTGAAAACCAAAGCGGGCAAGACCGCGCTCGATGCCGCCATCAAGCGTAAACGTGAAGCGGTTGTTAAAATTCTCAAACCACTCACCAAGTAAAATTGACGACCGACATCCTAAATCCGACAGCCTAAAAATATGCAACCATCTACCAAGTGTGTTGAAATTAAGAAGGGAACGACCGGTTCCGTTCAACCGATCGATCCATCAACGGCTTTCCACTACATCGACTCCGGGCCACAATTTTATCCCCGATATTTTAATACGCCGAACCAAAACGTAGTCGCCCAAAAAATTGCTGACTTGGAACACGCCGAGTTGGGATTGATTTTTGGAAGCGGTTTGGCGGCCACGACGACAACCATCAACGCTTTGACCAAGCCGGGCGACCACGCGCTGTTTCTCAATGGTCTCTATGGAGGTACTCAAAGTTTTATCAACAGCGAACTGGCTGATCGCAATGTTGAGTATTCTTGGGCGGAAAAATCGATCGATTCGTTTGAACAAAACGTTCGAGAAAACACGAGCGTAATTTACGTTGAATCACCGACCAATCCGCTGCTGGAAATCGTCGATCTACGTGCGATTGCAAATCTGGCGGCAGAACACAACATTGTAACGATCATCGACAATACGTTTGCATCGCCGATCAATCAAAACCCTATCGACTTGGGAATCGATATTGTCATACACAGCGGAACAAAATATCTGGGCGGACACAGCGATCTGTGTTGCGGCGCTGTCGTCTGCAGCCGGGCGCTAATGGACGGCATCTACAAAAAAGCGAAAATCTATGGCGGCAGTTTGAACGCCCTGTCGGTGTATTTGCTCGAACGCAGTATAAAAACACTGGACGTTCGCGTCAGGCGGCAAAACGAAAATGCCGCGGCAATGGCTCGCTACTTGGAATCACACGAATGTGTGTCGCGCGTCTACTATCCGGGACTCGAATCACATCCCGACCATGTCGTGGCTCAAAATCAAATGCACCACCCAGGCGCCATGATCGCTTTCGAATTACTGGAAAATATTTCGATCACCGAGTTCTTGAAAAACATCCAAGTGATCCGACCTGCTCTCAGTCTCGGCGGAGTTGAAAGCAATGTTTGTGTTCCCGCGACAACGTCGCATCGTGATATTCCAATTGCCGAACTCAACGCTCAAGGTCTCACCGAACAACTGATCCGATTCAGCGTCGGCATCGAAGACCTCGATGATTTGAAAAATGATTTTGAAAAAGCGGTTGGTGCGGCCAGCCCGTTGAGCGTTTAAAAAACATCATGACGACCGCCACCAACATACCGAATCTCAAAATCGAAAACCAAATCGAAGCGTTGGTTGCAGAATTGGCAACAGATTCGGCACATGATATCGACCATATTCGGCGAGTCGTCGCCAATGCGAAAAAAATTGCTTGCGCAGAAGACGCATTAGCGGAGGTCGTGATTCCGGCAGCCTGGTTGCACGATTGCGTGATCATTCCCAAAAATTCACCAGACCGATCGCGCGCATCGACATTGGCAGCCGATCAGGCCATCGCCTGGCTACAGGATATGGGCTATCCGCGAGAACACCACAAAAAAATCCACCACGCGATTGTTGCTCACAGCTTTTCCACCAATATCCCCTGTGAAACGATCGAAGCCAAAGTTGTGCAAGATGCGGATCGGCTCGACGCCTTGGGTGCCATTGGCTTGGCGCGCTGTTTGGCAATTGGCGGACAGCTTTCGTTGAAACTATACAATGCCGACGATCCGTTTTGTAAAAATCGGCAGCCGGATGATCGCCAATTCACGGTCGATCATTTTTATCAAAAATTACTCACGTTACCCGAGACGATGCAAACTTCCTCCGGCAAATTGGAAGCGACAAAACGAGTAAAATTTCTTGAAAAATTCATCGAACAACTGCGCTCGGAAATCACTGCGGAATAATCAATACCATCGACCGTAAAAACAATCAAATCCATATCGTTTTAAAAAAGATTTCCATCCAGAATTCGAACAGCCATTGTGAGCGGCTAGCGCCTCGCCGCTCACAGAATCGGACCGATCGCGAGACCGCAACTTGAACTTGAGGCCAGAAATCGAAAAAATGTTTCGAGCTTCACGAGCCGTCTGATGGACGCTTTGGTTGATGATTGAAAAAAACTCTCAAATCCAGATCGATCGACTTCCAGGCGAAGTCAGTTTGATACTGCCCAAACGCGAACTTGGAAAATTTCGCAAGTTTGGTTGGGCGTTAATTGCCGTTGGTATTATCGGCATCGTGTTTATGTTTGCCTGGATTTCTTTTCCGCTGTCGATGGCGATCGGCGCTTTTGCAAGAAAAGACTGGATATTGGGACTTGCCCTGACGGCTTTTTCCAGCACCGGATTGATAGGATTGAACTATGTCAAAAACCTGTTGATTGCCGGGATTGGTGTCGTTCGCGACCAAACGAGCACATCCGTTGTCTGGAAAAATGAACAACTGAGTGTTGTCGAACATCTGTCGTGGTACAAATGGCGACGACGTTGCAAGCTCAAAAACATTGGCCGATTGGTTTTTGAGAAACCCGAAGAGAAACACGATGAAGTTTATCCCGAACTTGTCAAAGAACTGGAGTCACTATCGGCTTATGAACTGGAGGACGAAAAAAAATCCTTTGTCATTGTGTATGGTTATCCCCGCGAAATTCTTCAAAACGTCGCCAACATACTTTCCGAATTAGTTGAATCGGCCAAACTGTACCGGGAAATCGACAATCCGAGCGTCGAGTCCAACCTCGGCCAAACTTATGCGGAAATTGCCAAAGCCGATATTCAATCGCGTGACGAGCAACCCGATTCAGATCGTCTGGAAATTGTCGACAAAGCGGAGTTCGATCAACGACCTCGTCAACAACCGGAAAATTCCAAAATCGAATTGGAACATCACGATGGCGCCATTGTGTTTCATTCGAACCCAAAAGGATTTTTTCGAAGTTCCAAAGGACTCGGAATTTTTGCTGTGATCTGGATGGCCATCGTTATTGCCATCACGGTTTCCATGATCATTCAGGCGGTTGGCAACGGCGGTTCCATCTGGATGTTTTTACAACTTGTTCCGTTTTGGGCGGTAGGGATTGGAATGTCCTGGTTTGCGTTTCAAAATGGCAAACATGGCGTAACTCTCGGCGTTTCAAAAAATGGCACTTGGATAGAACAATGCAACCCGTTTGGAAAACGCATCACCAAAGAGATATCGCGCAAAAACATTCGCAAAGTGGTTTACGCAAATATGGCAGACGAAGGAGATTGGCACTCCCTACTGATTCAACAAACGGATGGCTCAACAACGCAGCTGTTTGGCGGCTCGACCGAGGAAGAAGTTCGTTGGGCTGTCTACGAGGTCAATCGTGAGTTAGCGCTTGATGGCCAGGAGCCGCCTGAATTCGATTGGCAGTTGCTGCGAGTCCAATGTGCCAACAGCCCAGCACAGACACGCCCAGGCATTGAAATCAAAGAAGCTGGAAAAACCAAACAATTGTCGGTCGACAAAGATCGTTGGTTCAGGGTCATCCCTGGAATACTTTTTTCTTTGCTGTTTGTTGGTGCGGGCTGTTTTGCGTTCTATTGCGGATGGGTTTACTTCAACATTATTGCAGCAATCCTTGGCGTAATATTTGTTGGTGTCGGTTCATCGGTGTTGGGGATGGTGATCATCTGTTCGCAACGTACTTTCGAATTCACGCTCGACCACAAAGTTCTGGAAGTGGATCGTCAAGGGCTTTTCGGAAAAACGAACCTGGTTTTCAACCGGGATCAATTGGAAGTTGTTTTGCCGCAGGCCAATGATGACGGCTTCAGAAACGTCACCTACCTGCAAATCTCCAGCGGTGTGACGCGACAAAAATTTCTCTGGGGGCGTAGCCAGAAAGATATCATTTTGGTCGCTGCCACCTTGAATGTTTGGATGGATGAATTGAATGGTTAGTCAGATGTCAGAATTTCAGACAGACTGAAATTTTTCGTGCAAAAATCTTCAACCAGCTCGGTCATAGTCATAACCCGAAGCGTGTGCGAGGGACCATGTTCCGCAGTACGTCAGCACGGTTTCTTATCCCTCGCGCACACTTCATTTTTTGGGTGCCACTGGCTCTGCCAGTGCTGTGATTGAATATTGGTCGCTAAGTACTTCAATTGAAAACAATAGTTGATATGTAACCAGTGGCACTTGCCTGATTCGTCCTGTTGAAAACACTAACCTGTTGGCAGCCTACAACATTACAAACAACCATGAAATTCTTTAAAACAAAACATAAATTGTTCGGAATGATTGACAAATTCGCGGTATGCATCGCTGCAATGTTGTGGTGCGTCAATGTCACGGCACAGACGCAATCTGAAAACGATGCACCGCAAGTCCTTGTTGAAAAACCGAACCTCGTGATTACGGTTGACATCGATGGAAACGCAGTTCTGACAAAGGTCAACGCGTTATCGGTCGGCGAGCTTTCTAGATCCGCAGAACTATTGCGGTTTGCATCGGTTAGAAACGAATTGGAGTTAACGTCGGAGCAATTCAAAAAAATAACCGCTTTACTCAAACAAACCGATCAACAGCGCGAAAATTTTCGCCGACAGATTGCCAGGCTGAACAATGCGGAAACACGTGAGAAAATACAAGCAGAATTTGCGCGGCTCGTGAAAGAGTTTTCCGAAAAAGAACAAAAAATTTTGTTGTCGCACCAACAACGATTGTTGAACCAGATTGCCAATCGCATTCGTTGTCGCCGAGAGGGGCCGCTACCGTATTTTTCCCAATTGGAACGTGACAACAAGAATTTCAAACTGACCGCCAACGAGCAGCGCCGCATCAAGGCGTTAGGCAAAAAAATGAGTCCGGAGATTGCCAAACAAGTTGAAACGCTGATTTCCGAAAGCCACGACGAATTGATTGACTCGCTGAATGAGAACCAAAAGAAAATAGTGAGCGAGTACTTCAAGCCCGCCAAAACACAGACCAAAAATTTTGACTTGTTTTTGGCTCAGTTGTCAGAAAAAAACAGCCAGGAATGGTCGCTGAAGTACAACGCAATATTTAATCGGCTGGTGGTCTACTTTGTGCAAGCGGACGGAACTCTGGTACAGCAAGCCCAAACACAAAGGATGCAACAGTCGACTGACGCCGAACTACTGTTGCCCTACATGGAATGGGCCGAATCGTTGCGCAGCGGGACGTGGGGTAAACAACTCAAGATCAGCAATGAACAAAAAGCGACGCTTACCCAAATCCTGACGGAGCTGGAAAAAGTCGAAAAAAACCTTGCCAGTATGATCGCGAATTCTGAAAATCCAGCTTTGGCGATCGAGTCTTCGAACGACATGCAAATTTATCATCGAAAAAATACACGAAAACAAATCTTGGGTCTGCTCACTACGACCCAAAAATTGCAACTCAATGGTCTGTATTCTAAAACGGCCTTCAAACGTTTTGGTCTGTTTTCAGAATTGACCTGCGGTGAACTTGGGCGAACCATCAAACTTACAAGCGACCAAAAAAACAAAATCAAATCAGCCGCAAATAAGATTGCCAAGAAATTACGTCAGGAAGCAAGTGCGATCGAGGCCAAATATTTCGAAGAACTGTTGCAATGTTTGGATGGCCAGAATCGCCAAATCGTACGCCGACGCATCGGCAAAGATCTAAAGCACATCAGTGCCAATGTGACAGAAATCCTGAGGGGGTTTTCCCAATAAAACACAATTTCCTGTCAGCAAGACCAGGTAGCTTAATTGTGAGCGGGAAGGCGCTAGCCGCCGGTATTCGAGGGTTCACCGGCGGGTAGCGCCTTGCCGCTCACAGTTAATCGACACTACTCCGGGCACGGCACACAACAAACTCGACGATTTACAATGGTCGACATCATCGTCGGAACACTCGTGCGTTTACATCTGCACAACAGACCCGACTCGACCAGCTATTAAACCAACGCTGCAACAATCGCCAACAAATGAGGTTCGGCAACCAAAGCGGCATCGATCACTTCTTGACCACTGGTGGCCTCCAGAATATCCGGTTTGGCGACGTTGGTCACCACGGAAATGGCGAGGGTTGGAATGTTGTACAACGCCGCCATCGATACTTCGGGAATCGTTGACATGCCCGCAACATCGCCACCAATTTTTCTCAACATGCGATATTCAGCACGGGTTTCGTAATTGGGCCCCAACAGCCCTGCATAACTGCCCGTGTGGACAACGAAATCGTTTTGACGTCCGACTGCCAATGCGATTTGCGCGAGTTGGGCATCGTAGACTCGATCGGTTCGAAACGAAAGACGCTCCGCACAACCGTCATGATGATACATTTGGCCGGTTAACAACATCAAATCGAGATGGCTGGTGATCACCATCAACTCGCCGCTTTTGAATTTTGGATTGACGCCGCCAACGGCATTCGTGACAAACAGCCGTTTGATACCCAATTCATGAAAAACGGGAACGGGCAAAATAATTTCGTGATAGGCGTGGCCTTCGTAAGGATGAAAACGTCCTTGCATCGCTACGACGTCTGCGCCAAACAGTTTTCCGCAAACCAATCGCCCACGGTGACCCAAAGCGGTGCTGCGAGGGAAATGCGGGATTTCGCCGTAATCGAATGTACACTGAACCTCGATGCGATCGGCGATCTGTCCAGAGCCCGTCCCCAAGACGATTCCGAGTTCAGGTGTGGCACTCCACTGCTGGCGAATAAAATCAGCCGCCGCCGAGGCACGTTCGCGAATCGTTGAGTGGTCGAACAATCTTTTCCTGCAATCAAATCGATCGAACGAATGAAAATAACGTGGGTCAATTCTCGTCAGCCAACACGCCGATGACCAATTTCGTAAGTCGTGGTGCGGCTTCGTTGGCGATGGCAACAATTTCGTTGACGTCTGCCGGTTTTAATGCGTCGGGTAAACACATATCAGTAATCACTGAAAAACCAATAACTCGCATCGACGCATGGACCGCCACGATGACTTCGGGAACAGTCGACATGCCCACGACGTCGGCACCGATGGCGCGGAGAAAACGATACTCGGCCCGCGTCTCCAAATTGGGACCTGCAACCGCCACAAACACACCTTTGTGCGCCACGATGTCTTCGCGTCTGGCAACGGCCAACGCTCGATCGACCAGCGATAATGTGTAGGGTTCGCACATGTCTGGAAAACGTGGCCCCAACCGGTCGTCGTTGATTCCAATCAACGGATTGTCTCCCATCAAATTGATTTGATCTTCGATCAACATGATATCCCCGCACTGGTAGTTAGGATTCAACCCGCCACAAGCGTTGGACACGACCAGCAAATCCGCCCCCATCGCTTTCATAACACGCACCGGCAACGTAATCAATTTCAACGGGTACCCTTCGTACATGTGCAACCGGCCTTCCATCGCCATCACCGGTAACCCATTAAGTTTGCCACAGACCAATCTCCCTTTGTGGCTCAGTGCGGTTGACTGTGGGAAATGTGGAATTTCAGAGTAATCGATTGTGGCCTCGACATCGATTTGTTCGACCAACGGGCCCAGTCCTGTACCTAGAATAATTCCTGCTTTGGGAGTCCCATCCCATTTTGTTTGCACAAAGGCGACGCATTCCGCAATTTTGTCATACAGATCGAGCATGAAGTCATCCAATTCAGAGTTTCGTTTTTTGTGGACTACTTTTTTAACTGCCAGTTAACGAATCGGCTAGACACGATGTGAGCGGCAAGGCGCTAGCCGCCGGTTTGTTAGAGATTCTTACCGGCGGCTAGTGCAGCAAACGTTAATTGTTGTTCCATGGGGTCTGGAGTTTGCCAGAGCTTCGCAGTCTACCTGTTGTGTCGTGACAAAAAA
>JANQLU010000041.1 GCA_028280445.1 Pirellulaceae bacterium | reverse complement strand
GAGTACCAGTTATAATGTAAAATCAATTTTCAAGTACCTTTCTAGGGGACAGAGACACTTCCCGACACCCATTTCACAACCTACATGCACTGGGGTATCATATATCAGATTTTAATTTTTTCAGTCAAAATATGGGAAATCATAGTGAGTGCAAAATTTGAATCCTGCTGTACTCAATAGTCACTGTGCAAAGTCCCACTTTGATATCTGCTACCATTCCTGAGATATTAGCTACATTGTGGAGTACCACTTGTAATGTAAAACCATTTTTTGAGTACCTTTCTAGGGGACAGAGACACTTCCCAACACCCTTTTCTGAACCTACATGCACTCTGGCATCACATATCAAATTTAATTTTTTCACTCAAAATGTGGGAAATCATGGTGAGCACAAAATTTGAATGTTGCCGTACTCAACAGTCACTGTGCCAAATGCCACTTCCTTATCTATTGTCATTCCTGAGTTATTAGCAACATTGTGGAGTACCACTTTTAATATAAAAGCAATTTTTGAGTACCTTTCTGTGGGAGAGAGACACTTCTCGATAACCTTTTCATAACCTATGTGATATGGGACATCATATAGCCATTTTTATTTTTTTCACTCAAGATGTGGGAAATCATGGTGAGCACAATATTTGAATGCTGCTGTACTCAATAGTCACTGTGCAAAGTCCCACTTTGATATCTGCCACCATTCCTGAGACATTAGCTACATTGTAGAGTACCACTTGTAATGTAAAACCATTTTTTGAGTACCTTTCTAGGGGACAGAGACACTTCCTGACACCCTTCTCACAACCTACATGCACTGGGGCACGACATATCAAATTTTAACTTTTTCACTCAAAATATGTAAAATCATGGCAAGCGCAAAATTGGAATGTTGCTGCACTCAATAAGCACTGTACCAAGTCCCACTGCCATATCTACTGTTGTTCCTGAGATACTAGCAACATTGTGAAATACTGGTTCTTATGTAAAACCAATTTTTGAGTACCTTTCTAGGGGATAGAGACACTTCCTGACACCCTTTTCACAACCTACATGCACTGGGGCATCACATAT
>JANQLU010000132.1 GCA_028280445.1 Pirellulaceae bacterium | reverse complement strand
TCTGATCGAAGAAGATCAATCGCTGAACACCGCGTTTGGCGTGTTGTTTTTGGTCCGCAGTACCGAACTGATGGCCTTGGGAAATCGCAAAGGACGATTAATGCCCTCTCGATTTTTGGGTCTAGGTACGCTGCGCAACGTCAATGGAAAACTGGTCAGCAAAGATGAAATTGACGTTGATACGCTCATCGACATGATCGACAACCCGGTCAACGAAGAAGCCCTGGTTCATTTTGCCAGATCCATTCGAGATATTTCATTGACAGGTGATTCTTCGTCCAAAGCCAAACAGCGCGCTTGGATTCGAGGTTTGGTCACGCATCGCAAAGTTGGTCCGCGTTGGGTCGGTGTCCATCTTTTGGCCAACCGTCGCGACATCGACAACGTGCCGGCGTTGATCTACGCCGTCAGCGACCCGAATCTTGAGATCGCCATGAAGGCTCACAACGGTTTGCGATTTATCAGTCGTAAAATCGACTCAATCCGCTTGCCGGAAAATCCGAGCCCAGAAGATTTCTTGACAGCTAAAAAGGAATGGGAAAAATGGTATCTCGCCATTCGGCCCAATGGGCAACTACTCGATCGTAGGCAGAAATAATAAATAATTGCTGACACACCTCTCTGAAATCCACTTTTGAATTCACTCTTTGATGTTTGCTGAGGAAAATATGAATTTGGTCAAGAAGCCTAATCTGGTTGTCGACTCCAGGGTTTCGTCATACGAACAAACCTCCGCTTGGCTGACGGCACTGGTCGCGATCATTGGCGTGATGGTGTTGTTGGGATTTTTAATCTGGTTGCTTTCGATTTTTAACTTGAATCGAACCGAAGCGGTGGCAATTACGGAATTCCCTGGCAAACCCGGTGAAGAAGCCCCTGAGGGCGAAGCCGAAGATTTCGAGGAACCCGGGGTCGAAGAATTTCCGGAAGTCGAAATCCCTCAGTTGGCTGACGCGTTGGAAGCGGTAACCGATGCGGTTTCCAGTATTCAAGGGCGGCTCGAAAAAGTTGACGGAAGTGCGGCTCTGATGGGTAAAGGAACTGGGCTCGGGCATCGAGACGGCGGTGGCGAAGGCGGTACAGGAGGCGCGCCGTGGGATCGCTGGACCGTTGAGTATACCAGTTCTGACTTGCGAACTTATGCGCAGCAATTGACATATTTTCAGATTCAGATCGGAGTCGTCAGTCTCCGCACACCCCGGATTGACCTGATTTCTAATTTGACGACAACCCCGATCTCCCAAACGACGACGCGGCGAAAAGAAAAACGAGTCAGATTTGCACATTCCAATGCCCGTTTGCGACGATGGGATGAAAAATTGGCCAAACGTGCGGGAATCAAGGATCTGTCAGGCAGAGTTGTTGTTCAATTTTATCCTCGGCGAATTACCAACATCCTCGCGCAACTCGAAGCGAAATACGCTGCCGACAATGGCAAAAACCTGAACAACGTGACGCGAACGACTTTCAAAGTCAGAGACAATGGAGGTCAATACGAATACTACGTTGACTCGATGAAATAACGTCGCGGCTCGCCGTAGGGCCGGTTCCCACCGGACGGTTAGTTAGATTGGCCGGTGGGAACCGGCCCTACTATTGATAATGGTCATTCTTCTTTCCAGCTATGACGACAATAGCCAAACTCTTCAAAATCAGTTTTGCACAATTCATAAACACGGTCGGCATTATGTTCGGTGAAAAACATTTTCCAATGTCGGCTCAACCGTTGACCGCATCTGGGAAGTTCTAAATCCAAACTACCGTCACCCAAGGGCAGGCTGGTAAACGACTCGGGTAATTCCTCGTATTTGATAATCCGATCCAGTCGGTTTTGACCAGTGTGGCCGCGTACGGTACACGGCCCGAGATCGCCGCGCTCCATCGCCGAAATATAATCCTCAAACGACATTCCAACGGCATCGCCACCCCAAGGGTGATTCTGTCCGCGCCAACGATAATAAGCCAGGAACCGGCGGTACGGATTTCGAACGCAACAAAACGTGAAATACGATTTACATGCTTCTGGAATGCCCATCTCATGCAATAACCCTCCGCGAAATGCGCCAGGTAATTTCAACAAGACACGGTGCATGGCTCGGTTCGCTGTTCTCGGGATTCCAAGAAACACAAATTTTAATTCATGAGAAATAACCATGTTAATCATTCGCCACCATCGGTCGATGAACTTGAACGCTCTCTCCAACCCATATCGTACATGCCATCGGTTTGAATTTTTTTGGGCATCTGTTCCAACGCCTGCTCGATCGCTGTCTCATATTCGACAAATGGAAAAACAGTCAATCCACTATTGGGAGTGCAATTAAAAATTTTGAATCCGGCTTGATCAAAATGGGGTTGCAAAGCTTCGAATCTGGCATTGAGTGCGCGATAGGTTCGGTTGTTGCCGCGAACACTGGCCCGAGTACGATGTTGCTCGAATGCATAACTGCGCTGGCCGTACTTCATGTTGAAATCACAGCCGAGCAGGAAAATTCGACGTATCCCCAGGTAGTAAAGAATCTTGGTTGCGACCAACATCACGCTACGGCTGCCCATAATCCCCAGTTCGTCTTGGTCTTTTCCATGTTGTCCGCAATTCGCCGTATCTTCGGTCAGCCAACGCGCCGGTTCGAATTCCGAATTGCTGCGATACCCAAAAGTATTTGGCATTTCCGATGCTGGTTCATCGGTTTCAACCAACTCCCCAAGTTTGTTTCGAATTCGAATGGTCTTGTCGAGTCGACCATAGACCACGAATTTCATGATCGATGGATCGCGCCAGATTACGTCTGAAAAATTACCGGGATCGTCAAAACAAACCCAAAGATTTGTTTTGCAGACTGTGCCGGCGTTGTTGACGGAACAACTGAGAATGCCGCGTTGGCTGAGTTTGGTGAGATCATGTTGATCTAACGACGGCCCGCTACAGATCAAAAAAGCAGTAGCTCCCAAGTACATGTCGCCCATATAAAGTGGAGTCAGGTTGGGTGCAAAAACGAGCGGACCGTGAGTTCGATCAAACTGCGGCGCCGGTTTTTCGAGTTGCCCCACACTCGAGCTGCTGTTTGTTTTGTTCACCAGACCAACCGTCGCTAGACCACGTTATTTGACGATGCCGACACATCAATTTTTACCGCATCTTGCTGGCCAATCAAATTTTTCAAGTCCACTTGCCGCAGCAACGGCCATGCAACTGGGGAGACCTAACAAAAGGGAGTTGTTCAACGACTATTGTTTTTCATTAATTTGTAAACAGCCTCGCGATTTTTTAAACGGATGAGAATCGTATCCTGTCGCAACGAATTTTTGTGAATCTTATGAAGATTCTGTTGTTTGCCCAAAATGACGACCGACGATCGATTTTTTAGTGCTTGCAGCTGTTCCGGTGATTTTAGCGACACCATTTCATGTTTGTTGCCCTGTGTCGCCAATCGGTACACCTGGCAATCTCGCCCAACGACGAGGCTTTTTGACGTCTCAACAAATTTTGTCTGGACAGCATCGGTTTCGCCCGTTTTTTTTGACTCATACCCGATCACTTTGTTGTCTTTGACAATCGGCACTTTTTCATAAACAGGGATTTTCATTTTGGTTTCTTGAGGGAACATCGCGGTGACAACAATCGTTCCCGGCTTGTCGCCCAGTTTGGCGACACCAAACTCAAGTGGCGATTGGGGAATCATCGGTGTGCCAATGTCGCCAATCTTGCGTTTATTTTTTGCAAAAACGATCGGCAATGAATCTTTGCTTTCCCGCATCCAGATCGAACCATTAGGCCGAATTTCGATCAAACGCTGATACTTGCTGTCGCTGCCACCATCTTGGCCTTTAAACGAAAACTCGACGGTCAATTTATTTTTCTCAGGTTGATCTGATTTCAAAACACGATAGACACCTTGATGTTTCACTCCGTCGAACTCTTGCGCCACGGCACCGTCTTTAAAAAATGTCATGTTGACGCCCGCAAATACCGAGATCATCGCTCGCCGCTCATCCGCGCTGAGTTTGATCTCAGTCATTTTTTCTCGTTCCGCCACAGTCTGTTGCGCATCAACATTCCACACTCCAACAAGTTTTTGGGCCTGCGTTTGTGCGCTACTGGCTCCAACGCAATACAACGAGATTGCAACGACGACGAACGGTAATGTGTTTCGGCTCATCGGTAACTCCCAACTTTCGACAAACTTGACTCAAATTGCGCGGCTCAACTTTGTTCGAGGATCCAACACTTCACCCCGGTTCGAGGGCCAACCAAACGCGAGATTGCCACGGCATGATGCTCAACCTGTTAGATCATGCGACCCGCTTTAATCCATGGCAACTTTGCTCTTGCTAATATAGCTTGAAACCGACGATCAGCGTGCTAACGCACGTACGAATACACAATTTATTTGGCACACCGGTTAATGATTTGAGTCCGGTCAGCAAATTTCGAAACTTGGCTGTTTCAATCAGACAGGATAAACATGATTAACAGGATGGCGCTCTATATCCTGTCAATCATGTTCATCCTGTCCAATAAATCTCTTTTCGATCAGGCAGGTTTTGTGGCATCGCACTGGCGAACATGATGTAGAAAAACGCATCATCAGTAACCGGCGCTTTCGTCAAAGTAAATCGACAGCAGAGTATTACGAATTCCGTCGTTTGACCTCAATGTTTCTCTACCATGCCAGCTGCGTTTGTGAGGAACAAATGCGTAAGCTGAATTTTTCTCGAATGGAATCGTCTTCACACAAATAAATTCGTCATCTCGACGTTCGTAAAGCATCGTTCCAAGGTCGGACTGAGCGTCAGCCTCGGGTAAATAAAATTGCAACGTCACAATTTTGCGCATGGTGTCACAGTGTGGTGCAATGCGATAACCCTCGACATCTCGACAAAGTGCCGGTTTTGGAACGCTGACAATTTTGTCGACTTCGGGTTTTGATATCTCAAAACGACTGGCAAGCTCATCACCTAGTTTGGAATAAATCGCCGCTTGCATTTCCCGGCTTGTCAGCGCTTGCGAAATTGGCGCCCAAATCTCCAACTGCTCCGGTGGTAGATCTCGAAGGTTGCTTTTCGTCAACTCAAACAAACGACGTGTGCTGGTTCCGTCGGCACGCTGGGCATCTCGATGCATCAAGAATTGATAATGTGACTCTGCAGGCAGCTGCTCAAGCATCGCTTCGTATGTTTCCTCAGCAAAACAGTTGGTAATTCGAATATGGGGAAACGGCTCTTCGACGAGTGTACTTTGGAAAACGCTCTCCACGAGATGTTCTTGGATTGAATTTGTTTGAATCATTTTTTTTGTCCTGTGTGATACTAATTTGAAAACGATTATTTGTGTCTGAAGGAGGTTCTTGAAACCAAAAATCGAAACCCGAAGCGTAAGCGAGGGACCACGTTTAACTAAACATCAATGTTGTTTTCGGTCCCTCGCTTACGCGTCGGGTTATGATTTCGGGAAGTAGGGCCGGTTCCTACCGGCCGGTTAAATGGATTGGCCGGTGGGAACCGGCCCTACTTTTTTCCGGTTCGCGCTCAGGCTTCGCACTTACGATTTCCGTTACCGATACTTGTGGCACGTTCACCAAAAATCGATGACGAAATTTCCGTCATCAATCACCGCTGTCTTGCTTTTTCTTCAAAGCAAAAGCGTGGTCGTCTTGCCAAAAAACTTCCCCCCACCTTTCAAAACGTTGGATCCACCATTGGATCGGATTAATTGTTAAATGCAGCGGATGCCCCGCCAGCCGTTTCCATTTTTTGATAGCGTCAACGCGCGTCGCGATCTTCATAAAAACGAATTGGTTAGACACGCGTACTGCTTCGTGAACCGCCGTATCGACATCGGATTGGTGCAGATGTTCAAACACATCCGATGAAACAACCAGATCAAAACAATTGTCGGTAAACGGCAGATCTGTCACCGACGCTTGTACAACATTGCGACCGAGTGCGGTTCCTTTTTGAACCGCCAGATGCGATACATCGACGCCGGAAACCGTTTGATGTTTTCCACCCAGGAGTCGAAAACTGCCTCCTGATCCGCAGCCAATATCCAACACCGAACAGTATGTCAGATGGCGTTTGATCCAGGATGCGTAAGGCCTGATGTGACTGGTATCGTCTCTGTCAGCCTGATAACCGCGCTGCCGGAGTTGGTCGTACAGCGATTGATAGTCGATCGAGTTTTTGTTGAATGTGGACATTATCTTTGTTGTGCACGTGCTAAAAGCGATAACGTTGGCGAATAGTTTGGACGAATCTCAAGTGATTTGCGCAACAAATTAATAGCCGACTCATGTTGGTTTTGTTGCAAACGAATCGATGCCAGGTTGTGATACGCGGCCGCGTTGTTTTGATCACAGTCAATCAATCGCTCCAGTAAATCGGCACAGGTATCTTGATCGCCATTCTCAAAAAAGAAATGGCAACATTTTTCGAGCACAAAACTATCGTTAGGCGCCATGGCAAACGATTGTTTATACAACTGATTGGCCACGACAATATTTCCGCAAGATTGTTCGATTTGCGCTTCTAACAACACACCATCGAGTGTCGTCAAGTCATTGTCTCGAAGTTTTCGCGCTTCGATTTTCGACGTCAGGTTTTTGCCACCCGATTTCCAAAGTTCTCCCAGTGCTCGAATCGCAGGCAAATACCCAGGGCGTTCATCTAAAACTTGACGCCAGGCCCGCTCGGCATGACGATCCATTTTTGCATCTCGAAAAGCGACGCCGAGGTTAAACCGACATTTAAATCCTGTGATTCCCGGATCCGTACTTTTTAATTTGTTTTCTTTGGGGAGTGACAAAATTGTTTGATAACAACGAATAGCTTCGGCATGTTTGTCGAGCGACTGCCACGACATCGCTTCGCGAAACAACAACTCCGGGTCTGTTGGAAAATGCTTTCGCGCTTGCCGACAAATTTCCAAAGCACTTTCGTTTTGCTCAAGTTGCAAATAGCAATTGGCGAGATAAGCATACGTCTTTGGCACATGCGACTCATGCAATTGAGAATGCTCGAGACATTTTTGACACCACTGGATTGCCTCTTCGAAATTGTCAGACTCGGCATGCGTCATGGCAAAATTAAACAGGACAAACGGATGACTCGGTCTTTCTTCCAGATCTTTTTGCAAAATGCGCAAGTCCCTGGAAATTTTTCTCTTTTGAGCCTCCTCCGATCGATCGGACCCCGAATGTGTCACATAGATATCAGTCCACGCAATTTCACCACCGAGCCTGCGGATTGGCATTAGCACTTGTTCGTGAATGCGGCCTTCGAACCGAATGTCCGGTCGATTCCGAAATAATTTTACATGGTCAACCACCGTGTGTTCGCGGATGCCAGCATCATTACCGCCGGGACAATGAACTTGCATGATATAGCCCAAAACGTTGGGTAAATGCTCGCCGTCCGCCAGTGCTCGCAATCGTTGCCCGCATTCAGCTGAAATCGTGTCATCGGAGTCCATCCAGAACAACCATTCCCCAGAAGCTTTTTCGAGAGACACATTGCGCGCCGCCGAAAAATCGTCACACCAGGGAAAATGAAACAACTGGGCACCGTATTCCTCGGCGATTTGGGGCGTGCGATCATCGGACCCCGTATCGACAACGATCATCTCATCGACCCATGGGCGAATACTTTCCAAACATGGACGAATGATGTCCTCGTTATCGCGGACAATCATGCAAACAGATAGTTTCATTACTTTTTCCCCTCGTAATTATCGATTGCGTTGTTCAATGCTCCAACGACAATCTGCGCGCAGTGCATTTTGTCGACGGGTATTCCATCGAGCGACTGAGCGACATCATTGGGGCTCAATTTCCGACAAAAAGAAATCGTTTTGTTTTCGATCAATTCAGTTAATGACGAACACGCGGCCGTTGTGACTCCACAACCGTCTGCTTCAAAACCCGCTTTGTTCACAACGTCGGCTTCGATCACCAAATAGATGGTTACGTAAGGTGGGTTGCCGCTAATGGATGCTTCCCCAACTCCATTTGCTTCCCCAACAGCGCCTCGGTTGAGCGGATAGTTTGCATGTTCGCGCAATAGTTCAGAAAACCTTGGCATGATTGCAGTGGCCTCGAAATTGTTTGCGAAACGGTTTGTTATTTGAACAATAGAAGGATACCCAACATCAAAAATTTTTTTCTTGAACTTGGATGCCCAATGATCACCGGAGTAATCTTAGCGCGAAACGAATCAGAGAACATTGTGGAATGCGTCAACGCGATTCGTCCGCATGTGTCTCAATTGATTTTGATTGACATGGACAGTTCGGATGACACGGTTTCATTGGTCAACGATCGTGTCGATCTCGTGCTGCATCATTCACTCGTTGCCAATTTCGATCCGGTGCGAAACATGGCAATCGAGCACAGCAACAATGAATGGCTCTGGTTTGTCGACGCTGACGAGCGCGTGTCGGAACAAACGGCGGCTGCGGTAAACGAGTTGATTACCAAACAAGGTGATTCGTTTGAAGCGATCAACATTCCGTTTAAAACTTATTTTGCCGGGAAATGGATCCAACATAGCGGTTGGTGGCCCGGATACACGATGCCCCGCGTACTCAAGAAAGGTTATTTCAAATTTTCCGAGCGACTGCACGGCGGCGTAGAACTCAATGGTCGCGAAATCAGAATTCCACCAGACCCCAATTTGGGCATCGATCATTTCAGTTACTCATCCGTCGAACATTACATCGAGAAATTTAATCGATATACCTCGACCGAGGCGTCGCAACTGGCCCATTCCAACCAGTCCATCGATTGGCGCAACGGCGTCGCTCACATGATTCACGATTTATGGATGTATTACGAGCGAAATCAAGGAAATTTGGACGGACGGCATGGCTGGATACTGGCCTGGTTATCCGGCCAATACCGCTGGGTTTCCCACGCCAAACTGTTGGACAAAAACCCGCAGGCAACCGAACCAGGCGCTTTACTCTACCCCGAATCGTTGTCTGAAGTTTTTGCGGTCATCGATCAAGAACTCGAGCGACTTCGAAGCACGGAGTTTCGCCTCCCTGATGGTATCGTTTGGCGTTCACCCATTTGGGATCCCAGCGGATACGCCGACGAAGGCCGTTGTATTGCTAAAGCATTGAGCCAAACCGATTTGCACGTTTCCTTGGAAAATATCGCTTGGAACGATACGAAATGTGAAATCTCAACAGAGGATCGATCACTGTTTCGCGCGCTAAGTCGTTGCAAACGCGCCGACACCAACATCGTCATCACCAATTGTATTCCCACGCTTGTCGAACCCGATCGATCGGCAACATTGAATGTGTTGCGCACAACGTTTGAAACCGATCGCATTCCCGACGAATGGCTTTCGCGAATTGAATCGTTTGACGAGGTGTGGGTGATTTCAAAGCAAAACGAATTGTCGTTTCGTCGCAGCGGTGTTGCACCTGAAAAAATGAGACGGGTTCCAAGTTTTATTGATACTCAGCTTTATCAACCTGACGGCGACAAGTTTCCGTTGCCGGCCGAACTTGAAAACAAATTTGTGTTCCTGTCTGTTTTTGATTGGCAAATTCGCAAAGGCTGGGATCTGTTGTTAAAAGCATACTGCGAGACTTTCTCAAGCGACGATCCGGTGGGATTGCTTCTGAAAGTTTCTCGGATGCACGGCCACACGATCGAACATGTTCGAGCCCAAGCGAATCAGTATCTGCAGACGATTGGACAAAACCTGGCGGACCGAAATGACATTTATTTCCTTGATGAATTTCTTTCGGCCAACGAAATGGCGAGCCTTTACCGAACAGCCGATGCATTTGTGCTGCCCAGTCGAGGAGAAGGGTGGGGGAGACCCTACATGGAAGCCATGTCCTGCGGTGTCGCGACCATTGGTACAAACGCATCCGGCAATATCGATTTTATGAACTCGGACAACAGTGAATTGATCGATGCGACAGTGGTTCCCGTCCCTGAAAATGCCTGGCAAGAAATCCCGCCTTATCGTGGACACTGTTGGTGGGAACCAGATGTCGAACAATTAGCCAAGTCGATGAAAAAAATATTTGACGATGAAGAATTCAGAACGCGTTTGGGCAAAGTGGCCAGCCAGCACATACACGAAAATTTTGGAATTCAAAACGGACGCGCTTTTTGGGAAACGGCAATCGAAGCAGCCAAGCAACGTTTTATTCAATCGAACGCTGCTCATCAAACCACTGAAGCGAGTAAACCAAAACTTGTTCTCGAAGGCGAATTGTTTGCCAATCACAGTTTTGCCAATATTAACGAACAATTCGCATCGATGTTTGCAGACGACGGCTTCGTGAACTTTTCGATCGATCGAAAGTACTACAATCCCGTCTCCGATCGCGACGGCCAAAACGTTGGCAAGATCACGCGTTATATCGGGGCGCACTCAGAACAACATGCGGCTGTCACCATTCGGCATTCGTTTCCGCCCAATTGGGAAAAACCTGCAACAGGCAAATGGGTGCATATTCAACCTTGGGAATTTGGTCATTTGCCAATCGCATGGTTGCAGCCGTTGGCAGAACAGGTTGACGAAATCTGGGCGCCGTCCCATTACGTGCGAAACGTTTATATCAAAAGCGGCATACCGCAAGAAAAAATATTTGTGATTCCTTGGGGTATCGATCCGTCGGTGTTCAACCCAGACGTTCCTGCGCGAATTTTGCCCACTGAAAGAGCTTTTAAATTTGTATTCGTTGGCGGCACGATTGCTAGAAAAGGGTTTGATCGGTTACTTGAGGCGTATCTCGCCGAGTTTTCAGACGCTGACGATGTTTCGCTGGTCGTCAAAGATCTTGGAACGAAAACTTTTTATCGCTTTGGCAATTACCAACAAGCAATTCTCGATTCGCAGGCCAAGGACGAATCTCCTGAGATAATATATTTTGATGATCAGTGGACACCTGGGCAGCTCGCCAGTTTATATGCCGCTTGCGACTGTCTGGCCTTTCCCTATCGCGGCGAAGGATTTGGATTGCCAATCCTTGAGGCCATGGCATGCGGTGTCACCCCGATTGTTCCGACCAACGGCGCGTCCGATGATTTTGTGACGCCAGAAACAGGTTTGCTCATTGATGGAACACCGGTCGAAACGTCACATGAATGGCCGCTGGCCGGTCCGCCGCTGGAACTCGACGTGGATATCGACGAGCTTCGCGCGAAAATGCGGTGGGCTTACGAAAATCGCGAAGAACTAAAACAACTTGGTAACAACGCATCGAACGATGTTGCGCAAAACTGGACTTGGCATCAGTCATTTGAGCTCGTCAAAGACAGGATTGACAAACTAGTCGATTCCGAATCCAGTCAGCTAGCGAACACATCTTGGATCGAGCAAAACAGCGGCGCGAATCTGGCCATTTGTATTAAAACCAAAAACGATGAACACAACATTGCCAATTGCATTTCGCGATATTTACCTGACATCAAAGAGATCATTGTTTTCGATGATGATTCGACTGATGAAACTGTTGCGATTGCCAACGAATATGGTATCGAAGTCATCTCCTTGGCAGACGTTGGAGAACAATCGATTGCCGACTTTGCGATTGCGGACTGGTTATTCGAAATAACACCTGACGTATTCATGTCCGATGACGACATTCGACAAATGATTGAATTGGTGTCCGTGCAGCCCGAATTCTCACGCCAAGTTACGTTTAGTCTCGCTCCATCGCCAACCAGGACCGAGGCAATCGAGTTGAACATTTTCCGAAACCCACACCATTCACCTGTTACGGCAAGCGTTTAGCAATATGTCTGTCGATTGCAGTTCATTGAGAAAAATTCAAGACGTCGATTTCGAACAGGCTGACCAGGTCTGGATCTTTGGCAAAGGCCCATCGCTCGAAACGCACGACAAATCTCAGGTCGGTCGGATCAAGGTGTGCATCAATGAAAGCGTTCAACTCGTTGAAAATCCGACATTTTTCTTTGCGCATGATGAAACGCCGATCAAGAATGTTGCAAACGATTTTCCTGAAAACTGTGTAGCGATTCTTGAACCTAGCCGTGCCGAATTTGCGGTCCAGTGTGGTATCCCTGCCGAGCAAATCGCGATTTATGATAAACACGATCTGGTCGGTGAGATCGGCAAACACCAATCGCTCGAGCTAATTCAATCGGGCAAACTGATTGGAAAAACGGGCACGGTCCATTCGGCAATTCATTTTTGTCAATGTCTCGATGCCAAAACAATCAAACTTGTTGGATTCGAAGGACAAGGCGATTACGCGGCGAGCCTCAATATGGAAGTACCGTTAGGCGGTGGACGACACGATCTGATACGTAAAGACAGCGAGCGCATACTCCGTTGGCTAGGATTTGATTTTGAGTTTGTCAGCAAAAACTCGGCGCTTTCAAATGCGCGCGGCACCGTTGACTATGCGGGCTTGTACGATTCGTTGAGAAACCACGGCTATCACGAAGACGAAGATCACACGTCACATATCGCCGAACATATCGATTGGATAATCAAAACACTCAACCCCGCGTCCGTTTTAGATATCGGTTGTTCGGCGGGTGCCAGTGTCGAGTTATTTCAGCAACGTGGCATTGATGCTTGCGGCATCGACATCTCACAAATTGCCATTGAAAAAGGGAAACGTCATGGCCGCAAAAATCTTTATTGCGGTTGCGCCACACAGTTGCCATTCGAGGATGGGGAGTTCGACGCCGTGGTTTCGGCGGACGTGTTTGAGCATCTCGCTCCGGAAGATGGCCCGAAAGCTTGTGCTGAAGCCTGTCGTGTTGCCAGGCGTTTTGTGTTTTTGAAAATCGCCGAGCGCGAAGACGCCACCCGACAATGGAAAGAAATTGCCGGCCACCCACTTCATTTGACCACGCAAAGTATCGAATGGTGGAAAAATCACTTGATGCCGTTTGGACGTGTCAAACGATTGGAGCCGGAACTGATCTGCATTGAAATCAATTGACCGATTCAATCAGCACGACAAACCGTTGTCATTTGTTAACATCGTCTCTCTAACAACAGCGTCGCGATAAACGAAAAAACTTGAATAATTTTTCGTTCCATCAAATCGGCCGAAAAACCTCAACAATATTTGGTTTCCAGCGATAAAAGTGCTACGATGGAATTTGAAATTGTTCCAGGTCGATTGGCGAATCAATGACTATTTCTTTCTCTACCTCTTTGTTCGGCACACTGCTTAGTTTCGGTTTGCTGATAACACCGTCTTGGTCGGTCGCTGCGCCGATGTTACAAGACAAACAAGAAGATCAGGCCGACAAAAATTTGGATACTGAAGCCAAATTCGACATCATCTTTGAGAAAGCAAATGCCGAATTGCGTCGCATGTGCAAAAACGAAGCCAACCTCCAAGTCGATTTTTTGCGGCGGTATTATAATCTCGACGAACAAAGCATGCGCAAGGCTAAAGTTCTCGTTAAAGGAGAAGCGGCAAAGCACGCGGTAACATTCGAAAAACGTCTGAAGTCAAATCTCAGACCGTTGATCGGGGAAATTGACGGTGAAAAATTTTCCGTCAATGGAACCGAGTTCACTTTCGATGATAAACCCCAAAAAGGTGCTGCATTTGCAGAAATTCATTTAGTTTTTCGTCAGAACGCAACTTGGCTAAACATCATGGTTCGGCGAGCCAACTCGGGATCTGGACGCGGATTTCGAAGCGCCGATGCAGTTCCGTTTGACATCAGCCAATCGCGGAACTGGCGAAAAAGTCTGACGATGCTCTCCGACGCTCAGATGGAAGAAGTTGAAAACCGGGCTGAGCAGAACAGAAAACGCGACTTGATCAACGCCTTGCTGATTGTTTTTTCCGAACGCCTACATTTGGACAAACAACAAGAAATAACGATGAAAGGTTGGTTACTCAAGCGAGTCGACGATGTGGGAAATCAACCATTGCTCGACGAGATAAAACGTCAGGTGAATGCCAACCAGTTGATCAAGGCTACTCCAAAATTCCTGAATAAAACTCAAAAACAAACTTGGCGGCAACTGAAAAACAGTCGTTATCCGTTAGGGTGGTAAACCAATGCTCAATCGAATCGTTTTCTGTTGGTTGCTTGTTGCATTGGCCAACACCGTTTGCGGACAAGAAAAAAAATCGCCGGACGCTGATGCGATCAAACAGAAAATGATCGAGGAGGTTCAAAAGGAAATACGATCGCTGTTCAAAAACGAATTTGATTTGGCGATTCGAGACTATCAAAAACATTTTGAGCTCGACAAGCAAACGATTGAAAATCTTGACAAATTGGCTGCAGAATTTGCCGAAAAACAACTCAAAGGATGTCAGGAAAATCGAATCGAAAACGTTCTGACTCGAAAAGTCAAGAGCTTTAAGGACGTTGAATCATTTACAGTCAACGGGCGGTTGGTCAGGATCGTTGCCAACACCGAAAAAATACCCATCAATATTACGGTTTCCAGAGTCAGGCAGTGGATTTGGATTTCCGGACCATCAGGAGGTTCGTCGTTAAATAGCACGGTCGAAATCAATTTGCGTAAAAGCAAGCCGTGGCGCAAAGCGCTGTCGGGGATCTCCAACGAAGACATCAAAAAATACTACAACGAAATCGACCGCCGCCAACGTCAATCGACCATCGATTTGATGCTTGTTTTTTTGACGGACGAATTGTTGCTGACCGAAAACCAACGGGAACCGGTCAAAAAGTGGCTTGAGACCACCTACAAAAAGCCGACACAAAACACATCCATTTACAACAACGCGAGAAACCATCTCCGCAACTTCCAGGCCAAGCCACCCAAAATCCTGTCGGAGATTCAGGTCGAGGCGCTCAAACGCATGCAATTGCGTCTGAAAAATGAATAACGTCTTGGGATTGGACTCATGTTTAGTTGTTTGCTGACAATCGTTTTAAGTATTTCTTTGACCCAACCACTGTCTCAAACATTTCAACGGCTGCTCCGTCTCAACAGGCTGATGAATCGGCCAAAACGGCTGTTTACGCATTCTTGGGAGCGATTGAACAGACCGATTGGGAATACATTTACAAAAATTCGACCGATGAATTCAAAAGCGCCATCGTGTTTGAATTGCTTTACGGCAAAGGCGTGATAAAAAGCAGTAAGCTACGCGGCGTTGTCGAGCAAAACATTGATGCTGCCAGGCTGTATGATTCGACGTATTCGATGGAAACCGCCGAAGGGACATTTGGGGACGCCTGGAAAAAAATCAAAAAGCATATCTACAACGAAAAATCACTTTTTCTCGACGGCCTCAAGTCGATTTCAAATGATGAGTTCTTGCCAACGATATTCCGCACGCCCAGGAAATTAAAAAAAATCAAAATTGCAGATCGTCAGATTGATGTTGTATTCGTTCAACCATTAAAACATCCCAACAATCGTTTGCTGTTCGTCAAGGACAAAGGGAACAAGTGGCTCGCGACCACAGCACTGTTCGCCAAGAAGGTTGGAAAATAGTCTTAACGTCCGTTCGAGTCGCTCCAGATTCAAGCAAGTCGATGGTGTTGTGACGGCTTGTTGTGGTGGCGCCAATCTGCTGCTGATCAATTGACATTCACATCGCATCCCATAGAATCGAGCTCCTCGTCACATACTTTTCCAAATGCCAAGCGTAAATCTCATTTGCTTGGCAAACATTCGTTTCACTTTTCACATTTATGAGATGGCAAATCATGACTTATCTAACTTGGATGTTCTCTGGGACTTTTGTTTTTTTGCTTTGTGCCGATACCGATTGCATCGCGCAAAACACTTATGGTGTTTCGTTTAAACTCCCAGATTGTTATGCAACTCGATTTAGCGAAGACGGAAAACTTTATGACAGCATCTGGATCAAGTATGACGTCGAGCTACCCACTGATGAAACCGGGAGTGCAACAGCAAAGGTTCTCGATAGTGGCTCAATGACATACACCGGTGAGTTGACTGAAGATGTTGACAACAGACTCAGCAGTAAAATCACAGAACACTGGGCGAACAATCCAAACGATATTGACTTCGATTTGCCTGTCCCTGAAACGTACGCCGAGATTGATATCGACCCACTCAGGCGTCGTACACTGTTGTTGTTGATCTTTACGACGCAGCAGGAAACTGGAAAGCATTTACCGCGACAGTTGTGAGTACGCATGTTGCACCACCATCTGGTGGCGGCCCAAGTTAGTCAACAAAGCTGTTTAAAGGAGAAAACAAATGCATAAAAAGCTCTATGTTTGCGCTTTAATACTGCCTCTTTTTTTGAATGTGGCAAATTCTCAGGACTTTGTTGAGCAATACAGCTTGGCGGGATTTACAAAAGACGCAGATGGAAAAACCGTTGTCCACGTAATGCATGCTCAAACTGGCCCGCAAGGGCCAAAAGGCCCGCCAACGCGAAAATCACTCAAGGTTAAGTTACCCGACCAAGTTTTGGCGGATCTTGCCGAGACTTTGGGAGATGTTGATTTTTTGTCGAATCTGGCTCGCTACTTTAACAAAGATGTTGAGCTGGATGACAATCAAAAATCGCTCTTTAAGCATATCAACAGACAATATAGGCAAGATTCTGCAAAAGTCATTTTTCAATTTGGAATTGGTGATTTGGATGAAGCGGAGCTTGTTAAAGGCCTTGGTGCCGCCAAAGCAAAAGTTGATCAATCCAGAAGCAAATTGCTTCCACACCAAACCAAGCGTTTTCAATTTTTAAAAGCGAGGATGGAAATTGATATCAACGGACTTGTTGATGCTCTGACTCGTGGTCGACTTGGCAAAAAACTGGAAATCGAACATCGACAAAAAGATAAAATCTTGAAGATCAAGCGGGAATTCGAAGACGAACTGGCGAAGTACGTTCAGGATTTGCGGAGAGACGCAAGAAAAAAAATTATCAAAGAACTCGATGCAAAGCAGCTTGAGAAATACAAGAGTATTTTTGGTGACGATGAAGTTCATGAATCCAAGGAATATATGCGAAAAATCATTTCAAGGATGCTGACTTATTTTCGTTTATAGGTTGCGTCAAAGACAAGCTGTTTGCGAATCGGATACGCAAAAGGGTTTTATCATCGATGAAGCCCTTTCTTTGTTATGGTCAAGTGCCAGTGCGCGTTACAAAAAACAACAAATATAACTTTCAACCAAACACATTTGAAAACGTCTTTAGCTGTGTCTTTCGTGCGTACGCAACATTATTGCGAACGTAAATGGAAGAATTAAACAGCTCCATCTGGAGCGACCTCAAAGATTATCTGCACTGCAAATACTTGGGGTGTGCGTGTGAGAACAGCACACTGTGCAAATTGGCACTGTG
This sequence comes from Pirellulaceae bacterium, assembly GCA_028280445.1. Classification (GTDB taxonomy): domain Bacteria; phylum Planctomycetota; class Planctomycetia; order Pirellulales; family Pirellulaceae; genus JANQLU01. The sequence continues at coordinate 18,088 of JANQLU010000132.1, read as the reverse complement.
AGTGATTGATCGTCGGCAAGGAAATCGTAAGTGCGAAGCGTGATAGAATTTTGCATCAGTTGCCAATTGAAAATGAATTGCCGTATTGGCGCGCAAAATGCAGACAGAGGTAATCATCTGATTTGAGCTGGATTGGAACATCAACTATTACAAGAGGCCAAAATGCGAATCTGGATCGTCTGCCTGACCTGGTTGGTAACGCAATGTTTTTTCGTATCGACTGTCCCGCCAAACATAATTGCCGACGGTCGGCCGTACAAAATTCAAGACAAAACAAATATTGTGGAACTCGAACAACAGGAAGAAAAATCTCAAACGAATTTGAGCGATGAGGAACAAAAACTTGCGACACAACTCGTCAAGCACCTGGAAAAAATCAAAGTCCGATCGCCCAAAAAACATGTTGTTGACCTCTTTCGCAACAAAGATCTGATTTTTCTGGGGGAGGCTCACCATGTCCGTGAGAATTGTGAATTCGTTAAATCGTTGATCAAACCGCTCGACGATGCCGGTGTGAAACGACTGTGCAGTGAATTTACACCCTCAAGATTCAACGATCAGCTGAAAAAAATTGTGGTTGGCAATACCTTTGATGAAAACGGAGCAAAAGATTTATTCCGAAAAGGACCTTGGCCAACGTGGGGCGAGAAAGAATATCTCGATATCGTCAGAGAGGCTTGGCGAGTCAATCAGCAACTGAAAAAAAACGAGCCGCCGTTCTTGATTGTGGGAATTGACAGTGATTGGAGCCAACTCAAATATATGACGGCCAGTCGGCAAAATCGCTTCAAGATGTTAGTCGAGCGCGAACAGCACATGGAGAAAATCATCGATCAAACAGTGAACGCCGGAAAGCAAAAGGTACTGGTCCACATTGGTTATGCTCACACGGTCAGACAAGGGATACGTTGTGCCAAAAAGCTAAGCGAGAAATATGGTGATCGCATGGCGCAAATTGTGTTGCACCACGAGATCCGAACACAGAAAGGGGTTTCCTCCATCACCAAAATCTTGGAATCGGTGCATACGCGTCTGGGAAACAAACCACTGGCATTCAACGTGCAATCGTCACCTCTGGGCAAGTTTCGCACTCCCGAGTTGCGGTTAGTAAAAACCGTTGGTGAGTATGCCGAAAATTACGTAATTCTAAAGAAACATGACCAACTTTCGTCGACAACGTGGATCAAAGGGTTTATTAACAAATCCAACTTTGCCGATGCAAAAGCTCTTGCAGAAAAATTGGGTTGGACAACTGGAAAAATCATCAAAACACCAGAACAGCTGGACAAATTGTTGTTTGAGCGAAGGAAAAAAAAATCGCGTCAATAGTATTTGAACTCCCACGACTTAAAGTTCCGTCCTTACCGTTTCGCTTTGAATTATTCTGCCGCTGTTTTGGATTTTCGCTTGCCAAAATACAGCACAAACAGTGTCAACGACGTAGGCAAACCCATGAGTATTGTCAGCCAACTCAGGTCGGTCATCGTCGTGTTCAATCCTTTGGGTCTGGCCCGCGCTGCTTCCGAAGCCTCAACGCCCGCGATTCGCCATGCGTCGGCAAACGGTGCTTGGGTAAATAAAAGCAACACAACCGCAATCACCCCAGCAGCGAGCGTTATGCAAACCAACGGTGCGGCGTAAGACTTTACTTCACTGACAACAGATGCCCGCGTGTCACTACCAGAATTTTTTTCACGTTTGCCTTCAATGATTGCTAAACGCCCTTTGAAAACACTAACGATCCAACCCAAGTGCATTGCAATATGAATTCCAATGGCCATTACTAAAAGGCGCGAAGCGATTGCGTGAACCGGTATCCAAAAGTGATCAATATTGGTTTGAATCCCAAGGCTTGGCAGCGCTGCTTCGGAAATCAAAATACCGGAGACGGTCGCCGTGGTAACTAAAACAAACAACAGCCAATCCAACACATAATTGATTCGTGTTCGCATCGGCTGAGGTTTGAAGAATTTCACCGTGACATTTGCGATCCATCGCCAGGCCAGCATCAAGTGCAGCAATAGCGGAATCAAAATCAGCAAACTTATCCATTCATGGATTGGAACGCCTGTCGTGTAAGGTGCCAACAGCACGATCAAGAATCCAAAACTCAAAACAATCGCAATGGCAAACTTCGTCAATTTTGGATTTGATTGCATTGTGACTCCTGGGAATTTGTCTGCTTACATTCGGAATGAATTTCAAATCGGACTACTTTTCAACTTTAAAAATCCCACTTCGGTTTCAACTCTATGGACACGATGTTGCGAATTCAATACATGTTTTTTAATTGCAATTTCTTGATAATTTTCGCGCCTTAGGCTGCGATTCGTTACGCTTAATATCTGTAGGCGAGTGTGCCAATGACCTTTGAAATCAACGACTGAATTCGATTTCTGAAACGATGACTGTGATTAAAACGAAGACTTTGACGAAACTGATTTTGGCTGTGGCGTTCTTCATCTTGCCAGGCAAAACATGGTCGCAACAAAAACAACAAGACTTCACGGAACAAGATCTAACAGCGATTCTCAAGAAAGCTCGTGCCGACAAAAAAATGCCGGGGTTGCGGGCAGCGATCAGATTCCCTGATGGGCACATCATTAAAGCCGCAGTCGGATTGGGTGACACGGAAGCGAAAAAACCGTTGAACAATATTGTCGGAATGCCTGGTGGCAGTACAGGAAAAACTTTTGTTGCCGCTTTGGCGATGATGTTGGTCGAAGACGGCACGTTGTCACTCGACGACCCGTTGTCTAAATGGTTCAGCAAAACCAAATGGTATTCGCGGCTCCCCAATGCGAAACACATCAAAGTGCGTCACTTGCTCTCCCATTCGAGCGGCATTCCCGATTATCCGCGAAGCGGCCAGTATCGAATGGCGATGATAACACGCGCTATTCGCCATGGTACGGCCAAATTCGATCCAGACGAACTGATTGAATTTTCAATTGGCGACGAGAAAGAAAAGCCGCCATTTGATGTTGGCAAAGGGTATCACTATTCCGACACCGGTTATTTGATTCTCGGCCTTGCGATCGAAAAGGCCAGCGGGAAAAAATACTACGATTTGGTTCAAAAGCGAATTCTCGATCCGCTGAAACTGGATGGCATTCGACCGCAGAACAAGGCATTACTTGAGGACATTGTGCCCGGCTATTGGGGTGGAGTCGGACGAAATTTGAAAAAGGATGGGCGCATGAAGATTGACCCGTCTAACGAATGGACAGGTGGCGGTCTGGTCACGACGCCGACGATGTTGGTAAAGTTTTTTGGCGCTCTTGCTGAAGGAAAAGTGGTCAAACCCAAAACTTTGGAATTGATGCTCAAAGGCGAATGGCAGAACCCAAAATTGAAATGGCGGTATGGCTACGGGTTGTTTGTGTATGAAAACGGAAAAACCAAACGGTTTGGCCATGCTGGTTTGTGGTCCGCTTACCGCTCGGATGTGACGCATTATTCGTCGAGCGGTTTGACAATTGCTGTTCAAGCGAATCGCGATGGAAACATCGGGCTCGACAAGTTGATTGCCCAAATAGCCTCGGCAATTGAAAAATCCAAACAAGGAAAAGATAAAAGCATGCCTCAATCGAAGCGTAAATCAAAATCAAAAAAGTGAACGATGATGGTCGTCATCGAAACAGGTTGCACACTCTTGTTATGTCGAGCGCCGATTCAAATAGTGAAATCCGAAGCTCCCCAGTGCAACAGCCCAAATTCCTCCAAATACCAGCGGAGCAATATCCTGAAATATGGCGAGAAACGGAGCCGAAATCAAAAAGGCAGCGCCGACCACATATCCGCCTCCCCAAACATGGCAGCCCATGACTATAAACCCAAGCCCGGCTAGTGTGGCTGATGATGCATAAATTTCCTGGTGATCATGCCCCAGCGCATATCGCGCTGCGTTTAATGACCAAAGTGCCAACAAATAACCGATCCAGACGACCCAAACCAACCGCTCTGCCGAATTCGTAGGCAATAGTGAATGACGCCGATAGCGCCAAAAAATTATAAACAGGGCAATGAACATGACGCTTCGAGGCACGTAGTAGGAAATCTGCCAATGGCCTTGCGCCACCATGTAAATGCCCGCGTGACAAACGAAGATCACAAGTCCAAACACTATCAAAGCCATGCCCCAACCGTGAAAGTGTTTGTCATGACGACTTTGACGTAAGGCTCGGCGCAAATGATCTACGATTTTGATGCCAGTGGCATGAACTGGGTCTCCATCGAGGAAACGTTGCAACTCGTCACCCAGTTCTCGTGCTGATGAATAACGCCGATCCAGTTCCTTTTCCAAACACTTCAGGCAAATGACCTCCAGTTCAGGTGGTACCTGCCGATTGACAAGTCGTGGACGCATTGGCTCTGAATCGCTGAGTTGTGCCAGAATGTCCAAAGGCGTCTCCGCGTGAACAGCCGGTTTTCCAGTCAACATTTGATACAAGATTGCGCCCAAAGAATAAACGTCGGACTCAGGGCCGACAATTTCTGTAGCACCGGTCGCTTGCTCAGGCGACATGTAACAGGGGCTTCCAATGATCTGTCCTGTTTTTGTCAAATCAACTTCACTGTTTAAACGTTTTGCCAACCCAAAATCTGTAACCATTGGTTGCAGGTCGGTTTGAAAATCAGCTTCACTTGTTTCTGCACCAGGTTCGGCTTCGGGACGATTGTCCATAAGCAAAACATTTGCCGGTTTCAAATCGCGATGAATGATATTGTGCTCATGGGCATACTGAACAGCTTCGCAGATCTTTTTCATCAAAGATGCGGCTTGCCACGGCGACATCGGTCCGTCACGCAACCGATCTTTCAAACTGTCCCCGCTAATAAAACTCATGGAGTAATAATGTTGCCCATCGTGTTCACCGATTTGGTGGATGGGCACGATGCCGGGATGTTCCAAATTCGCCGCCGCTTCTGCCTCAACATGGAATCTCTGGATGTCTTCCGGAGTCGCGAATCGTCCCGACAAAATCATCTTGAGCGCCACGATTCGATTGAGACTGATTTGACGTGCCTTGTAGACGACTCCCATACCGCCTCGATCGATTTCTTCCAACAATTCGTAGTCGCCGAATTGGTGATTGAGCGACGCTGGTGAACCTGGGGTGTTCAAAGTTTTGACTGGCACACCAGACGGTTTTGTTTCCTGGTCAAGCAAATTCCGATATATCGCGGTCGCTTGGCCAAAGTCGTGGCAATCATCAAAAAATGCAGTCAATTCTTCCGCGATCTCTTGGTGGCGCGCGATAATGTCTTCGGGCTTTGGTTCTTCACCGCGATCGATCGCTCCTAAATAATCTGCTATTACTTCGTCAGCAGAACTGCCTGGTGCTGGTGAATCTTGGCGATCGTGAGACGGCATCTCTACCCCCAATCTTGCGATTGGTTGCGTAGTTGCTGCAATCCTCGCTTTAGCAATCCAGCGACTGCCGTATGACTGCGGCCGAGCTGTTGTGCAATTTCCGCCAACGGTTTTTCATGAAAGTAACGCATGATCAACGCTTGTCGCTGAGCATCGGGCAGTTTGTTCATTGCGGTGGCCAACATCATCGCTTGTTCCTGCTGATGGATATTATGGCTGGGCGAGGATTGGTCCGCGACGAGCCATTTTTGTAATTGGACCGATGATTGGTCCAGCACGGCTTCGAGTGATTTCTCCCGTCTGAGATCACGCTTTTCCGTTTGGAGTTTACGAATCTCATCGATCAAGTTGTTTGCCAAAATGCGTCTTAACCACGCCTCGACATGATGCTGAACGTCTGCTTCTTCCTTCAACGGCGCTTGGTTGGCTTCCCATAGCGTCTGCTGAACAACACCAGACAAATCGATCTTTCCTTGAAGTCTCGGATCCATCTGCATTTCAGCCAACAGCCGTAAATACGCCCGATAGTCTTCCAGGTTTCGGTTGTTTTTACGATTTGGTTGGACACACATGGCCGCTTGCTTTCAGCTTTGTTTCGAGCCGTCGCAGATTTTGTTTGTTGTAACCACAGATTCTAGAAAGGTATACCCCTTTCTTTGTAGCGAGTTTCGTACCCGCTGCGATCCAATTCATCCAAACCAAATTGAGTTATTTCGAAATTTTTTGCGCCTCGTCCAGCCAAATTTCACGCTTGTGCAATTTCGTCTTACGTTTGTTGGACCATTGCAACTCAACGGGATAGGATAATTAAAGTCATTGCCGTATCAAACTTCGTGTCTATGCGGACTAAGGTAACTAAACTCCTCACTTGGCTATGCGATCGAAACGCTCTCACCTTGCGCTTGCAATTTGTATGACCTTGGTCGCATCGCTGTTTTGGATTGTTGCGGCCACGTTGTTTGTTTGGTCAGATTTGTTCACGGTATGCATGGGGCCACCAGACAGTAATGGCGTTGGTTACATTGGTGCACTCGACGATGGAGCTTGCAAATTTTCTATACACCGTTGGCCGTGGAACTGTTCCCGTCATCGATTAGCGAAATTGCCATGAGTTCAATTGAGATCATCCTCATTTTCGTTACCAGTTGGTTTTCCGCCGGCGTGGTTATTGCTGCTCTGTGGCAGACCTTCGCGTGGCCGAGCATGAAGAAAACATTTATTGCGATCCTCTCGATCGCTTCGTTTGTGGTCGTATTGTTGTGGCGACCAGACTCGCTCTTGATCAGCAACGCTGCCGTCTTGCTGTTTGCCATCGGAGTCGCGTTTTTTGTCGGCAAGAGTCTCGGAAGTTTCGGCGCTTTAGTGACATTCGCAGCTACGGTATCGGTTGTTGACACAATCTCTTTCGCCGGTGGGTTGACCAGAAAAATCATTGACGAGTACGAACGAGGAACCAGTAATTTGCTCCAGTTTCTCGTTGTCTCGATTCCGACCGGAGACGGCGTGCAGCCGCTCGTTGGAGTTGGGGACCTTTGCATCACGGGCGCCCTGTTTCTCGGTTTGGCCCGTCTGCATGGGCACATGCTTCGTGCAAGCGTGGTGCTTGTGTTGGGTTTGACTGTAGCCATTGCCATTGGCTTATTCGCGGGGGGTGTGGCAGGGTTACCATTTTTGGCTGTTGCAGCCGTTATTGACGGATGGTATTTCACCCGAAAGGCGCGGAACCGGCTGGAGTCACAATCACGTGAATAGGTGTGTTTCTGCACAACAAAGCAATTGGGTGTTGAGCGTGGAGTCCGTCAAGCAACAAAAGCTGCAGCTCAAGAACACTGACGGCCTTTTCTGTCGCGGAACGTCGAAAACAGCATGCAAATATACTTCACACAAAACGCCGAATCCACAAACGGCCCTTTGAGAAAAAAGGGATCAGAACGATGAGTTTTTAACGCCCCAACTACTTAGCTGCTTGAATTTGCTTAGCCTTCTCGCGGTCTTGTTGGCTCGGGCTTGAGTATCCCAATTGAGCATGAATCTCGGCGCGAGTCATGTATGCTTGCCCATACAAGGGTTGTCCTGGGATGGCTGGTTAAACCGACGTCGATCCGACACCGGAAAAATGATCTGCCAAAAACATCGGAAAAACCGAAGTACCCGAGGGGGGACTCGAACCCCCACGTCCAAATGGACACAGGATTTTAAATCCTTCACAATCGCGTTGAAGTTATGTTTGCTTTGCGTTTGTTTTGAATTGCTCACTCTATAAAAAAAGTGATTTGCGGCGTTCCGCAATTTAGTTCAAATATTATATGAATTGCGTTTACATTAGCAATGTTGACCCCAAATTGCCCCCACTCATAGTCGCGCCACGATAACACTAGAACTTGAATCTAGCTAATCACTATTGGGTTTGCATACTGTTTGTACTTATTTTGTCCGCAAGTCCTTTGTTTTTCGATGATGGAACAAATTCCATGCTGTATTTACATATTGTAAGCATTGGGTTTGCGTTGGCAATGTTGTGGCCATTTGTGTCCAAGAAAATCATTTTGTGCAATGCTGCATTGCGACGCCTGGCATTGAGCCGTGCTCGTTCGTGAACGGAATATGATAGTGAGCCAGTTGCAAGTTTTTTAGACCGTCAAAGGTTGATGCCGTGGACGTTGGATGAACTGTTCTCAGGTTGTTTTGTGAAGGTGTACTGAAATCCAGAGGCGCGGACATCCTCGACTTTGACGTGCGTTTACTCAGCGTTCATTTATTTGTCCTCTTCGTGATCGAATTTCCACTTTCCGTTTACGATTTTGTAGATGTAGGTTACTGGATTCAGTCCTGAAACAATCGAGCCAGGGTCTTGATTGAAGTGAACATTGACTGAATCTTTGCCAATCCAACGGTCAATCCTTATTTCAAGAACACTTCCTTTTTCACTTGATTTCAAATGCCAGCCATCTGACGCGATGCTTGCTTCACCTATTGACTTTATTTCCCGACCCAAATCGTCAAAACGTCTCAAGAAATCAGAGGGCCAGGGAAATTGCCCTTTCACCAATAGTCCATTCGGAACATTCCAAAACAAACTAACATCTGGCACTCTGATAACTCAGGTACAGGATGAAGAGGCGACGTTTACTCCCGAATGCAACGAAATGATCCAACTCGAAAAGTAGGAGCATCGTGGTAGCCAGAATACTGACGGTTCGAGGTGCAACGAATCCGATGAAGGATTGTCCCGAGTTGATTGTGGCAGGTAAGAACGCGATTCAACGGATGGATTCGTACTCTACTACGATTGATTTTGGGACTTGGATTTGGAAATACGCTCCTCGATCCAAAGATGGACTAGGTAATGACAAGAGACGATAACTACAGCCACAATTACTGAGAATTCAGCTATTTTATTGTCATTCCACTGTCCGTAAATTGTAACGAATAATAGCCATCCCAACACAACAACATGCATCAATTCGTTGGCCAGCCACGGCAACAAATCGCTTCGAACCTGATCGTTGCCAAACCAGACGACCAGAATGATTGTCAGCATAAAACATTGTTGGCTTGCAATAACAAGTTCAGCGGCCAAGTGATGATGTGCTAGGGCAAGAATGATTGATATTGCAACTACCGCCGAAAAAGCGAACGCAATAATTTGGCCGACGTACAGCATGCGCTTTTGGCTGCAGGCGTTTTCAATAATTGGGGAATAGAAATACCAAAGGCGGTGGATTTGAAGGAGAATGGTCAAAACTAGTGCAGCAAAAACTACTGTATCGGTGGCTAGACCTCCTGAGCTGGTCAATACACCGTAGCCTCCAACCGGTATGGCGGCGGTGGCTGTCTTTAAGCTGAATTCGACCCTGAAAAAAGCCCACAACGAATTGAACATCTGCAAACCTCACGTCAAATGAGTTATGAATGTAAGCGGAAAATGCAATGGTCGTGCCAATCAGTGCTTACCTCCTGAAGGGAAAAAACGCCACGTTTTGCGCAGGACAAAACCCATCAGTCAAGAATCAGGTGTTCAAATGACTATATGTTCCGTTCAATGAAACCATCAATCAAAAAAGACTTCGGTCGATTTCAGTCTCGAGCAGGGCGATAAATGGCGATATTGTAGTCGCATCACCCAATTTGGGCCCATCCGATCGTTGCTGTTATCTTTTTGTGCAATATTTTCGAACAGGCGTTGCCCAGTTGCTCCCTCACCAATTTGTGGAATGTGACATTCTTACGATCGAAGAAGCAACTCAACTCATCTGCAAATCAGATGTAGCAATCAAACGGCTACTCAAAGCCTCCGTAGAAATCGAACAAGCGAAATGAATTGTTGCATTATTGAGACCACTGAAGAGGAATAGTCTACTGATACAAAGCCGATTTTTGGTAAGGCACTTATCCTTAAAACTGCAGCTCCGAAATGATTTAAGACTTTGCTTGATCAACGGTAACGCGAACAGCGAATGATCCGTTTGCGAGGTATCAATGGGCAATTGCACCGACCTGGACGACTTTCCAAATGAATAGGAGAGAGCTCTTTTAGCGATTTGCGACTATGCCAAAAGGTAATGTTCCAAATATTGCGCACATTGTTTGAAGGATAGTCCTAGAGCTGTTAGTAATTTTGTTGTTAAAGACAAAACCCTAACGCCCGAAAGGACTACCCATGGGCAGTGGATTCAATGAAATCGGCTCGGCAAGCAAGAACGTGATTCAGATTGACCTACAGCGGATTCACAGCCATGTCGAGGAGGGTTCGCAGTAGCGTGGAAGACACGCTGAACGGTTTGCTGAAAGCAGAGGCGGCGCAAATGTGACAGGCCAAGATGTACCAGTGAACCGATTCCCGCCGGGACACGCGGACCGGATCATACCAGCGAAACCTGCCGTCGCATCGGCGTCCGCAAATTCTTTACAATCTGTTCAGGCGAATGCCGCTTCCGCTTACGATTGGTCATCCTGAGTTTTCTTGCCATCGGATCCCTTCAGCTTTTTTAGCTAAAGGGTCATCGCAAGAACGCTCCTCTTCAATGGCCGGTTTTAACCCGATCCGATATGGACGGTATAACCCGATCCCTGACACATATGATCAGGAGAGCCTTTGAGGAACAGAAAACGTTCGCTGGGATGGCGTAGCACTGATGGCAGCGTGGCGCAGCGCCGACCGGAAGTCCGGCGATTGAAACAGCTTGAGGAGAAAACCGCAAACTCAAACAGCTTGTGTCTGAACTAAGTCTGGATAAGAAGATGTTGCACTACGTGGTCCAGGGAAAGGTTTGAAGCCGGATCGCCGACGTGTGATAGTCAAAAGGCTTCAAGTTTCGTACGACGTATGTGAACGACGACCTTTATCGGCAACGGGATTTCCACGGGCCAGTCACCACTACTAGAGCGTCAAGGATGCCTGGCGGAACTTCGAGTCCGCCTTCGAAAGTTGGCGGCCAGCCGTGCGCACTACTGCTATCGACCATTGCATATCCTGCTACAACGAGAAGGCTGGCAGGTGAAAAACAAGTTGGTCTATCACTTTTACAAGGAAGAAGGCCTGACAATGCGTCGGAAGCGGCCGCACCGTAGCCGCAGTTGCCAGATTCGGGAGAATCGGCAAGTGCCCGTTCATTCCAATGAAAGGTGATTTATTGATTTTTTGTTGGATAAGCGGTATTAAAGTCAGCGGTTTCGCATCCTGACGGTAGTGGATAACTCTAGTCGAATGAGTCTGGCTATTTGGCCAGCGGGAGTTTCGCTCGATTCACGTGCGCGAATCTCATGAAACGCCCACCGACTTGTTGCAAGTAATTAAGGAATGTTAGATTAAGTCTCAACATTTCAACTTAGCTCTTCGATTCACCAATATGGAGCTCAAATTCGCGAAGGTAGTTGTACCAAGTTCCTGCGCTAACGCCTAAGATGCGACAGGCAGCGCGAATGCTGCCGCCCTCGAAGAAAGCGGCATTCATCAACCGTTCGATTTCGCATTTGATCGGCTCTCGGATGCTTTCTTCCTCGGTCGCAAAGTACGCATCGCGCAAGCTCAGGATCTCGCGATCACCTTTATTTACCTCTTCTGCACTGGCATCTGATTCCAGCAGTTCACTGGTTATGTTCTCCCTCATGAATTGGCGCTTAATGGGTTGATCCTCATCAACCCAGAGAAGCCAAGACCTTATCGTCTCTCGAAGTTGACGAACATTTCTTTTCCATTTGTATTCAAGTAAAATTTCTAGATCTTCAGGATTGTATTCGATGCGTTTTAAGTTTCTCGCTGAAACTTCTTGTTCAATCAACATCTCCGCAATTTCGATCGTATCTCGGTCACGCTCTCTTATCGGAGGACACGTGATCGTTACTTGAGCCAGTCTCGCATATAGGTCTTCACGAAAAGTTCCTTCGTCCACCATAGCTTTCAAATCACGCAAAGTGGCACAGACAATTCGGACATCTGTTCGACGAACTTTGGTTTCTCCGAGCCTGCGAAACGTTCTCTTGTCCATATCAGTAACTTCGAGTAGGGATTTCTGTAGTTTAGGCGTTAACTCACCAACTTCATCCAAAAAAACAGTTCCGCCGTTGGCCTCTTCAAAAAATCCAACGTGATTTGCAATCGCGCCTGTAAAGGCGCCTTTGCAGTGTCCAAATAGGTCACTTCCGTTGTCAGAAAGATTGGCGCAATTTATTTTTACAAAGGGATTTTCGGACCGATCGGATAGTTTGTGAATTGCATCTGCACAGTTTTCCTTTCCAGTGCCGGTTTCTCCATGGAGGTAGACTGAATAATTTGTTGCCGCAACTTTCTTGATCTTTGTTTTTATCTCAGTCAAAACACTGCTCGAACCTGCTATCCCTGACCAAGGGTCGCCACCAGGGAAAAAGCCTTTGCGAGCAATTCTCTTGACTTTATTGACTTCGGCTTCCATTAATTTTTGCATGTGACACCAAAGAACCCGACTAGTTATTGCATCAAGAAATCTTCGAATCCTTTCGATGACCACCCTTGGTTGTTCATCTAACTCCTTAAAGTGCAACGAAGCCAGTCCTACGACCGAATCCGCGAAAATCAATGGTAAATTCAACCAGCCGTTCTTGACCGGAAACTCACTCTCCTGAAGCCACGTTGGTGGGTTTGTTGAATTTGGATCACCACACGTCGCCCTCGGTGTGCGGTGTAGATCTTCAATAAACGTTTCTGGGAGTGATGACAACTGATCGATTTCAATTGCGGTCCCGTCAATCGCCAAAAAATTGTTGAGTTCCGATATTAGAAAGAGTCTAACTTTTGATGGTTTAAGTGGCACGCCAATTTCATTGATTAACTGACGGAGATGCGATTCACGATCGCCTGGCGGTAACGCCTGTATTTGAATTTTTCGATTTTTGGATTCAATTTGTTGACAACTGATGCAAGTCTCGCGCAAAAACATTGCCTCGCGAATAATGGGCTCTAAATGATTGTACGATTTACCCTTAGCAACAAACCGAAATACACCCCTTTGTTCAGCGGTGTGTTGATAATTTTTGTCGGTCGCGTGTCCCGTAAAGACCACAATCACAACTTCACCGTCGTTGGCCACAAGTCGGCCAATCAGTTCCAGTCCATTTCCCGAAGGCGCATACTTTTTGTCTTTGGGCAATTGGATATCAAGCAATATGATGCCAACCCGATTACTAGGGGACTCCAAGATTTCCATTGCGTCTTCCGCCGTATTCGCAAAAATAACATCTTCGTTTCTGATGCCGTCAAACAAGCGAATGCCATTTGCAATTTCTTCGCCCATCTCGTCGTCAAGCACTAGGATTTTTTTCCGAGTATTTTTGAAGTTTTCGATTCCATTGATCTTACTCCTGCGAAATTTCAAATCCGATTTTCGTACAGTTGTCATCAGATTCGATGAATGTTGAAGCCTGATTAGCCTGTATTAGCGCTCGAACAATTGACAAGCCAAGTCCACCGCTCACACTTTTTGTCGAGTGGTATGGATTCCAGATTTTTGCTAAATCATTCTTTGCAACTCCCATGCCATTATCAACCACATGAACCGAAATCGTATTGTCTAACTGTTGCACCTGAATGTTAACCTTGTCAGCTTTTGCTTCGAATGCGTTTTTAATTAGGTTATCAAGTATCCTTTCAAGATGAACCTTGTCAAATCTCACCTCTACCGAATTCTTCGGTTCTTCAAATTCAATCGCGAGTCCACTCCATTCTGATTTTTTACTTTGTGCAATTGAACGGGCTGTTTTTACATATTTGGATAACCAGTGGCCTAAATCAAAAACCGAAAGATTAGTTCTGATGTCTTTTACCTCGTCCCAAAGTTCGGTAAGCGACGCAAGATGGGTCAATCCGTTGTCCATCAACGCCAGCTGTTCCGCTATCATCTCATCGTGTATTTCTGACTTGTTGAGCAAGTGCTTCAGCGAATTCAAAGCGAAATCCATGCGCGTTATTGGCGTAACAAGATCATGGTTCATTTGACGATACTGAGTTACTTGGCCTTGCAGCCGTAATCGAGCAGTTTCTGCAGCTACTTTACCTTTGGAATATTCTTCCCTCTCTTGTGAAATGGCAATAGCTGGTGTAATCAACTTGGCAACTTCGACGCAATTCTGAGCCCGCTCATTTGTCAATATTTCGCGCTCGCAACCATTTTTGTTCCCAAAAATCCAAAACTCCATACAGCCGATAACTCGTTCATTGTGATTTGACGAAGTATCAGGTATCGGAATTCCAAGATAGTAGTTAAACGGAAAACTGCGGAGACCTTGAATTTGTTCTAGGAATGCTCGGATAGCATGCCTGTGATTGATTGATGGATCCTGCGAGACAAATTGCTGGGCCGAGTCAAATCCATGCTCTGGGCGAAAAAACTCGACGAGCCTTGACTGGTCACCAGCGACAGCTTCGATCTTTGTAGCAAGCTTTTGATCAACAATGAAGTCCGCAAATCCTTGGAAATCGCAGTCCTCTGGCAATTTTCTTTTCGTGTTGCGCTTTGTTTCAGCGACAACTTTTCGCTTATTCGTGTAGTGAAGCGTAACTCGACCGTGATCAAAATCTAGCTCGTCGGCCACAACGTCGACGAAGGCCCGCAGTCCGTCCTCTAATTCTTCTTGCCGCGCTAATGCGTGTGCGGCTCGACGAATGAGATCAACGATCGCGCTTCGTTCTTTGATCTTCGCCAACATCGTTCCCGCCATCCCACTTGCAAGATCGATGAGCAACAAGTTACTGGACGAAAGCAGTCGACGTTTAGAGAATCCAATGGTCATGATTCCGTACGGTCGCTGTATAGTTTCATTTCCAAAAAACTCTACTAAATGTTCATGGATTATTTTCTTGTCATGTTGACGAAGAGTGCCGCGAAGAAAATCTTCGAGATCAACCTTTGTTGAGAAGTATTTGCGATTGTCAAATGGCTCTGAAGCATTTTCACCGAGTGCGAAACCGCTAAAAAACCCCATTGCAAGGCCTTTGGTTACGATATAGCCAAGTCCAGATTCGACCGCCATTCCTGGAATTAGTTTGTACAGTCTTTTGTCGCGACCTTTTCTTGATTCGTGACTCTCGCCCAATCGGACACGGACAACTAAGTTCTTTACCAAATTAGTCATAACGGACGACGAACGGTACTTGCCGAGAAGGCTTTCGACATTTTTCGGTTCGGTGTAGTAAGTTAGTACATCTGTTCCTGAGCCTACGACAAACTCGCTTGAATAGCCAAACTCGTGGACAAGTTTTGAAAACTCTTTCTTATGGGTTTCTGTGCTCACCTCGGCAACCGGTAGTCCCACAAAGTAGCTAATCAAGGGCTCGATTAGGAAAACTCGATTGAACGACTCGAGAATGTCTTGAAAATGCAATCGGAGAGACTGCTGATTTGGAAAATACTTTGGTTCATCAAAAACTCCAGATTCAATTACGTCTTGGAACCTGTATAGGCTTAGAAATTCTTCAGCGAGTTTCCGATTGGTTTCAAATCCGCCACCGCAAACTGATCCGACGCTGGTTACAAGGATCGGTTTTTCGCCATCAACCTTAGCCTGTTTTGGTGGAAAGTGGCGCGGAACGACGGGCGCGTCGTTCGGATTATTGCTTATTTTCCATGTGCCTTGCTGGTTTGCAGCGCTTTCCCGAAAATCGCATGGAAACGAGCTAAATTTCTGGCCAATCTCACCGAAAGATTCCGAGCACGTTTTTGCCAAACGTTGATACCTACTGTTATTTTTCCAGGGACCATTTTCTGGTTCAAGTTTACAGACATCGACATAATCGGCGTCCAAGGAATCTTGCAGTAAGGAACAAATCTGTTTGAGCTCGTCCAGCGGATTTTCTGCTTGCCGGTCGTTTAGGCCCGCCAATAGCCTTCTAGCGTCATAGTTTCTCGACTTAAGCGACCGCAAGACGGCATCTGTAGCAGACGCTTTGACTGCGTTTGACAATTCGCTCGCCATCCTCCAAATCGACCATAGTTGACGATGATCGACTTCTTGCTGTGCTTGATCCGCAACAATAATTCCAACTGCTCTTGCATTTCGGTCGTCCCAAATTGGTATCGCAACCATGGTTTGAGAGTCATTCAAAATTCGTCGCCAACATTCACCTAGTTTCAATTCTGTCGTGCTACCCCAAACTTCAATACCAAAATCCTCAAATGGATCGCAAAAGTACGTCATGCGGCGGTTTTCAATGATTGACCTTAGCCATTCGTTGGCTCCCAACTCGACGGCCCATCCAAGTTCATCAGAGTTCTCGCGGAATTCGTCAGCGGATTGTCCCATCACACAGCTCAAAGTAATTCGTTTGGGACCTAATCCGTTACGCTGTCCAGACTGACCTTCACAAATGAATAGCGACACCCGTTCGAAATCAAATAGTCCCAGAACGGCGCGTACGAGACTGTTAATTACGTTGTGATCTGGCTCGCGCTCAATCCGCCTTGTTGAAAGATGTGCAAGCAGGGTTTCATCCATTCCTTTGGCGATTCCGCGGGACAGTAAGTCCCGAAGTTCAGTGATCGGGCAATCAAGAATTGCCGACTTGAGCTCGCGCAAATTTAGATCTCGAGGCGACCGTTTCGCAGGAGTTTTTTTGAACAAATTCAAAAACTGGCGTCGAAAAATCAGGTTTGTCGCCTGAAGGTTTAGCTTTTCCTTGTGAGTACCGCGCTGCTTAAATGCACCGGTAGAGATCAGGAGAAGTTTGGCATCACGGTCATTGAGCGCGTCGTCTGCATCCATTGGGTTGGTCGCTCCATCAACGGCATTTCCAATCAACCAACTCAGCGTTCGGCCGCGATACGACACATAGTCCATCACTTTAAGAACCGTTGGATCAACGGATCCGATAAACCTTTCAAGCAACAAAGGGATTTCATTTAGATCTTTGGCGGAAGACAGATGATCTAATATGCCAGTTAGTTGGTACGGGCATCCTTTGGAAGTTTGGTAAAGCAAATTTACAAGCGTGGATAAGTCATTAACACGGAATCTCTTGCTTATCATTTTTTCAAGTTTTGGAATATTGTATTCAACTAGTGTCTTTGTTTCTTTTTTGTTAAAGAATCCGATCTTGACTTGCGAAAATTCGCTAAACGAATTTGAAAATCCGGCATGCCAAGCGTTGTCCGCCACCACCCAACGGACTCTTGGATTTTGCACAATCGTGTCGAAAACCTGTTTGGCAATTTCGTAGCGGTCCCACTGATCCGCGAAACGGTATAAGTCATCGACGAGCAGACACAGGGTTTTTCCCGTGTATTGTTCAACCTGCTTTGAAAACTGGCACAGATTCTCAATAGAAAGGTCGCAATGCCATGCGGTGATATCAGGGATCGAGTCAGCGAGTTTTTGAAAACAATGCTTCAAAATGACGTCCGTTCGCCCTAAGCGATTGCCCCTTACAAGTTCAAGGCTGCGCAATAGATACTTCGAAGATTCAATGTTTGAGTTCGTAATGTAAAGCTGATCTAAGAAGATGCTTTTGCCCGTGTTGTCTGGGCCTGTTACAACTACGGAACGATTTCTGTCCAATGCAGCAAAAGTCTCCTTGATACTTTTCGTTCGCGCAAGAAACTGCCCGATGAAATCTTCGTTGGTTGCAACGTTTTTGGTGTTAGTTGACATTTGAACCTCTTTGATATCCTGATTTCATGGCTCATCTTCATAATCTAAGCCAATCAAGACGAATGTTGCAAATAGTGCGCCTGGACGATTTGCTTGAATGAAACTCATCAAAAGCGTTCGTGAACAATCAACTCCGCCTGTTGGGTGTTCAACAGGTGTTCAATGAACACCTGAATTTCGTTCATTTCTAAACGTGTCTCGTTTTTTTCTACACGAAAAAGCCGTTTAAAAAAGCCAATCGATGGAAATTAGAGATTTGGCCCCCGCTTTGCTTCTTCCCTTAGCTGTTCTTCAAATCAAACCAACTAGGAGTGAACATGTTTTATCCAATCAATCAAAACTCGATTCGTACTACTCGCGAAGTGTTTGCAGACAATATGATTTTTGTGTTCAGCGCAAACGACGTATTCATTCCTTTTGCTGCCGAAGATCTAGAGGATTGTAATCGGGAAGCTTTGGGCGCTGGCACAGGCGGCGGAGGTACGGGTGACACCGGCACCGGTGGTACTGGCACAGGCGGCGGAGGTACAGGTGACACCGGCACCGGTGGTGGTACTGGCACAGGCGGCGGAGGTACAGGTAACACCGGCACCG
>JANQLU010000127.1 GCA_028280445.1 Pirellulaceae bacterium | reverse complement strand
GAACCGCATCCAGTGGGTCTCAGTGGTATCACCTACGTACGCCGATACTACTTCTGGTACGGCTTTGGTGTTTCGCCACTTCCATTTCAAAAAAAGACTCCCCATTACCAGGACATCGGTTGATCGCCCCGCCATCGTCCGAAGCGTTCCCCATCTTTCCCGGCGTCGAAGTTTCACATCGAGGGCTCGAAGACAACGTCCGAAAGTGCATTGGCCTATCGCAAGTGTGTGCTAACGGCCGGGCACGCAATGTCCGAGATCACTGAGTCGCGGAAGTGAGCTCATGCAGGCTTCCACTAGCTGGTAGATGTTGGCTGGCGTCCGGCCAAGCGTGGCGAAAACGCGTTAGGGCGAGACGCCCGCAACGTGCGGCGAATGCGATTCGTGCAAGGGTCGGAATACGACGCATGTCATCAGCAGAGAAGTGATGTTCAATCCGCGACACGCGTTACTGATGTGGATTCAGTTACGGCATAACGCTTACCATCACCGGGTTGCCGCCAGCAATGTGGATTTCAAATTCGGCCCGGATCGGCAACTCCGGTGCATGGTTTTGTTATGCAGTTGATTCTGAATCAGAGTCGGGCACGAACCTGATGATGCGGAGTAAGTACCACACGCCGGCAAGGCCACACGCCACGCCTACAGCGAGGAACGGAAGACCGAATCGAATGTGCCAACAGTATACAGAGACAGCTGCGGCGGTGAAAAACAGGCCCATGCAGAGTATACCAGACGACCTAGACTTTTGTGGATGAGTCGGAATAGCCTGCTGCGAACTGATGAAAACATCCCAGTTGTCCTGACAATCTTCAGATATCAGTTCTCGCAGACGCGAAATCAACTCTTTGCGTTCATTCGTGAGAAAGTTGTCGAAGTGAATCTTAATCCGTGAATGCGGGTATCGAATTACGATGCCGCCAACGGGCCACGTACGCCACTTTACAGAGGTAACGTCTGACATCGCCGTTGTGCGACTGCGAAAAACACCTTCTTGCGTAATGGAATGGGAAGTGACTGTGAGCTTCTCCCGACGACTCGCGGCAATGATGTACAGGCTAAGAAGGAACCATGCGCCCCAAAAAATGCCAGAGAACACGGCCATCGGGATTGGATGCGGGAATGAGCCGTCAATGTTCGATGCAGCGACGACAACCGACCATGTGCCGATCGCCGCAAATCCAATCGCACAAACGACGCCGAGGATCAGATATGACTTTCGGACGCGCAGCTGAAGTGGGTTGGTGAATTCTTGCGGCACATCGTTTACTGCATAACAAACTTAATTATCCTATGGATAACGCTCAAAGACCGTCTTCAAGGACTTATCCACAAGAACTCGTGCAATTGTCTCGGCCAATTACCCTTTTGTCAATTATTTTTGGAGCCTAAAAACTTTTTACTTGATTTTCCGCAGGGGTGTTGTGTATCCAGATGTGCACTAATAAGGCCGGGAGATCAAATCAATCGCGAGGGGTCGATGAATGCTGTTTACGTCGATAAACAACTCGAAACGGCTAAGTGGATGCAAAAACGACAGAGTCAAGAGCAGTGGGCTCAAGTTGGTCACGTCTTGCTCTTTACTATTCAAGACATGGAGTGGTTTGAGTGGCTCGCACATAAAGTCGGTGCCGAGAAATTAATGCGGAATTACATCGCCTTCGTCGAGAAAGAGCCGCGCAACGTCCATTCCATGTTTAACGAGTATGTGCTGGACCATTATCCACAAGCCAAAGATTCGACTGGCTTGACGCATGAAACAGTCGATCGCATTTTAAAAGCCGTTGAAGCGGAAATCGAACGGCGTAATGCATTAAGACCCACCTAGCGATTCTGAATGGCCAAATGTGAACCTAAAGAAATGACTACCGCGCGCAGGCGACTCTGTTGCATTGCGTTGCTCCGGTGGCCGACCTCCATCCACAAATCCGCATCGGACCGGGTGGCGTCGATGTGACCGAAGCAAAGAAAGTGGAGTACCTATGAGACGGCGACGAGTAGCTGCGGCAACCCCTTTCTAGCAGATTCCAAAGATACTTTTTACG
>JANQLU010000039.1 GCA_028280445.1 Pirellulaceae bacterium | reverse complement strand
GGGTCAATTGAAGTTGGGAAGTATTGCAAACAAACTCATACGTTAAACTGCGCAAGAATCGATCCTGGTGGAACACCAATTAGCCTTTGTAGCACTAGTGCTGCAAACATTAATTGATGTTCCATGGGAGCTGAAGTCTTCCTAGTTCAACAACTGCTTACCCATTCGTACGGAAAAGCTTGCATTTCAACCATGGTTTGCTTCGTAGTGCTTCGGGGGCGGGTGCCACTGGCTCTGCCCAATATTGTCCGGAAAAACTGCATGCACTTTGAACTATTTTGATTTTTAAGTGTACAGTACAGTAAACGGACTTTATTGGTTTGTGTGATGGATTTGAACGGTAAATCTGAAGAAACAGTTTGGCCACATCAGGTTTCTGGTGGTAAGTATGTTCGATTGCTCGATCGATTTTTGAAACAACTTCGTGAAGAAACAGGCCATGGAAATCGAAAGGTTTTCCTGGACGATGTCTTTGTTGTTCATTTGCTTGCTTTTTTTAATCCCAGCATCCGTTCGCTGCGGACGCTTGAGGATTTTAGCCAAACCCGGCAAGCTCAAAGACACCTTTCGATTAGAAAACTGTGCAAAAGTACGCTATCTGATTTTCATCGCATTGCGGACCCCACACGACTTGAGCCGATCATCCAGTCGCTGAGAAAAAAGCTCGACATCAAGACGGACCAGAACGCTCAAGGGTTAAGCCAGATGCTGTCGAAAACCGTCGCTGTCGATGGGACCTTTATTCCAGCGGTGGCCGAAGTTGCCTGGGCAGTGCGTTGTTCCAATCAGCGTCGATGCCAAAGCTACCGCGCACGCATCGATTGTCGTGTCCATGTTGACTCCTGGATTCCCGAAGCCATCGTTGTTCCCGCTCCCGGCCAGAGCGAAGCCGCCACGGCAACGGAACATGTTCAAGCTGGGAAAATTTATCTCTACGATCGGGCCTACAACAGTTTCGCATTGATCAACGCCCACTATGTTCCAGACGGCGAATCGTTCACCGCCCAGTCCCATTTCGTGATTCGGTATCGACCTGATGGAACCAACTCACCGGCACTCAAGAACTTTACTGAGCATCGGTTAACCCCCGAAGATCTCGCATGCGGTGTGATGAGTGATCGCGTTGGAAGTTTCGATTCATCCAAGTCATCGCGGCACACTTTAAATCCTGTTCCCTTGCGAGAAGTGATTGTCGAAGTTCGAAAATCTGACGAAATCAAGCAAATTCGCCTGATCACCAATCTCTTGGACGTCGACGCGGCAACGATTGCCAAACTCTACCAGCACCGCTGGCAAGTGGAATTGTTTTTTCGTTGGTTAAAGTGTCTTGGTAATTTCGATCATCTGATCAGTCATCAGCGTGAAGGAACGTTGCTCAATTTCTATGTGATGATCATTGCGATCATGCTGATGTATCTGCATACCGGCTTTCGCCCCAGCAAATACATGTTTGCCATGATGAGCCAAGTGGCCGGTGGCGGAGCGACCTTCGAAGAAATCATGCCGATCCTGCGTGAGCGGGAACGCCGCTGTGAACTGGCTCGTCAATCACAACGCAAACGACTTGCTCGAAAAAAACAGGCTCATTGAACAAGGCTCTTTTTCTCAATCAAAAAGAAGTCCGAGCTGCCGCATGCGCGCTGCGATTTAGTTCATCCCGAAGCCTCATGCGAAAAACTGCTTCCAAACAAAAAGCAACCCAAAACCAGACCCAGACAACTGTAAGCATCCAAAATCCCGGACAATATTGGGCAAAGCCAGTGGCACCCGACCAACTTGTTGGCCAAGATTGGCGAAGCTCAAGGCTGGTCAAGCAAATAACTTTTCACGTACTCGAATCGACCTGATTTGCAGGCTTTTCTGCTGATCACGCTGCAAGCCTGGATTTTCAAAAAAAAATCTCAAGGCGGCGCGAACTTTTCCGAATTCAATGTGTCTATACACCAATCGCATTCAAAATAGACGGTTTTGACGCGATTTTTTCCAAAAGTGGCAGATTTTCGGAAATAATACGGGTTTCAGTTGCTTCTATACTACTGATTCCGTATCCTTTAGCCGAAATAAGTCCGTTGGTGCCCTGTTTTTCAAAGGCACTGACTGGAAATTGGGGATTTCAATTCAAAGGATTCGGATCTCCTGTCATTGAACAGTCTTTCAGCATGAAGCCACCAGATGCAAATGTTGGAAAAGGTTGTACGGTGACAAAGCTTTAAGTGAACTTTGCTTCACGAGAAGCCCCGAATTAGGAAACAAAAAATTGGTTCTCTCACTCGGTGTTTGCCGGGTGAATGTGCGAGAAGCACAAGGAGGCATGAAATGCGCAAGTTTAATACTCGAAACGCGATCAACGGTTCGGCCATCGTCAATGGTGATACGACCTTCTGCGCGAAATCGAACTTGCTGCGTGTCTCCGATGCGACGCACTTCTATTTATGCGGAATGTCGGTCTCAACGACCACCGAGATGCCTGGAATATCGACCGGGTTGTCTCGAGCGAATGACCAAGGCTTTGGCCCGATTGGCGCCAGCGGCCTAACAAGTCATTGGCGGTATGAGACTCGCATTGGCCAGACAGGCGAAAGAGGCAAACCGGGCTTGCAACATCCGCAAGCGGGCGGCCTCGGGATGCCGGTCGCCGGGCTCCAAACGCTCGGCAATGTGGCCAGCGAACCGACAGCCAGGTTGGGTATGAGCTAACGCATCGCCGTAGCCAATACCAATCAACCTTTGACTGAAACGTTCGCGACGCAACAGGCAGCGATCGATCGCATGTAGCGTGTTTCGATCCTAAAACCCTGTCAACGATTCGCAGCAGATCAGTCAACAAGCTCTCAACGAGCGTTGCACACACCGTTTTGAACACTTTGGTGCCCAAAACCGCATTCGAACATCGCATTCGCGAAAACAAACAAAGGAATTATGAGAACCATGAACGCAATTAACACCCAAATCCGAGAAATCAGCAAGACGGCAACATTAGTCGCGCGCGCTCAAGGTGGTGACCGAAGCGCGTTCGGTGAATTGTTTGAAATGTACCGAGACTCTGTCGTTGCGATCGCAATGCGCCGATTGGGCGACTACAGCGAAGCGCTCGAATTGAGCCAGGATGTTTTCGTCCAAGCGATGGAAAAAATTGAACAGCTGCGTCAGCCAGAATGCTTTGGTGGATGGCTGCGATCAATCACTGTTCGAATGGCAATCAACCGAGCAATTCGACGAGCTCCAAGCATTTCAGCTGAACCTGAAATCCTGGAAGCAACTTTGGCTCAGTACGATACTCCATTGGACAGCGCACTGGACGCCGAACGAGCGGATCAGCTGCGAGCTGGTTTGAGTCAGTTGGGCGACATGGACCGAGAAACGCTCGAAGCGTTCTACGTCCAGGGTCAGTCGTTGATTGAAATGGCTGAACATTTTGACGCTCCAATCGGAACGATCAAGCGTCGATTGCACGTTGCCCGAAAGCGATTGGCAAAGCAGGTTGAACACCTGGCAACCGCGTAACTCGATCGGCTTCGGCTGATTGAGCACGAGACAAACACAGCGCCCGGTCATTTTGGCCGGGAGCTTTTTTTGAGGTTCGAGGGCGAGGTGAGAGGGAAGAGTTGGTGTTACTCGGCGCGGATGTAGCCTCGGTAGTTTCCTTTGGTGCCTTGAGGTGCAACGCGATCCGCCGTGTCGGTGTTGTCGGCCAGGCGAAAAGCGACTGCCAGCGGGAATTTGCCTTGCGGTGCGCCGCGTGTCCAAGTGCCTTCGCCCCAAGCGTTGCCTTTGGCAACCACATCGAACCGGACGATCTTCCCATTGGTGAATTTGATCTTGCCTAACAGCTTTGCCGTATAGCCCCGTCGACCGTCTGGCGTTTCGAGGTGGATCGAACCGGTCAGTTTTTCGCCGTCAAGTTGGAGTTTCAGTTTTTCGATGTGATTGGAGTGCCACATATTGGGTTCGCCGCGGGTGTTGTCGACCAGGTGAAATCGTGCCAATCGACGAGCTAATGATTTTGTAATTTCGCCTTTGGCCAATTTTTTTAGTTCGTCGGGCAGGATCCAAAGATTGTCGCGAGAAATTGCAGAATGAAACGCTTTTTTGCGTTCGTTACTCGTTGCACCATACCCGCCCAAAACTTTTGCATTCACACGGATGACCGCGCCGCCGGTTGGTATTTGACGAGCGAATCTCTTGTCTACTTTCGAAACTTTGATCGCCTGGTAATCACCAGGTTTGAATTCACGCAAGGCTGCTTTCATCATGGTTCGAATACGTTTGGGGCCTTGATTGTTGTTGTAGTAGAAAAATTCTCCGTCTGGGGCGACGATGTAAAAACCTTGAGTCGTTTTCTGAAAATTAGACCTTGGTCCTTGTTTGGCAATCTTGCGGTAAAAATCTCCTGCCGTGTCTTTTTGTTGCCGCAGGTACCATTGATCAAAAGCCACGGGGATGAAGTCGTTTTTCAGCATGCGAACGATGTCTTTGTCGGTCAGTTTCAACGCACGGTCGACAACGCCGTTGTTTCACGTGCAGCCCAGCGGATGACCGTCCATCGTCCAGATCGCCAACAATTTTTTTTGCTTAGCCGCTTCGTTTTGCGCCTGAATCAAATCGATGCGCCAGGGGATGGTTTTCCAGGTTTGTTGTCCGGGATTTAAACTTGAGTGAAGACGTTTGAAATCGGACTCCGAGAGTGTTTTTTCCTCGTTTTTCTGCGCCAGTGCCGCGGACGTCAGTATCGATGTGACAACGATCGTATGTAACAAAATCTTCACGGTGATTTCCATTTGTTATTTTTGAGGTGAGATGGATCGGACAACGACAATCCATCGATTGCCACGTTCGACACCACGTTTTAACGTCAGCTGACCACTGACTTCGACCATTTTACCATTGTTGGTGTCTGCCAATTTGCGCTGTTTCTCATCCTTGAGCTGCAATTCAAAAACGATATTGTTAGCTTTAATTGTCGTACCGGTTGTTTCGCCGCCGATCGCCATCACACCATGTGTGAGCTTGCCAACGACAGTCACCGTGACTCCCTCGGTTTTGCGCTTTGGAGCTCGAGGAATTTTTCGGCCGGAGACGGATTTGACTTTGTTGCGAGGGAATTGCAGCAGCAAAAATCCAAAACCCGGTCCGCCTTTTTTGGTCGAACTGGCATACACACTCAAATCGCCACTTTTTTGATTCACAGTGGATAGAAACAACGACGGACGATTAGGCCCTTTTATTTTCAACACGTAGACAAAGTCTTTGTTGAAATCGACATCGGGAATTTTTTCATCGGCCATCCATGCTTTCCAAACAGTTTTAAAGGACTTACCGTCGAAAATCAGTCCTCCGGTCGGCATCTTGTCAGCCAACGCCGAGTCGTTGTGAACACCCGACCAGGAATTAGTTGGTTTGAGATCCTGACCGGATGAGAGGTTGGCAATACCAACAAACAGGATCGCCGCGAGGGTGAAGGTTTTGTGTAATGACATTGATGCTCCCCAAAAAAATATTTGGTCATTGTAACAAATCGAGCGTGTCACACCAAAATTCGAATGGAGTAGAATCCGTTTGCCGCTCACATTTTTATCAGCACGACCTAGCGCTCGGTACCGGCGGGTCGCAGATGCAAAACGGCTTGTTAATTGTTTGCCGTTTCATCGTCGCGAGAATGCAACAAATTCTGATAAAAAACCTCACGCAGAGCCGCAGGGCGCAGAGAAAAAGGGCAAGTAGATTTGCCAAAAATCAATTGACCACAACCTAATATTCCTGCGTCTCTGCGGCTCTGCGTGAGAATTTTCGGGAGGGCGAGGCTCCCGCCGAGCCTGTTTTGTCAGCAGCAAGCAATCGGCCACGATCAAAGAAACGCCGCTACATAATTGACAATTGCCGCGCGGTTTCGTCGTATTCGTACGTCGTGATTTCCAGTTGATGACCGTAAGGGTCGCAAAAATAGATCGAAAAAGCTCGTTGATGATCTGCGATAGTTTCGCGCGTGATCAGTTCACCATGTTGATTGCGAAGCTGTAATTCCGGCAATTTATTTACGAAATTGATAAATTGTTTCGAGCCGACACGAAAGGCGGCCAGGTGAAATCCAATCGATTGTTGAGAGCCAGAGGGTTGGCCAGAAAACAGGGCAAGTTTGGTACCACCGCTTTCAGTCGCAATCATCAGCGGGCCTCGCGGGTCGTCCGCCCAAAATTCAAATTCGGGAACGATTTGCAGGCCCAAGGTCGCTCGATACCATTGGGCGGCTTCGTATCTATCCGGCACGATTAATTCGACATGGTCAATTTGGTCAACACGAAATTCCATGACGAATTCAATCTGAACAAGTCGATTGTCAATCGATGTAGCTTTGTTATCAGAAACTAGTCATCGCTGATAACATCAATACTGGCTCCGCCGCTGGCACGCAGCGAGATGCTATACGATTTGCCTTCCTCACCCAGCATATAATTCGCTTGTCCAAACGCTTTGCGAATACCCAACTCCGATTGTTTTTTAGGGTCGTTGGCGACGCTCCAGAATTGGTCCCAGATTTGTTGTTCAAACTCGTTCTGCCCGGCAAGTCTGTAGACACCGGCGGGAACAGGATTTGAACCATTTTTATCCAACGAATAACCACCGTTGAGTCCATCCAGTTCGCCAAAGATACTTTTGAAAACGCAAAGTGAACATGCTCGCAGTGCGTCAGAATTTTCAATGTAGTGATCGTCAAAATTCACGATCCAACAATCGACATATAATTTTTCACCTTTGAGATCGAATTCGCGTGGAGAGCCAATTGGTTTTCCATTTCTGTCCATTTCAGTGAAACGAACTTTGAGCGTCGTTTCGCCTTTTTCATTTATTGACTTTTTGAGCACATCGACCCTGGCCATGCGTTTGTCAACTTTGAGCAGCTTCATCGACGTTTGAAGTCGTTGATTTTTTTTGTGTGTTTCGGCAAGTTCAATTTTTTGCGCGTCGTAGTCGGTTTGCAGTTTGGTGTACATCTCTCGTTGTTCGTCAAATTGGACGCGCAACTGTTCTAAATCTGCTTTGGCATTTTTGGCGTCAAGACCCGGTTTTAGATAGCTGTCGTAGCAAAACCAGGTTCCATAGCTGAAACCACACAGGAGTACCACAAAAATGGCGGTTCGAGCGACGCTGTTGAGCGTTTTGACATTTTCGATCACTTTGGCCATCGAAATTTCCTTTTAGGATAAAGTCCGAAACGTTATCTCTATTTTTGAGTCTATCGGCAAAACTGGCAAACCATATTCTGTACCACTCCATAGTGTGGAGAGATTCAAAAGATTTCGTTGAATTACGTAGGGGAAACAGGGTTTTGTGGGTGGTTTTAAGGAATTAGCAGGCGAGAATTGCCCTGCCGGGTGGGTGATAAAACGCATTAACATTCGTGAATTTCACCCTGGTATTGGCCGAAAAATAATATTTTGTGCCGAGGATTTTTGTAATATCCAGATTTGCCGGGAGCGCGGAAAGAGGTCAATAGAGGGTGACTGAAGGTTGGAGGTGTGAAATCGGAAGGGGATTTTATCACAACCCGAAGCGTGAGCGAGGGACCAACACAATGCAAAGTCCCATTAAACTTGATCCCTCGCTCACGCTTCGGGTTGTGATTTCAGTTGAGTGAGTTTCTACCGGTGGTTTTGTTGTATTGGCCGGTGGGAACCGGCCCTACCTATCGCAAAATAAATCCTTGCCCGGTTTTGTCTGCATGATCAATCAAAAATCGATGCAGGCCTGTAATCGATGCGTTTCCGGTTACTTGAGGGATAACGGCATCGAGTCCTACATAATTGACCCGTTTCGATGCTGAAACCTGAAACGTTGTACCGAGGATACTTTCGATCGTGACTGGCGTATTCAGCGGCAAGTTTTCTGATTCACACAAAATGGCGACACGGCCGCTGACACCCGTACCGGTTGGACTCCGATCGACTTCACCATCTGCAAACACGCAGACATGTCGGCTGTGGTGTGTTACGCAAGCAGGTGGCCCCGTGAAAATGACTCCGTAGAGAAACGACAAATCGTCATGAGTAGGGTGTTTGATTTTTTTTCCAATTTGTTCAGCGACCAATTTTTTGAGTGACTTTCCCATTGTGACAATTTCAGAAAAATTTTCAGGACTCAAATTCAAATCGAGTTGCTGAGCATCAACATACGCATAAAAGGCACCACCAAACGCGATATCTAACTGAATGTCACCGTACGGCGAAGTCACGGTTTGGTTGCGATGCAAGACGAACGACGGAACGTTTTGAAATGAAACCTGATTGACTTTGCCGTTTTCGACAATCGCCGTGGCCTGAACTTGTCCCGCTGGCGTGTCGATTTTAATCCGAGTCTCAGGTTCGCTGACGGATACAAATTTTGTTTCGACGACGAGTTTCGAAATGGCAATAATCGCATGACCACACATCGTGCTGTAGCCTTCGTTGTGCATAAACAAGACACCAAAATCGGAGTCGTCTGATTCCGGCTCGACGACGAGACAACCATACATGTCTGCGTGACCGCGAGGTTCATACATCAAAATTTTTCGCAAATTATCAGCATTTTCTCGCGCCCATTTTCGTTTGGCGAGAATCGTGTCTCCTTGAATTTCCGGATAGCCACTAACGATCACGCGCAACGGTTCGCCAGCGGTGTGCATGTCAACCGTTGTGATTTCGCTGAAACCATCAGGGTTCCAGTTCTGCAGTTTTGTTTCCCATTTTTGTGGAATGGGTGTGATTGGATTCGATTCTGATTCGGCCATTTCCGCCATTTCTCATTTCATGGGCAGGCGACATTTCCAACCAAGACTTGTCGTGCCGATGTATGCGCAAAACGTCACCGATTGCAACAATTTGGACCTAGCAAGCGTGGGCAGACTTTCATGACTGGAAAGACGATTTTTTTGGCTCGGCAAACGACCCAGCTGTTGTAAACTGGGACGGTGCTTACCAACGTTATATGAAGACCGGCAATTCAGCTCCCCAGGTTTCATTGGCGACCAACATATTT
Source organism: Pirellulaceae bacterium (assembly GCA_028280445.1). Taxonomy (GTDB): domain Bacteria; phylum Planctomycetota; class Planctomycetia; order Pirellulales; family Pirellulaceae; genus JANQLU01. The sequence continues at coordinate 16,695 of JANQLU010000039.1, read as the reverse complement.
TAGCAACTTCAATTTTTATTCCGAGGGCATGATGATTCGACTGGGTCGATATGTTATTTTTCTGGCAGTATTCAGTATTGTTGTTTGCCCGTCATCGATGGATGCTTTTGAGCAACCTGCGGAACCTCGGGTCGAAGGCAAGCCGAACATACTGATCATCTTTACCGACGACCAGGGTTACGGCGATCTCGGTTGTTATGGCAACAAAAAAAACAAAACGCCCCGGCTGGACCAGTTGGCAAAACAAGGTACGCGGTTTACTTCTTTTTATGCTCAGACTGTATGCGGCCCGTCGCGATCCGCGTTGCTGACCGGGCGCTATCCGCGCCGCAGCGGTGGTTGGGGAATGCCGTCGTCCGAAATCACTTTCGCCGAGCAGATGAAAAAAATTGGTTATCAAACAGCTTGTATCGGAAAATGGGATGTTTCCAATCGGCGTCCGATCATCAATCGAATGCCGAATGCTCAAGGGTTCGACTATTTCTACGGAACGCTAGGAGCGAACGACAACGGCACTGTGAAATTTCACGAAAACAACAAAGCGGCCGGTATGACTCGAGATATGGGAAGTCTCACAAAACTGTATACCGACAAAGCGATTGAATATCTCAAAGAAAAGCGGGATCCCGACAAGCCGTTTGTGTTGTATGTAGCCCACACGATGATGCATACGATTATCGATGCATCGGAAAAATTTCGCGGCAAATCAAAAGGTGGGCTGTACGGAGATGTTGTCGAGGAATTTGATTTCGAAACCGGTCGGTTGATTGATGCATTAGACGCTCTCGGGCTGGGCAAAAACACGTTGATCATCTACACCAGCGACAATGGACCATGGAATCAACGCAAATATACGGGCAGAAAGAAGGGACATCCCAAGGGCGCGATTTTCTGGGGCGAGGCGGGCCCGTTGCGAAACGGCAAAGGATCATGCTACGAAGCCGGATACCGAGTTCCTTGTATTGTTCGCTGGCCGGGTAAAGTTCCTGCGGGGCGAACGTCAGATGCAATTTTTGCGACGATCGACTTTTTACCGACGTTTGCAAAATTGGCCGGATTTAAGGTGCCAGATGATCGGCATATCGATGGCATCGACCAAACCGATTTGCTGTTTGGAAAACGCAAAACGGGACGTGAGCATTTTTACTACAATCGCGCGGGTGTGCGAAAAGGGAAATGGAAATTTCTAAAAGCCGATGCGCATTTTCACGGTTACGCGATTGAAGATAGCCGTAAAAAAGTTGACGAACTCTATGACTTGGAAGCGGATCTTGGCGAAAAAAATAACCTCGCCAAGAAACATCCTGAAAAGGTGGCCGAGTTAAAAGCGCTCATGAAGTCCATCGAATCACATGGAAAGTATCCAGAGACGGGACCGAACTCCAAGCCGCCCAGGAAAAAGCAGGGCAACAAGAACAAAAGAGGGAAGCAAAAAAAGAAAACAAGCTAGAAATTGATGGGTTTCAAATTGCGGTTCGACGTAACCCTGATTTTTTTCCAAACAAATTGCTTGTTTTCAATCAATGGCTGGTACGGCAAAAAGAACCGGCCCATTTGAGCCATTTCCTGTTTTTCCAGATCGGCACCACTGCGACGCCGTTTGTTTTTCGAAACCACCAGCAAAAAATACTCTGCAGGTCCTTCGACGATTAACTCAAATGCACCGTTTCGATTGGTTCGCACCACGTCGCCGCCGAGTTCTCGAATGATGGTAATCGAATCGTTGTTGACCGGTTCAAAAGAATCTGGATGCAATGGCGTGGTTTGCGGACGAGGGTCCGGTTTTGCTTTGGTTGGCAATGCGATAACCACGGCTCCTTCGTCCACTTCGTCGTCGACAAAAACGCTGCCACCAATTCGGAATTGATTTTCCGAGACAACCGCGCGTTCGGGGGATGTTGTAAAGCTGCCGACCATCATGCCGAAAATGAAAAACGTTGCAGCCACGACGCCGATCAATCCCGCTTGGAAATAAATGACCCAACGCGGAATCAAGATCGAATTCAAAACACTGACGCTTTCCGATTCAGTGTCGGACTCGGTCGTCGACATCGATTCCTTGGGTAGCGAAGCATCAAACTGCTGGGCCACTGGTCCGTATTGTCCGGGTCCGTCGGCAGTTAATTCATAGACGGGCGGTTCATCCAAGTCGTTGTCGGATACGGCAGATGTTGGTTCAGGTTTTTCGCTTTGTGTTTGCGTTTCTCGCGGAGAAACAAAATTGTCGGGCGGTGCGTAAGGGCGTTCAATGATTTCTTTGATCGCTTCGACTGCCGAATCAGAGGAAACCGGCGCGAGTTCGGGTTTTGATTTTTTACGGCTAGATTTGGATTGGATGTCGGAAATTTTTGGGATATGAATCGGCTCGCCACATTTGGGGCACGTACCAATCTTTCCCGCTTTGGAGCGAGAGATGCTTAGCCGAGCTCGGCAAAGTTCGCACTTAAAAAGAATTGGCATTGAAATTGAAAACCCGAAACTCTATTCCCCACCCTCTTTATCTTAAAACCCCCGCACACAATTTTACTACCGGTTTAGTAAATACGTATTCGATTTGGCAGAGTTCGTTCCAAACGTATGAATCTAAACGAAATTGATACCGGAAATCGGGTGTTCTTTTTGGTTTGTCGTAAAAACGGCTTTTTATTGCCCAAATGGACGCCGGGATTTCGCAAAAATCCGGCGAGATCGGCTACGAAAATCGTATAATTCAACTGATGATGGCGACAAACGTGCCATAGATTACGAGAATTTGAAACGGAAAGCGTTTTTCATGAGTCAGTTTTTTCCTCAAACTCGTCAAATCACTGCCGTGATTTTGGGCGTTGTTGCGCTATATAGCGTTGTTTTGAACGTCAACGCCCAGGAAAAAGTTGCCGTCACGATGAACGATGGAACCGTTTTTGAAGGGAGCATAGTACCAGTTAAAAAGTACACCCCTAATGTACTCGCGATGATCGGAAAACCTAGCGAATGTCCAATTTTGATGATTGACGATGGACTGCGGCGTGTGTTTGTCAATAAGCGACGTCACATCGCCACGGCGGGAATCGAGGAAACCGTCGATACGTTTGAGATTTGGCAGGGAGATATTTTTAAAACTAACAAGCTACGCGGTATTGGTTCGATTGTCCACAAGACCCCGTTCAGCAAATACGGTCGGCGTGTGATCACGATGATTGGGCCAAAAGGAAAACGCGAGCTTTACGCGCAAGGGATTACCGAAATTACACCGGATTTTGTCCGTGTCCAGGCTTTAAAGACTCAAGGCAAAGATCGATTTTTTGATATGCGATATTCGACGTCGAGTATCGACAAAAAAGTGATCGCAGCGATGTTGAGACGTCAGATCAAAAACAAAGACAGTATTACCGAACGAAACCGGTTGGTCGCTTTTTTTGTCAAAGCTGAGATGTTCGAGGAGGCCGAGGCAGAACTCAAAGCGATGGCGATCAAATTTCCAGGGTTGAAGAAAGAGAATGATGAAAAACGGGATATATTAAAGATTCAAATTCATCGTCGGGCACTCAATGAAATTCGGTTTCGTTTTGATGCTGGTCAGTATCGTCTGGCCAGCAATATGTGGGATTCCTATCCGGACAAAGCAAACATTCCCGGCGAGATTGGAGCCGAATTCCTGGAGTTGAAAACCGTTCATATCGATCCGCTCAAAAAGAAATTGGCGGATACGATGAAACAAATCAATTTGGTTGCCGAAGCTGCATTGAATGACATAGATTTTGATGCCGGTCAAAAACGGCTGATTGCGAATGTCAAAAAAGAGATCGAAGACAACCTCAACCCAGCCAACGTTGAGCGATTTGCGACTTTTCGCCGATTTTTCGATGATCAATCTCAATCTTTGCAACAAAAGGTCTCGTATGCGATCAGCAGTTGGTATGTCGGCAGTTCCGCTGCTTCGAACAATTTCGCAGTTTCCATGACGTTTCCAATGACGCGCGAATTGATCGTCGAATATTTGACGACGGCCGACGAAGCACGACGATTGGCGATTCTCGATGAGTTGAAAAAAATCGAAACGGGCACGCCAGAGTTGATCGCCGCGATCATTTACAATTTGACACCATTGTTTCCACCGGCAGCGGGTACGGATTTGACCAAGCCGATTCGCTATGAAGTTCCCGTGGCGGCGGCGAATAAACAAAAGCCAACGGTCGAGTACTACGTACAATTGCCGCCTGAGTATAATCCTCACAAAAAATATCCTTGTATCGTGACGTTGCCAACGACCGGTTTCGACGCCAAAAAACAATTGTCATGGTGGACTGGCAGCTACTTGGAAAACATGAAGATTTATTCGGGACCAGCTTCACGACATGGTTACATTGTGATTTCGCCAAATTGGTGGTCGCCAAATCAAGGTGAATATGGATTCAGTGTCCATGAACACGATTGTGTTTTGGCCAGTTTACGGGACGCCAAACGACGTTTTTCGATCGATACGGATCGCGTGTTTTTGTCAGGGCATTTCCGAGGTGGTGATGCTGCCTGGGACATCGGATTGGCTCACCCGGATTTATGGGCGGGTGTCATTCCCATTTCAGGTCGACCCGACAAATTTGTTTTGCACTATTATGAGACTGCACTTCACAGCAACATTCCTTATTATCTGGTTACTGGTGATCGCGATTTTGGAATTCGTGCTGCACGCAACGGTGGCGATCCTAGCAGAGGCGTTTTCTACATGACCCTTCAGCGATGGATCGCGAAAACCGATGTGGATTTGACCATTGTCGAATATCGGGGGCGTGGGCCGGACGATTTCTATGAAGAGATTCATCACATTTTCAACTGGATGAAAAACAAGAAACGAAAATGGATTCCTCAACAATTTAATGGTCGCTCGCTCCGCACGACCGACAATTTTTTCTGGAATTTTGAAATTGGTATTATGCCGTCGCGCCAAATGATCGCGCCGCTGGCGTTTGACGATGTGAAACGGAAAGACACGTTCAAGATATCGGTTGAGCGAAAACCGATTGTCGATCCCAAAATTGGTGTCAAATTTCAAATTTCACCCAGTCGGATTGGTGAAAACGTCACGTTATGGCTTGGCCCAGAATTCGTTGATTTTTCGAAATTGGTGGAAATTGGCGGTAGAGGATCATTTAAAAAAGCGGTTCGACCCCGTCGCAGTGTGATTCTCGAAGATGTTCGATTGCGTGGCGACCGTCAGCATCCGTTCTGGGCGCGATTGTTCTGTGCCAAAACAAAATGGGTTGAAAAAGAGTAGGCGGCGTGGCAACCGCCTACGTTTCTCTTGACAGGTTGTTTTTAAGTATCGTTCAATCTCGATTTACTTAATCGTATGGAGCCACAGAAACGGCTCGCCCATCAACTCATTGACTTTGTCACGTTTTTCTTTTGATAGAATGCTGCGCATTTTCATCTCATATTTTTTCTTGAGCTCCAGGATTTCTGCGTTGTATTGCTGGTAGTTTTCTGAAACGGCTTTTTTGAGCGCCGTTTTTTCGGCTGCAGTTAGACCGCCAACTAGTTTGGGAAAATCTCTACTGATATAAGCGCCAAAGGGAGAGCGATTACCGTGTAGACCTTTTTGAGTGATAATCTGCATCAGTCTTTTTTTCTGATGGTAGCAACAAGTCAGGGACTGACCGATGAAAGCGATCTCGAATGTCCTTTCGTTTTTGAAGAAAAGCCTTGTACTGCGGAGTTTCGTCATTGCTAATGATGACGGTTTTTCCATTGGGGAGTGTCTTGACGCCAGATTCTACTGCTGGTTGTTTTACTGCAAGGTACTGTGTGGCGTATTGATCGTTGGCTTCTTTGATTTTGCGCCGCTGTTCATCAGTCAGATCGAGCGCATCCAACACATATTTGTTGGTCAAGTAACTATGAAAGCCACGACCATCGGGTCTCAGTTTTGCAGAGACTACTTCAGCTTTTTTTTCTTGTGAAGAAGTTGATGAGTTAAACGCTAATGCAACACCGAAAATCAGAATTGTTAAAAACTGCCTCATACTACTGCCTCAATTCAAAGTGACTATGACATGGGAGCGTGTTGTGTCATTACGCCGCCCTTGGGCTGGCGCGTTTGGAACGGTGACTTACTTGATGGTGTGGAGCCACAGAAATGGCTCACCCATCAACTCATTGACTTTGTCACGTTTTTCTTTTGGCAACATACTGCGCATTTTCATCTCATATTTTTTCTTGAGTTCTAAAATTTCGGCGTTGTATTGCTGGTAGTTTTCTGAAACGGCTTTTTTGAGTACCGATTTTTCGACTGCAGTTAGCCCACCGATGTATTTCGGCAAATCGCGATTAACATAAGCTTGAAACGGAGCACCTTTGCCGTGCAATCTTCTTTGAAATACGATCTGCACCAATCTTTTCTTTTGATGAGGTAGCAGTATCTCCGCAACGGATGTTTTTAGTTTGTCCCGAATGGTTTGGAGTTTTGCCAAGTGTGCCTTGTATTGTGGTGTGTCTTCGCGATTGACAATGGTGATTTTGCCGTTTGGCAGCCTCTTAACACCGACTTCAACAAACGGAGGATTTTCGAGGGTTTTGGTGTAATCTTCTCCGAATTTGTTGCTGGATTTATTGATGTTTTGACGTTGCTCCATTGTCAGATCGAGCGCCTCAAGCACGTATTTGTTGTGAATATAATGCTGCAAACTACCGTGTGAGAAATTCAGATCTTCAATCCGTTGACTCTTTTGTTCCTCTTGGGAACAGGCGGATTGAGTGAAGATGGCAGCGATTGTCAAAAAAACGATATTGAATAGTTTTAGTTTCATTTTACTGACCTCATTTTAATGTGATCACGATTTGACGCCGTGTTGTGTCGTCTCGCCAACCGATGCCACGTGTATGAACAACTGGAATGATTCGATATTTAATGGGAATCCCATCAGTTGTTAAATTAGTACTGTCATTGAAAGCGAAAATGCCGCGGCGAAAATTACCGACGTTATAAATCAGTAGTCGTTTTTCTCCAGTTAACGTGATCTTCTTGACGAGGTATCCGCTGACCTGCACTCTCTTCCACACCAAAGCATGATCTGCCGATTTTTCCGGAACCCAGGTTTCATACTCAATACACAATTTATGTTTAACGATTTCGTTGGGCTTTCCACGAGCGAACTGTATTTGGTGAGAGAGCAAATGCTGAGTATGGAATTTAGAATCAGGAGCCAAGGTGTACCGAGTAACAAATTCATGCTCAGAAATTGACGTATCGACCGAAAGGTCTGGACTTGGCGGAACATGCCCAGTGCTAATAAGGCTAACTTTCTCTTTGCCCTGGAAAATTCGTAAATCAACTTTTCCAACTTGTGTTGGAATTTTTTTTACGGATGGCTGGGCCAGCAGTTCGCGAAGTGTGTAGAGCGAATCTTTGTCGTCGTACTTGACATTAAAGCTAAGAGTTTTTTCGAGGGTGACTTCTTTTCCACCGTGTTTGGCTAAGTCAGCGTGATCCGGCAAAATGTCGTATTGAGTCGCAATGACTTCCTCTAAAACTCCTGGTCCAGTTTCAATGGTCCCAATGTGAATGAAGTGCGGTTGCGCTTTGTAATAGGAAACTTCTTTTTTGCGTCCAGCAAGTTCCTCACCCAGTTTTGGCGCTTTCACGTCGCCGATGTCTGGATCAAAGGGGATACCTGGGTCGACGGCATATGAAAGGTTACAGAATACAAAAAACAAGCAGAGCAAATACGACAGGGACTTAAACATAGATTTTCCCGAAAGAAAGGATTGGTGATGGGATTTGTGAAGGATGGGATTGTCACAAAGGACGAAAGGATTTTTTCAATGTTAGCTGATCGAAATCACAAGAGCAATTGTCGCGGGAAAAGATTAGGCTAGATTTCTTCGGCGCGACTTCTGCACTTAGGAATCGACCTGAATGAACTTATATCGATGAGCAATTGCGCTTCAGCGCAGAGAATTCCTTCTCCCACAAAAACCGGGGAGAAGGTTTTGAGTGTTTGCTGTTTGGTTGCAACTACTCTTGGTTGCGTGGTTCTGTTCCGTCTTTGTTCGACGCAACTTTAGGGCGATTTTTTTTCTCCAAGATCACGCCGGATATGGTCCAGCCTTGGGCTTTGGATTCCAGGACAATTCCGCCAGGCCCAAAATAAGGTGCAATGCGTGCGTTGAAATCTTTGGGCAGGCTCGATCCATCGATTTTTTGAATTCGCGGTTTTTCGTCGTCCGAGTTGGGAGGCGTCAACAACTGATTGAGCAATTTTGCCAACACGGTGTTTGACGAACCCATTTTTCCTTGACGGAGCATTTCGTAGTTGACGCGAATCGATTCATCGAGTCGGAAGAACTGCCGCAAGCTGACGTTTTTTTCATCGGACATTTTTGCCAGGAATTCATTGACCGCTTTGTAATCGCCAGCGTTTTTCAGTTTGACCCCCGGTTTGTTTTTGATGTTCTTGATGATCTTTTTCATGTATTCCAGGTCGTTGCTCATCAAAATATAACCATTGGTTGCAGCGTAAATACGCTCATCAAAAATCGGCTTGGGTGGTTTGGGCGTTTCCTCTTCGCCGGTATCTTCGGTTTCGATATCATCGAAATCATCTTCAAAATCATCTTCCTCTGTTTTGTCAACGTAGAGGTTGATTCCTTCGAATTTGACAACATTGTCGTCGGGAATATTGATGATTTGTTTGACCCATTGGTAAACCGTCTCGATGTCTTCTTTGACTTTGATGCCAACGACGACTTTTTCACTGGACTCGTTGATCGGGTTGGTGTTGTCTGTAAATACGGTGATCCGGTTGTCGAGTTTGTCAATCAACACTTTCAAATCGACGCGCGGCCCGTCAGGATCATTTTTGATACTGTCAATTAAGTGTTTGTAAGAGTCTTTACCCATTGCTGAATCCATAATGGGCTGGATGTTGGAAAATGCTTTTTGCAGATTCCAGGTCAGCGTCAGATATCCTGACGAAGTGTCGGAGATGAACGGTTCGGGAGACAAATCGTGCCCTTTGCTGTTCTGGAAATCCAGGACTTCTGCAGCCCCTTGATACCGCTTGCCGTCTTTGCCGTTTGGTGGAGCGTACAAATGCGAGCGAAATGCAAACTGTTGTTTGTCGGTGATCACGACGTTTCCACCAAAACCTTTGATGGCATCGAAACCGTGTTTGCGAAAGATGTTGGCGTAATCGTTGCTGCGTTTGCTCAGTTGAGGATGCCGCGCTGCCACTTTTTTGACGATGTCAAAGTAGCCAAACGGTTCGACAAACCATTTGATTTGGGGTGCTTTATTGATGTTCGGGAACTTTGATTTTTCTCGGACAGTTTTGAAAACCTGGCTGTCGGCCAGAGATGAAAGTTTTTGTTTGGCCGAAATATGTTTTACCATTTGTCGCGCGAGTGACTCGCTGTCGCAGACAAACATCCAGCCTTCGAAAATGGCGTGGTAGGCATATCGTTTGGCGGTAGATGTTTTGGGTTCAAAAGTCCATTTGGTGACTTCCACACCATCAAATTTTTTCTTTTCAGATTTTCCTTTTTGAGCTTTGAATTCTTTGGCAAGTCGTTTCAGCAAGTCTTCGGCTTCGACCACTGTTTTTTCGACGTCGGCCAGCATCACAAATCCAAAATCGGAGGCGTCTTCGTCTGACAATACGGCGGCAATGCAAACTTCCCCCGAATGAACGTCGATCAAGTTCTCGGGGCGAATGCCGAGATCGATGTTGTTGTTGTCGAGAATCTTTTTCAATTCGGCTTCGACATTTTCAACAAATGGTTGCAGCGCTTGATCGCCGGTAATTTCGCCAAATTGCGTTTCGTTAAAATCGCTGAGCAATTTGGTGGGATCGGGTATCGAAAACCAGAGGCGGGTGTTGGCGGGCAACAGGTTTTCAGACGGCGTACGACGTTTGACAACGATTTTGTTGTCAGGTTTCGATTTTTCCTGAGTTTGGGCGGTATCGGATTTTGAATCTTTTTTATCCGAAGATTTTTCGGCAGTTTCCTGAGCCGAAACGCCAACCAGCATGCCCATGAACAACAAACAAACACTCAGAAAAAACGGTTTGTAAATTCCCATCAAGAATCTCCCAATGTCGAAACGCTTTCGAAACAGGCGGTGTGCTGGCCCCCGTTTCGTCGCAGATTCGATCCTTCGCTCGCGGTTTCGCGCTTCACAAGACGTAGAAGCTTGCATTGACTATCGTCACGCAGGATGCTTGGTAAATATTTCAAAATCTCTAACCCGGCAATGTTACCTATTCTCGTCGAGTAATACGTCCCTATCGTACTGGATTTTTTCACTGATCGTAAACAATAACTTGATTGTTAAACTTAATTTTTTAGCAAATTCACCGCAAAAACACACCTTAAACCGCGCCAACCCTAACAAACAAAACGTTCGTGAACGCACAAACACCAATTGTCGTTCAGCGGATTTTGGTTGATATTCAAATGATATATCTTTCGTTTGCAGCTACATAGAAAGGGTCTCGTGTCGGAGAATCGGGAAGAGTTTTATCGTAATCCCCTGATCAGCCGCTATGCTTCGGAAAAAATGAGCCGAATTTGGGGCAACCAGTCTCGGATTGAAACCTGGCGGCGGCTGTGGATCGCATTGGCCACGGCACAGCAGGAGTTGGGATTGGACATTTCCGAAGAACAAATCGCCGAAATGCAGGCCCAATTGTCGTCGATCGATTTTGAAGTCGCCGCCGACTACGAAAAAAAATTGCGACACGACGTGATGGCTCATGTCCACACCTACGGCGATGTTTGCCCAACCGCACGCCCAATTATCCATTTGGGTGCAACGAGTTGTTTTGTCACGGATAACGGCGATTTGATGTTGATCCGTGAATCTCTTCAACTGGTCGCAAATCGCCTGGCCAAAGTGATCGATTCATTGGCCAAATTTTCGGATGACTACAAATCACTGCCTTGTCTCGGGTTTACCCATTTGCAACCTGCGCAGCCGACGACTGTGGGCAAACGGGCGACGCTTTGGAATTTTGACCTGTTGTTGGATTTGGAAAAACTCGAGCAACTGCAATCCGGACTCCGGGCACGCGGCGTCAAAGGAACTACGGGAACGCAAGCCAGTTTTCTGAACTTGTTCGATGGCGATCATCAAAAAGTTGAACAGCTGGACGAAAAAGTAGCGGAGCAGATTGGGTTCTCAGGAACTTATCCGGTCACGGGACAAACCTATACCCGAAAAATTGATGTCATGGTTCTCGACGCCATGTCGGGAATCGCCCAGTCGGCTCATAAAATGGCGACTGATTTGCGGTTGTTGGCCAATCGGAAAGAGCTCGAAGAACCTTTTGAAAAATCGCAAATTGGCTCTTCGGCGATGGCTTATAAACGAAATCCAATGCGGAGCGAACGAGTCTGTTCACTGGCCCGTTTCGTGATGAGTTTGCAGACCAGTGCCGCAGCAACTTTGGCGACTCAATGGATGGAACGGACGCTGGACGACAGCGCCAATCGGCGTTTGGTTTTGCCACAAGCGTTTTTGGCCATCGACTCCATTTTGATTTTGCTGGAAAACATCTGCTCGGGCATCGTAGTTTACGAAAACGTGATCACACAGAATTTGTTGGCGGAATTGCCATTTATGGCGACCGAAAACATCATGATGGAAGCTGTCCGACAAGGCGCCGATCGGCAGGAAATTCACGAGCGGATTCGAACTCACAGTCAAGCAGCGGCCAACGAAATCAAAAATTGTGGTCGGCCAAACGATTTGATGGACCGACTCAAATCTGATTCAGCTTTTTCCGCCATCGACCTCGATTCGATTCTCGATCCAGCCGCCTACGTCGGACGCGCGCCCGAGCAAGTCCAGCATTTCAATTCAGAATGGATCGACCCCATCCGCGCCCGATACGCTGACCAAGAATTAGTCGAAGAAGCTTTGAGAGTGTGATTTGAGGGGCGAGGGAAGAGGCACGAGAGGAGAGTTTTTCCTCTTATCTCGCACCTCGTTCCTCTCCCCTCAAATCAAATCTACTCGCCGGCGTGTTCGGCGGCGGGATTTTTGGCAGCTTTCGCAGATTCCTTTGACGATTAATTTGTGGCCGGAGCGGCGGAATCGATGTTCACTGGCGACCGTTTCGAGTAACTTTGTTAATTCGTGGCTGCGGAATTCAATCAGATTTTCACATTGCTCACAGTACAAATGGTCATGCTCGGGATAGCCATAGTCGTGCTCGTAAACCGAGCGGCCATCAAGCTCAAATTTCTTTAACAAGCCTGCGTCCACAAACTCTGCCAAGGTGCGATAGACCGTGGGACGACTGACATACCCTTCCTCGCCTTTCGTAGGCAATCTTTCGATTAACTGGTCGGCATCGAAATGTTCATGCTCGGCAAACACGTATTCCAGCAAAATACGGCGCTGCTCCGTATTCCGCATCCCGCGACTTTGCAAATACTCGTCAAATCGCTGCTCGGGTGACGAGGCGACAGGAAGCCGTTCGAACGATTTTTGTTGCTGACTCATAATGGACCGAAAATACTGTTAAAAACCTATTTTAGGCCCATAAAACCACGAAACAAGAACAAACGCTGCAACAATTGACGCCCAAAAAACGGAAATGGAAAAAAAATTCGAATTTGTTGTAACTTTGCCCGACCGATTCTTATTGCTTAGTAGTGAACTAAAATAGTTGCGGAGAACAGCGATGAATCAATGCGGGAATTGCGGAACCAACCTCGATCCAAACTCGGCCAGCGGGCTGTGCCCCAAATGCTTGCTGGGTGCGGCAAAAGGCGGAGCGGAATATTCACCGACTCAGGCAGCGTCTCCGGCACCGAATATCCAGCCACCCAAACCGGCTGAAATCGAAGTGCTTTTTCCAGAACTGGAGGTTTTGGATATCGTCGGCCAAGGTGGCATGGGGTTTGTTTACAAGGCCCGCCAAAAAAATCTTGGCCGTATCATCGCTTTGAAATTGTTGTCGACATCGTTGATGGACGACCCACAATTTGCTGAACGATTTTCTCGTGAAGCACGGGCCATGGCGATGATGAATCATCCCAATATCATTGCTATTTATGACTTTGGAAAACGCGGCGCGTATTACTTTTTGGTCATGGAATTTGTCGATGGATTGAATTTGCGGCAGTTGATCCAGACAACCAAAATGGAACCGAGTGAAGCGATGCAGTTGGTTCCCCAGCTTTGCGATGCACTGCAATATGCACATGATCGCGGGATTGTCCATCGTGACATCAAACCAGAAAACGTGTTGTTGTCTCAAGACGGTCGCGTCAAAATCGCCGATTTTGGACTGGCCAAATTGACCGATGGAACCAACGCTAATTTTACGCTGACGCAAACGCAGCAAGTCATGGGGACATTGAATTATATGGCTCCCGAGCAGCGAGAACGGCCCAACGAAGTCGATCATCGTGCCGATATTTATTCGCTGGGAGTAGTGATCTACGAACTGTTGACCGGTGAACTTCCCTTGGGCCGATTCGCGCCGCCGTCGAAAAAAGTGGGTGTGGATGTCCGGCTGGACGAAGTGGTTTTGCGAGCTTTGGAAAAAGAGCCAGAACTACGATTTCAACAAGCTAGTGAATTCAAAACAGGATTCGAAACATTGTCGGGTCAAGCTGCAATGATGGGTTTGGTTTCCAGACCTGCTGGTAACAAGTCACTGCAATTTAAACTGATCAAATTTGCCATCGCGACGGTTGCGCTGATTCTTTGTATCTCGGGGCTGGTGATGCTGATTGTCAGTGCCGAAAATCCCAGTTATTTGCCGGAACATATTGGCAGACCGCTGGCATTTGTTGTGGCTGGCATCGGTGGTTTTTTGTTTGCGATTTACGGGTTTTATACGGCCATTTTTGGCGAGCCCAAACCCGAATCAACAACGTCAAAATCAGCACCGGCTTTGAACACACCAGAAAAAGTCGCTAAATCACTCGGCGAAACGGCGAACACTCCGGCAACCCCGAAAACCATTGCGTCGATTATTGTTCATGCGACCGCAACGATTTTCTGGTTGGGAGCGGCCATTTTGTTTGTAGGCAGTAGCAGTTGGGGCGGCGACGTGATTTCGGACAAAATTGGAAGATTTTGTGCGATCAGTTGCGCGATTGTCGCGATTTTCCTGGGCTCGATTGCCAGACAATTTCAGGATGCCAAACGCAAATAGCATGCTGATGAGATTACACGGACTTGGAACCGAATACTCCCATTTCGGATGCCACTGGCCCCAGCCAGTGATTGCGGTTTCCACGGCATGAAGCATTGAGATCAAATTCAATTCGTGACGTTGTTATGGGTGGCTTGGTACGCCCGGCACTGGCAGAAGCCAGTGGCACGCACGAAGTTCTGCACCAAGATTTGAGCTTTGGGTTGCTACGAATCCAGCGGGAGCGGACGTCCGTATTTCTTTTCGAAAACAGAACGTAGATGGCCGGTTGACGTGTCCAGCAAGTCAATCGAACAGCCTTGTCCCGTTGCGTCATGCCAACTTTCGAATCCCTCCGGTGGCCGCAAAACGTCGAGAACCGGAGTCAAGTAGCGATCATCTTCACCTGCAAAAATCTCGATGCCTCCGGTGATTAATGCGCGGGCTAAATTGTCAATTGCCTGTCCCGATTGGTCGAAACGTTGTTCATCGGTTTCGGCCAATTCATAAGCAGATTGCCCAACTCGAAGATGAAAGAAAGGGTTTCCGACGACTAAACCCATGTCTTTAAAAATTGCGTACGCTTCTCCCATAATTTCGTAGCATTGCTCATAATCTTGGGCTGCAAAGACCGAATTCGCCCAGGACATCATGAGCCAAAACGCTTCTTCCGGTTTGTGTTCGGGACGGTCCTCACACAATGTCTCCCAAGCATCGGAATAATAGTTATATGCCTTGTCAAGTTGATTCGCCGCCATGCTTTCATCGGCGATTCTGATATCTGTGCGAAAGTCGTTTTCCAAAGTGAAATGTCCTTGTCATGGGGATGCAAACTTAAAATGAGCGTAGCCGACGAGAATGCGCAGAACAACTAGCAACAAGGCGCGTGAGTGAAGTTTTGGGGTTGTGTATGAGTAACTATTAGCGAGGGAAAATCGGTCAGTGGTGCCACAAGTGTTGCAGTCAAAATCGCAACCCGAAACGTGAGTGAGGGACCAGAATTGTCTTAGATTTCTAGGCTATCTTTGTCCCTCGCTCGCGCGTCGTGCTTGTATCATTCACAAACCATGAAATATCCTTATCGAAGCGGCACCAGAAACCGGTTTTTTGCAGTTGAATCTGTCGATCGCGAACCTGTCATCGAGGAGTGTGTCTCAAAATGTCGGATTCGATGGATACGTCCGGATTGCAGTTCCGACGGAATGTTGGGATAGGGTAAATCGGGCGGGCTAAAAACAGCGGTTGTTTGAGTTTTTTTTCAGAAATTCATAAAAACGCACCCAATGCCCGTTGACGAACCCGTGTTAACGGATATGATTTGACCCATCGAGTGAACGCAGTCATGCGGGCGCTCGTTTTTTGTTCGACTGATCGTAATGAAATGTCGAAGTAAAACTTTGTTCTTTGACAATTGAATAGTGTAACTCTTGTTTATTCTGGATGGGTCTTTGGACCTGTCTTGAGTTTTTTTTGTCAACACAAGATCATACGAACCAGCGCTGGATCGGGATTATTCCACCCGGTTCAGGCATTGTTCAAACAACAGTTTTGGGGAGCTTTCGGGCGAACCAGAACGAACTTTAATTGGCTATTTAACTAACATTGTTAGTCGCCTGTGGGGCTTTGGCTCTGCAGCAAGCATACAATTGAAGGGTTTGATCCTGGCTCAGAATGAACGTTGGCGGCGTGGATTAGGCATGCAAGTCGAGCGAGAAGCTTTTTTTTGATCTTTCGGGTGAAGAAAAAAGTGGACAGCGGCGAAAGGGAGAGTAACGCGTAGATACGTACCCAGGGGTGCGGAATAGCGGGGGGAAACCGCCGGTAATGCCGCATAATGTCTCCGGACCAAAGATTTATCGCCCTTGGAGCGGTTTGCGTACTATTAGCTTGTTGGTGGGGTAATGGCCTACCAAGGCTCTGATGGTTAGCGGGTGTGAGAGCATGGCCCGTCTCACTGGGACTGAGACACTGCCCAGACACCTACGGGTGGCTGCAGTCGAGAATCTTCCGCAATGGACGAAAGTCTGACGGAGCGACGCCGCGTGCGGGATGAAGGCCTTCGGGTTGTAAACCGCTGTCAGAGGGGAGCAAATTTTGAGCAATCCTCAGAGGAAGCACAGGCTAAGTTCGTGCCAGCAGCCGCGGTAATACGAACTGTGCGAACGTTATTCGGAATCACTGGGCTTAAAGGGTACGTAGGCGGCTATGTAGGTCTGATGTGAAATCCCACGGCTCAACCGTGGAACTGCGTTGGAAACCATGTAGCTTGAGGGAGTCAGAGGTAAGCGGAACTGATGGTGGAGCGGTGAAATGCGCTGAGATCATCAGGAACACCGGTGGCGAAAGCGGCTTACTGGGACTCTTCTGACGCTGAGGTACGAAAGCTAGGGGAGCGAACGGGATTAGATACCCCGGTAGTCCTAGCTGTAAACGATCAGTACTAGTCTGTGGGGACTCCCACATCCTCTCGGACGTAGCGAAAGTGTTAAGTACTGCGCCTGGGGAGTATGGTCGCAAGGCTGAAACTCAAAGGAATTGACGGGGGCTCACACAAGCGGTGGAG
>JANQLU010000102.1 GCA_028280445.1 Pirellulaceae bacterium | reverse complement strand
GTAGGAGACAACGCCTGCGTGTGGACGACCAGCGACGTGAAAACGGACGACGAGGAAGATGACGAATGGGGGAAATCGCCGTACGACCCTTCTAATCAGAGTCCGCCGCCCGTCTCGTGGGTGAAGGACTACTGCATTTGCAACTGCAAAGTTCACGCGCCCCCGGCAGGAGAGGGGCTCTCTCAGGTCGAGGAGAAGCACGCGGACATCCGACGCAGACTGAACCACTTGTCAAGGAACTACCGCGGTCACAAGGAAATGGTGGATGCGAAAACTGACTGTCAGCGAACGCAGGCTATAACTGCCGTCCTGCGTGGCAGCTTCTCGCGCCTAAGGTTCATGCACAAGCCCAACCCAACAATGGGCATCAAGTTCTTCAAGTATGACTTCCACGGCGTGTCTGAGCACATCTTCCAGCTGTGTTTTGATCTGCTCTATGTCTCTCAGGCATTGAGCAACCATGAGAACCACCAGCAGTGGGCCAACTGCGTCAGAAGGAGGAGGAGAATATCTTGCCCCCATGAGAGACTCAAGCTTGACGAAGACCTCGCAGTCCAGCTCACCATGATCCAGAAACTGACACCGGAAGTGGAACTCGTATTTTGCCGCTGGCTTTTGCACGTCCACAAGGTGACGAAAACGAAGGTTCTGTCAGAAACTGTCCCCCGATTTTGTATCCCTGAAGTGTCAGTTGGAGAGTCTGATTCTATGAACGAGCTATAGTTTCTTGTGTGTGACGTGTTCATATTTTTGTCTGTGACCTTGGAATTCGGAGGTTAAGTTGCCTATATATATGTAAGACACGTGTGCACTTGCAAACAAAAACTCTTTCATAAGCATATAAGAGATATCTTAACCTCGGAATTCCAAGGTCACAGACAAAAATATGAACATGTCACACACAGGAAAAACTACGTACATGTACACAAACTTAGACCTGTACTCAATCAATCACTCAGTCATTCACTCATTCACGCTTCTCATTTCGTCCTCCGGGTTTGCCTGCAAAATGCATGCTCGTCATTTGTCACTCAGCCTGGGTTTCCAACCATTCTTACTCCGTGTCCACCCTGGACTTGCTCGCCGAGAGAGCTCGGTACAGTGCCGACTGCTGCTTAGCGCGGAGGCAGGGTTCCTAGCACACTGTCAAGCTAGTCCTGAAGTGATCGCTTTGCTAACCTAGCGCACGCTTTACTCCATCGCAATCACATCTGCGTGTCAACCCTGGCCCTGCTCGCCTACGGCACTCCGCACAAACGTTTATAATATAAACATACGAGCATTACAGTTCAAGACGCGTGTCGGAGCGGAGCAGCAAAGTTAGCACGGGTGAGTTTTTAATATTCTGCCATGTCGGTGCAATTTATTAGGGTTGTCGTCGTGTGTGTCCTGACATTTCAGCCGGAGATGAGCAGCGATCAAGACGGTGGCCAGCTCTCGAAGGGCCTCCTCGCCGCCGTGGGTAACCTAACGCGCACAAACTTCTCCTACTTCGATACGGAAGCGTTCCAGTCTCACAAGCTGTCCGGCACCCTTGTCGGCGCCAAATCTGCGTTACTCTCGCACCTGGAGCAGGTCATCGCGGGCAGTAGCCAAGACAATTCACGAGTGGCGTACGTCCTCTGCAAGGACGACTGGACCAGAGCACGCCAGACAATTGTGGACGACCTGACTGCCTCTCGGGTGTGCTCTGTGTACGCAACGTACAGGAGTGACGGACTCGTGGATCACGTCGCCCTGTGCACGTTCGCGTTGAACACTGTAGTCTTCAACTTGGACACCCTGCTCTGGGCGGGCCATGGTGTCACTGTCCTGAAGCAAGTGTTGGAAGACGAAGAATTCTTCGGCTGCCTCGCTGCCTGCGTCGGCCTCGCCTGTGACAAGGACGTGGACATGACGAAGCTGGGAAGTCACGGCGTTACCTTCACTCACACGTTCTGCATGGCCCCTGTGTTTTCGAAGCTCACCAGACTCAACGTTTACAAGGCAGTCACTCGAGAAGGCGGCTTCCTGGACCAGAAGCTCCGTGTACTCCGCCACCCAATGATGCCCCATCGTTGGCAGCCCACCACGCCTGAGGACAAGGCTCGAGAGTACTCTTCCGGGGCACTGGCACCTATGATCTTGGCCATGAGGACAGTTGAGTACGTTCTCATCCATGAGAGCTCCTTGTACGTAGGCAGCGAGACGATGCCAGTGGAGGTCGTCATTACTTCCCTCGTTTTCATCGGCTACTTCCACCCAAGACTGAAGCCCTTGCCAATCCACTTGGGCGAGTACGATGACCCTAACCAACTTGGCAATCTCGACGAGGACGATGACGATGACGAGGAGGAGGAGGAGGAGGATGATGATGATGATGATGATGATGATGAGCAATGAGAAATAAGAGCACAAGCTGTGAGCTCCCACGATGGAGTCAGTCCGTCCAACATACCGGCGTGAGGAACTTCGAGAGCGAGCACAGTGCCACACCAGCAGGTACTCATTTGTGTACTTTTGTGTACGTAACTGTGAGGTAACGCAGTCACATGTCTTTTGTGCAGCACACGTTCGCGAAACCGCACCACGAGCTCAATTGCATGAGCATCAGTTACAAATCAACCTAGCAAAGAATGGCTTCCTGGTTCGTCATTGCTCTCGAGATAAACGTCAAGAGACCTGAGCCAAGGTACATCGACGTGCGGCGTTCCCTGTGGAAGACCTACTGGAATGTCGATGAAAAAGTCATGGAGGACGACTCAGGCCCAGGATTGACACTCAAGCAGAGGACATACGGGGAGGTAAGCGGACCAGGCAGGACCCTCTATCCCTTTGTGGCTGTCACCGCCACCACTGACATTATCCGCCTTAAGCCTGCCCTCCAGAAGAACTTGCTGACGAGAGCGGCCAGGCACGAGGAAATTGAGAACAACATGGACAGGGTAGTCAAAGCACACGAAGAGATGTGTGACCAGTATCCTTGGTTCTTGACAGACGACCTTGTCCAAGACCTGCTCGGGCAGAGGGAACAGGAGGTGCCACCACCAGCACCACCACCACCACCAGTCGCCGACCCACGACGTGAGCTCCCACGATGGAGTCAGCCCGTCCAACAACATACCAGCGTGAGGAACTTCGAGAGCGAGAGCGAGAGCGAGCACAGTGCCACACCAGCAGGTATATACTCAGTTGTGTACTTTTGTGTACGTAACTGTGAGGTAACGCAGTCACGTGTCTTTTAAATTGTGCAGCACACGTTCGCGAAACCGGACCACGAGCTCAATTGGAAA
>JANQLU010000082.1 GCA_028280445.1 Pirellulaceae bacterium | reverse complement strand
CTTCCCGGTTTTTGAGCGATTTTCGTTGTTGCGTCGTTGGTTTTTTAAGTTTGGGTGGTCGATTGGGTGCCACTGGCCCCAGCCAGTGGTTGCGGTTTCCTTGGCTTCAAACACTGAGAGCAAATTCAATTCATGACGTTTTTGTCGGTAGTTTGATACCCCCAGCACTGGCAGAGGCCAGTGGCACCCACGACGTTTGGCATCAAGAAGCTTTATTTAATCCATGAAATTTTCGTTACCAGTGTTGAGTGGCACCCGTTGCAATTCGAATGCGAAGTTTGTTGCATCAAAACGTGAAACCATGAGCATCTAAATATGGTTACGCCACGGGTCGTCACGAGCACGACACGGGACGTTTTGAGTACGACAAAATCATCTGTAATTACCCTCACATTTCGAGACCTTCAACGGGCGGAATTTCGGCCTAATCTCTCCAGATTTTCGATATTTGCCAGCTTGTTCAAAATCAAGCTTGTATGTTTAGAAATGTTAATCTAAATGATAGGTATATATAGGTTAGATTTTTTCGCCTTCCTCGAGGTTGCCCTGATGTCTCGCTTCATTTTTTCCACTTTCGTGGCGCTGTTTTTCGTTTCGGCGTCGGCCGCTCATGCCGATATCGTCAATCTGGTTTCATCGAAAGACAACACGTTATACGAGAATGCATCTGGAAGTGTCAGTAATGGTGCAGGCGCTTTTTTCTTTGCCGGTCGCACCGCCCAAGGTGCCAACAATTTGAGACGCGGTGTGCTCGCTTTTGACTTGTCGGGTATTGCACCGGGCTCCGTCATTAACAGCGTACAACTGACTCTGAATATGTCGCGAACAATTTCCGGCGCGTCAAATGTTTCTCTCCATCGCGCTACATCGAATTGGGGCGAAGGGGCCTCGAATGCTCCAGGTCAAGAAGGGGCGGGAGCGGCTTCGCAAAACAACGATGCGACCTGGATTCATACCTTTTTCCCAGGCAGCAATTGGACCAGTGCTGGCGGAGATTTTGTCGGAGCGGCCAGTGCCACGACGTCGGTCGCAGGACTCGGATCATACAATTGGTCATCCGCCAATCTCATTGCTGATGTCCAAGCCTGGGTGGACAACCCTGGAACCAATTTCGGTTGGGTTGTGATTGGCGACGAAGCGACATCGGGTTCCGCCAAACGATTCGACACTCGTGAAAATGCAACGGCCGCCAATCGACCATTGCTCACGATTGACTTTACGCCCATTCCCGAACCAGGCTCAATCGGTTTTGTTGGCCTGTTAGTCATCGGTGCGTTGAGTGCTGGGCGGCGAAAACGACGTTAAAAAAACGAACGCCAATCTACTCATTGATCTGAAAAGCGATATTGCGCTATCGTATTGCCGTTGGCAGCCGACGATCGGTTGCCGGAAAAAAAGGCTAAAACGTTATTTCTCCACCCGATTTGGTAAACATCGCGCGCAAAGTTTTGTCGCTGATCGTGTGCGGTATTTTTTGAATATGCCCATCAGCGAAAATCACAACCGTCCCCTGACTAGACTTGTTGGATTTGATGATCTGAAACGCTTTTTCGGGACTGACATCCTCGGGTTTGGACCAGGGAATTTCTGAATCCATGTATTCAATCGCGACAATCGTGTTGGACAAACCGTCTTCGATACTCTGGTCCTGGTTTCCTCGTCCGTTGGCAGCGATCACTGTATCAGTTCCAACAACCGCCACAAAATGTGTGTAACCGAGCCCCTGGTGCGTAGCGCGTGGACTAACGAAACCGTCCACATTGCGCTCACTCAATGGCAAATTCGCCCCTCGATCCCAGGCGACTGAGCGGTCATATCCGCTACGAATATCTTGATCGACTCTATCCATATACGGCAAAATCGCGGTCCGCCAGCTTTGGTCCGGAGCTCCGTTTTTCCCCGGAATGACGGCCGGGGGAAATCGATTGTTAGCTTCCTCGTACTTGTATAGCGCTTGAGCAATTTCCCGGGCATGATCTTGGGCGACATTTGTGCGGACGACCTCGCGTGTTTGGTGAACTGCTGGTAACAACAGGACGGGAACAATGCACAAACATGCTAAAACCAATCCAACCAATCCGACCACGGCGAGAATGATCCACAGGGCGGCGTTAGATTTTTTTGGCGGGGCAGGGGTAGGTGGAGGAACAGGTGTAACGGGTGGTTTACTCATGATTGTTTCCTGGGGTTGGTCAATAGAAAAAATTGTACCAAGCTCCCGGACGTACTCAATTCATTTGACGCCGCTATTGATTGCGACGGTTCTTTTTTTCTTGAATCACAGACTTGTAAAATTGACCTGTTTTTCGTTCTTGCTCTCGCCGCTCGGCCAACGACGTGGCGTTTCGTGCCTGTTCTGACAACAACTTGAGATAATTGACCAGTCGGCGCTGTTCCAGATCGCCAGCTGCCACGGCCGCTTCAAGTGCACAACCGGCGTCACCGCGGTGGCTGCAATTTCGAAATCGACATTGAGTTGCCAGTTGCACAACATCATCAAACAATTCGTTGAGGCCGGATTCGCAAGCTGGCAATTGCAATTCACGCATCCCTGGATTGTCGATCAACCATCCTCCGGCCTTGAGTCGGTGCATCGAACGAGTTGTCGTCGTGTGTCGCCCTTTAGCATCTTGTTCACGGATACCCTGGGTTTGAATGTCGTGTCCCCCCAAAGCATTGGCCAACGTTGATTTCCCAACTCCTGACGAACCCAACAAACAAATGGTTTTGCCGTTGCCGCACCAATCCTCCAAAACCGCCGTCTGGTTTTCATCGCGCGCATCCAGTGTTTCGACAATCAGCCCTGGGTGGAGTTTTTCCGCAGCGCGTCGAAGCTCGCCTGGATTGTCACACAAGTCCGCTTTCGTCAGCACTACCACCGGGGTCGCTTCGGATTCCAACACCAATGCGAGGTACCGTTCGAGTCGAGAAAGATTGAATTCCTGATTGCAAGAACTGACGATGAATGCCGAATCAAAATTCGCGGCGATAATCTGTGGCTTCACTTTTTCACCGGCCGCTTTGCGCGCTAGCATCGTTTTCCGTTGCAGCCAAAACTCGGCGCGGTAGTCCTGGGGATCGAGCAGCAACCAATCGCCGACCGCAATGTTCGCGTGTAAATCGAACGCTTTTAACTGGACAATCGATGCGGGAACGGTGATTTCACCGCGTTCGGTCAGAAAAACAACTTGGCTACCAAAATGGGCGCAAACACGTGCGTGAATCAAGGTTCGTGTTTGCTCAGCCGAAACCTGTTGTTCAAAATGAGTTTGCCAACCAAGTTCCTGCAGTGTGAAAACTACCATGCATCACCATCCTGTGACGTTTCCCAATTGCAATGGCCACAGAACGATGACACGGACTCCCAGCAAAAGTTCGGTGAAAAATCAACTGACTCGGTTGTAAGTGATTTCCATCGTTTTAAACTCGCCGTCAGCGGTTTCTATGAACTGTTCCATCATGTGATTGTCGTTGTCGATCAATTTGATCACGGAACGTTTTTTAATTTCGCTTCCATCCTGGGGACTGGTAAACGTACCGTTCATTGTCCAAATTTTGCCCGAATCATCGATGGATCCTGCTTCGGTCATCATGATCGTGGATGCCGTATCAATCCAGAACCCTTCGTATTCATTCGAGGCAGTGTTGTAGCCCCAATAGCCACGTCCTTGAAAATTGGGAAACGGTCCATCGACGGCATCGCCGACATAATTTTGATGCAGAAACTGTCCATTCAAATCGAAACTATTGGTCATGGTTCCGGTGCTGACCATGGGGTCACCAGGGCCCATCCAAAGAGTTACCTTGGCAGTGAATTTTCCTGCAAACGGTTCGAGTCGTTGATGATGATCGGTAGGGAATTCGGACATGATTTTCTCCTGTGAAAAGAATTAATAACGCTACCCGTAAAGTTTTGCCATTTTCTTTGCGACACTGGCCAAATGATCACGGGCGGATTTTGGCGAAATCAGTTCAGCGTTTTCGCCCAACTCCAGTACGCGTGGAATGATTTGCATGTGGTGGGCCGCTTTGACCGTCAGTTCGATGCGACCATCTTTCATTTTTTTGATTTGTTGTTCAGGATGCCAGGGTTCTTCTTGAACCCAGACCGCCGCTTTTTCAGAAATGCGAATTCTGTAGTTCACGGGTTTGTCACCCAGGTAAACTCCCGTGCTTTCGTTCATGAATTTTTCGATATCCAGATCGGCCGGCATTTTGAACCATTTGTCTAAAATGGTTGCTTTTTCAAATCGATCCAATTTGAATGTGCGAATCACGTCGTCTTTGGTTGGATCATCGTGATAGCGAGCGACCACATACAAACTCGGCGGGCACAGTGCGATGGAATAAGGTTCGATCTGGTGGGTCGTGACTTCGGTTTCGGGCCGTGCATATTCGATTTCAATAATTCGATGTTCCAGGATCGCACGGTTGATCGTTTTGATCATCCCGTGATGTTTTTCATAAGTTTTCGTTGCGATCCCTTTGACGTACAACGTCCGCCGATATTTTTCGTAGTGCGCTAAAACGGCTTCAGGAATTTCTTCATTGATTTTGTTCCAAAACGATTCAATCCCCATCCAAAAAGGCGTACCGGCCAGGGGATGCAACAAGTCCCGTCCCAGTGACAACGCAATCAATTCGGTGGCCGTCGCACTGATCTTGTGTGTTTGTTTGGCGCGTGGACCCAGCTTCCAAACTCGACCGCGCGGTGAATCGTGGACATCGACATCGATCCCAGCTGCCTGTAATGCTTCGAGATCGCGCCGAAGCGTTCGCGTGTGTAACGAAGTCAGCCCTAATTCTTCGACCACATCATCTTGTAATTCTCGAAGCGTCCGGCCGAATCGCACGCGTTCCAGGATTTGAAGTATTTTGTGCTGACGAATAAGTTGTTCGTTTCGAGCCATTTAGCAACGGTTGTAAAAAAAGTGTAAGATTATTTGAATGGATTATGGCGATGTGGCTTGAATCCGGCCAGACGCCCAACTTATTGTGGTCTCCTTGTTTTGTTGGCTCAATCCATTGAATGATTCTTTAAAAAAAACGACTCCCAGTTCACTGGCTGTTGTCAGTATGAGCGGAGGCATGGATTCGACCAGTTTAATGTTACATTTGCTGGCTCGCGATTGTCATGTTTTTGGAATCAGTTTCGACTACGGGCAAAAACATCGTTTGGAATTGAGTCGGCTGCAAACGAATCTCAAGTATTTGAGTCAAAACGGGTTCGAAATCGGCTGGGAATTGATCGATGTCTCGGCCATTGGAAAAATCTTTCGTTCGGCACTTTTAAACGAAGATTGGGACGTGCCGCTGGGCCATTACGAGTTGGAACAGATGAAACAAACTGTCGTTCCCAACCGCAATGCTATTTTTTCAGCCATCGCCTATGGCTATGCTCTGTCGATTTCTCAAAGAGAATCGCAACAAGTTGATATTTGTCTCGGTGTGCATTCCGGAGACCACGCCATCTATCCCGATTGTCGCCCAGAATTTTACGACGCGATTTACAAAGCGTTCGCCGTTGGCAATTGGAATAGCGAGCAGATCGGTATCTACTTGCCCTACCTGGAATATGACAAGTACGACATTTTGAAAGACGCCCAGGAGTCGATTGCCAAATTGGATTTGGAATTTGAAACGATCTTCAAAAACACACTGACCAGTTATCAACCTACCGCAGATGGCCTTTCCCATGGTATGACGGGCTCCGATGTTGAACGAATTCTGGCATTTCATCAACTGGGTATTCCCGACCCGCTAGATTATCAACGCCCCTGGGAAGAAGTCCTCGAAACCGCACTTCAATTTCAACGGGATCATCAATAGATCTTCGAAGGGTCGTGGCCGATTCGAATTGGAAAAATTACAAGCACGAAGCGCGAGCGAGTGGTTTTTGCACGGGTGCCACTGGTTTTAAATGGGAGCTACTGGTTTTGCACGGGTGCCACTGGCTCCGCCAGTGACGTTGCAATCCCAACTCACAGTTTTTTTCAATTAAAGCACATTGCGTAGCAGCTGTTGTCGCGCTGATCATTTAACAACGGTGGAATCAATCTAGATACTGTTCACTGGCAAAGCCAGTGCCACCCAATCGTGTTGAAATTTGCAAGCACGACACCGCAGCGCGTCGTGCTCGTAAGACTTGCTGCGACTGTGAATACCTGCAAACTTCTAAATTGTCTCCGCGTTGTTTTCAGGCCATGATGGTTCCTGGTCTTTCGAGTCGTCAGATTTCGGCTTGCCCAGCGGATTTTTTGATTTGGGTTGCTCGGCCGGGTTTCGTTTTTTGTCACCGTTCGATGGTGGAGCCGCCTGGTTGGAATCGGATGATTGTTCGGTCGCAATCTCAATACCGAACTTCGCCGCGATCGTATTCGCTTGCTGATGTAGCCGTTTAAACTTTGTTTCGAGTTCGTGATTGGCTTTCTTGATGGCATCAAATTGGATTGATGACTCGGCAAGGCTGTTGAGCAAATGATGAACTTGAGATTTTGCAAGTTCCCGTTCCGATTCCAAATCAGCGATTTTATTGTTGGCACTTTCGATCAAGCCGCGAAGCTCGCGCGTCTCCGATTGAGATTTTTCAAGTTCGGCGCGAACGCGTTTGAGGGCTTCAGAATCGCTTTCGCGTTTCGCCGTTGTATTAATCGCGTTTGATTCGGGCGCGGTCACATTTTTTTCGCGTTTCGTTTCACAACCAACCGCAAACAGGCTGAGCAACGTGATCGAGAGAATTGAGAAGTATCGCATTGAAAGGCTCCAGAAAAAGCGGCAATTATCCGCATTATGGACAGGGTTTTTGATCAACGGCATTGAAGGATAGACGTCATTTAGTCACCGGCAATGCCATAAGTTTCAGCTTTTTTTCTTAGGGTAGTTCGATGGATCCCCAGTTGTCGAGCGGCTGCAGAAAACTGGCCACGATTTTTGGCCAAAATAAATTCAAACAGCGGCTTTTCGATTTCATGAATCAATTTTTCGTACAGGTCACTTGGGTTGTCGTCGAGATCGAACTGACTCTTGGTCCAATTGTTCACAATCTCGGCAAATTCACTGGCTTGAGAATGCGGAGACAATTTGATACCGGCAGCGATCGGACTGGGCAAGTGATCGGGGAAAATAGTTTCGTTGCGTGACACGATCGCAGCTTGTTCAATGGCGTTTCGCAATTCACGCACATTGCCGTACCATTTTCGGCTTTCGATTTCACGAATGGCTTCTTTGGAAAACCTGCCGCGTTTGCCATTTCGTCCAAATTCGTTCAAAAAATGGTTCGCCAACTCCATGGCATCATTTTCTCGTTCACGCAACGGCGGGAGAAGAATCAGAAATGTTGCAACGCGAAAAAATAGATCATGCCTAAAATTTTGTTGATCGACTTCCGCCGCCAGGTCACGATGAGTTGCCGAAATGATGCGAAAATCAGACTGCACGCTGGTCGTCGAACCAACAGGTTGAAACTCGCGCTGCTCCAAAGCTCTGAGCAACTTGACTTGAATGTTCTCCGGAATATCTGCTATCTCGTCCAGAAACAATGTCCCGCCATCGGCGTGTGCCAGTAGACCTGACTTGGATTCCGTAGCACCGGTAAAGGCGCCTTTGACATGGCCGAACAGCTCGCTTTCGGCAAGCGTTGGATTAAGCGATGCAATGTTAACCGCCACAAAATTATTCGCTGAACGATCGCTGTTGTTGTGAATCGCACGTGCCGCAAGCTCTTTGCCAGTTCCGCTTTCTCCTTGCAGCAAAACGGATGCGTCCGAATCGGCCGCCAACGCGATTTTTTTAAAAACGTCATTCATCACGCTCGACGAACCAATCAAAATCTCGTTGGACAACTGCTCAACTTTTTTTGACGATTTGTTTTTCGACTCCAGCGCGCGTTCGATGATCACCTGGACATGATCGAGTTCAAACGGTTTGACAATATAGTCAAACGCTCCGTTTTTGATCGCGGTAACAGCAGTCGTCAAATTTCCGTACGCCGTAATGACGATCAACTGACACCCCGGCCATTTCTGTTTCAATGGCGCGATGCCTGACAAACCGTCCAGCCCTGGCAAACGGACATCAACAATCACCAGATCGATCTCGGTTTGTGGATCATCGAGCGCTTTTTCAACGGATGACGCGGTGTGCACTTCGTGCCCCATGGACTTTCCGAGTTCCGCAAGTCCCCAGCAGATGGTCTGTTCGTCATCGATGACAAAGATATTCGCC
The DNA here is from genome assembly GCA_028280445.1 of Pirellulaceae bacterium. Taxonomy (GTDB): domain Bacteria; phylum Planctomycetota; class Planctomycetia; order Pirellulales; family Pirellulaceae; genus JANQLU01. The sequence continues at coordinate 12,756 of JANQLU010000082.1, read as the reverse complement.
AAGATAAACTCCCACTATTTTGATTCTGTTCTGTCGTCGACCAACGGGATTGATATTTTGAATTCGGTACAACCATCGTGTCGAGACCACTGGATTGTTCCAGCATGCGCTTCGACAATCTGTTTTGTCAAAGCCAAACCGAGACCGAGTCCATCCGGCTTGTTGGTCGCAAACGGTTCGAACAATTGATCAACCATCCCTTCATCTGGCCCGGTTCCCGAGTCTTTGACGGCAACGACGGCATGTTGATTTTTCTCGTCGAGTGAAATCTGAACCGACGAGTCTCCACCGGAGCTGGCTGCCGCCTCGATGGCATTCAAGGTGATATTCATGATCGCTTGTTCGATGTCACCGCGTCGACCGCGGACCTCACGATTTGTTTCGCATCGCTGAACTCTCAGATCAACATTTAAATGATCGGCGGTAGGTTTAACAAGACGTGCAACGGCATCAACCAATTGATTCAAATCGAACTCCGACGCCACGTCCGATTGCGGTTTGTCGAGGCTCAGAAAACGATCTACCGATTTTTCGATCAAGCGAAACTGTTGTTGGGCAACGTCGAGATATTCATTTTGTTTTGGATCGACATCCTCAGTTCGACGACGCTGTAAATCGAGCGCCATTTTGCCACCGGTGACTGCGTTGCGCAATTCGTGGGCAATGGTTCGTCCTAATTGTTCAAAAGTTTTTTGCCGTTCATTCGAACGAACTTGCGTTTCATAAGACCTGAGTTGCGACGCCATTTGATTGACCGAAACTGTCAAGTCTCGGATTTCATCGTTGCGTTGCGGCAGCGCCATCGGTTTAAAATCGCCTTTGGCAATCACATTGACTTGATTTCGAAGTTTGGCGAGGTTCCGGGAAATTCGACTAGCGGCAATGAATCCGGTGAGCCCAATCAATACGCAACCGACGAAACCAGCAATGACCGGCGGGAGCCAGGCGCGGCGAATTTGTTTGGCGTAGGTCGCTTGCGGATAGAGTACATACAATTTGGATTTCGGACGATAAATCGATTTTTTGGTTGACGTTTCGGTGACATAAAACGATTGGTTTTCTAGTTCAACAACCTGCCCAAATTCACTGCCGGTCCATTGCCCAAGTTGTTTGATCTGTTGTATTGCCATTGCCGAATTGTCGAGGGTGCTCGCTAAAGGCCTAAAATCGGTATCCACCAGCAGAAATTCCGCCCCGCTGAACCCTTTGATTTGAGACAAAGTGTTTCCCGTTACTGGGTAGTTGGCTTGTGAAATCGTTGCCGTGATTTTTGTAACGTCGTTCTTGATCTTTGATTCAGTTTGACGGAACGCGAAATAACTGGTGACAATTGTCAATAGTCCAACGATACTGATCGATAGCGTGACCATTAACAACACAATTTGATATTTGATCGGCCAACGCATCACGGTTTTCTCAGTTTTCTCGGCAAAAAGCAAAGTTTGAAAATTGTCGATCTTTAAAACAATTTGTCACGCAAAACAACATCGGTGTCTGAATCGCACAAAAAATCTATGGTTATTCTAGCTTAAATGAATTTCCTGATATTTGGCCCCAAATATGCTATTCACAACTGACTTGGATTTGAACTCACAAATAATAATACGTATCACTCGATGAAAGTATCTATGAAAAGTCACCCAAGCCGTTCTGGATTCACGCTGGTCGAATTGCTGGTCGTCATAGCAATTATTGGCATCCTGGTCGCATTGCTGATTCCTGCCGTTCAGGCCGTTCGCGAAGCTGCCCGCAAAGTGCACTGCAAAAACAATTTGCACAACATCGGCATTGCCATGCACAACTATATGGCGACCTGGAAACGTCTGCCCGAGAGTTTTGAAATCGAACCTGGAACAGTTTTGGCCGGAAACAATGGTTCCTGGTCCATTCATGGTCGATTGCTGCCCTACATGGAACAAAACCAGGCATACCAAATTGTCGATTTGCGAGTTGCTTGGGATGCTCAAAAAGTAACCGGTGTTCCAACGATGCGGATCGACACCTATATGTGTCCCTCCGAAGTTTACGATGAAGTTCGTTTGAAAAACGGCGCTCCTCATGTCTATCCACAGAACTACGGATTCAATTTTGGAACGTGGTTGGCCTATGATCCAGTCGGAGGCCGACAAGGTGACGGACCGTTTTACGTCAACAGCCGGGTTCGACCAGTAACGATCCGCGACGGATTGGCCCACACATTGATGGCCGCCGAAGTCAAAACTTTTACGTCATATATTCGCAATACTTCCGACCCCGGACCCGTTCCTCCAACGTCACCTAGTTTTTTTGCATCGTTTACCGGCCAACTCAAATTGGGACCGGAATTGCATAAAAACACTGGACACACGGAATGGCCGGATGGACGCGTGCATCATTCAGGGATTACGACTGTGTTTACCCCCAACACCGTCGTGCCTTATGAGATTGGCGGCGTGACGTACGACATCGATTTCAATTCCGTCCAAGAAGGCAAAAAAGCAGACCAGGCAACGTATGCGGCGATTACTTCGCGCAGCTATCACTCAGGAAAAATGGTCAATGTCGTCTTCATGGACGCTTCGGTGCATTCCATTTCTAATTCGATTTCACTGGATGTTTGGCGAGCTTTAGGCACTATCCGCGGCGGTGAAATCTTTGACGACGAAGGTGTTTATTAGTTAATTGGCGGTTGCCTGACAAACCCAGGTGCATCATCACCCGAACGGTCGCCACCTAACGCTGGTAGCGGTTTGGGTGGCACTGGCCCCAGCCAGTGATTGCGGATTCCGTGGCATTAGACACTGAGATCCAATTCAATCCATGATGTTGTCGCGGGTGGCATGGACCCCCAGCACTGGCAGAGGCCAGTGGCACCCACGAAGTTCGGCAATCAGGCAAGCGGTCGATTGGGTGGCACTGGCCCCAGCCAGTGATTGCGGATTCCGTGGCGTCAGACACTGAGATCGAATTCAATTCATGACGTTGTTGCGGGTGGTTTGGTACGCCAGCACTGGCAGAGGCCAGTGGCACCCTCGAAGTTCTGCAACAAAACGCTTTTTTAATGCATGAAATTTTCGTTACCAGCGTTGTGTGCCCGGCCTTGCCCAAACGAATCGATCGCCGTTTAATCTACACTGATGAATTCAACTCATATTTGTAGATAAAAACGGCTAATCGATGACGATTCGAACCAGATTTGCCCCAAGTCCGACGGGGTTTTTGCACATCGGGGGTGTTCGCACCGCTTTGTTTAATTGGCTGCTGGCCAGGCAAGCGGGTGGGCAGTTTATTTTGCGGATCGACGATACCGATGCAAAACGAAATGTCGAACAAGCGCTTCAGCCAATCCTGGATGGGTTCCGTTGGCTGGGAATCGATTGGGACGAAGGGCCAGAAGTCGGTGGGCCATTTGGGCCTTATTATCAATCGCAACGCAGTGAGCGATACCAGGAGGTCGTCAACCAGTTGTTAGAAGGCGGTTTCGCCTATCGCGATTATTCAACCTCCGAAGAATATCATGCCGAGCGAGAAGCCGCTGAAAAAGCAAAAACGGATTTTGTCTATTCACGGCGTTGGATGGCCGAAACCGACGAGCAGGCTGCCAAGTTCGAAGCTGAAGGCCGAGTTGCCACGGTTCGATTGAAAATGCCCCGCGAAGGCCAGTGCCGGTTTCACGATCACGTTCGCGGCGACCAGATTTACGAATGGGCCAAACAACAGGATCAGATCATCCAGCGATCTGGCGAAGTTTCGTTTACCTACCATCTGGCAAGTGTCGTCGACGATCACGATTTCCAGATCACCCACGTAGTCCGGGCCGTGGAACATCTTTCGAACACGCCGCGGCAAATATTCATGATCGATTCGCTCGGTTATCAACGCCCCGAGTACGCACATCTGCCTTTTGTAGCGCAACCTGGAGGCACGAAAAAACTCAGTAAACGCGACATCGCGAAATACCTGTCCAATCGCGATTTCAAAAAACTGTATGACCACGGCATCAACATTGCCAAACGCATCGGCGTCACAGAAAATCCAGATGAGTTTAATCCAGTGCTGGTCGAATACTATCGTACGGTCGGCTATTTGCCGGAGACATTGGTCAACTATCTGTTGTTATTGGGATGGTCGCTGGACGGAGAAACGGAAGAATTTTCGCGACAAGAGATGATCGAAAAATTCTCGCTGGATCGAGTTGTCAAATCGTCTGCCAGTTTCGACCCCCAAAAACTGATGGCGTTCCAGGAACGAAAAATGGCGGCTGTTCCGGTCAAGCAGAAAGTCCCGGTGGCGATCAAGTTTTTGCAAGCAGCCAAAATCTTGAGCGAACCCACCGACTGTGATTGGGGTCCTTATGTTACGGCGATTATTACTGCTGCCGGTGACCGCATCAAAGTCGGAGGTGATATCCTCGCATTTGATGATTTCTTTTTGCCCGACGAAGATCTAACCTATGACGAAAAAGCGTACGAAAAACGACTTGTCAAACCGGAACAAGCAGGATTTCTGTTGGCGGAGTTTCAAAAAATTCTTTCTGCAACCGATGATTTTTCAGCAGAAAATCTAGACTCTCTACTTCACCAATTTGTTGACCAACAGGGCATCAAAATCGGTCACATCATTCATGGACTACGTGTCGCCGTGACCGGAAAAGCAGCCGGCTTTGGCATGTTTGACACGATGGCCATCTTGGGAAAAGAAAAAACACTCAATCGTATTCAACTTGCGCTGCAGGAGTTGGAAAGCCGGCAAAGCGCCGGTTAGGAACCAAGGTATCACCCTCATGAACGAAACCAAACAAAAATCCGCTGACTTTGTTCGGCAAATCATCGCGGACGATATTCAGTCTGGTAAAAACGACGGACGCGTGCACACGCGTTTTCCACCTGAACCCAATGGCTATCTCCACATCGGACATGCAAAATCGATTTGCCTGAATTTTGGCATCGCCAATGAATTCGGCGGCCAATGCAATTTGCGGTTTGACGATACCAACCCCACAACCGAAGACGTGGAATACGTCGAGTCCATTCAAGATGATATTCGCTGGCTCGGTTTTGACTGGGAAGATCGATTGTTTTTTGCGTCCGACTATTTCGATCGGCTGTATGAACTAGCGGTTGAATTGATCAAAAAAGGAAAAGCGTACGTTTGCTCCTTGGCAGCCGATCAAGTGAGTGAATATCGTGGAAAATGGAACGAACCCGGTCGAAACAGCCCCGATCGTGATCGCCCGATCGAAGAAAATCTCGACCTGTTTGAACGCATGAAAAACGGGGAATTTCCGGACGGAAAATATACGTTGCGAGCCAAAATCGATATGGCGTCCAATAACATGAACTTGCGCGATCCGGCGCTATATCGGATTCGCCACGAGCGGCATCATCGCACCGGCGACCAGTGGTGTATCTATCCCAACTACGACTGGACTCACGGTCAAAGTGACTCTTTCGAAGGCATTACGCATTCGATCTGTACTCTGGAATTTGAAAACCATCGACCTCTCTATGATTGGTTTCTCGAACAACTTGGGATTCACCACCCACAGCAAATTGAATTTGCCAAACTCCAAATTTCGCACGTTGTCACCAGCAAGCGACGATTGTTGGCGATGGTCAACGAAGGCCTCGTCGATGGTTGGGACGATCCGCGCATGCCAACCCTGCGCGGACTTCGCCGACGCGGATATACACCGGAGTCGATTCGAAGTCTGTGTCAGCGCGTCGGTGTCACCAAAGCAAATAGCTTGACCGACTACGCCTGGCTGGAACAAGCGATTCGCGAAGATTTGAATAAAACGGCGCCGCGGGCAATGGCCGTTTTGAATCCACTCAAGGTCGTCATCGAAAACTATCCAGAAGGTCAATCCGAAATTCGCCAAGCGATCAATAATCCCGAAGACCCGGATGCTGGAACACGTGACGTGCCATTCGGTCGCGAGATTTTTATCGAACGAAGCGATTTCATGGAAGACGCGCCGAAGAAATTTTTCCGCCTTGCACCAGGCCGAGAGGTTCGTTTGCGCTACGCCTATTTCCTAAAATGCCATGACGTTGTCAAAGATGCATCGGGAGAGATTACAGAACTGCGCTGCACCTACGATCCAGAAACTGCTGGAGGCAAAGCGCCCGATGGTCGCAAAGTCAAAGGAACAATTCACTGGGTGTCTGCGGAACATGCCATCGATGCAACCGTTCGACTCTACGAAACATTGTTTACCGAACCCACACCGCTCAATTCGCCGACGGGACTGGACTGGAAAGAGTTGATTAATCCTAACTCCCTCACGGAATTGAAAAGTTGCAAATTGGAACCTTCGTTAGGCAACGCAAATCCTGGCGATCGATTTCAATTTGAAAGAAACGGCTACTTTTGTGTCGACACCAAAGACTCAACAGCCGAAGAGATGGTGTTCAATCGTACGGTAACGCTCAAGGACACGTGGGCCAAGGTCAAAGACAAGAAATAGGTGAGAAGCGATTACCGTTTTTCAACAATACAGAAAATAATGTTGATCGCGTCTTCGGCAAACAGCGTGATAGACTTGATTTGCGCTTCATCAATCAATCTGGTCAGGCGCGTCAACTCCCATCGCGACCGATAGATTAAATTCCAATCCATAAACGCTTCCATGTACCCGACGGCTTCGACGTTCGGCAGGAAATTAGTCAACAGCAACCGTCCGCCTGAATTGAGTTTTGCAAACAGACGCTTGGTCAATTTTGATGCAATGCCGTCATTCAAATAGTCATACAGGCCAGACGAGTAAATCAAATCAAAATTGCCAATTTCAAATTTGCCAGCGATAATATTTTTCGCCGATTCTGGATAACAGACGATTTTCGAACTTGGATAACAGCGGTGGATTTCATCCAGACTTTTTGCGTCGTTGTCGATCGCGACCAATTCGCCAATGCGTTCGTTTTGAATCGCGTGTGAAAGTCTGGCTTCGCGGAGGTGCCCCGCAGCAAATGACAATATCCGGCTATTTGGCGCTCGCAATGCCGTTTCATCGATCAATTTTGCAATCATTCGCCGTCGCAATTCAACGCCCTGACATGGCGGTGAAACGGTCGTCCAATTCCAAACCCGCCGCCCAACGTCCGAAAGCGGTGGCACAGCAAAATGGTCATATCGATCGTAAATATAATCCAGCAAAACCGCATCACCAGCGTATCCACGTGGTTTTTCGAACGCGCGACGCGTAAACGGATCTTCGTGCAGGATTTCTTTGAGTTTTAACTGACGCAGCGTGAATCGGAATTCGTCCCATTTTTCTTTGTCGACCAGGCGCCGGTGAGTCTGCAAGACACCAAACACCTGATGAAGTAATTCCGATATCTGTGATTCGCTCGCCGAACGATCTAAAAGTTTTGTTTCTACTTCACCGAGAAACTGAAGAACCGACTCTTGAGTCAAGCAATCAAAATGCGGACTCGGCAAATAAATCCGCCCGGGCTGATCAATGCGAAAACTTCGCTCAGCCTTGTCTGAATAACTACTCGGGTTCCTCGCTGTCGTGCGATGTCGCCGAGTAATGGAGGTCGGATCATTAATCATGAGGCAGGACCTAGTTGAAACCAACCGTTAAAAGGTGGGGCAACGGTAGGTAAAGTCTTAGCGTATGCTTGAAAGCTGTCAATATATATCCCGTTATGTGTTGGGTCAATTTTTGCTTTCAAATTATTCACTCTGAAAAATTGTGAATAGAAAATTTTCGTTGTCAAACATGCAATCCGACTTTTGCGCAAATGTGTAATTCGGAAAACCGTCACAGCTTAAAGCGCGTTAGCCCGCATGTTCGGATCAACCGACGATGATTCAGCGCTTTACCTAGCCAGAATCTTCAGTCTTTTCAACATTTTCGCTAACTCCAACCTATATTTTTCAGGTGGCCTCAATAAAGAACCACACGATAAAATCCTCATTCTGTCCCCCAAACGATGGCTCGAAACTCGAAATCACTTTCGCCGGAGAATGATCACTCGCGCGCTAGCGAAGAGGGGACGATCGTTTATTACGAAAATGAACGAGTCAAATCACAACGAATTTCTCAAGACGATCAATCGACTTTCGTTGTTCAAAAGAAAATAGCAACTCAATCCATTCCGCGTTCGATCGTTGTCAAATTTTTGAGCGAACTGGCTGACGCGGAAACCTCGGACCATCATTCGAACGTTGTCTTTTCCGACGTTCAGCGGTTCGACGAGGAAATGATTGTTACTAGACCGTTTGTCGAAGGAATCACGCTACGACAAACGATTGACCGGCTACAGTTTCCGATTCAAGATTGCATCCAGATCGGCATTCAAATCGCCCAGGCGCTCGACGAATTACATAGCAACAACGTCGTTCACCAAAACCTGAAACCTCCAAATATCCTCTTGAAAAAAGAGCATATTGTCCTCGTTGACGGTTTCATCACGGGTCTGAGTTTGGCAACCGTCGAGCAAAGCCAGGAAAATGAAATTCAAAACTACATTTACCTGGCCCCCGAACAACTTGGCCTGATCGAAAAAGAAATCTGTCCAGCCACCGACCTGTTCAGCGTCGGCTGTATCCTCTACGAATGCCTGCTGGGCACTCCCTACAAAACCGCAACCAACATCACGGAGCTGTTCGAAAGCTATTCGACACGAGATTTTCAATCCATTGCCGACAAACGTCCCGATGCTCCCACGATCCTCGGTCAAATCATCAAACGTTTGCTCGAACTGGATCCAAAAAAACGCTATTCATCAGCCCGTTCATTGATCCACGACTTGGAACAATTACTGACAGCCGTTTCGGACAACCAAGAAAACATCAACTTCGCGTTGGGTACAGCAGAGCAATCATGTATTCTGCAAAACGCCAGTTTCGTCGGCCGCGATCTGGAAGTCAAACGATTCATGCGCGAAGTCGAGGCGCTGCAAGCGGGTGACGCCAGTTTCGTTTCGGTCCATGCAGAATCAGGCGGTGGAAAATCATTTTTCCTCGACCACGTTTTGCAAAAAGCGCGGCAACAAGGCTGTTGGGTGCTGCAAGGAAACGCAAGATCCGAACTTGGTCAACGTTCGTTCGATATCCTGCAATCGATTGCCGAAGACATTGCCCAAAAACTCGACGAAGATTTTGAGTTGCGCGAATCGCTGATGGTGCAACTGGGAGATTCCATCTCCACCGTCGGTATGGCGCTGCCGGCGTTAGCACGTTTTGAGAAACAAGACCACAAAAGCCAGCCTGGCCCCGAAGCATTCATTGAAAACCGCAGCATTCAAGCCATCAATGCGCTGTTGAGTATGCTCGGGTCAATCGATCAACCGGTATTGATCGTGCTGGACGATTGTCAATGGCTCGACGATTCGACAGTCAAACTACTCGATCGATGGAACAAACGCACAAGTCGCCTGGAGGATGGCAACAATTACGTTGGACTGGTGATCTCCTATCGTACGGATGAAGTGCCTGACGATCACAAACTCCGCCAATTGACAACGACTTCGGAGATTTCGTTGACTCAATTCGGCGAGCCGCAAATCGAAGAACTCGCCCAGTCGATGGCGGGGCAATTGCCTGAAACGGCGCTTCGAGTAATCAAAGAAAAATCAAACGGAAGTCCATTCTTTGTCACAGCGCTCGTTCATGGAATGGTCGAATCTGGTGCGTTGGTCAAAAGCCCTCAAGGCTGGATGATCGACGAATCGTCCATCGAAGATTTTCAGTCGTCTCACAGCTCGGGCGATTTCCTGGCCAACCGAATCGAAAATTTGTCCGACGACTCCATCAAGTTTATCGCTTATGGCGCAGTCCTGGGTAAAGAGTTCGATTTAAAAAATGCGGCGATCTTGGCAGGATTGAATCATGGCCGACTCAACCATACAACTCGCGAACTGCTGTCGCGGAACCTGATCTGGATTCGTGAGCGCGAACAAACCTGTGTCTTTTTTCACGACAAGATTCGTGAAACCGCATTGTCCAGATTAGCGGAATCCAAACGAAAACAAATTCACTTGCAAGTCGCCGAATTTGTCGAAGGACTGCGCGGCAACCATGTTGTCGATTTGGCCTATCACTTCGATGCAGCGGGTGAACATGAACGTGCCTTGGGCTATGCCTTGATTTCTGCCGAACAGGCCAGAAGCGAACATTCACTCCAATTGGCGGTGCAACAATTCCGCATCGCCGAACGCGCACAACACCAGGTCGACGATACGACACGTTTCAAGATTTTCGAGGGATTGGGACATTCACTCCTGCTGCTCGGTAAATACGACGAAGCGGAAGTGCAATTAAACAAAGCCGAGCAACTGGCCAAATCAGACCTGGAACGTGCCAACATCCTGAACAAACTCGGAGACCTAGAATTCAAACGCGGCAACATGGATTCGTCGGCCGAAAAAGTCGAAGCCGCCTTGCGCGTGTTCGGTGTCGCGTACCCAAAAAGCGAGATCTTGGTCGTCATCTTGCTGGTTTGGGAAGTGTTTATTCAATTCCTTCACACCATTTTGCCAAAAATATTTGTCGGCCGCCGCAAACGCTTACCCAATGAACACGAACGTTTGCTGCTGACACTCCGCAGCCGCTATGCACACTCTTGCTGGTTTGCACGTACCAAAGCGCGCTGCATGCTGACCCACTTTAAAACCATCAACTGCGCCGAACGATATCTGGCAACGCCACAATTGGCGATGGCATATTCGGATCACGCACCTGCCATGAGCCTGGTCCCGTTTGCCAAACGTGGAATCGAATACGCGCAAAAATCGTATGCCATCCGAAAATCTTTCGGAGATATTTGGGGGCAAGGCCAATCGCTCCACTACAAAGGCATTGTGCTTTACGGTGCATCTCGCTTCGAAGAATGTATTGAAACATGTCGCAAAGCCGTCAATTTGCTGCAACGCACCGGTGATTATTGGGAGGTACACATGTGTACTTACCAGATTGCGGCGGCACTGTATCGCTTGGGTCGATTCGAAGAAGCGCGGAGAGAAGCCAAAGGGCTGTATCATTCCGGTTTGGAAAAAGGAGATCATCAGGCTTCAGCAATCAGCCTCGATGTGTGGGCTCGGACCAGTCCCGGCCACCCCTCCGAACAAATATTTACCAAAGAACTGGCTCGACAACGCGTCGATGCCCAGGGCACGTCGCAATTGCTGATCGGCTATGGCGTGCAACAATTCTTCCAAGGCGAATTTGCCACGTCGGCCGCCACATTCCGTTCGGCACTGGCGGAGTCCGCACAAAACGGCATACGAATCACTTACGTGATCACCAGTTTCGCATGGCTGGCGACCGCATTGCGTTTACAAGCTGAATCGACAACAGGTTATTGCCAAAATGAACGTGCGCGACTGATCGCCGAAACATTCAAGGCCGCCAAAAAAGCAGTCTCGTACAGTCGATTGTTCAAAAACGATTTGCCACATGCGTATCGAGAACTGGGGCTCATTTACGCGCTGAAAAACGAACGCCGACGCGCCCGAAAACACATTCAAAAAAGTATCAAGACAGCCACTCGCTACGGCTTTCAACACGAATTGCAATTGAGCCAGGTAGCGTTGCGAATCCTGGATTCGAGCTCTCACGAGTTGGCCGATTTGCAAGAAGAATTTGGAACGATCACTGGTTTCGAACAACTGTTTAACGGCAATTCGCAACAACAGCAGCGGACCGACGTTTCGGTGTCACTGGCCGACCAATTCAATGGCGTCATGAATGCCGGGCGTTTGATCACGTCGGCATTGACGTGTGAGGAAATTGTTGAAAACGTCGAAACCGTGGCAACGCGTCTGTTGCACGCTCAAACCAGCAACTTGATTCCCGTCGATGAAAACTACGTCGACCTGAGCTTTGTTTTGCGAAGCGACCAGGGACTTTGTCCTAAACGTGCAGCCCTGGTTCTCAAAGCGATTCAACAAAAAACGACGGTTTCGACCGAAACCAACGATGACGATACCGAAACGGATTACACGTCTGGCAATATTCGTAGCGTGATGGTCACGCCGATTTTTGTCCGTGATGAAATACGTTTCTGTTTGATCTCGTTGCACCATGAAATCAGTAATTTCTTTGCGGAAAAAGAGAAACGGCTCGCCGAGTTTGTCGCAACGATTGCAGGTGCGGCTTTAGAAAATGCCGATGGTTTTGAAAAACTTCAAGTCCTCAACGAAACACTCGAGCAACGCGTCGAACAACGAACCGGCGACTTGCGGCATCGCGCCGCGGAACTGGCCACGGCCAACTCAAAACTCAAACGTGTGGCGTTTGATTTGACAAAAGCACAACAGGAACTGGAAGTCGCCAAACGTCGAGCCGAAGGAGCCAACCAGGCCAAAAGCGATTTCCTGGCAACCATGAGTCACGAAATCCGAACACCGATGAATGCCATCATCGGCATGACGGATTTGTGCCTGTCCACCGAGTTGACGCCGGTCCAACATGATTATCTCAGCACGTTGCGGCAATCGGCGACTTCGTTGTTGAAACTGCTCAACGAAATTCTCGATTTCTCTAAAATCGAAGCCAACAAATTGGAGTTGGAGTCGATCGAATTCGAGATTCGCCAAGTGGTCGATGAATCTTGCCAGATGATGAATATCAATGCCGAACGAAAAGGCCTCGAAGTCATCAGTTACGTTGCGGCCGACGTTCCGGAAAAACTAATTGGCGATGCTGGACGCCTCCGCCAAGTCCTGATTAATTTGATCGGTAACGCCATCAAGTTCACCGAAACCGGACATGTTTTTGTATCGGTTGAAACTCGAACCTTCGCCAATGGTATCGTCGGTCTGG
>JANQLU010000070.1 GCA_028280445.1 Pirellulaceae bacterium | reverse complement strand
TACTGCTTTGTTTTCTAAGGTGCTAAAGGCCACTGATTCTATATCGAGCGTTGTTGAGTTCGGCGCTAACACTGGCGTCAATTTATTAGCGATCAGACGTTTGCTGCCTAATGTTTTATTGTCCGCGATAGAAATAAACGAAAAGGCAGTTTCTCAATTAAAGCAGATCGAAAATATTGAAGTTTACCACTCTTCTATTTTCGACTTCCAGCCAGATAAGAAAAGAGACTTAGCTTTAATCAAAGGAGTGCTGATACATATCAATCCAAACAAACTTCATGAAGTATATCAGTTGTTGTATGAAGTCAGTAATAAAGACATATGTATAGCTGAATATTACAGCCCATCATCTGTTGAAGTCAGATATCGTGGACATGAGGAAAGGCTTTTTAAGAGAGATTTTGCCGGAGATGCTATGGAGCAGTTTCCTGATCTGAACTTAATCGACTACGGTTTTGTTTATCATGGCGATAACAATTTTCCACAAGATGATTTAACATGGTTTTTATTAGAAAAAAGCTAGTGTCGCGTTGATTAATTGTGAGCGCCTCGCCGCTCATATTTAATCAACACTATTTAGTGTCGTATCGAAATTCCGAGCGTCTGGGTGTTCGATAGGGTCCTCCCATGACCGCCATATTTATGTGCTTTTGCCAGGCCGCCAATAGACTGTTTAGATGGCAATAAAAATCTCAGAAAGTGCCATTATTTCCAATATCAAACGACTGCCCAATTTAACCAAAATCGATGTGACTGGTTTAGAGCTTTCCTTAAATGCAAAGTAGTTTTTGTGAAAGCGTGGCTTGATTGTAATTGACGAGGCAAAGTGACACTTGAGACCAAACATTTGAAGGATGGACCAAATTGGTTGACGAGGAAAATTGGAATACTCCAGGAGTTGGCCTGCCTGATAAGCATTAAACAAGAATAATGAAAAAATTTATTTTGATTGGATATATTGTTGCCGTGTTGTCTTTGGGCATTTTATTGGCAACAAGTTCAATGCAAGCAAAGGCAAATCAGTCGTTTCCCGATCGATACAGCGAATACAACAAGCCAGGTCACGACTACTTTTTTACATTTGATATTGGTCTTTTTGATATTGTCATTACTAGTTCTATGCTTAAGACAACAAGCATATTAAGCTTTTTTGTTTTATCAATTTCTGTATCTATTTCGACTTTTTTGTACCTGCGATTTTTGGCAAAAGGGAAAGCGAAATTTGGATAAAACATTTCAGGAGTGCGCAAATATAATCGGCGCGAATTATGTCGGAAGCAGCTTCTGAAGAAAACGCGCGTGAAAAACTGGCAAAATTCAATGCTTATCCTTTTTTGCCAGATGTTAAATAAACATCTCTATAATGGATGATCGGTCAGGAAAACGCATTGAGATCGTTTGGGATTGTTAGAGCGATGAATGAATATGACTCGATAAAGCTTTTTTTCGAAACAAACGACGAAAATGGTGAATTCTTGACCTGCTCCGAAAATGCAGTTTCGAGATTTTTCCCGCCAATTGATAAAGATCTGATTTATTGCACAAAAAATGCGTTTAGCGAGTTGGTTGTAGATATAAACATTGGTTTGGGATTTTTGTTTCAGGTTGGTTTTCCCAACAAAAGAACTTTGGAGTGGCTGAAACAACAAAATTTCGATGTCAAATTTTTGGGCGATCTCGATCCAGTCGATTTGTTGATTTTCCGAATATTACAAACAATTACTGACAATGTCACATTCCTGAATCCTTATGAATCAATTGCTGCAAATGCGTTTGTTCAAGAACAGACTGTTGAAGAAAAGCAAGCGTTTAAGCACTTTGAGTCACAATTTCAAGAAATTGAAAACGCGATTTCACCAAGCAATTACAAGTTGGTGAAAAGCGGAAAAAAAATTGAACTGGAAGCAGTTGCGGATTCAATTCAATGGTTTTTGCAAAGCTTATAAGTTTGCGCTAGGGAATTGTGGCCTGCGCCGTTACTGCGACGTCATCACATCTAATTCCAGCTGGATTGAGCTAAATGCGTGAAGGGCACGTTTTGATGGATGAACCCCGAGAGGATTGGCGACTTCACCTACGACTTGGCCTGCCGGATGTTGGGTTCGTTTTGTGTACAACTAGTATTTTCATCGCCATATTGGTTCGGTACGGCGATGACTTGATTGTTCAAGCGTGTACAGTCTTTGGAAACTTGTTAGGAAACTATCTCGCGTTTTTTCAAAATAGAAATATCAAAACTTCCGAAATTGTTATTGCGGCAGGTGCTGTTTTAGGGCCAATTGGAACGATTGTTGGCTTGGCAGTGACTTTTGGCAAACCACCAAACGAGAATGAGCTCGTCATTTTTGTCAATATACTAGTGATATTTGCTATTAGCATCATCTATTGCAGCTCGACAACGATTGCATGTTGGTTACTAAGCAAAACCGCTTGGTGGAGCAGAGTGCCGAATTGGAAATTTGCTGGGATTTTGGGAACGCTCGCAATTCTGACGATGGTTGTATTTCCTTGGCCATATCGAGCAAGACAGTATCATGGTAGTGGTAGAATCGTAGACCATGGCATTTGGAGCGTTCCCAGATACGAAATTTTTTTGGCAAATATTTCAGTTGGCAACAAAGTCGAAAATTTTGAATTTTCGTTTTCGGGTGTTCCTTCGAAAGAATTGAATCTTGAATTTCGAAACGAGCAAGCGAATCTGAAGAAAGCCGATCTAGGCATTTTTGTCACATTGAAATTGGTTGATTCAAGTGAAACCACCGTATGTTCAGGCAACTACTTGATTAAAAACTGTCAAATAGAAATTGCTCCTGGGCTTCCTGGTTTCATTTTGCGTTTCCCCCAATTCTATGGGATAAAACTACGATCTGATGAAAATTATCGTTTGATTGTAAATATCAAAGGTAACAACAAGTCACATCCTACCTTTCTCATTGTTTTGTCATGTACAACTTATGATAGAATTTGAAAGAGGGCCGCGCAAAAGAAACGCAGAGGTAGAATCTGAATTGTCTGTCCTTTGACCCGGCTGGTTGATTTTGGAGGGACAAGAAGCAAGCATCAACGTTCACAGGTCCAAGGATTAAAAATGGTAAACAACTCAAAATTACCTAGTATTCTTTTGTTTTGGTTGCCTGTGGTAACGGTTGCCTATGTTGGATGCGGCCAGTATGTAAACCAAGAGAATTCCAAACGGGCGGATTCGAGTAAATCAACAACCAAACAAAAACTTGAAAATGTTGTTGATGCTCGAAACGATCCAGAAAAAATCCTGGAGTCAGTCAATTCGCGATGTACTGATGATTATAAGACATTCATGAATGATGAGTTGGAACCAAATCAGATCCCTTCGGGACATGTATTTGGATTTATTGGCGCGCAGAAGTCAAAGTTGAACGCCCTTGGGTATGAGTTGGTTTGGGAGCCAAAGGAAGACAAGTTTTTCTTGCGAAAACTGGACAACGGCAATAAGTAAACTAGAGAAGGCCGCTTGAAGGCCATGCAATTTTTTTGGCGTTTCATTGGTTTCTGATTTATATTTCGGAGGCTTTCTTACATGGATTTTGGCATTCTAGTGTTTCAATCCAAGAGTCACATCGAAATGTTTCTGGATCACGCGTCAAAACTAGACACAACTGGCATCGAGTGGGAAGTACTAGCTGAAAATATTTTGCTAATAACTAAAACCCAATCTGTGCCGCCAGAATCTTGGGGACAGTTTAAATCTGCAGGATTCAAATCGATCTGTAATGATTGGATCTCTACCTGGCACGAAGAAAAAGAATTGCGGGATATTCATTTGAATGAACTGGTGAAAAATAAATACCCATTTGTAGAAGTGTTTTGGGGCGACAACGCATGTATTGTCTCCTCAGATGACGACATTCAATACTAGCTTTCAACGTGGTTTGAATCTGAAATTGCCTGTCGTTCTGCTCGGTTAGTTAATGAGTTGTGCAGAGGCAACACTGCCCAGCAGCTACAATAGAAATTGCTCCTAGGCTTCCTGGTTTCATTTTGCGTTTCCCCGAATTCTATGGGATAAAACTACGATCTGATGAAGATTATCGTTTGATCGTAAATATCCAGGGTAACAACGAGTCACATCCTAACTTTCTCATTGTTTTGTTAAGTACAAGTCATGATAGGATTTGAAAGAGGGCCGCGCAAAGCAGCGCAGAGGTGGAATCTGAATTGTCTGTCCTTTGACTCGGTCTTTTTGTCAAACGCTGTTAGGCGTGTGAGAAAAACATGAATGAACCCTCTAATTCTGATAACGACGCCAATTCCAATGTGAATACCCCCGATGCGAAGTTCGTTTCTTGGGGAAAATTGCTTAAGGGCGCTAATAAGAACGAAGTGCTTGGCATTTTGTTGGAAATCTGGAAAAAAAAATTTACCGGATTCACTTCGGCCATTCGTTACCTTTTTTGATGAAGTCGAAGTTGCTGAATTTGAAGTCAAGAATGATGATGTCGTCAATATAATATTCACTTACAAAAAACACGCTGGGGTATTGTACGTAAGTTTGAAGCCTTACTCACAAGTTCAAATAAAAAACAACTTGGACCCACATTCCAAGAATATTTTGAATCATTTTTTCTCTCGTTTTGGCATTATTAGCGAGGATTTTCCCTCGAATTTCGGGCAGTTTGTTTTGCCTACAACTCCTTTTGCGGAATCTGAAATTGACATTCCGCCAGGGTGGCAATCGGCATTCGTTCTTTATCAATCAATGAATAGAGACAAGCTATTAATAGACTCCAGCGGAAAACTGGCGTGGTATGTGAGAAGTGAGGAACGAATAATCCCAATTGTCCAAGATGTCGTATGGATTTTAAACAACTTTGCGAAATCCCAATCAGAAGACATTGCATTTGATTATTGGTGGTACGACGAATACAAAAGCCGGAGGAAAAAATGACAAACCAGTCTTAGATTGGTGATACGTGCTTTGTATTGGATATTCAGTTGAATAAAAAATGGATAAAACGGATAGCGACTTCCAAGTGTTAACTTATGAGCTAATTCCGATACCACCTCCATCCAAGTGGCAGCGGTGTTGGGAGATCATCCCTATCATAGGGTGGGTTGTTTCCAGTGAACTGGATAAACAGCGTCTTGTCTTTGCACAAGAACAGGTAAACCAACTTTTGGAATCCAGGCATGCCGAGGCAGCCGTCAATTGCAGTGAGCTTTGGGGCAACGAATACGACTTTGTTTTTTCGCAAGTATGGCAAGAGTATTTGAGGAAGTTCTTTACTTGGCCAGAAGATTCGTTTTGGTCCCTAACGATTTATTCGAATTGGCAGTCTTGGATGATGACGGGGCAGTTGTTGACTCACTTATGGAATTGTCAGATGCCTTGGGTTTGGTGGACTATACTCTTTGTGAACCAGTACAACAAAGTTATCAGCAAAAGACATTCGGGGAAATGGTTCGCCAGCTTTCAAGCATTGCACAATCGAAAAAAGTATGTCTTAGTACCTTAATAAGTTTTCACAAACGTTTGTTAAGTAACGCGAAAGTATGACAGTCCGGCGCCTTGATGCCGAAGATACACCGGATTGGAATCTGAACTACCTATCCTTCAGCTTGTTTTTGATTTGGAACTGAAACATGTTCGAAAAATTCTGGGATTGGATTTTTGGACCCGAGTTTAGTGTTGCAAAAAAACTCAGAACTGAAGTTTTGTCGAGGGACGAGTACACCGATACCGAGTTCCTTGAAAAATACTTTCCTGATGTCTGTGACCAGCAACGGGATATTGTTTTGAGAGTTCGCAAGGTTGTATGTACGCAATTTGGTGTTGAAGTCCTGGTCCCTAAGGATTCTTTGACACATATGTTTCCGGACATTCCATTCGATGAAATTGTCGCGGAATTGGCAGAAGAATTCGATTTTGTAGTCACTACACAAGAACTCGATCGGTTGAGCGGGAGCATGAGAAGTTTGTTTGAGTTGGTACTGGACAAGGTGAAGATTGAGTCTGATCAAGTCGCGAGGGATTAGGGTAGAAAAACGCTTGAATGATATGCAAATTCAATGCCTCCCTTTTTGCTCCACTTGTTAAATCGGCACCTATATAATGGGTGATGATTTGGAGTCTCAGTGAGATCGGTCTGGGACTGCCTGTCCGTTTCTTCCACCTTCCCTTCCTCTTCAGCAATAGCAGCGGTTATCAACGAACTTTTCGACTTGTACATTGTCGGTTTTTTCAATCAGGGTGAGAACGCGATGGCCAGCGGGCCGATTCAATCGGTTGGCGTTTGCGGATTTCCGTCATCTGAGGTTCGAATCCTCGCTCACCTAATTTTGTCTGTTCCAAGGCTGAATCAAAGACTACGAAGTCGATAGACTATAGGTGAATAAATTCACTCCGCGCCAGGACATATCTGGATGGGCAAAAAAGAAATCGGACTTCCCAAGTTCCTGTTTGGAACACACAAAGAGGTGATGAAAAGTACACGACAGGTGCTCAAAGAATTAAAGAAAAACGGAGTGATGGATGGTGAGTGGTCTGATTTAATTGAACTGGTTGATTACAATTCCGAACCGATACTAATTACAAAAGCTTTCCTATCATTTTCGAGCAATGATAAAATCTGGAGGCCGTACGTGTTCGCCCCGGCCTATATCAATTGCTGGGATAACAATCAGCTACTCGCAGGAAAATCATTCTCAACAGCAATGCGTTGGTTCTGGGTTACCATTTGCAGCTTCGAATTTCGGGACAGCGCCTTTCTTCAGTTGTACAATGATTTAGAATCTGCCAGACGTTTCGTGACCCATACAACATTTTGGTTGGAAGAAATCGACAAGCTTTCTACCAGTTTTTATTTTGATGGAAGTATCCAAAAAGGGAACGACGAGCGTTTTCACTGGTTAATTAATTTTTGTGGATGTCTTGCTTGTTTATGCCCTGAAGACTTGGTTTCGGTTCACGAGATTTTGACCAACGTTCCAGATAGTCACCAGCTGGTTCCGTATGGAATATCTAGGGGAATTTGGGAAAGAGATTCAGACGAAAACCTAAGGCCAACGAAAAAATTTTTGAGGCTTACTGATGACAGATGATAGATGTATCTATCGCAAGGGCAGGGCAGCCTAGGTCGCGTTGAGTAAATATGAGCGGTGAGGCGCTAGCCGCCGGTAAACCCTCAAATATCGGCGGCTAGCGCCTTGCCGCTCAGCTCAAATTCACAGCTTTCCGATTTAATCAACGCTACCCAGCGCTCGAACTACAAGCAAAATTCAATGCCTCCTTTTTGTCCACTTGTTAAACAGACACCTGTATAATGGTCGGTCAAAAAATCGCATCGAGATAGTTTGGGACTGCCTGTCCTTTTCTTTATCTCTTTGATCGATCAACCCAATTAGAATTTGAAATAGAATTTGAAATGCCTGTCTTTTGGATCGGCCTCCAGTACGACGGAGATCAAGACATTAATTTACCAAGCTTTAAGATCTCGATTTTTGATTTTTTTATTGTGTGTGCGTCGGCCAGCTTGGGACTGGCTTTAGCACAGTGCAATTTCATTGTTATCTGCATATGCATTTTGGTCTTCGCATCACTAAGTTTTTTCTGTTTTTCACATGAACTTTGGCGTCACATAGTCTACGGAGGTGTGATTGGCGGTTTACTCGGCTTTTGTGTTTTATTGACTTATTTTCTACTAAATTACAACAGTGTTTTCCGTGGTCCTGTAGGCTATGTTTGGGTAGACATAATTATCGCAAGTCGCAACTACATTTTGTCTTGCGGATTTGCTTTGGGTGCCAGTCTAGGATTTGTTTTTTATAGGGCTACGAAGCCGCCCAAAGGCCAGGCAAAAAATTGAAACACTTGAAGGACAAATAGTCGACTGCAGAATACCTCAGAGAACGCCTCAAAAAATGAAAGCAACAACGTAGTGAAGAGTGACCTTCACCCCAGATCAGCTCCAGTTGTAGCGTGTATTACCGGTTGGACTTGACCTGCGTCCGTTTTTGGTTCCAAATCTTGGTGGGAAACATCGCAGCTTAGGCGCTTGCAGCCGCTTAGTTTGAAGGCAGGCGTTTTTTGTTGCCGATCGCGGAGAGAACTGGCCTGTTCTGAAAAAGGAAAAAATGAAATACCTTCGGTTCTCCATTGGCAGCATATTGCTTTTGACAGTATGTGTTTGGCTTGTACTGATGGCCGCCGATGAATTTCTGTTGAAAAGGTCGTTGCGCAAAATTGAACGGGCTATTCGCAGTGATTCGCCAATGCGCGTAGAAACGTCAACACTCGGTATTTACAGTGGTGATGTACGGATTCCGGTAATTGACGATTCGTTACGCGAAAATGACAGAGTTGTTCGATGGGGGTTGGTTGAACCATTACTAGAAAAACTGGCAAATTCATCGAACGAAAATGTTAGATTCCGTGCGGCATATTCAATTCGAATGCTAATTGAATGGCACAGCAAAGATGTTTCCATTGTGAAGCTAAGGAACGTATTGCGACGACTTATAAATGACAGCGACTATTTTGTACAGGCAGAGGCAGAAATCGGATTGTTTTTGATCGGTTCTCTTGATACTTCCGATGCAGAAAAATCCGTCGTAATTCCTTCTGAAACGTCGCACCTAACGAATCCGTTTTTGTTGGAATGAAAGTAATATCGTTTTCAAGTAACGCATACAACTCATCGGCAAATTGAGCTGCTTGGTGCTTCGCATCAAAAACGGTGGACGATTTTCATTGGATTGGTTCAAGAATAAAAAATACTGTTCCTGTGGTTCGCAAGGAAAAGTGCATTT
This sequence comes from Pirellulaceae bacterium, assembly GCA_028280445.1. GTDB lineage: Bacteria > Planctomycetota > Planctomycetia > Pirellulales > Pirellulaceae > JANQLU01. The sequence continues at coordinate 87,409 of JANQLU010000070.1, read as the reverse complement.
TCGAATTCGATACGACAAGCATTTGCCGCCAACCTAGTGTTAATCTTTGGAATACTGCGACTAGTCGAACGAGTATCCCGCAAAATAAATCTCGTTGGGCTGTTCGTTGTCGTAGAGAATAATGTAAACCCCTTGGCCACGTTCAACATCTTCCAGAAAGTCCATGTTCTGCTCGACCATGGCACGGGTTGGCTGATTCGTTCCGTACAACGATTCCAGTTCGTCATCCGATAATGGAGCGACGGCACAGTAATCTGGAAAATCGGAGACGCGAAACAAATCGAGAATCGATCTTGTTCCGCCTCGGCGGCGTCTGCCATGATTTCTTCGATTGAATTGTGTTGGGCTCCCGGTGATGGTGAATCTGGTCCCGGCGGAAAGTCTGGAAAAGGTGTAACCGGGTTGTATCTGCCAGCTTTAAACTCACGTTCACGCAATGCCTGGAGCGATTCTTCGACATCTCCAGAGTAGTTTTCAAAATACCAATAAGCATGTGCGCCCATGATTGCTCCTTAACATAATTCGAATTACTAATTCACCAACTGATCTCAAGTTCAAATGTGCGACAGTAGCGACTCGATGCATCAAACTTACAATGCCAACGCAAATCCAATTCAAATGATAGTGAATTACGATCCAGAATTCAGACCAAAGCTGAAAATCAGAAAAGGATTGACTGAAAATGGCTTCGAAATTCAATCTTTGGAAAGCCAGGTTTGCAATTTGTCAGTAATATTGATACTTGTTGGCGCAGGTGAACCAACGCTCCATTTCAATTTGAACGTACATTGCAAATGCATACAAAACAATATTGACGGTTTGTTTTGCTTGATTCCATTCACTTTTGCAATTGGTCAAACGACAGGGCGTGTCCACATTCCGAAATTGCTGGAGAAGATGAAAAAAATATTCTCGACGACACTTAACAACTCACCACCATCGTTTCAGTAATTCTGGCACGTTTTTAGATTAGGTTGGGTAGAATAAATTCAGAATCCACAAATCGTCGATTCTGATTTGTCTCGTTCGATGGAGTTTAGCAGTGTGTGTTGTTTATCGCACCGTTGTTGCAAGAATTCTGCTTGTTTCCATTCAAGCAACGGTAATACTCGTTTCGTCAACAGACGCTCAAAAAGATCGCAATCAGACCGTTTCGTTGGGTACGGAATTCGTGCGTCAACCATTTGTCGCGCTGCCGTATCGCGATTTGGTGATGCGGTTTGAGTTTTCGCCGGACGGAGCGGAAACCTGGTGTCTTTGCGGGCGGCTTGAAACTCGGCGAGGTGTCAATCGTGGCCGTGCGATCGTATTCCAACAGAAAAACAAATCCTGGCGACAGATTCCCTTGACAAAAGATCACGCTGTATTTCATGACGTGATGTTTTCGGCAAACGGTAAAACAACGTGGATTGCCATGTCCAGCGATGATGATCGCGGTTTACGAATTCGTGAGCGGAAAACTGGATCATCCAAATGGTCAAATTTGCGAAAGAGAATGCCGAAGGATTACAGTGTTGTCGAAAAATTTTGGCAAACGCCTAATGGCCGTGAATTGTGGTTGTATGCATCTGACGCAGGCGTGATTCGATGGAATCGACAGACAGATCGTCTAACCCAATATGTGCAAACCAAAGTTCGGCAGATTGATGGGATTCCGCATGCCACACTGATTGAAGATTACGTCAACGATTTGGTTTTTACTTCTGATTCGCGATATGCTGTTTGCGCTGCTACCGGTGGAGGAGATCATGGGATCACCAAGATTGATCTTGCCAGTGGTAAATCAATGAATTTTCCTGTGACAGATGCAAGTGAATTTGAACGTCTGGTCATGACACCTGACAACAAACATGTGTGGTGTATTGGCGATTCCTATCTTTGGTGTTTTGATTTGAAATCCGAATCGTGGATTCATAAATTGTCTCATGATCAGATGCCGATTTCGTGGATCGATTCACTGATTTATTCACCCATTTCAAATCATATTTGGATTTCGGGCTTTGAGGGAACTGCTCGCTACTCGTTGACTTTAAAAAAGTGGATTGGATATACCAGCAAAAATTGGCAATCGCGACACAAAATCCCGGAAATTGCTACTGCTCCATTAGTAGCAACTGTGGATGGAAAAAACATCATCGCAAGTCACTCCAGCGGCGTAGCGTTGTTCAGTGCCGATGGTGAGAAATGCGAGATAATCAAGTCCGACAACCCAAATTCTCACTCCAGTTGTACTCACATTGTCCCCATTCCAAAGTCATCCGATTTTCTTTGCACATTAGAATTTGAATCTGGAGTTGGCGGTTTGTACCGGTTAAAAACCAAGACACGTTCGCTCGAAAAATTGTTCGAATTGAAGGCACCTGCAACAGCTCTGAGAATTTCATCAAAAAATCGTGCCTGGATAGCAATGCCTGGAAACATCTACGAACTGGACTTTGTCGCCAAACACAAAATTTCACATCACAAAACCAAAGAAAATCTCGACAGTCAAAAGTGAGATTGACCAGCAAATGGACAACTGACAACTTGCTGGACGAATACTTCGACTGTTCAGCGGTCGTTAGCGTTGTCCGACTTAAGAATGGTGCTACAGTCTTGAATCCGAAGAACAAATTGTTATTGTATTTCCGATCAAGGTTTTGATACTAATGAAGTCTCGACTGCCAAAAATTTCAACCCGGCGTTGTTGCCGCAAATTGAGGAATCAAAATTGATACGAATTCGCACCGCTCGTAAAATCCGTAGATGCACTTACAAGCAACGAAGATGGTATCGGCGCTAAACGTCGCTGCAATTTCGAGAATGGTACCTCAGTGGTAGAGGAAGTGACCAATTGGGAAGCCAATCGTGGTTATCGCGTAAAATTTGGGTCCCTTCGGATGGCTACTGGGTCAAACCATGATGAAATCGATGATGGGCAAGGTCATCGACGGTAATCTGAAAGGTCTCGCTGACAAAATTCGAGCAAACCACAATGCAACCTAGAGGGGCACTGCCAGTCGGGAGGGCGAGGCTCCCGCCGAGCCGAAACAACGGTGTTGTTTGTCAGTAAGTTGAGACTCCTGCCTAAACAGAAATGCCGCTCGCAGAGCTGCAAAGACGCAGAGGTCACGACGGATCAGGTTTTGTGGCCAAATATTGTCAATGCCAATGGCGATCAGCTAAACATCGCAAATAATTTTGCAAACGAATTTGTCTTTCCCACCTCTGCGTCTCGGCGACTCTGCGTGAGACATTCTTAGTAGAGTGCGGCCAACCAGAGGTTCGCAAAATCGGGAGGCGAGGCTCCTGCCGAGCCACCGTCGTGTTTGCCGCGCTGTCGCTCGGCGGGAACTAGAACCCGTGAGCGGCAAGGCGCTCACAAGATCAAGCTATTCAGTGTGACTGTTGTTTGCCCACTCGACCGCTTGCACATACGCATCGCGGATGACCATTTCTTCGAGATCGCCACAGGTGACGTTGGCCCAGTTTCCTTGTTCGTATTCCAAAACGCAATTGAGTACAGTTCCCAGAATACCGTCTCGATGATTCAACGCATCTTTGATGTTTTCGCCCAACGGAATGTTTTCCATAATCTGATCTTTAGGCAATTTGAGCAGAACATCCATGGCCGATAACAAACCGACCAGAAAAAAGGTTTCTTTCTGGCCGTCGTTCAGTTCGATACCTAGCAGCTCGGCCATTTTCGCACGTACAAGTACGGTTTTGACAACTTCTTCGGGCTGATCTTTGGCGGCATCAACCAGAACCACGAGGTAAATAAACGTTTTGATTTGCTGCATTCCAAGCAACACGACCGCTTGGCGAATTGACTCGATTTCACGCTGCAATCCAAACGAAACCGAATTGACGTAGCGCAACAACTTGTAAGCCAGCGCCGGCGTGGTTTCGATCATCGTGATGACTTCGTCGAGACACACATCGGGTTGTTGGAGTTTAGCAATCAACGTCATCGCGTTGACGCTGGTGTCAGAAACACGCTCTTGTTTGACGACGATTGGCCGACAGAGAAAGTAGCCTTGAAAGTAGTCGAAGCCCAGCTCTTTACAAAAGACAAACTCTTGCTCGGTCTCAATTTTTTCGGCCAATATCTTAACGTTGCATTTTCGCAAGTGATCGACATGTTCGGCCAATTGATGTTTTGGAATCGCCGGCAATTCCACTTTGACGATATCTGCGAGTTCGACCAGTGGCATTTGTTTTGCAGACCGTACAAAATCATCAAGTGCAATGGTAAAACCTTCGCGGCGCAACGTTTTCAATGCATCTAAAACCTGTTGCGTAGGATTAACATCTTCGAGCACCTCGATAATGACGCGCTCTTTTGGCAGCGCATGACTATGGCCGTTGATGAGAAAATTTTCGGTGACGTTGATAAAAGCGGGCAGATTGTAAGTGACTTTTTCCAAGCCAATTTCTGTAAATGTATTGAGTATCAACTCTGCCGTGGCAAGTTCCCCGTTGATCGTGGGGGTCTGGTTCGTTTCATCCCGACGAAACAGCAATTCGTAGCCGTACGTTTCCAGTTTCGAATTGAATATCGGCTGGCGCCCCACGAATACGTCGAGCGTCTGACGACTGGCCACAGATTGCGAACTAGAATTTGACACGATGAGCTTCTCAGCATTTCCACAAAATTTGGGGCCTACAAAGATTAGCTCATACGAATAGATTCAACATGCAATTTGTATCAAAAAATGCGGTTCGCCGCATTTGTCCGTCGTTGGTATCAAAGCACGCAAGTTCATACCGATTTTCAAGAAAAATTTTCCCGACGCACGAGAAATTTTTTCCGCTTCAAACGAGCGAATCGTCACACCGTCCGACAGACTTGACTGTTTTGCCGTTGACGCAACACCATGACGGGGCAACTCGCTTTCCTCATGATTCTGGCAGCAATACTACCGAGAACTCGATTCACACCCGTTCGAGCATGGGTTCCGAGTACGAGTAATTGAGGATGATGGGTTTCTGCAAAATCGAGAACTTTTTGGACGGGAAAGCCGGAAGTATGGTGGCGCTGAACTTTGACGCCGCCGATCGTCGTTGCCAATTCTTGCAGCAAGTGTTCATCTCGGATCAATTCGTCAGGTGCGCCAACATAACCTGGCCATGCAGCCTTTGCGGGGTCCGGAGAAATCGTAACATGGATCAAATCGAGGTCGACGGCAAATTGTTTGGCATAACAGGCAGCCAGATCGATGACTTGCTGATCGTAATCGTGAACATCGATGGCGCACAAAACGCCTTTCTCATCGTCGCGACCATTAGTCGATTCATCGTCCACGCCGCGGTTGGCTTTGATCACCAACACGGGGCAATCTGCCTGCCGCACAACTACTTCAGCGACACTGCCCATCAAAACTCGTTTCAATCCCGTCCTTCCGTGCGAGCCCATGGCAATCATGTCGATGTCATTGTCGCGGGCATACTTCGCAATCGCGACAGCAGGGTTTCCAGTGGCCGTCACCCATTTGATTTTCTGTTGGCGTTGCTCTGAATGGCTGAGCATCTGGCCAAATCGTTCGAATTGTTCTTCGGCCTTGAATTCTGATTGATGATTGACCACATGCAGCACATGCAATCCTGAATCCGATTGTTTGACAAGATCATAAACGTACTGAACCGCATGGCGACTGTTTTGGCTGAAATCAGTTGCGAACAGGATGTTTTTTGGTACGGGCACGTGGATCACTCCATTTGATGCGCTCGTGAACGCAACCTAAGCTTCATCGACACCGATATCAGGCAACGACTCGATGAAAGACTTTTTGGCTTTCTGATGTCGAATCTTTGACGAGCGGCGATTTCGATCGATGTCGTGCTTGATGGCGTGTTCCATTTTTCGAACGGCTTGCAAAATACAATCGTAGGTTGACTCGCCGGTAGACGACACGTGAATATGACCTTTGGGGTGAACTTCGACATCGATGCGACAAATGCCATCGAATTTATTGGAATCTTTTGTTTCGTCCTCCAGCCGCACGGTCACCGTGTCAACGCGCGCGTCAATCCGATCGAGCGCAAAATGGACCTTGGTTTCAATGTACTCGCGTACCGCAGTTTCATCTTTAACGTGTTTCGTTTTAATTTCGATCTTCACTGAAAAACACCCTCGTCTTTTGGTTTTTGACATTTCATTTCTTGAATCGCCAAAACACTTTGCAAGCTTTATGCCAGTTGGATAGGTACTGCGAAACCGGCAACTTTTGATGTGCAACAAAATATGAAATGTGCTGATTCGCTCGTTCGAATGTGTGCGACCATTAGTTGACCAGCTTCCAAACGCAGATTGTTGTTTTTTTTGATATCCGCTGGATCATTCATCGATCTGACTTTAAAAAAATTTGCTTCAATCCTGTGAGCGGCAAGGGCGCTAGCCGCCGGTGAACCCGCAAATACCGGCGGCTAGCGCCTTGCCGCTCACATCAAATTCACAGCTTTCCGATTTAATCAACGCTGCCTAGCGCTTTGCCGCACACAGGATCAGGCTCGGCGGGAGCCTCGCCCTCCCGCAGTCGTCCTCCCGCGGCCTCGCCCTCCAGGAGCCTCGTCCCATGAGCGTGCAACAATCAGTCGTTAGTTCGCGTCGGCACTGGCGCCAACCGCTTCGACTTTGGCATTGTCGTTTTCATATTTTTTGCCGCGTAAGACAAAAACCGGGCAACACGCCATCCGCAAAACTCGTTCGGCAACCGAGCCGAGAAACAGGCGAGAAAGTCCACTCCGTCCATGCGACGGCATGATAATCACATCAGCCGATTCGCTATTGGCAAGTTCGACAATTTTGGTACCAGGGTCGCCGACAACACAGTGGTGTACCAGATTTTTAAATCGATCCGATCCGTATTGTTCTTTCATTCGTTTAAGCAAGAAATCCCGAGTTTCATTGTCAACACTTGGCGGCAACCAGACGGGTGGATTCAAATCAACAGCCATGGGAGTCGGAACCACAACATGCACCAGATGGATTGTGTTGGATTCGTCAGTCCATTCCAACACCTGGTTCAACGCGTTTTGTGAAGGCGCTGAAAAGTCAAAAGGAACAACAATCGTTTGATTTCGAAATGTCGGCATGATTGTCCTTTCGTGGTTCAACAATCGATGTGTTTGCACTGAGCGTTTGAACTGCAAAAGCGATACCAATTCAGATTTCGCAAAAAAATGGAATTCGAGCGGGACCGGAACTGTGCGGATTCGCACGCCAGTATTTGTGACTGTGCAGAATTTTAAAAGATCGGTGGCACAAAACGCTTTAACTTAGCAAACTTGTCAAGTATTTCACGGAATGCCGTGCCGCTGAGCCGTTGGCCAGCTATTTGCAAAGTTGGTCGATGTGAGAAACTCACAAAAAATTCCTCGAAGCTGAACAACGATTGGCCGATCCGGCGGCAGCATGTTGCCAGTTCATGGACGAAACGGTGACTCCTCAACCCAAATTGAAACCCACGCCAGATGCCTATTGAATCCACCGCTCGCGCAAATTCATCGAATAAACGGAAAACGATTGCTGCGTGGTGTTGTTACGATTGGGCCAACAGTGGTTATACGACATTACTGATTACCGTGTTTGTCGTTTACATCCAGCGGATTGTGTTTGCCAATCAAGACACGACGGGCGCTGTCGTCTGGGCCTGGTGCATTGCCGTATCCATGTTGGTCGGTGCGCTGTTGTCACCATTTCTAGGAGCGCTTGCCGACGCTTACGGTGGAAAACGTTTCGCATTGACTACGGCGGCGTTCGGCGGAGGTGTCTGTTGCATACTGATTGGTCTATTGCCGGCCAACCAGGTCTGGTTGATTGTCGCGCTATTGGTCATTGCAAATCTCGGGCTCGAACTATCGCTGACTTTTTACAATGGATTTCTCCCGGAAATTGCCGAAGAGTCAGAGTTTAACAAGGTCTCCGCAATTGGATATTCGGTTGGCTATTTCGGCGGCGGCATTGCGCTGCTCGCGGCAACGTTGTTTCTGTGGTTGAATCAGTCCTTAGATCTAGCAACGCGATTGAGGATCTGCATTGTCGGAACGGGAATCTGGTGGATTTTGTTTACGATTCCTGTCCTGTGCGTATTACGCGACCGAAACCCGGAGCGCAAAGACTCGAACTGGCTGAAAACATGCCGCTCGTCAATCCAAGACACGATTACAACGTTCAGCCAATTTCGAAAGCAGCGGGTGCTGTTTTGGTTCCTGGTCGCGTTTTTAATTTACAACGACGGTGTCCAAACTGTTCTCAGCCAGGCATCAACGTTCGCTTTACATGAACTCCAGTTTTCCGAAAAAAATTTGGCGGCCGTCGTGTTGATGATTCAATTTGTGGCCACTCCCGGTGCGATCATCGTCGGTTGGATCGCGGATAAATTGGGTCGAAAATTAGTGCTCGCCGGATGCCTCTTGATCTGGATTTTGCTGTTACATGCCGCTTGGTTTGTTGATGACTCGTGGGAGTTTTGGGTTTTGGCAGTCGGAGTCGCTCTGGTCATGGGTGGAACGCAATCGATCAGCCGGGCGATCATGAGCACGCTGACACCCGAGGGACAGGAAGCTCGCTATTTTGGATTTTTTAATTTGTCCGGTAAAGCAACTTGTTTTTTGGGAACGTTCTTTTTTGGCGCCGTCGTCGCATTGAGTGGCAGTTCACGATTGGCAATCGTTGGGCTGTTGCTGTTTTTCATGGTCGGGTTGTTCATTATTGTCCGACTGCGAATTGAATAGCCGGTATTCAATTCGTGACATCATCGCCTGGCGGGCCGAACTGGTATCCCCAATACTTGATATCGGCTGAACATCGATCCGCCACAAACTCTTTCGCCGCGACCGAATACTCGGAGCGGAAACATGGATGAGTCGTCGCGTTCAGCCACGAAACATGATCCACACTTATGCCCAACGTCTCGAACATTCGCACCGCGTCTTGGGCAAATGCTTCATATCGACCAACAAACTGCGGGATCAGCTTTCCATGATGATCTCGCAAGTAATCCAACTGGTTGAACCGAAAATCTGAATCCAATCCGTAATTGCGGGCAATTCGGGAGTAATCCAACAGAAATTCTTCAAGCGAAAATGATTCCTGATCCTTTCGCGGATTGTATTCGGCAAACAGCGAATACCAAGAATACAACCGATCCCATGGATTCCTGACAAATGCGTACACGTTGTAACCATTCACTGCATCCAAATCCAACGCAGTGGATCCGAAGTGAGTGTGTTGTGACAGCTTCTGCCGCGTGTTTGGTAACAGTCGCTTGCACATCTCGCTGATCGATGTTCCGCCAGTTCGATGAACATGAACGAACGCAAATCGATACGAATCACAAACAAGCACGAGTTACAGGTCTCACAGATCGAAAAAACGATGCAATGCATCTGCCCCTGATATTGTAATGCGGCGACCGTATTTTTTGCAGACCGACAACTCGTGCTTCGATTGCAATTTTATTCAATTACGTCGACGGCGGCGTGTTTTTGTGATTACGTTGTTTGGTTACTAACGATCGATTACGCCGCCAATTTGATTTTCAACTCTGTATAATATCACGTATTAGATGTTGTTATTTGTTAAACGCTCACCGCCCAATGAGGTGTTTCATGAAACGAACTTTCAGCACGCTGTCGCTGGTTACATTGGTTGTCTGTTTTCTGGTCGACCCGTCCGGCGCACAACAGAAACAACCGCCAGGTGCAAAAATCGAAGCAAAACGACTTCCCGATTTGCCTGCAGGCCAAGATCGCCCAACGATACCAGCACCAATTGATATTAACTCGGTGAAAGAGTTCAACCGTGTATTGGGTACGTGCCTGGGACATGACGACAAACCGGTTGATGGTGCCTCGGTTCAACTTTTCGGCAAAACCAGCGGACGGAAGGGTAAAAAAGATGCTTACGAGTTAGTTGCTTCCGCGGAAACAGGCCGTGATGGAAAATTCGCTTTCGAAAATCTGCAAACTCGATTCAAGACCAACAAATTCGAAAAATATTTCATCTTGGCTATTCGTAAAAAAGGATTTGCCACCAAATTTTTGACTTCACTGGTTTGGGGAACCAACCAACCGGAAATCAAACTTTCACGTCGCGCCATGATAAAAGGTGTCATTAAAAACGAATTGGGAAAGCCGGTGTCTGGTGCGCGGGTTTCCATGTACAACCCACTCCAAGAAATTCTGCCTGACGTGTACGCTACCAAATCAGGGAAAGATGGTCGGTTTCAAATTGGAGATTACCATACCATCAATTCCACACCCTTTCGAACCCGTGACGGCAAATTACGTGGAAGCATGTCGGTACGGTTACGCGTTGAACACCCGGACTACGGCCGAGTCGCACTGAGGGTCGAGCGAACGCCGAATTTGTTCAACGTAACAATCAGTCGAGGCGCCAAATTCACGGGACAAATCGTCGATGATAATGGCCAGCCCGTAGCTGGTTGCAAGGTTTCGCTGCAATCGCATAGCCGAGAAAACTCAAGCGTTTGGTTTGAAACGACGTCGAGCAAAGGCGGTAAATTTCAAATCACCATGTCACCTCACATTCGCGCCAACCTGTTTTTCGACAAGGAAAATCTCAGTGGCAGAGCGATTGAGTTGTACGGAAAACCGGGCTTAAAAACCGACCTGGGAAAATTGAAACTTGTCAAACCAATCGTCGTTCGGGGCGTTGTGATTGACGACGAAACGAACAAACCGATCAAGCTCAAAGAGAAACTTTCGATGTATCACATCGGCTGGCACGGACCGAATCGCCCCAAAACTTCGGCCAGGATTTCTTCGACAACGATTCAAAAAGACGGCACGTTCGAGTGTCATCTGTTGCCGGGAATCAACTATCCCTATGTCGCAACGAGCGTCCTGCAGATGCTCGGCAGGCCTTACAAAGACGGGATCGAAATCACGCCTGATTCGAAAGTGAAGCTTGAGTTTCGCGTGCGCCGTAGAAAAATAAATGATCGATAGCAATTGGCTTTGTATAGATACTACGGTCGCTGACCAACATTGGCCCCGACGAGCCGTCGCGTGCCTGTTTATTAAAGACGAACAACAACTGTTTTTTCGTGGAATGCCATCTTCGAAGACCATTGGCACACCACAGACATCAACAACAATCGGATGATCAATGAAAACAACTTTTATCACGATCGCGATATTCGCTTTTGTTTTACTCGCATCGAGCAACGCCGCGGGACAAAACGATGACGGTGCCGCGAGCAAACAATTTCCCAACGTCCTGATCATTTTGGTCGACGATATGGGCTACGGCGATCCCGGTTGCTTTAATTCGAAATCCAAAATTCCGACACCGCATATCAACTCGCTCGCAAAACAGGGAATGCGATTTACCGATGCGCACGCCCCCGGCCCGTTGTGTCATTTGTCGCGTTATGGACTGATGACCGGTCGATTTCCATTTCGTGCAAAAGTAGGAAAGTGGGGAAAACAACCGGTAATCGATGCAAACCAGGCAACGGTCGCCACGATGTTGAAAACGCAAGGCTACCGAACCGCGATGGTTGGCAAATGGCATCTTGGTTTTCGAGAACTGGGTTACGACAAACCGTTGCGCGGTGGGCCGGTTGACGTAGGCTTTGAATCGTTTTTTGGCATTCGCGCCTCGACCGATATTCCACCGTACTTTTATATTCGAAACCGCGATGCCGTCGAGCCGCCGACAAAACCGATCGCCGCAAACCGCAGCACGGGTTGGTCACCGATTCAAGGTGCATTTTGGCGAGCCGGCAAAATTGCGCCTAATATGAAACTGGCCGATGTGTTGCCACGTTTTACGGACGAAGCCATCTCGGTAATCAAAAACCATCAAAAGCAAAACTCAAAATCAGATAAAAAACTTCCGTTGTTTCTCTACCTTGCTTATCCAGCCCCCCATACGCCTTGGTTGCCATCAGCAGAATATCTGAACAAAAGCAAAGCGGGTATGTATGGTGATTTTACGGTCATGGTTGACGCCATGATTGGCCGAGTTCTGAAAGCCCTGAAAGATGCAAACATGCAAAATGATACACTTGTGATTTTCTCCTCGGACAATGGACCGGTGTGGTACGAAAAAGATGTTCAGAAATTTGGACACGATTCATCGGGTGGATTGCGAGGCATGAAAGCGGACGCCTGGGAAGGCGGACACCGGATGCCATTTGTGGTTCGTTGGCCTGACCGTGTCTCGGCCGGCTCGCAAAGCTCGCAAACCATTTGCTTTACAGATATTTTTGCGACGTTGGCATCGATTACTGGGTATCGCCTGAAAGACAAAGACGCTCCAGACAGTTTCGATTTTTCTCATATCCTGCTGGGTCGCAAGGTTGAAAAACCGATCGTTCGCCCACCACTGGTCATTCGGTCGGGCGCCGGTTTGATGACGGTACGCGATGGCGACTGGAAATTGATCGCGGGTCTTGGTTCCGGCGGATTCTCACGACCAAGTAAAATCAAGCCAGGTAAAAATTCGCCGGCGGGACAACTATATCACCTGAAAAACGACCCTGCCGAATCGAAAAATCTGTACAAGCAACGACCGGAAATCGTTGAAAAAATGCTCAAAATCCTCGCCGCGACGCGACAGTCTGAAAAAACACGACGCTAGGGGATGTGCTGTTAGATGCGATGCAAAAACGCCAGCAATCATTCGGGTGTAGCTGCAGTGATATGATCGGACAACATCGATTGTCGGAAATTTACTCTTGCGGCAAATAAGACTCAACTGCTGCGCATTAATGCTGTGAACGAGCGGTTTTGTCGGTGTACAATCGCCCACAATTCCTTCCGTTTTGAATTTATCTACCCCGTCGGGTATCTGACCTCGTTTTTAATTACCGGAGTTCACCATGAAAAAATGGTTGTATAGTTTGATTTTGGGAGCAATTGTTTTCGGATTGAGTTTGCCAGCGGCGGCTCAAAAAGATCGAAACAAAAAAGATTCGAACCGCAAGACTCAAGAGTCGCTGTTTCAACGGCTGGACCGTGACAAAAATGGCTCCCTCTCGAAAAAAGAGTTTTTAAGTCTGCGATTGGTTGCTCACACCAATCGATCGGCGAATGCTGACAAAGCTCGCCGCCAACGGGAACAACGAATTGCCGAACAAAAAAAGCGGGTGGCTCAAGCACGAAAGGCTGCCGAACAGCGCCGAGCGTTGGCCAGAAAAAAAGCGGAACAAGCTAAACGGGCCCGCCAGGCCGCAGAAAAACGTCGCGCCGAATTGCTAAAACGGGCCAAACAGAAAAAAGCGGAACAAGATAAAAGCAAACCGAAAAAGAAACCGAATAAGAAAAAGCCTAAGTCGAGTAAACCGGACAAAGTAAAACCAAAAAAGAAAAAAAACGAATCGTCGAATAAAAGCAAAGCCGTTGCTGAAAAGAAAAAACGCGCAGCCGAAAAAGCAAAGAAAGCTAAAGCGGACAAAGCCAAAAAAGCGGAAGCTGACAAAAAACGAAAAGCGGCGCAATTGAAAAAGGCCGAAGCCGACAAGAAACGTAAAGCAGCTCAACAAAAAAAGGCCGCGGCAAGAAAAGCCAGAGCTGAGCAGGCCAAAAAAGCCAAAGCCGAAAAGAAGCGAAAGGCGGAACTCGCCAAGAAGGCTAAAGCCGAAAAAGCTGAGAAAGCAAAAAAAGCGAAGGCTGAAAAGAAGCGAAAAGCAGAACAAAAAAAGAAGGAGAAAGACTCAGATTCTGCTGACAACAAGCAAAAAAAATCAAAGAAATCGGCGAAATCCAGCGCCGACAAATCAAGCAAAAAACGCAAGCGAAACTAATCGGCTACCAATATCGGACAACCGGTGCGATTTAATCAAATCCCTTTCATCGATGGTGAAAGGGTTTTTTTACGTCCATCAATCGGTTGCCAAAAACATCCAAATAACAAAAACAAATCATATTCTGACTGCCCAACTCAATACCGACATTCCATTTCCACAAACTTTCCATGTCCGCGATGTTCGATTACGATGGCATCGCCGACGAACGATTCACCCTTTGGCGGAGTTCACTAGTCATGCGTTACTCTCAAATTTCTGTTTTGATCTTGTTGACGATCGCGGCAGGCTCGCTGAACCTGCTGACTAACAACCCGGTACACGCCGATGTGCGGCTGCCCAAACTGTTTACCAGCAACATGGTATTGCAACAGGAAATGCCGATTCGCTTGTGGGGTTGGGCCGAACCGGGCGAGAAAATCACCGTCACCCTTTCCGACAGAAAACCGGTTGCGACAACGGCCAACAAACAGGGCCAATGGAAAGTCGAATTGCCAGCGATGAAAGCCGACGGTAAAACCCATCGGCTCGTCGTTAAAGGTAAAAACACTTTACAACTGGAAAATATTTTGATCGGCGAAGTTTGGTTGTGCGCTGGACAATCGAACATGAACCGCAGCACGCAGGTCAAAGCGGACGATCCCAATATCCGACTGTTCTGGATCGCGGGATCGAGAACGCCGATGAAAGAAGACCTCAGCGACCAAGTTCTCGGCTGGACACCAGCAACCACGAAAACAGTTTCGAAATTGGCCGAAGTCGGTAAAAAGCGCCTCCACGCCAGATGGCGGCCAGGGTTTACCGAAGTCGGTTATGTCTTCGGCCGCCAAATCCATGCGGAACTCAAAGTACCCGTGGGACTGATCATGTGCGCCTACGGCGGATCACAAGTTCAATCGTGGACGCCGCACGAAGGCATCGAAAAAAAATACCCGTTCGGCGTCGAAGCCAATGAGAGATGGCTCGCGCATCGTCCGGGATTTTTGTACCGAACAATGGTGCATGGCATGGTGCCGTTTTCCATCCGCGGTGTCGTTTGGTACCAAGGGGAAAACGATGGCCGCGCCCGCGCCTTCGCGTATGCCCAAGACATGGAAAAATGGATCGCAAGTTGGCGAAAATTGTGGAAGCAAGAAAAAATGCCATTCTATTTCACACAGATCGCACAGACGAGTTATGCCAGCGGGATGTTACGCGTCTGGGAATCGCAAGCTTGGGTCGCGCAAAACATTCCCTACACGGGCTTGGCGTCCAGCAATGACCTGCAGGATAAAAACCTCCGCGTCGACAAAGGCAATCCCAAAGCAAAACCACCGACACCCGGAACCGGTTTTCCGTTGGCTGGCGGGAGCAATCCGCATCCACCTAACAAACACATTGTTGCCAAACGCCTGGCCGATATGGCCTTGGCCAAAACCTACGGCAAAATCAAACGGGAAGTGTTTCCGCCAATCTACGATTCGCACAAGATCGACGGCGATCGAATCATCGTCAAATTTAAAAACACCGGCGGCGGCCTCAAAACCGACGACGGCAAACCAGTCAATTGGTTTGAATTGTCGGACGGCGTAAAACGAGGCCAAGGCCGCGCTGCAAAATACCAGTACATCCCCGCCGAGGCCAAGATTGTTGACAAAAACACGGTCGAAGTTTCTTCAACCAAAATCAAAAATCCCAAATTCGTACGTTTCGCCTGGCACCAATTCGCCCGTCACAATCTTTACAACAAAGAAGGTTTGCCAGCAATTTCATTCCGCACCGACGGCCCAACCGGTCCCAAGAAAAAATAGCGCTTTCGGAGGGGCATGGTAGGTATAGTAGGGCGCATCGGGAGGGCGAGGCTCCCGCCGAGCCTGCTTTGCAAACGGCAAGGGCTAATGAGCAACAATTTCTGATAACAACCTCACGCAGAGCCGCAGAGAAGAAAAAGAGCGAGTTGAATTGCCAAAAATCAATTGTCCACAATACACCTTTTTTGATTCCCCAACGCCTTCTACTCCCAGCGTCTCTGCGACTCTGCATGAGAAATTTCGGGAGGGCGAGGCTCCCGCCGAGCCTGTGTTGCAAACAACCGGCGGCCAGCGCCTCGCCGCTCACTAGATCAGACCAATTTGCAAACTTACGTCTGAATTCAATCGGACTCAGTTGGACTGTTTTCACCGTCGGCATCCGGTGCGATCGCGTTTCTCATCGATGCATACGGCAACTCTTTCCATTGAGAATCACTTTCAACATCCGGCAGTGCAGCCCAAGAATAAATCCAATCGGCGGCGCGCAATAACACGTCGGTTTGCAATCGATAAACTCGGCTCCGCCCTTGCTTCTGCACTTCAACAACACCGGCGTTCTCCAAAACGCCGAGGTGACGCGTTGTCGTAGGCCAGGAATGCTTGAATCGATCGGCAATTTCTCCAGCCGACATCATACCGCCACGGGCATACAAAATGATTAACACTTGTCGCCGCACCGGATGCGAAATTGCTCCAAACACGTCGCTGAGCAACTCACTGGAAACCGGCCCGGCCGCGCGTTTACTGCTAGTCTTCGATGGGCTGGACATGCCAAAACTCCATATCGTCACACAAGGCACCCATCGGTTCCCATGCCATCATCACTTCGGGCGTCTCATGGGCGGTTTGGATGGCGTCAATGTTTTTCCACGAAAACGATTCGAAGTACGCGACATTTCCCGCTTGATCACGCGCCTGAGTCAGTCGAGCAGGCTCGTCCGTCGTGAATCCCAGATCGTGCAGCTTTTTCCAGTGCGCCGATAGCAATTGTTTGAATTGATGATCGACCTCGGGCTTGAGCCGATATCGGCAAAGAACTTCGACCGGCTGATCAGATGCGTTCATATTTGACTCCCTGTAATTCTCGTTTCATTACCGTGGGTTAACCCACCTCTTAATATTTAGCAATATAGACAAATAAATTCAAGGCTTCCTGCGATGAAAACCTGAAAAAGCATAAATGATCTTGATAATTCCTTAAATCCCGGATAATTTATTAGCAAATTAGCTAACAAAATGATGCTCAATGAAAGATGGCATTGAAAGGAATAGAAAATGAGTAAAAAAGCCGACAAAGCAATGCAGGCACTTCGCGAATTTGGATTGGACTATCCAGGGCCCACCTCAAAAGCCCTTGGCCAACTCACAAAGACTTGGCGGTCAACGACAAAACATTCGCATATTTGCCAATCGACGGGATGCCGTTTTCAATCTCGTGCAAACTACCGCATTCCAAAAACACCGCGCTTGCACTCCCGTTTTGCTCGCCAACCGGTTACGGATTGGGAAAATGGGGATGGGTTACTGCCGAAATTGCCAGCGGCGAAATTCCGGTCGATTTGTTTATGGAATGGATTGACGAAAGCTACCGGGCACAAGCCCCCAAAAAACTTCTGAAACAGCTCGATGAAGACCAATGATCGATGCAAGCTCATTTCGGGGTTGCTCAAAATGGGCAAAATGCGTATCCATGGTGATGCTAGTGCCCGACCAACTTTTAGCAAACGAGTTAGGTCATAGGGCGGCATTTCCAACATCAACGCAGATGGAGTTGCAGCGGACGACGATGAAAATTCTCAGAAAACTTTTGGCGTACGCGCGCAGACGTGACATTCCGGTCGAAAAGTCCATTGTCAAATCGGAATACCTCAATTGGCTCAGATTTGCTAACGCGGGCATGATGAACAATGGCAATGTACGCAGTATGTTCCATGCCATACAAAATCTTCCCAGTGACGCACCCATCGTCGAAATCGGATCGTTCTGTGGCCTTTCGACAAACATCATGACCTACTTCAAAGAACGGTTGGCACTCAAAAACAAATTGATCACTTGCGACCGTTGGAAATTCGAAGGTGCCGAAGCGGACGTGCCGCTGGGCGACTCGGAACACGTCATGCACAGCGACTATCGCGAGTATGTCAAAGATTCCTATATTCGAAACATCAGCATTTTTTCGCGGTACGACATGCCTTACACCGTCGAATTGTTTTCCGACGAGTTCTTTGACGCCTGGAACGAACAGCGTACCGAAGAAGATGTCGTCGGACGCCCCATCGAACTGGGTGGTCCCATTTCGTTTTGCTTTGTCGACGGGAATCATTCTTACGAATATGCAAAACGAGATTTTGAAAATGCGGACCGTCATCTGGAAACCAACGGTTTCATTCTGTTTGACGATTCCGGCGATGCGACTGATTGGGAAGTGTGCCGTGTCGTCAAGGAAGTTCAAAAATCGTCACGATACGAACTTGTCGCCAGAAACCCCAATTACTTGTTCAAAAAAGTTGCCTAGCTCGCCGCCAATTCTGAATGCGCGGATAGAGCCTCTCCTGTCACCGGCAGGAAATCCTCTCGACCACGGTGACCATGCGTAGATACGCTGGAGCATGACAGATCGGGGTAGGGCCAGCTCCCACGGCCATGGGGGTAGGGCCGGTTCCCACCGGCCAATCTAACAAAACGACCGGTGGGAACCGGCCCTACACTAAAAAACAGGGCATTTTCGCCGTTGATAAAAAAATATTTTTCAAGCGCAAGTTCTCGGTATTTGCTTCGTAGAATCCTGTAGAGCAGGCTATTTGTATGAATTCAAAATCAGATCCCGACACACGTGTTAGTCTTATCGTCAGAGTCCGAGACTCCGGCGACGACGACGCCTGGGCCGAATTCGTGCAAATCTACCAGCCGCTTGTCCAGCGTTTTATTCAACGCCACGGCCTCCAATACGCCGACGCCGCCGAAGTCACTCAGGAAGTTCTCAGTCGTGTCGCCAAGTCGATCGGATCCTGGGACGAAGCCCGCGAGAATTCATCGTTTCGCGGATGGCTCTACCGGATCACCCGCAATCTGACTTTTGATTTTCTACGCACCAAAAAAATCGAAGCCACTCGAATTGCCAAAGGTGATTCCGGCCTCAGTCAAATTGCCGATCCCAGCGATTCGGAATCGCAAGCGTTCCAGGTAGCCTACGAAAAACAAGTCTTCTCTTGGGCCGCCGATAAACTCAAGCATTCGTTCAAGCCGGTCAATTGGCAAGCGTTCTGGATGTCAACAGTCGAAGGTTTGCCGATCGAAGAAGTCGCACGACGTTTGAACATCGAATGCGGAACGGTCTACGTCGCGCGTTCGCGAATTATGGCACGGCTCTCCAAACTCATTCAGCGCAAGTTGGATGAAACGCAAAACTAACCATAAAAAAATTAACGGCTCAATGCCATCAAATTCGGAGATACGATGATCCAATCAGAGCATATCAGTCGCGACGATTTACTGGAATTACTCAACAGCGAAACTGAGTCGGACAAAACCAGGAACATCGGCCAGCATCTTCATCAATGTGAATCGTGCCGCCAAGCGCTAGATGCGTTGACGGCTCGTTCGGAAGTTTGGAAAAAAACTCCCGAGCTATTAAAAGCTTCGCAGGAAATCAGCGATGTCGCAAACCTGAAATCACACGAGTTGGATACGACGGATCAGCAGCCGCACGAATCAGCATCTTCGGGATGGGAATTTCCGCTCGACGGAATTCTCGATCCGCCCAAACATCCAGAGATGATCGGACGGATCGGAAAATATGACATCGAACGTGAAGTTGGCCGCGGCGGGATGGGGGTTGTCTTCAAAGCTCACGATTCCGAGTTAAACCGCCCGTTGGCGATCAAGGTTCTTTCGCCGCATTTGGCCAGTCACGGAACCGCTCGCAAACGATTTGCCCAAGAAGCTCGCGCGGCAGCTGGCGTGCTGCATCCGAATGTGATCGCCGTTTATGACGTCAACAACGACGGCAAAACACCCTACATCGTCATGCCTTATGTCGCTGGTCCGTCACTTCAAAGATTGGTGGATCAAAATGGCCCGTTGGCAGAAATTGAAATTGTCCGTGTCGCACTACAGATCGCAGCTGGTCTGATTCCAGCCCATTCGCAAGGTCTGGTGCATCGCGATATCAAGCCGGCAAATATCCTTGTCGAACAAGGTGTCAATCGCGTCATCATCACCGATTTTGGTTTGGCTCGTGCCGAAGACGACGCTTCATTGACGCGAACCGGCTGGCTGACGGGAACTCCCAATTACATGTCTCCTGAGCAGGCCCGTGGCGAACGACTCGATCATCGCAGTGATTTGTTCAGTCTCGGCAGCTTGATTTACTTTTTGGCCACTGGCCACTTGCCGTTTCGCGCCGAATCGCCACTGGGTGTTTTGACGCGTATACAAAACGACACTCCTACGCCCGTTCGACAAGTAAACAACCAAATATCCAAAACACTTTCAGACGTAATCGACGCACTCTTGAAAAAAAACCCCGAACACCGCTTCCAATCGGCCGGTCAATTGCACGATTTGTTGGAACGGCATTTGGCCTACTTGCATCAACCCGATATTTCCAAACCGCCGAAAGTGCTGCCGAACACTGCTGCCAAAAAAAGCTGGAAACCCGTTGCATTCAACATTCTGTTTTTGAGCATCGCACTTTTGCTGTTAGGCTATTTTGGATTCTTTGGTGGACCAAATATTCCCAACACCTTGACCAAAAACGACGCCTCATCGCAGCCCGGGACTTTGATCGTTCCCAATGGTGAGCAAGAGCAGGAGAAAAACTCAGAAGATGAAACGGATGAAAACCAGGATTCCGATGACTCGGAAATTCGTTTTCAATTTTCGTTTGGCAATTTTTCCCAATCGAACGAGGGACGTCAGTTATTCAAAGAAGGGTATAAACTACTTCAGAACAAAAAATTCAATGATGCGCTACGCAAATTCGAACAATCCGCCAAATTCAACGGCTATCAATCCAAATCTAATTACAACATCGGCTGCGTTTGGGCGCTGAAAAAGGACAAAGACAAAGCGTTTGCAGCACTGAATAAAGCGGTTGACCTTGGATTTATCGACCTCCAACAATATCAAAACGACAACGACCTCGCGTCACTGCGTTCCGATAAACGATTCAAAGACCTTGTGAAACGCATCATCAAATTGTCACACGTCGAGCAATTGGTCTCTTCGGCAGACGCTCGAAAAAACGAGCAAGACTACACCGAAATGGAATCGCTGTGTCGCAAAGCGTTGGAACTCAATCCGAAACATGAGAAAGCGGTTGTCAATCTCGGCTACGCGTTACACATGCAAGGCAAATTGCAAGAAGCTGTTCAATGGCATCAAAAAGCGGCTCGATCAAAAAAGTACTCCGCGATTGGCAATTACAATTTGTGCTGTATCCATGCCATAAATAAAGAAACCGATAAAGCGTTCCTGTATCTCGACAAAGCGTTGGATGCAGGATTGGCTCAATTCATCGGTTCGTCCCACTTTAAACACGATGGCGATCTGAACAACATTCGCAGTGATAAACGCTATAAACTCGCTGTCGAAGAAATCAATTTACAACAAGGCGGATTGTCTGGATCGTATTTCTATATCCGCGCGGGCGACGCCGATGTGGTGAGCATCTCTCCCACAGCTTTGAACGACGAAAAACTCAAAGGGAAATGGACATGTTACTTTGTCCAGGGACATGTTCACCTGACGGTAACACAATCCAAATCCGATGAAGATTTGAAATGGGGATACTCCAGTCGTTTTAAAACAACCGACTTCAAACCTGAACTGACCAAATCGTCGACCGAATTTCGATTGGAACGAGAATTCGGAACCCTGGTCTTCAAAGGCTCGTTTACCGGCCGCCGAGGCAAAGGGGAATTTGAATTCGATGGTGAAGACAAATTCAAAAAATGGCTGACGGAAAACGACATCGAAGCCGCGCCGCAAGCCGCGTTGTATCCATTGTTTATGTCTTGGAAAAGTGAAAAAGAAATCGTTGCCAACTTGAAAGAGCTCCAGGAACTGGACATCGATAAAAAATCAAAAATGGCATTGATGGCACATGGCGTCAGGGCAAGTCTCGTCAAACAGTATCAGCAGGACAAACTGGCCGTCGACCAACATCTGCAGTTTATCGTCTGGCGAGTTCGATCGGCGATGATCAAACAATATAACAAAGCGGATTTGGATCTGGAAAAACACAAATCGTTCATCAACCGACGTGTCCCGGCCAGTTTGATTGTGGCCTATAACAAAGCTAAATTTGATCTGAAAAAGCATGAAAAATTTATCACCCGCCGAGTTCGACCGTCGCTGTTGAAGCAATACAACGAAGCTGGTTACTCACTGGACGATTACGCCGACTACATCAATTGGCGTGTCAGTCCGCAACAATTAAAAGATTACGAAAAAGCCGGATTCGATTTGCAAGAAAATCGATCGTTTATCCAGTACCGCGTACCCCCACAACTTTTGAAAGACTATCAAGCGGCCGGCTATTCGCTCAAGAAATATAAGTACTACATTCAACAGCGAGTTCCCGCCAAGCTTCTGAAACAATACGACGATGCAGGGTTCTCTCTCGACAAACATCGAGTTTTTCTGCGATCACGTATCCCGCTCAAATTGCTCGAAGCCTATCAGGATGCCGGCATGCTGACGGAGCGACACAAACCATTTATCCTCCGCCATGTGCCTTTAGATTTGCTCAAAAGCTATCAGGATGACAGGTTCGAGTTGCAGGAACATAAATACTTTATCTACCACCGCGTACCGACGTCGCTATTGAAACGATACAAAAAAGCGGGGCTGGATATTCAAAAATACAAAAGCTTGATTCAACGTCGAATGGAACCCGAAAAAGCTTTGAAGTACCTCAAGGAGAAAAAATCGAAGGACTAGCGTTGTCGAAAAATCCTTGCGAATACAAAAAACAAGGGCTTGGATCCATGAATCGAAGCCCAGTTGGAAATTTGTCAGGATTGTTGCAGATGTAAACGACTTGCTAATTAGTAGTCGTTTTCATCGTCGCGAGGATGCAACAAATTCTGATTAAAATCTCACGCAGAGTCGCAGAGGCGCAGGAAAAAAAAGCGAGTTGATTTGCCAAAAATCAATTGACCACAACACCTTTTTATTCCCCCAATGCTTTCAACCTCCTGCGTCTCTGCGGCTCTGCGTGAGAATTTTTCGGTGTGGCTTTGCCTTACAAAACATATTTATACAGCGCTAGCCTCGCGTTTGTGATTTGATTGCAACATTAAAGCAACAATGCCTACCCAAAACCTCTGCGCCTCTGCGTCTCCGCGTGAGCCTTTTTGAAAGAAACAGGGTCCACTCATACGAAAGCTTAACCCGTAGTCTCGGCTCGGCAGGAGCCTCGCCCTCCCGACAAGACGCAAAGGAAAAACGAGAGAGTTTAGCGTTTCAGAATCACGGCCAACTCGCGAATGCGTCGTCGTGTTTGCGACGGTGTTGAACAAGCGAATCCTGAAACCAATCCGTTGAGGCGCCGATCTTTTTTCGTTCCCGACATGTAGTAACCCGACAAAGGCCGAGTAATGATCCCTTGTTCGGCCAACTGTTTGACGATTGCGACATCATTTTTGTTTTGCGATTTGAAAGTGGTAGTGCAATGAAGTCCAGCGGCACCACCGATGATTTCCAATTCGTCTGCCAGATGTTTCTGAATTTGTTCGACAAAAACCTGTCGGCGCAATGCATGAGTTTTTCGCATCCGCCGCAAATGCCGAATAAAATGGCCTTCGCGAATGAATTCGCTCAAAACGATTTGGTCAACTTGCGAAGCGGGGCGCGAACTCAAACGAAGTGCATTTTCAAACGCGGATACCATTTGTGGCGGAACAATGGCATAGCCTAAACCCAAGGCCGGAAATACAACCTTGCTAAAACTTCCCACGTAAATAATTCTCGACGCCCGATCTAATCCTTGCATGCACGGCAACGGTTTTTGCGAATAACGATATTCGCTGTCGTAGTCATCCTCCAAAATCAGCGACTCGTTTTCTTTGGCCCAATTGATCAGCTCCAGTCGCCGTTCAACCGGCAATATTACGCCCATCGGAAATTGATGCGACGGTGTAACGTAAGCGAGTCGGGCTTTTGGATGTTTTTGAATCACTTTTTCGAAAACTGCACCTTGGTGGTCAACCGGAACGGGTATGATCTCGGCGCCCTGTTTCTGAAAGGTATCGCGAGCGTTGATGTAACCCGGATTTTCAAACAAAACCTGGTCACCTTGCTCGAGCGTTAGCCGAGCCACAACATCGACGGCCTGCTGCGTGCCGTTGACAATCATGACTTGCTCGGGATCGCAGTTCACACCGCGATGAACTGCCAGGTATTCGGCGACTTGTGATCGCAATGGCGAATAGCCCGCCGGCTCACCATAAGACAAATCGATCGGAGCAAGCGATTTCCAAACGCGTCGGACGATTTTCGACCAAATGTCGACTGGAAACTCATCCAACGCTGGCTCGCCGGGACAAAACGCCTTGGGTGTTCCGGTATACCAGGTCTCACGATTCAAACCCTGTAAGGATTTTCCATACTCGTTCAAGTGATTTGATTCGTCACTGCAACGCTGGATCTCATCGGGCGCGACACCCTCAGGCAAAATCTGTTCGTCTGGAATTTCGCTGCCGACAAACGTACCGCGTCCATGAAACGTTTGCAAATACCCTTCGGCGATTAACAAATCAATTGCCGTCACAATCGTGGTTCTGGAGACTCCTAACTGCTCCATCAAATCACGTGATGACGGAATCCGGTAGTCCGTCTTGATCCGTCCCTGAAGGATAGCGGTGCGCAGCTGTTGATAAAGCTGCCGAAACAGCGGTGTTTTTTTTCGCGCGTCCAATCGCAAAAAACCAAACTCATCCACGACATTTTTTCTGGCCATCATCATTCAATCTGCATTTAGCGACACGTTAAAAATTGGACTGGTCGAAAACGGCAATATTGGATCTTTTCACCACTCCACAATTTTACCATAGTAATACACATCAAACGACGAAAACACCGTTTTCGAAATTCAAATTGAAAACTGAGTCGTATTTTTTTGCAGTAACTGAGGTAACGATGGGTTCTACTGTTTCACGAATTCCCGCTGCACCGCAGGACGATGCCGTGGAATTTTTCTCAAAACGGCTTTCGTACGAAACCGATTGTTGGGACGTTCATCACGCCATTACCAACGACAAAACAGATTTTGTGTTGCTCGATGTTCGCAGCGAGGAATGTTTCCAGGCTGGTCATATTCCCACCGCTATTAATCTCCCCCATTGGAAGATCAACGAACCGGCGCTTGCCGAATATCCGGCTGAAACGCTATTTGTGGTTTACTGTGCCGGACCACATTGCAACGGAGCCAACAAAGGAGCTTTGGCTTTGGCAAAATTGGGGCGTCCTGTCAAAGAAATGATTGGCGGCGTCATCGGTTGGACTGACGAAGGGTTTCAATTGCAAACAACGGCTTCAACCGAGATGGCAACGAACTGAAACGCAACTGCGAGGATCAATAAAAATGACATCGGAAACCGAATTTAAACAAACGACACTCAACCAAGTGCGGCGCGTCGCCAAACGCGGACATTACGACCGTGAAACAGTCTTCAAAATCCTGGATCAAAACCTGGTTGGCCAAGTCGGTTTTTGCTCGGACGACGGGCCCATCATTATTCCGATGCTGTTCGCGCGCCGCGATGACGAATTGTTGTTTCATGGTTCTAGCAAAAGCCGCTTGATGAACATGTTGTGCAGCGGTTCAAAAATTTGCGTGTCGGCAACGATCCTCGATGGGCTTGTACTCGCCAAATCGCTATTCCACCATTCGATGAACTATCGATCCGTCACCGTGTTCGGCAGCGGATACGAAATTACCTCGGATCAACAACGCATCGAAGCGCTGCGAATCATTTCGGACAAAACCATGCCGGGGCGTTGGGACGACGCCCGAGGACCGAATGTTCAAGAAATGAAAGCCACCTGTGTCGCCGCAGTAAAAATCGAATCCGCCAGCGCTAAAATCCGAACCGGCGAACCCGCCGACGATCCCGATGACTTGACGTTACCGGTTTGGTCTGGTGTGGTCCCATTTGTCCAACATGCGGGTCAACCGCTCGCAGCTGCAGACAACACTCCGGGACTCGAAGTCCCTGAATATTTAAACCGGTGGCGAGCGGACCACAACTCACAATTCGCTGCAGCAAAGGACGTCTCATGATTTCAGAGGCCCCGTCAATCGAACAATACATTCGTGACGATTTTCTGATCTCCACCGATCACAGCAAACTCGATCTGAATGTGATTCATGAATTTTTGACAAACTCCTATTGGTGTCCTGGAATTTCGTTGGCCACCGTTGAGAAATTTGTACGTGGATCAGTTTGTTTTGGATTGTTCAAACTCGATCAACAAATTGGATTCGCCAGACTGATTACCGATCATTGTACGTTCGCCTACTTGGCGGATGTATTTGTCCTGAAACCGTACCAACAACTTGGGCTTGGAAAATGGCTGATTGAAACTATCGTTTCATCTCCCAGCACACAAAACTTGCGACGTCTTCTGTTGTTTACCGACGACACTCAAGGGCTGTATGAAAAATACGGATTTCGAACACTCGATGGTCCGACAACTTGCATGCAAATCTACAAACCGTCGGCTGCCGTTGCGTCTGCCAATACGCGTCGCCAGACTGCTAATCACAAACCATAAAAAAGAGATCACGATGACAGCAACAGCTAAATTTTCAGCGCCGGCCAGCAACGAATACGATGAGTATTACCAACAATATGTCGATTTGTTTCAGCCAGCGGATTTCCTGACAGCGTTTCGGCAACAGCCGCGACAACTTGCCGAACGACTTGGCGATCTGCCGGACGGCGTTGTCAGCCAACTTCATGAACCATACACATGGAGCATCAAACAGGTCGTTGGCCACCTGATTGATTGCGAAAGAATATTCAGTACCAGAGCACTGAGAATTGGAGTGGGCGACAAAACTCCACTGCCAGGAATCGATCAAAATATTTACGTCGACAACTTGGATTATCATTCGGTTGGAATAAACGATTTGCTGGACGAACTTCAGTGCCTGCGAGACGCCAACGTCTTACTTGCCGACCGGATGGGTGTAGGCAATCTGGAACGTGGCGGAGTTGCGTCGGATTGTTATGTCACCGCCAAAGCAAATTTTTTCATTCTTGGTGGTCATTTTGTTTACCACGACAGAATTATTGAAAAACGTTTGGCAGGTTAAATTCGTTAAATGGACTTGCGGTTTCGATATCTGGTCGTCGTTACCGAAAATCACAACCCGAAGCGTGAGCGAGGGACTGTGTTTCATTACATGTCTGTACGGTTTTGGTCCCTCGCTCACGCTTCGGGTTATGACTTTTTCACATAAATCGGTTAGGGCCGGTTCCTACCGGCCGTTTGTTAGATTGGCCGGTGGGAACCGGCCCTACGGCGCACAACACTTGTGGCACTATCACCGCTAATTGGTTGTTTTTGTCAGATATTGCAACCTTACCTTCACTGTCTTGCTAACTAAATTCCAGTCATTTTCATTTGCATCTGAATTTCCTACGACAATTCATTTAAAAAACAATCACGTTCACATAAACTGGTATTTTGTGGAATATTCAAATCCCTGCAAAATAACCAATTAGAAAAAACCATTGAGAATCATAGTGACTCGTGGTTTCCGTGACCCAATTGTGAGCGAAGCGTTTGACTGGCCGCCATGTCAGCAAATCACATTCCCAAAACGAATGTGCGAGAACGGCTCGAACGTTGGTGTGATTTCAAATCTCACTCCAGATTCGCTTTACGATGCAACAAAATACAGTTACGACAGAAATGCAATTTTCTATTAACGCGATGAAGCGTCAATTTCTCAACGTGGTTGTACGACTGGCTCCCGTTGTGATCATTCTTGCATCACAACTGGTTTCAGCGCAAGAGGTTGATTTCCAACGCGATGTCCGTCCGATTTTGTCCGACAAGTGTTTCTTTTGCCACGGACCCGATCCGAAAACACGCGAAGCTGGTTTGCGATTGGACATCGAAGCGTCCGCCAAAGAGGATCTCGGCGGATATTTTGCCATCGTTCCCGGGAAACCGGACGAAAGCGAACTCGTGACGAGAATCCACTCGGATGATGACGACATCATGCCACCCGAAGAATCCGAGAAACACCTTTCAAAAAAGGAAAAAGAGATTCTTTCGCGTTGGATCAAACAGGGAGCCAAATGGGCGAAACACTGGGCCTACGAAAAAACAAAAACCAAACCGACCGCCGAACTCCCCAAAAAACTCGACGCACGGTGGGCAGCAACCGAAATCGACCGACACGTTTTGCTGACCATGACCAAAATTGGTTTGCAACCAGCGCCCCCGGCCGACAAAATCACGCTCATCCGACGATTGTATTTTGATCTGCTCGGACTGCCTCCAACGCCTGATCAAGTTCAAAAATTTTTAAACGACAAATCACCGGACGCTTATGAAAAACTTGTCAAACAATTACTTGCCTCGCCCCATTTTGGCGAACGCATGGCGATCTTTTGGCTCGACCTCGTCCGCTATGCCGACACGGTTGGGTACCACGGAGATCAAGATCATAACATTTCGCCGTATCGGGATTGGGTCATTAACGCATTCAATACCGACTTGCCGTTTGATCAATTCACGCGCGAACAACTCGCCGGCGATCTATTAAAAAACCCGACACAAGAACAGCTCATCGCAACCGGTTACAATCGGCTCCTGCAAACGTCGCACGAAGGCGGTATTCAACCCAAGGAATACACGGCCATTTATGCCGCTGACCGAGTGCGGAATGTTTCGGCGGTCTGGATGGGTGCAACGGTTGGTTGCGCCCAATGTCATGATCACAAATACGACCCGTATACGACAACAGACTTTTATGCGCTGGCGGCATTTTTTGCCGACATTGATGACGAACGCCACTTTAAAGTTGGAACCAACAGCTTGCCAACAGCGCGGCCGCCTGAAATCGAGTTGCCTACCAAGCAGCAAAGTGAACAGATCGAGGCGCTGCAACAAAAACTTAAATCTGACGGGTTAGACAAAAAACAAATCCAAGCTTTGAAAAAACAACTCGCAGCCGCCAAAAAACAAGTCCGCCGCAGCATGATTACCGTCACGTTAACAAAACCACGAACGGTTCGGGTTTTACCGCGCGGCAATTGGCTCGACGATTCAGGCCCGATTGTGCAACCTGCGATTCCCGAATTCCTCGGCAAATTGCCTGGTTCCGGCCGCGCTACACGTCTGGATTTGGCAAACTGGCTCGTGGGAAAATCCTCGAAATCAAACCGATTTTTCACCAGCCGCGTGATGGCCAATCGTATTTGGGCGTTGTTCATGGGACACGGAATTTCACGCGACCTGGGAGATTTTGGCGGTCAAGGAACACCGCCAACTAATCCGCCATTGCTCGATTATCTGGCCCATCACTATATCGCCCAAGGGCTGAGCACCAAGAAATTGATTTACCATATCGTGACCAGTAATACGTATAAACAATCGTCTTTGGTTGATCCATCCAAGCAACGCATCGACCCGACGAATCAATATTTTGCGCGGCAAAGTCGATATCGATTGCCGGCCGAACTCATTCGCGACCAGGCGCTGTTGGCATCCGGATTGTTAAACGACAAAATCGGTGGAATCAGCGTCAAACCTTATCAACCCGCCGGTTACTACCGCCACCTCAATTTTCCGCCGCGCAGATATAAACACCATACCGACGGGCGACAATGGCGGCGCGGAGTTTATGTTCATTGGCAACGACAATTTTTGCATCCAACCTTTCGTGCTCTCGACGCTCCGACGCGCGAAGAATGCACGGCAGAACGCCCTCGTTCCAACACTCCGCTGGCCGCACTCAGTTTGTTGAACGATCCAACGTTCGTCGAAGCGGCCAGGAATTTTGCACAACGCATTATTCTCAACGCGGGAAAAACAGATGACCAAAAAATCGAATTTGCCTTTCGTTGGGCAACGCTTCGAACGCCCTCGAAAATAGAGAAAAAACTCGTCCGTCAGTTACTCGATGAAAATCGAGTTCGCTATCAAAAAAACAAACGCGATGCGACGCAGTTGACTCAAATCGGCATGTCAAAACGAGACGAATCGATCGACGTTGCTGAATTGGCTGCCTGGACCAATGTCGCTCGAGCCCTGTTAAACCTCAGTGAAACGATTACCCGAAATTAATGACAACCGCCGTGTGAAAACAATCGCATCAACATCGCAGTGAAAGGCATCGCTGCATTGATTGATGAACTACTAACACAAACAAACTCATGACAGAACACAAAAGCACATTACAGGATTGGATCAATCGCCGAACTTTTCTCCGAGCTGGTGGAATCGGTTTGGGTGCAGCGGCGCTGGCAGAACTGTTGAAACCCGCCGCTCTGGCAACCCAACAATCGTCATCGTTGAATCTTGGGCTAGCGGGCGTTCCTCATTTTCCGCCCAAAATCAAACGAGTGATCTTTCTCTGCATGGCAGGCGGTCCGTCGCATCTGGAAACGTTTGACTACAAGCCGGATCTCGATCGCCTGAACGGCAAACCGATGCCCGAGTCGTTCACCAAAGGTCAGCCGATCGCGCAACTCCAGGGACAAAAACTGAAAGTCCAGGGGCACCTCACCAAATTCCGTCGCCACGGCAAAGGCAAAACTTGGGTCAGTGATTATTTACCCTGGCAAGCTCAAATGGTCGACGATATTTGCGTGATCAAATCGATGGTGACCGAGCAAATTAATCATGATCCCGCGCATACGTTTATGAATACGGGTACCGCCATCAGCGGCCGGCCCTCGATGGGTGCCTGGGTGAATTATGGTCTTGGATCGGAAAGCGAAAATCTGCCCGGATTTGTCGTCATGACCAGCGTGGGCGGTCGAAATCCACAACCGATTGCAGCGCGACAATGGGCTTCGGGCTTTCTCCCCAGTGAGTTTCAAGGCGTCGAATTCAACTCCGTCGGACAGCCCGTCCACTACGTCAAAAACCCGTCGGGTGTTTCCAAACACGATCAACGGCGACTGGTTGACACGATTAACGCACTCAACCAAATTCGCCAACAGCAAACTGGCGATCGTGAAATTGCCGCCCGTATCGCAGCTTATGAACTTGCATTTCGCATGCAAACTTCCGTGCCGGAATTGGTAGATATTTCCGACGAGCCACAATCCGTTCTCGATATGTACGGGGCAAAACCCGGCGACGGCTCGTACGCGTCAAATTGTTTGTTGGCTCGGCGGTTGGCTGAACGTGGTGTTCGATTTATCCAGCTCTATCATCGCGGATGGGACCATCATGGTGGTTTGCGGAAATTCATGAACATCTGTTGTGGATTGACCGACCGTCCGACCTGGGCATTGGTTCAAGATTTAAAACAACGCGGCATGCTCGACGATACCTTGGTGATCTGGGGCGGTGAATTCGGACGAACGCCGATGTTCCAAGGAAAAGGTGGAGCCGGTCGCGATCACCACATCAAAGGTTTTACGATGTGGATGGCCGGAGGCGGAATCCGCGGCGGTACCAGTTACGGAGAAACCGATGAACTGGGCTACAACGCAGTGAAAGATGTTGTTCACGTCCGCGATTTGCATGCCACCATGCTTCACCTGTTTGGTATTGACCACAAAAAACTGTCGGTGAAATACCAGGGCCTCGACATGAAGCTGACGGGTGTTGAGCCCGCCAAAGTGATTAAAGATATCATTACCTGATAGGTTGACCGATGACCCTGAAATCTTTTTTGGCAAGTGCGATGCTTGTGCTTATTTGTTTACTTTCGACGGTTGGCGCTCAGGATCAACAGCCAGAATCGTTGCCAAATATTGTACTGATCATCAGCGACGACCAAGGCTGGGCCGACATTGGTTACAACAACTCCAAAGTCTATTCTCCCAACCTGGATCACCTTGCAAAAACCGGTGTGACGTTTACGCAACATTATGTGATGCCGCAATGCACACCGACCCGAGTGGCATTAATGACCGGCCGTTATCCAAGTCGGTTTGGCGGCGCCGCTTTGTCGGCCAGCAATCAACCGGCGTTTCCCAAAGGGACTCCGACCATCGCATCGATGTTAAAAAGTTCGGGGTATGAAACATTCCTGTGCGGCAAGTGGCATCTCGGTTCAAGTCCCAATCACGGACCTAACCAGTTTGGATTCGATCACAGCTATGGATCGCTGGCCGGTGCAGTCGGCATGTACGACCATCGCTATCGCAAAGGAAAATTTGAACGCACGTGGCATCGAAACTTACGACCGATCGACGGCAACGAAGACGGTAAACACGCGACGGATCTGGTGACGGACGAAGCGGTAAAAATCATTTCGACCAAACGCGACAAACCGTTTTTTCTCTACATCCCCTATCACTCCGTGCATACGCCGTTGGACGAACGCGGGCCATTCACCGACCGCCCGACGCAACTCGATCCCAAAAATAAAAACCGATGGCTCGACGAAGACAAAATAAAATGGTTCAACGATCCGGACGGTTTGATTCAAGCGGAAAAAGATCCTGAGAAGCGACTGTTTCTTGCAGCCGTCCATCATCTCGATGACGCAATCGGTCGAATTGTGAAAGCCCTCGACAAAACAAACCAACGCGAAAACACATTGATTCTGTTTTCATCAGACAATGGTCCACAGGTTTCCTGGGGTGGAAAGGCCTATCCTGACGACCTCAAACTTACCGACTTCAATCAAAAACTACCGTTTCGCGGAAAGAAAGTTGACGTTTGGGAAGGTGGAATTCACGTACCCGCGTTGGCAAACTGGCCGGAAAAACTCAAACCGCGAAAATTCGATCAACCGACTCACATCATCGACTGGTATCCGACACTGGCTCAACTGGTCAAAAATTCGTCCAACACCAAAGTCGCTTGGGATGGCATCGACCTGACACCCGCAATTTTTAAACAACAATCACTTCCCAAACGCGACTTGTACTGGACCTGGTCGCCGCGTATCAATCGATGGGCACTGCGCCACGGCAATTGGAAAATCGTCAAATACGGAACCGGTGCTCCCAAATCTCCCCAAGAATGGAAACTGTTCGACTTGGCCAATGATCCCAAAGAATCAATCGATCTATCAGCGGTCTACAAAAACCAAACCTCTCGCATGCACAAACGATTCTTGATCCATCGAGCGAAAGACAAGCGGAGGGGCGAGAGGCGAGATTAGAGAGGCGAGAGGCGAGATTAGAGAGGCGAGATTAGAGAGACGGGATTAGAGAGACGAGATTAAAAAGACGAGTAGCATCTCATCGCGCCTCTATTCTCGAACCTCGCTCCTCGCCCCTAACTCAAACTCTTCAGGTAGTCGCACTAATTCGTTCTCTTCTCCGTTGAATTGGATGTCGACGTGGTAGGCGGTTTTGGCTTGTTCGATGGAGACGTAGCCGTTGATGACGTCGTTTAACACAGATTGTGGGTCACGCTGGTGGGGGTCACCCATTCCACCGCCGCCGGGAGGGTTCATGGTGA
This sequence comes from Pirellulaceae bacterium, assembly GCA_028280445.1. Classification (GTDB taxonomy): domain Bacteria; phylum Planctomycetota; class Planctomycetia; order Pirellulales; family Pirellulaceae; genus JANQLU01. The sequence continues at coordinate 54,240 of JANQLU010000070.1, read as the reverse complement.
CGACGGCATCGGGTTTCATCCACATGATTGTTTTGGGTGGAACGGGTTGGCCGTCCAATAAAAATTCACCCATCGCGCCAGGTTCACCGCCGGCCAATCCATGCGGCGCGAATTTGGTGCGGTCGACCATACCCGACACGCTCCAATCGGTGTCACCCCGTTGTTCAATCGAAATGGTTTGTCCTAAACCGCCGCGAAACTGACCGGGTCCGCCGGAATCAGTTTTCAACGCGCGGCAATTTTGTATCAACGGAGCCTGGGTTTCAACCACTTCGGTTGGTACGCCGCCAACGCCGCTGGGAAAACCTGTTGTATTCAAACCGTCTTTTGTCTGACGAGCGCCCATTCCACCCAACATAAACAACGTCAAATTAGATTGCTTTTGTGTTTGCGGCCATTGGGCCCGCCAGATACTCATCCAAATTGGATCAGCGCTTCCGGCGACAACGCGATCAGGAATCGCTTTTGCCAGTGCACCGAAAATGGCGCTTGGCAAAAAATGGCCGACCAGATGGCGCGAAGCGACGGCCGCGGGTCGACGGCAATTTAAAATACTGCCTTCTGGAGCGGTTATATGAACGGGACGAAATGCTCCCTCGTTGTGCGGCACTTCTGGACTGATCGCGGCCTTCATTGCAAACGACGCGTAGCCTTTGGTGTAATTCAATACGACATTGATACCTCGATGACTTTGAGGTGAAGAGCCAGTGAAATCGATATCGATGTCTTCGTCGCGGACCGTGACCGCTACCTTGATACACAACGGTTCCTCGAAACCGTCACTCCACAATTCATGTTCGTAAGTTCCGTTAGGCAGAGCTCGAATACCGTCGCGCATCGCTCGTTCGGAACGCGAGATAATTTCGTCCGCCAGTGGATCAATGGTTTCCAATTGAAACTCATCCATCATTTGTAGCAAACTGCGCGCTCCCACGGCGTTGGACGCTGCCTGAGCGTACAAATCTCCGATCGTTTCATCGGGTGTTCGAACATTGGCCCGGATGATTTTAAACAGTTCTTCGTTCGGTTGGCCCTCGCAAAACAATTTGGTGATTGGAACCTGCAGCCCTTCCTCGAAAACTTCGTGGGCCTCGGCCGACAGGATTCGTCCGCCGATATCTGGCGCATGACAACAATTTGAAAAATAGCCAACAATCGTTTCGCCGCGGAAAACGGGAGACAGCACCGTAAAATCGTTGACTTGGCCAGCCGTCATCCAGGGGTCGTTGGTGACCAGAACATCACCGGGGCGCAAAGTTTCTGGCGGGTAAGCGTTCAACAGATGAATAGCACCGGTCGCCATCGGATTAATATGACCTGGCGTACCAGTCAGCGATTGCCCGATCATGTTGCCGCGCGTGTCAAACACTCCACAGGCCAAGTCGAGCGATTCGCGAACAATCGTGCTGAACGCGGTCCGAATCAACGTTGTTTGCTGCTCGTTGGCAACTGACAACAGACGGTTCCAAAGCACTTCGAGTTGAATGGGGTCTAACTTCATCGTTGCTCTCTGGCAGGCGGTGACTGACGAGGCATCGTCACCACTAAATTGTGATGTCGATCGATTCGACATTTGGAACCCGGTCCGACGATCACAGTCGATTCACGTTCTTCGACAATCGCAGGCCCATCAAATTCCAAATCAGGTTTCAACAGATATCGGTCGTAGACTGGCGTTTCGACAAACCCGCTGGTCTCAGGGAAATAGGCTGGCCGATGATTTTTGATGGCTGCCGACGCAGATGTGATATCACTGACTGCCGTTACCGTCAAACTAATATTCGGTTTTGGTCCCGTCGAAACAATGCGCCAGTTGATCAATTCGACCGGAACCGGTGGCCCGGGACGTTCGTAAAGTTCTTTGTAAACCTGATCGAAACGTTGTTTCAACTCGTCAATGTGTCCGCTGGAAAGTTGACCGTCAGGTAACGGCACGCGAATTTCATGCCCTTGTCCTACAAACCGCATATCCACTTCGCGCCGATGGCTGATCTGTGACGGCTGGACGCCGGAGTCGGTCAACAGCTGCTGTCCCTCGGCCTGCATCTCGGCTAACAACGCGTTGGCTTTAGACCAATCAACATCATCGAGCTGGACAGCCCACGAGCGAACAAAATCAAACGCCAATGGCGCTGACAAAAATCCAACGGTACTCATGACACCGGCGCCCAGCGGTGCCAATAGTTCAGGAGATCCCAATGAAAGGGCAATTCGATAGGCGTGAACAGGACCGGCACCACCAAATGCAAACAACGGGAATCGTCGAGGGTCTTTGCCACGTTCGAGGGCGTGGACCCGGGCTGCGTTTGCCATGTTTTCGTTAGCAATCTGATGAATTCCCCAAGCCGCCTGCTCCACCGACATATTTAATGGGTCGGCAATTTTTTCCGCGATGGCCGATCTAGCCCGTTCCATGTCCAGCGACATGTTACCGCCGAGAAAATAGTTGGGGTCGAGGTAGCCAAGAACCAGGTTGGCGTCGGTCACAGTGGGATCGACACCACCGCGCCCATAACTGACCGGTCCTGGATCGGCGCCAGATGAATCGGGGCCCACTTTCAACAATCCCAAAGCATCGACACGGGCAATCGAACCGCCGCCCGTGCCAATTTCGATCAGCTCGATCACCGGCAATTTGATTGGCAGACCGGAACCTTTTTTAAACCGGTAAATTCTATCGACTTCGAATTCATGTGCGATCAAAGGTTTTCCATCATCAATCACACAGATTTTTGCCGTCGTTCCTCCCATATCAAATGAAATCAAATCGTTGTGGCCGGCTGCCAGACCATAAGCGTTGGCGGCCAGGGCTCCGGCAGCAGGTCCCGATTCCAACAATCGCACGGGAAATCGCACCGCGGTATCAACCGTAGCGATACCTCCGCTGGACAGCATCAAATAAAAGCTTCCGTCGAAACCAATATCGCTCAACCGAGTTTCGAGTTTACGCAAATATTTTTCGACCAACTCTTGAACGTAGACATTGCCAATGGTTGTCGAAGCGCGTTCATATTCACGAATTTCGGGAATCACATCGGACGAAATCGAAACACGCAGGTGAGGTGCCGTTTGGTTAATGATGTCGCGTGTTGTACGTTCGTCTGCTGGATTTGTAAAACTGTGCAAGTAACAAACCGCAACCGCTTCGATTCCTTTTTCAGACAATTCGCGGATCAAGCGCTCGACAAACACCGTGTCCAGTTTTTTTCGCGTCGTTCCATCGGACAACGTTCGCTGCGGCACATCAAATCGCAAATATCGCGGCACTAGCGGTTTAGGATGTTCGAGATTCAAATCGTAAAGATCGTATCGCGTTTCTCGTCCAATTTCGATGGAATCGCGAAACCCTTCGGTGGTCAACAAAGCTGTCAGGGCGCCCTTGCGTTCGATCATCGCGTTGGTTACCAGCGTTGTTCCATGGATCAAATGGTTTACCTGATCTGTACCGACCGAATTTTGCTCAAGGGTCTGAGTCAAAACGGTTTCCACGGCGCGCGATGGATCGTCAGGTGTTGTCAAAACCTTGCCAATCGAAAATTCGCCGGTTTCTTCATGGACAACGATGAGATCGGTAAACGTTCCGCCGATATCCGCTCCCACACGAAACGGTTTACTCACTTATATATTCTCCGAATTGTCGACCATCGCGATTTCGGGCAATTCGTCCACCTTGGGAAAATCATCAGGGGGCATGATATCGACGGTTGCCGATCTTTGTTGCGCCAACATTCCTCCGTCGACCACGATCGCTTGTCCCGTAATATATTGCGATTGATCGGAGGCCAGAAAAATGGCTGCCCCGACCATGTCATTCGGCTCGCCGATACGACCCAACGGTATATTGGTGCCGCGCAGTTTGCGCCCTTCTTCGTCAATCCCGGTCGTATCAATGGAGCCTGGCGTCAAGATGTTGACACGAATTCCATAAGGGCCGAGATCCAAAGCCATCGCTCGACTCATCGCCTCGATGCCACCCTTGGTTGCATCATAAGCGACAAAGCAACGGTGCGCACGTGTCGCACCGCCGCTGGACAGATTAATAATTGACCCTTGACCATGACGTGCCATGATCTGCGCGGCTGACATACTACACAGAAATGTTCCCGTGAGATTCACGCCAATGATTTTGTCCCACCAGGTTTTGTCGGCCGTTAAAAAATGTTTCATGGGCGATATTAATCCGGCGTTGTTGACCAGAATGTTTACCGTCGAATACTGTTGAACCACAGTTTCAAACATCGAAACCACATCCGATTCCTGAGAAATATCACACGGGATCGCGGTGGCCGTACCGCCATTTTTGACAATCTCGTCGGCGGTCGACTGACAACCGTCCTGGTCAATGTCAACACAAACCACACTCGCTCCCTCGCGACCAAACCCCAAAGCAATGGCCTGTCCGATTCCTTTTGCCGCACCGGTCACGATGGCAACTTGGCCAACGATTCTGCTGTGTTCGCTAGTCATAAATTCTTTGCCGAAAATGATAAATTCGAAGATTTAGATTGCTAACACCAACTCTAATGGTCATCCCGTTGCCTGGGAATACGTTCGCCACTATGTGAACAAAGAATTGGCTCGACGGTACATTTTCTACCAAAAGCTTGAGAAAAAATAACAAGTTGTAGGCCGTCAAGATAAATAACAGCTAATTACAGTACATGAGGCGAAGTGCAGCCGGTTGTCTCGCCGATTGGTCCGAACAACGGTTTCCGGCAACTTGTCGCGCGCTACACACATCTGCACGGCAAATAAAAGCGCATTAAATACCGTGATGGTCTTTCGGCACCACCTCGACCTGGGATACCCAATATCGCTATAAAAGAAGTTCGCCGCTCACTGTCTATTTTGTCACGTTTACTCCCGATACCGAGAATATGAAAGCTGCCTGTTTTCAGGACATTCAAAAAGTTGCCTGCAAAGAGATCGTCAATCCTACGATCATCGAACCTCACGATGCGATTGTCAAAGTTAGTTTGGCAGGTTTGTGCGGTTCCGATCTGCATGTCTACTACGGCCGCGAAACAGGCGTCGATGTTGATATGGTGATGGGCCATGAGCTTGTGGGAACGGTCGTCGACGTCGGGCAGGATGTCAAACAGATTTCGATTGGCGACCGCGTCTACACTCCATTTACCACGAACTGTGGCGATTGTTTTTATTGCAACTCGGGAATGACATGCCGCTGTCCATCAGGACAATTGTTTGGCTGGGTTGAAAACGGTATTGGATTGCACGGCGGCCAATCCGAATTTGTTCGCGTTCCGTTGGCGGACGGCACACTCAAAGTCGTTCCAGAATCGGTCAGTGATGCCAGCGCATTATTATTGGGCGACAATTTCAGTACGGGATATTATTGTGCTGAGATGTGCGAGATTGAGCCGGGCGGAACTTATGTGGTTGTCGGGTGCGGGACGGTTGGACTGTTGTGCATTATGTCTGCACGGCATTTGGGAGCAACCAACATTTACGCGCTCGATCCTGTGCCTGAACGACGCGCCGAAGCCGAAGCACTGGGCGCAATCGCATTGCCACCTGGTGAAGCAGCCATTCGCGAAATCAAATCGAAAACCGAAAATCGTGGCGCCGATGGCGTGATGGAATTGGTCGGTTTACCAGACGCTCAAAAATTAGCGTATGACGTTATGCGACCGGGAGGAATCATGTCGGTAGTCGGATGTCATTGCACACCCCATTTTGCGTTCAGCCCGATCGATGCATTCGACAAAAACTTGACGTACAAAACTGGACGTTGTCCGGCAAGATACTATATGGACCAGCTCACCGGCCTCGTTGCGGACGGTACCTTTGAAATCGACTCGTTTGTTTCCAAACGATTTGGCGTCGAGGATTGTGCCGAAGCCTACGATGTTTTTTCGAATCGAAAAGATGGTTGCCTGAAGGCGGCGCTGGAGTTTGGGTAAAAATCATAAGCGCGAGTAGGGCCGGTTCCCACCGGTCAATCCAACTGAAGGCAGCGCTGGAGTTCAAGTAAAATCACAACCCGAAGCGTGAGCGAGGGACTGTCTTCCATGACGCTTCTGTGTTGTTTCCGGTCCCTCGCTCACGCTTCGGGTTGTGATTTATGGACGAACCTATCAAATACCGCCTCACATGCATCGATCGATTCGCCACTGACCGACAAATGGCATTTTGTTTTGCCGATCGAATCGTCTCGATAAACCGCGAGAACCAACACTTTGCCGGCGTCACAATTTTCTGCGGCATCGATCAACTGCCGAACTGTTCCTGGAAATTCAAAACTGGCGCGATAAACTCCGGTCAGGCACCCGTCGGCAATGAACAATCTCGAAGCGATGAGAAACGGTGTGATTCCTGTCAAACGCGGATTGACGTCGACGAGAAAGAATTCGTCAGATTTGTTTTGGACAATATCGACGCCCACCACACCAAAATAATTTTGGCGATGCAAATATTCGGCTGTCGCGGTCACAATCGGTTGAAACGAATCGTACAATTGGTTCTGTTGTTTCCAGACAAAATGCCCACCGGACCATTTTAACGCCGCATTGAATTTCTGCTCGGTGAAACCCAACCAAACCGTTGTACCATCGCGACGCAAATAAAACTGAACGCCAAAATCGCCGACAATGTCTTCGATGATTTCGTTGATCACGAGTTTTGCATCGGGCCAATGGCTTTGGATTTTCGATTTCGTTGTTTCGACATCTCCGACGGAGCGAACAAAGTAATTTCCGAGCCCTGCATAACCGTGACTTAATTTGACGATGCAAGGTGGCTGAATGGCATTCAGCACTGCGGCCTGACGGCAATTGATTTTTTCGATGACTTCTTTGGAATGCAACTCGTGCAGGATGTCTGGATCAATCACTTGGCTCGAAGCGGGAATCGCCTCATGCGGGTACAGCGTGATATGTTCAAACTCTGGAGCGAACGGCGTCCAGCGGGGGCAACCGGATTCACCAAAATGGTGGCGCCAGTGACCGATCAAAATGTCTGGTGGTGCCAACTCGGTAGAAACGGAAATTCGATTTCCCCAACCGCACAACAGATGATGCGGACCGAGAATTTTCATTAACGATCGAGCCGGAGGCGGAAACGGATCGTGAATCACGTATTTCGTAAAATTTTTGAGATTCGTTTCCGAACTGTTGGACGAAGGATATTCTGGAAACAACCGCGCATCGGGAGCGTCCTGCTGATATAACTCCGACAACATTTGGAATTGCGAAAGGCTTTCGTCAAACCCCATCGCTCAACTTTCTTGAGACGTCAAACCTGCCTGTTTTTCCCACACCGTCAGTTCCGTAATCGTGTGTTGATATTTACGACTATCCTCTCGCATCACAAACGGAATATCCAGTGGCTCGCCGATCATCTTGAATTCAGGCGACAGAATTTCCATAACACCTTCGAGCGTCGTATAATTTTCGCCCGTTTGTGCTTTGAAACCACCCAACCACTTGTCGCGTGGCGTAAACTCTTCCATCCAAGTGTAAGGCGAAGCCAACACCAACAGGCCACCGTCTCGAATACGCCCTTTGATGGTTTCCAAAAATTTGGCGGGATCGTACAGACGGTCTAACAAATTGCTGGCAAACACAAGATCGTAATCGCTAAATTTCTCGATCAAATTACAAGCGTCCGCTTGCATGAATGCGATCTTGTCTTTGACGGCGTCGTAGCCATCGAAATCGGCCAACTTGATTTCTTTATAGATCGGCAATTCGCCTTGATCGATGATCACATAACGTTGTGAACCTGTTTTCTGCAAATTGGTAGGTGCTTCGATGACACGAACCGACAAGTCAACGGCATCGACGTGGTCAAATACTTTGGCCAATTCAAAAGCGGTCCGCGCCGTGGCGCATCCGATATCCAGCGCTCTCTCTGTTTTCCGCCCTTCGACAAATTGCAATGCTGCCGCAGTACTTTCGATCGGATAATTAGCAACGCCGAGCGCGGATTCACCATAATGAAACTCAATGTATTTTGAAACCATTTCATCGGTTTCGTAAATGTTCATTTGGATTTCGGGTAACGGATCGGCTTCGACGTACCGCAAACCGGAATACTGAAAGAAATGCCGCCGGAATGCGTAACGAGAATCTTTGATCGCGTAATTTCCGGTTGATATCCAACATCCCCCTTTGAACAGATTGTGTTTTCCGTCGAAAGTTGGAGTCGAGAAATCGTCGTAGATCGGGTGGACTTCGAATTCCTCGAATCCGTCAATCGGTGTTTCTGTCCATTGCCAAACGTTCCCGATGATGTCGTAAAAGCCTCCGGCAAACTCATGTCGGTCAACTGGACAAGCGGACATGCCATGTTCGAGATTGATATTGCCTGGAGCAGTTTCCCAATCGGGGAGATCTGTTTCGACGCGTTCACGAAGCTTATACCATTCCGCTTCGGTTGGCATGCGAATGTGCGTGCCGGTTTGTGTCGATTTCCAATTACAAAACGCTTTGGCCTCGAGGTAATTGATGTCGACCGGCCAATTCCAAGGCATGTCAATCAATTCGAGCATGGTTCGCAGCCGGTAATTGTCTCCATCGACTTGCCAATACACCGGATGAGTTGTGTTTCGATATTCGACCCAATTCCAACCTTCGTCCGTCCAGTATTTTTGATTTTGATATCCGCCCGCCTGGACGAATTCCAAAAACTCCTGGTTCGAGACGAGATACTTGGAAGCCTTGTAGGTATCGACAGTTTCCTGTTGGACTCCGTATTCGTTGTCCCAGCCATACAACGGATCGTCTTTGGGTTTACCCAAGCTGACAGTACCACCTTGAACGGTCAGCAATTTGTTTTCAGGCGCCTCGCCATATTCACGACAGACGTTACTCCAAATTGGATGCGACTGGACCATTTCCAATGGAAGTTCTCGGATCAGAATCGAAGTCGTTTCCAAATGGATTCGTTCGTGTTCAATTCCCATCATGATGATCCACATCGGATTGTCCCAACCGATGGGCATCGTAAAATCGCACTCGCGAATAAATTGATCCACAATCGCGCGCGTCGCATCGCGGTGAGCTTTCACTTCGGCCGGAGTCGGCCAATCGTAATGGTTTTCATTCAAATCGTCCCACGACATTTCATCGACGCCGACGGCAAGCGTTGATTCCAGATGTGGATCGACTCGCTGGTTGATCAGTTTTGCAACGTTCAGTTTATTGATAAAGAAGACAGAAGTATGACCGTAATAGAAAATCAATGGATGCCGCAGTGGATTTGCGCGAGCATAAAACGCTTCGTCACAACTCAAGCATTCAAAGATGCTTTCATACAGCGAAAATGATTTGTGGAAGTAGTCAAGGATTTCGCGACGTTTCGATTCGACATCGCCGTGATTCAAGATGGGAGTTTTGGTAACGAGAAGTTCTTCGGGACTGTAAGTGCAAGAGATATTCATGGAATCCGCTAAAAAGACATGAGGGCTGTTTTCGGCGATAAACCGTTTAATATAAAAATATTCAACTAAGTTTTTTTTATTTTGGCAAATGGATTAGCTCTCATCGGCCGTCCGTTGCCAAATTACGCGTTTCCCATCCCTCGAAACACTGAAAAATGTCCAATAGATGGATTTAGAGAGGACGATTAACCGTCATCGGGATTACTAAAAAACCAAAATTTTTTCTCCAGTTTTTTCAGCTGTAGAACTCGATCGGTTGAGAACGTTTCTCAGAACAGCGACAATGTGTTTTCGCCTGAATCAAGTGTCGAGGATAAAACCGTGAAAAGAACTTCATATTTGCTAGTTGTTTTGATGTTCGTAGGCTCATCATTTTGTGTTGCCCAGGATACAAAACCCAAACGCTCCGATTACGTCTCCGATGTGAGTTTTACCGTCGCTTCCCATCGCCCGGCCAAATCAGATCATTCCCCGGAATCGATGGCCAAAGCCGGCAATGCGTTTCTCAAATCGCTGGGCGAAGAACTGGGCGCAAAAGCTCGACACAAAATCGACAGCGGTGAGCGGCGACAATGGACCAATTTGCCGGCGCGGCGTGGTGCTGGCGGAGTTCGGTTTGGCGAAATGAATTCTAAACAGGCCAAGGCGGCTTGTGATTTGCTGGCGTCGATATTGAGCGAATACGGCTACCAAAAAATGGTTGACATCATGATTGCCGACGATCAATTGCTCAGCGGCGGCCGACGGCGACAAGGATTCGGCACCGAAGATTTTGCCATCGTTGTTTTTGGAAAACCATCCGCCTCTGATCCATGGGCAGTTCAACTGGATGGCCACCACATCGGGTTGAATGTCGCAATTCAGGGAAAAAAACTGACCATCTCACCAAGTTTTATCGGCACTCAGCCTCACAAGTATTCCGTGGCGAAAAAATCCGTGGTGCCTTTCCAAGGTGAAACCAACGATGCGTATGCTCTCGTTCAAAGCCTCGACAAAAAACAATTGGCGTCAGCGCAGATCAGCAAACGCCGCGTTCGAATTCGAACCGGACCAGGCAACGATGGCAGAATTCCTCGCGCCGTCGGGATTGAAGTCAAGCAGTTTAATGAGAAACAGAAAAAGGCGCTGACCAAATTGATTTCGAATTGGGTCAAACATCTGCCCAAAAGCCACGCAGAGCAACGAATGAAGCAGATTATGAGCGAATATGACAAAATGCGATTTGCCTGGGGCGGCGGAACTCAAAAAGGCAGCGATATCTCTTACTACATTCAAAGTCCCAGTTTGATCATCGAATATGCTTGCCAGGATCTAGGACGAGATCCGAAAGACCATTTACATTCGATGTATCGTAACCCCAAAAACGAATATGGGGGCCAGCTAAAAAAATAGCGGCCCAAGCCATATTTGAGACGTGACAATCTCTTTAGGAATCGTTGACCTCGATTGAAACGACATTGCTTTTGAGCGTTTTGGTTTCCCAATCCGCGTAAGGTTTTTGCAGTTCAGTTGGGGTGACGGTGGCCTCCACCCAGAATTTGATCTTTCCTGATTGGTTCACAGTCAATTTGGAATTCTGTTTGTCGATGCTGACTGCCCCGGACGGTTCACACTGAAATTGATAAGTCTCAATTTTGTAGGATCGATAGACCGTCCCATCGTGAACGACACGTTCCAATTCAAAATCCAGCGTTTTGCCGACAGCAACTTGCTCGACGCCGGCAACCGTAAAATTCAAATGATCTCCCGTGCTGCCACAACCGGTGATCGATGTCACGACGGGAATTGCTAACAAAATAGCGAGGCGGATTCGGATAAAATTGTGCATTTTGCTGCCTACAAAGGAGTGATTTTGTTGTCTGTCAATGTTTAATTCCCAAGGACAACATTCTCCGGACACGTTTTTTTGCTTTTTTTGTATGACTGGTTCCGGCCGCCAATTTAAGACCAATTGCAGTTCTCCAAATCTCTTTGGACAGGATTGACAGGATAAGATCCGAAAAACATCCTGGTCATCCTGTAAATCCTGTCAAAACCGTTTTTTTGGATCGGCCGGTGGAAATAGCCCAAACTGCTGCCGTTACAATCGGACGTAGAAAAATCTGGGAAGTGATCCGACAAGTGAAACATGGTGAATGATTCCAATACAATTGCGTCGTCGACCGAATGTGGGCTGCTCGGTGTGCCGCATCTCAAACGAATTTGGTCCGCGGCGATGGTTGCCAGAAACGGTCAAGTTGGTGACCGAATCAACGAACGCGATTGGGATAAAACGGTACTCAATGCCTGTGGACTCGGACTGCATCAAACTATGCAATATTTGTTCACGACGGCTCCGTCCTTTTCCGAATTCGAAGCGTGGATTGTATCGACGGTCGGACAACCCGATCAAATTACGGTCGAGCGTCTGCAAGCGGTCGTTCATGCTCAACCTCATTCGGAGATCGTTGCGAAATGGTTACATTCGGTCGAAAGCATGCCTGCAGTTCTGTCTGACGACGACCTTGGTTGTTGGGAGGAACTGGGTTACGTCGTTCTCAAGGATGCTGTTTCAGAAATTGATCGGAAAAACGCGGAACAGCTGATCTGGGACTATGTCGATGCGAATCCCGAAATACCTGATTCCTGGTACAACAATTCTGCGCGTCAAGGAATCATGGTTGAGTTGATTCAACATCCTGTTTTGGAAGTCAATCGAAAATCAAAACGCATCCACAAAGCATTCGCGCAACTTTGGGGTACTGCCGATTTGTGGGCGACCGCCGATCGGTGCGGTTTTCATCCACCGCAACGCACAGAATTTCCGTTTCCAGGACCAGACTTGCATTGGGATTTGAATTTTGACGTGTCCCTGGAATTCGGAACACAGGGGATTTTGTATCTGACCGACACACCGCCCGAGCAAGGTGCATTGACTGTTGTGCCAGAATTCCACAAACGACTGTCAGCGTGGTTATCTGAATTGCCCACCGATGCTGATCCTCAGCAACAAGACCTCCATGCACTCGGCTCGACACCTATTGGTGGTGAAGCCGGTGACCTGGTGATTTGGAATCAATGGCTCCCGCATGGAAGCCGACCGAATCTCGGTCAACGTCCTCGAATGGTGCAATACATCAACATGCTTCCAAGCGGGTTTCCAGGCGCCGTTTAACAACACGCTGCACAGATAATTTCGGGGGCGAGGCTCCCACGAAACCGCAGGCTGCTCTTATGCATGGCAACACCACCGGTGAGCGGCAAGGCGCTAGCCGCCGGTTCGAAACGCTAACAAACCGGCGGCTTGCAAGGTTTGCGGAAGGTGACGATTCAGAGATGCAACGCATCAATTCACCGCGACCAAGTTTCGCAGAATTGATGCCGCAGTGACCATATTCTCGATGGCCGGTGACACTTCGTCCCACTTGCGAGTTTTTAGCCCGCAGTCGGGGTTAACCCACAACCGCTCCTGGGGTAGATGTTCGCTCACCATTTGGAGTCGATCAACCATTTGATCGGTCGATGGTATGTTCGGTGAGTGAATATCGTAAACGCCGGGTCCGATGTCGTTGGGGTACTCAAAATCAACGAAAGCGTTGACGAGTTCCATGTTCGAACGCGACGCTTCGATGGTGATGACATCGGCATCCATTTCCGTAATTGACTGGATAATCTCGTTGAACTCCGAATAACACATGTGAGTATGAATTTGTGTCTCGTCGCGGACGCCATTGGCAGCCAAACGAAAGCAACCAATCGCCCATTCCAAATAGGCCGACGCGTCGCGATGGCGCAACGGAAGCCCCTCGCGGATCGCCGGTTCGTCGATTTGAATAATGTTGATCCCCACTCGTTCTAAATCGAGTACTTCGTCGCGAATTGCCAACGCAAGTTGAGCACACGTCGTTTGCCGCGGCTGGTCATCGCGAACGAACGACCAATTCAGAATCGTCACCGGGCCGGTCAGCATGCCTTTGACCGGTTTGTCCGTCAGCGATTGCGCGTACTCGGTCCAACCCACGGTCATCGCTTGGCGGCGTGAAATGTCTCCATAAATGATAGGTGGTTTAACGCATCGCGATCCATAAGATTGAACCCAACCGTATTCAGTAAAAGTACACCCAATCAGTTGTTCGCCAAAATATTCCACCATGTCATTGCGTTCTGCTTCGCCATGGACCAAGACGTCCAAACCGAGTTGTTCCTGGCGTTTGATGCAATCGGCGATTTCGGATCTCATTTTTTTCAGATAATCCGGTTCTGGCATGTTCCCAGATTTGAACTGCCGTCGCGTTCGACGAATCTCGTCGGTTTGTGGGAATGAACCAATGGTCGTCGTTGGAAAAATTGGCAAATTCAGTTTCTGGCGTTGTTCGATGGACCGAGCCGGAAATGGAGATTGTCTTTGCGTATCATCTGCGCTAATATCTTTGACTCGCTGTTGTACATCGAGATTGCGAGTTCGCGGTGAATTTGTACGAGCGGCGATTGCCTCGGCATTGTCTTTTAACTTGTCTGCCACGGCTTGCCGGCCATCGTTCAGTGCGGTAGCCAAGATGTTGAGTTCATCGAGTTTTTGGACGGCAAACGCAAGCCAAGGAGCGATTTCCCGATCGATTTTTTCTTCGTTGGACAAATCAACGGGAACATGCAACAGCGAACACGACGGTGCAATCCACAAACGCGACTGCAAGCGACTGGCAATTGGTTCGAGCCAATCGAGCAACGTGTTCAAATCGCTTTTCCAGACGTTGCGTCCACTAATGACTCCCAGAGACAATATCATGTCCGCTGGCAACAATTCAATCGCTTGCGCGACGTCGCTGTTCGAGACACTAACATCCAGATGCAAACCGTCGACGGGAAGCTCACACGCCCAATCCAGATTTTCCCTGAGCTGCCCAAAATAACTGGCCAACAGAATTCGGGGCCGATTCTTGCTGAAACGACTGTAGGTATTTTTGAATGCTTCGCACCATTCTGCAGATAAATCAGTTGCGAGAATGGGTTCGTCGATTTGTACCCATTGAATCCCGCGCTTGAATAACAATTCCAGTAATTCGTTGTAGACCGGCAGTATTTTGTTCAGCAGGTCGAGGGGTTGTGTACGATCCAGCGATTTGCCGAGCCAAAGATACGTGAGCGGTCCAATGATGACCGGTTTGATGGTGTCTCTCAACTGCAACGCTTCATCGATCTGCGCCAGCAGGCGATCGGCTTGAAGTTTGAATTCCGTGGTCGACGAAAACTCGGGCACCAGATAGTGATAATTGGTGTCGAACCATTTGGTCATTTCCGACGCAGCAATCGAACTGGCTTCGGTATCACCGACCGAACGTCCCCGTGCCACGCGAAAATAGGCATCCAGTTCGGTGTGCAGGTCAATGTTTGTCCGAGTCGGAACATTGCCCAATATAAAACTTGCGTCCAACACTTGATCGTAAAACGAAAAATCTCCGACTGGGATCCAATCGATGTTGTCTTGCTGCTGCCAGTGTTTTTGACGCAGCGTCGTGACGAGGCGTTGCAATTCAGATTCTGTTAGCTTGCCTCGCCAATATTTTTCGACGGCGAATTTGAGTTCTCGTTTCGCTCCGATCCTTGGGAAACCCAAGTTGTGGGTGGTGATCATCCGGTGTTCCTCAGATTAGTTAGGCCATGGTTTGTCTCGGTGAAGTGAAATCTTAGGCCATTTCACCCATGAACAAAAATGTTAAAATTTCATCATTCAATGAATTTTGCTCATGAATAAAATTGCCAACTTTAGCGCCGCGTCGACGGCTTATGGAAAGACATCAAATGCTCGAACGAACACATTTAGAAATCATTCAAACAGTTGATCGCGTCGGTACGGTTACCGAAGCAGCGAACGAATTGTTCCTCACTCAATCAGCGATCAGCCACTCAATCAAAAAGCTCGAGCAACAACTGGGTGTCAAATTCTGGGAAAAAGACGGACGACGATTGCGACTGACCCAAGCAGGCCAATACTTGCTCGATCTCGCTCATCGGCTGTTGCCGCAATTGGAAAACGCGGAGAGTTTGATGCAGGATTTTGCAGCCGGTCGCCGTGGTACGTTGCGTATCGGGATGGAATGTCACCCGTGTTATCGATGGTTGTTGCGGGTTGTCGATCCGTTCCTAAAAAAATGGCCGTTGGTTGATGTCGATGTCCGTCCCGAATTTCAATTTGGCGGCATCATGGCGCTACTGAATTACGACATCGATTTACTTGTGACACCAGACCCGCAATTTAAATCTGAATTGTTGTTCGAACCGGCATTTGATTACGAATTGGTCCTGGTCGTATCGGTCGACCATCATTTGTCTAAAAAACGATTTGTAAAACCCGATGATTTGTCAACGGAAACGCTGATTGCCTACCCGGTTTCGATCGAGCGATTGGATATCTATCGCCAGTTTCTGATACCCGCGGGGATGAGTCCACAAAAACACAAAACGATTGAGACAACGGACATCATGCTGCAAATGGTAGCCAACAATCGCGGCGTCACGGCATTGCCCGGATGGTTGGTAGATCAATACAAAAAACAGATGAATCTCCGAGCGATCAAAATCGGCAAACAGGGAATTCAAAAACAGATCTTTGTCGGCGTTCGAAAAACGGACGCAGAAATCGACTATTTGAAAAGTTTTGTTCGATTGTCTAAAAACCAATGACTCGTGTCGTGACTGTGCATTGAACGCCCAGCGTTTCGAGCAGCTTTAGAAAGTGTCGCATTCAGCAAGCAGCCTTAGTGAGCGGCAAGGCGCTAGCCGCCGGTACGTTATTGCTGACAAACCGGCGGCTTAGCGCCTTGCCGCTCACAGGATCAGGCTCGGCAGGAGCCTCGCCCTCCCTGGAACTTTGCGCTTCCTGGAGCCTCGCCCTTCCTATCACCAACAACCCAAAAACCAGAAACGCATCACAGCTGAGAATTTTAAAGCAATTTTTTTAGCGCAAATTCGAGATCTTTCAATTGTTGCAACGTGTCTTTGTCCGTGGTATCAATTTTTTTCTGTTCCAACTCTTCGAGCGTCGCGTTCAACAAACATTGGGCTTCGATAATGTACTCGTCCGAACGTCGTTGCCGCAAAATTCGAATGAGTAACTCGCGAAATTTGATGTGCCAGATGAAATTCCACTCGTTGTCGATGTGTGCATTGGCCGCCAGAAATTTTGCGGCCAGTCGAGCATGCTTCTCCGCTTTGTCGAGGAAATCATTTTGTTCTTTTGAGCGGCGCCTCTGCTTCACTTTGATATGGTAGAGCGACGCTAATTTATGGTTGGCGTGGGCCAGGAAATTATTGAGCTGGACCGAAGACTGGAAATTTTTCGATAAATCCAGCGCTTTGTTGAGGCGAGAAATTGCTTCATCGCGATGGTGCGGAGGGAGACGCGGCGGATTGATCGAAGCGTAGGCGAAAGCAAGATTAATCGCGTAGCGTTCCACGCGCGGATATTTTTCTACCAGCTCGCGGAACATTTCGATCGCTTGTTCCATCTCCGGCTCGAATGCCGATCTGGCTTTTTGTTGCGTACACTGCGCGAGCAAACTTTGGGCATTCGCTGATTGCGGATGGTGTTTCAACAGCTGTTGCAGCGTTTCAATCGCATTGTCGATGTAAACCATGCGTTGCCGATAATCGGACGTTGGGCCCAGCCGAAACAGTTTAAAATCACGTTTGAACCGGGGAGGCGGTTTGGGGAAAATCCCGAGACTGTAATTCGCTCGTGCGATAGCGAATTGGATTTCCGAAGATTTTCTGATGGACTCAAATTGATTTTTCAGCAAAACGTTTAACGCTTGTCGATAAAAATATTTTCCTTTTTCGATCTCGTATTGCTGGTATTTCAACTGTCCGAGATCCGACCAGGTTTGTGACCAACCCGTCGCGGTTTGGATTCGCTGGTCAACCGAAAATTCAGCATGCGGCAGTTTCGAATAACGATCGATCGCTGAATTAAATGCCACGATCGCTTCATCCATGTGTCCGAGTCGCATGTTGATTTCACCGATTCGGCGTGTCGCGTGCGCGGCTGCCAGTTGTAATTTTGGATTGCTGTTTTCCAATTCTGCGAGCCGATCGTAGTAGGGGAGCAGACGTTCGAGCAACGAAGCCGTTTTGGGAGACGCTTCTAAAGTTTCATATCGCGAATCGTCTCCCGAGATCCAGGTTGCTCGAAAACTTTCCGCTTCGAGAATTTCATCCTGTTCAAAGACCTTGTCCAACGAATCCACCGACAAAGACAGCACCGCTTCGATTTTCTCACGCTGATTGCGCTCGCGCAAATAGCTCATCGTACTGACCGTCAACAGCGCGCACAGCAACGTCGCCGCCAATGCCGTCAGACTGGCCAGCGCCGGTTTGCGTTTGCACCAGCGCACGGTCCGTTCGACCCACCCCGCTCGCCGCGAGCGAATCGGTTGATCGAAAATAAAACGCTGCAAATCGACAGCCATGTCCGCCGCAGAACTAAACCGGTTTTTGGGATCAAATGCCGTTGCCCGTTGAATGATGGTTTCCAAATCTTTCGGAATGGACGGTTTGAATTTACGGATGCTCCGCAGCTGATGAAAATGTGTTCCCGGACTGGAAATCGATGAATCTCGGACAGACTGATCGGCAATTTTTCCTGCAAGTAGTTCAAACAAGGTCACACCGAGGCTGTAGATATCACTTTGCTCGGTCGCTTTGCCGCGACATTGTTCCGGAGCCATGTATCTCGGTGTACCGACGACATCACCGGTTTTGGTTAACGACAAATCCTGAAACGCTTTCGACACGCCGAAATCCGTGACCCAAACTTTCCCATCATTTTGAATCAGTAAGTTCGATGGTTTGATATCGCGATGCAACACTTGATGGCGATGTGAGTAATCCAATGCATCGGCAACTTGCAATCCGATTCTGGCAACGCTTTTCCAGTAGTGGATTCCATCCAAAGCGATTGCTGAATCGTATTGTTTTTTTTCTGGTTGAGATTCATTGGAAAAATCATCGATTGCCAATTTTTTGCGCAACCGTTTACTTTCATCATTGTCCGAATTGGTGGCCGCCTGTTCCTGTTTTCGCGACCAACCTTGAATGATTCGATTGAGACCGACGCCCTCGATATATTGCATCGCAAAATAATGCAAACCGTCTTCTTCGCCGATATCCAGTACGGGAACAATATTCGTATGATGCAATCGGGCTGCTGTTTTTGCTTCGCGATGGAACAATTCCAGCAGCCGATCCGACATCAACAGATGTTTCGGCAAAACTTTGATCGCCACACGTCGTTCCAGCGATTTTTGGCGGGCCTCGAACACCACGCCCATACCGCCGCGTCCGATCTCACGAACAATTTGAAAATCACCCAAACTCTCGATGGTCGGAGTCTTCCACTGGGTTTGCTCGGTTAGTGGCTGACTCCGCTTTGCATTTTCCAGCGCGATAACCATCGGCAGCAATTGGCGAATTTCATCTGCGATCGCAGGATAACGCTGCAAGTAATCTTCGATCACCGGATACTCGCTATTGCGCAACCGTTGTTCGACGTCAACAATCACGGTTTCGATATCCGTCGATTCTGAGTGAACCAGGTTGGATTGAGATGATTCCATTGTTAATTGACCGTGTCGTTAAACAGATCAGTAAATTTTGCCAAGTGCGATCGCAAACGCTCTAGCGCACGAATGTATCGAATACTTGCATTTTTGGGAGTAATGTTAAGTATTTCCGCGATTTCGTTGTTGCTGAGTTCTTCGAAATGCCGCATCGCAACAATTTCCCGGTCGGATTCTGCCAGCGAATCGACCGCCTGAGTCACTTTTTCATAGATCTCTTTTTTGGAAAACGCGGCGCTGGGAGAAGTCAACGAATCCGCCAGCTGAATAACCATTGAATCCGACGTATTGGGATCGGGTTTTTTTGAATGAATGGCAACGTCGCGTGACGCGTCTCGTCGCTCGGATTTCAAATGTCTGCGATGAACGTTGATCAAGGTTTGGCCTACGATTAACCGAATCCAAACGAGAAAACTATGGGTGGGCGAATTTCTCAAGTTTTCCAAACGATTTTGCCCGTCGACAAACGACTCCTGCAAAACATCATCCGGATCAACACGACCGTACAATCGTCGATCCATGCGAAAGCGAACAATTTTTTCAAGTCTCGGCCGGTGGATCGAAAACAATTTTGCAAAAGCCGAATCATCGCCGTCGCGCAAATCTTGCAAAAGCTGAACTGATTCATCGGCGGTGGAGCGTTGGCTCAAGGTAAACCCCATGTAATTTGAAACGCGTTTCACATCTCTTATTCTACATGATTTTTTTAAAAATTTTTTTGCCGTCATTTTTGCGGGAAAAAATCAAAGATTTTTGAGATCGGTTTCGACTCTCGGCTGACCGACCTTTTTTTCAGCACGGCAATCGCCGATCGCATCTCAGGCAAAATTCAAAGTAGATCTCTGAATCCTTTGGCGTAATGACGTTGGGGAACCCAATGACACTCATCTAAATGAGGAGAAACGATGCGTCAAATTCTTTTAACAGGTGCTTGCGCCATTTTTATGATGTTTTCCCTCAGTCGCACTTCCATTGCACAGTTTGAGTTGATCAATTCACTCCCAACCATCAAAAACCAGTTGGCCAGCGATCAATTTGCCGGTCTACGAACAAGCGGAGGTCGTAAAACCCTTCCGCCAGGAGGATTTCGCCCGGGAGAAATTGAGTTTCGCACATTCGACGGCTCCCAAAACAATTTGTTTCAGCCGTCTTGGGGCATGACACACATCCAGCTGCTCCGCTATTCCCGCCCGGACTATGCCGACGGATTGTCCGAACCGGCCGGCGACGGACGACTCTCGGCGCGTGAGATCAGCAATATCATCGCAGCCCAGACAACCGATTTGGCCAATCGCCGCCAAATGTCTTCGATGGTTTGGCAATGGGGTCAATTTCTCGATCACGATATCGATTTGACCGAAGCCGCCGACCCGCCAGAAGAATTTCATATCGACATTCCGCCTGGCGATCCCGTGTTTGATCCACTCCAAACTGGCGTGATGCAAATTATGTTGTTTCGCTCGGTTTACGACAGTTCGACGGGGACCAACAACACTCGTCAGCAACTCAATGACATTACCGCTTGGATCGACGGATCAAATGTCTATGGCAGTGACGAGGAAACCGCCAATTCGCTACGAACATTTCAAGATGGGTTGATGGCGACCAGTGATGGTGATTTGCTGCCACAGGATGACAACGGTTTTTTTCTGGCTGGCGACATCCGCGCTAATGAACAACAAGGTTTAACGAGTATGCATACGTTGTTTGTGCGAGAGCACAATCGGATCGCTCGTCGAATCAAAAGCGAAAACCCAAATTTTTCGGATCAAGAAATCTATTTGCGTGCGCGCCGTGAAAACATTGCCGTCATGCAAGTGATCACTTACGAAGAATTTCTGCCTGCCTTGTTAGGCGAAAAAGCTTTGCGTCGTTATCGCGGTTACGATCCTAACGTCAACCCGGGCATTGCCAATGAATTCTCTACCGCCGCTTACCGTGTCGGTCACACGATGCTCAATTCTAACTTGCTCCGCTTGGATAACGATGGCAATGTGATCACCGCCGGCAACATTGCGTTACGAGACGCTTTTTTCTCACCACAAGGGATCGTCGACGTTGGCATTGAGCCTTACCTGATGGGTTTGATCAATCAACAAGCCAACGAGATCGACAACCAATTGGTCGACGATGTTCGAAATTTCTTGTTCGGTCCGGTGGGTAGCGGTGGATTTGATTTGGCGGCATTGAATATCCAACGTGGTCGCGACCATGGACTGTGTGATTTCAACCGGATGAGGATCGATTATGGGTTGCGGGCACATCAAAGTATCGAATCGATTACGTCGAATACCGCAGTCCAAGATCAGTTGATGCTGGCCTATGACGACATCAACGATATCGATCCATGGGTTGGACTGCTGGCCGAAGACCATGTTCGCGGCGCCAGTGTCGGACCAACGGTGCAAAAGATTCTTGCCCAGCAATTCGAAGCGCTGCGCGATGGCGATCGATTTTGGTACGAGATAAATTTCAGCAAACGCGATTTGAAACGTTTGAGGCAAACACGTTTGTCCGATGTGATCAAACGGAATACGACATTGACGAACGTTCAGCCGAACGTGTTTTTTGTGCCGCGTTAAATCATTAATTGACGAGAGGAGGGGTTGAGGCGAGACCCGCCGAATGATGTTCGGCGGGTTTTATTGTGGTCGTGGTAAAGCGGAATGTCGTGCAGCGGAAAATTCGCACACATGAAGCGTCAACATGGAATCATAAGCGCGAAGCGCGAGCGAGGGACCGGAAGTTGGATCGGCCGGTGGGAACCGGCCCTACGCCATTTCGCACTTGAAGATTGATGAAAGCGTGCTTTTTCCTCTTTCATTTCATGCTTATCATAAAGCTCCATTTTCAAACTCAATCAATGGAATCGACTGATGCCTCAAACTCCGCTCGAACGCTATATCGAACTCAAGCAGCAAATTAGTGCTTTGGAAAAAGAACTGGACGAACTAAAAGAAGAAGTTTTCCAGACGGTCGACGGACAGGGGGGTGAAGTGCGTGACGAGACCTATACCATTCGAAGTTACAAAACACCCAAGTACAAATTTTCAGAAACTTACGAAACCAAAAATGCCGAACTGAAAGAGTTGCGAAAAATTGAAATTGAACAGGGTACGGCGACAGTTGATGGCTATTCGGAGTTTGTGAAAATCAGTTTCAAGAAGCCGAAGGAGTAGCGTCTGCCGCGCCTGCGTCGTTGGATTTTTTCCAGACGAGCATTGTCATCATCACAGTCAATAAACAGCAAATCAGCAATTGGCCCCAGCAATGGAAATCGTAGACAGTGCCAACCCTGTTTGTATATTGGAAATGTGCCGCCCAAAATAAAATACACCACTGAATCGCAAAATGGGTAATCCAAACCAACATTTGTTTTGCACGAATCGCTAACACGATGGCCAACCCAGCCACCAAAGGCCAAATCACCAAAACGGATGCCCAGTCATCATAAAATTCTGCTGCACCAAATAGGCAAAAGAATTTTTGTGAAATGTCACAGATTAAAACAAGTGCTAATCCAACAAGCGCGAACCGCAACCCGTTGAACACTCGAGGCAATTGTTTGGCCTGTACGGCGTTTGTTTTGGCGCCGGACAACAACCACAATCCGCTCCAAACCACTAGCAAAGCCGGAAATCCCAGATAATACGGCCACAACGGACGATACGCTCCAAGTTGAGCCACCATTTGTTGTTTGCGAACGTCCCAAACCTGGAGAACCGGTCCGCGATTGCGAAACCCTCGTACCGAACAATCAACATATAAAAATCGTCCGCCGGGCGAGATATGATAACTCCCTGAAAATGTCGACAAGTGGATTTCTGCAACTTGGCTCATTTCGTCCAATCGATAAACCGTCACACGCTTTTGACCACCTGCCAAGTTAAAATACGTGTGAGGAACAATTCCTGAAACGGCAACGAATTTTTCGTCGTGACTGAATTTCGCCCGATAGGTATAAGAAGGCAATCGTTTGATCGGCGCTTCAAGACTTTTTGTCAAGTCATAAATCTCAATGTATTGTGGATGAGCGGGATCTACCGTGCCGGGTAGTCCAACGTCGGACAAAAACGCCAAATATCTTCCGTTGGATGAAACATCGCTCAGAAAATCGTCGTAGTTCTTCGAAACGGTCCACAGTTTTTTACCATCCAGCCCCCATGCCTCGACCGTTGTTCGCCACCGCTCGCCGGCTTGAAACTCTGCTCGGTGCAGCAACTTACTTACTCGATATTGTTTTACGATCAAAGCAAACTTCGAAAAATTGGTTGGCTGGCAATAGGCTTTGACGAGTGTACGGCTGGTACCAGTTGGAAACTTGCGTTTCACAGCCGGATTGTCGATCTCGACGGCCTCGATATTGGCGGATCCGTCCACGTAAATGATGTACTGGTCACCGATGATTTCTGCGGCAACATCGTTGGAATCTTCGAAGCAGTATGGCGGTCCAGCACTCTTGGTGGCTCCGGTTTCAAAATTCAGCCTGCAAAGATGTTCAAAAAATGCAGAATTTTCATACGCGCCGATACCAATCAGCATTTCCTGGTCGGTCACAAACCGAACTGAACGGATCCATCGATCGCGGTCCGAAAATTGTGGGAATTGTTCAAGACCGTATTTGCGTTTGAGATTCAGTTTCCGATCCATCACCCACAGTTCATCTGACTGATTGTAGATGACCGTTTCTCCATCAGGAGAAATTTTAAACGTTCCAGGGCGTCTGTCGGTAAGGCGCGTTATGTCGCACAAGAATTCGATCGATTGCCACATGCCAAGCAAAATAGCAATCAGTATTACAAGCAGCAGGATTTGACGGAGACTGAAATAGAACATTGGGTCATTGTATTCGGTAAAACCGTCAAAATCTCTATTGATTTTTTCGACGAGAAACGACCGGTATTGAAAAAACCAGCGTGGCAATGCCAACGACGTATCTTTGGGCACTTTGGATGAATACCCCTGACTCCCCGGATTAATGGCATGGCTGGCTTTGCATTTTGCATCACCATTTTGATCAGCTCGTTTCTTCTGTTTATGGTGCAACCACTTGTTGGCCGAATGTTGTTGCCATCGCTTGGTGGAACTGCAGCCGTCTGGAACACTTGTGTTGTTTTCTTTCAAGGGTTGCTGTTGGCCGGCTATGGTTATTCGCACTATGTCTCTAGCCGACTGAAACCGCGCAACCAGGTTAAATTGCATTTGGTGCTGTTGGGACTGGTTTGCTTCTTTGTGCCGATTCGATTGTTTTT
The DNA here is from genome assembly GCA_028280445.1 of Pirellulaceae bacterium. Lineage (GTDB taxonomy): Bacteria > Planctomycetota > Planctomycetia > Pirellulales > Pirellulaceae > JANQLU01. Next base: position 29,992 of record JANQLU010000070.1, on the reverse strand, counting down.
TTGGAGTGACGTTCCAACGAACTCCGATCCAACGTTTTGGTTGTTGGTGCAATTGGCCGTGATGGTTGGATTGCCGTTTTTTGTGATTTCCAGCAATGCACCGTTGATACAACGTTGGTATGGTATCGTCAGCGCTTCGCGAAACGATTCGACTCACAACAAACGGAAAAACGATCCCTATTTTTTGTATGCGTTCAGCAATGTTGGTAGTTTGGCTGCCTTGTTGGCCTATCCATTTGTGATTGAGCCTCGGTTTGGTTTGACGACGCAAAGCCTGGGATGGTTGTCGGGATTTTTGTTGCTGATCATCGGATTTTTATTTTGCGGTTGGTTTGTTTTCACAAGTCGACTGGAAAAAACTGAACTTCGAGAATCGCCGTTACCAGATGTACCACGGGATCACGCGGATGTTCGAACAACCGCAATTTGGAAACAACGCGCCCACTGGATTGTTTTAGCCGCGATTCCGTCAAGCCTGATGCTGGGAGTTACCACTTATTTGTCGACTGATGTCGGATCGGTACCAATGTTGTGGGTCATTCCGCTGGCTATCTACTTGTTGACGTTCATTTTGGCGTTTGCTCGCAAACAAATTATTCCGCATCACTTGCTGGTTCGAATTTCACCGATTTTGATTTTGTTGATGGCGGTTTTGCTCCTGGTCGATCTTGGAAGCAATCCATGGGCCATCATGCCGTTTCATCTGTTGACGTTTTTTGTCATCGGCATGGTTTGTCACGGTGAAATGAATCGCTTGCGTCCGCCAGTCGATCGGCTGACCGAATTTTATTTGCTGATGAGCGTGGGCGGGTTTATTGGTGGAACTTTCAATGCACTCATCGCTCCGAACCTGTTTCCCGAAATCCTGGAGTATCCGCTGGCATTGGTTGCCGCCTGTTTGGTTCGACCTCAACTGGGTGAACATAAAAACCGGTTTTCGATGCTTGATCTGGTCTGGCCCGTTGGAATAGCCGTGTTTGGAATTTTGGCCATCTGGCTGGTGGAATCGTTGGGGTTGGAAAGTAAGTTGATGACGGCAGCCGTGTTGTTTCTTTTACCGGCAATCGTTTGTTACAGTTTTGTCGAACGCCCCATTCGATTCGCACTTTGTTTTGCTGTCGTTATATTTTCCTGCCAATGGGCGCTAGTCGAACAACATGTTGTGGTCACCCAGCGTGGTTTTTTTGGTGTCAATAAAGTTGCCGTTGATCGCCAAGCCGGGTTTCGCATGCTGATCAATGGACGAACCATGCACGGCATTCAATTTCTGGATCCGAATCGTCAACTCGAACCTTTGTCCTATTACCATCGCAGCGGCCCCGTCGGAGATATTTTTGACGTTGCCAACGCGATGAATGTCAATCGCGTTGGAGTTGTCGGGCTTGGAACGGGCTCCATTGCCAGCTACTCGAAATCTGGACAAACGTTTGATTTTTATGAAATTGATCCGGTGGTTTGCGATTTTGCCAGCAACCCTCAATATTTCAACTTTCTGGAACATGCCCCAGGAGACTGTCGTTTGATTTTAGGCGACGCCCGTGTGCAACTGGCAAAACCGATTCCGGCATCTTGGCGATACGATCTGTTGATGATCGATGCGTTCAGCAGCGATTCAATCCCAACACATTTGTTAACTGTCGAGGCGTTCGAAGTTTTTCGAAAGCGTTTGAATGCTGGTGGCGTTCTAGCCATCCACATTACGAATAAACACATCAACCTCCAACCGTTGCTGCACGGAGTTGCCAAAGCGAAAGGTTGGAATTTGCTGATTCGTGATGACCAAATTGGCGGTGATCATAAAGACAATGATGGAAAACTGTCTTCGACCTGGGTCGTTTTTACTTTCGCCGACACTCCTGCCAGTTTTGCCAATGAATTGCGGAAACAAAACTGGTCGACGATCGACGGTCCCGCGATCGAACCGTGGACGGATGAACGATCGAATATTCTGGAAGTATTGAAGTGGTAGGATTCCCATAGAACGGATCTCGGGAGGGCGAGGTTCGCGGCCGAGCCTGATCTTGTGAGCGGCAAGGCGCTAGCCGCCGGTACAAAAGCGTAACGAACTGGCGGCTAGCGCCTTGCCGCTCACAATACATTAGTCGCGATAATCTCTGCGGCTGCGACTGCGACTCCGGCGGCGGCGCGGTTGGCCCGCTTCGGCTGCCGCCGCTTCTTGCTTTGTACCTTGAAGAAACAAAATGAATCCAACAAACCCGCCTAATGCTGCAGCCGACAACACGCTGAACGCACTTTGGGTAAACGTCGAATTTTCGGTCGCCGCTTGAGTCGTCAACACCAGCCCGACCAAACTCATGAGCAACCCCAAAGCATCGCTCAATATTTCAATCAAACTAAAGTGAAACTTGGCCAACATATAGAGCTTTCCCACGGCGATTTGTAAAGCGAAATTGATAACCCCAGCGAACATAAGTGCAAATGCAATCCAATAGAAACCAGCAAAAGACATTTTTTCCGCCAGCTGATAAATCGGATTGAGGATGCTGTTGGCAATTTTTTTTGCGTCTTCGTTCGCGTCAACTTCGCGCTGCATCTCACCAACTTTGTCGTCAATTTTTTTCTCAATCTTGTCCGTTGGAATTTGTTTCAGCTTTCCTTCGAACGTTTTCCCTTGGCCGGAAGAAATCGTTGGCGTTGTCGCCAGGATGATAACTGCGAATGGAAGAATTGACTTCATCGATTTCATAATGTTGCTTTGCTTGATGGAGGGAAGGATGGGTCAAATTTTTCAGACGATTTTCTTGAATCAGTGCGAGGTACACCGTCGAATGAAATGAATTTTAAGAAAATCGTGCAAAACAGAACACAGCGATATTGCCGCAGAAATACGAACTCCGAGGTTGTTTGGGGTGATGCGTCGATAAGGGATCGATACAAGCACGAAGCACAAGCGAATGGTTCGACCGTGCGGGTGCCACTAGCTACGCCAGTGATGTGGCCGGATAGGGATTGTTAAGCACTTCAATTGAACGAAAACCGTGTCAATGTGCAAATCACTGGCTGGGGCCAGTGGCACCCGTGCTTGTAAGATCAAGGCTCACGAATCTACTTAATCACATACCAATTCATTTGTCCTGGTTCGATTTGAACTTCGATTTCGATCTCAAACTGGCGATTGGGTTTGTGCGACGTTTCTATTTTGTCGCGCTCGCGCACTTTGACCGTGTCGGTTAATCCGGTGTAATAAATGTCGACGGTAATTTTTTTCTTGATTGCCCGGTCAAGCGGATTGAAAACGACCAACATCCCTTTGTTTTTCAGTTTCGGGTTCACGTGTAAAACCCAATCGAGGTCACGGCCGTCTGCGCGACGACCATGGATCAAATCACTTTCCAGAATCTGTCGGTACTTTTTGAACCATTGGACTTTGGATTGGACCAATTGTTTGGTTCGCTGAGTGTCATATAACCTCGGCCCGCGGTAACAGGCTTGTACACCAAACGCCAAATTGGATTCCAGCATTTGCCGATAGTGGTCGAGGTGTTTGTCGAGAGGTTCGATCGTTGCCGCCTGACCGCCACCGTGGTATTCCGACAGCGGTACAAACATCCAACCCATCGAGGGCGTTTTGTACCATGTTCCATCGTAAATATTTTGTCGCGTGTGAATCACTTGCATCGAACGAGGCAACGACCAATTGACTTCGCGATACCCCATCCCGCATTTGTTGGTGCCGTTGAGGTAGTAATAGTCTGGTGCGTTGATATAGATGCCCCGTGCAGCGCACCACTGATAAAATCGATTGGCAATATTGCCTTGGACCCAGCGCGAATCGTTGATACCCGTTTGCAGCGGCGGTCTCGCCGTAACATCGACATCGCCTGGATACGGACCATCGTGTTCGAGTAAATCAAAACCAGTTTTCTCGTAAAACTGATAAAGTTTGCGATAGTATTGTTGGCCCCATTTGCTGGTCAGGGCAGGGCAGTTGCCATGCGTTGGCCGCTGGCCTTTGGGACTGACGATGTTATTGCCGCCGCCAATGCGTCGGCTGGACAGCAACGAATACGCGCCGATCTCGACACCTTTGGAGTCGGCATATTCGCGAATCTCCTTCCACTGTTTCAAATATTCTGGCGAATCATTTTCCATATTGAATCCGCTGCCGAACGACAGAATGATCATTTCAAATCCGACTTCGGCCGCTTGATCGATTGCGGTTCGTACAGCTTTCGGTTTGGCCACCCGCATGTGATGCATCAACGGATTTTCTAATACCCAGGGTGCGATCACGCGGTACATTTGTCGCAATGAAAGACTGCGGCGTTCACGTTCGGTCGAATCGTAGAACAATTCAAAAGTTCGAAAACTGGTAAAAGTTTCACCCGGCTTTATTTTTTGTTGCGGACCGTAGGTGGGTTTGACCACAAGCATGCAGGGCGTCGCACGCGTGTAGTTTACTTGAGTTTTATATTGCGGGTCGGCACGCCAATGGACGACGTGTCGGTTGGCATTTTGTGATGTCATTCCTCCAAATGCAAAATCCGTTTCCACGTGCAATTGCTGCGGCCGAGGCAACGGCACGGCGTCGCGCGTTTCAACACGACTGTCATGTTCGACGACCGCTAAAATTTCACTGGTAAATCGATCGACCGTGATTGGTTTTTTCGACGTGTTTTTGACCGTGATCCATTTGCTCAATACGGGAATCCCATCATACATCTTGTAGTGGACGGACACGGTAAAGTCGTCGGTGCCGCTGCGAAATTCGAGCCGAAACTGAAACGCCGCTGGAGGCCAAATTGGCTTCAAAGCTTCGTCGGTAATGTGTCCCAAACGCCTGGGCTTCCAGGCAAACCTGGCCGTCGGTTTTTCGATTTCAAATTTGGAAAACTTCAGCGCTCCAGGGGCCGATTTCATCTTGTCGAGCCATTGAGTTCTCAAAAATGCGTAGTTGGGCTGTCCAATCAAACCTCCAACCGCGTATGTTTTTCCGTCGATGACAACCTGAGCTTCCGGTTTGACTCCACGAATGATTGATTCACCGCTGCGCAAGTTTTCAAACGCAACCGTTGCCGCATTGGGACTCAGGCGGAATGTGCGTGAAATAATGCCATTGCTCAATACGATTTCATCTGGGTGTTGCCCGCGAAACAGACCAGCGCGAAATTTCGTATTCGAAATGAGCCAGTCTTCCTTGATTTTTTTCGTTTCAAACGGATTGGAGGACAGTTTTGAAACCTGGCCGTGGACGGTTGAAACAGTTACCAATATGAAAAGAACAAAAAATCGGATCACGGGAGAGCCTTGCAGGTAAAAATTTTTTCTGAGTAATCGGTAGATTTTGCAAACTGGAATCAACGACCAATCATCATCGTGGCACAAATACGTCGAGGAACTTTACCGATCAAATCGACGATTGAGTCCGCTACAATTCGTACCACAGTTCAGACGGACGGCGATTCGTTGGTTCAATGATATTCACTTTTTCGAGGTAACGGATCACCTGTTCAAAAGTTTTTTCGGAATACTCAAAATCCGTATTCCATTTGACCAATTGAAACCACTCGCGCGTCTGTTCGTGGCGAAGTTGATAACGACTGGCAATGATATCAATGGCGTCGGGATGGTTCATGAGTTGGGAACAACACCTATTCACCTGTTCGAGCATTTGCCGAATCGCGGCAGCATGGGTTTGCAAGATTTCTTCACGGACCGATACAACAAAGGCAGGCCAGGGCGGTGTACGTTGTCCGACGCGGCGAAATTCACCGTTGTCAACAAACGGCTGTGTTGTAAAGCGCTCCCAAAGAAAAACGTCGACTTTTCCGTTGGCCAATTTTTCACGAGCTCCATCGAGATTGTTGACTTTCGAAAATTTCATATTCGATGTGGGCCAACCGCGTTCATTGGCATCGACAATCGCAATCAAGTGCGACCCGGAACCGGCGCGGCTAATGGCAAACACTTTGTCTCGAATTTGCTCGACCGTTTGAATCTCGCTATGGGCAGCGACATGAATGCCCCAAATCAAAGGAGAATCGACATAGATTTTTACAATCCGATTGTTGTGTCCGCGCAAAATATTGGTAATCGCTCCTTCGGTCAGCAATAGCGCAATGTCCAATTCACCCGACGACATTGCCGCCGTCATCGCTCCGGTACCGCCTGGATATTCTGCAAATTCGATATCGACGTCGAGCGAATCAAACGATTTGGATTCCAAAGCAAGATGCCATGGCAAATTAAAATGCTCGGGAACGCCGCCAACGGTGAGTTTTGGTTTGTCTGGCAACGGTTGCTTTCCAGTTAAAGAAAATACTCGAAGGTTACGAATTTAGCGAAACAGATCGTTTCAATACAAGTGCGTTAAGCATCGTAGGCGATTTCGCACAGTTTTTTTTTAATTCACATCATCGACTTCCTACAATCGTAACCCGAAGCGTGAGCGAGGGACCACAACTACGCTGATGTACGGTGAAACGTGGTCCCTCACTGACGTTTCGGGTTGCGATTTTTTGTTTGATGCAAAATCCTAGTGAGCGAGGGACCAGAAACAACCCTGAGTTCAGTAACATTCGTGGTCCCTCACTCACGCGTCGGGTTATGATTTGCGTGCAGTACAAAAAATTTCCTTTGTCTGTAAGGGGCTAGAAACGACACAGATGTGCGGTAACGGGTGGTTCTTCAATAACGTTTCGGATTGGCCGGTGGGAACCGGCCCTACGCCGATCCTCAATCGATCGACGCGTGAGCGGGACCAAACATGACAGCATTGATAAACAATCGTTGCAGCGCTGGGTACATCGCCCTGAAATTCGGATCGTCGGTAAAGGCGATGACATTTCCACGACCGACCCGGCGATAAACGACATAAGGTGTTTCGGCAAGCAGATCCAGACTGGTCGGCCAGCAAAACCCACTCGTTAACAATTTGTCGCGTTTTTCAAAAGAGACTAAAGACCGACCAGCCGTTTCACTCGTCGGCGAAAGGATCAGACGCCCGGAATAAAACGCGTCGAAATTGGGACGGCTGCCAAATGTCACCCAGTGCTTTTGAAAAACGTTGGCTCGAAAAAAGGCACCCGGTACATTGTCAGGAGTCACTTTTTCAGGTTTTGCTGTAGCGTCTTTGTCCGTCGATTTTTTTGCCGGTGAAACAACCCGTTTGATAATTTGATTTTTGATCAGTTTTACTTTTTCGCCGGCAGCCCATTCGGTTGCTCCGCGCAAAGTAATCAATGTTCCGCCGCTGGCGATCCAAGTATTCAATTTTTTGGCAGTCGATTCACCAAACCCGCTGGTGCTGCCGTATCGACCGTCCGGCAACACAACGATATTAAATTTGCTGAGATTCACTCGTTGCAAATCTGTGCCGCGGACGCGCGTTGTTGGATAATTCAAAACATGATCAAACAAATGCCATGTGTGCCCCGACGAGTAATTGGTCGGCCGATTCACAACCAGCAGAACTTTCGGTGGCCGGACCCATTTGACTTTTGGTCCGCCCATATGGGCTCCCGATTCGACGAAAGCAGTATCGGTTGGAAAAGCGGCCACTGAATATTTTTGACAAACTTTTTTGACAGCGTCGTGAACTCCCGCAGGGTTTCCCGCGATTTTGACGATCAGCGTTCCCCGTTCAAAATTCGTCCCATTGATTCGAAATTTTTCGTCACTGACATGCACGCGTATGTTTTGTTTGATCAGCTCCGACGTCACGCGAATTGCTCCATCGGTTCCAGGAATCAAATAAGCGATTTTTGCGTTAGCAACCTTGCTCGCACTTTTTTGACCTGGTTTCCAGGCAACACTGTCGACTTGTGACGTTGTTCCGAGCGCCAGACATTGCACGTCAAAAGCCAAAGGCATACTCCACGCCGTAACATCGTAGATTTCGTCCGGCAAGCGCAGTTGATTGCGTTCGAGTTGCCGTCGCAAGAATTTTTCGTCCATTTCAACTTTGCGATCCAACAAAGCTCGCAGCAGTCGCGCTGTTGGCTGCGCGACAGGGATGTGAAAACTGCCTTTGGGAATCACGCGCAAGGTTGTTTCTGCATTTTTGATATCGGTACATTCGACCGACAGATCTTTGTTCAGCACGCGGACTTCGATGCCATTGCGCCGCAGCATTTGTACAAACCGAACGCTGCGTTGAGGACGATTTTTTCTGGGTACAAAGTAATGTTTGACGGGGCCATCGATGCCCAACTGAATCGCGCTTTTTTTGGTGTCATAAAAATTTTGTAACAACTGCATTCGATTCTTGGCGGCAAACAGCAATGTCGCAATGCCGCTAATGTAGTGGTTTCTGACACCGTCGTGATACGTCAACCGAGTTTGATCGCTGCGATTGACAACTCGACCGCGGGCCGAAGCTTGTTCCCACAAAACTCCGAGACCGCCTTGGAGCGTTGGCCATTCGCTGCCGTAGCCCGGATAAAATGCATCGAACACTTCGCGAGTCATATATCCAAAACCGTACTTGTCGAACCAGCTGGCCTGATATTTACCGAGTTTGCCAAACCATTGATGTTGTTTTGGCAACAAAAACGGGTTTTTAGGTTCGGTTGGTGGCGGAAAATAAAACGTGCTGTCCGATCCCATTTCATGTGCGTCGACATAGATTTGGGGATTCCAATCGAGATACGCCGCAACTTTGTGTTTGACTTCTTTCTGACTGTGCCGAAACCAATCCCGATTCATATCGAACCAATAGTGATTGGATCGCCCTCGAGGCCAAACTTCGGCACGTTCGTTGGCCAGTTTGTGGGGCTGATCGAAAACTCCGCGCGTATCGCGATAAGCGTTAACGAATCGATCGCGGCCGTCAGGATTTTGCAGCGGATCAATAATGACAACGAGATCTTCCAGAAGTTTTTTGGTTTCCGGCCTCGTGTCGGCGACCAGGTGATACGCGGTTAGCAGCGCTGCATCCGTTGGCGATATCTCATTGCCGTGTACGCAATAGGCCAACCAAATGACCGCAGGTGAGTTTTCGATCAACGATTTCGCTTGTTCCGCTTTAATCGTTCTCGGATCTGCCAGTTTCAGATTGTTAGCTTGCACGGTTGGCAATTTCGCGATGTTCTCGGGAGACGAAATCACCAAATAACTGAGCGAGCGTCCAGCCTGAGATGTTCCGTATTGAACGAGTTTGGTTTTCGTCGGAGCCGCTTTGGCCAAAGCCCGCAAATAGACCTCGACTTGGGCATGACTCGAAATATCGTCACCCCAGGCGTATCGCAAAACGGACTTGCTCGTTGGAATTTTTGCGTCCAGCTTGGCCTCGGGCAGCGGCAACAGGTACTGGGGATTTTGCTTATCCACACGTGATTTCGCATCTTGCCCATTGGTGCCGTGTCCGGTCGTCAGGATCGCAAAAATACAGCACAACAAACATCGCAAACGACAACTCAACATCATCAAAATTCCTGGCAAAAAAATCGGTGTATCGTTCCATCATAGTTGATACACCGCCGATCCGGGCATGGCCCAAACCCTGTAAAAACAGGGGTTTTCTCGATAAATTTCGATTTTTTGAAATTATCTGTAACAACTTTCCGCATGTCCCGCTGCGTTAAGTATTGAAACCAACAATCAACACTTTTTCAAAAAGAGAAAAAAATGCAACGAACACTCACAATCATCGGACTTTTGGCACTCAGCATCACCGCACTGGCAACCGAAGCTTCGGCTCAAAAGAAAGGCGGCGGAAACCGACGCGGCGGTATTCAGATCAAATTCAATACCGGGCACAACAATTTCAAATACAAAAAATTCAACAACAACTACAAATTTAATAACAATTACAAATTCAAAAACATCCATCACGTCAAATTTGGCAACAAGTATTACTACAAAAACGTCAACCAAAAATACTTTTACAATTTGAAATATTACCGATGGACGAATTTCCCATATCGCGTCTGCATCTACAACAATCAATACTGGGTGCTGTACGGAAACCAATGGATGCCTTATCACTACCTCGTTCAACATAACGCTGGTTGCTGGAATTGGCATCACCGACATTTTCACAAACTCAAACATACCAAAGTTAATGTCAACATTTACAAATTCAAACGGTAAATGAAACTTTGGAAAGAGAACACGGGCAACGGGCGGCCCGTGTTTTTTTATGCGCGCTCGAGCACACGGTAATTTCAAATTTGACGAACGTGGCAAATGTTACACTGGCGAGCCCAACATCGATTCGTCGCGGCGAAAATCGCTCATGAGATTGTCAACTGGATCGCACGTCCAGTCGTTGACGGTAATTTTCCCAAGGACGCCATCGTTGTTCAGCCGTCGTTCAAGTATAATTTTGGTGACAGGCCAAAGTCTCAACTTGACCTGGAATCTTTTATTTGCCATCGTGCATGGCGGAACAATTATCGCAACTTGAGAAATTCACGGACGATAACAATTCAATGGATCAATGGTATTCAATCGGTGGGTTTTGTGACCCGATGGCCAGCATCTCGCATTTAGCGGGCACGGCCATTTTTTTTGTACTTTCAATTTTTTTATTGGTTAGTGCGCGTCGTTCAAAAGTCGCTTTTTTTTATTGTTTGCAATTTGCCTGCGCGACATTGACGCTCCTGTCATTGAGTTTTGTTTACCACATGATGGGACGCGATTGGGTCGCGCGAAAAGTGATGCTGCGACTCGACGTGGCTGCAATTTTTGTTTTGATTGCCAGTACGTTCACAGCGGTTCACGGGTTGTTGTTCAAAGACTGGCGTCGATGGGTGATCATCGCTTTGCTGTGGACCATCACGGTTCCATGTATTGTGTTGCGATCTATTTTCTTTGATCAAATTCCGCGAATTGTTGGTTCGGTAATTTTTTTAGGCATCGGCTGGATCGGTGGTTACTCGGCATATTTAGTTTGGAAAGAGTTTGGGCCGCGCGCGATTCTGCCTGTTTTTTTGGGCGGCGTACTTTATTCGATCGGCGCACTCACTAACGCACTTGAATGGCCCATCCTGATTGATATGGTCTGGGGGCCACACGAAACGTTTCATTTATTTGTGCTCGGCGGATTAGCGTTGCACTGGTATTACGTCTGGTGCCTGGCTGACGGATCGTTTCATCGCAAATACCAGCCTAACCTGGCAACCGCTGCGACTTAGCCCGCGTCAGATTTTTCTTTTTTTAGCTTTGCCTTGAGTCGCATCGCCGCAGCCTTGGCAACTCGTGTTGGCTGTGCTTTTTCGTGACCTGACGACAGCCGCAACAATACACGCATCGAATCACGGGTTCCGAAATGTTCCAACAAAATTACTGCGCGAGTAGCACGACGCCATTTTTTCTTCAGAAAAAAGGCCTGGGAATTGAGCCGCTCGATTTTCCCTTCCGCCCACCACGACGACCCGCCACTGGAAAAATTATAATTGCCGTTTCCTGTTTTGCGCAGCGCAATGTCTTTGCCGGCATACGTCCCTGGAACCACGTCGCTGAGTATTTCAACCAACCGACTTCTTGTTGGGTTTTCTTCAAACCGGTCCATCAGACTCTCCAAGTCGGTGAAAAGCCGCGGATCGAGATATGAGAGTTTGATAAAGGCCGCTCTCCAAGTCTTCTCGTCCTTGTCGCCGAGTTGTTTCATCAATTTCTCAAACTCTTCCTTTTCCAGGATTAATGGAATCAACTTGGATTTTAAAAACTTGATCGTCTCCTCCGGCTGTTGAGCCAATTTCAAAATGGCTACCGTTGAATCTGGCTCGCTTTTCTCAAGATCTTTCCACAGCTGCTCATAATCTAATTTCTCTTGTGCCCAACAAGCATCCGCGATAAATCCCAAAAAAAAGACAATTGAACAACATAAACATACGCGATGGAAAGTCATAGCTCGTCCTGCTGATTGAATCGAATGGTTATCAGACGTATTCTAAAACGCTTTGTTTCGGATGTCCAACTTTTGGGAAACACTCGTCGATGTCAAACACATTTCAACCGGCCCCCGTCAAACCAACCATTGCCTTTGAATTGTTAGAGCAAATCGATATCCGTGTCGGAACTATCAAAAGCGTTGGCGAAGTCGCCGGATCTGACAAATTGCTGCAGCTCGATGTCGATTTTGGCGATCATCAACGCACGATTCTGGCGGGAATGAAAAACGAACGTGAGAACACGCAAGAAATTGTTGGCTTGCAAGCGTTGTTTGTTGTCAATCTGGAGCCTCGAAAAATGACTGGTGTACTTTCCGAAGGTATGCTATTCGACATTGGGTATGCAGACAAACTTACGCCGGTCCTGGCCGTGGCTGAAAAGCCCATTCCAAATGGCACGCGGGCTGGGTAGAGGTTCATAGTTTATTAATAAATTTAATGGCGCAATGGAATTGCATCTTTGCGTAGCGCCAGTTCCCACCGGCCGAGTTATTGGATTGGCCTCGCCGAGTGCCACTGGCTCTGCCAGTGATCTGCACATTGACTCATGGCTTTTCCGTTCAATTAAGTACTTGCCAACCAATATCCAGCCTCATCACTGGCAGAGGCCAGTGGCACCACGAGGTTCTACATCAAGACGCTTTATTTAATGCATGAAATTTTCGTTACCAGCATTGAGTTATTGGATTGGCCGGTGGGAACCGGCCCTACTGATCCGACAAAAAAGTGTAAAACAACGACATTCATTAAAAAATTCTTGTTGAGCGATTGACTCTCCCGTTAGGGGAGACCTTAAACTTGCTCGTAAATCACACGACGAGGAATTTGGATGAAGAAAATGTTGATCAAGATCGCTCTGGTTGCGCTGGTAGTTTTTATCCTGCTCGCTGTTGCTGGCGGACTGTATCTGAACTGGATGATGAAACAGCCCCTCTACCATCTTGGCGACGTTGCCGCCGAAAAAAATCTTCGTGGGCCGTTGGTTCCTCCAGAGCAAACTGATCCGTCGGTCTGGAAAGTCGAAGATGATATTCGGTTGAGTTTCAAAGCACATGGTGACGGCGAACCTGTTTTGATCGTGCATGGTGGCCCGGGAATTCCCTATGCCTCTGCCTGGAAAGCGTTGGACAAATTGACCGATCGCTACAAGTTTTACTATTACCATCAACGCGGGTGCGGCAAATCAACGCGACCGTTTACGACGTTTGAGAGCAAAAACTACTATCAAAATATGAAGACGCTCGAAAAAACACTTGGGCTGGGTGCTCAGATTGCAGACATCGAGCGCATTCGACAAATCCTTGGTCGGGAAAAATTAACCATCATTGGACATTCGTACGGAGGCTTTATCGCCACACTTTACGCTGCGGAATTTCCAGATCGCGTCAACAAATTGATCCTGGTCGCACCTGCAGGAGTTTTGACGCCTCCTGATGACCAACGAAATCTGTTCGACCTGGCTCGTGAAAAACTTACCGAAGATGAAAAAGAACCCTATGACAAAGTCGTGAAGGAGTATTTTGACTTTGGCAAAATATTTTCAAAATCCGACGAAGAGTTAGCTGATCTTCATATGCGATTGGGGCACTATCTCGTCGGGGCAATGGGATATTCAACGGAAGACATCGAGGCTGGCGCCAAGTGTGGCGGCTGGACAGTGTTTGCCTTGTATTTCAGCAATGGTCGTGCGCAAGATTATCGTGAGGCTTTGACTCAAGTTACGGCACCGACATTAATCTTGGTAGGTGAAGACGATCATCTGGCAATGGCAGGCAGCGAAACGTATCAGCCCATCAAAGATTCCAAGTTTGTTAAAATAAAACGGGACGAGCAGAAAACTCCTGCAGGTCACTTTGTTTATGATGATAGCCCCCAAACGTTCGGGCAAACCGTCGAAGAATTTCTTTCAAGTAAATCGAAATAGCTTGCTGTGTTTTCCATTGGCGAATTCTCAAAAATCACGGGCCTGACCGTAAAAACGATCAGGTTCTATCACGAGAAAAAAATACTGATACCGGCGCATATCGAACCTGGTTCCGGATATCGTTTCTTCGACGATCGCAATATTGAAACGGCCAGAGTCATTTCCAAATTACGCGGTCTCGAGTTTTCTGTCGAAGAAATCAAATCCATCCTGGCCCAGTACGATCAAGACGAAGACTTGCTCCAATTGCTGCAAAAACGAAAACAGGAAACGGAGCAACGGTTGCGAAAACAGGAAAAAATCATTGAGAAAATTGAAAAAGTCATCTCGCAACAACGTGAGCAAAAAAAGGTGGACAACGTCTCCAACACCATAGAAATTCGCCAGCTGCCAGCCGTGTTGGTCGGCGGAATCCGGATGAACGGCAAGTATTCTGAGTTTGGCAAAGCGTATTCGCAACTCGGTTCAGCCCTTGGTCGATACATCGCCGGGCCAGCCATGTGTTTGTATTACGACGGAGAGTTTAAAGAAGACGACGCCGATTTTGAGCCTTTGTTTCAAATCCGCAAACAAGTCGATGCCGCAGGGATCTCCGTTCGCCAGTTGCCAGAATGCCAGGCGGTGTGTCTCCAGCATGTTGGCCCGTACGAAAGCCTCGGTAACTCTTACGCAAAATTGTTCACCTATTTGAGAGAAAACAATTTGTCCACGGTGCTGCCGACGCGCGAAGTGTTTTTAAAAGGGCCCGGAATGATTTTCCGAGGAAATCCGAATAAATACGTGACCGAGATTCAGCTGGTGATTGAGTAAACCGGATGCCCGCCACCACAGACAGCGCACAAAAAAAGCCCCATCCAAATGGGGCGAAAAAAACCAACGGTGGGCTGCTCACTCTCGCGCCTGACCCGGTGCCGTTGACCGTTGCCTTGGCCGGTCGCCCGACCAAACCCAACTGCGAGTAATTTTATGGCTTAAGCATTCTCGAGGCAACCTGATAGTTGGGAAAAAAGGTTGAGAAAAAAGGGAGCGGGAGTCTTCGCTTGATGTTCTTGATAAGCACGACGCGCCAGCGGGTGGTTTGCGCGGTCGAACCACTCGCTGGCGCTTCGCGCTCGTATCAGTCGCGCGGGTGCCACTGGCTTTGCCAGTGATTTGCACATTGACTCACATTTTTTGTTCAGTTGTTCAATTAAAGTATTTAACGACCACCATTCAACCACAGCACTGGCAAAGCCAGTGGCACCCAAAATGTTGAATCAAAACATAAGGGGTGGGCCTTCACTTTCATGCCAGCGTGCAGTTCGATTGTCGGTGTTGCAATAAGACCGACGAGTCATACAAACAAACACTGACGAGCGTTGCAAAAAAAAATCTCACGCAGGCCAATCACTCTGTGTGAGACTTGTATACTACAACTGCGGACAAGGCCCTACCTGCTACGACCTACCACCTACCCGCTACCAACTATCCAATCAGAAAGTGATAACGCACTCGGACATCGCCACATCGATTGACGATTACTTTGACCGAATAGTCACAGCATTCCCAACACAGGATTGCAATTTTTCGACCAAGGATTCCATCGCGCCATTTGACCGTTGGCAAATGATTGCAGCAACTACAAGGAATTCTGACGCAAACTTTGTGAACGCAACAATCGCAATCGGTCAAACACAGAGCGACATCTACTTTATCGTTGCAACATGGATCACAGCAACAATTAGGAACGCTGTGGAAAGAGACCGAGCCTGGCACCAATTGCTGTGGCCCGACAACGACAGGATCAGTGGCCTGTTGATTTTTGGGCTCGGCAAGTACCGGAGGAGCGACCTCCGTTTTGTCAAGCACTGAGGTTTTAGGGACAACCGGAACGTCAACTTTTTTTGTAACTTTTTCTTGTTTAGGATCTTGAGCGAATGAACTTGACAACAACATCGTCAGACAAGCGAATCCTAAACCGGTGGTCAACAAACTCTTCATCTCTGTTCTCCAATTTGAACTTTTATTTGCTCCGAGGCCGTAGCGATTCGTTATTTTTTATGCGCCAACCTTTTGTTAGCTGCGCCAAGTTTTATTGTAATCGCGGCCAAGTTTCGCTTTAAGGCCACGGCGAAAAATTGATGATTTCAGGGGAATTTTGTTGCTTTCTACCGAAAGAAACCGGTCTCTTTTTGCTTTTCGGTTGTCTTGGTCGTACCCTGAATTGCCCGACAATATCCAAACAACTAATTCAATTCCACGTGGTCGAGCCCGATGGAAAAATCGACTGATTTACAAAACCGAACTGCAGACAACACACAGCCTCAAATTTGGGGGTGGATTTGTTTCATCGTCGGCAGCCTCGCGTTGTCGGGAGCACTATCCTGGCTCATGATCTCGCTCGTTTTTATCCCAACACTCGAAATTCTCGTGCCCGGAGTTGTTCAGCTTTTTATCGCCATTGTCCTCATTGCTTCCAAGTGGTTGGTTTCCCACTCGAAACTGAAAACCGTCTTGATTGTCGCGATCCTCTGCTTGCTCACAAACACAGCTTTCGCTTGCTGGTTCTTTGTCGATTCAGTGATCAACTCCGCCTCGACCAACAAAAATGACGTCCTGACCGTACGAGATCCCGATTCCCCAATGGTCGTAAGCATCGACGATTCGCGCGGTTTGCTGGACGATAAACCGTCGTGGTCTGGTACCATTTCCGCTGACGGCAAACGTCCCACGCAATACACCGGCTGGCCTGTCCATTTGATTGGCAATGTTGCAGCCCCGGTCAAACTGATTTGGCACAATGACGATCCCGATTGGGTAGAAATCAAAATGGACAATGGCTACAGCCTCAAATTAACGTGGGACCCCAAAGCCGCCTTTGACGCCCGTCTCATTCGAGACAAGCATTACTTTTTAGATCCACAGTTCGAGCTGCTCCCCAAAACGCGAGACTGAGACTAAACTCTGCGCCCCGTAGTGGCACCGTGTTTCTCGGAAACCATTCCCCAGTTTGGTTGATTGGCTAATGGCAACCGGCCTTACGATTTCGTTTTGTTGACAGGATGGACATGATTGACAGGATCAGTGCGCGTGACATCCTGTTGATCCTGTAAATCCTGTCAACGTCAGCAAAGTATCGAGGGAAGCAGGGCCGTTTCCCACTGGCCGATCAAACAAAATCGTCTGCAGATATCAGTTCCTCAAGACTTTAAATCTCGGCAAATTTGCTCAAACGGTAAAAAACTTCTTTAACAATCACGTACAACCATCACGCGATTTCGCTTAAAATAACGTTAAGCCCTTTCAATCGTCGGATACAAATGTTTCAACGAAATTGCGTAATAACGTGATCTACAAAATCGGCTTTTCCAGAATTGTTGTTTCTGCGCTTGCGTTAATCGTCCTGTCCGGCGTCACTATCCAATCCGCGTTCACGCAACACCCCAAAAACGCCAAGGCCATCGAACTTCGTACCGAACTTGAAAAATCGTTCTCGCGAATTCAAAGGCTGATAAAAACGAATTGTTCAGAATGCCACGATGGCGACGAGCCCGAAGGTGACATCGATTTGTCAACCGGAAAAGGCATCGATGCAATTCTCAAAGACCGTAAACATTGGGAATTGGCTCTTCAAGCGGTTCGCAGCGAATCTATGCCGCCGCAAAAGAAACACGATTTTTCAAAATCGGATCGAAAATTCGTCGTCCAGTGGTTGGAAAAACTGTTTTACGAGTACGACTGTTTGGCTCGACCTTCTGCCGGCACGGTCACGTTGCGTCGACTAAACCGATTCGAATACAGAAACTCCATCCGCGAACTGACAGGCGTCGACTATCAACCCGCCAAAGACTTTCCCGGCGATGATACCGGCAGTGGCTTTGACAACCTGGCGGACACGCTGTCGCTGCCAACGATTCTGTTGGAAAAGTATTTAAAGGCCGCAGAAGAAATCACCGAACGAGCCATCGTCGACCCCAGAAGTCTTACGCTCCAGCAAACTTTGTCGGCTGCAAAATTCAAACCTTGTCGCGGCAGTCGACCAGTGAATCAAAACATGTTCCTGTCGATGAGCGGCACCATCACGCATCAAGTTCGAATCCCGCAAAACGGAAAGTATCAACTGAAAGTCAATGCAGTCGCAGTCCATGCGGGTCCCGACGGTGTCTCTGCAGAAATCTTGATCGACGGCAAGCCGATTAAGAAATGGACGATTCCGCGTCGCACTGAAAATTCAACGGTTGATGTCTCAGTCAGGTTGCCAAAAGGTACTCGCGAAATCGGTTTGTCATTTACCAACGATTACTACAATCCTCGCGCCAAACGGAGCGAACGCGATCGCAATTTGATATTCGAGCCGCTTGAGATCAGCGGCCCTGAGCGTTTGAACTCAAAAGCGCTTCCACCAGGTCATCGCAAAATCATTTTTCAAGATCCTGCCAAACAAAAAAACAAACGCGCCGTTGCTGAAAAAATTCTTCGTCGTTTCGCTTCCCGGGCTTTTCGCCGACCAGCGACTCAACAAGAAATCGATCGACTGCTGAGTTTGTTCGATATGGCGATCAAAAAAGAAAAGTCTTTCGAGTTGGCGATTCGCATTCCGCTGCAAGCCATTCTTGTTTCGCCTCATTTTCTGTTTAAGGTCGAGGCTCCCGCACCCAAAAATGGGAAACCGCGACGGCTTTCACAATACGAACTTGCGACCTCCATCAGTTTTTTCATTTGGAGTTCGACGCCTGATACCGACCTATTGACCCAAGCGTTTCAGTCCAATCTCGATGACCCAAAAATTGTTCGCCAACAAATCGATCGACTTCTAAAAGACCGCCGTTCATCCGCCTTGGTCGAACATTTCGCCCGCCAGTGGCTGCAGTTGGATTTGTTTTCCGAAAGCCAACCCGATCCAAAACTATTTCCAAAATTCGATGATAAAATTCGTTCGGACATGCTTGAAGAGACGCGTCGAACGATTGAACATGTTATTCAAAACGATCGCAGTATTCTGGAATTGTTGACGGCCGACTACACTTTTTTGAATGAAAGACTCGCCAGCTTTTATTCCATCGACGGAGTTAAAGGAAAAAAATTTCGCAAAGTCAGCCTTCGTGGCACAGGTCGCGGCGGAATCATGACGCAAGGCAGTATCCTGACGATGACGTCCAACCCAAATCGGACTTCGCCAGTCAAGCGTGGAGTTTGGGTTATGAACGTGATTGGGCAAGAGCCACCACCACCCGATCCGAACGTGATGGCGCTGGATGATCAAACGGAACTCAAAGGTACGCTTCGCGAGCGACTCGAACAACATCGACGCGATCAGCGCTGTGCCATTTGCCATGATCGAATTGACCCACTCGGATTTTCATTTGAAAACTTTGATGCCGTTGGTCGCTGGCGTACGGAATCCGAAGGCAAAAAAGTAGATGCGTCCGCCAAAATGCCCGATGGCTCGAAAATCAATGGTGCTATCGATTTGCAAAAGTTTCTGGCAACCACGCAACAAAAGCAATTTGTTGAAGCTTTCGTCGAAAAAATGTTAACCTATGCGACAGGCCGAACAATGACCGAAAAAGATCGCTGTGTCATTGTTGATATTGCGGAAAAACTGAAGAAACATAACTATCGATTTTCAGAACTGATAAAATTGATTTGCGAAAGTGATCCATTTCAAAAACGTCAGCGATTCAAGTAGTGTCAGCGTTAATGCAGATTCGATTGAACAGGAGCATGTCATGAACGCCAAACGACAAAATATTTCGCGGCGCACGGTGTTGCGCGGTATCGGGGCAACGGTCGCTTTGCCGATGTTCGAAGCGATGGCACACGGCAGCACGGCGATTGCAAAACTTCCTGCAGAAGCAGCGGTTCCGCAACGGATGGCGTTCTTTTACGTTCCCAACGGAATGCACATGTCTGACTGGACGCCCGCCAAAACCGGATCCGATTTTGAGCTTCCAAAAATCTTGCAAACGTTCGAGCCGTTCCGAGAAAAACTCAACGTCATCTCCAACCTCACACTCAATGGTGCGCGGGCACTGGGCGACGGCCCCGGTGACCACGCCCGCAGTGTTGCGGCTTTCTTGACGGGCGCACACCCAAGGAAAACTTCGGGCCGTGATATCAAAAACGGAATCTCGGTCGATCAAATGGCTGCTCAAGCCATCGGCAAGCAAACTCGATTGCCTTCGCTGGAACTTGGCGCAGAACAAAGTGCCCGCGCAGGCCGTTGCGATTCGGGCTACAGCTGCATTTATACATCCAATATTTCCTGGCGAAATCAAAATTCTCCGGTCGCCAAAGAAATCGATCCCGCCGCAGTCTTCGATCGGCTGTTTGGTTCTCACAAAGACCGACTTGAGTCGAAGCGAAATGAAAGTCGCCAAACGTATCGACAAAGTATCCTCGATCTGGTGCAAGAGGATGCCAAGAAGCTCAGCCGTGAGTTGGGAACCTCCGACAACCGTAAACTCGAAGAATACTTGCACGCGATCCGCGAAATCGAATTGCGGATTGCCAAATCGAAACGGCTCGACAAAAAAGAATTACATGTTCCTGATTTTCCGAGACCTGCCGGAGTTCCGCGCGACTACGAACAGCACTTGAAATTGTTGATGGACATGCTTGTGCTCGCGTTCCAAACCGATTCAACGCGGGTCGCTACGTTTATGTATGCAAACGCGGGCAGCAATCGACCGTATCGCAACCTTGGCATTCGCGGCGGACATCACAGCATATCGCATCACGGAAATAACAAGAAAAAACAGGAACAAATCAGCCAAATCAATCAATACCACGCCAGCATTTTCAGTTACTTTCTCAAACGTCTCGATTCCATTCGCGAATCTAACGGCAAAACTTTATTGGACAACAGCATGATCATGTACGGCAGCGGTATTGCCGACGGCAATCGCCACGATCATCACGCATTGCCCATCGCCCTGTTTGGCAGCGCCCAAGGCAAAATCAAAACCGGCCGTCATTTGAAGGTGAAAAAAGAAACACCGTTAACCAATCTTTACTTGACGATGCTCCAACAGATGAAAGTCAAAACCGAATCCATTGGCGACAGCAATGGAACGATTGATGCGTTGACAGGTTAGTGATTTACCGAGGACGACATTGAAAATCGGGTTAGTAGGCCAGGTCGCGCTTACGCTGTGTGCCACTTCGGTTACTTCAATCTCGTAGTCCTGACGGTATATTATACGATTTGAAGGCGCAGTGTAGCCTGCCTATCGCGCAGGTTAAACTTCCAGACTGCGCAGATTCACAACTAGTTATGCCACCAAGGAGGCGGCACCAAAATGGCTTTCTTTGACGACGCAAGAGCATTGGTAGAGCACGCGGAAAACGAAATTCCAAAACTCCAAGCTGCGTACGACCAGTCGTTGGCCGAAACAACAATCAAGTCAACGCTGCTGGTCGAGATTAAGAACGTAATGGAAAACCTGCGCTCTGCACTCGATTTTTCCGCGCACGGCTTATTCGACAAATACGGCAGCTCTACACGGGCCAATCCCAAAATCTACTTTCCATATTCTCGCCTTGGCCAAGACCTCGCCGCGTTTCAAGCCTCAAACCGCATTGAGACATGTATTCCGGGTATCTCCGCGTCTCGGCCTGACATCGTGACCCAGCTTGAGGAATACCAACACTTTGCTGCCCCAGAGAACCGCTGGCTACCTCTGTTCATGGACTTAAATAATGAAAACAAGCACGAGAGGTTGACCCCACAAACACGAGAAGAAACGCGGCAGTTGAAAATCGAATCGGGAGGCGTGTCCATTTCACTTGGTGAAGGATGCTCGATCTCTATGGGGTCGGGCACGTCTATTCAAATGGGCGACATGGTGATTCCCGGTGGCCAGAATATCTCAACCAACGATCCCGCTGTATTTGCGGGGCAGGGCAAACAAACGGTAATCACTTGGGTTTCCTTTCGCTTTGATACGAACAATGAACTGGTCATGCCGTTCTTGACCACTGCCGTGTCGAATACAAAACAAATTGTTGACGAACTATCGACGTTGTGACCGCAGTCGTGGGATAAAAAAGCGATAAACGCTAAGCCACTGACTGCTCGTTTTTTGAAGAAAATTCTCAACCCGCAGCTGCCCGTTTTATCGTAATCGTGATTCGCGTCGCCTGAACCTTTCTCTTACTCGTTGGTCATGTTGAAATGCACACCACTCTGATTCAGCGATTCCCGAACCTTGCTGACCTTTGGCATGCTAGCGAGACGGAAGATCCCAATAATTACTTTAGAATTTACGATTCGCCAGAATTACCACCTGGTGCCGAAATCCAATTCGAAGAATGGGATTCTTTGATCGCAATTCTGGATCCCCAGTCACGAACAAATTTCCTACGTAGGGCATCCGGCACGGTTTCTTCTCCAACCAGTTCCGCGAGGGGATGGACACAACTGGTTGAATGCGTCAATGAGATTCGCGGGTACAAATATGCGATTTTTCTTGGCTTTTCCAGTGCAAAACTGATCCAAGAACAACAGATTGAACTGCCCGACATCGAGGCGACAAACTCGACCTCAAAATGTCTGTTAGAGGTGAAAACGATTCAAAAATCCGACTTGGAAATTCAGCGACGCGGTTTGGTGCAAACGGAGGAACCTGGACTACCAACCAGGCTTAAACGCGTTCTTCGAAAACGATACAAAAAGGCAGTTACACAAATCGGAAATCATCCGTGGGCATCCGACGCGCGCAAAATCTGTTACATGTTTATCAACCCAGACCTGCGAACATTGCTCGCGGAGGAAAACAAAGATAACCTACATCGGTTTCTTGATGAGATCGAAGACTCAGTTGAGATTCATTGCAAATCTCAGTTCTGGCCTGCACGCTGATAGAATCGAATTACAATATGTTGCACGTGAAGCCGCCGAAACGCGTGTTTTGGAAGTATAGATCACTCCGGCGGCTCGGTGATCGTTGACGTTATTCGGCTTGCAAAAAAACATGCCTAATCAACTTCTCCAATCTGTCCTGTTTGCTTGCACGAAGCACGAAGATCAACGTCGCAAAAACAGCAACGCCACCCCTTACATCAATCACCCTGTGGAGGTTGCTGAATACCTGAGTCGAGTTGGCGGTGTAGACGATGTGGAAATCTTGGTAGCAGCGATACTCCACGATACGATCGAGGACACAAATACAACTGCAGCGGAAATACGAGAATGCTTTGGAGATTCCGTTCTTGGACTAGTCTTGGAGTGTACGGATGACAAATCCTTAGAAAAATCGGAAAGAAAAAGGCTACAGATCGAGAATGCGTCCCAAAAGAGCCCAGGCGCAAAACAAATCA
Organism: Pirellulaceae bacterium; assembly: GCA_028280445.1. Classification (GTDB taxonomy): domain Bacteria; phylum Planctomycetota; class Planctomycetia; order Pirellulales; family Pirellulaceae; genus JANQLU01. The sequence continues at coordinate 6,910 of JANQLU010000070.1, read as the reverse complement.
AACTCGCGGACAAAGCTTGCAACCTAAAATCAATTCTGGTCGATCCACCGAAGGATTGGACAATTTCGAGACAGATCGATTATTTCGAATGGGCCAAAAAAGTCTGCGATGGCCTAACCGGAGTCAACGAAAAACTGGACGAAGAAATCAACCAGATTCTGGATGATGGAATCAGGACACTCACCGATCGCCTGAATGACGAACAACAATGAGATGCACCGAAGTCGAGGTCGGTGTCTTTGTAGATGGGAGGGAACTCCATTAGCAAAACCGTTAGTGTTTGGACCTGCGTAGTTTCGAGCAGAGATGAATTCAACCGCATACTTGAATATCGCATTGATGAAAATGGCGATTTCGAGGCATGCAGGTTTTGCCGAGATATCGGACTCAACGCATACGATCCCGAGCAATAACAAACGAATGCACGTTTTCTCTACGGCAAACTTTTCCGTCGATACAGAACACCCGCCAACAGCATCAACCCTACACCTAGAGAATTCGGCTCTGGAATCGCCGCAACCAACTGGTTTATATTGATCCCTGTAAAAACCGTCCCGCCAGAGTTCGAGGACGAGATATGATTCACTCCCGTCGTGATATCGTTCAACGGCGGAAAATACTGGCCGACAACTGTCGAGCAACTCATCAGACAGATAACAACCAACTGCAGCAAACAAGCAGTTTTGACGCAAAAAAATCGCTGCAAACTCACGATGCCCCCATTTGCTAGCTTTCTCACGTCTGAGATGGTAACTCAGACTTTGCGGATTGCAATCAACTCAAATGGGGGAAATCCAAAAGTACTCCATTTTTTCATGGAAACTAAAAATTTGATCACTTTCCGATTGCCAACCCGTTAGTTCACCGCATGAATGCCAAAGACTTATCTTATACAGCAGGGAGTTTTGACTTTTTGATCGGACTTTTTCGCGATCCGAAATCCACTTTCGATTGAGCAACTCGGGCAATACTGCTCAATTTGCTAATGAGGTTTTGCCGCACGCCCTAACATCGGGCGGTACAAAAAATGTTAACTTCTCGGAAAATCGAAGAAATTCAGAGTCGGGCTGACAGGATTCGAACCTGCGACCTTTTGACCCCCAGTCAAACGCGCTAGCCAGACTGCGCCACAGCCCGTGTGTTTTGTTGCTGTTTGTAAACCAATCTCGCAATGCGATCGTTTACCAACAAACAAAGACCCACTTTCGTAAATGTATGTTCGGTATTTTAGACCATTTTCACGCGATTGAATATCGCTATTGTCCAGAAATATGTTTTTGCCGCGGTGTTCAATTCACGGGAAAATGCAATCGAAAGAGGATGTGTATAAGAAACGGTAACTTCAGTCGAGCTAACGAATTGGCAAAATCATATGTAGGGGCCGGTTCCCACCGGTCGTTTGTTGGATTGGCCGGTGAGAACCGGCCCTACGATTTTACGAGCGCGACGCGCCAGCGAGTGGTTTTGCGCGGTCGAATCACTCGCTGGCGCGTCGTGCTTGTATCAGTTGCAACGATGCTAGAATAATACCGTCACGATTCATCGATCGCGTGGGCCTGTAAATCTTCCAAGTCCACGAATTCCAGTGCGGACATGTGTGTTGCCTGGAGATCGACTTTCGGTGCGACACCGGCTTGCAAAGCTTCTTTCCAACGTTGAACACACAAACACCACCGGTCGCCGTCGCGCAGGCCGGGAAATTGGTAGGCTGGAATCGGTGTGCTGAGATCGTTACCGGCCTGTTTCGAAAATGCAAGGAATTCGTCGGTCATGTGTGCGCACACGACGTGGACTCCATAATCGGAACCGCCCGTGTTGCAGCAGCCGTCACGAAAATAACCGGTCATGGGGTCGGTCGAACAAGTCTGCAACTCCGTCCCCAAAACATTTTTTGCCTTTTGCGCCATGTCCCTCACCATCTCTACGCGTGTCAACGGGTGGTTAAATTGTTGCGATGGGTTTCTACAATGAGAATTCGAAATTGAGTTTTTCACAACGGGTCTGAAATCATGATTCCATTCGGGCAACGGCTGACGGCGGCGATTCAGTTAAAACAAACACCGTTGATGGTTGGACTGGACCCGCGATTTGAACGATTGCCTCCAGAATTGACTCAAGGCGTTGAAGCCCAAAACAGTGAACAAGCAGCGGCTGCATATGAAAAATTCTGTGTCGAAATCATTGATGTCGTCGCGGACCTGGTCGCTGTGGTCAAGCCGCAATTCGCCTTTTTTGAACAACTGGGGCCGGCTGGAATGAACGCCTTGAAAAATGTCGTTCGCTATGCAACGGACCGCAAAATCATCGTGATTGGCGATGCAAAACGGGGCGACATTGGTTCAACGGCCGAAGCTTACGCCAACGCATATTTGAATCCGAATATTGATGGGATTTGCTGCGACGCACTGACCGTCAATCCTTTTATGGGCGTCGACACTTTGGAACCATTTGTCAACGTCGCACTCGAACATGGCCGCGGAGTTTTTGTTTTGGTCAAAACATCCAATCCCGGAAGTGGGAAATTCCAGGATGTGCCGGTCGAAAATAACACATTGTTCGAAACAGTCGCGGACGAAGTACAAAAACTGGCAGAAACCAGTTGCTCGGGACAAGGTTACGGTGCTGTGGGTGCCGTCGTCGGTGCAACGTATCCGGAGCAGTTGGTAAAACTCAGACAACGCATGAAAAATGCTCCAATTTTGATTCCTGGGTTCGGCGCTCAGGGAGGTACGGCCCAAGATGTTGTTGGTGGTTTCGATTCCGCTGGCAATGGAGCGGTCATCAATAGTTCTCGCGGAATCATCTTTGCCTATGAAAACGAAAAATGGTCTGATTGCCGAGATTGGCGAGATGCCGTCCAGCGGGCAACGGTTGAGTCGATCGCCGCACTTCGAGAAGCGATTGGCGCGGCGCAGTCATAGCCTGCAATGACTTGTTATTTTTTACGCCCGTATCTGCTGGCAGCTGGCAAGCCGCGAGCAAGCAAAAAATCTGTTGTGATATCGCTCGATCGCGAGATATGTTCGCGGCAACCGCATTTTAGCGCTGATATCATCAAAAACTTGCGGCGATCAGCGACTTAGACTCTTGCGAAACTTTGAAACTTGCTTAGTCTGAGGAACTGGCGTCAGGTTGGTTGGAAGTTTAGGGGTGGATCAACCAAAACATGGCTAGGCGAAAAACATCATCGCGCGAACGCATCGCATTGACTCGTGCAGGATTACGTTTGCTGCAACTGGCGATTTTTCTTGTAGTCGCAGCCATTGCGACACTGCTCCTCGAACCAATTCTCAAAACCAATATTCCATGGTTTGCAGATCGCGAATTGGTCACCCCCAGTTGGATCATCATGGCGGTAGCAACGGCAGTTTTGTTTACCGGAATTTTTCTCGGTTTGTTTGCACCAAAAAATTCGAGGGCCAGAAAGTACGCGTTTTTCAGTATCGTCTTCATCGCCGGTGCGATCGCATTGATCGTTCATTCGGCGAGCTTTGCGACGTCGGGACATTTTATCAACTCGAGCCTCCGCGAGTTCACTACCAATCTTGCCCGGTTTGCGCCACTGTCGGAAACCAGTTCGGAGTTTGTCGCGTTGTTTATCAGCGGAAATATTTGTTTGTCCATTGGGTTTTACTGGATCATCAGATACTTGGACGGCATCAGTCAATACGTGGAACATTTTCAATCGATGTGGGTGGCCAAAAATGCGAAACGCATGTTCGGCTGGTTTACCGTGACTTTGGCGATTTACCTGAGTTTGCTGTTTGTTCCGAAAATCGAATCCGTACAACAATGGGAATCAGCCACGAAAATCTCTGATACGTTTGCGGGTTATTCACAATTCGCGTTGTTCGTCATGTCCTGTTTTGGTGCAGCTTGCCTGTTAGCCTTGGTCTGGCTCAATCGCAGCGTGCTCAAAGCGACGCGATCCAAAAGTGCCGACAATGACTGGAGCCAAAATAATCCTGGTAATAAAAAGCCAACTGGGGAAGCGTGGAAAAAAAGAAGTGAAGTAAACAACACCCGGCGTGACAATGTCGATCACACCGACCAGCAAACAGTTCATCAAACCATCGACAACTAGCTCCATGTTGCAACGAATCGTACTGGGAACGACTGGGGTACGATAAAAATCCGATATTCCCCAACCGTTCCATTGAATAATGCATGCCGCAGTGGACAATAACACGTTAGGATATTCGAGCGTGCCCGCGCTTGCCTCAATTCTGGAGCCCACCGTTCATGCGATTTTCATGTGCCTCTTGTGACATCGAGAAAACGGTGAACCTGGACGATGACCCGACTCCGTCGTGCCCGAATTGTGGCGGAACGTTGCAGATCCAAACGCGGCCAACTGCATCACAATTCTCCGATTCCCTCACATCTGAATTTGGTGAGCAAGAATCTCCTGGCCTCAAAAATGTCGAGGCGCCGCTGCGAATTGGAAAATATCGAATCGTCGGACACGTCGCGACCGGCGGCTTTGGGGCGGTATACAAAGGGTATGATTCGATCCTCGATCGCTACGTGGCCATCAAAATTCCGAAAAAAGAAAAACTGACTGGCAAACGGGCCGATGATTTTATCAACGAAGCCCGAACGATGGCCAAATTGGAACACCATAACATCGTGCCCATTCTCGAAGCCGGCCGGGACGATTCGCAAAATGTCTTTCTGGTCATGAAATGGATCGATGGTTTGACACTTGCCGAACATGCCAACCAACACGATCCGACCGTTGACGAAATTCGAGAATTGATGTCAAAAGTTTGCCAGGCCATCCATTTTGCTCACAAAGCTGGTTTCGTTCATCGCGATTTGAAGCCATCCAACATTTTGATCGATCAAAACGGCGAACCGTACGTTTGTGATTTCGGGCTGGCCATTCACGACTCCAATCAAGCGTTGGTCCGTAACCAGGTTGCCGGTACGGTTTCCTACATGTCACCCGAACAGATCGAAGGACGCGCTCACCATTTGGATGGCCGAACCGACATTTGGTCGATCGGCGTGATTCTGTACGAACTACTGTGCCGCAAGAAACCGTTTGTTGCGGAGTCCAAAGAGGCTTTGTTCGAAGCGATTCTCGAACGACCGCTAAAACCTCTGGAACAACAAATCGATGGCATCCCGGAAGCGTTGGTGCAATTGGTTTCCAAGTGTCTGGTCAAAGATGTCAATCAACGGATCCCGTCGGCGAAAATTGTCGCGCAGGTTTTGAATGATTTGGATCATGGATTTGAACCGGACGAAAGTTCCGTTCATCGAATCGGACCATCCTCGTCATCGGCTTCATCGCGCGGGGTTGGCAATCTGGTGAAAATCGGAATTGCGGTGGTTCTGTTGATCGGCATTGGCGCTGCAGCGATCTGGTATTTCAACTCACCCAAGCGCGGATCGGTCACACCTCAAGGAACGACCAAAAACCAACCGGACAACACTCGCGACAATGCAGGGCAAGTGGCAGTATTGACCAACGATGACGCTCACCAATTCAAAATCCTGTCCCCATCGGAACTCCAGATTTCGGCCACACGCAATACCCTGGTCCGAGTCGGAAATGCTGTCAGTGACGAATACTGGGTGGAATTTGAAATCAACCACCGCTGGATCGCCAGCAGCAGCCGTGAAAAATTTTCGACAACAAACGGTGACGTTGGGTTTTTTATTGGGTTGAAAGACGGCTGGCTTCAACTATTTTTGATCGGGATGGATGGTAACGACTCGACCAAATTCCAGGTCAGACGAACCATCGCGAAATTCGACAAGCAGCATGCTTATGTTCAATCGAGCAGTGCCGGAATGACGGTAATCGGTGAAGTCGAACCTAAAAAACCTCTGAAAGTCCGATTTCGTGTCAAAGACGGAAGACTGATGGGAGGCAACATCAATGGGGCAGACATCGATCAAGGCATTGTTCGTAACGAAAGAGGTTGGCACGCGAATACGAAAGGGCAGTTTGGTTTTTTTGTGTGTGATACCGTTTGTGTTTTTCAAAATTTGAAATTCAGCGGAAAGAAGTTTGACTACCATGATTAGCGACATTGAAGTGAAAATCGATCACGTTTTTTTTGACCAAATTAAACCAGGTGAAATGTATTTGCGTTTCACGGCCCAGGTCATAAGTGGAGCGCAACGTTCATTCGTTGCCTATTACTATCCTGACCAACACTCAACAGTTCGAATTCCGATCAAATTTTCGCTGACGTCAAATTCGCCTTTTCCCATTTCGATTCCACTGGGAAGTTTCTGTCCAACCACCGAGGGTAAATTGGTGGTCGTTGACCTGCCTCCCGTTCGTTCGGTCGTTTTAGACTCTCAATTGGTTCCCCCATGTTGTCATTCTGACGATGACCGAGTCGGCGATACAGGTGGTGGCCGCGGGGTCGACCGTCCCCCGGAATACGAAAGTGATCCGGGAGGAAACTACGACGACACCGAACCGCCGGTTAACACATTAGCGGCCAATGATTGCGTGTTGATTCAAGGTGGCGATCAATTTTTGCGAGTTCGCTACGACAATGCGTTGGGACCAGTATCGGGCCTGGCCGAGTTTTACATTGATTTTGGCGGTATCCAATTGTCTGTCGAAGTTGATCAGGAATGTCTCGGTGCACCCCCCAACGGAGAATTGTTGTTCCGAGCAGATGGAGCGGGTGGCAACGTCATTCGATACAAATATCGATTGACAGACGGCACCGGTTCAACAGCGTGGCAGCACGAACCTCACGGCGCATCGTGGCCTCCGCCACAGTGTTGATATTCTGGTAGAGTGAGCTATCGAAATAACGACGCAGCCTGACCTGTAAGCGGCAAGGCGCTAGTGTCACGAACGTTAAATACTGTCCCACCAGGAGGGGATTCTTCCTTTCTTACCTATTTTGTCGTGACAAAAAAGCTCTTCCCCTGT
>JANQLU010000065.1 GCA_028280445.1 Pirellulaceae bacterium | reverse complement strand
TAATTTTATATTAAAATATGGCCTAAAATTTTGGGGTTACTTCTTTAATTCATCCTCACATTGTAAGGATGACTTTGGTGATTGACCCTAAAGTATACCGTCAAATTTCAACTTATTGGTATGGCAGTAGAGAGATATGGCCAATAATGTTAGGGTTTTCTACAATATTCTGTATTTGTCATCCTTAGAACTTGAGGATAGCAATTTTAGGTAAACCCTACACTTTAAATGAAGTATAAAGATGAAATATGGCCAAAACTTTAGGGTTCGTTTTAGGTAATCATCCTTACATTGTAAGAATCATTTTGGCGCATTGCCCTGATAAATTTTATTGAGTAAAACCTTTCTTTTAGTAAACTAGAGAGATATGGCCTATTTTATTAGGGTTTTATTAGAATAATGCTTAATTGTAAACCTTAAAACATAAGGATACTTAATTTAAGTAAACCCTATGATAAAAATGAATTTAAAATTGTACATATGGCCAAAACTTTGGGGATTTTTTTATTATTTTCTCCTCACATTGTGAAGATGTGAGAAATAGATGTTTCTCCTTTATACAATTAATTTTATGGTGACTTTTAGTCTTTTTTTGACTTTATCAAATAGGGTTTTAAAGATTTAAATTTTTAAAACGCTATATATGTTGTAAAATGGTCCAATTATGTAAATAGTTTATTTTTAACGCATACAGACATCATTAAGACTTGTAAAACAAATAATAATTCTAATTTTAACCAAGTACAGCTTTAAAAAACTATTTAGCTGTGATATCAAATTAATTAGTCACTTATAAATTTTTTAAAGTGCTATAACTATTTCAAATAATAAAATAAATTGTTTTAAGCATTATAAAGGTAACACAAGTTATTATAATAATTTTAGAGTTCTAAAAAAATATATTTACAACTTAGAAAAAATTTTATAAGTCATAAAATATTTTAAATATTTTAAATTACACAGAAATGATTTAAAATGAGTGCTGGAGTGATTATAATTAATTAAAACATAGTTTTATAGCTTTAAAAATTATTTTAAATA
>JANQLU010000053.1 GCA_028280445.1 Pirellulaceae bacterium | reverse complement strand
GAAAACCGTTGAGCGCGCAAGCGTTCCGAGGGTTCGAATCCCTCTCTCTCCGCCAGCCCTTGAAGTCATTGATATTATTCATACTTTTAAGATTACCTGTTAAGATTTGGTGTTAAGATCAAGTGGCGTTATTTTCTCTCCGCCATGCCAAAGCTGCCTGTCCATGTGGTCCGTAGAAAGGACTCTCCCAATCTCTATTGGATGAGAGACATTCCGGAGCACGCGCGCTTTTTGTTCCGTACAGAAAGGGGCTTGCGCAAACAGATTTGGAAGTCTTTGCGCACAACAAATCCAAAGATCGCCGCCGTCAGGGCTGCTGAATATAACGGCTGGTTTGAAACCATTCTCAGCAAGGTAACTGATCCAAAATTAAAGATGCCGTCCCTGACCGGCGCTGACGGTGGAACGCTGGTCATTGATGTTGTCGATGACGATGTTTGGAAAGTCAAAGACGGCGACCTCGTCGAACTGAATGAAGAAGACTGGCGAAACTATGAATTAGGCGAATACGTCTATGCAACGCCGGAAAACAATCTTGTTCGAAATCTTTCTCAAACAGACGCAATTGCGTTCTTCAAGTTCGGCATGCTTGAAACAGCCCTTGAAGACAGCAAGTTTCTAGTTGGCAACTATGACGTTGATATTGAAACGCTTGGCAACATCATCGAGCAATGCCGACGTACCATCCATAACAACAAGTGCAGCAGTGATCCCAACAAACGCCTTGCGTACTTACAAGCCGAACTTGATTTAGAGATTGCCCACCAAACTTTGACCAGAATGGAAGGGCGTCGTGAGCATCTTTCTAAAGAATACTCGGATGAGAGCATCGAACGTGTCCTCGATAAAATCATCGACACACAAAACAAGATTACGATTGGCGAGAAGGTTACTGAATATTTGAACGATCCTCTGTCGAAAAAATCAGGCCGTCATAAATCGACGTCAACAGCACGTATCGGGACGTTTGTTGAGTTTGTCGGCCCCAAAACGCCGTTGGAAAGCATTGGAAAGCAGGACATTCTCAACTATCGGAAGCGTATTCTCGACCTTCTTCCAAAGCGCCCTGCTTATGGCGCAAAGACGCTTGAACAGAAGATTGCGCCCGTGAAGAACGGTGTTGCTGAACCGTTATCAGTTAAAACCAAAAACCTCTATCTCAACGCCCTCAGCGCCTTTTTCAATTGGTGCTTAAAGATGGATTACATTCAGAAAAATCCTGTCCTGCCGTTTCGATACCCGACAGAGAAAAAGAAACGCAAGGAACGCAGAGCCTTTACGACAAAAGAACTTCAAGCACTGTTTGGTGACGAATGGCGGTCATTCAAAGAGACAGAGCCCCATCATTATTGGATACCCCTTATTGCGCTCTTTCACGGGTGCCGCCTGCGCGAGATATGCCAACTTAGGCAAAAAGACATATTTTATGAGGACGGCATTCTAGGCTTGCACATTACTGGTGACGACGACCTTGGAACCAGTGTAAAAAATGCATCAAGTGACAGGCGCATACCTATTCACAAAACGGTAGTCGATTTAGGTTTTGATGAGTGCTGCAAGAAGGTTCCCAAGGGCAAAAAACTGTTTCCGCAGTTACCGGACCGTGAAGATGGCGCACCGTCATTTGGAAAATGGTTCAAGCGCTATAAAGAGCAGTCCGGCATCAACGATCCCAATATCGATTTCCACAGCTTCCGGCATACCTACCGTGAAGCCTGTCGTGAAAATGGGCTTCCGTACGACGTACTGAACCGAATAGCTGGTTGGAAATTGGGTGAAAGTCCCGAGGCAGCTTATGGTAACGCCAATTTCAAACGGCTTTATGAGGAGCTTTCTCGGCTGTGCTACAGCGGCCTTGGGTTACCCGATTGAAGGTCGCCTAAGCGCGCAAAAGCGGACGTTAAAAAACGCATTCGCAATTTCCGGAATGTACGTGCGTAGCCGACATACGTATCCTCCTGTCGAATGCGCAGACACCCCTGTTAATAAGGGTATCCAGATATAGCTTGTGGAATAGTAACCTATTGCATTTCTGGTGCGCTTTCCGGAGCGTCTGCTAAATCAGCCAAATCATCCGGCAATGGCGTTTCGTGTTGTAAGGCTTTTGAGGGAGCGTCTCGCTCGTGTTCGGGTGCCTCTGAAGCGAGGATGTCCATATCGGTGAACAGTATTCGCCGACGCGGCTGCAATCAACGTCAACGTCGCCTTCAACTGTGACTGTTACAGTAATTCTGCCCTGGTCTTCTGTGACATATTCGACTTTTTCTGCGGTTTTCCTCCCATGTAGAAACATCCTCTACCGGATTGGCGATCCACCCGCATTCAAAGCTATGTTGCACTGAGTCAGTAAGGAATTGTTCGTAAACTCCCATCGACGTGCAGCGCGGGTGCTTGTTATTCTGTGAAATACCATCATTAAACCATGCCGGGCCACTTTTTTCCTATACTGGTCACGTTTTATAGGCTTTCAAGAAAATCGAGAATCTCTCGCCACGCTGCGTCTTGCGCTTCGGCGTTTCCTTTCGGGGTGCCGCCGTTCGGCCAGCGTCGCCAGTCGCCGGGCGTCCATGTTGTCGGCAATTGTGCGGCATTAACACTATGCCCCGCATCGGGGTACGTTTTGCTGACAATGTTAAGGCGCGGCGCTTTTTCGCGCGCACGTTCGACAAGCATCTGAGCCATCTCCGCCGATGCCCAAATGCGGTCGTCTTCCCCGGAAATTAAAAGGATAGACGCATTTGTTCGTTCAATCGGTATGAAGTTTTCTTCATCCGCAAATCTCTTCAGGCTGTAGCCATAATTGCGATAGAGTTCCCTGGGAAATCCTGAAGGCGGATTGTATGCGGGGTCAGCGTAATACGGGACAAAGGGAAGTGGTTCGCCGTTCAACGACCATGATGCTTGGTCGTCATAGGCAAACGGCGCCGCCCATGAAACCGAGCTCGGGGCGACGGCGATAACGCCGGCGACATTGTCAAAATACGCCGCCGTCAACAAAACCGCTTCTGCGCCTTTTGAGCCGCCAAGCAGGACAACCAGATCAGCGTCGACGAAAGACTGTCTCTTCATCCACTCAACCGCCGTATTAAAATATTCAAGAGGAAGGTCTTGGAGCGTTTCCGGTAGGCCTTCGAAATGGTCAAAGGAAAAATATCCCAGTGCCAAAGCGGCGTAACCGTGAGAGGCGAGCAATTGCGCCTGCATCATTGCGCCTTTAACGCCGCCTTCAGATCCACCTAACACGATAACGCCGGGGCGCGGGGTCTTCATGTTTTCAGGTTGAAACAATATGCCGTAAAGACCGTCTTCTCGAATGTCTGCTGATATGACTTGAGCAGAGCAGGATGCCCGTGAAAAAGTTTTAGTGGCGAGGGTTTCGCCTTGCGCTGAGAGGGTCAGAACCGTCTCGATGTCGGTGCAAGGGGCAACATTGAAAGTAGCGCGGCCGTATTTGTCACCGGCGACATTCATGGACCAAAACAATCCCATAGAATCGACGCCTTGGTAAGACCCTGTAAGGGGAGCGACCTGCGTAAGGTCGATAACGCCAGAATCATTTGCTTGGAAGGAGGCGAATGAAACAAATGTTTCGCCATCCAAATCTGTCGCCGTCAGTGTTAAAGTCGCTATCAGGTCCGGCTCCAAATTTTCTACGCGTATGTGTATGGTCTCATCGAGAAGCGGACTTTCGGGCTTCACGATGATTTTGCTCTGCGCCGAGGCGCTGCAATTTGTTGCGGCAAGCAAAATGGCGATGAGCCAAGTAGTTCGGTTGCTGGCGTTCATCATACGGTTCGCTCCTCGCGACTTGATGTGGCTTCATGATTTACAAGCGCATTAGCGTAGAGTCGCGCTTGCGGCATGTATCTCTTGTAAAGACGAGCAGCGAGTGTTTGTGCTTTCCCGCCCAGCCAGCCTTGAGGCAAGAGTTCGATTGGAAGTTCCGGGTCTTTCCACGCGGCTTCCAAGAATTCGAACACAAGTGCGAATCTTAAGCCAAACGCATCCTCATCGCTTAATCGGAGTTTTGTGTTCTCAAGTGGCTGAAATGTCTCGAGAAACACTCGATAGAAGCTGTTGATCTCATCAAGCGCCCATAAATTGGATGTGAACTCTTTCTTATTGTCGGTTGCATCTCTTTTGCCGCGAAAGACGTTAATATTACCGGACAGATCGTTATCTGCGATCGCGTCTCTAATCGCACGGCGATAATCCTTAGGATGAATATGGACGCCGTGCCCTAAGGGAGCGAATCCCATCACCTCCAGCAAATTGCGTAGCCTGTCACGGTCAATCCGCTTTTCATCAGGAAAGGAGTACTGAACAAGCGTCCACGCTTCATCCCATTTTGGGCTCGGCTGAGCGAAAATTTTGTCGGCGCCGACCCGCGCTTCCGCAAGGCTGAAGGGCGTTGCCTTATAATAATTCGTGCGCCCGTCTTTTCGTACATTGAGCTCTTTTTCCCGCGACATGCGAAATAAAGTCTGGCGTATTGCGGCCGGGGAGTGGCCGTAGGGCTTTAAAGCGGCGACAAACCAGGGGCCCGGTAGTTCGCCCAAGCCACGATCAGCGAACGCCGATAACGCTGAGTACACGAAGTAGCTGGTTGGCTTAATGTATAATGTTGACAAAATTTCGTCGATCATCGAAAAGATAGTAAGTAAATTTTGCGTTGGCGCAAGCCTTCGCCGAGGGAGTGTTTCATGAAAATCGATCGCGCGGTGCGGCACGCACTTATGATCCTGTGGGCTTTGGTGTCGGGGATGGTTGCGACGGCCGCCGCCGAAGAAGAGTCCAAGAGCCGTTCTCACTATCACCTGACGTTTTATGCTGACACGCCGCGATTGGTGTCGGTGGAGGCGGAGGTCACCGTCTCCCGGCAGAAAATCAAAATGTTCCTTTACGGCCAGCCGTTCCTGGAAGACGGGTGGGCGACTTGGGTGGAAGATCTGGCCGTTACGACGTCTGACGGAACGCCGGTTGAAGCCAGCCTGATAGAAGAGGGTTGGGGATCGTGGAGTGTCGATGTCGAAGACGGGACCGTGGTAAATCTTTCTTACAATGTTCACCTCACCCATGATGAGTATGATTGGGATTCCGTCGGTGGTCAGGACGGACGGCCAACCTGGAAAGACGACGCGTTTTTTGGCGTTACGCGTGCATTTTTTATCTATTCCTATTCTGATGAGGAGATGACCGTCCGCATTGACAAGCCGGATAGCTGGTTGATGGCTGCGCCCTGGCGAGAATATGAAGGTGAAGACAATCTCTTTTTTGTGCCTAACTTAAACAGCCTTGTATCCAATGCGCTTGTGCTTGGCGATTTTGACCGGCGCACGGCGAAAAGCGGCGAGATGCGTATTATACTTGCGCTGGACAAGGAAATCAGCGCCCATGGCAGCGAGCTGATTAGCGTGCTGCATACGCAGTTGGACGAGTATGCGCGTATTTTCGACGGGACGCCTGCCATTACCTATGTCGTCGCCATCCGCGCTGCAGACGAGGACGATGGCGAGTCTTTTTACACCAGCTTTAACCAGGTAACATTGAAAGACAAACTTGGCGGCCCGCGTATTGTTTGGGGCAGCGTGATTAGCCATGAGATGTTTCACTTTTGGAATGGCGGAAATTTCTTAAGGGGCACGGACAAAGCCACGGTCGAGTGGTTTAGCGAAGGATTTACAGAATACTACACGAGCCTTTCGATGTTCCGTACGAGACTTATTGACGAAGAAACGTACTATAAAAAACTCGAACGCTACCTTGCGCGTTACTATATGACGACAAGGCGCTGGCCGGAAGAGCGGCTAAGTCTTGTCGCTGCCGGTAAAGACAAGCAAAAAAACTGGTTTTTTATTTACGGCGGCGGCGCGACTGTGGCGTTGGCGCTCGATCTTGATATTCGGGACCGCACCGGCGGCGAGAAAAGCCTCGACGATGTGATGTTATTATTAAAACGCCGCTTTGGTGATGCTGGCGCGACATATACTGTTCAGGATGTGCTTGATGCCGTCAACGAAGTCAGCGGCGCTGATTACACAGAATTCTTTGATAAATATATTCGAGGATCTGAAGAGTATCTCAATATTGAGCCATACCTCGCCAAGGTTGGTATTCGGGTCGATACGTTCTCAGATGAGTTTTATCTCTCAAAAGAACTTAGAAAAAAAAGAACGAGGGAAGAAATACGTCAATACAAAAAATGGGTGCGTTAGGGCCGATTCAACGAGCGCTCACATTAATTCGCTCTCAAGGTTGACCTGTGTGGTAAAAAGTGATCCGGCATGGTTTAATGATGCTGAACTACATGGTCTGCTCCCGAAACAGTGGTCCGCTGAATGTGTTAGTCTCGATTTTGATTTGAAGCGCTTGGGGTTGGTGGTCCAGTGTCAGCGCGCGAGTAGCTTCAGGGTAATTTCCAAGCAAAGTTTTGGCTCGCACGCAAAGCTCGTTGTTAAGGGTTCGTTAACCGTCGCGAATCAATATACCCGAATCATAACGCGAATAATCACCAAATCTAGATCGATTGGCCGCGCACACCCGTGCGCCTTCCTTGGTGATTCCAGATCGGGAGGCATGGTTGTCGGGTGCAACGCGAAGTTCGCGAATGATCGATCCAGGGCGGGCCAGGAGTGTAATCAGCGCCGCTTTGTCGAGCGAACGCGTCAACGGTTTGACGCACGCGCTTTACCGTTATCCTGCTAGATTCTCGCCTGCGTTCGCGCGAGCGGCAATTGACGCCTTTACGCAGCCCGGAGATGTTGTTCTCGACCCTTTCATGGGCGGAGGAACAACTCTGATTGAGGCATTGGCCGCGGGACGACGTGCAGTGGGCACGGACATTAGCTCACTTGCCGCATTCTTATCACGAGTAAAAACAACAGTCTTTTCGGAGCGTGAGATCGCCCTGATAGATGAGTGGTCGTGCGAATTGCCTAATAAGATAGGTGTTAATCTACCCGTAGTTTCTCATGATGAATGGGTGGAACGAGGATATCTGCGCAATCTTGATGGATCGAGAAACTGGCGTTTAAGAAAGTGCATAGAACAGGCCGTCGCCTACGCTACCGAACTAAATGAACCCCGATTACAGGATATGGCTCGGACCATCGTGCTTCGCGCAGCACAATGGGCGTTGGATGCAAAAAAGACGGCCGCGACCGTTCCGGGGTTGCGGTCAAAATTCTCCGAGTGCGCTTCGGATGCCATTGATGCGGCGCAAGCCTTCCGTTCGCAAGTGATTGACGCCGGAAGACCGCGCGAGGAACGGCGAGCGCTCTGTCTTCATGGTCCAGCCAGCGAGATCGCTGATAGATGGTCAAGCGCGGGGCAGCGCGCTCCTCGCCTGGTACTCACTTCGCCGCCATATCCGGGCGTCCATGTTTTGTATCATCGCTGGCAAGTTGATGGTCGCAAGGAAACTCCAGCACCATTCTGGATTGCTGGGCAATTAGATGGTGCGGGTATAAGCTACTATGCGATGGGTGACCGAAAGCAGCCCCGCCTTGATTCCTACTACGAGAACCTGCGCAAGTCATTCGCTTCAGTAGCGCCAATATGTGACCGGAACACAACCATTGTGCAACTCGTGGCCTTCTCTGACCCGTCTTGGCAGCTTCCTCGATACCTCGAAACTATGGAAGAATGTGGTTTTAAAGAGTTTGAACTCTCCGCCTCAGACGAGCGCATCTGGCGCGATGTTCCCAATCGAAAATGGTACACTGACATTCGCCCAACGGGGAGGGCGAGCCGTGAGCTGCTGCTGACTCACCGGCGCGCTTAGGCTGCCTCTCCTGCCGTTGAAGACAGCGCCTCTTCTTCCAATGGCAGATCTGACACACTGTCGACTAGCGGCAGGATGAAGAGAGCCAGCGCTCTCGTGACCTCTTCAATTCGATCTTGGATTTCCACTTGTGTCCCGCTCTCCTTAGATGTTGGTGAGCTTTTGTGATCGTGGAGTAGGGCAAGCGCCACCAGCGTCATTGCAACCGAGAAACGCGTCTTGAGTGATGCAGCGTATTTTGTTCGCTGACGAATTTCGTTTTGTAGATGAACATTGTCTACATTGATGTAGTAATCCCATGCGTCTTCGTCATCTGTCGCATCTGGACTCCGCAACACGCGAACCGCAGTGAATCTGTCAAATGGAGGGTCTTGCTTGTCCCAATCGGCCTCCGTGACTGGTATTGGCTGCGGCAGGCCTAGGTGACTATCGGATGACTCGCTCTGCCCTTTACCTCCAGCCCCCTTTTCGTTGCCTGGCGAATTTGATTTTTTATCGCGCCCATTTGAACCACCGCTTGTTATCTCTTTTTCTGGACGCACCCTCATATTGAATTTATTCGTAAACGGTTCAATACGGCTTGGGTCAGATATCTCGGCTTCAAAAGCCAACACGTCATCTACTGAGGCTTCGTCCGGCAGGCTCAAGGAGAGGTGTGCAAGGCCGTTAAGAAGCCGAGGACGATGGTAATTAGTCGCGGGTTTGCGCTCGCCATTGATAAGGCGATAAAGTCGAAACTCACCAGGCTCGTCGTCTCGCTTGAAGTAGTCATTTCCCGCGTCTGTCTCGAACGCGATTCGTACTCTCGACTCTAGGTGAGCGTTCCGAGAGAGTTCCGCCCCAGCCTCCATACCTTTAAAGTGAAAAGTTGTAGGAAAGCGTCGGCCAATGAACCCGGCTACACTGTCTCCGGCGTCCTGCGGCTTGTGCGGATTGCGTATTCGCATTCCTTTTCCCAGAATGGCAGCGATCGCGGGGTTTTTAGCAAGTAGCGTCTCTATAACCTTCGCCATTGAACTGTCATCTGTTGTCTTATCTGCGATCTCCCGCTTGCGGCGCTCGGAGGCCAAAGTCTTAAGCTCCTGATGGTTGCCAAGTAGGTCTTCAAGCTCTGATTCTAACTTACGCTTGAGCTCGCCGTCTCGAAGCCCGTCGCGGCTATTCATGAACAGCTTCTCTTGCCCTCGCTGCCCGATATCGTCGCAATTTACCACGACCAATAGCGAGTGCCAGAGGTAGTCTTGTTTTACCTTCGTTCTGCGGAAGAAGTCCTTGCTGAGGATTGCGTGTGCTTGCCCGTTGAGCGTGAAGATCAATCCTTCATCTTTTTTGTAAGAACTCGCCGCAGCCTTATCCTTGAAGAGATAAATGTCTGCCATGAACCGGCTGCCATCAACATCAAACTCTTGGCGGTCAAACCACTCAACATTGTCGCGCTTGTCGCTTTCGAGATCGTCCTTCAGCGTTTGGAGAAGGCCCGTCATCGTTGTATCGAAACTGCGGTCCGCCACCCCGCGATACGCTCGGCATTCGTGGAAACGGATGGGTAACGCGGGGGCTGTGAGCAGGAGACGCACGCGATACATTAGCCCGTCTGACATCATCATGTTGGTGCCAAACCTTTTAGCCTCATATTCGTAGAGCTTGATGAGCGTCCCCCATTTTGTTTCGCGAACGTAAGCTTTATTTTTGTCCGGAAACAGCGGAAGGGTATCTGCATCGAAATTAAGAAGAAGCTTTTGGTGTTCGGGAGTATTGCCGAGTGTGGAATCAATGAGAGGGGCAAGGTACGTGTATCGGCTGCTCCGGCCATTTTCAGGATCTTCTCGCCGAATGACAGTGAAACTCCAATTATGATCCGCAGAGTGTTTGCCTTCGATAAGGTCGGGGTGTCGCCGACTAATGACAAGCTGCACATTGTGATCGATGCCGCAAAATTCGAGAACTCCTGTTCCCCCCATGTTAAACTTTCCCTGCACGAACTTGATTTTGTCTTTGTTGCCTTTGTGCAGTGAAAGAATTGTTTCGGGCATTGCCGCCGGTGTCTGGCCTTCACCATTGTCTACGATTGTGAAACATGGGCGCCCATTGCCTTCGCGTGGCTTGGCTCCGGTTGCAGCCACAGTGATGCACCTGGAGAGCGCAGGAAGATCGGATAATTCTTTATCAAAGAAGCGCTGTCGAGCTTCCGCTATCGAGGTTGGAATGTCTGGGTGCTGATTGTCACTTCCACTCTTTCCGAGGAGCCCATCTAGACGCGCAGCTGATATCAGCTTGGTGTCAATGCTGTTTACCAGCTTCTCGATAAGGGCCTGTTCCGGAAGGCGCTGTTGCCCTCCCACAGTTGAGAAGTTGTGCTCTTGGTCGCCCAAGTAGCGCCACTTCGACTTGTCTTGCCAAAACCCTTCGCGACTGAGGATTTTGACAACGGCAGCCTCAGTGTCGGCGTTTAGAAGCTCGTGGAAGAGAGCTTTTGCATCAATGGAAGTTGTCATCTCTACCTCATCTCTCATTATTCCAGCGTGAAATCGACTGTGTCTTTTCCTCCAGTTGATAGCATTCTACTTTTCAATGCTTCTGTTTCTTTGTTCAAAGCCGATACAATTCTTTTGACGTCTTTCTCGTCATATTCGTAGTGCGATTTATTTCCTAACTTAGCGATTATGCGGATCGCCTTAATGGCGTTTATCGTCCTCTTTTCTGCAAGATCGACGAACTTTTCACGTTTATTGAGCTGCTTTTTCGCTCCTTTATCACTCTCTAATTTTGTCACTGATGCTATCATTTATCGCTCCTTTCCGTCACGAGGAACCTAGGAACGCGATCATTCAGCGTCAAGAATAGCAGAAAAATATCTTATAAATTATCGGGAAATTCATCGTTAATTTACGAGCTATAATCTTAATTCATTGATATAACAGGAAAAACTTTTTTCGCCTCAGAATGCTTTTTTAGCCATTTTGGGGCGTTTTTCCCATTTCAAGCTTATGAAATCCCAATGTATCGAACAGGATTTGCGGCACCGCGCTTACGAAGGTCGTCAGGCAAGCGCTTGCGAACATAGAGATGCTTCTGTGCCTGGAAAATTCTCTGGTGTCGCGGCTAGCCATTCTCGCGGTTCAAAGGCACCCACAATTAGCCCGTTTAGAACAGCCAGAACGTATTCCGCTTGCCTTGCGCGCTTGACGTCGAGCTTCCATGCGTATCGCACCGCATCGTAGATGGACCGTTCGGCGGCGGTGCGATTGATTGTGATGGCTAAAAGGCGATGCTGGAAATCAGCAGGCTCAGCGCGAAAGCGCTCGATGATCTCGTTGGCGTGCATCGCGCCACGCTCGCCGCTGTGATGGCCTCCTGCTATGTTAGTCGTGCCCTGATAGGCGTCTAGCAGCGCCGCCTCAACTTCGAGCGCAGTCTTGCTGTCCATGCCGTGCCTGTGAATGACGTGGGCCACTTCAAAACCTGCGAGGCGAACCTCTCTAACACGCCTCATCTTTTCGGAGATCTCGTCACCGTCCTCGGCCAGCTCTCCTGCGGCGTGCGCAAAGACGCGGTTTCCCGTTCCCTTGCCGATGTAGAACGTCTCGCCGTTGCGTGGGTCGATTAATCGGTAGACGTAGTATTTAAGCTGGGCGGCTATGTCTGGTGCAAATACGAGGAAGATTCACCTGATTGGATTACTTTACGCGACGAGAAGTTACGCAAAAAGTTACCCCATGAGGTAAAAATATCCTAGTCCCGACTTGTTCGACGTTCAGCCCGCTACCTGAATTACGTAGTTCCGGCTGAGACGCAGGCAGCAAACCTCTCCCACAAGCTCAGTGGAGCTCCCATCTGTATCAGCGTGCCGACCGCCGCAACGTTGATTAGGTAGATGTTGCTGACGTCAACACTACCGCACACATTGGCCCGCAATGTTTGTGAGCGTTCGCAGGTAGGCGAGGGCAAAGACGCCCTCAGTTGTGACAGGCATGACGAAGGGCGTTGGCTCTGGAGCGTGGGCGGCAACTTCAGATCATCGTACTTACGTGTCGCGAGCAACTTTTCCAGGGTATTGGCGGTCGCGAGTTGTCCCTTAGGAATGTAAGTGGTGATGATTTAATTTCCGCCTGAAAAAGCCGCATATTAACATTCTCTGTTGCGGTGAGGGCTTATAGATAAACACCGATTTTTTGACCCGCGCGATAAATCAGGAAATCCGGCCACTTCAAAACCAAGATTTTCCATATGCGCCCCTGCGAAACGGAGCTTGCAATACGCTTTTTTAGGCTGATGGTAGTTTTCGAAGCGCTCGCCAAAGTGTTGACCGGTCCACTTTCAAAAGTTCGGCCATGGATGCCACAGATTGCTGGCCGGTCCCGATCATGAGTTTTGCATGCTCTATCTGCGAGCCAGAGAGTTTGCGTCTTCGGCCTATATGCTTTCCACGTTTCTTTGCAGCAGCCTGCCCAGCTTTAGTTCTTTCACTGATAAGGGCGCGTTCAAATTCGGCCATCGATGCAAAGATATGGAACACTAAGCGCCCACCCGCACTTGATGTGTCGATGGCCTCATTCAACGATCTGAATTCGGCGCCGATTTCGTTGATGTGACTGACCACCTCAATAAGATGTTGAATAGAGCGCCCCAACCGATCCAGTCGCCACGTCACGAGCTGGTCGCCGGGGCCAAGCCCTGCTAACGCTTGCGCCAAACCCTCCCTGTCACGCGCCGCACCAGATACGCCAGCATCCTTATAGATGGTCTCGCAGCCCGCGACGTCGAGAGCGTTAAGTTGAAGGTCGAGGTTCTGTTCGATTGTAGAAACGCGGGCGTATCCGATAATTTGCATACGGCCTATAATATAGCCATAAAATTATCAGGGCGACCAAAGAATGTTGCGAAAACGTTTTTTCGCAACGAACGAAATTCAAACGGGGCAAGGAGTTATGCAACGAATTTCTGCAACATGGACCCGCTTGATTTTATTGATGTTGGAAAACGTTGCGAAAGGGACCGTTTATGCAACAAAAAGGCCCGCCTTAATTGGCGGGCTTTCAACTTGAACGTTTGAGTTTGAAAACCTGAACGTTACCAATAATCTTGCTCGTCTTCTTCGTCGCTTGTGGTCAAAGCCTGTAAAGTGGCCTTGTGTCGCGCCAGAAGAGCGCCGGGTTTCTCAGACTTTAATATCTCCGGCACAATCCTGCTGAGGGTGAGGAGCCATTCAGGGATGTGCTGTGCGGAGTCCTCCGGTTCAAGCGCAAAACAATCATGGGCAGCGTCAATGCTGCGCAACATGGTGTCGAGATTATGGTTTGCGACCAATACGCCGCTCAGATTATCCCAGGCATGGCTTTGGATGTTTTCATTCTTTGCGCACAGGTCTGAAGCCGTAAGGCGGCGGGCGATAGCGCTCGTCTGATAAGGTAGCCGGCGGTCGCATGTATGATACTCTCGGCCCCTTGGCGCTCGATACATGGGCATTGTGAACGACGCCGGATTCAATTTCGGATGGCCCACAAGCTGAAAGTTTGTCAGCGCCTGTCGGAACGGCGTGCTGGTGTCATAGGTTACGCCGACCGGGCGCGGAAGTATGGCGTCGATGCCCCGCTTTAAGATAGTCAGCGCCAGCGCTGACGACAATGTTCCTGTACCCAGGAAGTGCAAATGTCCGGCCTTTTCCAGTAGCTGTTCGTCGCGCATCTTCAAGACCAACTTCAAGAGGAAATGAAAGTCGATCCGGCACGCGCCGCCGAAAGCCCAGCCTTCAAGGGGGAACGCTTTGACAGCGTCAAACCAGGCCATCGCTTGATCTGGATGTTGTCCCTGTATGACGTTCAGATGGCGCACCCGGGTTGGGTCGCGTCGTTTCAGAAAGTACCGGATGTTTTCGATGGTGATGCTGCGACAGGTCGCAACATCGGAGAATTGCGCATATCCCTTATTTGTGATGCGCGACGGTATATCTACGATGGTCGCCCAATCGCTGAACGCTTCCTGCAGCTCCAATACCATATCGAGCGTCGCTTCGCCCTGCCAGCGATCGGGATTGTCGATAAACTGATAGCCGAGACTGTCGAATATGGTCGTCAGAGCTGTTTGCCCTTTTAGGTTGAAGGTCGCCAGCAATTCCTCGCGGCCTTCATATTGGCCGGGACTCAACAGGATCGTATCGTGATGAAAGAGCGCGTTGTCAGGTCCGAGAAAGTTGAGATCGGCGGGAGTCAGCCCAGACGGCCACTCGCCGCCGCGATACTTTTCAGGCGGGTCCGCAATGGCGTCGAGGTAGGCCGTGCTGATAGAGGGGGCATAACGCGCCCGGTCGTTGTTTTGCATGTTCTTTTCCAATTTTTATTTCAGGAACGAAAAAGGGCGACGTCGCCGCCGCCCCCTTTGGTAATGATGCTAGCAATTAAGCTGCATCT
The DNA here is from genome assembly GCA_028280445.1 of Pirellulaceae bacterium. Classification (GTDB taxonomy): domain Bacteria; phylum Planctomycetota; class Planctomycetia; order Pirellulales; family Pirellulaceae; genus JANQLU01. The sequence continues at coordinate 2,597 of JANQLU010000053.1, read as the reverse complement.
TCGTCCGCTTTGACCTCCGCATAGAATAAACGATGCGCGGAACGGTAATGAGCATCCCGCCGCTTTGCGTTTGGTCCATCCGCCGTCGGCGCATAGAATTCGTAGTCAGCGGTTGACGCAGGCGCGCTCACACAAACTAAGCCGCCATTATCAACAGAGAACCTAATCGGCCCTGAGAGGTCGAGGTGATTGACGGCGTCGATGATTCGAACAAAATCATCACCGCTGAGCCAGATATTTTTCTTATCTTTGCCGATATTGCTACCCTCAGCATCAAGGGCAACTTCGCCGAAGCTTTGAAACTTGAAGCCAACAGTCTTCTCTCGACCGCCAATCTGCACCACAGAAGATTCAGTTGGTTTTAGTTTCGCGCCGAACGCCTCCACATGGCTGTTCCACACATTCGCAAGCGTATCCTTCCCAAGGGTGAATGACCAATCCCAATCGACACCGGTAAGGTCCGGGATACGGATATCGACATTATGAGTTGAAGCCTCATGAAGATGCAGGGGATAGGTCGTGCCCCCGCTGTTCTGGGAAAGCACCAGCTTTGCAATCCATTTTGCATCATACTCGTAAGGCGCCGCGTCGATGCCCAGCAGCTGGCGGTCAAAACGGTTTACCAACGGATCGATATTCTCGCGGTGCTTGGTAAATATGTAAGCGTCCTCCGTCGGGAGGCCCGGCAACGCCTTTATGCGATTTACCCGCACCGATATCGGCGCCTGCGAGAAGCGCCTGCTAATCCAAGCTTCGTCTGCTTTGGGGCGCAGGAGAAATTGCCGACAATCGTCCCGCTTCGTTTTAACAGCGTTACCATTTTCGTCGTCCTTAGAAATTTCGACAACGTCTTTCGGGAATGCAATGGCGCCAACGTGGAGCAAATCTGCGAACAAATTCAGCGCTGGATCGTCACCGACAGGCAAGTTCGTCGCCAGTTTAAGAAGTGTTTTAATACCGGACGCCGGTAAGCGCAGCGCTTCGTGCACATTAGTCTGCTCAGCCGACGCCTTGCGGGCCAGCAGAATCGTCAAATCGCCAACCTTGCCCGGTGCTTCGCCGATAGCAATGGACGTCTTTGGCGGCCGCGAGGCATACCCGCTCGTCACCGCTGCGAGAACGTCCTTGTAGGTTGTGGTCTGATTAGTCTTCGGAGGCGGGCGCTTCTTTTTCGTCTTTTTGGCCTTTTCGTATGCGGCCAGGAGCTTTTTAACGCCGCCTGCATTGTCGCGCGCATCCGACAGCGTTTGAAAATCTTCTTCAGCGCCGGTGATGACGAGCTTCTTCTTTCGGGCGAGCGAGACAAGCGCCTCGGTTTGCCGAGCGCAATAGGGGATACGGTCTTTCAGCTCCTGAAGAGCCGCCTCTGAAAGGTCCGGCCCCACCTGTAGGTTTGAAAGGCCGCTGAGATAGTCAATCTCCATCGGGAACTTTAGCTTGCTGCGAGAGCGACGCTTCAATCCTTCTGCTTCGCACTTGTCCAGCAACGTTTTGTGATCGGATAAGATTGCAATCGCCGCATGGACGGCAAAGTCCATTCCCAGTTTGTCGCCCTCCTTCGCAGCCCCGACAAGCCTAGCGCCTGCACGCTGCGCGCGCATCAAGGACGTTTCAATCTGCTCGTCCGCTAAAGCCGACGACTCGGTATCTGGTGGCAATTTAATCTGGGACATAATAATGTCTCCTTATATTCGGGTACGCGCAGCTGCCACGCTTACGGCGTATCCGGGTTGAACAGATCGCCGGGACTTGCTCCCGGCGATCACCCAGTCCCACGCATGCGAGAAGTCAGAGGGCTGGAGGCACATAGATCACAAGTATAACGTTTTCAAGTGTTATATTGCACTTTCATATGAAATGATATTAAGAGGTCGGTTTTCAAGGATAAAACCACCTGATGAAACGCCGGAAAACTGACGAAAACGAATATTACGAGGCGATGAATCGGCTGCGTGAGATTGAACTTGAATTGCTGCGCATCAAGGAGGCCGAGGAAAAGCTGGCTAGGCAAAAGCGCGATCTTGAGACGGAAATGGCCGATTGTCGCGAATTTTTGCGCGAAGAATACGGCATTACCGCCGGCCCAATCCCCGCCAACAAAGCCAAATCGATGTTGCGGCAGTTAGACGCCAGGCCAAAGCGTGTCTCGCAAATGATCGAACAAACCCTGTCGGCTTCCAGAAAAGGGATTGCAACGCTTGATCTCGTTGAAGCAATTAATGATCGATGGGGCGGTGTCAAACCTATTCCCGAGGCGACAATTCGTGTGGCCCTTTCGCGTATGAAAGCGCCGAGCAAGCGTTATCCGAAGGGGCGGCTCACTTTTGATGATGGTATTTGGCGCTTGAAATAACGCCGAAACCATAATTCGATCAGAATTCATTCGATGATCGAACAAAATTTCTCGGGTTTTTTGTTCGAACAGTGACGCAATCTAAACGGTCGCGTTGAGAGCGCACCCATATTATAAAGTAGCTCCGTACACTAATTACACTGCGTGACCCGACCCCTTTGAGCGCAGCCACGAACAAGGAAATAAATGGCTGCATTCAAGGAGATGGAGAATGTCGGGAAAGCGATATCGCTCAGAAGAAATC
>JANQLU010000149.1 GCA_028280445.1 Pirellulaceae bacterium | reverse complement strand
GCCGCACGGCATCCCGGCGGTCATCATTTCCGACCGCGATCCCCGTTTCACGAGCAGATTCTGGCGCGAGTTATGGCATTTACTAGGCACCGATCTTCGGATGGGGTCTGGGTTCCATCCTGAATCCTCAGGTCAGGTGGGACGTTTCAACCAACTGTTGGAACAAACGCTGCGATGTGCTGTACATCAGTACGGCAAAGCTCGGCGCTGGACGGAGGTACTACCGGCGGTAGAATTTGCAGTCAGTAATACGCCGAACCGAACGACCGGGTATACTGCCTTTTTCCTGAATTACGGGTATCACCCGTTAAGCCCGGCGCAGCTACTTGGGAAGACAGAGGAGACCAATAACGAGGCCGTCAACCAGTTCACGTCAAGACTTCAAGAAGACTTCAGAACTGCCCTGGAGCAGTTAACGAGAGCTGGCGAGGCAATGAAGAAATTTGCGGATCGACGGCGACGTGATGAACCAATATACAAACCAGGCGACTTTGTACTATTGAGTACACGCTATCTGAGGATGCGCAACTGTCCTGCCAAACTGCAGCGACGGTTTGTAGGTCCATTCCGTGTTGAATCGCAGATCAGCCGGGTGGCCTATCGACTGGAGTTGCCTGCACAGTGGCGAATACACCCCGTATTCCACAGTTCGCTCCTCAAGCCGTGGCAAGAGTCGGCCTGGAGTTGCCCCGTCGATGGTCCGCAGCCGGAAATGGAAATTGATGACGGCCCCGTTTATCGCGTCGAACGTATGCTGCGCTGGCGCTACGTGAGGCAAGGTAGACGGCGTATGCGGGAATTCCTAGTGACATGGGAAGGATTCCCGTTAGAAGAAGCCCAATGGATCCCTGAAACCAATTTTCGCAATCGACGAGATATGGAGACACAGTTCAAACAAGACAGACCAAGAGAAGAGCCAGGGTCAAGTTAGAGATGCAGCGACTACCGACTACACTCAGATCAGTGCAGTAGTGAGGCGTGGGCGCCTCTCCCGGGGAGGGGAGTAGTTGTTGTGATCGTCGCGACCCTGCAGTACTTAGTGTAGTACTTTGTACATTATGTCTGTACTTGTTTTGTATATAGTTGTAACGGTCGCCCCCTAGGGGCGCAGGACCTGCAAGTGCCTAAAAACAACTAAGTCGTGAAACTGCTTCGGATTTTCTCTAAGTCGTGGGACACGGGTGGAATGACTGGACATTGTACGAGGGGAGCGCAGCACGCGGATGTACCGCGGTGCGCAGTTCATTGGAGTTGACAAAAGAGTGGACGTCCCTTGTTCATTGTTCTTTCTTGCTTTGTGATCTCCTACATTCCTCGACTGTGAACTTGTGACCGGACTCTTTGGGTGGCATCGACTCGTTGT
>JANQLU010000137.1 GCA_028280445.1 Pirellulaceae bacterium | reverse complement strand
AATTTCATTGGTTGTAGTTTAGGTAACTTGTTGTTGTGTGATATATGACCATTATCGTGTTGGTTGTAATTATCTCGTTGTGCTGAAGACTGACGCTGCTTAAGACGCATCTTCATTGTTTCACTGGCAACCAAAATGTCTTATTTGTAGACATGAGATCTTTCCAAGTCTTCTGCTAGCTCACCTTCATCATCAATGGACAGTTGAATTGTTTCATCCTCATTGTCTAACTGCCTTTGTACCTGCGATAATTGTTCAACCAAGATCTTTATTTGTTCCTCACTTGCATCTTCTAAACCGTCAATTATTGATTTAGATTTGTTCAAGTATGGAAACAGTATAACATGTTCAACAGTGGCCATACTGCGACTGATTTGTCTCTGATGTTTTGCACGTAACAGTTGCCTTCTCTGGTTTAACTCAGTCATATTAGATAAATTTTGTTTTAAAATGGTAATCAATTATATTTAATTGGTTTATGACTGATGCAACACACTTGCAATCAGTTAGTGTTTAGTTCGACACTTTTTGTTTAACAATTAACGACACTTAACACTTTCGACACTTAACGTTTCACGCTGTTAAATTTACGTTTGCTGCTGCAACACCCGTGTAAACAGCAAACATGTAGCTAAAGTGTGCTGAGTATATGCTGCAGTTGGTTTGAACTTATTGTTACCGAAGCAACATACTTGCGTTCGGTAGACGATGAATATTCTAATTGGTCAATCCAGGGACATCCCTGAACACACTTTTGCAAAACTGATTTGCTCACCTTCAAACTTGAGCGTTGATAGTAATGAGCACAATATTAGAAAACCAACTAACGCAGAGTAGATATATTATTAATATCAAACTGCACACCGTTACACATCTACACATATATATTTACGTGTATTAACTTGGTAAGGGGAAAATGATGTTTTCGGCCATAACTCGGAAACGAGTGATCGGATCAAGCTGGGATCTTGATTTCTTCATATCTTTGCGTAGTTTGCGGATCTAACTAGCTAGGTCATGA
>JANQLU010000136.1 GCA_028280445.1 Pirellulaceae bacterium | reverse complement strand
GAAGCGTGAGCGAGGGACCACACGACGCTGATGTGCGGTGAAACATAGTCCCTCACTCACGTTTCGGGTTGCGATTTTTGTTTAATGCAAAATCCTAGTTAGCGAAGGAAATCGTAAGCGCGACGAGGATACGAGCACGAAGCGCCAGCGAGTGGTTTGACCGCGCGAAACCACTCGCCCAGCGCGTCGTGTTCGTAAGATTCGTAAGCTGCAACGTCGGGTGGCATTGGCTATGCCAGTGCTGTGATTAGATAGTAGTTGCTAAATACTTCAATTGAATGAAAACTGCGGCGTTGACATACAAATCACTGGCGGAGCCAGTGGCACCCGTGCGTCGTGTTCGTAAGATTCGTAAGCTGCAACGCCAAATCATTTAAATGCGAGTAAAGAAAAGAAAAAAGCCGCTGATGCGGCTTCGGGGGAAGAGAGATTTTTAAGAGGCAATGCCGATGAGAATTATAAGCCAGAAAAATAAATCAAAAATGACCGAGCAAAAACCGGAGAGAGAGATCAGTTTCGGAGATCGGGAGATCATGAGGAAAAGGTCTTCACTCGGTCGATAAAACAATAAGGCAAAGCGCGTGCCAAAGTTTTGCTCGACAACAAACAGCTGAATTCAACGTTGTTTTCTATGCAGGCGAGCTGGCTGATTTTAAAAATTCTCTCGAATTGCGAATTTCATCTCAGAATGAACCAGAGTTTCGTTGATGAACGTTATTGGAACATCAGCAAATTGTGAGCGGCAAGGCGCTAGCCGCCGGTTCGTCAGCGCTTTGTACCGGCGGCTAGCTCCTTCCCGCTCACAGGTGGCTTGATAGCGCTGGCTCCTGCCGAGCCAATACGATACATCTGCGGCTCGGCGGGAGCCTCGCCCTCCCTTATGTGCGTGTAGCGCACAAACAATCCTTTTCAACGAGTGAGCGCATAAAAAAATGCCGCAGAACGCGGCGAGGGCAGGATTTTACTTTGGACGAAAAGATCCTTGATTGCGGGGACCAGTGGTAATTTTCGGGAGATGGAGAGATTCGATTACCACTGAGTCTGGTTATTTAGACCACGCAACAACCGTGCCAAATGACGCTAGCTCAAAAACCCCTTGTTTTTAGCTTTGTAGCGGTGATACCACTTGGGAATTCTTCCCATTCTGAGACCGTGTTCTCAAAATGAGAACGAATCCGAATTTTTCTGCCAGCGTCATTGGCAAATCGGCCACATTGTCGAAAATTTGCGGTCAATATATCTACGATGATTTGAAAAACTGCTGTGACCGAAGTTCAAAGCGATATTCCGCAAAAAACCAAATTGGATCTTTCCAAATATCGATCACCCGAGTTGGTGGATCGAATTGTGGAGTTGATCAGCATCCCCAAGGCAATTTTCAAGATATTTTGCTTTGCCATCCTCGGGGCAGTCGCTTTTTTGGTCGTCGGTTGCCTGGTCTTTTGGGGTACCGATGTCTCAATTTGGGTGCGAGTACTTTTGGTGGCCGGATTCACATTGATCGGTTTTCTGTGCGGCGGATTGTTTGCCATTGTTTGGTTGATTCAAAATGCGCTGACGAATATCGAAGGTGTGTTGACGATCATGCTGGATACGACACGGTTGGCTGCTGGCGATTACAGCAACGTTCGCTCGGGAGAAACCGAATTGCCTTCGTCGGGCGAATTGTTTCAACAGTCTTATGAACAAATTCTTGCGCCATCGCTGGAAACAGCAACTAAAAAAGCTTTTGGTTTTTTGTCTCGTCCGATGTTGTGGATCTACCGTCGTTCGATCGGTTCGATTGTCAAAAATGTCATTCGACGGGTAAGCAGCGAAAAAATTGACGATACCATTCAATCCACCGCGACCACTTCGAAACTCGCGGGCACGGAACAGTATTCAACTCAAGTTGAATCTTTTGCCGAACGGGCCAAGCGAGTCGTTGAATCGGTTGGCGGAAAACTCAAATTCATTGCCTTGTTTCCGCTCTATGGGCTTTTGTTCATGATCGTCGGACTAGCAATTTTAGGACTTGTTCTGGCCAGAGTGTTGTTGGGCTAGTTGCAATCGCATTGTAGGGCCGGTTCCCACACCTGACCGCCAAACGTCGCTTGCATCATCTTTTTGAGCAGATCATCCCGCAAAACGCAGCTGTTTGACCGGCATTCTGGAGGTTTGTAACAGTCGATTTCATTGTTCGCTTCAGACCAGGGACACAAGTATCTTTTTTAGGAGCGAAGCAATGCCTATTTGTAAAAATTTCAGTTTGAAGCAGACCATTTTGTTATCGATGATCGCCATCGGGTTTTTGTCGGTATCCACCAATTCGACCCAGGCTCAGTATTATTACACGCCGTTAACACCGATTCGTTTTTACACACAACCTTACGATTTTTTTAACCCCAACCAAACACAACCCTCAATCGTCAACTCTTATCTGTTGTCCCAATTGAGTTTTAAAATCTACACGATGAGTTTGAATGAATCGCAATTGCGCGAAGATTTGGAAGAGATTTTTGAACCGCAAGGTTTAGACGTCGACTACGTTTTTATGAACTCGTGGACGGGAACTGAAGGCGCGATTCTGTCGAACGACGATTCGGTGTTTTTGGTCTTTCGTGGAACCAGTGCCCAGGGAACTCCGCTGTATTCGATCATGGCGGATTATGTCGGCGACGTCGACGACGATTTCAAGTACGTCAACATTGCTGGAAAATATTGTTATGTTCACAAAGGATTTTGGCACAACGTTGACAGCGAATTCGGGCCGATCCGCCAACGAATCTTGCAAGCTTATCAGCAAGGGAAAAAAGTTTTCATCACCGGCCACAGTTTGGGAGGTGCCAACGCAGCGATTGCAGCAATACGATTGCATTACCAATACGATATTAACATTTCCGGTTTACAAACATTCGGCGCCCCCAAGGTTGGTGACATCAATCTCAAGTCATTGTGCCAAGGTCCCAACAAAAATGGAGCTGAGCTCGCCGACATGACACAACGTTGGGTGTTTTGGGGCGACCCGGCACCGACGTTTTTTGACAAGGAACTGGTTTGGATCAACAAACGCTGGCGATGGAAGTACTACGAGCATTTTGGCAAGGTCAACAAGATCTTTGCCCAAAACGATGGTGGCTACAATGTTTATTTCAACACCAGCGAATACACCAACTACGAAAGTCTGTTGGGTCTACAGAATGAACACAACGGATATTTCGATGCTTTAAAGGACGTCATGATCGAACAAGGATACGGTTACCTGGTCGTCGGTGATTAACGTGCCGAAGATTCTCACCAAGAAAAAAGCAAACCGTTCCACCAGCGAGCGGTTTGTTTTTTTCGATTGGCAGTTTCACCGCAACGACACATCTTTCACCGCGGCGGCACATTTTCTCGAAATTCAGAATCCGTCGTGAGTTTATCGATAATATTCCAACATCGAACGACAGATCGGCGATTTATCAAACAGTTCGATCGCCGTTTGCAGCACATTTCGAATATCTCGCACGGCTCGTTGGCGTCCATATTTCGATCGTTGATTCCAATAGTGAAGAACTGCATACTCCGAGAATTGAGCGTCGTTGATGACTTGGGAATCAGTGTTTGCTTCGATTATTTTTTTGTACGCCTGTTTGGCTTTGGCAAAACGGCCTGCGAAAAGCAAATCGGAGGGCGAAACAAATTTGTCATCTATTCTGTTGCATGGTTTCTTCGATCCGTCGGGGAATTGAAGCTCGATTTTGTTTTTGTTTATCCGGACAATCGAAAACCCAACGATTTCGGTTTTGTATTTTTGTTGGGAAACGGGATACAAAGGCGTCGTAAAAAATTTGCCGATTTCCAGGGTCAAATTTGAATCCTGGTTTTTGATTCGCAGCACTTTTTCCGCATCGTATTCGAAACATCCGACCAAGTTCATATCTGCCTCAACCCGACGATCGACTTGGGGCAATTTGAATTTTCGTATGTAGTTCATCACGATATCTTCACCGGCAACGATGTGCTTCCAGCTGTTAGCTAAACGAACGTCCAAACCGATTGAGTTTCGTCCGTCATTGGGAAAAGTGGTCGCGTGAAAAATTTGTGAAAGATTGACTCCGATTTGAGACGAACCCAACAGAAACCGCTTGGAATCACCAGGTGAGGCCGGATGATCGCAAGGCGGTTCGCCGACAAAAATAGCTTGCGACCGACATTCCAATTGTTCGGCCATTCCGATTGCTGCCGAAAACGTCCTGTAATCGGTCAAAACGAATAGTTTGCCTCGCTGATTGATCTTTGGGCGATCGATGATTCCTTGGACGATCGGCATCGCATACTGAAACCCTCCTCCTCCATTGCCGCGAAGATCGACAACAAATTTTTTGATCTCCAATCGATCGACCCGTGCCCACGTTTTCTCAGCCCACGTCCATATCGGGTCAGATGAGTCCGACGTGACACGTTTGAATCTCAAATAAAACAGTTTTTCTTTGGGATCATAGTTGAACCAATAGGGCTTCGTCGGATTTCTGCGATAGAGAGGCAGCGGCGATGGGCTGTCCAATGTGACAAAACGGGTTCGCCGGTATTCGGCGGCGCTCATAATTTTGATGGTTTGTGAATCGGTTTTGCCGTCCAGCGTTTCGAATTCGAACCGCATCTCCGTTGGCGATTTTGATAGTCCGAGACCATAGAGCAAGCCGGGGTGTTTCAAATAGGAAGGAGAAATTTTCTTGAATCGCTGAATATTTGCATGTGGAACGACTGTCAACAAAGCGCGGCGGACTTCGGTGATCGACGAATCGTCAATCGAAACGACTTTGGCTCCTAACATTTTTTTGTGTTTGGCGGGTATTCTGACGATGCGCAGCTCTTCGCCAAACCAGGCGGTGAAAATCGGAATATTCCCGAAAAGATTTCCGCGAGATTTTGCATCCATTCCAGAATGGCCATCCTGGAGTGCCGCCAGAATGCGTAGTAGCAGCACACCCCTTTGTTGCGGATTCAGTCCTCCCTGCGCGAGCTTGTTTTTTGCTGCTTGCAGTTGTTGTTCATAATTGGCTTGCGTGTTTTTCCAAAACGGCTTGACGTGATTCTTGCGAATCAATTGGTCGAGTGTATCGATGGTTTCAGCATTGATCTTCGATGATAGTTGGTTGGATTGGCGTTTGGCCGACAGGTTCTCGGAGAGAAAATCAATGGTGAGTTTCCACGCCTGAGCTTGGGCAAGCGCTTGTCCTTGTCGGCTGCCCCCAACTTTTTTTGACCAACTGGTTGGCCGATATCCTGTGGCAAAAACTTCGTGGCCGACATCTGGAAAATTGCGATGTTGGAAATTTTGTTTGTTTTTGAGTTGCGCCAACGCATCGCGGCACATGGAGTTGGCTGGCCAGATTTTGTCGTCCGTTCCGGTGATCATCAAAACTTTGGCCTTGATTTTTTCTAGCGGTATTCGGTTCGCTTCGTTCGCTTTCACGAGACTGTCGCGATAGAGATCGGCAAGAACCCGCGTTTTTTGAAAAGTTTTCGATCGCGCGTAGGGGACAAACGGAACTCCCTTTCCGCCAACACTCCACGACGAAGTGCGATTCCAGTTGTCAGAAATGGATTGGAAAACATAAGTTGACGGAACAGCGGCAACGATGGCAGTCAGATCGGGCCTTCTCGACCCGACCAACAATGAAAGTTCACCTCCTTTTGAGCCACCCACCATGGCGATGCGCGATGGATCGACAAACGGTTGGGATTTGAACCAGTCGAGCGCGAAATCAAAATATTCCAACGGAACTAGTTCGAGATTCCGTGGCAGTTTGGGTTGGCCAAAATAGGCGAGCGCCAAAGCGGCATATCCATGCGAGGCAAATCTTTCGGCCAGCTGGGATGGAATTCCGCCGCCAGAACCAGGAACAACGATGATTGCCGGATGACGATCTGAACTCGTTTGTGGAACAAACAGTCTGCCGACAATTTTGTCGTTGTTGATCGGCACTTCTTTGACGTTTTTACTGCGAACAAAACGAACCTTGGACGCCGTTGTAACGGGGCGCCCGTTAACCAAAGCGGTCATCGAAATGCGTTCCGCTGTTCCATTTTCCGGACGGGTGTGAGCATCCGAAAGCGTCATTCGTTTTAGCGCCCAAAATGGCCCGATGGGATCGATATTTTTCCAGGCCGCCTCGGTTGGTTTTTGCATGGACGGATCCACGACACCATTCGCGTCTGACATAAATTTGGAGTTTCCAATCCACAACCGACCGTAGCGATCGACCATTTGCGAAAACAATTCTATTTCCGTCGATTTCGGTAGCCCATGAATACGTAATGTGATGGGACTGCCAACCAAATTGTCGCTGCTTTGAAACACGATCGTCGGTTTTTGTGCGCGTTCTTGTTCGCCGCCAAAACATGAATAACTTGGGCTGCCAATCGTGAGGATGCAGACAAATTTCAATAGTGTTGCATGGAAGTATGAATTCATGGGTTTGAGAAATATCAGTAGATTTTTTGAAGAACAAAATTTCAGACTCTACTGATTTTCGCCCAGAAATTCGATTTGTCTTGTACGATCTTCGGGTCAATTGAATTTAATTAGGGCGGCGTCTTTGTTGCCTGAATTCACTGGGCGTGAGGCCAAAATATGACTTGAATGTTCGACAAAAATGTGATGAATCGGAAAATCCAACCGATAGTGCGATTGTTGTGATTTGTTCTTGTGACTCGGCCAAAAGTTCTCGCGATTTTTGCAGCCTTTGTTGGCGAATGAAATTTCCAACCGACACACCAAAAAAACGTTTCATTTCACTGGCCAGATGCATCGGATGAACACCGCAATGATCGGCAACCTGTTTCAAAGTGATTTTCTCTCGGTATTTTTCTGATAAAAAATCGACCGCGGTCAACAGCCAGTCGGGAGGAGAATTTTTTCCTTTGCCGGTTTGTTGCTGAGACCGAATCAATTCAGCAAGGCTTTGCAGAATGATGGCGTGAACATTTAGCACCGCCGCAGAGTCCATCTTCTCCAATTCGTGAACCAGTGTTTGGGTCATATTTCGTACCCCAATCGATTTGAGAGACAACGACTTGGTGGGTAACGGGATTCCGTCAGGCAACAGATCAGCGGTATTTTTAAACGAGATGATGATTGATGTTGATCCATTCGGACCGTAGATGTTCGAATGCTCACTCCCGCCCGGCTTGAACAGCAGCGTCGAATGGTCGCAAACATATTTTTGCGAATTGACGATTTCTTCGAATTCTCCTCGAACAACAAATGTTATCGCTGGATGTTCATGCGCATGGGGAGAAATTCTTTGATGGTTTCTGTGACTCGTTTTCAAGATGTTGATGTCGAGTGTATCGTGTACGCAATGCGTGATGCCACGAGTCAAAGGAGTGGAGATTTTCATTGTTTTATCGGTGACTAAACGACACTATTTCAAACTAAACGACGTTATTCCAAATTGTCTTTACCATTGCAAATCGATTTTCTCAGTATGGTTTCCAGCGAGGTGACAATCGAGTAGCCAGAGAACGTTTCGCCCATTTTGTGAACGTTTTTGAGCGGCAATCACGGTTTACCCGTCATTGTCGATGCGGCGCAAAATTGAAATACTGAGTTTTGATCGCATCGTTCCCTTTTGCCCCCTGATTTTCGCCCAGCATGAGTACTCAAGATTTAACCCAAGGGTCGATTGCGATTCATGTTCGAAATTTGGCAGTGCCGTCGAGCATCGGTTTGTTTTTTCAAACGATGTACAACGTGGTGGATTCGTTTTACGCCGGCCGCATTTCGACGCAAGCTTTAGCGGCCATGGCGCTCAGCTTTCCCGTGTTTCTGCTGATGCTGGCGGCCAGCGGAGGATTGTCGCGCGCGTCGTCAGCGCTGATTGCCAATGCGATTGGCGCTAAAGATGACGAAAAACAAAAACGATTTATCGTGCAAAGTTTGACTTTGGGTTTGTTGATTGCCGTCGTTTTGTCGATTGCCGGCTTGCTGGTCCAACGACCGCTGTTTCAGATGATGGGTGCGTCTGGCGAATATTTAGGTTTCGCGCTCAGTTATATGACGCCCATATTTTTGGGTTCCATCTTTTTTATCTTGAGCAATTTGAGCAACTCGATTTTGTTGGCCAGTGGCGACAGCAAAACATTTGGCAAAGTACTGGTCGTCGGTTTTTTTCTGAACCTTATTCTTGATCCCTGGTTTTTGTATGGCGGGTTGGGAGTACCGGCGATGGGGATTGCCGGTATTGCTTGGGCCACCGTTTTGATTCAAGCCTTGGGCAGTGTTTATATGTTTGGGACCGTGATTCGGCGCGGATTGATCAGCCTGGATTGCAAACGGTATCTGGTTCCAGATCTGGCAATTTATCGCGAGCTGATCGTCCAGTCGATTCCAGCCAGTTTTAATATCATGTCGGTTGCGCTCAGTTTTTTCGTTGTCACTTTCTTTTTGAAACACTACGGCGAAGCGACGGTTGCTGCGTTTGGTGTGACCACGCGAATCGAACAAATTGGATTGCTACCGACTTTCGGTTTGCACGGTGCGATCATGGCTTTGGTCGGACAAAACAACGGGGCCGGGCGATTTGATCGTATCCGCGAAACGATGCGAGTTTGCAATTGGGCTGGAATGGTGTTGGTTCTGACAACGTCCGCCATCATTTTCGTGTTTGCAACTCCTGTCATGCGCGTGTTTACCAACGATCCGGAAGTCATCGAAATTGGCGTCTATTACACGCGTGTCATGATGTTGATTGAATGGGCATTTGTGTTGACTTCGACGCACTTGGCGTTTTTGCAAGCCATCAAACAACCGATGTACGGTTTTTTCGAAACCATTTTTCGCAAGATCATTATCCCATTGCCGCTGATCTACACCTGTGTTTTGGTGCTGAATTACAAAGTCGAAGCGGTTTGGTACTGCATGGTTTTTAACAACCTGTTGATGACCGCAGTTACCGTCGTTTACGGCCAAATCAAACTGCGAAAGCTTGGCGGTATCGATTAATTGTGAGCGGCGAGGCGCTAGCCGCCGGTGAACCCTCAAATACCGGCGGCTAGCGCCTCGCCGCTCACAATTAATCAACACTACGCATGGCGCGCAGAGGTCGTAGGTGAGAGTTGTTTTTAGGAGATGATGGGTTTGATGACGTTGCCGTGAACGTCGGTTAGACGGAGGTCGCGTCCGCCGTGTCGGAAAGTGAGATCGCGATGATCGATCCCGAGGAGATGGAGAACGGTTGCCCACATATCGTAAACAGTGCATTTGTCTTGGACGACATGATAACCGTATTCATCGGTGGCACCGTGAATGACACCACCTTTGACGCCTCCGCCAGCCATCCAGATGCTGAATCCGTAGGGGTTGTGATCCCGGCCAGTGCCTCCTTGTGAAAACGGTGTTCGTCCAAACTCACCAGCCCAAATGACAAGTGTTTCGTCGAGCAACCCGCGCTGTTTGAGATCTCTCAGCAGCCCGGCGATGGGTTGATCGACTTGTTGGGCCATTGCTTTGTGGCCGCGAGCGAGGTCGCCATGTTGATCCCAAGGATTAGGTGCTCCACCGGCACCGATGCCTTCGGTCAAACAACTCAGTTCGACAAATCGAACACCGCGCTCGATTAATCGGCGTGCCAGCAGACATTGCCGCGCGTATGCCGCGGTTTGTCGATCTGGTGAATCGATGCCGTACAGTTTTTTTGTCGATTCGGTTTCGCCCGAAATGTCGCAAAGTTCCGGGACGGCTGATTGCATTCGAAAGGCTGTTTCCGAATTGGCGATGGCCGCTTCGATTTGTTGTTCGCCGTTGATGGAATCGATGAAACGGCGATCCATGCGTTCGATAAAATTCAATCGATCTTTTTGGATCGCCAATCGATCTCGCGGCGTAATATCGCGAACCGCGTTTTTTCGATCGCTTTGAATGATCGAGGCCTGATATTTTCCGGGCAAGTATCCGTTGCCAAACTGACCGATTCCGCCGTGTGGGATTGCGGCATTGCCGGACTGCAAAACAACAAAGCCCGGAAGATTTTTATTTTCACTTCCCAGACCGTAGGAAATCCAGGCTCCGGCACTGGGGTGCCCAATGAACGAAAATCCGGTGTGCATAAAAATGTTCGCTTGTGCGTGTTCATTGACCGAACTGGTCATCGAGCGAACGACGGCCAAGTCGTCAGCACAAGTTGCGATATGCGGAAACATGTCACTGATCGGAATTCCGCTTTGCCCATGTTTTTTAAATTTGAAGGGAGTTGGAAAAATATTGCCGTTGTTGTTGAAAACCGTGCGTTCGATTTTCATCGGAAACGGCTTGTTGGCTTCTTTAGCGAGTCGAGGTTTGGGGTCAAAGGAATCAACGTGCGATACACCGCCGGACATAAAGCAAAAGATCACGTTTTTGGCTCGTGGGCGGTAATGGGGCATACCCACTCGGAGATTATCCGTGCGGCGAAGATTTTTGGCAGCAAGATTTTTTGCAAACAGGGACTGGAACGCAAGCATTCCGAAGCCGGTCGAGCCAGCCTGTAACGCTTGTCGACGTGTCATGAATTTCGCCATCGTTGGATCACCTGATGTAAATGAACTCTTTGAAGCTGAAAATCGCTTTGCCAAGTTCGTGCCAAGGGTTGATTTGTTTCACAGGTCCTTGCGCGATGATTTTATCGCGCTGGTTTTTTTCAGAGTCGAGTTCGACTTGAAGTTTTTTCAGGGTTTTGCGTTGAGCGGGCGTCAATCGTTGCTCGATTTCGGCGATCGCAACAAAATTCGATTTACCGGTTGCCGACAGTTTGATTTCATCAGCTGTAAGTGCGCGATCGTAGAGGTTGGCACGATCAATGGCACCTCGAAAATGCGTGGTGCGACGCTCCGGAGTTCCATGCCTTAAACCGAAAAGTATTTGCGATTGCTTGCCATCGAATTTTTGCAAGTTCGTTTTGTAAGGTTTGCCGTAAAGTTTTCCATTGCGGTAGCAGGTAATGGTTCCATCGGAATGATAAACGATGGCGAGGTGGATCAAGTTGTCCTTGGCCGATTGAGTTTCTGCGGGTCCGCCGAAATCGCGCGTGCGGGCAAAAAAATTGCTGCCTGCCATCCAACGATGTTTCTGGCGTTCGGCGTAAACGATGGAATCAAATACGGATCCGTTTTGAGTTTGAACGGTCATGACTCCTCCGCCCTGCTGTTGCAGACCGTCGACAGTTACCCAGACTTCGAGTGTTTTGGCAGCGAGGTCGGTCGAGAGTAGACCTGTCATGACAAACGATTTGCCGTCGAGAATGAGACGGCCGTTGGAAATACGCGCATTATCGACGGGTTTGCCATGAAGATTGCCAATCGCATCCCGAAAGTCCCGGTCGAAGCTCCAGTGAGCAATCGGTTTGAGGTCAATCGGTTTTGATTTGCCCGATTTCCGATCGGCGAGGATTTTTTTTCTGACCGGTGCTAACATGCTTTCGATTTGCCGTTCGAGAAACGCGATCCGGTGTGTTCGCGTTTGGAGTTGTGATTTTAGAATCGCTGACCTGGCACTGACGTCTTTCATAAAATCGAGAGATTGTTCCAATTCTTGAGCTGTCGGTTGGCGACCCAGCGCCATCGCAAACAGCCGACGGACACGCTGCGAATCGGTTTTCAGTTCTGGGTTTTTGACGACCGAATCAACCCAGGCAATCGCCAATTGATTGACCAGCGGATTGTTCATCATGGCCAGAGATTGGGCGGGCACGTTGGTGACGTCGCGAGATCCTTTGGTTGAAAAAGGCGCGGGCGCATCAAACACGTTTAAAAACGGGTCGAGTGCGTTGCGACGTACGGCAACGTAGACACTGCGTCTCGGTGAATTGCCGCTAACAGACGGTCCAAATGGTTTTAGATCGATTCGACCTGAAATGGCCAGCATTTTGTCGCGGATGGCTTCCGCTTCGAGACGACGAACCGACATGCGTGAAAGATATTGGTTGCCAGGATCAATTTTTTCCGATGTTGCAGACGGGGTTGAGCTCATTTGAAATGTTTCGCTGGTGAGCAAATAGCGAATCATTTTTTTGATCGAGTAGCGATCGTTTTTGAATTGGATTGCCAAATGATCCAGCAACTCGGGATGCGTGGGTTGGCGGCCGAGACGACCAAAATTATCGGTAGTTGTGACAATGCCACGGCCAAAAACGTGATGCCAAATGCGATTGACCATCACTCGTGCAAACAAAGGATTTTCGTCGGCGGTAAAGTCTTCGGCTAATTGCAGACGTGCATTTTTGTGCTTGCCGTAAGGCCGGTCGTCGAATGCTTCGAGAAAGCGTCTGGCAACGATTTTTCCAGGCCGCTTGTGGTTGCCACGGACAAACATCGGATGGTCGCGATTTTCGGATGCAATGACTCCAGGAGCGCGAGTTGGTGTTGGGATTTCCGATTCCAGATGTCGGTATTTTGCGACGAGCGATTCGATTTGTTGGGAATGGTTGGTTTGGTTCGCCAGTATATTGTTGCGAACAAAATAACCGAGGAAACGGGCTTGCTCATCAGTCATTGTGTTGTCACGCCAAGCGACAATCGCTTGTTTCAGCGCAATCACATATTTTTGTTTGAGTTCATCGAGTGCCGCCGGTGGCGATGATTTTGCAAACAATGGCGCGATGAATTCAGCGATCTCGTCAACGGGCCGTTGTTGTTTGCCATGCACCGTGACAACATCCATGATGCCAAACCAGGAGCGAGTGGTGTTACGGTTTTCAACTGGAATGTCCATGGCCGTAGCGATTTCGATATAAGCTTGATCGCCGCGCCAATATTTCATGTCCCAACGAATCCAACGAGATGTTTCACTGTTGAGCCCGGCTGCTTTGTAAACCGGACCGGAAACGCGCGGGTAATTTTGCACGACGTAGCGAACTCGGCTGCCGCCACGACCGGCAACACGGACCCACAATTCATCTTGATCGATGTCAAATCGTGGCGATGTCAGAATACCGCTGTGTTTGTTGGAAAGCAGATGACTATAAATTCCGGCGGGATAGATGTTCGAAATGATTAGATTTCCCGATTCGTTGATATGAAATTCGCCGGGCCGATATTGCCGTTGATGAAGGCCGTTTCCATGCCGAATCCATTGTTTTTGGCGTTCGCCAGATGACAAATTCCAACGGACGGAATGTTTTTGGCGTTGCCGTTGATCGAGACGCGCGCGGCTTTCATCAAATTGTTTATGAATTTGGTTCCAAATCGTTTTCGTATTCTTGGGGTCGATTTTCGCTTTAACCCAGACGTGCAGTGGGTCGCGTGGATTGCCGTGGGCCGCATCAACAACACGTTGCAGCAGAGATCGTTGTTGGAGAGCGCGTTTGTTTTGTCGCGATTTGGGAGGTGTGGGATTGGGAAACGCGTCAAGTTGACGGGGAAGTTGGGCAAGAGAATCCAACCATTTTTTTGCTAACACGCTTTTGATTTCGGTTTTGATTTTTGTGAGTTCCGCGCGGTGCAGGTTGAGTTTTTCAGGTGCATCAACCGACAGAAGCGATGAACGGCTGTTGGTCATAATGCCATAAAGGGCGTAAAAATCGGCCTGGCTGACGGCATCAAATTTGTGGTCATGGCAGCGAGCGCAAGAGACGGTCAATCCAAGAAACGCTTTGGTGATGACATCGATTTGGTTTTCCGTAAAGCGAACTTGTTCTTCGAGCGCATCCGTTGGTCCATATCCATGTTCGACGAAACGATAATGACCCGTCCCGATTTGTGATTCGTTAAGGCCTAATTTTTTGTTGATGCGAGGTTTTTCAAGTAAATCGCCTGCGATATGTTCGCGAACAAGTTGATCGTAGGCAACATCATCGTTGAGGGCGCGAATCAGGTAATCACGATACCGGTACGCAAACGGGATTTGAGGGTTGCCTTCACTGCCGTGCGATTCGGAATAACGAACCCAATCCATCCAGTGGCGTGCCCAGCGTTCACCAAATCGCGGAGAATCGAGAAGCCGCGTAATCAATTTTTCGTAGGCATCCGGCGAAGTATCTGCGACAAAGGCGTCGATCTCAGCAGGAGTTGGTGGAAGTCCGATGGTCGTGAAATAAACACGGCGAATCAGTGTGAGTTTGTCGGCCTTGTGATTTGGTTTGAGATTTTTCTGTCGGAGCCGGCGATGGATAAAACGATCGATTGGATGGCTGGACCATGTTGTCGTTGGCGGAATTTTAACGGGCGCGATAGGTTGGAAACTCCACCACTGTTTGCGCTTGTCACGGATGGTTTCCCACGAAATTGATTTGGCGAGTTCTGTTGCTGACGGCGGTTTATCACGCGGGTCTGGAGCTCCGGCCCGGATCCATTTTTCGAAATCGGCAATCGTTTGTGGCGACAACTTGGCGTTGTTTTCCGGCATGCGAAGATCGGGATCGGTGTGTCGAATGGCTGACAACAACAGGCTTTTTTCTGGCTTGCCGGGAACAATAGCGGGGCCGGAATCACCTCCATCCAAAACCCCTTGCCGGTGATCGAGCGCGAGACTGGCATCATCACGATCCGAGCTATTGTGGCATTCGTAGCAGTGTTCGACTAAAACGGGACGAATATGTTTTTCAAAAAATTCGAATTTGGCTTGGCCCCAACCGCTGGAAATCGAGAACCCACTCCAAAGAAAAATAACCAACAGCTGAAGGTAAATTTGGGAGACGAAGGATTTGTGGTGGTTCATGGCCATCCTCGTTGCTGTGAGGCTATTATTATAAGTTCCTCGTCTTGGCGATAAAAGCAAACGTCTGCCAGGATGCCGATGTTATCGTTGGCTGACGGATTCTGTGTAGATTCGTGTTCGCTTTGGCGTTCACTGTAGATACAATAGAGGTAAGAGAAAAATCGTTCATTGAAAAAGCATGACATCTTTAATTGGAACTGTTTATCCGTCAGGCGTTATTGAGTTTTTACGGAACCATAACAAATGGGCTTTTCGTGCCATCGAAAAAGGTATGAAAACCAAGCGGGGTCGTGTTGTTCTGGACCCTGGAAAAGCTCCTATTGAGCTGACAATCACGGACAAGGTAAAGAGCGAAGAACAGTTTCCCTGGCTCGAGCGAGTGCGAACGTTGCTGGCCGCAGCAAACCGGGTTTACTTGCGACCGCAAGACAACGCACTGAGATTTCTGCAAGCCACGGCGGAAATCAGCAAACATCAACAGTTGGTGACACTGGGTTCGCAAACAGGCGTTGATGATTTTTCAAATGAGCATTGGAGGCGTATCAAATATCTCTATGCCAAGCGGGTCGATGGGTTTCGGTTTGATGTGAGAAAGTTGATTTCTCACCGTGTCGACCGGAATTCAAAAACACGGGAAGTAGACATGGCAACCCGCATGTTTTTTACGCCGGAAGAATCGGTGGCCCATGTCATGTTTGATGCAACCGGTTCGGGCGCTCACGTTGAGTTGATTGATTGGCGGGGCACGATTACCGAAGGCGAGCAAGGTCGATTTGCACCCGTCGATGCGCACATTGTTTTCTCGATCACGCAAGTCAAACGTCCACTGACGTTTCTGCAGGAATTTCGCGACGAGTTTAAAACTTATGCGTACGAATTCGAAGGCGATGATTTACGCAGTGCGATGTCCAAAATGGAGAAACGCCTCAAAGCGGCGCAGGAAGCGGCGGAACAGGACGAAGATGATTTTGAAGTGGACGAAAATCTGTTTGACGATTAGTCCGTTGCTTTGGCAAATTTCGATTCAAATGAAAATCAAAAGTGCGAAAAACGTAAGTAGGGACCACGTTCGACCGCAAATCTGGGTGGTTGCCGGTCCCTCGCTCACGCTTCGGGTTATGATTTGATTACCCAGGATTGTAGGGCCGGTTCCCACCGGCCTTTCGTTTGGATTGGCCGGTGGGAACCGGCCCTACTGTTTCAACGTTCGGTACGCAAGGCATCTCGCCCTGAGGGAACGGCTCGCTCCCAACTTCCGTAGGCGGCGTTGGGCAGCATGATCCAGCGCTCGCCAAGCATCTTTGAAATTTTAGCGGCACGAGAATTGCGCTGTTTTTGATTTTTCGTGCCCATGCCGCTGCATAAATCACTCATGCTATCGCCGATCAGCAAGACAACACGATGCTTTTTTGCCACCATGGCGCGACGGGAAAGTTTGTCATCGCCCCGCCCGGCCTGTTCATTGCGTGTCAGGACGTTGTGTTTGTCCGCGGTCAATCCAATTTTTTTCAAATTCTCGATGGTTGCCGGTTTGAGTTCGTCATCGCGATTGGTGACGTAAAAGACTTTGACGCCTCGCTTTTCCGCTTGTTTCACAAATTCAACAACTCCCGGAATCGCCGTTGCTTTGACTTCTTTACACCAACGATTCCAAGCTTGTCGATTGAAATTTTTTTGGTCAATGATATTGCGTGCGTTGTACGGCGAGTTGTCCAGTACGGTCTCGTCGACATCGAGAATCACGGCGGGTGGTTTGTCGGCAAAATCATCCGCCTCAATTTGAAATTCATCGGCGGACCATTTGGTGTCGGCCAATCCCGTTTCCAGCTGCACCCGTGCGAGTCGATAGGCCTGCTTGGCCAGCATTTGATATTCAAAGGCGTTCTGCACGTAGGTGATGGCGTTGTAACGCCGATCATTTTCCAGTTTCTGTTGAGCAGATGTCGAATTAATAACACCAACGATCAATACAGCGATAATCAAAACAGAGTGGACGCGAAACACGTGATGTCCCCGGAGAGTGATTGGATGCGATAAATTTATTTTTTCAATATAGTGTTAACGCAATTTGATGTTCAGGTGTGATTTCGATTGATTAATTGATGAAAACGTTCATGGTCCCGTAGCGGTTTTAGGTCGGGATCGGTTTTGATGTGGTCGATGGGGACGAGATTTTGCTGCAGCACCCAGTCGAGTTGTTCAAGCGATTTTTCGATTTCTCCCGCAAGCGCGAACACACAAGCGGCGTTGTAATGTCCTTCGTTGTTTTCGAGCGCATGGTGTGTCGCTTCGAGCGCTTCGGCTCGCAAATCGTCGTCTGTTTCCATTTGCCATAGGTAAATCAGCCGGATGCCAAGACTGGACCAGGCCGAAAAAAAGGCTTCGTCGATTGCAATCGCAGTTCGATAAGCTTCGATGGAACGCTGGTTCAATAAAACAGAGTCCGTCAATCGTTTTTGCAAATCGGCGGACTGTCCCAAGGTCAAACCGAGCATGAGCCACGCGTTTTCATTTTCCGCATTCAGTTCGGTTGATTTTTCAGCGGCCTCGATTTGTTTGTCCAATAGTTCCGAGCGGGTAAATCCGAGTTCGTCACTCAAATCGTGTACAGCGCTGAGGAAAAAACAATAATTAAACCACGTGCTAAATGACCCATCGTTGATTGTTAGCGCCCGTTGAAACAAATCAAAAGCTTTGGTTGCGTATTCAACCTGGCGGGGCGGGTCAGTTTCGTGGCGGTAGAGTTCTCCAAAATGAATTGCCAAATTGGATAGGGCAAAATCGTTTTTTTCATCGTGATCAATGGCTGTTTCATAAGCTTGAACACTGGTCCAGAATCGTTGTGTCTGGCGCTCTTCGTTTTGTAAACGGGAGATCATGGCATGACACCATCCGAGGTTTGCCCAAGCCGCGGAGTTGGTCGGTTCCAGATCGATTGCCGACTGATACGCCTCGATCGCATTTTCAAGATGGTCCGTTTTGCTTTCGACACCTGTTTCGGGTGACAGCCGATAGGCGTGGCCCAGGTTGAGCCAGGCAGGAACAAATTGCGGCTCGATTTGCACCGTCATCTGGAGCGCTTCGAGTTGTCTGTTTGAGAATTCTATTTTTGTCTTTGAGTCGGACGCTGCTCGGGAAACATCGTAGCAGGCGTTTGCGATTTGAAACCAGACAAAAGGATTTAGTTTTTCGAGTTCCAAAGCCGATCGAAACGCGTCGATCGCTTGCAGTCGCAATGGCTTGACGATTTCAGGCGGAGCCGAGTGGGATTCTGCGTCAGCCAGACACATCGCGGCAGTTCCCAAATTTGTCCAACTGACAATTTCGTCTGGCGCGAGCTTGGCGGCTTGCTCACTGGCCTGAAATTGTTGTGATCGCAATGCCGTGATCCGGTTGGAATCCGTCGACAGTTCAGCAAGTTTGTCGAGGGAACTTGTCAGATTTTGCCACGCCGCCACCACGTGTCGATCGATGTCGAGAGCCCGCCGATTGGCTGAAATCGACTTGAGCAGCAGAAAAGATTTTTCCTGTGGTTGGTGTTCGTCTTCGGCGAGTTCCTGGTATCGCATGCCAAGGCTGATCCAGGCCCAATGATTTTTAGGGTTGGTATCGACCGCCGATTGGAGCGCGTCGAAGTTTTTTTGTCTCAATTGCCGAACGGTTTCAACATCGGTTTCGAGGTTGGCGAGCTGTCCAACGGCACTTCCCAGATTGAACCAATACGAGTCGTCGTGTTGGTCAATGGCGATCGCTTTTTCGTAAGCTTCGATTTCCTGTTCGCGATAGGATTTTTGTTGTGCAAATTCGCTAGTGTGGTCAGCGATGATTCCCAAGCTAACACCCAAGCGGATCCAGGCAGAATCGTTTTGGATGTCATGGGCAATGGACTTTCGCGCGGCCTGGACAGCACGTTGGGCCGATTCTAATTTGACCTCGGTGTTTTCTTCGTTGATCGCCTGTTGATAGGTACAGTAGCTCAAGGCACTCCAAATTTTTGAATCACTGGAAATCCCAATTCCGGCACGCAACAAATTTTCAGATTTGAGCAACAGCAAACGCGCCTCGGCATGATCTGCCACGTCTCGGGCATGCATCGTCAACCCGATCCCGGCGCCTAGCAGCCAATCAAAATCGTTTGTCAATTGCGGGGTTTTGTCATGAACGTCATCGATGCTGTTTCCTTCGATGAGAGCGTAGGCCGTTGCCAAGGCTTGCCGAAGATCGGCTGGCAATCGTAGCGAATGGCGGCTGAACCAGATCACATTGGGAAGTTCCAATTCAATTTCTGGAATGGAATCGGTTTCGACCAGAAACGAATGTTCCGGCAAAACCCATTGCGAATTGTCGATGTGGACATGGCCCGTTCGAGACAGTTGATCGAGCGCTTCGGCGTATTCGGTTTCACTCCATTTCAGTTCCCGACAAAACTCCACGCCAAAAATTATGTGATATTCCCAGGCTGGCGGGATACTGACACGATTGTCCGTTTGTTTTTGCAGCTGGTAGAGATAACGCGTCAGTGAGTAAAAGACTTTTGCCGGAATTCCGAATTGTGAGACGATTGCCGGCCACTGGTCGGCCAGCCACGACTGAAGCGGGTCGGGGTCATTTGATTGAGAAGAATTCAATAGCCTGCCGAAATCGAGTATGTTGGTGAAAGTGTAAAAGCCTTGTTTTCATTGTTCGCTTTGTTGATTTGAAAGCAAGTCGTTGAGGTTTTTTTCTAAATGCATTGGCCCGCAAAAATGCGTTTGCCAATGGAAAAGCTAGAAAAAAGCGCTGGTTCGATGTGACAACCAGGGCTGGGTCGCAACTTACAGGTAGCGGCCAGGGGCTCTGCCGGGGGAGAGATTTATGTGGCGTCGATATTGGATGATTCTGGGGATTTCGCTGTTAGGAATCGCACCCCACAGCGTTGCTGCAATTCAAGAAGATCCGTTTGAAGCTGTGTCGAGTCTTGGATCAGATAAGTATTTTAAAGCCTGTGAAAAACTCGAAGATCGAGTCGATTTTATCTTCGACGATGCCACATCGGAGGACCTCAAACGTTTTCTAAAAGCTCAAACGGGTTTCGACATGAAGCTGGGCGATTCCGTGATCCGGGCTGGGTTAAACCCCAGGCAGAGATTTAGTATCCAGCTGAGAAACGTATCGCTACGGACCGGATTGCAGTTGTTGTTACGCAAATATCGGGCGACCTATGTGGTTCAAGACGGAAAGATTTTGATCCACGTCGATGAAACCAGGTTCGATGATCCACATTACGTCCAAATCAATCATGATTTTGAAGAGGTCGTTGAATTGATGATCGATTTTATTTTTCGAGCACAATCCGAGTTGGAAAAACGAGATACTTCGGCGACCAAGCGGGAAACGCCGCGGCAGAAGACCGGTTTGGTTCGGCCCGTCATTGTGAAAAAAGGCCAATCGAAACGTGACGAATTGCGGGAACTACTTACCAAACAGCTTTTTAAATTAGTTCGGCAATTGATTGACCCGCGCCGTTTGCCGGAGGGAAAACTGACTCGCGCCGGCGCAAAATTCACTTTGCGATCGGACAGTGAAACTCATTTTCTGGTGCGGGAAATTCAGCGGGAACTCAAAGCGATTTACGCTGGCAAGCTTTCGGAGTTGCGACATGTTAAACGACGCCATCGGTTGTTCCGAGCATTAACCAGACCCGCCTCGCTCGACATGCGAAAAAACCTTGTGGCGAGCCTGCCAGGCAAGGTGCAAAAACAACTGGGTGTTCCGGTTCATGTCGACCATACAGCCATCGACGCCGGTTTCAGTGTCAACGATGAAATCAAATTTTTCCTGATGCAGGATCAACCGTTTAGTTTGGCGTTTGAACAATATCTGCAGATTTATCAGCTGGGGTATTCGATGACGTCGGACGCCGTTGTGATTTCACATATCGATCATCAATCGGAATATGACATTGTCAAATTTTACGATTTGCGCGGAACGTTGTTACGATTGGTCCAGCGGAGAATCAAACATTTGCAAAGTTTTCGTCCAGCGACACTGGCCGGAAAGAAACGTGGAATCGAGGTGAGAAAGATTTGGAATGCCACCGAAGCCGTGATGGTGAATGCAATTCGACGCAGTGTTCGACCTGACGAATGGAAGATCGTTGACGGAGATCGGTGTGTCGGATTGGTGGCTGGTGTGCTGGCGGTCAAGGCTTGTCCTGAAATGCACCGAGTCATTGGCCAGTTGATTAAAGAGTTTCGGGAACATTCCAAATCGCAAACCACCGTCGCCGACGTTCCATCAGCCAACGAAAGGGCGGGTCTTCGCGATGCGCTCAACAAAAAAGTAGAAAAGCCGACGGCCAACGTTAGGCTTCGCAGCGGTGTCGAACAGTTTTCGAAGCGATTTCAGAAACGCGTTTTTCTCGATCGATCGGCTGTTCGTCGAGAATTGAGTTTCACTAGCGTGTGGGAGCCGACTCAGAAAATTCCGAATTTTGCAACCTATTTTCGAGAAATTGCCAAATCCAAGAATTGTAAAGTCGGAATTTGGAACGGTCAGTTACTGATTTATTCCGGACCCGATTTTGATTTTCACGAAACGACTGTTTACGATTGTCGATCGACGATTGAACGTCGTTGTGATCGTTATTCAGGCTCTAAAAAGAAATCGTGGCAGGATTTCGAACGGGAATTGATCCGGCAAGTTAAAACGGAAATCAAAAAAGACTTGGGCGATTCCTATTGGGATGAAGGTCGACATATTGGTTGCGTGAATGGACTGGTGATTATCCATGCCAGTGGCGTCGACCATTTGCGATTTGCCCGGTTGTTGACAAATATGAAATAAAAAACGCTTCGGCATGTCCCGAAGCGTTTTTTTGTTTTTCAGGTTGTAGGCAAAAATTATCGACGTCTTTTTAGTTCTTTGACGCTGCGCTGCAAATCTTCGACTTTTTTGGTCAACTCTTTAAGCGATTTCATAACATCGACATCCTTGGCTTTCTTCGCCTTGTCGTAAGCCGCTCCGTCAAAAACCACTTTGTCGTAAGCCATTTTGTAGGCGTTCGGAGCATAAAAAACGTTGGGTTTCCAGCGATAATACGCACCAGCAGACGGACGGAATGTCGCACCATCCATATTCCAAGATGTCACAGTTTGCTGTTTGGCCGCGTTGTGAACTCGGAGAACGTAAACGCGAATGTCTTTGGGCAGTGCATCAACTTTGCCGTTGCGAACCGTCCATTGTTTTTTGCCACGTTTCACAATCAGGACCGGTTGTTGTTTGCCTTTACGCTGCATCGTGACTTCGACATCGGCGGGGCAATCTTCCACATTGCTGAATCTAATGGGACGGAAATCTTTGAGCCCGTAACTTCCGTCTTTTAATTTTTTTTCCTGGGGGCGTTTTTCAGGGTTCAGTGAGATATTCATGACTTTGCCTCCACGCACGACTTGCAATTTGCAGGTCGCAGTTTTGGCAGACGTGATGGCCAGAGTTAAATCAGCCACCTGGTTTAACTGTTTTTTGTTGAAAGTCAAAATTACATCGCCTTTTTTGACACCCGCTTTTTCAGCGACGCTGCCTTTGGTGACGCTGTTGACGCGGAGACCACCTCGTTTGAACAACTGGCCAACATTTGGGATGTTTGACAAAATTGCGACGTTACCGGCGGGGACACATTGAACGCCGATCCAATAAGGTGATTTCTTATCTTGTGGATATAAGAAATATTGGTTTTGATTACCTTGATTTGACTGCGCCCAGGTCTGGAGCCCATAGTTGATGGTCTGTTTTTTGTAGCGTTCGTAGCTTTCTTGTTTTTTGTCTTTGGCTTTGTCCTGCGCATTGATGGCGGATCCGCCGAAAACCAGCATTGCGGCTACCAGCGCGACGCTTAGGGTTAGGAATTTACGCATTTAACTGCTCCTTTTTTGAAATTCGATATTCTCGAAATTGAAATTTGACGTTTCTTGTGACTACTGATAGGTATCAATACCGTGGTATTCGACTCTGACTTTTCGTACGGGGATCTTGACGGTTCCACCAAACGGCAGGGAAACATCCGATAATTTCTCTGCCTCAGTGACAACGTAACCGGCTTCTAACATGTCCAGTCGGAAATTTTCAGGAATCGGCATCGCGCAGCGCGCGAGCGCTTCGTCCAATGACAGCAGCGTTTCCGTTTCCTGGTTGGCCACAGGTTTGGTTGCAACGACATCCGATGTTGGCAAAGCCCAAGTGGCCAAGGCATATCCTGTTGCTGCGCAGATGATGCCAATCACAGCGACGGCCAGCATCCGCGCCCAAATTCCATGGTGGCGATTCTGGGACTCAACAGTTGGTTTTGCAGGCGACGGCGTCATCCATGTTTTAACGGGGCGATTTAAATCTTCAGCTATTTGCGGAATCTGCTCATCCAGAATCTGGTTTTCGATAAACGCTAGCGCTACGGTTTTCCATTGCTGTCCTCCAAGGGATTGCACAAATGACTGACGTTGTTCAGGTGTCAATTCACGGTCAACAAGTTTTTGCAGCAATGTTTCGTTTATCATTGTGTTGCCTGTTTGTTTTGTTTGTCCTCGTTCAGTTCGGTCCATTGAGAATTTAGTTTGCAAAGTGTTTGACGGAGCCTGGTCCTTGCTCGTCCAATACGATAAATCACTTTGTCCTGGGTGAGTCCAGTACGTTGACTGATTTCACGGTACGACCAGCCCTCGGCGTGTTTCAACAACAACATTTCCCGATCCTGTCCACAAAGTTGGTTCATTGCCATTTGGAGCAATTCACTACTTTCTCGACTCATCAGAATGGTGACGGGCTGTTCGATTGATTCGGTAATCGGTTCGTCCAGGTGATCGACCGTTTTCGGTTGATGTTTGTTGAGCGATTTTCGGCGATGCAAGAAAACCTGCTGAATGGCAACCCGATAGAGCCAAGGTGCGATTTTTTCACCATCTGGCCAGCGATCCGGTTTGCGGGCAACCACCAGGGCGATTTCCTGAAATACCTCGTCAACCTCGTCATTGCATCGCAGCCGCGCGCACAACACACGACGCAACCAGCGACTGTGGTTTTTCCAAACCAAAGACCAGTTGAGCTGCGTATGAGTTGTTCGTTGCTCGGCGTTGCGACTCATTGGAGTGATAGATGCGCGTCAGCGGGCTGGTTGGGCAATTGATCTGCAACAAAATTCAAAAAATCGAGTTTTTTTTCGATATGCTGTAAGAATAGCGATTTCCGCTGTATTTAGTTTGTTGAAAGAGGTTTGCAACGTGAAATTTGATCAACCAACACGCCAAAGTTTGATTTTTCGTCTGCATGACGTTCGAAATCAGGCGGCGTGGCGCGAATTCGTCGAAATCTACGAGCCGATGATTGAGCGAATTGCTATCAAATTGGGATTGCAGCGGGCCGATGCCGTGGATGCGACTCAAGAAGTGCTGATTCACTTGACTAAAGTCGTCGATCGCTGGCAACCGCGTGAAGGCACTGACGGATCATTTCGCGGCTGGCTCTATCGAGTCGCGCGAAACGTGATGATTCGTTGGATCCAAGGACACGACCTCAAGATCATTGGAACAGGCAATACTGGAATCAAAAATTTACTCGAGGATCAGCCAGATCGCGGCGAGGGTGATCTGGTTGACCTCGAGTTTCAACGCCAAATTTTTGCACAAGCGGCCGACAATATTCAACCTCGGTTTCACGCGAAAACTTGGCATGCGTTTTGGCAAACTTTGGTGAATTCGCAATCGATCGAAAGTGTCGCCAAGGCGCTTGAGATGTCACCAGGTGCGATTTATGTCGCACGCAGTCGGGTCATGAAACAGTTGCGCAAGGAGGTTCAGCGGATTTGCGACGATCAATGGGAATCGATTTCCAGAACGCAGGTATTTGCAAAGGTTGAAAAGTCATGATTCAAACAATTGATAAACACCTCACCGATTGCCAGATCCGCGAACTGATGAATCCTGTGGATCAACAGCTCGATGTAATTCATCTGGTTGCTGACGACGTCGCAAGCCACCTGGAAAATTGTGAGTTGTGCCGACAGCGATTGGAGTTGTCTGCAGCCGAATCGTGGTTGTGGGACAATGCCAGCGAAATTCTCGAAGACGCCCCCGAACTCGTCAATTCCAGGCGACTTTCCGAATCGGCTCTCGATACGCATGTTGCAGTTGCTGAAACAGGGTTCACCATCCCTAGCGGAATGTTACAGCCTCCGACGCATCCGGAAATGCTCGGCAGGATTGGTGAATTTGAAATTGAACGTGTCGTCGGTACTGGCGGGATGGGAATTGTTTTCAAAGGCTTTGATTCAGAGTTGCATCGAACCGTTGCTGTCAAAACGTTGGCACCGAGATTTGCTTCGATTGGTGCCGCACGGAAAAGGTTTTCCCGTGAAGCGCGTGCAGCTGCAGCGATTTGCCATGAAAATGTTATTTCGATTCATCGCATCGATTCGATGGGCGAATTTCCCCACATCGTCATGCCGTTTGTCAGCGGCGGTAGTCTTCAGGAGTTTATTGAAATCAACGGTCCGCTGGACCCGGTTGAGATTGTTCAGATTGCGAAACAAATTGCCGCTGGTTTAGCAGCCGCTCACGATGTCGGCGTCATCCACCGCGATATCAAACCGGCCAACATTTTGCTCGAAAACGGGTGCAATCGCGTATTGATCTCCGATTTCGGTCTGGCACAAGTCGAAAGCGATGTCAGTCTGACGCGAACGGGATTGATTACTGGCACACCGTTTTACATGTCGCCAGAACAGGCGCACGGAAATCCAACGGAAGCGCGGAGCGATTTGTTTGCTTTGGGCGGGATCATGTACTTTATGGCAACGGGTCGGCCGCCGTTTACTGCCTCGACTGCGATGGCGGTGCTCAACAAAATTTGCCAGGACAAATTGAAAGATGTCCGATTACTGAACTCGCGGATTCCGGCATCGCTGGCCAACGTAATTCATACGTTGTTGGAAAAAAATCCTGAGCATCGATATAAATCGGCCGCTCAAGTCAACCAAATGTTGGTCGACTATCTCGCACACATGCAACAGCCGACGGTTCGCAAACAACCGAGAATTGCCAAGCCGCGTTCGATGCGACGCCGCAGACAATGGGTGTTGACCGCTTGGGCTTGCGGTCTCGTCCTGTTACCGGTGGTCTGGTTTAGTTTTGGAATTGGCAAAGCACTGTTGGGAATTACGCCTGACGATCCACAATCCCACATTGTGCCTGTTTCGCCAGACCAACAACGGGCCGCGAATTCCAACAAGCAACCCGACCAAGCAGCGGCGCCTCCAGGTTCGCAACAGCCGTATGCTCCAAATGTGGGAAATGTTCCAGGAATGGAAAAATTACTCGGGCAAGAATCGGTTTCCGATCAAAAATTTGGTCAATCAGTCCAGGATATCCATTCAGCGATCGGACAATTACAGCTGAGCCATGGACCTGTTTTCCAAGATTCTGAATTCGAAAACTTTCGCTATGCCGAAGACGAAGTCGCAAATTTAAAACAAATGCTCAAAAGCGCTGAACAGCGAAATCAAACCGAGCCTTTGAATTCAAATGTTAACAATCAACCACCTTCTATTAAAAACGAACGGGAGAATAAAAAATGAATGTTGTTTCCAAAGTGATTTGTAGCGGAGTCGCCGGTTTGCTGATGTTGTCGCTATGTGCGGTATCCGCAATCGGTCAAAACCAAACTCCACCGAGAGTTGTACCGACACAACCGACGAGACCGAATTTTCGATCGCAAAATGTTTTGCCAGATCGTCCCGCACTGAATACACGTCCTACGCAAGAATCGGTATTTGGCCCCGCTAATTCACAAGGCATTTTGGTTCCAGGCCAATACAGCCGTCGTTCAGTCAATTTCGTCGGTGGCGTGTTTAGCGGTCGCAGCAAAAAAGAAATGCAACTGCAAAATGATATTCGTAAATTCACAAATGCGGTTGCCAAAGCGAAAGACAAAAAATCGGAGGAGGCCGCTTCAGAAGACCTCAAAAAAGCGTTGAACGACCTGTTTAATGAACGAATGACGTATCGAGAAAAAGAAATCGAAGTGCTGGAAAAACGCCTCAAAGAACTTCGTCGAAAACACGACGAACGTAAACAGCGCAAAGATGAAATTGTCGGGCTCAAGTTCAAAACGATTATCAACAAAATCAAAGGGTTTGATTTTTAATTCCCGTTGACGACAAACATAAAACAAAAAGGCTTGCGATTGAGCAAGCCTTTTTTTATTGATAAAAATTACAACCCGAAGCGTGAGCGAGGGAATGGGGCCACTTGTGAATGTACGATAAATCTAGTCCCTCGCTTACTAAGATTTTGCATTAAACAAAAATTGCAAGCGCGAAACGTGAGTGAGGGACTACGTTTTACGGCACATCAGCGTGGTTGTGGTCCCTCGCTCACGCTTCGGGTTATGATTGAAGGAAGTCGTTAACTCAACTGGAGTTACAACTCCCGATGCAAAATCCTATTACGCTTCGCGCTTATGATTTCCCGCACCGACACTGACAATTCTACTGCCCAGATTCACCGTTTAATTCGCGGAGATTTTCTCATGCGAGCCCCCGAACGGCTGAACTCTCGCGAATCATTTTGATCGATTGAACGGTCACTGATCGAGATTCCCAACCAGCCATCCGCAAATACCAATTGACTGATCCACAGCCCTTTTAAATCGACTTTGGAAAGTGCTGGAAATTGATCAAGTGAAAAAGAGTATTTCGGCTTTAGGAGTTTTTGAAAAACAGTGCGGACAGCGATTTGGTCTCGCAGTCTCAGATGTTTGCCGCGTAGTCGAATACCGGGCTCCCGTTGAGACATGCTGAGTCGAAGTCCTTGTGCCGAAATATCGTAAGTTGAAATCACCGTGATGTTTCTCCAAACACCCGGCCCCACACGTAGTTGTTTCAGACGGAGTGTGACCATTACGGTGTGATTGTCGAAATCCAAGCGGATGGGATCGGCATTGGCAAAAACAAAATCCACATCGGGTTCAGTTTGTTGTTGCGAGAGATCAAATATTTTGTTGCCCGCGGCACGATTAAAATGACTGGCGAATTCCTTGAGTGTAAATTTCTTGCCGCCGATGAGAGATTTTGCGATAAAGTTGTTGATGGCCGATTCATGAATTTGACAGCTCATGACAGAATCTTTCTGGGCCATCGGGCGGGTCGTACACGATGACATTTGATCGTGGCCCGCCAATCGATATCGCATAATGATACGGTCCTCGGTCGATTTCATTTCGATGGGAGTCGGTTCCAACTCCATCGCCGAGATCGGATCAGCCAGTTGTTTTTTGATGGCGGTTGTCAATCGTTGAAGGTTTTGTTGGACCTGTTTTTCAAAGCGATCATTTGTGGCGGTTTCGATTTTGTTTTGAATCGGGCTTGAAATAATCGGCAATTCGGTTTGGCCGCGGCGAGCAAATAATCCGTAAACAGGAACTCGGTCAAATCGCGAATGAGACCCGAGCAGCGTGCGTGCTTTGGTTGTTGGTGGGCTGGAACGGTGTTGTCCGTCTGACGTAATGACGAGATCTTTTGAAGCGTTGAACAGTGGTTCGGGTTCACCTGGCATCAAAGATTCGCGGTAGGCACGTGTGCGGGAATTGATCCAACCCACCGTCTCGAGTCGAAAACGCCAACGCGTGGTGTCGGGTTGGACATCGATCCGCAAGCGACTTTCAACACTGGTCGCACCCATCAGGCCATTTTTTCCAAATCGGTCTTTTGACAGTGGTGTCCGATGACCATTGGGGATCAATCGATTCAACAATTTCTCGGAAATTGAAACTCGTATATTTGCATTGCGATAGTGCACGTTGATCACATCAGCCAAACGGTTGGCTGCGGCGTTTGTTGACCAATACAGATCTTGATAGTGATCGTTCAAGTAATATTGCGTAATGCTGTTGTTGTTGGATTCAACCGCTTCGAGATCCGCCAGAAACTGAAACACGTTGGTTTCATCGCTGGCGAGATTGCGAAGTGTTTGAGCGAGTTGTTGATCAATGATTCGAGATACGAAATCGAATTGTTCACGATTTAAAAAATTGGATGTTGCCCGCGCCAACGTTGTACGGGCCGATCGTTTCCGAGTTTTTGAGTTAGCTCTCGAATTCAAAGCGAACGCCTGAAGATTTTCCAACTCGAGGTATTTGTTCCAATCTTCTGCAACGTGATCAAAACTGAATTTCTGGTTTTTAATCAGAGTGATTTTGGGTTTTTGCGATTGTTGTGTATCTGTTGTGATTGCCAAATGATGAACCGCCCGCCAAATCTCGAGACGGCGCATCAAATCGTAACGAATGCGTTTCAATTGATTGGAAAGTTTTCGCAGGGGTTGCGTATTTTCCGAGTTGCCGGCAATCAACTCATCGAGTTGATCGATTTGCCGATAAAGCGATTTGATTTTTTGAGGTACACGATCGTCGGACGGATCGACAATCTCTTTGAAACCGGTGATTTGGGTGATCGTTTCACGACACCATTGATTGACTTGCGGGGTGGATTGCAGGGTTTGCAATTTGTCAATCAGTGACGTGGGTAAAGGCCAATGTTGTGTTGGAGCCGTAGTACTGGTTTGAGGTTTTTTGTTTGCCTGGTTTATTTTCGGAACGGTGCGAGTTTTGGGTTGTGGATGATCGAGGGTTGCCGTTTGACCTTGCGTGATGTTGATGGCCGGCCTGGGTGTGATTGATTTCTCCGGTTGCGTGATCGCTGGTAGCAGATCTAGAGCATTTTTGGTTTCGTCAACTTTTTGAGCGGACGTGTTCGATGGCGTGGTCTGTTTGTTGATCTCGATTTTGTGATCGGGAGTTTGTGAGTTGACCACTGATTTTTGAGCTGTTGATTCGACGATTGGTTGCCGCTGTGTTTTAGCGTTGGGTTGTACTAACATGGCAGGTTCGGTAGCAACCACCGGCGGCGTAGAATTTTTTGTCGGTGCAATTTTCGTTTCAGATTTTGACAAACTGTCGAAATTGAAATTGGTCGAATCGCCAAACGGGTTCTCGGGATCGGCAGGGCGGCGCTGCGACTCTTGCGGTATCTCATTGATGATTGGCCATTGCTCAACATTGGTATTGTCGGTTGATTCAGATTTTTCCAACGGTCGCACGTAGCTGGCAGACTTCGATGGCACTTTGAGGAATTCGTTACCGGTCGTCGCAGTCGACGGATTTTTAAGATTGGTACGACTCGATTTTGCACGAACGGGATACTGTCCGATGGCCAGATCTTTGACCGGATCAATCGAATTGATTTCCTGGCCGTCCAAGCTTATTTGAATTTTCTGGCCATCCAGATCCGGTTCGGAATTCAAATTTGACGCCATTTTGTTCTTGAGCGGATTGGATCCATTCCACGAAGCGATGGCAAGAAATGTCAGCAAACATAATAACCCTATGGCAAGAGCAATAGGCCATTTGTTGTCCTGGTTTGATTTCATAAAAATCGCTCTTAGAGTAACTGATAACTCTGGATGTTGGGCAGAAAGGAATTCGCGGATCGACTGGAGAAAGATCGCCTTAAGGAACATCGGAAATCCGTATTGGGCAAATTTAGTGGGACCAACCATTTCAATTGGGAAGCACTGAATCTGTGGAATATTGTTCCGGGAGTTCCACCCTGAGCGGCTAGCAGGTATTTTGCCGTGAAAAACTGGGTAAACTTTACGGCTTGGAATAAAAGTGTTGATGTAACTCCGTCAACAAACTTTCTTACGTTCGCAGCCAGGTCAACAAAATGCTGATTCAGAGAATTTTTATAACGTCGTTAGCGATTATCTTGGGATTTGCGGTGACGAATCTTTGCTTTCCCAATGAACGCCCCAACATCGTGTTGATATTGATTGATGATTTGGGTTGGCAAGATTCCAGTGTCGTGTTTGGTGACGAGAAAACAAAATTTCAGGAGCATTATCGAACTCCTCATCTGTCACGGTTGGCCAAGCAAGGAATACGTTTTTCAAATGCGTATTCACACGCGGTTTGTTCACCGACGCGAACAAGTGTGATGTTGGGGCAAAATCCAGCAAGGCATCACGTTACCAATTGGACGCTTTGGAGCGACAAAGATCAATCTGGCAAAACAGCTCGTCTTGCGGCGCCACAACATTGGCGCAAAGGAGGAATTCAACCGAAAGATCGAACGCTCGCCGAGCAACTTCGATCGGCTGGATATTTTACAATTCATTGCGGGAAAGCGCATTGGGGCGCTTATGGAACCGACGGGGCGGATCCAAGGAAATTGGGTTTCAATGTCAACATTGCCGGTCATCCGGCCGGAGGACCGGGGCATTATCATGGCCAGAAAAATTTTGGAAACAACGCTGATGGTTCTCACAAAAAACCCTGGGGCGTTCCAGGTCTCAAGAAATATCATGGAACCGATATTCACTTGACCGATGCACTGGCGCTCGAAACCTGTTTGGCGTTAGACAAAGCCGATCAATCTGACAAACCATTTTTTTTGTACTTTGCACCCTATGCGGTTCATGCGCCCATTCAGGAGCACGGTCGTTTCATCAAAAATTACCGCGGAAAAAAATATCCCGGAACGGAAATCCTCATTCCCGAATCCGAAGCTAGATACGCCAGTATGGTCCAGGGCTACGACGCGGCGATTGGTCAGATCCTGAAGAAAATCGAACAGATCGGCCAAGCGGAAAATACGATCATCATTTTTACCTCGGACAATGGTGGGCTGACTGTTCATGCACGTGGGACAACGCCCTACGGTACTGGCAAAAACACGCACAACTGGCCGCTCCGCGAAGGGAAAGGATCGGCTTACGAAGGCGGCACGCGTGTACCGTTGTTGGTTTCCTGGGCCAAGCCCAACGGGCAAAACAAGTTTCAAAAACGGCTGCCCATCAAATCTGGAACCAAAAACGACGCGCACACGATTTGTGAAGACTATTATCCAACGATTTGCGCCTGGGCCGGCGTCAAGCTGAAAACGGGTGAAGCCAATCGCAAATTAAAAATCGATGGTATTGATATTACAAAATATGTACGTGGCGAAAAACAATCACAGCCTCGTCCTCTGGTGTTTCATTATCCCCATGTTTGGGGCCCCAAAGGTCGCGGTTATCAGCCGCATTCAGCATTACGTTTGGGAGATCACAAAGTCATCTATTTTTACGACACGGAGCAATGGGAGCTGTATAACATTTCGAAAGACATTGGCGAACAAACAGATCTTTCGAAAACCAATCCAAAACTGACCAACGAAATGGCAAACCGGCTCGATCAGCTTCTCAATCAATACGGTGCTCAGTATCCAACCAGCCGTCAGCACCAAAAGCCGGTAAAGCTGAAACTAGGAAGTAAGTGAGTTGGTGTTGGCGAAGAGAAATCGTAAACGCTCACCAGGAAAAATTCATGGATGGCCTCGAATCGATACAAGCACGACGCGCCAGCGAGTGGTTTTTGTGTGGTCGAACCATTCGCTGGCGCTTCGTGCTTGTATCGATTCCCACCGACCGATCCGATAAACAGCCCTTCGACGATTCATGAATATTCCAGTCAGCGGGGGATCGTGTTTTCTAACCGCATCATGGTCTCTCGCTGCCGCTTTGCACTGCGTTGATTGTTTTGAAAAGTTTGCCTGCGCAAATCGTGCAAAAAAAAGAGAACGATTTACGAATTTTTGTGTTGCAAGTTCAAAAACTTAGCGGATCAAACCTCACGAAAAATTTGGCCAAAATCGCGAATGTAAACTTTGAACGAATTAAACACATGGGTTAAAGACATGAAACGCATACGTAATATTGCAATCGCTACTGGTTTGGCTTTGCTACTCCATTGCAATTTTGTAATCGCTCAAGAAAAAAACATTGTTAACACGGCAGCCGAAAATGGCTCCTTTGATACGCTGGTTTCGCTACTGGTGGCTACGGGCCTGGATAAAGCGGTTGCGAAAGCCAACGACATTACGGTTTTTGCACCGACCGACGCAGCGTTTGCGAAACTTCCGAAAGATGTTTTGAAATCGCTACGGCAAGAGAAAAATCGCGACCAATTGACCGCCATCTTGAAATACCACGTGGTACCAACTGAGCTGAGCGTTGCTCGACGCGCTCCGTCTCATCCTGTGAAATCGGCGAAAACACTGAACGGAAAAAAAATTCGTTTCCAACGTCGAGGCAATACGTTGTTTGTCAACGAAAAATCAAAGGTGTTGCTGCGAAATATTAAATGTTCCAACGGGCTGATTCAGGTCATTGATAATGTCTTGATTCCGTCCAAAGATACCGACAATTCGATCGTTGGCGTGGCAGAGAAAGCGGGCAGTTTTAAAACACTGCTGGCCGCCGCGAAAGCAGCCGGATTGGCAAAACCGCTTACCGGCAAAGGTCCGTTTACCATATTTGCGCCAACCGACAGTGCATTTTCGAAACTGCCCAAAGGTACCGTTCAATCACTTTTGAAACCTGAAAATCGCGACAAACTTGCGGCGATCCTTAAATATCATGTGATTGCCGGCAAAAAAATTACCGCTGCTCAAGCGGCTGGAGCTGGCGGCGCATCAACGCTATTGGGCAGCGACAAAAAGCTCAAAATTACAATCTCCGACGGCAAACTGTTGATCAACCAGTCGACCGTGATCAAAAACGATGTTGCTGCCGACAACGGAATCATCCACGTCATCGATCGTGTATTGATTCCACCAACTCAAACAAAACATACGTCCAGCAAGTCCCGTTCACGATCAAAATCGTGGTCATCCGGAAAGCAATCTAACTCTCAGAAAGAAATCACGATTACCGCGAACTGGAAAAACAATGTTCGACGTGATGGTGTGCAAGCCGATGTTATCAATATCCGCTGCAACAGCGGCGGGCGAGTCAATTTGACCAATGTCAAAGCCGGGAAAATCATCACGAGTATCAGCGGAGGCGGAAGTGTTTCAATTTCAGGAACAGCCAAATCTCACGAAGCCCGAGTGTCCGGTGGTGCCACACTGCAGGCGGAAAAATTAGCAACTGCAAACACTAAAATCTCGGTCAACGGTGGTGGAACTGCGTCCGTCAATGCCAAAGACCTGTTGGATTATTCCGTCAACGCAGGTGCCAATTTAAACTTCGTAAAAACGAATGCGAAAATCAAAAAACAGATGAACAAGTACGCGAATGTTCGTACCATCAAATCACACCACTAGTGATTTCGCATCCTCAAAAAATCATAAACGCTGTGCTACTGTTGCACGGCGTTTTTTTGTATTGAGTTCAAAGCCGTCTCCATTCGTGATATCTTGTGAGAAAACAAGTACATCAACCGATTAGTCGTCGAGAGAAATCCATGAAAACTGCAAGACAAGTGATGACGGAACTCAAGAAAAAAGGCTCCGCACAAACACGCAAAATCTATGGAAATCATGGTGCGTCAGAAAATATGTTTGGCGTCAAAATTGCTGACCTGAAAGTGATCGCAAAACAGATCAAAGGTAATCAAGAGCTGGCGTTGGAACTGTACGACACTGGAAATTTTGATGCCATGTATTTGGCAGGTATTGTGGCGGACGGTTCGCAGATGACAAAAAAACAATTGGATCACTGGGCCAAATCAGCGGACTGGTACATGATCAGTGAGTACACCGTTCCCGGAGTCGCTCATGAACATCCCAAAGCACGTGAGCTTGCCAACAAATGGATTAAATCCAAAAACCCGCACATCGCGACGGCGGGCTGGACGACCTATGCAGGGATTGTCACGACCACCGATGATTCGGAATTGGATCTCAATGAAATCAAAACTTACCTGAAAACAATCGAAAACGGGATTCACGATGCTCCCAATCGTGTTCGTTACACGATGAACGGATTTGTAATTGCAGTGGGTGGTTATGTTAAACCGCTGAGTAAACAGGCCAAGGCAACTGCCAAAAAAATTGGTAAAGTCGAAGTCAACATGGGGAATACTTCTTGCAAAGTTCCATTGGCGACCGAGTATATCACCAAAATGGAGTCGGCTGGCAAAGCAGGTAAAAAGCGCAAGACAATCAAGTGCTAAGCGCTTCTCAAAAATGCAAAAAGAACACTGCGTTTTCACTTTGCCGTAATCGTTCAGCGCGAATTTTGATTGCCCTTCCATCGATCTGAGATTTCTGCAACGATTCGCGGCCTTTGTTTCGCAATTAACGCAGGTTTGGGGTCAAACATCCGATACGAATAATGACCCACGGTTCAGATAGCGGAAAAAATATGTTGAGTCGAATTTCAAAACTTCTCGTCGCCTTGTTCATTGCCACGGCATTCTCGATCACGGGATGCCAATCGGGTGGCTTATGGGGAATCAGAACGGCGGACACCCAAGCACCGGTACCCACCTCAGCAACGCCCAATGCCATCCCCGCAGCCTACACGACACAAAACGACTATCAGCCAAATTCAGGATACCGTGGGAACCCATCTCGGTTTCGTCAAGCTGCTGCAAATACCGGCGGTTGTTCGTTC
The DNA here is from genome assembly GCA_028280445.1 of Pirellulaceae bacterium. GTDB lineage: Bacteria > Planctomycetota > Planctomycetia > Pirellulales > Pirellulaceae > JANQLU01. Next base: position 522,186 of record JANQLU010000136.1, on the reverse strand, counting down.
GGCTGAAGCCATTAAGAAATATGCGTCGTGAACGCATTTTGTCATTTAAAGTATCACTGAGCATGATCCTGTGAGCGGCAAGGCGCTAGCCGCCGGTTTGAAGCGCTAACGAACCGGCGGCTAGCCCCTTGCCGCTCACGGGTGACCCAATAAAAATAGGGCCGGTTCCCACCGGCCAATCTAACAAACGGCCGGTGGGAACCGGCCCTACGGCACAAGCCATTACAATCCCAGTCGTTTTTGAACAATCATCCAATGATGGTTGATGTGTCCCACCAAGATATAAGCCAGCGCGCGAACCGTGATCGGTTTTCCATCGGCTTTTCCAACGCGATCCCAATCGCCGTCAGCCAGTCGTTTCAGAAACGCGATGTTGCCTTTGCGAGCGAATTCGAGTTCATCGATCAAGGTGACGATGTTGATCGACTCGTAATTCAAGGCGTCCACATAGGGGTTTTGATTCATTCCAGGCAATGGCGCTTCATCACCACAGCCGAATCGATGAGCCCGCCAACCAAATAATTTTTCGGCGTCGATCAAATGGCCAACGACTTGTTTGATCGTCCAGGTGTACGGTGTGTGCAATGTTGAAACATCTTCATCACTTCGACCTGAAAGGACCGAACGCAACGGAGCGATTTGTTGTTCCAAGAGCGAAAACAATTCGCCCTCGGGCACACAATTGATGTAGTTTGCGTAGAATTCATGGTATTCATCCGTCTGGGGGCGACGTTGTGGATGAGTCATAATAGCGACCTCGACGATCAACAAAATTGTTTATCAAAAAAATGTATTACTTATTGCCAGACACGCCGGTGTCGACCGCCAGCGTATGAGTGTCTCGACGAAACAAGAAATCATAACACCTGGCAGGCAGGTCTGTTATCGGTGTATGCGGCCTGTTGCAGATTGTTATTGCGCCTCGATTCCACAAATTCAAAACAAAACGCCGATATTGATCCTGCAACATCGGCGAGAGCGGCCGCATCCGTTTAACACGGCCCGGATGGTCGATCTGTCTTTGGCGAATTCCAAACTCATTGTCGATCGCAATACAGAACTTGCCCGAATTGCTCCGCTGCTGATTCAACCCGGAGCCGGTTTGCTATATCCGGCCGCCAACGCGCGCGAATTGAAAGATGTTCGTCCTGCGGACCGTCCCACGCAGTTGGTAATTCTCGATGGAACCTGGCATCACGCGAAAACGATGTATCGTGACATTGCTGCGTTACACGATTTGCCAAAATTCAAATTGAGTCCACCGCAACCCGGCAATTATCGAATCCGGCGGGAACCGTCCCGCGACTCATTGTCGACAGTCGAAGCCACGGTTGCCGCGATGGCAGCGCTGGAACCTGAAACGCACGATATCGCGAAAATGATTGACGCGTTTAACGCGATGATTGACCGCCAATTGGCCTACCCCAAAACCGGGTCTCATTACACGCATCAAAAAAAACGTAACCGCACACCAATCAATATCCCGTCGGTGGTACTTGGCGGGATGTCAAATATTGTCGTTGCTTATGGTGAATCAGTTGGCTTTGAAAGACAGCGGAAATCGAACCCCAAGCAACGACTTCCCGTATTTTGGGTGGCGCAACGGTTAGTCTCTGGAGAATGTTTCCAAGCGGCCATTCGTCAGCCGGGTATGCCAATGACTAGTGCCTGGTTGAAGCATTTGGAATTGACTGCAGATGTTTTCATTGACGCCTGGGAAATCGACGAGTTTCAGCGGCGCTGGAGTGATTTTTTACGCGTCGATGATACGCTCGTCGTTTACAACCATTCAACGCTGAGGCTGCTTCAGAATATCGATGCGGATTTTGTGCCCAGCTACAATCTGAAGACTGTAAATTTTGACCCGCACCGAAAATATTCGACGTTGGATCAGTTTTTTGCGGCCACGGGTTCTTCTGTAGAACCGCCCATTTTGCCAGGCCGTGCTGGCAAACGTCTGGCCCAGGTGAAGTCATTTGTCCATTTTTTGAATCGTTTCGGAATCGAATCTACTCAATCTGAATAACTTTTTGCGAATTCGTTGTCGTATCACGGCACGGAATATCGCATGACGACATGGTACCTGTTGATTTACAAATACCCGGGAGAATTCAGATGAATACGATCACCAAAGGCTTTGTATGTATCGTGTTGTTGTTCGGTTTAGCCAATTCACTTCAAGGCCAATCGGCACCATCCAAGAAAAAGCATGATATTCAAAGCACGATGATGGTGCTCAATCAGTTGATCCAACTCACCCACAACAAAGGATTAATGAGTGAATTGGAAATCCTCGATGATCAAGCGGCGAAAGTTAAAAAAATTGGCCGCGAATATCAGAATCAATTGATGGAAATCAACAAACGGAACGTAAAGTTCTACACGGAGTTGGCTGAGTTGCGCAGCCGCGCCATCAAAGGCGATGAGGAAGCCAAGGCACAGGCCGACGAGTTGACCAAAAATTACTATGTTCAAATGCGCGAATCTCAGTCCAAAACCATTGATCAGTTGAACGAAGTATTGTTACCCCACCAGATGAAACGGTTGCAACAGATTTCAAAACAGCAATCTTTTAAATGGGCCAGAAACTCGGACTACTTTGGAATGCCTTATGCGATGTCTCGCGAGTTGAAAATGAACAGTGATCAACGAAAGGAACTCAAAAAAATCACCGAAGAGGTTCGTGAAGAATTTTATCGAGACGTCGCCAAAATGCGGAAAAAGTCCATGAAGAAAATTCTCTCCAAAATGACAGACGAGCAACGCAAACGGTTCGACGAGTTGGTGGGCGATTTTTACGATATGGAGAAAGCGCGTCATGGCCGCCGCGGTGAGGAACGAAATTCCAGACAAAAACGCGACAACTAGCCAGCGTTGATTAAATCGGAAAGCTGTGAATTTGTACTGAGCGGCAAGGCGCTAGCCGCCGGTAAAACCTCGGATACCGGCGGCTAGCGCCTTGCCGCTCACATTTATTCAATACTGCCTAACCGGCAAACGCCAGACAACGCAGAATCCTCGATTGCGAACAAATACCTCAATGGTGCGGAATTCGGGTCGATTAGGGACTAACTCCGGAAACCAATCTGAAACCAATCGGAAGTCAACCGGAAACCTACGAACCAAAATGGGTTTTTCTGATTTCAAAGAATTGATTGATCAAATTCTCTTGCTAAGATAGCTCTTCAGTTACGGGGATTCAGGTCTACCTCTCTCACCTAGCCCGCCCTTACCTACCTAAAAAACGTCTTACCAAAGGGGAATGTTATGACGTTTTCTAAGCGCACCATCTTTGCGCTAACGTTCTTGTCAATCGGAATTTTTTCTTCACAGGCCCAAGCACAGTGGTTTCCAACTTATATCAGTGGCAATTTCACGCTGGGCAATGATACTTCGGCAAGTTCGCCGTATAACTTGGCAGATACATTTTTTCTCGAAAGTAATCCAGGCGCGTCGAAAACCATTTACCTGGATTTTGACGGTCATCATTCGTTCAACAACATCTGGGGCCACAATATTGTCTTTGATGCATTTGATCGCAACGGAGATGTCAATAATTTTTCGAATTCTGAATTGATCGAAATCCAACGTCAGTTTCAAAATGTTGCTGAAGATTTTATCCCCTTTGATGTCAATGTAACAACGCGCGATCCGGGCTATGACGCTTTGGTTCGATCTAATTTTGCTGACAACACCTATGGCGTCCGCGTATTGAATACTCAAAACGTTGCAGGCAGCGGTGCCGGTGGTGGCGGAACGGCCTATATCAACAGCTTTAACTGGATCGATGATCGCGACAATGTTGCGTTCACGTTTAACAAAGGCGCAAACACCGGCGGGATGACGAATTCACACGAAGTCGGCCATACGCTCGGTTTGGGGCATGACGGATTGGGAGGTCAAACCTATCATCCGGGGGTGGGTTCCAACAGTTCGCCGGTCAGCTGGGGACCGATTATGGGGGCACCCTTTGGAAAAAATTTGAGTCAGTGGAGCAACGGCGATTACAACAATTCGACGAACACGCAAGATGATCTGGCGATTATTACAAAAGCCGCCAATGGATTCGATTATCGTGTGGATTCGGCAGGAGCAACCATCAACGATGCGAAAGAGCTTGAGGTTGCCGACGACGGAACGATTTTTGATTGGAACATCATCGAACGAAATACAGACATCGACATGTTTTCATTCACCGCCGGTCCAGGCCAACTCACGATAGATATTAATCCGTTCCAAGGCCGCCCGAATCTGGATGTGTTGGCCAAACTGTTCGATTCCAATGGCACCTTGATTGCAACCAGCAATCCAACCAACGATGTGATCGCATCCTTCGATTTGGCGATCAGCGGTGGACAATATTTTTTGTCCATCGAAGGCACGGGGTTGGCTGGCGTCTATTCTGACTATGGAAGCCTCGGGTTTTACACCATCGAAGGTTCCGCACCGTCGGCAGTTCCCGAACCAGCAACCGGGACCCTGGTTGCCGCATTAACTTTTGGCGCGATGTTCCGCCGCCGTCGGAGAAGTTAACTAGCTGAATAAAGTTTGTAGGGCCGGTTCCTACCGGCCAATCCTCCAAAACGGCCGGTGGGAACCGGCCCTACAAAAATTTGTCTGAATCGCATTACGATCCCACATTCCCTTTGCAGATTTAGACGTCGTGGTGCAAGAACTTCCAAGCGCTTTTTCAAAAAGGAAATTGACGCGGCACCTCGATCGCTAAATGTTTGTTCGTTTTGTTGTAATCGCAGGTCGTTTTTTAGACAGGATTTACAGGATGAACAGAACGTTTTTAGGGGCCTTATCCTGTCAATCCTGTCTAAAAAAAGATTTGCCCAGGAATTTGTTACTACTAAGAATGTAGCCGACGAATGCTGGTTTCTCTCGAAACCTGAATCTTGTTTGTAGTGGGTGCGTTAGTGCTTGTAAAACTACCAAGCCTAGATTTGGCCCAATCTACGATCCAGCAATCAGAGATTATATAGACGGTTGGGGAGAACTTGGAAGACGATAAATTGAACTTTTTATGAAACGAAACGAAGAACAATTTAAAGCAAACAATCCTTGGTGAATTTCTGGTGGATGCAAGTCAGATGAAAAACAAAAATTATGCAGTGATCGGTGTCTTGCTGTTTTTTGCAGGTATGGCTCTAACAGTAATTGTAATTTTTCAATTTCAACAAAAAGAGCAAGTTGAAAAAAAAACAAACGCAAAACGTGATGAAATTGTAGAGATCAAAAGCTTAGTTGGTAAAACGGTCTCTTTCGCGTTCGAACAACAGGGCTACAGGTTTAAAGGATCTTACGAAGTATTGGAAGAACCACCAGGTAATCCTGCACATATTGCAGTGAAACAGTCGAAGGATGAGTGGTTAGTTTTATCGATAGCTCGTTCAGATGAGCTTTATTCGCAAGTAGGACAATGGAAGTGGAAGGATCTTGAGCAACAAGCAATCATTTTAGCAAGATTGGTTAGTAATGAAACGTATGAACGTGCCGGTTTTTGGCACAGGTAAGATACGGGAAAAGCTCTTTTTTGTTCATTTGTATTTTAGCTGTCCAATTACGGGTAAGTGAAAAGTAGAAAGTTTCACTGGCCGCAGTATCGACTATTTGAGAGTCGCTTTGACGTATTCCTGGATCGTTTCGCGGACCTGGTCCGATCGCCAAAGATTGAGGATTTGTTCGCGAAACTGCGCTTCGCCGGTTTGGATGTTGCGAACGGCGGGGATACGCAGTTGCTGTTTGGTAAGTGCAAAGACTTCAGCGGGGACCAGCGTCATTTCTTTGGCGATTGCCATCGCGCGTTCATGCAATTTTTCAGCATCGACCAATTCGTCAGCCAGCCCAGCTGCCAGAGCATTGTCACCACTGTAGGTTGCGCCGATGTTGATCATGGGGCGAAAAAATTGAGGTGCCGTGCCGAACCGCATGATCTCTAAACCTAACGATGGAAACGGGACGCCCACGCGCAACTCCGGCACGCCAATTCTCGCGCGATCGTGTGTGATTTTGGAATCAGTACAGCACGCCATCACACAACCGCCGGCAATCGCATGCCCGTTAATGTTTCCGATCAATGGTTTGGGAAATAAAAACAGTTTTTCAAAAACGGTTTCCAGGGCGATGATAAATTGTTCGAAATAATCGAGGTCTTCGCCAATCAAACGCTTGAGTTCGACACCAGCCGAAAAAACACGACCATTCCCTTCGATGATCACAGCGGCACAGTTGGAATTGGTGGCATCGTCCATTTGGGCGATCAGTCCTTGACAAAACTCCAAATCCATGGCGTTGACTTTACCGTGCGCAAACTGGATCGTTCGGATGTTTTCGGAATCGTTGATTTCAAACATGTTGCGTTCTTGGGGGTTGGTTTCGATTAAACCTGGCATTGATCGCAAGCGTAGATGGTTCTTGCTCCCAGTTCCCAATAGTAGATATCAGCGCCGCATCGATGGCAAACGGGTTGCTTATAAACATTGAGGCGCTCGGAAGATTTCGCTTGGCTCAGCGGTTTTCCCAGTTGTTTGCGGTCAACGGTGATGATGCGATTGTGTTTCACACCAATTTGCATCAACTGGACCGTCAATTTCCACAACGCGTCGAACTCAGCCCGCGTTACTTGATGGCCTGGTCGTTCGGGATTGATTTTCAGCAGATACAAAATTTCTGCGCGAAAGACGTTGCCGATGCCGGCGATGACAGATTGATTGAGCAACAGCGTTCCGATTGCCGCGCGACTAGACGAGATTTTTTTCCAAGCGACCTCAGGATCAGCATCATTACGTAGCGGGTCCGGCCCCAGACGAGAAACCAGTTTTTGGTAGCCCGTGTTGTCGAGCAACTCACAACGGTTTGGCCCATGCAAGTCGACCGTTTCTTGAGAACCGATCAAGCGAACACGAACCGCGCCTTGGGGCTCTTGTGGCGGGTTATCATAAGTCCTGAATTTTCCATACAGACCTAGATGGATATGCACGCGACTGCGAGAAAAATTTAGAAACAAGTGTTTTCCATGAGCCGATGCGTCATTGAACTGTTTGCCGTTGAGTTGTTTTGCTTGCTTCTCAAAACGGCCTTGTGGTGACATGACAATCAGTTTTTGACCGCCAAACATCTCAGTCAAATCTTGGGCACGGCGATGGATATTGTGACCTTCAGGCATCAGAGCGGTCCAAAGAATTTTAAGACAATTATCGTGAGAAAAATCAGCACCAATATGACCAATGCTGGAACAAGTAAGATCCAGTTAGATTCCGGTTGCTCAACACGATCTTGGTGGCGTTTTTTCGTTGTGATCAAACCTTGTGACCACTCATTCAAACAGTTCGTTCGTTGGGTAAACGATTCGAAAATTTGGATTTCGAGCCGACGGTATCGCTCGTCGTCGCGAAGTACTCCAAAGACTTTGACGTGTTTCTGGTCCAGTTGTCTTTTAACTTCTGCGTCAAACCGAAACACTTGAAGCCAACCGGGAGGCTTGATGGCATGCAGTTCGATTTCTCCGAACTTGGCAGTTTGTCCCAAATAGCCTTGTTCTGAAAGCCAATCACGAATGTCTTTTTCAGCAACTTTGTTGGCGATCAGTTTCATAGCGGTTCGATTGACTTGGAATGGTTTGTTGGTAATTAAAATTACCGGAAATCATTCTAAAAGTTAATCGAAGATTTTCCGCTACTGAAACGGAAACCGCGATGAGATATTGCGAATTGCCTAATAGACGACCGTTTTCAACAGAAACAGCAAACCGAAATCGCTGATCAACACGCGGATTGACAACAACCATCTAGAGTCACGAATTCCATTATCGAGGAATTCGAATTCCGATCACGACATCGTGAGTGAGATAAGTAAAATTGGTCGACGTCGCCGCTGGCACGTTAGTCAAATTGACATCCGTGTTGGCATAAAATCGATACTCGGAGTAGAACTCAAATCCATTGCGTCCTGGAATCGAAATGCCCGCAATACCTTGATAGGCAAATGCTGCGTCAGTAATGTCGAACGTGGTACCGGAAACATCGAACACGCCATCGGAGTAGGCGACACCGATTCCGCCGCCGATGTAAGGACGAATCGGACCTTGACCAAAATCCTGAATCAAATTGAACATTGTTGAGTAGTTGCGAATGCGGCCGTCAAACGGAGCTGTTCCGAGTCCAGTCCAGGTGTTTCCAGTGTTGTAGCGAAACGCACTATCGATTTCGAAACGACGATTTTGGTTGAGCTGTCGGCCGAAAGCTGATCCCAAAATGAAACCGCCGTTAAAAGTTCCCGTTTGGGTGATTGGAAATTGAACTCCTGTGTAATCGTGCAACACGCCGTAACCGCCGTAGACGTTGAAATAGCGGTTGCTCGAGGCGATTTGGTCGTCCACGATTAGATTGTTTTGAGGATTGTTTTGAGCCGAAACGGCGGACGCCAAACTGAAAACGGTAACGATAGCGAGTGCAATTTTTTTCAACACGACGATTTCTCCGGTTCGGATATCAATTCGTTGCAGCCAACGGCCTCCGTGCAAAACGGAATAGTTGGAATATCGTCAAATGAGTTGGCTTCGATAAATCCCGTCGAATGCGTCTTGAAAGACGGGCTAGATTGTCTAATCGGATCGAAATTCGCTGCACGGACCAGCTAATCGAAAAAGTTTAACCTGGAGATGCCAGCAATTACATGTAACGTTAAGTTGCAATCAATTCGTTGTGGTTACGATTATGTTTTACGTCGTCAGCTTTGCTGATCTCGTTTCATAACTTGAATCCCTTCAAAGATTTCGAAATCCCATTTTCGATAAAACTCGATCACATCCGAAGCGCAAGCGAGCCGCAGGCTGCGAGTCGCGCGGACGTTTTCGAAAGATAAAACGCGATTCATGATTTTTCGGCCCAATCCTAATCCACGAAAATCGTTTCGAACCAGCAATCCTGCAATCCAAGCATGGTACCCGCGGTCCGCCAAGACTCGACAAAACCCGATCAAATCGCCAGTCTGCTGATCGACAACGCCGACAACGGATGCTGAACCTAAAACCGCTTTGTACATATCTTCTTCAGTGCGATCCGGATTCGGCCATTGGCTTTGATAAAGTTCAAAAACTTGACGGAGATGTTGTTTTGTCAAATGGCTGACGAACCGAAATTGGCGATCGCCGATCGCAAATTGATCATCCGATTTGAGGTCCGTCGCCAGCAACGACATGACTTCCAGTGACTCATAGCCGTGGTCAGTTTTCAAACAGTCGCGCAATGTGCCTTCGTATTGAAATCCTTCGGACACATACAGGTTTCGAGCTCGGCGGTTGCCCGGTTTGACATCCAGCCAGAGACGATGCCGGTTGAGGTCCTCGAATGCCAAGGTTTTTATTTGACGCATTAGCGATCGGCCATACCCCTGCCCTTTTTGAGTGATCGCCATGCGTTTGATTTCAATCGGAGAACCGGGAGGATTGATTCCTTTCAAAATTGCAAATCCAACACGGTCGCCTGATTCCCGACCAATCGCTAACCAGTGTTTGATGTTGGCATCTGAAAAACTGGCGCGATGTTCTGTTCGACTCCACTGTCCAATATAAGGAATGTTGTCAGCGTGCGATTCGGCGGCGACGATATATTCCAAATCGCTATCCTGTGTGTCTCGCATATCGATGTTGCGTGGCATCATTGATCATTTACCATGGGTAGTTCAATTGATCTGTCTGAGCAAGCATTCTATCATTTCGCGGTTTCGTGAAGTTACGTGGATAAACGAACGTGTCCAAATTCGGTAATGCTCTGCCGAAGAGACGAAATTTCGAACGATGAATTCATTTGTTGAGACACATGCGTGGACGACCTTTGACGGATTGTCAATTCATGGACAATCCTGGCAAGTGGAACAGCCGCGGGCATTGATTGTGATTGTGCATGGCACGGGCGATCACATCGGTCGTTTCGAGGAACTTGCTCGGCAAGCGAATGCCGCAGGAATGTCTGTCTTTGGTGCCGATTTTCGGGGCAACGGAAAATCTGCTGGCACGCGCGGCTATGTAAAATCGTTCGAGGTGTTGCTGCGTGATTTGGAGCAGTTGTTGCAGCAGGCGACCCGATTGAGTCGAGCGCCCGTTTTTTTATATGGTCAAAGTATGGGAGGGTTGTTGAGCATTTATTTCACGATGAAGCGAAACAGCGATTTGGCGGGAGTGATTGCGTCGAGCCCTGCGCTTGGATTGGCAATGAAAGCACCGCGTTGGAAACTGGCTATTGGCCGAACGTTGGGAAAAGTCATCCCCAAAATGAGTTTGCCGACGGGGATCAAATCGCAACAACTTTCGCAAGATCCGCAGCGTCTCGAAGAGTTTAAAAATGATAGGCTGCGTCATCGAAAAATGTGCGCGAGCACTTTTTTTTCAATGATCGATACGATGCAGTGGTGTGAACAAAACGCCGATCTATTGAACGTGCCCACTTTGATTATGCACGGTGACGCCGATACGATCACTTGCCCCGAGGCCAGCCAGACGTTTGCCGAACGAGCAGGTTGCCAATTTAAAATTTGGCCCGGTTTGCTCCATGAACTGCATCATGAACAAGAGCGAAGCGATGTTGTTCAATTTGCGATTGATTGGATGGATAAGAATCCATTGTGAGCGGCAAGGCGCTAGCCGCCGGCATTTGAGGGTTCGTGCGCTCTACGCACATCAACCGGCGGCTAGCGCCTTGCCGCTCACATTTAGTCAACGCTGCCTAACGTCTGGCCGCTCACAGATGCCTCGCCTTCACGCTATCGCTAACCTCGGTTGCTGGCCAAATCCAACGCCACGTCTTCGATCATGTCTTCTTGGCCACCTACCATATTGCGGTTGCCGAGTTCGACCAGGATTTCGCGGACATCGATATTGTGTTTTTGACTGGCGCGCTCCGCGTGCAGCAGGAAACTGGAGTAAACTCCCGCGTATCCGAGCGACAGTGTTTCGCGATCAACGCGGACGGGCCGTTTCTGCAACGGGCGAACCAGTGTCTCGGCCGCATCCATCAACGCGAATAAATCGCAATTGGTGTTCCAACAAATCTCCTGCTCCGAAGATGAATTTCTTTGCTCGGCAGCTTTGGCATAACGATTGGCCACAGCAATAAAAACTTCCAGAGGACAATTGCCGGCACCTGCTCCCATTCCCGCCAACGATGCATCTACACGGTGAGCACCATGTTGTACGGCGGCAACGCTGTTGGCGACACCAAACGTCAAATTGTGATGGGCATGGATCCCGGTTTGCGTTTGAGGGTCGAGGACGTCATTGTAAGCTTTCATGCGATCGACAATATCATCCGGAGTCATCGCGCCACCACTGTCGGTGATGTAAACACAATGTGCGCCGTAAGATTCCATCAATTTGGCCTGTTGAGCCAGCGCTTGAGGTTCGTTCATATGCGCCATCATCAGGAAACCGGAAACGTCCATCCCATTTTCGCGTGCCCAGGAAATGTGCTGTTTGGACACATCGGCTTCGGTACAATGTGTGGCAACTCGCACCGACGTGGCACCAAGGCGTTGGGCCTGTTTGAGATCTTCGAGTGTTCCGATGCCTGGTAACAGCAAAACAGTAACCGTCGCCTGGTTAACCGCATCAGCGACTGCTTCGATCCACTCCCAATCGGTATGCAATCCGAACCCATAATTAAAACTGGAGCCAGCCAGTCCGTCACCATGAGTAATTTCGATGGCGTCGACACCCGCGGCATCGAGTGCGCGAGCAATCGCCACAACATCGTCGAGTCGGTATTGGTGGCCAATCGCATGCATCCCATCGCGGAGTGTAACATCTTGGATGTACAGGTGAGGTTGATTCACGATGTAGCCTCCGTGGGTTGTTGGCCAATGCGAATGGCGACGATTTGTTCGGCAGTCGCCATGGCGGCTGAAGTCATGATGTCCAAGTTGCCCGCGTACTTGGGCAAAAACTCCCCTGCCCCTTCGACTTCGAGATAAGTCGTAATCTTGGTCCCCGATTGGTGTTCAGTTTGTCCCAGAACAGCGAGCCGATCGAAATGGTCGAACTGCACCGTTTGTTTGAGTCGATAACCTGGTACATATTCGGCAACCTTCGATACCATACGATCGATACTGGTTTCGATTGCCGACGTGTCCACATCTCCGGAAACGAAGCAGAAGACAGTATTGCGCATTAGAATCGGCGGGTCGGCAGGATTCAAAACAATAATGGCTTTGCCGACAGTAGCGCCACCCACGATCTCGATACCGCGCGCCGTTGTCTGGGTGAATTCATCAATATTGGCGCGGGTTCCGGGCCCTGCGGAACGAGATGAAATCGAAGCGACAATTTCAGCATATGGCACGGAAGCAACCTGAGAAATCGCGGCGACAATCGGAATGGTCGCCTGACCGCCACAAGTGACCATGTTCAAATTGTGATGATTGGCAGCGAGATGTTGTTGCAAGTTAACCGGCGGAACAACAAACGGCCCAATCGCAGCCGGAGTCAGGTCCAGAATCGTTTTGCCATGCGACGCGAGAATCTGGTTGTGATGGTGGTGTGCCCCGGCACTCGTTGCGTCAAACGCAATCGAAATCTCGTCAAATGCAGACATCGCCACGAGACCGTCAATGCCGGCGTGTGTTGTTTCAATTCCCAAGGATTTCGCTTGAGCCAGGCCCGCAGAATCAGGATCGATTCCAACCAAAGCTGCCACGGTGAGCGATTTGGAATGACGATGGATTTTGAGCAACAAATCCGTACCGATGTTTCCCGATCCGATGATGGCGACTGGAGTTCGAGTCATAAAAACTTCACCTTTTTAGAAAGGACTGGAAGCGAATTTTACAGAAACGCTTCCCGCGCCATTGATCCGAGCCAAATATTTTTCACCGGGTTTCACATTGACCATCGGGCCCAGTGCTCCGGTCAGGATGATGTCACCGGCCGACAAAGGCATTTCGTATTCGGCCATTTTGTTCGCTAACCATGTGGCTGCGATGACTGGTGATCCCAGGCAAGCGGCACCACAACCCGTCGAAACAGGTTCAGCAGACATGCCGTCGTCGCTTTCACGTTCAATCACCATGCCACACAATCGCATATCAATTTCGGAAAAATGTACGGGTTCATTGCCCAACACAAAAACACCAGACGAAGCGTTGTCGGCAACGGTATCGCAGATATTAATCTGCCAATTGGTAATGCGGCTGCCAACAATTTCAATGGCGGGCAGGACATGATCAATCGAAGCGATCAGTTGGGATTCGGTAATGTCGGCGTCCGGCAAGTCGTTGTTTAAAACGAAAGCCAACTCGGCTTCGATTTTGGGTTGCATCAATCGACTCGATGGAATGACGTCGCCCGATTTAAACTGCATGTCGGCATATAACATTCCATAGTCGGGTTGATCAACACCCAACTGTTTTTGCACGGCCGGAGACGTGAGGCCAATTTTTCGACCACAGATTTTACGACCCGATTTGACATGGTGCTCCGTGTTGATTTTCTGAACCATATAAGCCGCGTCGATGTCGGTACTGCCCAATTGATCGCGAACGGGATCAATCGGTATGCGTGTCGATTCGGCTTGACGAATTTGTTCCGCGATTTTTTCCAGAGTTGTATTCATGCACCGATGATAACGTGTTTTTGTTGCCCAACGTAGGGCCGGTTCCCACCGGCCAATCTAATCAAATGGCCGGTGGGAACGGCCCGGCGACATAAAAAACTTACTCACTGGTTTAAAACCACGCACGAACAATCGAAACCCGAAGCGTGAGCGAGGGACCACAGCCATACTGATGTGCAGCGAATCGTTGTCCCTCGCTCACGCTTCGCACTTGCGATGCAGGCCTCGGCCGTTTGTTTCGATTGGCCGGTGGGAACCGGCCCTACTTGGAACGCATCAATGTGATGTCGTAGGTGCCGTCTGAAAACTCTTTGACCTGCTGGTCGATGACTTCAAAGCCTTGTTTGCCATAGTAGCTCGGCAGAAAACCTGACACACAATCCAGATAAACCGTTTCACCACCGGCCAGTTCTAACGCGGATCGAATGGCAAATTCGCCGATTTGTTGATTGCGAAAATCGGGATGCGTCGCCAGTGCCCGAAGCCAAATCGACGCATCGATATGCTGGTAAGCTGGCCAGTCGACAAAATCCTCAACAGGCAGCGAAAAAATACCTGCGATTTCGTTCGATTTCAAAACCACGTAATTGGCCGACGATTTTTGCCAGGCTTGATAGGTTTCGAAACTGGTGTTGCCAATTCGTTGTCGACGGCCTTCGGCGATCAGCCATCGCGCAGTCTCCGTCAAGACGGAAAACGCCTGCTCCACGGAATCGTCAGCTACCGGTTCGATACGTAAGAATTGGTTCAAATTGGTTTGACCTGTTTTCGAATTGCCATTCGTTTGTTTGCTGGATCACGTAGGTCCAGTTTGCACCGGTGATTTGCAAATGATACGAGCACGAAGCGCCAGCGAATGGTTTGACCGCGCAAAATCACTCGCTGGCGCGCCGTGCTTGTATATCCCATCAAAATCTATTTCAAGCTTGAAAAGATTCCAACCAGGGCCTAAACTAATAAAGGATATAAATGTCCTTTATTGGAATTCCCGGTATTGCGGTTTCGTGGTATGTCTCACTTCAACCATTTTTTGCGACAAGATATCCTTGGGATTCACGATATCAAACGATTTGTTGATTTGTTTTACCAGCGAGTACAAACCGAGCCGGCGCTCAACAAAATCTTTAGCGAGGTGGCCAATGTACAATGGGATGTGCATTTGGAGACCATGTACCAGTTTTGGAATCGGATTTTATTCGGAGCTGGGAATTTTTGTGGGAATCCACTAAAAACACATCTCGAATTACAATCGAAGATTCGAGCGACCAACATTCCTGGGCTGACAGAAGCGAATTTTGCGATTTGGATTGAATTGTTTGAGCAAACGATTGACGAATTGTTTTGTGGTCCCAACGCAGATTCCGCAAAGCTTGCAGCCCACCGCATGCGGGACCATTTGCTTTCCGTTTTAAACCGACCTCCGCGCAAATCCGAGTTGAATTTTGTTCCTCACAACGTGTAATTGGAAAAGACGTTTTTTTGTGCAAGCTGCAACAGTGTTGTGGTGCGGATGGATTGCGTCAATTGGGGACCTCGGAGCGCAATCGGATATCGATCAACCGCCTATCAATTACAAATCAACGGCACCCACCGATAAAGTCGCTCAACTGGCACGTCAACTGGAACAAGGCAAAGTTAAATTGCAATGGGACGATCAGCATGGATGGCTGCCGGCAATGATGAAGCAGTTGAAGATTTCTGCTAAATCTCAAACTTTGGTTTTCAGCAAAACCAGCCAGCAGCTACGTCGCATCAACCCGTCCAACCCGCGTGCCATCTACTTCAATGACGATGTTTATTTAGGTTGGGTGAAAAACGGAGACTTTGTCGAAATCGCGGCGGTCGACAACAAACTCGGCGCCGTTTTTTACACCCTCACTCAAACCAAAACATCTCGACCGAAAATTATTCGCGATACTCAAAATTGTTTGTCGTGTCACGCGACACGGAAAACCCAGGACGTACCCGGCTTTCTCGTCCGATCGGTTTATCCAAAATCGGATGGTCATCCTGAATTTCGGCTCGGTACCACGACGACCGATCACACGACTCCGTTGCAAGATCGTTTTGGCGGATGGTACGTAACCGGTTTGCACGGCAAAACTCGGCATCGTGGAAATGTATTGTTTACGGGTGACCTCGACCAACCGCTTGACCGTAAAACTGGTGCCAATCTCAAAAAATTACCTTCTCTGGTCCGTGTCTCCAATTATCTCGAACCGACCAGCGATATTGCGGCGTTGATGTTGCTCGAACATCAAACTCAAATGCACAACTGGGTTGCCAAAGCGTCGTTTGAATGTCGGCAGGCACTTCACTACCAGACGGAAATGAATCGTATTTTTGAACGCGACAAAAATTATCGAAGCGAATCGACAACTCGGCGGATCAACGGCGCAACGGAAAAATTGCTCAAATACATGTTGTTTTCAGATGAACATCAATTGGAATCGCCGATTCGCGGTAATCCTGAATTCGTCAAACAGTTTTCCACAGGTGCCGTTGTCGACAAAACGGGTCGCAGCCTCCGCGATCTCGATTTAAAAAAACGTCTCCTGAAATTTCCCTGCAGTTACCTGATTTATTCGGAATCGTTTCAAGCGCTTCCTCAACCGATACTGGATCGGTTCAAACAACGCATGCTCGAAATTTTAACGGGTGCCGACACATCAAAACCGTACGCGCACTTGACGAAAACCGACCGCAAAAACATTCTCGAAATTCTTCGGGACACACATCCATTGTTTCGGCCATCTAAAAGCCAATGAATCGCATTTGCCTGTTGCGTGGCTAACGAGTTCAACGTTAGAAGGGGGCGAGAGTCAATTGCCGCGGACGGCCCTTCGAGTGCATCTGCACAATTGATTCCCACCCCTCTTTAACCCCTCTAATTTACAACGATTGACGAATCGATCATCCTTTAGGGGTAAGCTTACCCCAGAAATAATTATGATCGATCTACACGCTGAAACCCTCGACAAGGCTGCAACATCGGCGACGGCGATTGCCCAATTTCCAGAAAACGAATTTGATGTCGTAACCGCCTATCAAATTCAATCCGCTTCGATTGCTCGTCGGCTCGACCGTGGTGAAACACGAGTTGGCATCAAAATGGGATTTACCAGTCGAGCCAAAATGGAACAAATGGGTGTCCATGATTTGATCTGGGGCCGCTTGACCGATGAAATGGAAATTAAAAACGGCGGCGTCACACCGTTTTCAAAATATGTTCATCCACGTGTAGAACCTGAAATTTGTTTTAAATTGAAATACGATTTGTCGGGTGATGTTCCGGCAACCGAAGCTTTTGCGGCAATAGACAAAATTGCTCCCGCGTTGGAAATCATCGATAGTCGATATGAAAATTTTAAATTCTCGTTGCCGGATGTCATTGCCGACAATGCATCCAGCAGCGGATTTGTAATTGGTCCCTGGTCGCATCCTTTTTCAGAAATGTACAACCTGGGCATCATCATGAGTATCAACGGGCGGCCAGTTCAACATGGATCATCAGCAGCGATTCTCGGTGATCCGCTCGAAAGTTTGGTGAACGCGGCCAGGTTGTCGGCGGCGGCCGGTGAGCCGTTGCAAGCGGGTTGGATTGTGATGGCAGGTGCGGCAACCGCGGCCGAGTATCTGCAAGTGGGCGACCAGGTTGAGGCTGAAATACAAAACCTCGGCAAAGTTGGTTTTACGATGACATAGGGCTCCAACATGACGGATCCTGATCCACCAAGGCGAATCGAAAACATTTGCAAATTTTTGCTGATGCTGTTGGCAGGAATCTGGATCGGGTTTCTGATCGGGCTGTCGTTCGTTGAAACGCCTTTGAAATTTCAAGCGCCTGGAATAACCAAGGAGCTGGCGCTCGGTATTGGACGGCTCGTATTTTCCACGTTAAACAAAATCGAAATCGCTTTTTGTGCTGTGTTGTTGGTTTGTTGGTTGATTCGACTGAAAGAATTTAGGCGGTGGTATTCTGTGGTACCCATTTTGATTATCGCGATCGTTGCCTTGCAGACGTTTCATTTACTTCCGGCGCTCCAAGATCGTACAGATCAGATTATTGCCGGTGGCACTCCAGAAAAATCCCACCATCATTGGATGTACATGGTTGTCGAATTGCTCAAGATTCCGTCGCTCATTTTGGTGTTCTGGTTTGCTTATGGGCTGCGCGGATGTCAACAACCTCACACAACTGCAAAATCGTGAAAGCGAAGCGTGGGAGGAAATTTCATGAATCTGTTGTGATTGAGATTTTATGCCTGAAAACTCTTGTTTTGGGTGCCACTGGCTTTGCCAGTGCTCTTGTTGAATAGGTTTCACTCTGTCCTGCCTTTGCCATTAATGATTGGAGTTCCGTGAATAGTGGTTGTTACGTATTTCAATTGAACGAAATAAACCATGAGTTTGACGGGTAAATCACTGGCAAAGCCAGTGGCACCCGCGTGCTCGTATCAGTCGCAAATGACCATTTCACAAGGCTTGGGCTCTTCGAAGGTGGCCGATGACACTCGACCTGCCAAAACTTGGTAAACTTTGAATTCAACAAAAAATTTAAAACACATATAGCAATCTATGAGTAGCGATATCTATCAACGTAGCGCGATTATCCACGAGCAACTTCGCGGGAAAATTGGGATCACTGGAAAAATGCCTGTCGACAATCGAACTGACCTGTCGTTGGCCTACACTCCCGGCGTTGCCCGTCCTTGTGAATTGATCGCGGCAGATGCTTCATTGGCCAGTGAACTGACCATCAAACGAAATACCGTGGCGGTCGTCAGTGACGGTTCTGCTGTCTTGGGGCTGGGTAACATTGGCCCGGCCGCGGCGATACCGGTGATGGAAGGCAAAGCGTTGTTGTTTAAAGAATTTGCCAATATCGACGCTTGGCCAATTTGCGTGGCGACACAAGACGCCCAGGAAATTATCGAAACCGTCAGGCGGATTGCTCCGGTATTTGGTGGAGTCAACCTCGAAGACATTTCCGCGCCACGTTGTTTTGAAATCGAAGACGCATTGCAAGATCTGGGAATTCCAGTGTTTCACGATGACCAGCACGGAACGGCGATTGTGTTACTTGCGGCGTTGCTCAATGCTGCAAAAGTAACGGGTCGCGAACCCGAGTCGTTGCGCGTGGTAATTAATGGAGCGGGTGCAGCCGGTACGGCCATCGCCAAATTACTGCGTTGCGTGGGACACGATCCTAATGTTTGCGTTCCGGTTCAGGATGTTATCGTTTGTGATTCCAAAGGTGCCATTCACCGAGATCGCCAAGATCTCACAGATGAAAAACGCAAACTATTGACCTATACCAATCGGGACAACAAATCTGGTTTGCTCGATGAAATCATTGTTGGCACTGATGCTTTTATTGGCGTCAGTAAGGCGAATTTGTTGACGCGGGAGAATATTCGCACGATGAACGACGATGCCATTGTTCTGGCGATGGCCAATCCGATTCCCGAAATCATGCCGGACGAAGCCAAAGCTGGTGGCGCCGCGGTTGTCGGCACCGGACGAAGTGATTTTCCCAATCAAGTCAATAATTTGTTGGCGTTTCCCGGAATCTTTCGCGGTGCTTTAAATGCAAAAGCCGCGCGGATCACAGACACGATGAAAATTACGGCGGCCCATGAACTGGCGCGATTGGTTCGTGAGCCGACCGCAGACAGAATACTGCCCGATCCACTTGACCGCGCTGTTGCACCCTCGATTGCCGAAGCGGTAGCGGCAGCTTACCAAATTCAAAAGCTTTAGGTTTTACTATGAAACTCACCATGAAAGTTTTGTTGTCCCTGGTTTGCGCTGTGTCTATCAATCTGCAGGCTCAGACGTTGAGGGCATTTGACAACAATGGTTTGCAAGTTTACTCATCGCTGCAAAATGCGCAACAGGAAGCGGAAAAAAAGCTTCGTGAACAACTGCAATCCGCGCTGGACGACATTGTTGCCAAAGAAAAATTTCCCGGCGCGACATTGGCGGTCGTGTTACCCAGTGGGACCGTCATCGATCTCGCCAGCGGCATGGCGGACCCAGATGCCAAACAAAAAATGCCGGTTGGTGCCAAGATGTTTTGTGGCAGCACGGGTAAAACGATTGTGTCGGCCGTTGCATTGCGGTTGATTGCCGACGGTAAATTCAAGTTGGACGAACGGGTTTCAAAATATTTCAAAGACGAAGCGGATCGCCAATGGTATGACAAACTGCCCAACGCCGATTCGATGACGATTCGATCGCTGATGAACCATACTAGTGGCTTGCCGCGTTACTTGTTTCAAAAAGACTTCCTGGCAGACATCAAAGCCAATCCGATGAAAAGCCGTTCTCCGCGCTACGGTCTGAAAGCACTCTGTGATGTCAAACCGGTTTTCGAAGTTGGTAAAGGTTGGTCGTATAGTGACTCCAATTACCTGTTACTTGGATTGGTCATTGAAAAAGTGACCGGCAAGAAATTCTATGACATTGCCGAACAGCAGATCATCAAACCATTTGACTTGAAAAACACGGTACCGACGACGCAACCCAAACTCGATGGTTTGACGATGGGTCATATCGGATCGGTTAATTTTTTTGGCTTGCCAAAGAAAACCGTCAAAGATGGAAAATATGTGATGAATCCCGATTTTGAATGGTGCGGTGGCGGTTATGTGACAAATGCTCGTGATCTGGCCGTTTGGATGAGCAAATTGCATGGCGGGAAAGTGCTCGACAAAAAAATGTACCAACAGCTGGTCACCCCAGTCGGTTTCCGAGATGGAAAACAGGCCGAGCAAGGATACGGGCTCGGAAGTTTCGTTTGGAAGACTCGCAATGGAATGTTTTTTGGTCACGCAGGAATCATGCCGGGTCATTTGACGCAAATTGAGTATTCCAAAAAACACAAAATCGCTATCGCATTTCAAACCAACACCGACCAAGGGATGGGCCGTACGTTGCACCGGCATGTCCAATCCATCGCGAATTTGGTGATCAATGCAACCAAGAAATAGCTGCGGATGAAAGAATGCTTCTGGGGTCGAGAGTTCATGACCCCATTTTTTTTGACGGAAATCGCCCAGCGGTACCGTTGATCAAATGTGAGCGGCAAGGCGCTAGCCGCCGGTGAACCCTCGACTACACTCCAATACCGGCGGCTAGCGCCTTGCCGCTCAGCTCAAATCCGTATCTTTCCGATTTTAATCAACACAACCGAGCAACTATTTGTCTTTGCGGTATTTACGTTTCGTTTTGTCTTGGCGTGTTTTTTTCTTGGGTTCGCCAAAATCGAATTGATCACCGACCATTTCTTCGAATTGTTTTCGCTGTGAACTGCGGAGTTTTCGCAAAAGCTTCTCGCGCGCTTTTTTGCGCAATTCAGCGATCTCTCGCTCCAGTTCTTTTTCGATTTCCTGTTCAGATTTCAACAGCTCAGCTTTTTGATCTTCAGTCACTTCGAGTTTGCTCGCGACGGGGTCGGTTGTCAAAATCGCGGCCAACGATTTGCGATTCAATAAATGTTGGACTCTCAGTTGTGCCAATCGCTTTTTTTGATGAGGCAGCAGAACACCGTGGACTTCGCGCTGAGCGTCTCCGGTAATTTTTCTCAAGGACTCCAGTGCATTTTTGGAGTTGGAAAAATCAATGTCGCGAATCTGTTTCGCCATTTGCTTTCGCAGGTCGGAATACTTGTTTTGCATTTTTTGATATTGGTCGTCGACCATATCGAGTTCGGCACGAATTTTTGGATTCGATAGCATGTCCATCATATTGTTACCGCTTTTCAAACCGTATCTTTCATTGGTCCAACCAATCGGTCTTCCCAAAACCGCATCGTTGATGGCTGGAATCATTGCCCGGATTTGTGGATCGTCGATGCGTTTGAGGCCACCCATAAACTGATGGTATTCTTGTTGGGTTTGGAAAATCCCATAGGATTCCTGCTGGCCGCCGTTTTTTTGGGCGCAAAGAGTTGTTGGTAAAACGAGCAACATGACGAGTAACACAAAAATATTTTTCATGGCGACTCCAGGCAAGATTGGCGGTAAAGCAAGTCCGTTGAATTAAATATTAAGCTCAATAATATCTTGATCGTGAATAATATAGTCACCTTTGACGGGTGTGCCATCATGAACTTGAGATCCCCATACGCGAGCGGATTTAAATTTTTCAGCGAAATCTTTGTGAATGAGTTGAGCGACATCCAGTAAAGTACCACCGCGGCGAATCGTATAAGGTTTCTCCAGGTCGGCATCTTTTTTCGACGGCTGTTTTGTGTAGACTCGGACAACATCCAGCAATTCGTAAATGCGATTGCGCAATTCCTCGAGCCCGGCTTTTTCTTTTGCCGAAATTTGGAATTCTTCGAAATCGACTTCCAGGTATTCGCGAAAAAATTCGAGACGGTCTGCCGCATCGGCCTGATCAATTTTGTTGAACGCCAGCAGCGTCGCAGTATAGGCAACGCCCAGATCATTTTCGTCCAGGCAGGTTTCACGGCCCAGTCGAGTCTTGCCAGCCTGAATTTTTTCGATGACCGCATTGAAATCTTGCACACCGTCATCGGAGCCCAGATCGAGCAAGATGACAACAACGTCAGCGCTACGAATCAACCCTTGAGTGACCGGGTCAAACACATCCGCGGTAATGGGGGGCGTATCGATCAATTGGACAGTTACATTTTGCCACGGCATCATGCCAGGCAAAGGTTGTGTTGTTGAAAACGGATAATCGGCGACGGTCGGTGTCGCATTGGTAAAACTGGCAAGTAATTGGCTTTTGCCACAATTGGGTGCACCGATAATCACGGCTCGGCCGGCACCTTGTTTCGGAATACGAACTCCCGTTTTTTTGCCGACCTTTTTGCTGCCGTCTGCAATTTCTTTTTTGACCTTGCTGATTTTTTGTTTCAGCTCAGCCTGCATTTTGTCAGTCCCTTTGTGTTTGGGAAGCTCGACTAACATCGTCTGCAGGCATTCGAGTTCTTCTTGCGGCGTTTCGGCTTGCCGATAGGCCTGTTCGGCCTTGTGGTATTGCTGCGTGAGGTTGGCTGGCATCGTTTTTTACATATTCGTGGTCGCAAAAGCGGTGTCAATCAATACATCGGTTCAATTATCGGGTTTATCAATCGGCGACGCAAACCGATTTGTATCAAGTAGGGCCGGTTCCCACCGGCCAATCCAAATCCTACGGCGTTGCGATTATTTTCATTGAGCGCACAAAAAAACGGCTGCCAAATCCGGCAACCGTTTAAAAATCGTCCGTTGTTTACGTTCCTCTATTTGGCCTGCCAGATAGCGTTAGGCCGTTGAGGTGTTTTTTGTTCTTGTACTTCTGGTGCGATCTTGAGCTTACCCACATAGGTTCGAGATTTGCGAGGCTGGACCACTTCGGTCTCGTAGCTGGCAAGTCGTACCGGCGTGTAGTTCCATTTTTTGTGAATCAAAGCTCTCGCTTGTTTATCGCCACGAATCAAAACCGGTTCTTCGAGATTGTTTTCCGGTGCTTGCAACGGCGTTGCCTCGATAGGACTCGAGTAATTCATCGGAGTTGAATTCAAATTGGGAACATCGATCAATTGCGAAGTGTCGGGAACTGTCGGCAGCGTTTTCTGAATCAAAGGACGTTGTGCCGAAGTTGGATCGACCAGTGATGGTACGGTATCCGCCGCGCCGCCGCCAATTGTCGATTGCCCGCCGGTGTTGTAGTAACCCGGTTGAGTCACGTAAGCCCCAGAGGTATTGACGCCACCAGCCGGAGGTGTTGCTGGTGTTGGCTGTTGTGTGTTGTTAAACGCAGGCCCAGAGGTTTGTGTGCCTGCATTGCAACTCGCACATGGATTAACGTTTCCACAATCGCTGGTGTAATACGTAACCGGAACACGATAAGTTTCCGTACGGTAAACCGGACGATAGGTGGTGTAAGGTACTCGTTGCGCCTGCCATCGGTAGGTGGTACAAGGTCGCATGCAGGTGACGGTACAACCCGAACATGGATCTGTATTGGTTACCGGTCGATATTGTGTTACTGGAATACGTTGCCACTGTGTTCGGTAACACGTTTGTGGAACGTAGTTGACGACTGTTCGTTGGCAAGTGCGTTGGCAATTGACTTGGCAAACACCCGGTTGGAGACAGCCATTGGCACTGGCCGCAATCGCCGCAGCGTTATGCGGATAGGCGACACGGTTTTGTACTGTCCAAGGTTGCGTACGTCGTGCACGTCGGCCCAGAATCCAATCCAACAACGGTCCAGCGTCTGCCTGCGCTGGAACAAACATTGGAATCGATGTTGCGACTAGCAGCATCAACAGAAAAGGTTTTGTTCGAAACATGGGATTACTCTGTGCAATTGGGGGCGAAGGTTTTTCAGGGGTTGTTAGCGCGCAGTGTCCATGCGCAAGTTCGTGTATGCGGTTAAAGTTAGGTTAGCCACCGGAGTTGGCAAAGAAAAAAAGCGTGTTTTTTATTCTGAACGTCGAAGTTGAATACGGTTTATGAGGGACAGATAAAGTTAAGGGAAAAATACGACAAGTTAGTTGAGTGATATTTGGCGAAAATTTGGATATTGGGTTCGGAGTGTTCCGTTTGTATCGATCGCAAAAATAATTCCTGCGATCGGCTTCTCAGAATGCAATAGACAGCATGTTGCGAGGTTCGGGCCTTTTGATAAATAAATTCATGGACTTTCGACAAACATTGGCACCAGTGGTACGGCGATAAGGTTGGATTCGTTCGCTGTGAGTGAATTTTTTTTGACGCGATGTTGAATTCGCTGCCAGTATCGGGAAAAATCGCGACCCCTGGCGACAGTAACGGAAGCTGAAGAGCCGTCGAAAACTTGCTATCAAATTCCAACTTTGGTTGGCACATACAGTTCGACGTGGACGTGGAGAATGGCGGAGCGGCTTGTCGCAAAATCCACTGTGGTATGGGGTGACAGCATTACCTGATTGTCTATTACAATGCGGCAATGTTCATCGTTTTCGAAGGAATTGATGGGGCAGGTAAATCGACACAAGTTGATTTGTTTTGCCAATGGCTCAAAAAAAACGAACGCGCCTACACCAGCTGTGCTGATCCGGGAAGCACGAAATTGGGAACGGCGATTCGCGAGATTCTGCTGCGCCGTGACGATCTGTCGATTTGCGGCCAGGCCGAAATGTTGATGTTCATGACCGCGCGTGCGCAAATGGTCGATGAGATTATTCGACCCGCGATTGAAGATGGACAAATCGTAGTTTGTGATCGTTACACACTGTCGACAGCGGCTTATCAGGGAATCGCGGGAGATTTGGCATTGCCGGATATCTGGGATGTGGCGCGCGTGGCAACCGGAGGCCTCAAGGCAGATTTGACGTTTGTTTTCGATCTCCCATTGGACGAAGTCTTTCGACGACTCGGTGACGCTCGCGATCGTGTTGAGTCCCGATCAGAACAGTATTTTGAGAAAGTGGTTCGAGGATATCGTCAATTGGCGGGCGATGATCCCAATTGTCATTTACTGGACGCGACACAATCGATCGACGAAATCCAGAATCAAATTCGTGAATTGTTCTCGGCCCAACTCCAAAAATGCCGGGAGGTGGGATCATGAGCTGGCAACACGTGGTCGGTCACGAAAAACAAAAACGACAATTTCGCAACGCGATTCAGCAAAATCGATTGGCGAGCAGTTTTTTGTTTGTCGGTGCAGCAGGGATCGGAAAATACACGTTTGCCAAAGAATTGGCGAAAGCGTTGCTGTGTGAAACACGAGGCGACCAGGCGTGTGACCAGTGTGCGGGCTGCACTCAAGTCGATGCCGATACGCATCCCGATTTTCTCCAAGTACGACGACGCGCGGATAAAAACCGTTTGTTGATCGAGCAGTTTGTCGGCGAAAAAGAGAAACGCGGGCGCGAAGGTTTGTGCCATGATATTTCGCTAACACCTTTTGCTGGCGGACGCAAAGTTGCGGTGATTGACGATGCGGATTTTTTAAATGTCGAAAGCGCGAACAGCCTGTTAAAAACACTGGAGGAACCTCCTGCCGATTCGGTCATGATCTTGATTGGAACCAGTGAGCAAAAACAGCTGCCGACGATTCGCTCGCGATGCCAAATCATCCGCTTTGATACGCTCGCTCAGGACGAACTCAAATCCATCCTGTTGGAAAAACAACTGGCCGATGAGGTTGAGGATGTGGATGGGATCGTGGCCTGTGGTGCCGGTAGCGTTCAGATGGCGTTACAGATGGCGGATCCGGAAGTGATGAACTATCGCAATTTGATGATCGAGCAATTTGCGACCTTGGATCCCGGTGACAATGATTTCACGAAGGTAACGAGCAATTTTGTCGATGCCGCGGGTAAAGAAGCGGCGTTACGACGCGATCGGTTGCGATTGGCCAGCGAATTTGCGATTTCCTTTTACAGGAATTTGTTGTGGGCAATCCACGGACGGGAATTTACCGGTGATTCGGAAATGAACGCGGCGATCGAACGGGCTCGACAACATGATGAATTGAATCCGGCTGCGATCGCTGACTGTCTGGATCGATGTTTCGAAGTCCAGCAGCACGTCGCAGCAAATGCGAACCAGGCCAGCGTGATTGAGAGTTGGCTGATCGATCTGGGTCGCTTGGGGCGAGGAAAGTTGACCGTTTAATTTCTTGGTCAACTCGATTTCAGAACTTTCTCTTGAGAAATAAATATGTGTTCCATTTTTTGTATTCTTGACATTCGTGGCGAGCAAACCAAATTGCGTGACACTGCGGTCCGCTGCAGTGGATTGATGAAACATCGCGGTCCCGACTGGGCTGGTGTTTGGCAAAATGACCGAGCTATTTTGGCTCATCAACGATTGGCGATTGTCGACGTCGAAACCGGCGCTCAACCGTTGAAAAATCTCGCAGACACACACATCTTGTGCGTCAATGGTGAAATCTACAATCACAAGCAACTGGAATCACAACTTTCAGCGCCGTTTGAATTTCAAACGAAATCAGACTGCGAAGTGATTTTGGCGTTGTACGATCAGCGCGGTGTTGATTTCCTGGATGATTTGCAAGGGATGTTTGCATTTGTTCTGTACGACTCGTCGCAAGATCGTTTCCTGGCCGCGCGCGACCATCTCGGAATCATTCCGCTGTATCACGGTCGAGACGAAAGCGGCAACATTTATTTTGCTTCGGAAATGAAAGCGCTGATTGATTGTTGTAAAACCATCGAAGAATTTCCGCCCGGGCATTATTGGGATTCACAGGCGGATGGGCCAACCAAATACTACCTGCGGGATTGGGTCGATTTCGACGCTGTCCAAAACAACGAGTCCAGCCCTGAGATGATTCAACACGCGTTGGAAGATGCGGTCAAAAGCCACATGATGTCCGATGTGCCGTTTGGTGTATTACTGTCTGGAGGTTTGGATTCGTCGGTCGTCTCGGCCATCGCACAACAGTATTCACAAAAACGGATCGAAGACGATTTGCAAAGCAACGCTTGGTGGCCGCAAATCCACTCGTTTGCCATTGGCCTCGAAGGTTCTCCGGATCTCGACAACGCAAAGACAGTTGCTGATGCGATCGGCACGATTCACCACACGATGCATTTTACGGTTCAAGAAGGTGTCGACGCGCTGCGAGAAGTGATTTACCACATTGAAACTTATGATGTCACGACGATCCGGGCGTCGACACCGATGTGGTTGATGGCCAGAAAAATCAAAGCCATGGGAATCAAAATGGTGCTCTCGGGCGAAGGTTCTGACGAAATTTTTGGCGGCTATCTGTATTTTCACAAAGCGCCCAACACTCGGGAGTTTCACGAAGAAACCGTTCGAAAGCTGTTTGATTTGCATAGCTTTGATTGTCTCAGAGCGAATAAATCGATGGCGGCTTGGGGAGTCGAAGCACGTGTGCCGTTTCTCGATAAAAACTTCGTTGATGTCGCCATGAGGTTGAATCCCGAGGCCAAAATGTGCAGCGATTCAAAAATCGAAAAACACATTTTGCGCCAAGCGTTCAATGAAAGCTCCGTGCCACAATCCGTGCTCTGGCGGCAGAAAGAGCAATTTTCAGACGGTGTTGGCTACAACTGGATCGATCAACTCAAAATACGCGCCGAACAACTGGTCAGCGACCAACAGATGGAAAATGTCGCGTTTCGATTTGAATACAATCCACCGGCGACCAAAGAAGCTTATATGTACCGCGAGATTTTTGACCAGCTGTTTCCGCATCCCGATGCTGCGAAATGTGTGCCGGGAGGAAAATCCATTGCTTGTTCAACACCGACGGCGCTCCGCTGGGACGCAGAGTTCGAAGCGATGGCAGACCCGTCGGGACGTGCGGTAAAAAATGTTCACAACGAAAGCTATTGAACCGATACGACAGTTTCCTTGATTCGTATCAACTGAGGGATGAATTTGCGCATCGCCCGCGCGCGATGACTGAGAATCGATTTGATCGTGTTGCCCAGTTGCCCAAACGTCAGGTCGTATTCTGGAATAATGAACAGAGGGTCATATCCAAATCCGGCCGTTCCCTGAGCTTCCGTGCCGATCAGACCGCAGCAGTAATCTTCGCAATCAATCAAAACGTTTCCCTCGGGATCCGATAAAGTGATATGGCTGGTGTAATGCGCCGTTCGTTTCGCATAAGGGACATCCCGCAGTTCGTGCAACAGTTTGGCATTGTTGGCAGCATCATCGGCGTCCGCGCCAGCGTATCGCGCTGAATAAACACCCGGTTTTCCGTCGAGCGCGTCGACCGATAACCCGCTGTCCTCACCAACCACCCACTGATTGAGATTTTTGGCTTGAACAGTCGCCTTCAATGCCGCATTTTCTGCAAAAGTTGTCCCGGTTTCTTCGACCTCGACGGCATTTGGGAAATCCGAAAGCGTTTTTAAATCAAAACCGAGCGGACCTAACAGGAGATCCAGTTCAAGTAATTTTTTTTTGTTGTTGGTACCTAACACAATCTGCATGGGGTCGTTTCCCAATCAAATGAAAGTGGATTTGCTGGCGTATAAAAACGGCGAGTTTTGAGTTAGATTGGTCATTGTAATTGTTCTTTTTCGATTCGTCGTGATGCCTGAAACCGATTGCCAAACCGTCCAAGTAAAACTTGCTGATCGCTCGTATCAGATTGGCATTGGCCCAGACCTGCTGGCAAACATTGATCAATTCATTGACAGAACCGGCCAATGGGTTGTCATCACGGACCAGACCGTCGATTCACTTTATGGTGAACGCTTTTGTGACTCGCTTTCCAGTTCAGACAACGACGTCCATCGTTTGGTGGTCGCTGACGGTGAACATTCAAAATCAATCGAGGTTGTCGACCGTTTGTGGCAGGAAATGATTCAAATCGGCATTGATCGACGTGCCACGGTAATCGCGCTCGGTGGCGGCGTGGTCGGCGATCTGGCTGGGTTTGTCGCAGCGACTTATTTGCGAGGTTTGGATTTGGTCCAAATTCCGACTTCGTTGTTGGCCCAGGTCGACAGCAGTGTTGGTGGTAAAGTTGGCGTCAATTTACCGCAAGGAAAAAATCTGGTTGGTGCTTTCTGGCAACCGCAACAAGTCATTATCGACACGCAAGTTCTGCAAACGTTGGATGCGCGACAGTTTCATGCGGGAATGGCCGAAGTGATCAAATACGCGGTGATTTTGTCAAACGATTTTTTTGACTGGCTTGGAGAAAACGCCCTGGCGATTGAAAAACGCCAACCCCACAGCCTCCAGGAAATGATCGCGCGATGTTGTCAATTCAAAGCGGATGTCGTGGCGGAAGACGAACGGGAAACAACTGGGCAGCGGGCGATTCTCAATTACGGCCACACGCTCGGCCACGCAATCGAAGCCGTTTGCGGCTATGGAAAATTCTTACACGGAGAAGCGATCGCAATCGGTATGGATTTCGCCATACGATTGGCTTGCCAGTTGGGACGCGTCAGCGATGTCGAAATCGAGCGACAGCGAAAATTGCTAACAGCGTTTGCTTTGCCGATTGATGTTCCCGATGTCGAGCCTGAAAAATTGATCGAAGCCATGTACCGAGATAAAAAAACTACCGATACGAAACTGAATTTTATTTTGCCAGATCGAATTGGAAACGTTGATCTCATTCGCGATGTTGACGTTTCCACGATCGAGGCATTGTTGACGCGTGAGTAATCCAACCACACAAAACGACCCTGCCCCGTTTGACGCAACGGCCGCTGCCGTTTGTTTGAGCATGGTACCGGGAATCGGTCCACGTTTGTTTGAACAGTTGATCGAGGCCTTTGGGACACCGGCAGATGTATTGTCCGCGGCTCCGGAACAGTTGAAACAAATCCCCAAAATTGGCCCTCGATTAATCGAAGCACTGACGACCGCAAAACAAAACAACCATTGGCAAACCGAATTGGCCACTTGTCAAACACACGGAATCGAAACGATCATTCGTAACTCCGATCGATATCCGAAGCTACTCTCAAAAATTGCCGACCCGCCCAACGTGTTGTACTGCCGTGGTACCTATCTCGATCGCGACGAAATCGCCATCGCCATCGTGGGGACACGACATGCGACCCATTACGGCAAATCGGTGGCCGAGCGATTGGCCAGAGACTTGGTGCATGCTGGATATACGGTCGTATCAGGATTGGCCCGAGGGATCGATGCCGTGGCGCATCGAACGGCGCTGCAAGCCGGCGGTCGAACCATCGCAGTGTTGGGCAGCGGCCATCTCAACATCTACCCTGCCGAACACCAGGAGTTGGCACAAGAGATCGTCGCCAACGGCGCGGTGGTCAGTGAGCTCAGTTCGGGCCAGCCGCCCAAAAGCACTGCTTTTCCTCAGCGAAATCGAATCGTTTCCGGATTGTCATTGGGTGTTGTCGTTGTCGAAGCGGCCCAGCGCAGCGGGGCTTTGATCAGTGCTCGTTTGGCAGTCGAACAGAATCGCGAAGTGTTTGCTGTTCCCGGCCGCGTCGATAGTCGCAATTCGCGAGGTTGTCACCAATTGATTCGTGATGGCGCAAAATTGGTTGAGTCAGTCGACGATGTTTTAGAAGAACTGGGTCCGTTGCAGTCACCCATCCAAAATGCCGTGGGCGAAGTGATCCATCATCCAGCAGAATTGCAGTTGAACGCACAGGAACGAAAAATTCTGCAAGCCATCGGGTCGGAGCCGACCGAAATGGAAACGGTTGCCAATGAAACGGGTTTACCGATCCAACGTGTATTGTCGACAATCAGCATTTTGGAAATGAAGAAATTGATACGTCGGACTTCGGGCACGACGGTTTCGCGAGTCTAACAAAGGGAAAAATTGCGGTGACTGATGTCAGTTGGCTCAACGGCAGAAATCAGGAAATACTCGATCGTGTCATTCAGTTGTGCAATATCAACTCAGGCACAGGAAATCTGGCAGGAATTGCGTCGGTCAGCGAATTGTTGATTGATTGGTTTGGAGAATTGGGAGGCGAATTTCGTTCGATCGACTTGCCACCCAATCAAACCGTGAATTCACACGGCGAGATCGACCAACAGTCGATGGGCAAAGCATTACAGTTTGTCAAACGGAGCACGACGCGCCCACGGATTTTGCTCTGTATTCACATGGATACGGTTTATCAACCGACCAGCCCCTTTCAAAAATGCACGATGTTGGACGATGGCATCTTGAATGGCCCCGGAGTTTCGGATGCCAAAGGCGGATTGATGGTCATGTTGTATTCATTGCTCGCGCTCGAACAATCTCCTCATGCGGAAAAAATCGGGTGGGAAGTGATTATCAATCCCGACGAAGAATTAGGGTCGCCGTCCAGTAACGAGTTCCTGCGTCAACGGGCTGCCGAAGCGGACTGGGGAATGTTGTTCGAACCGACGTTGCCTGACGGCACTTTGGTTTCCTGGCGAAAGGGAGCCGGCAATTTTGTTTTTGTGGTCCGCGGCAAATCGGCTCATTCCGGACGTGAATTTGAAAAAGGACGCAATGCCATCGTTGCCGCATCACTGTTGAACCAGGCGATCCACGATCTAAACATTGATCCCGATGTGACTTATAACGTCGGTCGAGTCGGAGGTGGCGGGGCGCTCAACATGGTTCCAGATTTAGCGATCAGCCGCATCAACGTGCGTGTCAAAACGCGGGAACATCAAACCATCGTCTTGGACAATTTTAAAAAAGTCGTGGAGCAAGTGAATGCGTTGGATGGAATTTCCTGTGAGATGCACGGCAGTTTTACATCGCCGCCCAAACAACTCGATGATCGTTCACGTGAGTTACAAAATCGAATTGAACGTTGCGGCACGGCGCTGGGTCTACAGGTGAAATGGCGTGGAACTGGCGGTGCCAGCGACGGAAACAAATTTGCCGCATCTAATTTGCCGAACATCGACACGTTTGGGCCGCGGGGCGGCGACATCCATTCAACAAACGAGTATCTAATTGTCGAGAGTTTGGAAGAACGTGCCAAACTGGCCGCTGCGGTGTTGATGAGTTTCGCCGAAGACCAGTTGTAATTTGTCAACACTAACGGGTGCTTTGCGCAATACGATTGTATTTTACAGCGAACGCATCTAGAGCCCGGTTCAATTGGGAGTTAGCAGTCCGCCCAATTAAGTGATCATGTCGACTTGATTGAATCGGTGGTTTTGCGGTTGGGTAATAGGCAATGTCCTCGGAAAACCAACAAAGCCCACATTTGTCATGTTTGACTTGACGTTCCACGTTGGCGTGTTGAAGAAGTTCCAAAGCCTCGTCATAGCGACAATTGTCCAACGCGTTTTGTAAGCAGCTCCAAAACGTTTGTGGACGATGACGCGGAGTTGCATAAAACAGTGCGATGCAAACAATTGGCATGATCGCGATAGCTATACATGTTTGCCAGGTTCTCATTTTGGTTTGATCGGCAAACATGAGTTGATTTCGAAATGTTAGTTTCGAAATACAGGATAAAATTGCAGTTCCGATTGTAAAATTTTAAGAATAAATCGAGACATCTTTTCGATTGACGACAATTATGGCAACTAATTTAAGAGGCTGGCAGATCACTGCACTACCAGCCGTTTTTACCGACTTTCGATTTGGGAGCGCTTTTTATTTTTTCCAAGACTTGAGCCATTTGGAAATCCGTTTTCCGGTTTCAGAATGTTGGTCGATCTCCTTGCCGTATTTTCCGATCAGCTTGTCACCTTTTTCAGTAACCCAATTTCGTCTGAGTTGATGATCCAGAAAAACATACTCAGTTGAATCGGTATTTTTTTTCATTGAAAACAGCTGCCCCGGTTTGAGTGCTGCCAGCCAGCGACGGATTTGTTTGCCTGCTTTAGAGTCTTTTTGAATGACTGCTCCACCAATCGCTTTAATGGTTCCATCTTTGCGTTCGACTTCGACGACCTTGGCGGTTTTGTCATTGTCGACAAAGGTATAGCGTGTGAAACTTACGCCATTTCCGACGTCGATCAATGTTCCTGCTGGTTCTTTGTAGGTTTTTGGACGATTCCAATGGGCGATCCAGCGTCGCATTTTTTTGCCTTCTTTACTTTGCGCGTCGAGCGCGATTCCATTGAGATACATCGTACCTTTCGTACCATTTTTTTGAGCCGCAAAACTATTATCGATTTTCAACTCATTGACATTGCCAGCATCGTCTTTGAATTCATACAAAACGGAACCCCCATCGAGAGCCATCAGTTTTTTTACCAAAGCTCCAACCGTTTCGTCGTCTTTTGATTCCTGTCGGATTTGATGTGACACGAATCTGAAATGCACGCGATTTATGTTGCTGCGATTTGGAGTTTGAATTTGTATGGCTGTATCGGCTGATGCATTGCCGTTGTGGTTCAATGGCGCCCATAGCACAACCGCTAATATAATGGTCAACGCGGCTACGGATGAAATGAGGAAACTGCCTGATAAATGGTTCATCTTGAAAATCTCTGTCTTTGTCAAAAGTGTTGACGCCGATTGAGTGACAGCTTGATCAACCGTTTGTTGAATCAAGGTTTGAGATAGGGCAGCGGCACATTGGCTTTGATCGATTTGCAGAATTCCCAGGACCGCCGAAAGAGCAATTCCTCGTTGCAGCAAAACCCGTTTGAGTCGTGCTCGACCTCGCCGCAAACGGCTTTCCACCGCGGCTTTGGTCAACGACAACTCTTGTCCGATCTGGTGACAAGTCATTCCGCAAAAATAATGCAATACCAACGGAGCCCTCAACTGTGAATCGAGGAGGCTCAGTTCGTGGTCCAGAATCTCTTGTTCGTAGCGCTGCGATATTTCGTCGAGTCCATCGGACAGTTCCAATTTTTTGACTTCAGCACTTGATTCCACCTCACGCCTCCTGACCGCGGCCTTTCTCAATTCGAGAGAAACGCGATAAGCTGTCCCGTACAACCAGCTGGAAACTGAATCACCATGGCGAATTTTGGAGGCTCGCTTGGCCAGGACGACAAAAGTTTCCTGGAAAGCGTCTTCTGCATCCTGCTGTTGCCGCAAAACGCGATAGCAAACGGTCATCACAAGTTCCGAGTACCGAAGTACAAGTTCTGAAAACGCGCGTTTGCAACGTGTACCGACAAAACGAGCAAGCAGTTGTGCGTCGCTCGTTCGCAATGTGTCGGTTTCAAATTGCTTTGCTGGATCGTTCATGGTTACCAAGTAGTGGGGTGGGGACGTCGATCGCGGTCAAAGAAAATCAAAAATTTAGTGGATTCATGAAAAACACGAGCCTCATGTAGAAATGCAGCGAGGATTTTTACCATGACGCGAGTCGAACTCAACGAGTTCCAATCAAACTGCACTCTCCCAAATCTTTTTGGACAGGATCAACAGGATTGGCAGGATAAGATCCGAAAAACATCCTGTTCATCCTGTAAATCCTGTCAAAAATAAGTTTGCCCTATTGGCCGGTAGGAACCGGCCCTACATTTTCGAAACTGCGTTATCAAGCATTTGTTCGGCGAGGTTAAATTCGACAATTGTGCGAAGCGTCGAATAGGACGAAGTAAAACGAGGGTTTATCTCAACAACAACATCATTGGTTCCTGCAGTGCAAGGTCCCAAAATCATATCGATTCCCCAATAACCCATGGTCGGTTGAACAGCATCCAGAACGTTTTGGGCAAGTTGTGCGGCACGCATTTGCTCGTTTTCCGATAGGGTATCTCGGTTTTCGACATAATTTCCAATCGGTTGTGCGTCAAAGATCTGTTCCGTGGCCGGCAGAATGTGCCGCTGTTGTCCATCCAGAATACTAACGCTAATTGATTTACCAGCAATGAATGGTTGGACCAGCCACGAACCGTTTTTGTCGGCGTCCGTTTTGGATTGAAAGTCAGATCGGGAACTGTTGTCGCAAATGAAATGAACATTTTGACTGCCACATCCATCGACCGGTTTGACAACCAGTGGAAAGGGAAAAATTCGATCGTCGATCTCGTCCAATGGTATAACTTGCGATGCGATCGTCGGAATGTCTTGTGATCGGAGCAGCTGATAGGTTTCCCATTTGTCGGTTGCGATTTGAACGAATCGGACATCTGGACTGAGCAGTTTTTTTTCGCGTTCGGCCACATGGAGGACGCACTGCTGAAGGGTCATGTCAGATTCCGGTGCAATAATAATTACAAAATCGGTCAATTGACTGATTTCGCGGATACGGTCAAATACGTTGGCGCCAGTCGAAATTGGGTGAAATGTGATTCGCGGATCCGGTTGGAATTGTGAATCGGTTTGGGCCAACCCGTGGACATTCCAGTCACGACAACGCAAAATATCCGACGCCACGGACGAGAACATCTCGAAACCTTCGCGGGCCAATTGGCGATGTTTAGGAGAGTCGTGGTCGGTGCGGGCGCATCCGGCGGAAAACCATTCAAAAACGAATATCGAATTTTCTTTTTTCAAAACCAATGATCCTGGCAAAAACACCAAGTGAAATTCAACGTTACGTTTCGGTTCGCGAGACCGAATTGGGACTGGGCGTGTTTGCCCGCGAGTTCATCGATATCGGCAATACTATTGCGATTGTCCAGGGGCAGTTGATATACGATCCGAACTATCATTCGGAGTATTGTATCGAAATGGGTCCCGAGGAAAGTCTGGACCCCGATCCGCCGTTTCGATATTTGAATCATAGCTGTGATCCCAATTGCTGGATTTATTCAAACTATGAAGACGATGAAGATTTCATCGAAGAAGATGAGCTAGGGTTGTATGTCTGTCGCACGATTTATCCGGGCGAAGAGATCACGATCGATTACGGGTGGCCGGCCAGTTCCGCGATTCCCTGCCGGTGCGGATCGGATTGCTGTCGGGGGTGGATCGTTAACCCCGAGGAACTCCCGACGGTGTTGGCAGCAAATGAACGAGAGCGGCAAAAAGACTGGATTGTGATCGACCAACCCATCGCATCCGGAAACCCGAATCCGGAAATCATCCTATTGTAAAACGTTGCGGCCATGGATTCGGCCCGGCACAAAAACGACGCGATCCCGCAAAAAACGCGTCAATAACATTCTTGGTTCTGATTTTGAACAGCGTCCCAAAGGGAACAGTCAATCATCCCCACGGCGTTTGGGCTGTTTTGCAGCAAGTTGCGGTTAAAGGGGTCGGGAGTCAATTGTGCATAAGCACCCGAAGGGCCGCTCGCGGCAATTGACTCCCGACCCCTTTAACCTTGAACTTTCAAATTAGCCTACTGCCTGTTTGGTCCGATTCTTTACAAACAGTCATTTTTCGCAGTAGAATAACTTG
This sequence comes from Pirellulaceae bacterium, assembly GCA_028280445.1. Lineage (GTDB taxonomy): Bacteria > Planctomycetota > Planctomycetia > Pirellulales > Pirellulaceae > JANQLU01. The sequence goes on along the minus strand of JANQLU010000136.1, from coordinate 485,863 downwards.
CTTTGAATGGTCGCAGTTTGTCCTGATGCCCATTTTGTTTGTCATCAAAGTTGGTTTGATAAGGAATCAAAAGTGTCGTTAGTTACTCGTGTCGAAGGCGAAGCTACTGTTGCCAGTTTTCAAAATGATCGCATCCTCGATGAGCTTTTGATTCAAAGTCTCGGCGATGAACTTATCGGCCTCTCCCAAAATGACGGTGTTAAAAATGTCGTTTTGGATTTTAGCAACGTCGAATTTATGTCGTCGGCGATGATTGGAAAACTGGTTTTGTTGAATAAAAAATGCGGCGCAGCCAACAAGCCGTTGCGTTTTTGCTCGATCAATGACAATTTGATGGAAGTTTTCAAATTGACCAATTTGGACAAAGTATTCCAAATTGATGACGACGAAGCGACGGCTTTGAGTAATCTTGGTTAACGGATGATCGTTAGCGGCTAGTCAAACCCAAGGTAGCTGTTTCTGATTCGACATCGACCGAATGAACAAGTGTTAATTGTTTCGAACTACTTTTGCGCCTTGTTCAATTTCATGTAGTCAAACAGTCGGTTTTCCAGATCGAACGCTTTAAACTCCAGCGTTTTGCCGTTAATCGCCACCATGCAGTAATGGTGTCCGCGGCGAACGTTGTTTTGGAACCAGGGTTTGTAAGGCCCCGGTGTTTCCAGACCGCCGCCGCCACCACCGGTAATCATGTAGATGGGGCCCTGGCCATTTTTGACAACCTTGTTTTTGTGTAGCGGCCAGGTCCGTTCGTAAGAATGAATATGACCGCACCAGACAATGTCGACGCCGTGTTTGTCGTACAGTTTCGTCAGCACGCGAACTCGTTTGTCGCCGCGGGTTGATTTGTTGGATTTCCAAAGATTTCCGTAATCATTTTCATCCGATGAATACGGTGGATGATGATGACAAACGAATTTCCAGGTTGCCTTGGATTTGGCCAACGCAGCATCGAGCCATTTGTATTGTTCAGATTTCTCGTCAACATTTTTATTCGTATCGATCATAAAGAAATCTGCGTTTCCGTAGCTGAATTGGTAATAGTACTCGGGTTTTGGCAACGACATGTAATCGTAATAATTTCGCGCGTTGACCTCGTGGTTTCCCAGGACGGGAAAAAATGCAACGCGACTAATCAGCGGGTGCATGCTGGGAAAAAATTGTTCTTTCCAATGGCGATCATTGGTCCCGGTGCCAACCAGGTCGCCCGGATGCAACAAGAAATTTGGACGTTGGCCCCAAGCCATCGTGGCAACTTTCCCCGCCACCTTCGGATTTGACTGGGTGTCGCTGATGATGGCGAATGCAAACGGCGTTTCAAACTTGTTAGCCGTTTGGAAAGTAAACACTTTGCTTTTGACTTCCTTTTTCTGCGCATCGCGCGACAGGACTTTGTAAAAGTACTGCGTTTCGGGTTTTAAGTTTTCGATTTTGACTTCATGAACATAGCGCATATCGTTTAATTTTTTTTCCTGGCTCACGGCATCGCTTTCGCCGAATTGGACGACCGAGTTGCCGGGGCGTGTCGTTTCCCACATGATCGTGATCGAATTTTTTGTAACGTATTGCAGGTAGGGCTGAATGGAAAAATCAAACTTGGCGGGCCGAACACCTTGAACCGGCATCGCGGCCAGTCGTTTTTGGTGATCAAATTCTTCGGCAATCCATTTGGGTTTGGCCGCTTTGTCGTAGACGGCGATTTCTCGAATACGACCTTTGAGTCGAAAATCTTCGTCCTTGTCCTGGTAGGCGCCGATCACCAACGGAGCTGATTTGGGGTACAGAATATCGCCTGACTGAGCTTTGCTTTCGCCGTCCAGTTTTCCATTAACAAACAACTGCATTACCGTTCCATCAAAAGTTGCCGCGACGAAATAGAATTTTCCTTTTTCAAAACGAGTTTTACCTTCCAGATAAGTCATGCGACCATCGCCATCATCGGCGCCGGTCGATGAAAGGCCAAAATAAAATCGTTTTTCATTGAAACCGAGGATCCAGCCTTTTTCAAAACTGCCGTTGTCTTGAATGGCATTAATAATTCCGCCCCAGGTCTGTCCTTCTTCGATGCACACCCATGCGGTAATCGTAATGTTTTTGCGCGGCAAAAAATCTTTGTGGAGTTTGGCAATATCTTTGGCGACAACGGCTGCCGACTTGCCGTCAAAAGCCAGGCTTTGGCCCAGCGGATCGCGAGCGACGGTCAGTTTTCCGTCAATGGTTGCCGACGGACCCAGGCGCGCGTGGAGCCGGTTTCCTTCGAGCGTTCGCGAATACATCATCCAGTGGGCGATCGGGTCGGGCCCATCATGAGGTCCTGCGGCGTTTGCTGAAAAAGCGACCAAAGTTGCAATGAGGAAAATGAAACGTGCCATGGTGGTATCCTTTCTATTGCGTTTATTCTAAATCAACCGTTTCTTTTTTTCGCGATGCTACGACAAAATTTCGCTGAATGTACGATCGGCGAACGAATGCCTCTGTAATTCGTCTTGTCGATCGATCCGGAGATCGCCACAATGCCGAGTGGAACAACGAAACACTCACTATTTCACTTGAATCATTGAATAAAGAACTCTCCAACGACAGTCAGCCATCGATCAACGACCCTGCCGAGCCGTTGGCCGGTTTGGTCACCAAAAGCGTTTTTGGCGGCATTCTGATGGGTTTGGCCAATTTAGTACCGGGCATTAGCGGCGGAACAATGTTGTTGGCCGCAGGTGTGTACCCCAAATTTGTCGACGGGGTGGCCGAAGTTACGACGTTTCGTTTTCGCTTTCGATCGCTGGTCGTGTTGGGATGTGTCGGGGTCGCAGCGGCACTCGGGATCCTGATGTTTGCCGGATTGCTGAAAACGCTGGTGGTCGAACAACGTTGGGTCATGTACAGCTTGTTCATCGGACTGACCCTCGGCGGGTTGCCCGTTGTTTACAAACTTGTCAAACCGTTGGACGGATCGGCAATCATCAGCGCCATCGTCGCATTTGCCGCGATGGTGATTTTCGCCTGGCTGCAATTTACAAATGCTGACGGAGGAGGACAAACCAACTGGCTTTTATTACTCGTCGCGGGATTGGGCGGAGCAAGTGCCATGATCCTGCCGGGATTATCGGGTGGCTACATTTTGTTGCTTCTCGGGCAGTATGTTCCGATTTTGGATGGTGTGGATGAATTTAAAACGGCACTTTCAAATCGCGATGTCAGTGCCGCGATCGAACCGGCGCTGCATGTGATGCTGCCGGTTGGAATCGGCGTGGTGATTGGCGTCATGGCAATCAGCAATTTGCTAAAATGGCTTTTGAAAAATCATCGGAAATCAACGCTGGGCTTTTTGATTGGGTTGCTGTTGGGGTCGGTCATCGGACTTTTTCCGTTTCAGCAGAGCTATCAGCCAAAGTTTGGTCAAAAAGTTAAAGGGCGCATTGTTACGCCGGAAAACATCCACGAAATTGAACAAGATGATTGGCCGACCAATGTTTTTGCTCCAGACGGTTTTCAGGTGGTTGCCAGTATCGGAATCGTAGCCGTCGGCTTTGGAATTACTGTTGGCGTGGCAAGAATTGGAGGTCGTTCCGATAACAATGACGAGCAATCCGAACACTGACGTGCGATTGTGATTTGAGGGACCGAAGTGTGATTATTCGAGCTTACGCAAAAATCAATTTGTTCCTCGAAATTCTTGGTAAACGACCCGATGGTTTTCATGAAATCGACACGGTCATGGCGCCGATTTCTCTCCACGACAGTTTGCGAATTACCAGTACGCCCGATCCCAACATCCGATTGACCGGCCGATTCGAATTGCCGATTCGCTATCGGGAAACAGAACTCGACTTGGCTCGGGCCAACGATTTCTGGGGTGAAAAAAATCTCGTCTGGCGAGCCGCGAAACTACTTCAAGAGAAATCTGGACAACCAAATGGCTGTTCAATAGAACTCATCAAGCGTATTCCGAGCGAAGCGGGATTAGGAGGGGCTTCGAGCGATGCCGCCGCCACGATTATTGGATTGAATCGATTGTGGAACCTGGGGCTCAGCCATGAAACACAATGCCAATACGCAAGTCAAATTGGAAGTGATGTTCCATTTTTTCTGCAAAACAAATTTGCCAGATGTCGGGGGCGTGGAGAAAAAGTCGAATCCATCGAGCGTCAATTGCGTTTGCCGATTGTTATCTGCAAGCCGCCGACCGGGTTATCAACCGCCAAAGTCTATGCCAATTACAAAAATGTCGATCAAATTACTTGTAATTGTTCAAAAATGTTAAGGGTGTTGAATTGCGCGAATGCGCGAAAAATAGCCGGTGCCATGCACAATGGCTTAGAAACTTCCGCAAGAGCTCTAACTCCCTGGATAAGTAGGATTTCCTACCAATTTTCACAACTTGGTAGTTTAGGGCACCAAATGTCCGGTAGCGGAACTAGCTATTTCGGACTATTTGCCAACCCAACCACTGCACAACGAGCTACCAGAATTCTTCAGGTGCGTTTGCCAAATACTTTTGTTTTTATGGGCACTGCACTGACTCCACGCCGATATTGAAATGGAGTAAAATTCGCAAACGTTTAAAGGGAGTTCGACGAGTGAAGATCACTGAAGTGCGAATCAAGCTGATGGAAAACTCAGAAGATAGACTCCGCGCTTTCTGCAGCATTACGTTTGACGACGCTTTCGTCGTTCGCGATTTGAAAATTATCGATGGCAATAGCGGCCCATTTGTCGCGATGCCGAGTCGAAAACTCTCAACCCACTGCCCGTCTTGCCGGTCGAAAAACCACTTGCGCTCAAAATACTGTAACCACTGTGGCAACCGCATCTCTCGCAATGTTGCGTTCGATGATCAGGGCCGAGCCAAACTTTACGCCGATATCGCTCACCCGATCAATCCTCAATGCCGCGAGATGATTCAAAACCACGTGCTGGAGGAGTTTGAAAAAGAAAAAGAACGCGCTCAGCAGCCGGGCTACGTTTCAAATTACGACGACGCGTACGAATCCCTGTCGCGCAGTGATACCGAGGAACGACGAACCATTCGCATCGATCCCGGCAAATCAAAGAAATTGACCGAAGACCCAGATTCTGGTCCTCATCCACCAATACCGGATACACAGTCGTCAGCACAAGAAACCGAAGGAAAATCCCAATCCGAGGGCGATGCATTTGGAAATGGCATTTTTGATTGAGTCATTGGGGCGTCGTTATTGCCGATAATACCCGAATAATCGACTTTGGAAGTCTTTATCGAGATTTCTTTATCTTCCCAACCCCAAAACTTGACCCATTTTCCTGGCGGCAACTATACTTGAATCCTAGGATTTTTTGATATTTTCTCGGTATTCCCGATCAGAGAGCGGAGATGGTGTTGCGTAGTTCCTGTGTTTTGACTTTGTGCCTGGTATTGACTGCGGTTCAAGTCGGCGTTGCCCAAAACAAAAAAAAGCCTCGAGAATTTGCCGAGGGTGTTGTTAAAACGATTGAGCCGGATGCCAATCGACGTGATTCCTATACGCATCCAGCGAGACTTGCTGGAACCAGTTCCAAAAAAGCGTACACGCTGTTTCACGGTCCGCAAAAAAATACCCTGTTTGTTCAAACCAAAGACGTCACGTTTTTCAAAAACGTTTGGCATCTCGAATTTCAACATATCGGGCTACGTCAAATGCAAGCCCGTGTTCCGACTGGCAAAGGATTCATACGGCAAAACGTTTGGTACCTCGTCTATCGGGTGCGGAACGTAGGCGCTAACATCTCTTATAAAACTCAAAAAGATCGCTACGGCTACGTCGAGTACATCGGGCAAGAAAACGTCGAGCCCGAAAAAGAATCTCCACTGGCAAATCGATTCTTTCCAAAATTCGTTCTGCAAGGACAAATTCAGCAAGCCGATGGTTCGTACAAATACGTTTCTTATCGGTCGGTCATCATGCCATCGGTCATTGACGAGATCCAACGGTTCGAAGATCCCAATCGCGAACTGCTGGACACGGTCGAAATTTCCCGATCAAAACTTCCCGTCGAAAAATCAAAGAATGGTGGAGGCGTTTGGGGTGTTGCCGTATTTACCGGTGTGAATCCCAAAATCGACTACGTCTCGGTTCAAGTCGGCGGATTGACCAATGCATTTCGTGTTTTCAAAACCGACAAAGGTCCCGTTCTGCGTCACAAAGTTCTCCAACTGAATTTCTGGCGACCAGGCGATGACAATCCAAAAGACGAAGCCCAGGATCCCGTCCGCTACGGCATTCCGTTGGTCGAATCTTTCAAGGAACAGGTTCGCATCACCAAGTATTACAACTTGCCAGGTCCCCAATTCCGCGTTTACGAATTGGGCGATCAAAAAGACCGCAGCGTATTTGTTTGCCTGGCCAACGCAGCCACGAATCCGGACGATTTCTCGGCCACCGAAATCCCAAAACTCAATTCCGGTGCCATGATCGACAGTCTGGTGAAATCGTTGGCGGATGCGGGCGTCAAAATTGCCGCCAACACGCCGGTGACAAAAAAGGTCGACAACTCCATTTGGCAATTCCAAGCCAACGTCGACGGAAAGCCGAAAACGTTCGAAATCCGGTTTGAACCCCAGTATTGGGAGAAATACGGCAAGGGAATTCGGTTCATCAAAAGCCTTGATTATCTCTGGCTTTACCGGTAAGATTGCCCTTCCTCCGGATTTTGGCGGAGAAGCAATTTTGCAGGTAAATCAGTGATCAAGGATCATCTCAATGGCTCATAAGAAAGGTCAAGGCTCCAGTCGCAACGGTCGCGACTCGAACGCTCAACGGCGAGGAGTCAAAAAATTTGGCGGAGAGCAAGTTGCCGCCGGAAATATCATTGTTCGACAGGTTGGCAACAAATTTCACCCAGGAACCGGCGTTGGCCAGGGCAAAGACTATACGCTGTTCGCGTTGGTTGATGGTGTCGTGATGTTTGACCGCAAAGGTCGTCGAGTCAACATCGTCTCGGAAAACAATTAGTCTAGAGTTTTGACGCCGACTCAAAACACCGAATCATAAAAGGATGCCGCAACTGTCGGCGTCCTTTTTTTGTTACCGTTCATCAAAATCATGTTCGTAGATCGCGTAAAAATTGAAGTCCTGGCTGGCAAAGGCGGCGATGGTTGCATGAGCTTTCGTCGCGAACGCTATATTCCGCGCGGTGGACCCGACGGTGGTGATGGTGGTGACGGAGGCCATGTGATTATCATCGCTGAACGAGGTGTCGATTCGCTGGTCGGAGTGTCTAATCGCAAACAGTGGAAAGCGGATCGGGGCAAACATGGCAGCGGCCAAAACAAACGCGGACGCAGTGGCGAAGATCGCGTGATCAAAGTTCCTCCGGGGACGATCATTATCGATGCGGAAAACGATTTCGTCATGAAAGATCTGGCTGAAAATGGTGAGCAGTTTATCGCCGCACGAGGAGGAAAAGGAGGCAAAGGAAACGCCGCTTTTAAATCCGCGACCAACCAGGCTCCGCGACAATGGACCTCCGGTGGTGAAGGAGAACATCGCCATTTGGTTCTGGAACTCAAAGTGATCGCGGACGTCGGACTGGTTGGACTACCTAACGCCGGTAAAAGCACTTTGTTGTCACGTATCTCGGCAGCGCGGCCGGAAATTGCCAACTATCCGTTTACCACCAAGTACCCGAATCTGGGGCGCGTCCAAATTGACCTCGATCATTCATTTGTGATGGCAGATATTCCGGGGCTGATCGAAGGCGCACACTCGGGAGTGGGGCTTGGCCATGATTTCCTGAAACATATTGAACGGGCGGGAATCATTGTCCATTTGGTCGAACCTGTTCCAATGGACCAATCGGATCCCGTTCAAAACTACAAAACAATTCGAAATGAACTGGTGCAGTATCGGGAAACACTCGGCCAACGTCCTGAAATTGTCGTCGTAACGAAATGTGAATTGCCGGGAGCCAGCGAAATCGCTGATCAACTGCGAAATGAAATTGGCAAAGACGTGATCCAGATTTCAGCCGTTACCGGAGCCGGACTCCCCGTGCTCATCCAGACGATCGCAAAACATTTGTCCGAATTCGATGCCCATGAATGATGTTCCTGCCAAATTCGCTTTTGTCGACATTGGAAATAGCTGGATCAAATACTGTGTGGTTGACCATTTGAGCGACCCGTTGCCGCCGGTAAAACGGGAGCGTTGGGCCGGTGAATTTGAATTAGAAATCACACCCGAGCCTCACGATTGGTTTATCGCCAGTGTCAGTCGACCCGGTCGCGAAAAAATGCAACAGGTTTTGCAAGCTCGACCTCATGACCGATGCCTGGATTTAAATTACCGCGATCTGAATCTCAAGACCGCCGTGGATTACCCCGAGAAAACAGGCATCGATCGATTTTGCGCTGCGCGCGGAGCCATTGATTTCGTCCGCGCATCAGGCGAGCCTTCGCCGATTATCGTTGCCGATATCGGAACTGCCGTGACCGTGGATGCGATTGACACCAATGATTGTTTTGTCGGCGGTACCATTTTTTTGGGACCCGTCAAATCACTTCAAGAGCTCTGCGAACAGACCGATGCGCTGCCCGACGTCAGTGAATTTCAAATGGTGTCTAAGAGCGATGCCATTGGCCGCAACACCACCGATGCGATGAAAGCCGGTGTGATTTTTTCGTTGGTTGGAGGTATCAAAGAAATCGTCGCCAGGCAAACACGACAGCTCGGAGAACCCGTGGTGGTGGTTACCGGCGGCGGAGCACCTTACGTGAAATCGTTTATTCCCGAGAATTGGCGAGTGATCGATGACCTGGTCCTGCGTGGCATTCAAGCGGCAACCCGCGATATTCATCGCTCGAAAATTCCAATAGGTTGGAGCGATGGTGAATGACTCTCGTTCGTTTGCGGCGCTAACGACACCAGCGGGCCGAGCCGCCATCGCGACCATTGTTGCCGTTTCAGAAAATGTCGCCAGCAAACTCGAACCCTTGTTCCACAGCGCCAGCGGTTTGTCATTGAGTGAGATCCCGATCAACCAGATCGCTTTTGGAATCTGGTGCAACGACAACAACTCGACGGGTGAAGAGTTAGTGGTTTGTCGTTTCAGTTCTGACACCATCGAAATTCATTGCCATGGAGGTCACGCGGCAAGTTCTGCGATTCTGCAAGATTTGTCAAAATGTGGGTTTGAAATATTGTCGGCCGATCAATACTTGGAACAACAATCCATCGGCAATATTCGGGCCGAAGCGCTGGCCGCCGCTTCCAAAGCGACAACCGAACTCGCCGCTGCACATTTACTGGCTCAATACCATGGAGCGCTGGAAAACGCATTGCACGAACTCCGTAAAACGATCAACGATACCGACAGCACAGAATCGTTGCTGGTGGTCGATTCGTTGTTGCGGAGTTATGCACTGGCCAAACGACTGACGACACCGACTCGCATCGTCATTGCCGGTCCACCCAATGTTGGTAAAAGCAGTTTGATTAATTGTATTGCCGGTTATGAACGGGCCATTGTTTTTGATCAACCGGGGACAACTCGAGACGTGATCAATATTGCGACGGCCATTGATGGGTTTCCGGTCGATTTATCGGATACTGCGGGAATTCGAACCTCGCAGGATGAACTCGAATCAGAAGGAATAGATCGCGCTCGACAACAAATCCAGATTGCCGACATTGTTTTGTTTGTGTTCGATATCCGTGCCGAGTTTGACGAAGCCTGGTATCGGGAACACCAACTGCTGCTTCACGATGAACAACAACAAATATTGGTTTTCAATAAATCCGACCTCGTGTCCGGCAGCCAAGCCCAAACCAACGGGATTTTGATTTCTGCGAAAACAGGCAGCGGGATCGACCAATTGTTCAATGCGATTTCGAAATTAATCAATCCTGATGATTTGACTGTGGGTTGTCCCCTGCCCTTTTTACCTCGCCACGAAAACGTGTTGCAGCAAATTCGCCGTCACTTGGTTGCAGATCAAAAAGCTGAAGCAATTGAATTGATTGATACGAGCACGAAGCGATAGGTCGCGTTGATTGAATCGGAAGGATGGAACTTGAACTGAGCGGCAAGGCGCTAGCCGCCGGTAATTGAGGTTTTACCGGCGGCTAGCGCCTTGCCGCTCACAATGTATCAACACGACCTAGCGAGTGGTTTGACGTAGGGCCGGTTCCCACCGGTCAATCCAACAACGGCCGGTGGGAACCGGCCCTACACTTTTACAGCAAATGTCTGGCTTTGATTTCCAGATAACGATTCACGAGGCTGGCGGTTAAATCTTCGGGGAAACAATCCAGCGACAAAACTCCCTGGTGCTGCAAGTCCGACAAGACTTGTTGACGCCAGGAAATGACGTCCGCGGCTGCAGCTGCCTGGTACAGCGCCAAATCGTGTGGGCCCCCGGTCGAACCCGACATGTCGAGCGAATCAAATATCTGGTGATCGCGCATCAACACACCCAATGGCAAATGTCTGCCGACCAGGGAACTCAGATAGGTTTGCAATTGATTGGCGTTGATTTCGTCAATCAAATTAGTGAGCACAACGACGAGCGACCGTTTCATGCACCTTGTTCGCAAATACAAAAATGCTTCGTCATAACGCGACTCGACCATTTGCGGATGGCGGTCAAACGACGCGTGCAACAAATGATTCATTTGGTTTTTGCCCGTTCTGGCGGGAACAAAATTATGAATCCGGTCACTGAACGTAATCAATCCGACGGCATCGCCGCGCCGAAGTGCGACATAACTCATCATCAACATCGCATTGAGGGAATGATCGAGCAAACTGATATCGCCCGCGCGGTTGGTCATCATGCGTCCGCAATCCACCAGAAACATGACCCGTTGGCTTTGACTTGACTGGAAGTCTTTGACGGTCAATTTTTGACGTCTGGCCGTAGTTCGCCAGTCGATATTTTTAAAATTGTCATCCTGGTTGTAGTCGCGAAGCCTTTCAAAATCATGATCTTGGCCGATTTTTCGTGTCTTTCGGACACCAAACAAGCTGAGTCGATTGGTGCGCGCCAGAATTTCATATTCGGAGATCTGCTTTAGGTCGGGAAACACGTTGATTTCCGTTTCGGTCGGCAATTGATAGTAACCATTCCACAACCGTAAACGACTGCGTACGCGAAGATACACGTTTTTCAACAAAAACTTGCCCCGTTTGTTACTGGTAAACGTGTAATGGCTCGTCGCGCGGCTTTTCCCTTTGAGGCGTAATGAAAACGATTCGCGTGATGAAGTGAATGCGTCGGGCAATTCGTCTTTGATATCGACAAAAAAACTGCTCCGTCCCAAGTTAGATACGGAAATGTCAACGTGGTGTTTTTGCTCGATCGAAGCAATTTTCATTGCCGAACGTTCGGCCAAAAATTTCTTTTGACTCGGAATGATCAGCCAGTCGGCAAAAGCGATCGTGAATATCCCGGCGTCAACCAGCACCAACAGCAAAACAGTCCAGAACGATTGTTCTTGGGACAACGCCTTGATGAATACCGGTTCGAATGCGACCAACAGCGATAGGATTGCCGGCAGGGTTACCAATACCAGTAGTAAACGTGAAGGATAGATTCGTCGAAATCGCGCTGATACCAACAATGGCACAATGATCAGCAGTAACCAAAGGACCGGTGTCGAGAAGAATTTTGTAATCTCAGCTTCGAACATCGCCTGATCGATTCTTTCTTAAGTGATTCGGGGAACTTCGATCGTACGAATGAGTTCATTCAACAATTGATCAACATCGTGACCTTCGACTTCGGCTTCGGCCGTCAAACTGACGCGATGTCGCAACGTTGGCAGCGCAATCTGGACCACATCATCCGGTACCGCAAAATCGCGACCGTAAAACGCGGCCAGTGTGCGGGCGCCTTGCATCAGCGCGATGCCGGCTCGAGGTGACGCACCGATATGAAACATTTGCCACTCACGTGTCCTGCGAACAATCTGGTTGATATAGTTCACTAGCGTTGGATCGACCCGAACATTGGCATTTTCCTTGACGATGCGACAGATTTCTTCGTCCGATGTAACAGTTTCAACATCAGCTTCCAATCGATCGTCCAATTTATCCTGCCCGCCATGCATCATCAAAATCTTGGCTTCGTCTTCGACCGTTGGATAATCGGCGATCAGTTTGAACATGAACCGATCCAGTTGTGCTTCGGGTAAATTGTAGGTCCCCTCGGATTCGATCGGGTTTTGGGTTGCCATGACCAAAAATGGTTCTTTCAAATTGTGCGTTGTTCCATCAATCGTGACCGTTCGTTCTTGCATGATTTCCAACAGTGCCGCATGAGTTTTAGCGGGAGAACGATTGATTTCATCAGCTAATAACAATTGCGTAAAAACAGGACCGGGTCGGAAGTCGAACTCTTGGGTTTTCATGTTAAAAATGGGCGCACCGGTGATATCCGACGGCATCAGGTCAGCCGTAAACTGGATGCGTCCAAAATCGCAACCCAAAACTTTGCCAAGCGTGCGAACAAACAGCGTTTTGCCGAGTCCTGGAACGCTTTCAATCAAAACATGCCCGTTTGAAAACAGCGCCACCAATGTACCCATCACCAATTCATCTTGCCCGACATAGACTTTGGCAATCTCTGCTGTGATGCGCTGATACAGCCGCCGAGTCTCAGTATCTTGCCCCTCGCGAGTTGTCGCGGTTTGAGGCGTTACTGTTGTCGGCTGCGCAGTACCCGGTAAGGTCGGGGGAGTTGCTGGTGTTTGGTAGCTGGGAGGTTGTGGATTTGATGCGGTAACAGGTTGTGGCGCAGCCGGTTGCGGTGTTGGAAATGTAATTGGCGCAACTTCGGGGGATGCGTTGGGAATATTTTGAATATTAGAACATTGCGGGCAGCGGACCTGTCTACCCGCTAATTCGTGTCCGATTTTTAAAAGCTGTTGACAGCTCGAACAGCGAAATTCAATAGTTGCTGACATTGATTCCTCAGGGGAGTGATTCCATGTTTAGTGGGATTGGTGTTTTTTTTCTAAAACGCTTTGAGCGTATTCAATTTTTTGTTGTGCCAGTCGTTGATTTTTCGAATGCTGCAACAACTGGGCGGTCGCCTGCAGATGGTTGGCGAAATCGGTGTTGGCTTCGGGTTTAATTTTTTTCCCACGACCAAAAATGGGAAAATAAACGAAACAAAATACGATACCCAACAACACGAAATGCGGCACCATGTAACACAGCGGTTTCTTGGTTGCCCAAGACCAGACTCCTAATGTGTTTTGATCGGAGTCAGCGATTTCAGGATCTCCGATCCCCGATTCCAAAAACAGAACGCTGCTCTTGGGACACTCGTCGATAATCAACGAAGCAATTTTCCGGTTTTCGGAGTTGATCAGTGGCAAATTCAACAAGCTGCTTCCATTTTGACAGACGATAATTCGCCCGCCGGTAAAACTGTTGAGTTCCAACTCAGTAATTAACGGATCTCCTGTCGCGCCATCGACCAACAGTGCTATTGATGAATACTTATAAGCATACTGATTCGGAATTGCCCACTCAGCCGTACGATAAATTTCCGCTCGGTTTGGATTGATCAAATAGGACCAGGAGCCTGCGAATGAGTTTACTCGTTGCATGTCGTGTTGGCTGATCACACTGAACCAGTTAGATCTGTCTTCACCTCCATAACGCCGTCCTTCCCAGCGGCCTTCGACGTAATTGATTTGGCGTTGAATATCTGGTTTTTGATTGGCGGGCGCCACCTGGAGTGCGTTTCGCCAATACATCAGTTCGGCGTCAAAATCACGCCCGACATATATCAAAACGTGTTTGCGGTCTTGGTCCAGCCATTGTTCCAATTCCTGTTCGACTTCGCGCGATGGTGAACCGAATTTGTTGTGAAACCAAACAATGGTGTCATGTTTGTTGATTCGCGACGAAATCCGTTTGGCAAAATGAACACGGCGACCGCTGTCGCGAAACATCTCGGCAAACACACTGGTTCCATTGACGCTGTTGTGAGATCTTTCTTCTTTGGCCTGACCATAATTCGAATTGATGGGGTTGTCGTCTTGCGCCGCGGCGCTGATAGCAAAATTCGCAGCAACTCCGCATGCCGTCAAAATAAAAAGCACTTGTTTTATCGGGTTCCACCACATCATCGCATCAACCTACCACATTCGTATTGGAGACTGTCTGTTGAAATTGATCGAACTGATTGAAGCAAGGGCCGACATCCGCCTGGTCCAAGTCGATATTGCCGAAGAAAGCTTTTTCAAACGGGATCATGCAATCTTCCAAATAGGTTGCCACCATTTGATGTCGATAAACTTCACGGAGATACTGACGATTCGTTTTGCCGCGCGTCAGTTGAATCAGACCTTTTTGATCCAAGGTTACCAACACGTGGCTGTACAAAAAGATAATCGCCTCACGATAATTTCCGGCCCCCAAAGCCTGTCTGGCAGAGGTCAGAAAATCACCGACTGGCTGGCTCACTTTGAACGGCAATCTTTCGACGCTCGTCTCTTTCGGACCTCGGTCTTCGACGACGGACTGCTCCTCCTCGTCTTCTTTATTGGAGTTCATTTGAATCACGGCCCAAATAATTCCAACTGCAAAAGCGATGAGAACAATCACGACCACGATCCAGAACAGAACGGCAACAACCCCACCGGCGACAACCCCGCCACTGGAAGCACCAATTCCAGAACCGCTACGAGATTGCCGATTGCTGCGTCCTTTTCTGGGATTCTGTGGACCGGTGTTTGTGCGCTGTTTGCCTTGCGCGGGATTTATTTTGGGAGGTGGTAAGAATCGAACGGAATCTTTGTCGCTGTCGTACCAGGGAACATCGGAGTGCCTTTCAAAAGCGCGTCGACCACTTGGAGACTGTGCTTCGCAAGCCGGCGCCAACCAGCAACAGCCAACAAAAACAATGCTCAGCGCAGCAACACGCAACAACAGCAGATGATTCAGTGGATGAACGACACGTTGCATCATACAAACAATTTCTCTTTTAATTTGATGGCCTCGGCTCGAATTTTCAGTTCGACATCCCAGCCTTCCTGATAAATTCGCGCGTCGATATAAGTCAAAAAACGGATCACGGCGACGACTCCTGCCGTCAACCACATCGCTCCTGGAATCAACAAGGCCTGGTTCAGCCAAGCCAATTCACCTTGAAATCCAAGACACGTTTTGAAGGTCCAGGTGAGTCCGCAAAAGACAATAAAAATGGCCGGAGTAATCGAACTGATATAAACCGATCTGACAAACACATCAGAATGTCCATGCAGCGTCCGGGAGCGTTCGCTGTAGCCCACACGCCCTTCCGAATTTCCGCCCAATCGAGTTTTTTCGAGCAGGATCATTTCATTAGCAAACGGTCGAATCGCGCGAACCAGTATTGCGACGAACAAAATCGCTGGAACCAGGAATGCGTAAGCAAATACGCGAGCCTCCGACGATTCCAGCAACAGCATCAACGCAGCCATTAGCAAAAACAACAGGCAACGAACAATGAAATGCACGACAAACAAATCATAAGTCGAATTCAGTACCGACTTCACGGTGGTGCGGATGCTGGGTCGACCAATAAAGGTGGCGTCGCCCAGATATTTCGTGATAAATGCGGTGGCAAACTGGGCCTCGGAAATCACTAACATCAACATGCACCACCAATAGGCCGCCTTGTCAGCTGTTGTGATTTCCGTCTCTTCTGTGGGATGAATCATCCAGCCAATCAGCAAATAGTTGATCACCATCCAGGGTGCAGCACCAATCAACAACAACAGCAGAAACGGTCCCAAGTGCTTTCGCAACACATGGGCGGACAAATCAAAAATCTCCAGTGCGGAGCGGCGACGAATCGCGATATGTGTTTCATCAAACTTCATCGGGCACCTCGCTAGTCGAACGGCGGGGATATCCGAGAATCACAAAATAAACCATCAACATCCCGCAGGAGATCACAGCGATCGATCCTTTGATCCACCAGGGCATATAACGTTCCGGTGTCGGCGAAATAAACCCTTCGATGCTGGCTGCCATGATGAACATGATGACCGCCGCCAACGCAATCGGCAACGCATCTTGTCCGGCTTTAAACAGTGAACTCATCCTAGTCAAACCGCCCGTTTTGATCCACGAAACGCCGATTCTCAATCCTGCTGCAGCCGACAGGATAATGGCTGTTAATTCAAACGGCCCGTGGGCTGTCACAAAAGTTTTAAAATTGACACCCGCCTCTCCGGCCTCGGGCCGAAACATGACGCCGAACGACGTGCCCAATACTACGGCATTGAAAGTCAACGTCAAAAACCCGGGCACGATCAAAATCATGTAAGCAAAACATTTCAAACCAATGCCCGCATTATTCCAGACATACAGACCCGCCATCATGCAATTTTCACCATACGTGCGCCCTTCGAAATCCTCAAACGAACTTTGCAGTCCGTCGACACCGTTGACGGTCAGGACTTGTTCTGCAAAACCAGGAAACCGTTGTTCGTTGTAGGCAATAAATGCGGACAACAAAAACAGACCCCAGAACACAAAAAAACAAATATGCACACAAACATCGTTAAAGATTTTTTGAGGCGTGTAGACAAACAGCGCATCAGCCCAGGTTTTCCAGCGAAAATCTCGACCACGATACAGTTGGTTGTGAGCGCGTCCGACCAATTTGTTGAGATAATCGACTGTCGTTGGCGGCAACTGATAACTCGATGCCAATGCAAGGTCGGCGCAAGCGGAACGATACAGCGTGACAAACCGGTTGACTTCTTCGGGCGACAAACGACCCCGCCGCTTTTGCAATCGATTGCAAAGTCGTTCCAGGTCGTCCCAGTTGGGCTGTCGTTTTTCCAGAAGTGTTGAAACTTTCAAAATCGGTTCCTGCTAAACATCGATGCGGTAGGGAGTGTACGCCGACGGTTGAATCGGCGTGGCCGGAACCGCCTGAATTCCAGGTGGTTCGTAGTTCTCCGTCTCTTCTTTGAGTTCGTTGAACGAGCGGTAATACAACGCGCAAAGTAACAAATCGTGGTTGATTCTGGGGTCCATACCAAATAATTCCAGCAAAGGCTCACCCAAGTGTTTTGCAATTTCCATTAACCGCGGCAAACTGAGGTGTGGACGCCGGTCGACATAGGCTGCTAATGCCTGTGTCAATTCTTTGGAGGCGACAAAATCGTGCGGGATCATGACACCCAATTCACGAACACGTTTGTCGTCAATATTGATCAGTCCCTGTTTCTCTGGCTTGGTGTCGACCGCAACTACCGTGCGACAAATCAAATCTCCGAGACGTTGATAACGCCGGTTAAACATCATGACAATGAACGCGATCAAACAAGTGGGGACAAACCCGATCGGCGTTTCCCAAAACCCAAAAATGGACCCCAGCGAAACGGGCGGCAAAATATCGGCATAACGAACCAGGTTTCGGAGGACCGCTTGTTGGGCATTGATGGGACGGCCATCGGTTCCTAAAACGCGGATACCAAAAATCATCTTGCCAAAACTTTGACCGTTGTATCGTGTTTCCATAAACGCCCCGTAAAAGAAAAAGAACGTAAAAAGAAACAGAAACAACAGCATTTGGCTCATGCCCGCCAACGCTTCCCCAATCGCATTCAGATTGGTCATGTTGGCAAACAGTTGGATGACCATCGAAAACAGAATCGCCGCGATGAAAACGACGACAATTGCGATCCCCATGACAATCAGAACATCGAATGCATAGGCCAACATTCGGCGAAACGGACCGGCAACGCGGTACTGAAACGCGATATTCTCCGGCGTCGCGACACTCAGGTCATTGTCCAAGGGCTGTCCGTCAACCATTGACTCGAAACCGTCATAATCCAACTCAAACGGTGACTTCACAGATTCTCCAGACCCCCGGGAAATGATTGGCTAATGAGATATTCATATTTTGTTTGCCGCAGATGTTCAAAACAACTGGCACTGCTGTACGTGCCCATGATTCGGCAAAAATGCGAAAATGTTGCGATTTCGAAACAATGTGAGAAAAAAAATATGTCTGTTGATTTTGCGAAACATCAATCGCCGAACATCCATGATACCAAAAACAACACAAATCGTTATCCATCAACAGCTTACGACAAAACGCTGCGTTCCATAACCCGGTTTGGCATTACGACTGCTTTGAACTTGTTCCACTCGGAAACACCAGCAGAGGAACAACATGAGCAAGTCCCGACCCACGAAAAAAAAAGCCGCATCTTCGACCAATTCATCTATCGAAGACAGTTCCAAAATTGACGTTCAACAAACCGACGAAAAAGAAATTGGTAATCAAGATCTGGAAAAACCGACGTCTGAAAAAGAAGAAGACTCGATTGATGATCCGGTTCGTGTTTACCTGATGCAAATGGGTCAAATTCCATTACTTTCACGCGACGAAGAAATTTCTGCAGCAAAAAAAATCGACTCAACGCGTTTGCGGTATCGCAATACTATGTTGGCAACCGATTTCATGTTGCACGGTGCGATCGAAGAACTGGAGCAAGTCCGTGATGGAAAATTGCGACTGGATCGAACGATCGAAGTCTCTGTCACCAACAAAGCAGAAAAGAAACGAATTATGCAGCGGTTAGTGCCCAATCTGGTCACGCTGAAAAACATGCTCAAAGAAAATCGCAATGATTATGCGGTTGCGATTTGCAAGAAAAACAAATCCGCCGAACGACGTGCGGCATGGAAAAGCCTGATTCGTCGGCGAAACAAAGCCGTCCGACTGATCGAGGAACTCAATCTGCGATACACACGCATCAAACCGATGTTTCGCCAGCTGGAGCGAATCAATCAAGAAATGCAATGTCTCTACGAATTGGTTCAAGACGCCAGTCAAAACGAAACGGGAATCGCAGGAAACCGGACCATCGAAGAGCTCAAAGCGGAATTGCATTACCTGATGCAAAAAACCTACGAAAGTCCCAGAACACTTTCTCGCCTGGTGAACAAAACTCGTGATCTACAAACCAAACACGATTCCGCTAAACGGATTCTGTCGGCCGGCAATTTACGGTTAGTCGTTTCGATTGCCAAAAAATATCGCAACCGCGGATTGAGCTTTTTGGATCTGATCCAAGAGGGCAATACCGGATTGATGCGGGCCGTCGACAAATTCGAACATGAACGCGGATACAAATTCTCGACCTACGCGACTTGGTGGATTCGACAAGCGATCACGCGAGCGATTGCCGATCAAAGCCGTACGATTCGAGTTCCCGTTCACATGATCGACACGATGAGCAAAGTTCGCAATGTCATGCGTGACCTGGTCCAGGAATTGGGCCGCGACCCATCTCCCGAAGAAACCGCTGAACGAGCCAATCTGTCGCTCGAAGATGCTCGGGTCATCATGAAAATGGCTCGCCAACCTCTGTCATTGGATCAACCGGTTGGTGATCACGATGACAGCTACTTTGGCGAGTTCCTCGAAGACTATCGGGATGACGATCCGTTGTATGAAACGAATCAGCAAGCGTTGAAATTGCGAATCGAAGAAGCCATGGAACATTTGAACTATCGCGAACGAGAAATCCTGCGTCTGCGATACGGATTGGCCGATGGTTATTCCTACACGCTCGAAGAAGTCGGGAAAATTTTCTCGGTAACTCGCGAACGCGTTCGACAGATCGAATCCAAGGCAGTTCGTAAACTTCAACAACCCTACCGCAGCCAGGCGTTAGCGAGTTTTCTCGACGGCACCGATCCGTTTACCGACGGTGCAACAGCCGATACCGCATAAAAAACGCACCCTTTCTAGGTGTTCTCCGATTGGCGACTGTTTTAAAGCAGTCGCCTTTTTTTATTGCGCTTTGTTTTCGGGAGGGCGAGGCCTCTCGGCCGAGCCTGATCCTGTGAGCGGCAAGGCGCTAGCCGCCGGTTCGTTAGCGCTATAAACCGGTGGCTAGTGCCTTGCCGCTCACGGGTGGCCTCGCCCCTTCCGACGCACTGTAGGGCCAGTTCCCACCGGGCGAATCCAACAAAACGGCCGGTAGGAACCGGCCCTACCCAACGACCACTCACAAATGCTTCATCGAACCTTCATTAAAATCTGACTGGCCAATCTTTTTTGAATTGAGAAAAATAGAACGAGTATTTGCAATCAGGAACCGAGATGACTAAACGACCAATCGAAACGCGCAAGGCATTTCAAGCCCGCTGCCCGTCATGCAAAAAAGAATTGATTATTTCCGAAGCTCAAAACGGTCAGACAATTCAGTGCCCCCACAAAAATTGCGACAAAGCGTTTACTGTTCGTATCAAACTGGATGCCGGAAAAGGCAACGTTGAATTTGAGCAAGAAGCAGAAGAACTCGACCTGTAGTTTTTAGATGTAGGTCGATCCGTAATATTCCTCGTACAGTGCCTGAAGCTCTTCGGAAACGTCAAACAAATGGACCAGCAACGCAGCCCGGGACCACATACCGTTTCGGGCTTGGCGAAAATACATGGCTCGCGGGTCCTGGTCGATTTCCAATGGAATCTCGTCGATAACACTATCGCGCGGGAAAGGATGTAAGATCGGCGCGTATTCCCGCATTTGCGCCACACGCTCGGATGTTAATCGATACAACGACAAATCCAGTTTATCGAAATCGTCCGAGTCACGTTCCGAGTTATGTTCGCGTTGAATACGTGTCATATAAAGGCAATCGACTTGTGACAACAATGGTTTGCCTTCGAACGATTCGTCCAACGAAAACGCTTCGTGAACTTCGACGCCCGCATCGGCTAAACGCGACAACAATTGCGGTTCCATTCGCAGTGTCGCGTGATCGGGAGAAACAAAAACCATTTGCGTATTTTCGTATTGCGACAGGACGGTTGCCAATGATCGAACAGTTCGACCCCGGCCCATGTCGCCACAAAAGCAATAGGTTTTGTTGGCCGGGGAACGAGTCAAATTAGGATATTGGCGGCGAAAATCTTCGAATCGATCGCTTACCGAGTCAGGCAGCGGATCAAAGGCAAAAGTCCGTTGAATGGTGTAGGCATCCAACAAGGCTTGAGTTGGATGTTCGTCGGATCCCGAGCCGCCATTGATGATCGGAACACTCCGCATTCCTTTTTGCTCGAGCTCGTTCATCAAGTAGGCGCAGCCTTCGGCAAATTTGGCCACCGGGCTCCGCATGATGATGATGTCAAAATAACTGCTAAACATCCGAATCGAATCAAATGGCGATTCGCGTTTGACTTCGCTACTGGTGCGTCGATCGCGCACCTCGTTGCAGGTGATCCCCAAAATTTGACAAGCCGCTGTGAATGACAGAAAAGTTCGGGTCGAAGGCTGCGTAAAATAGAGCATCGCCCGTTTGTGAGACAACAAATGTCTGAGCCGATCACAGCCTTGCTTGGATTTGGACAACTGCCTGATTTTGTCGGCCGAATGCCGCAAACGACCGAGCAAGTCGAGATTGAGCTGTCCAGCAAGAATCAGGTGTTTGAGTCGACCACCACGTTGAAACTGCTCAACTTTTCGTCGTTGATTTTGCGCAAAACGATCTTCAAATCGATCGAGTTCTCGAAAGGTATCGTTCATGGACCGATGGATTGGGACGCGAATTTCCACAAGAATACCGCGCCATTTCAAAATCGGCCATTGGTCTTAGTTCGATTGACGACACTTTTCCCGCATTAATCGCCAACACATAAACCGAGGTCGAAATCCAGGACTTCGACCCCCGTTTTTTGTTGTGCCAAAATGTCGATTGTTTTTCGACCTAGCGTTGATTAAATCGGAAACTGTGAATTTGATGTGAGCGGCAAGGCGCTAGCCGCCGGTACGACGCACTAACGAACCGGCGGCTTGCACCTTGCCGCTCACAAGATCAGGTTAACCCTCAAGTTCGATAGGCAACGCGTCGATCTTGGCAGCCAAAATAAAATCGTTTTCGCTCAAACCACCGATGGCGTGCGTCCATAAACCAATGGAAACTAATTTGTAGCTTTCCAGATGCAAATCGGGGTGATGACCATCGGCTTCGGCGATCTCGGCCACGCGATTGAAAAAATCGAGTCCCGCCATGAAATTTTTGACAGTCCAGTCTTTTCGAATACGTTGACCTTCATGAGTGATGTACCAACCCGGCAATTTGTCGAGTTGCTCTTTGACATGTGGCAGTGGACACGGGTCGACGCCGCCCTCACAAGGCTCACATTTTTTCTGCGTTAATTGTTCAGAAGATTGAACGTCCATTTTTGATCCTTTAGATGGGGGTGACCTGATATGTATGTTTTACTCCGGCGTGGCTGTGCTTTCAAATCCCAGCAATTCCGCATGCGGCACCAGCGCGTCGATACAAAATTGAATATGTTCGGCGAGTTCGACCCCAAACTCTTCGGCGCCGGACGTGATGTCTTCGCGACTGACGGCGGCAGCAAAACTTTTTTGCTTCATTTTTTTGCGAACACTTTTCGCTTTCATACCGTTGAGTCCTTCGGGACGGACCAGCCCGACTGCAACGATAAACCCACACAATTCGTCACAGGCAAACAACGCTTTGTCCATCGTTGAAACACGAGGACAATCGGGGAGATGATCGACATGCGATTTGATGGCGTAAATCACATCTTCCGGGTAGCCGAGATCTGTCAAAATCTGTGAGCCGACCAAGGGATGATCCGGAGGGTTGGGGTTTTCTTCGTAATCAAAATCGTGAAGCAGTCCAACAATCCCCCAGCGCTGCACATCTTCGCCGAGTTTTTCAGCATAGGCCTTCATGGTCAGTTCAACAGCATACATGTGTCGACGCAAAGCTACGTTTTGCGTGTGATGGTGCATTAAAGCGACTGCGGATTCTCGATCGAAAGTAAATTCACTCATGGAAAACACCAAACTCCTTGATGCAGTACCAAACAAACAGATTCAGATTGCCTGTCCCAAGTTGATCACCGAAGACCTGATGATTTTTGTAGCAGGCAACTATTAAAGGATAGACAACAACCAAACGCAGTCGGTAGTGGGGTTGGGCAGCTGCCAGCGAGTTGCAGCGAATTTGCACTTAGAAATTGAGGTGAACGACTTACATAAAAATCGTTGGATGTTTGTGCAAGACAAAATCACAACCCGACGCGTAAGAGAAAATTACACAGCTCAGGTGCCGCTGGCCCCCACATCGGGTTACGATTATACAACGTAGGGCCGGTTCCTACCGGCCCTAGTTATCCGGCGTTGGCTTTACATTGCAAATGGATTGGATTTACGTAGTTTTGAAGGACTTCATCAACTTTGCTTTGCGTTTGCATTGTATACGTATTGGCTTTGGATTGCCAACATTGTCACTTGTTTTGTCGCTTGCTGGATTTGCAACTACACGAAATGTGCAGTCCCAAAATCAATGAGATTCTGGTTCGTTGATTGTGAAACGACAAAATGGGAATTCAAAATCCCCGACGTTTTTGATGTTTTTTCTCACAACAGCGAGTGTCACTAAACGGTCGTTTGTTGAGGTTTTCTGATACGTGCCAGAAAACGCTAAATTTCTGATTTCGGCACCGCGTATTGCCAAACCAATATGCGTTCGAACGATGAAGCCAATGCGTTTCTCGCTGTCTTGGTTCCCTGCGTCGCGTGTCGGGCCGGTGCAGTTCTGAAACAGGACGCCAATAGTTTTTCGTTTTGAGCTGTTTGGGCACATATTTCACTTGTTTATCGACAATTTGTCGATTCGATCAAGAATTTTCGATTTTGCTTGTCCGCTTTTTCTGGTTCACGGGAATCAGAAATCAGGGAGCACTACCGATTGCGAGTTCGTTGCATTCACTTAACAAAAGACAGGTATTCAATCATGCGATTCAAACAAAGTCTGATTTTGTTGACTGTTGGGCAAATTTGTATTCTGTTCATGCAATTGCCGCTGGATTGTTTCGGGCAAGACAAAAAGAAAGAAACTCCAACATGCGGCAAAACAACCAAACGCGTTCTTGAGCCGTTTATTACACGGGTTCTCAATGCACAGATAGCGCTTGGGCAATATGAACAAAAACTCGCCCTCAAGCGAATTGGTCATGAAGACAAAATTCAACTTTATCAAGATGCGATCCATGGTCTGGCAAAGAAACGCAACGACGAAACGGTCGTCCGCAACCGACAGATTGAGCTCGCGAATGGTGCCTTGAAAAAGTTGGGGCTTTTGGGGCTGGAACGGACCAAAGTCGAAGGGCTTAGCCATCGGCACGACGAAAAAGGTTGGGAGCTTTTTATTGCCGAACAAAAAGCAAAGAATGCAAAACGGATGGCCGAGTATGCGAAAGGCATCGTTGGAATGCATTTTCGAACGCTTGGGGGTACCTTCAACCTGAACCGCCTTCGTGAAGCGATTGCGAAAGAACAAAAACTCATTGCAGCCTGCGACAAACGCGAGCCGGGCTTTCATTTGACTCCATTGGGATACACTCTCGACGGAGCCGGAATCGACAAACACCTTGCTGCTGAACGGAAGGTCCTGCAAAAAGTCAAAGCGGACATCACGGCGGGTACCTTCAGCTTACACGTGCCTGCATACGGATACCATGCAAATCGCAACAAGGTGCTAGAAGATATCAAGAAGGCCGAAAAAGCACGCGACGAGGTTCAGCAGTCGTGGCGCAAAAAGAAATATTCAAATCACAATAAAATGATTTCTTACACAGTTTCCAATGGCAAGATCGAAGAAATGATCGCTATTGAAAAAGCCAGAAAGAAAGGCGAAGAGACAGTCGTTCATGTCCCTTCGCTTACTTACAGCATTTCTGGAACCGGCATCCGGAAAAAAATCACCGATGCAAAAGCGGCGGGAAATCAGAAAACCGCGAAATACTGGCGCGAAAAATATCCCGACTGGAAAACAGCTTATGAAACGTACGTCAAAAGCGTGGACAAAGCGATTGAACGTTTGAAAAAAGCACTTGAGCTTCATCGCAAGGTCTACGAGGAAGATCTGAAAAAACGACAGGCGCATATTGACGGAAAACTGAAAACTGCACTCGCGCAAACACCTTGTGGTTCCGCAATGATTCTCAAGCCCGATCCAAAAATTGAACAAATCGAAGCGCATCGTCGACGTTTGTCGCGCCATGGATCCAATCAATCTGAAAACGAAGAAACTGTTGAACGCTACAACGACCGTATCTATGTTGACTCTTCGAATCGAGTCCACGGCGATCTCGGCGACGCCTGGAGTGATGCGACCGGTATCCCTCGAAAGGGAAAAAGGACTCATAACCCTGCCGATTCAACGACCGATTCACCAGCTAAACGTTTCATGGATCTCAAAGGCCATATCGATTACATCGTGGCAAACTGGGATCGCGCAAATGCAAGTAAAGAAATGGTTCAATTGCTGGCCGCTCGGAAAAAGGTGGATGACTTTTTGAAATTGATTGAAAAAATGGGAGAGTCAGGCGCCGATATCCACAAAATCCGCAAGGCGTTGAAAAGCAAGCTGAACAGCGAAATTGCTGGACTGGTCAAGAACGGAATCTTGAGCCCCAGACGTATCGATGGCCTTTTGAATGCAATTGAAAAGACCAGAGCCGGAACGACGAAAGCACGCAAACTCAAATCCAGACTGGAAGCTCTCAAGCAGGTAACATCACCGACCCGCTGGGAGAAGTTCAAATCCTTTTTCAAGGAAATTCCTGGTCGTTACCAGCCGGCAATTGGTCAAGCGGTTACCGAAGTTTCCAAGCAAGCCAAAGGCATGTCGGCTTTTGACAAAGGGATGCTTGGGTTGAGCATGATGAACGCCGTTGCCGATTCGTTTGAGCGAATTGACAATGGTGTTCCCGTTCCAGAAGCCGTCGCCCGTGCTGCAGCAAATTTTGCGGTTGAGCGAGTCATCGATCATGTGCCATATTTGACGATGATCGATGCCGCAGGCAAAGCAATTTTCATTTCCTATGCCCATTATTCCGGCGAAGAAGCCTGGGCCACGGCCAACCTTGAAGACGTGTCAAAAATGGCTGTCCAGCTTGCGGCTGATCAAGTTGCTTCGGCCGGTCGCTGGACTGGGGAGCAGTCGATCATTCTGGAATCGTCATTGACGGACCGTCCAACTTTCGAAGCGTTGTTAAATAATGTCAGCACCGAAAAACTTCGCCGGTCATTGAGGCAGGTGGAAACCCAGCTCGATATTATCCCGCCAGGGCACCGGGAGGAAGCACGATTGCTTCGCATCCGAGCTTCATTCAGAAGGCTGCTTCGGGCAAAATCGCAACAAAAGAAGTAACGCTGAAAACGATGGTGTTTTGTCAGAAGTCGCTGCCGCGCACGTCGAAATGAAATTCCTTGCCAAGTAACTTTTGTAATTTTTCGCGTTGCTTCTTCGTCAAAGTGCCGTTCATTTTCTTGCGATACTTATTTCGCAAAATCGACAGCTCTTTGTCGAACTCGGTTTGAAGTTGATTGGCCGATTTCACGAGGTCCGCAACCTGCGAGTCTGGAATTGCAAGTTCTTCCTTCATCGGCTTCCACAATAGGAAAGCCAGGTATCCACCTTGGAATCTGGTGGTCGAAAGTTCCGGGCTTTGATTGTTCAAAATTCTTTGCAAGGCAATTTGTTTGATACGCACGATTTGCCTGGCCTCCAGAGCCTTTTGAAAAAATTCTTTTGTGATTGCATAATTCTTTTCGCGGGCTGCTTTTTTAAGCTGTTCCAGGCGCTTGCGATCAGCGTTGGTGACGTTTTCGCGCCGCTGAAGTTCCACCCAAAACGGCGTGTGTTCTTTGTTGATTTTCGCGTACCGTTCTCGGAGCTCCTGCTGGCCTTTGGCAAGATGCTTGATTTGATCGGCCGTCAATCCAACATCCTTCTGGACTTGGGTCTGCCCAAGCAAATAAAACCATCCGTCTGGAATATGCAAAGCCTCCTGGGCCGTCG
This sequence comes from Pirellulaceae bacterium, assembly GCA_028280445.1. Classification (GTDB taxonomy): domain Bacteria; phylum Planctomycetota; class Planctomycetia; order Pirellulales; family Pirellulaceae; genus JANQLU01. Next base: position 459,029 of record JANQLU010000136.1, on the reverse strand, counting down.
AGATTTGGTAGCTGATGAAAAAGACACAAACTACAAAAGTCACTTTTCTAAACATTGACGACTCCGCTTGTCCATGGTTTGTTACTTGACGTTGTCATATCAAGACGTTCAATTAGTTCCGTAAGTCAGCATTTCAACAACAGAAAGACATTGTAATCAAACTTGATGCGGTTGACGCAATTTGCAGATTAAAACGCAATCGCACGCTCCGTTTTTTTCGATAGTGGCTCCTGCCGTTATCTGCCGAGTCCAGGTTGTCCCCAATCAATGGCGGACTGACAGGGGCCTGTGCCCGAGAAAAGGTTGGAGGGCGAAAACTAATGAGCCCTTCAGCTCCAAGGGTTGTTTTTACCCAGAATCTGATAGTGACAAGTCCATTTCTATTAATGACATTTGCTCGACATTCCGAATTTCAAAGGCGACGTAGTATCGCTATCTGAATCGAATCGCCAAGGCGTGTTGGCCAGCCTAAGGCACACTGCCCGGCTCAGACCATCAACGCAAAGCCAACGAAAACCCTATGATGTCACTTGCTACAATAACAGTACATCTTGGAGTTCCGTGAACTCGTGATGAAAACCCTCTTATTCCAGTCCAGATAAAAATAGAACAGCCACTCTGTCCGAAATCGACACTAGGAACCGGCCCTACTTGGTTCCTGATTTCAGGATTTTCGCCGTCTGCGAGAAATTGACAGTACAAACATTCCTGCGAATCCCAAGATCAACGTTGCATTGGGTTCCGGGATCGCAAACGATTCAAACGCCGTTACTTTGCTTCCTCCAGAATCGGTGCCACCGGCGACATAGAAACGCCCGTTGAGAACTGCTCCGTCGAACGTTCGTCGCCCAGTCAACATATTCGGTCCTTCGAGCCAGGTGTTGGTGGCGACATCATAGGAAAACAATCGATTGGAAACTCCACCCGAGCCGTCTGTTCCGCCGGCAACATAAAATCGGTCTCCAATAAATCCGCCCGCCGCGACCTGCAAGGCAATCGGAAGATCGGCGCCAAACGACCAACTATCGGTATCTTTGTCGTAGATTTGTAATGTTTTAATTGCGGCTCCGATGTCTCGATTAAATCCACCGGCAACATAAAACTTGCCATTTTTTGCGGCGCCCACTGCGTTTTCGACAGCTTGCAGCATGGCCGATCCGGTAGACCAGGAATCTGACAGCGGGTCGTAAATCTCCAGCGTATCTACCATCGACGTGAATCCCGACAAGTGACCGCCGGTGACATACAGTTTGTCGTTCATCACTCCCGCAACCGTGCCGCCACGCGCGGTTCCTGCCGGAGTTAGCAACGTCCAGGTATCAGCACCGACATCGTAACGATGCAATTGATTCGTTGTTGTATTGCAATCTGAATTGAGGCAACCGTTGACGTAGTAAATATCATCACTGATCACGCCGGACGATGCCAAGCCTCTGTTCGACAAGGCTGACGAACCGGTTGTCCAGGTATCGGTTAACGGGTCGTAGATTTCGACGACACTTGTTGGTCCGCCACTGGCAGAGCCTGAAATTGCAACAATTTTGCCATCGGCTGCTTCGACCGAAAGTTGTTCGCGACCGGTCGGTGTGGCTGCATGGGTATTCCAGATTCCGTTGAAAGTTTGAGCTTGAGTCGCGCTCCACGGCAAGAAAACAATGATGCTAAAAAACGCAAGAAAAATCCGCATATCAAGCCCTTTTCATTAGTGAATTGTGATAACTCCTTACTTAAAATGAGAATTCGTTGATCAAACCCGACAGCACCATCTGAATTTTTTTCAAAACCAGGCAAAACTTTCGTAACAAGCCGATGATGGTTGGGATTTTTGGCGGACCAGGCGGATGACCAATCAAGTAAATCCAACCCAGTTGTTGTTGCGGCTCAAGGATGGTGATGAAGATGCGGCAGCGGCGTTATGGCACGGTTTTGTCGAACGGATTCAAAATCTGGCCCGGCAAAAACTCGTCGGTGTCCCCAAACGAGTTGGCGACGAAGAAGATATCGCGATTAGCGCTTTTCACAGTTTTTTTCAAGGTGCCGTTCATGGCCGATTTGAGAAACTGGAAAATCGGCAGGACTTGTGGAAAATTCTGGCTGTCATTATTTGTCGCAAAGTCAATCGCCAAATCGAATACCTCCTGGCCCAAAAACGAGGCAATGGCAAAACCCGAGGTGATTCGGTATTTGTCGAAAACCACACTGGCCATGTCGCGGGACTGGAAGCCGTCGCCGATTCACAACCTGCCGCCGATGCGTTTGTCGTGATTCAGGAAGAATTCGATTTGCTTTTAGATCAATTGCCCGACCACCAACTTCGACAAATCGCGCTGCTGAAACTCGACGGATTTAAAAATTGCGAGATCGCCGAGCAAATTGGCAAAAACATCCGCAGTGTGGAAAGAAAACTCAATATCATCCGTGGCATTTGGAACGGAGATATCAAGTAAACTCCGTCGCATGCCCGTCAACCGGTTTGCATTTTCATGACTTCATCATTCGAAACGACAGGATTCAGCAAGTTGCGGTTGGATCAGGCCCAACTGATTGATCAGTTGTGTGATGAATTTGAAAGTAGTTGGCAAGGCGACCGACCCGAACGAATCGGCGAGTTTCTCGATCGCGCGGATCCAGAGATGCATCACTTGCTGTTCAAAGAATTACTTCTGCTGGAATTGCGATTGGCCGATACGTTGCCACCGATCGAGGACTATCTGAATCTGTTCCCGGATGACCATGAACGAATCATTTCCTGTTTTGAATTAACTCGAAGTGTTTCCGATTTTTCTCCACCAACAACGGGAGACGGACGGTTCAAGATTGTTCGGCTGTTGATTCAAGGCGGTTTGGGCCGAATCTGGATTGCCGAAGATCTGGAATTGAATCGACAGGTCGCGCTAAAAGACATGAAGAGCGCTTTGGCAAGTGATCCGTCAAGCAAAAAGAGGTTTTTGCAGGAAGCGGAAATCACCGGCCGACTCGAACATCCGGGGATTGTTCCCATTTACGCTTTGGGACATTACGAGAACGGCAAACCGTATTACGTGATGAGGATGATTCGTGGCCAGACTTTACGTGATGCCATTCGACAGTTTCATCAAAAAAGTGCAGCAGGGCAGCCACTCGATCGATATTCACTCGAACTGCGAAAATTGTTGAATTCGTTTATCGAGGTCTGTAACACGATCCACTATGCGCACTCCAAATCGGTAATTCATCGGGACATCAAACCGGACAACGTGATGCTCGGAGAGTTTGGCGAAACGCTGGTCGTTGACTGGGGGTTGGCAACCACGTTTGAATCGCAGAATCCCGACACAGTTTCAATGTCTCGATCGAATCCGGATGATTCAGATCCAGACCAGGCGTCAACGATTGCGGGAACTTTGCAATACATGAGTCCCGAACAAGCGCGCGGACACTCCGGCCGACTTTGCCCACGCTCGGACATTTATAGCCTTGGCGCGACTCTGTATTGTGTTCTGACAAATCGACCGCCGTTTCCTTCTTCGAAACATGTTTCAAAAGTGCTTCACGCTGTTCAGTCGGGAGATATTCCCAGACCTCGCCAATTGGACAAACGCATTCCCAAGGCACTCGAAGAAGTATGTTTGAAAGCTGTAGCCGTCCAGCCAGAACAGCGTTACGCATCGGCGAAAGAATTGGCGGATGATATCGAACGTTGGCTTGCCAGCGAGCCGGTTTCGGCCATGCGCGAATCGTTGACCGAGAAAGTTGTTCGATTGAGCCGGCGGCATCGTAGTCTCGTGCGTTCGATTTCCTGGGTGGCCGTTTTTCTGATGATCGCCGGTCTCGTCGCGGGTTGGTTCTGGTACCGCATGCCAGGGACGTTGGTCGTGCGGATCCATCCAGAGAATGCCATCGTTGAAATCGACAACTCAACGTACCAGGTTTCAGGTTCATCGTTACAACTGCAACTGCGTCCCGGAGTCTACGAGTTATCCGTTCGCGCTCCCAATTACGACACAGATCACGTTGCCGTATTGGTGAAACGCGGTCAAACCAAAGACATCAACGTGTCGTTACCCAGGCATCGAGGGCTGTTAAATGCCGATTGCTGGTCACCGGATACGGAACTCGAAATCGGCGGCATTTCCTACGGCTCCAAGATTCGAAACCTGAGTTTGCCGGTGGAGTCTTATACGGCGTTGGCCAAAAAAGATTATTGTTTTGATTCGCGCCCGATTCATTTTGAAATTGCCGAAGATCGCCAACACAACATTCGCATGTTTCTCGACGAGGGGTTGATCTGGAAATACGCGTCCATGGGCGTTCAGCATGCTGTCGAAATTGTCGGCGATATCGACGGTGATCAGATACCCGATTTGTTTCACAACGAAGTCGATCGTGTCGTGTTTTTTTCCGGGAAATCAGGAGCGGTGATTGGTGATGTTTCGATTCCTATCCCCTACTCGACTTGCCTGCTGGGAATCGGGACAGACGATCTTCGGTTGATCGTGGCCAAAGAAAAACAGGCCAGAAAATCTCGATCGGGTCAAACGCGATCCGTGATTGAAATTTCCAGTTGGCGCGTCGGCAAAAAAATAGAGAGGCAGTGGGATACCAAAGTTGCGATCAAAACACATGATCTCAACGCGTATGTGGCGATCATCGAGACCAGTGATTTAAATGATGATGGAAAAACGGATTTGGCGATTCTGTCACGAGATGGGCTGCTGACCACGATCGATTCAAATTCGGGCCAACAGATCTCACAGTTTCGAGTTGCTGAAGTATCCGCACAGGAGGCAATCCTGGGCCGATGCCGCAACGTGCCGCACGATCAAGTGTTGTTGAATTTGAGCGACTCGGAAAAAACAAATGAGTTTGGATGTTTCGATTTAAAGACGGGGCGATTCCGTTGGAAACGGTCCAGTACCAAGGCGCGAGTGAATGATCTGGCGGATTTTGATCGCGACCGATGGCGGGATTACATTATCCGCACGGATTCAAAAATCGAAGTTGTCAGCGGAAAAACGGGAGTTACCTTCTTTGACAAATCCCTCTCTCAAAACAACGGTTCGCTGTTTGTTGCTGCCTGTGTGCGCAATGATCTTCCCGCTTGGCTGATTGGATTTGCTAATCGAGTCGAATGTTTTGATGCGAATGGAAATCTGGTTTGGACACAACAGGGTCAGGTTGCCAGATTTCAACCGATGAAGGCGACCGGAAAAATACGTCAGGTCCAGCGTCACGTTTTTTTGCAGTTTCAAAACGAGTTGCGGGTCGTTGATGTTCAGACAGGTCTCGTCCAATGGTCGATTCCTGGGGTAGCGGCTGGGGTTTTGTGCGATGACTGGGATGGAGACGGAATTGCCGAAATACTGGTTGGAAAAAAAGATGGCCTCAGTGCTTATACAAAACAGGGAAAATTAATGTGGCATCTCAGGATGCCGTACTCGGTCCGCCCGGACAAATTCTTGCCGGATTCCGACGGAGACGGTTTCCCAGAATTAATGGTCGTTCAAAACCGGGCCCTGATCGCGAAAATTCGCGGCCCGCGTGTTTTGTGGAAAGCTAACGCTCAAGGCCTGCTGTTGGCCCAACCTGGCGTGTTCCACAATGCTGAGCAACAACCGAGAGTGATTCAATCGGGAAACTGGGGCGCCGATAGTTCGTTTGGCTGCTTGGATGGAACCAATGGTCGGTTGTTGTGGACATCTGATATCGTTGTTCCCAACAATCGAACACAAGCGATCACCGATTTCGATCGCGACGGCGTCCCGGATCTCGTTACGCTGGGTTATTTGCGTGGCGCAATCGATTTGCATTTGTTGGTGGTCGATACCACCAATGGGAAATTGAAACGCGCGTGGCGATTGGATGGTCCCTCGGCTGTGTACTGCACTCCCCTGGTTCATGATTTCAACAACGACGGGTTCAACGATGTCGTGGCGATGCGTTGGGATCAATCCGATGTTATTTTGATTGATGGAGCAACAAAATCTGTGGCTTGGAAACAGTTCACTGGTGGAAACAACATTGGTGCTATGGCAATGGCGGGTATCAACGACGACCGTGTGCTGGACATCATCGTTCCATCGGGTGACGGTAGTCTCATAGCGATCGATAGCTCGACTGGAAAGCGTTTATGGAAACGTCCCTTGGGCAAATGGCTGCGTGGCGAACCGCTGGTGGTTGACCTCGAACAAGACGGTCAGGATGAAATCATCGTGTTGGCAAATCTGGAGCCTGTCGAGGGACAGAACTCGAAAATTCGAATGTATGTTGTCAATGCGAATGACGGTAACATCCGCTGGTTTTACGAGAAACAATCAAAAGCGCTTTCCAAACGAAAGATTCAAGCACGGCCAGTTGTCGTTCGGGTTCACGATGGTCAAATCACAAACAACATTAGCGACCAACAAACGCAAACCATGATCATAGCCACACTTTGTCAGGACGGGGTGGTTGCGATTGACGCGCGTACGAAAAAACCGGTTTGGCAACGAACATTCGATTCGGAGTTGGTATCAACACCCATCGTTGCCGATGTTGATCGAGATCAAGTTGGTGAAGTGATATTTACGAGCTACGACGGCCAATTGATCGTGCTCGATTTGATGACTGGAAAAACGTTGCTGAAAATTGCTATGGGAGATGGAAAAATTTCTGCCGCGGTATCGATTGCCGATCTCAACTCAGACGGAATCGCAGATCTACTGGTCGCCGAGCAGCAACATACATTGTCCGCCATTGATGGACGAACCATCCGTGCCGCGCGAAAGACGTCAAAGTAGGGCCGGTTCCCACCGGCCAATCCGATAAAACCGCCAATCCGATAAAACGGTGGTGTTCTCGCCAGCGCAAAAAAAAAGCCGCCTGACTCCAAGCGGCTTTGATAGCTGAAACTAATTCGAATTAGGTTGGCTAGAATTTAGTCGAATATTTGCTATTTTTACCTTAACTGTTTTAATTTCTGTACGAATTTCAATTGCATTCGAATTGACGTTAAATCTGGCAAGCCATTTTCTCTTGGTGCTTCTCCCAAAACCCTTTTAAGTTTTTGCTGCTTGGGACCATCAAGCAAGTTTAGAAAATCAAAAACAAACCGACGCTGCAATTTGTTTCTTTCTGCGATCAATTCTTTTGCAGTTGACACCGCATTTTTATCAAGTTCTTTGATTTGTTCGTCTGTTATTTTTAGTGCCGCACCTAGTGATTCAGGCTTGAGAAGCTTTGCGCGCTTACCAAAGCCGACTAACGAAATATAAAGACCGTTGCGTTGTATTTCTCCCCAATAATAGATCTTATTTAGCAAATCAACTTGATGTGGAAGAAGTATTTGTTCGATAACTTTTTTTTCAAATGTGTTGGCAACTCGTTGAGCAAGTTCTTGCCGCTTTTTTGGATCTGGCTCGTTGATTTTTTCTACCTCTCGAAGTTCAGCCAAGAATTCTGAACGAAGCTTCCTATACGCTTTATATTGACTTTTTGTGATTTCAAGTTCCCTTGATGTAGCCGGAGCTGAAATCAGAAATACCTTGTTTGAAAAACGCCTGGCAACCTGAACAACGGGCGTCATGATTTGGGGGCGTAAGGTACAAGGCATGGTTTCCAAACCCAACTGTTCGAGTTTAGAGACTGGATAGCCATAAAGTAAATTGCCTCGAACTAGCTGATTAACGGTTTGAGTTGGCCAGTTTTTAACGATCTCATTTTCACCGATAAGTTCCTTCAACTCTTTCTTTTGTTTAGTCGTCAGCGATTTTTCCAGTGCTTTGCGGATGCGGAGCGGATATGACTTTTGAATCTTCTCAATTTCCTTATCTAGCTTTTCTGCGACCACCACAATTTGTTTTCGTATATTGCGATCAACACCGTAAGTTTTAGAAACGGCAGGCTGACATAAAAGCCGTGGTAAACCATGGGCAAATATTTGTTCCCAGACAAGAAGCTGAATAATTCTTTTCTGTTGGTGCTCTGCGAGGTTTGACAGTATTTCATCGTCGCTTTGTGAATTTATTTTTGAAATCGATGCTGCAACTTGCTTAGTTCTTGCTTCAGATATGTTTTGCCAGTTGTATCGCATGCGAATTTCATTGATCTTTTTATCTCTAGCCTTCTTGATTTTTATAAAAACTTCTTCTTGCTTTTTTGTTGCATCTATTTCTTTTTGAATACGTTTGGATTCAAGTAGCGTTACGATCCAACCGGAATGTCTAGTAAACCGGTCTGTTGGATATTTGCCTCTTGCAAGGCGAGCATTTGTAAGTTTGAGCTTGTGCTGGCTAAATACTTGATAATCGTTGATCTGTTGGGCGACAGCACTGCGGAAAATGAAGATTAATAGAAAGGGAAAACACACATATTTAGTGGTGTTCATAGATGAGCCTCGAAAGAAAAGCATTGGACTTACTGACCAACGCTTTTCTCGAAATCGCAAAAACTAGACAACCCCAATTATTGGAAAGTCAAACCGAACCCTGGCCATATCGCCTCATCTTTGACTTTGAAGTCGCGTGTATCTTGAGTTTTAAATACCCCACCGCCTTTGTCTTCTCTTATCTTTGCTTGATAGTTTCCGACATTCCAAGTCGTCGCCGTTCTTGCGATTTCTTTGTGCCAATAAACATATTCTGAAGTTGATCCGGTACTGACTTCCGCCCAGTCAAGACTGTATCAGTCTGGCCCAGTAACTTTGCGTTCAATATCGGGTATTACCTGATTGGGCATATCACCGTATTTTCCAGAGAGATAGATCTTGTTAACTGTTTTCCCAAACTCTTGATTTTGGTAGGGATTTTCAATTGTGGGGTCACTCGGTTCACTGTAAGTCCCATTCTCGATTTTGAACGTTGTAGTCTTTTTGTTTGTTTCATTTAAGTTTGCATCGACATACAAAAGTTTCACAGTGTAAGTGCCAACGGTAAATCCACCATCTGGAGCTAACGCGGTAGCGCCAAGATAAATTCCAGCAGCTTGAGGAAGTTGTCCACTTATTACGTTACTTCCGGATGGCCCGAAGACTTTGACCCATGCTGTTTGTCCAGTTGGAGTTTGGGCTTTTTGAATATAGACAGAGACCATTTGAACGCTTCGCTCAAATTTTTGGCCATCAGTTGGGGACAATATATTCCAGCCTGCATTAGCAACGTTTACGGTTACAAACATCAGCAAAAAGCTAAATCCTGATGATGCAATAGTACTTCTCATGTTGTGTTCCTTTCAGAATTGAAAAAAGATGGGTTCGACGATGTTTAGATCAAGTGAGATGAGTTGTCAGGTGAGCTCTCACTAAGACTATTTGTAGCCAATGCGGAAACTTACTGACATGAAAATAAAAGGTGGGATGTGCCGCGCGGCAGTTTGATAACGACTGTGCGATTCAAAATACGCTGCCTTTCAAGTCCGCTCGTCTCGCATTTACCTCATGATTTGAGGTTGAGCGAACAAGGGATATCGGGACAAACCCGTTTGTTGAGCTTGAGAAGAGGCTTAGGAGGATCGAGCAAATCACGAATTGAACGACCCGCGCGAATTATAGATATCAACTACTGCATTTTATTTGCAGTAGTTGAAACTAATTCGAAATGGTGTGAATGGTTAATCGATATCGAATTCGACTTCGCCTTCGGCGCCGTTTTTTTCTTTGTACTCACGCCATTTTTTGTTTTTCTTGTAAGCTTCCAGCTCTTTTTTCAAATCTTCGAGTTGGCTGCTTTTTTCTTTTTCCCCAACTTCGACGGATTTTTTTGCCCATTTGCGGGCCTTTTCGAAATCGCCTGCTTCGGCGTAGCTGGACGCCAACGTGCTGAGAATGTGGGCTGCTTTGTAATCGGTGAGTTCACAGGCTTTGAGTGAAAGCTTGATTGCTCGTTTTCCGTCGCGAAGGTTTTCAATCGGACTGGTCGACAGCAACCACGCCAGATTGTTCATTGCACCCGAGTTCTCTTTGTCGACGTCGAGCAGTTTGTTGTAATCGCGGAGCGCTTTTTTATGTTTGCCCATCCCGAGATAGACATCGCCTCGGCCTCGCAACGCTCGAACGTTTTCATCATCTTCGTCCAGGAAATCGTTGAAGATTTCCAACGCGTCGTCATGTTTGTCGGCGGCACTGTACAGGCTGCCCAATTGCAATTTGAAATCGCTGTTCGATGGCAACAGTTCGATCAACGCTTCCATATCCTCGATCGCTTCGGTCCATTTTTCCATGCTGGAAAACGCGAGACTTCGGAAATAGAGTGCGCCTGGCATTTGAGGTTGAATTTCCAAAGCGTTGTCGGCGACATCAACGGCTTCGGGAAATTTTTGAGCTTGCAACAAAATGCGACATTGAACGAGCATGACCTGGACATTGGTATCATCCAGATCGAGTGCTTTTTCGATGGTCTTTAAAGCTTCGTCGTATTTCTTTTGGTCGGCTTGCTTTTCAGCTTTGAGAGCATAGAGCTGCGGGTTGTCATCCTGAGCTTCGATCATGCGATCGATCGCTTTTTCTGCCTTGGCGTGTTGCTCCATTTCGTTGTACGACCGCATCAACTGTTGTTGAAGCCCCATGTTTTTGGGTTGCAACTCGGCGAGTTTTTCCCAATCCTTGATGGCGTTTTTCAGATGGTCTTTGTTCTTTTTATCTTTTCGCTTGAGATGCAGATTCTGATGGTACATCGCCCGCATGGTCAGCGCGCGGATATTTTTGGGGTTGTTTTCCAACGCTTTGTTCAAATCGGCTAGTCGTGATTTTTCATCTTTTGACAACGCAGCACGCAGCAGCAGGATTTCAGATAATTTGTTTTTATCGTTGGCGGCCAGCTTCGCAGCCTTGTCCACTGCCTCTTTTGCTTCTTTACGATCACCATCGGGCAGGATTTGCAATTTTGCAATCAATAGATAGGCATCCGCGTTTTTGTCATCGATTTTGATCAGTTGACGCAGTCGGGTCATTGCCTCGCGTCGATAAAACTGCCAACGCGTATCGCGTGGAATTTTAAAGATTCGCTCGGAGTAATTTTTGGCATAGTTCAATAAAGTGGATTTCAGAAGGTTCTTGGCGATTTTTTCAGAGTCTTTTTCCAGCCCTTTTTTCAACGCCGATTCCAACTTGGCGGCCACACGATCCAGGTCGCGAGTTGTTTTGGCGTTTTGGCTCATCTCCAAAGCGTCACTGAGATCCTTTTCCCCATTTTCCTCTTGCTTCTTTTCCTGCTTTTTGTCTTCTTGCTTATCGGCGGCTTTGTCACCTTGCGCCTGTAACGCGGGGCCAGCTCCGAGGACGATTGTTAAAACCGTAGCCGAGACGACCGAGCGACCACGGGCCAAATTGAATTGAATAGCCTTCATCAGATATCTCCATCTAAATGGATGCCAAGGGGGCGTGAGCAAGTCCCATCATTCCCGTTGTTGATTAGTATTGCCTGAATTGTATTTCAATGCGATTCATCTGGAAATGCAAATGTCCGGTAAAAAACCTGACTTTAGTATTGAAAGTCGCATTGGCGGGCCACAATTTCGGCTGAAAATCGCTCGTGGGAATCATCACGACAAATTGAATTCGAGTGCGACAATTTGTCGCGATTTGGTCTTTGATGATTTGCGCAACGCGGGCCGATTTTCAGCGACTGGATGCGGGCGCCACTTGAGTTTGTCTCGTCGCCAAAATGCTTTGAACTATACTGAATAATCCCGTTGACACTTTGAAACGTTCGGCGGTAGACTTTTGAAATTAATTACCGGTTTTTCAGGTATTTTTTGAGCCTCGGCGGCTACCTCTGGCTTTTGAAATCGTCCCCGGAATCTTCTTTTTGGGAACCTACCTCAATGGCATTTTGCGACTGAAATTTCGGTGAGTTTTGCGTCACAAAATCTTCGGGCTCCAAGAGCCATTCAAAATATTATCGAACTATCGTCAGAAAAGGCTGAACAAGAATGTCACGATTACTCGCACTGAGTATGTTCACACCAATCATCGTCGTTGCGATTTCAATGTTAGCCGTCCCGAACCATGCATTTGCAATTCAGGACAAAGGCAAACAGGATGCTGGAAAAACAGAAAAAAAACAAAAAGAAGAAGGTTTGAAAATGCCTTCGGTTGGTGGAACCGGCCAACCTGATGATCCCAATCCCGAATCGAAACAAAAAGTCGCAGAACGAGGTTCTTGGACAAAGTATCTCATTTACATCATTCCACTATTTGGAATTGCTGGACTTGCGTTCACATTCTGGAAATCGCAATGGGTTGCCCGGCAAGAAGTCGGTAGTGACAGAATGGCTGACATCGCCAAAAACATTACCGAAGGCGCAATGTCGTTTTTGAAAGCGGAGTATAGTGTCCTCATTGTTTTTGTGATTATCGTCGCCGCGCTGTTGGGATGGGCGGGGCAAACACAAGGCGAATCTTCGTCGCCCTTGGTGGCACTGTCTTTTGTCCTCGGTGCGTTGTGTTCCGGTATGGCTGGATTTATTGGAATGAAAGTCGCAACCAAAGCGAACGTTCGTACAACAAACGCAGCTCGAAGCGGTCTTGGAAAAGCACTCGAAGTTGCGTTTGCCGGCGGTAGCGTAATGGGCATGGGCGTCGTCGGCTTGGGCGTTCTCGGGTTGAGCGTTTTGTTCATCGTGTTCGCCAGTATGTTTGGAATCACAAGTCAGGTCGAAGTTACTCGCGTTATTACAGTCCTCACTGGATTTTCATTTGGTGCTTCGTCAATCGCTTTGTTTGCTCGCGTTGGTGGTGGTATTTACACCAAAGCCGCAGATGTCGGCGCCGACCTGGTTGGAAAAGTCGAAGCGGGAATTCCAGAAGACCATCCATTGAACCCAGCGACGATTGCCGACAACGTTGGTGACAATGTCGGCGACGTTGCCGGTATGGGAGCGGACCTGTTTGAGTCATACGTCGGCTCCATTATTGGAACGATGGTCCTCGGTGCTGCGTTTTTTCCCGTTTTTCTAAATATGCCAGGCGTCGATCCGATGGCTGCCGTCATGTTGCCGCTCGTTTTGGCGGGCGTTGGTATTGCAACATCAATTGCCGGAACTTTTCTGGTCAAAGTTAAAGAAGGCGGAAGTCCTCACAAAGCGTTGAATCTCGGTGAGTTTGCATCAGCAGCGGTATTACTCGTGCTGACCTATGCAATTATCAAAGCACTGTTGCCCCCGGAATGGGTTTTCGATGGCAAAACAATTACCAGCAACGGCGTATTTTTTGCGATCGTGTTTGGTTTGGCTGCCGGGCTGTTGATCGGAAAAGTTACAGAGTTCTATACTGGAACCGGAACGCTGCCGGTTAAATCGATTGTCCGTCAGTCAAGAACCGGTTCGGCTACCAACATTATTTCTGGAATCGGCGTCGGAATGATGTCGACTGCCATTCCAATTTTGATCATTGCTGCGGCAATTATTGGTGCCTATCACTTTGCCGGTTTGTACGGGATCGCGATTGCTGCCGTGGGAATGCTTTCTAATACAGGGATTCAACTTGCTGTCGACGCTTACGGTCCGATTTCGGACAACGCCGGTGGGATCGCTGAAATGGCAGAATTGCCACCGGAGGTTCGGGAGCGGACGGACAAACTCGACGCGGTTGGAAATACAACGGCTGCCATCGGAAAAGGTTTTGCGATTGGTTCAGCAGCGTTGACAGCCCTGGCTTTGTTTGCAGCATTTACCACGACTTACAACGCGACGCATCCAGAAACCAAGATCGAATCGATCAACATCGTTAACCCGTATGTTATGGCATCGCTGTTCGTTGGTGCGATGTTGCCGTTTTTGTTCTCGGCTTTGTCCATGAACGCAGTTGGACGTGCGGCGATGTCGATGATTCAAGAAGTGCGTCGTCAATTCAAAGATATTCCGGAGTTGAGAAAAGCTCTGGACGTCATGAATGCCAATGGCGACAAGAGATTTGAAGACTGGTCAAAAGCGGATCAAGAAGTCTTCGAAGCGGCAAACGGAAAAGCTGAATACGGAAAATGTGTGGCGATTTCAACTCGCGCCTCGATTCGCGAAATGATCTTGCCTGGTTTGGTCGCAGTTGTAGTTCCCGTCGCTTTCGGTTTTGTACCCAAATGGTGTGGCTTGGCCGGTGGAACAAACGCATTGATGCTCGGCGGTTTACTGGCGGGTGTAACAGTCAGTGGAGTTTTAATGGCGCTGTTTCAATCCAATGCTGGTGGTGCCTGGGACAACGCCAAAAAAATGATCGAAGAAGGATTCGAGGTCGAAGGCGAGCAGCTCAAGAAGGGCTCCGAAGCTCACAAGGCAGCAGTTGTTGGCGACACCGTCGGCGATCCATTTAAAGATACCTCGGGCCCATCACTGAATATCTTGCTCAAATTAATGAGCGTGGTTGCATTGGTAATCGCAACATTGATCTAAGGTGTGCGCTACACGCACATAACGTTTTATTTTGAGTGGCGAGGCGCTAGCCGCCGGTCTGTTAGCGCTTCAAACCGGCGGCTAGCGCCTTGCCGCTCACATTTAATCAACGCTGCCTAACACCCTTGCCGCTCACAGGATTAGGCCACAGGCGTGTTGTTTTAGCTCGGTGGGGGCCTTGCCATCCCGATTTGGCCCTCCGGGATTCATCTGAGGCCGGTTTAAATCTAAAACCGCAAGCAGTTTCGCTGGCGGATTGTTTTGTCAGAAGCCTCACGCAATCGGGCCGGTTTTGACGATAAAAGGCCCAGATTTTGCCAGAGACGGTCTTTCACGGCCACTTTTATCGTTTTTGTGACCTCGAAATTCCGTAAATTCTCAAAATACCCGATAAATTAAGTTTCCGTTCTAACCAAATCTCAAGATACAATAATAACAGTATCAAGATCACAACTGGTTCCTACCAGCAACTGATAATATTATTTAACCAGTCAAAAGCTGGTTAACCGATACGAAAAAACAGGGGATTTGTATCGGTCGATGTGGAGGTTTCACACAAATGAGGTTCACTTCAATGTCTCGTTGTTTTTACTCTTTTTGCGCGGTTGGCCTCGCGCTGGTTTTTGTTGTTTCTGCAACAGCCCAGAAAAAGGCAGAGCGCATGCTGCGTCGGGTCCACAAAACAGCTGAGCCTGTTCAGGGATTCAAAAAAGTTGAAATGTTTCAGGCGATCAAAGATGGCCAAATCGAAGTTAAATTCGTGCCGAAAGATTCTGCGGTAGCAACGGTCATCGTCAAAAACAAATCGGATAAACCGTTGGCGATCGAAATGCCCCCTGCGTTTGCAGCGGTACCGGTTATGAAACAACAAGGTGGCGCTGGCAACTTTGGCGGCGGTCCTGGTAACTTTGGCGGTCAAAATAACACCCAATTTGGTGGTGGTGGCAACCAAGGTGTTGGCGGCGGCTTTGGCGGCGGCGGCTTCGGCGGTGGTGGCTTTGGTGGCGGCGGCTTCGGCGGCGGCGGCTTTGGTGGTGGCGGTGGTTTGGGACAACCTGGTGGTCCTGCTTTCAATATCCCACCCGGACGCGATGGTAAAGTCAAAGTCAATACCGTTTGTCTGGAACATGGCAAGCGAGATCCACAACCTCGTATGAAGTACACGATCGTTCCCATCGAAAAATTCACCGACAAAAAAGAAGTCGTTGAAACACTCAAAATGATGGCCAACGGCGAAATTCCTCAGCTGGCCGCACAAGCAGCTGCTTGGAACCAAATGGACGAAATCGGCTGGCAACAATTGCTTGTCAAAAACCGTGTACAACTCAGTAACGGATATTTTGAGCGATACTTCCATCCACAACACGTTAGGATGGCTCGCAAAGTGGTTGAGGTTGCCAAAATTCGCGCCAAAAAAGCCCAGCAAAATTCAAAATCGAAATCGAAAAGCAAAGCAGAACAGCTTTCGACAGGCGGACAGGCTGACAAATAAATAACCGAATTACAAATCGTTGACGACACAAAAGCGGTCCAAATGGACCGCTTTTTTCGTATTTATCGGGCAATTTCAAAAATGACTGGTGGCTTACAAACAAACGTTCCATGCTTAACTACAATAGGAGATTCAAAATTTAACGAGAGACACCGGGATTTTCACGATGCGAAATTGTTTGACAGCTCTGCTTTGTGTGATTTGTATCTGTAGTCATGAGGCGACTGCACAACAGACCAATGATAACCCTGTTTTCAACGCTTTGAGATACCGCAGTATTGGGCCACTGCGCGGTGGACGTTCGGCAGCGGTCACAGGAGTTCGCGGAAAACCAACGACGTTCTTTTTTGGTGCCACCGGTGGCGGAGTTTGGAAAACCGAAGATGGCGGAAGCAATTGGCGCAACGCCAGCGATGGTTTTTTTGGCGGTTCCATCGGCGCAGTGACCGTCGCACCATCAAATCCCAACATCATCTATGTCGGTGGCGGCGAAGTTACCGTTCGAGGAAACGTGTCACACGGCAGCGGGATGTGGAAATCCGATGACGGCGGTAAAAGCTGGAAATCGATTGGACTGACAGACAGCCATCATATCCCTCGAGTGCGCGTTCATCCTAAAAATCCTGATATTGTCTATGTCGCCGCCATGGGGCACCTCTATGGCCCGAATCAGCAACGCGGTGTCTTTCGTTCTAAAGACGGCGGTAAAACCTGGCAGAAAATTTTGTTTGTTAATGATGAAGTGGGCGCGGTTGATCTTCAAATCGATCCGGGCAATGCCAAAATCCTGTACGCGTCCATGTGGCGCATCAAGCGAACTCCCTACAGCCTCGAAAGCGGCGGCCAGGGAAGCGGGTTGTACAAAAGCACCGATGGCGGTGACACCTGGAAAGAAATTACTCGCAATCGTGGACTGCCCAAAGGCATGGTCGGCATTATCGGAGTTGATGTTTCTCCCGTCGATTCAAATCGAGTGTTTGCCATCATCGAAGCGGCAGACGGCGGCGTTTTTCGCAGCGACAATGGCGGTGAAACTTGGACAAAAATCAACGACGAACGAAAACTCAGACAGCGCGCCTGGTACTACACCCGAATTTATGCGGGGCCAAAAAATAAAGACGAAGTCTATGTGCTCAACGTGCGATTTTGGCGCAGCATCGATGGTGGAAAAACCTATTCATCCATTCGTACGCCCCACGGCGATCATCACGATCTGTGGATTGATCCCGACAACCCCGATCGATTGGCAATCGCCGACGATGGTGGCGGACAAGTTTCCTACAATCGAGGCCGCACTTGGTCCACGTATATGAACCAACCCACGGCGCAATTTTATCGGGTCACTACCGACAACCATTTCCCCTATCGAATCTACGGAGCACAGCAAGACAACTCGACTGTCCGTATCGACCACCGTTCCAGTGGCCGAGAACGAGATTGGGAACCAACAGCCGGCGGGGAAAGTGGTCATATTGCTCCAGATCCAACCAATCCTGACATTGTCTATGGCGGTACCTACGGTGGTTACTTGACCCGAATCAATCACAAAACAGGAGAACGTCGAAATATCCATATTTGGCCTGACAACCCAATGGGTCACGGAGCAGGCGATGGCAAATTCCGGTTCCAATGGAATTTCCCAATCTTTTTTGGGCACGACAAAAAAACACTTTTCGCGGCTGGAAATGTACTCTTTAAAACCGTTGATGGTGGCGGTAGCTGGACGCAAATCAGTCACGACCTAACCCGCAACGATAAATCAAAACTGGGCCCCTCCGGTGGACCGATTACCAAGGACAACACCAGTGTTGAATACTACTGTACGATTTTTGCGGCGGCTCAATCTCACCACGATCACAACGTGATTTGGTGCGGTTCTGACGATGGATTGATTCATGTCACCACAGACGGTGGAAAAAACTGGAAAAACGTGACACCGCCGGAATTGCCTGAGTGGTCGCAGATCAACAGTCTCGAAATTCATCCGTCAAAAAAAGGCAGTGTCTATATTGCGGCAACTCGTTACAAACTCGACGACTTCAAACCGTATTTGTACAAAACCAACGACTTTGGAAAAACTTGGGAAAAAATCACGGCTGGGATCGACGCTAAACACTTTACCCGTGTGGTTCGCGCCGATCCTGATCGCGATGGGTTGTTATATGCTGGCACGGAAAACGGAATGTATGTTTCGATGGACGACGGAAAATCGTGGACTTCGTTCCAATTGAATCTGCCCATCGTGCCGATTACTGATTTGGCGCTCAAAAACCAGGACCTCATCGTGGCGACACAAGGTCGCAGTTTCTGGGTGATGGATGACCTCACTCCGTTGCATCAATTCAACAAAAAAACTGCCCAACAACCCGTTTTCTTTTTTAAACCACGACCGGTTTATCGTATGGGACGGCGTAGTCGAGTTGCGCTGCGTTTTCATCTCAAGGAAAAACCAACCGGTGTTGCGACGCTTCGAATTGTTGATCCACAAGGTAACGTCGCCCAAACCTATTCTACCAAACCCAAACGGTCAGCCGGTCAGTCGCCGTTGTCACTCAAAGCCGGGATGAACTCGGTCGTTTGGAGCATGCGTTACGCTTCTGCAAAAACATTTCCCGGGATGATCTTGTGGGGCGGTGGTACTCAAGGACCGCGAGCTGTACCCGGTAAATACACCGCGGTACTTACCATCGGCAAACAGGAAATCAAACAAGAGTTTGAAATCAAAATTGATCCGCGGATTCAGGCGACCCCCGAGGACCTGATGGAACAATTCAAATTCCATACTCAATTGCGAGACGAACTTTCGAAGGTCAATACCACCATCGGACAAATCCGAGATGTGCGCACGCAAATTGGCGCGTTAACCAAACGCCTCAAAGGCCGAAAACAATTTGCGGCATTGGTAAAACAGGCGAATGACATTTCCAAAAAACTGACGGCGATTGAGGAACGTTTGTATCAAACGAAAAATCAAAGTCCTCAAGACCCGCTCAATTTTCCGATTCGATTGAACAATCGATTGAGTGCATTGGTCAGCGTGGTCGATACCGGGGACAATGCCCCAACCAGACAATCGCGCCAGGTGTTTGAAATGTTACGCGGTGAAATTGGCGTTCAGCAAAAGAAATTCGATGCTTTGCTGGCCCAAGACCTGCCAAATTTCAATAAAGCAGTAAAAAACGCGAACGTTCCGGCAATTTTTATCGACCCATCAAACGACGGTGAATAAAATGGCAGCACACGACATAATAATCCCTCCCTCTGAGCCCTGAGAGATGGAGTAAGTGATGCGACTTACACTCCGTGCGCTGTTAGCATATCGAAATGATGCGGGACTTCGTTCTCGACAAAAAAAAGAGATTCGCGATCGAATCAAAAAATCTGATAATGCTGCTACGCTCTTACGGCACTTGAAAGTTATTACATCGGACCCGGGTGTTGCGCCAATCGAGTCCGACAATTTTACGGGTTCGGCCAATCCCAATAAAATTGCGCAATATCTCGATTCGTCCATGCCCGACGAACTTGTCGAGCAATTCGAAAAAGACTGTCTTGCATCACCATCCCTGCTGGCCGAAGTCACCAATTGTCACGCAATCCTGGCGCGTGTTTACCGCAATGAAACGGTTCCGGTTCCTCCGGACATTCGACAACGAATTTACTCGTTGTCTCCGGTTCGCGAAGATCTCGAATCGATGGAAGAAAATGAGGAAATCAACGAAGCCCGCGAAGTACGAGTGCCGACTGTAAAACCCGAGTTCGCGGCGCAGGAAACAAACGGGACTAATGGGACCAACGGTTCGTCTCGAACCACGATGACCGGAGGGCGAAAAAATTCGGCCGGTGAACCAGGTCGCGCGAAAAAACCTGCCAAGGACGGCAGTGAATTACCCGGTCAAACTGTTAGCTTGCCAGTGGCGTTGATCGGTGGCGTCATCTTGTTGGCCGTGGGGCTGGCTATCGGTTGGGCGATCGCCAGCGGAAAATTCAGTAACGAACCCGACAGCGTAGTGCGAGCTGAAACACCAAATGACAAAAATGATCTGACGCCAGACAAATCCGGCAAAAAGCCAAACGGCGCGGAAAGCAAAAAAACGGAACCTGAAAAATCAGCGGATAAAAAATCGGACGACAAAAGTTCGGGGAAATCAGAAACCGGTGCTGGCAAAGGCGTTGCCAAAGCTGACTCAACAAAAAAAGACAAATCGAAATCAACTCCACCGAACAAAACGGACGGCGGTAAGAAATCTGACAACAAAGGCTCAGGTTCCAAAAAGAAAGATGCCAAGAAAAATCCTGCCAACGACAAAGGCAAAAAGTCAGACGGCAAGGACAAAAAATCAGAGGGTAAAGGAAAAGACGGAGCTAAAAAAGGAGCCAATGACAAAGGCGCTAAACCGGTAGTTCCGAATCTGCCCGTTCTTGCCCGGATTTCCGCTGAAAACCAGGTTGCGATTCGAAAAAACGTGGATCAAGGACGCCATTTTATATTCGGCGCCGAAATGGGAATAACACCGAACCAGACGATTTTGACGATTCACGGTACGCAGACTGTTTTCGAAACAAATCTGAAATCAAAAATGACCGTTCATGGAGCCGCAAAATTTCATTTGCGAGCCAACGGGGGCAAATCGCCCATCTTTGTTTGGCACCATGGTTTGGCCGAATTCGAAGCAAGTGAATCCAAAACCATTATCGAAATTGCTGGAAAAAAACTGGTTATTGAATCCACGCGCCCCGACACGGTTTGGTGGTTGAACGCTCGCCGTTTTGCAACCAATCGAGACCTGTCGGATATCGAAAGTCGCGTGATGCTGTTCCAAGCGTTTGTTGGTAAAGGGCAAATACGAATTACCGACGGCAAGCAATCGGTTGTTCTGTCCCAGGCCCACGGTTACGAATTTACCGCGGCGACCAACAAAGGCAAAACAGTTTTTAGTCCTGTTAAAAATGGTGAACTGGCCAGCCGACGCCAGCCTTGGGAACCTCGGGTGGAAGCCTACATCGAAACTGGCTTGGAAATGATTGCAGAAAAACTGCAGCGCGATAAACCATTGGAAACCCAGCTCACCAAATTCACCGAAGACTTGAGATTTCAAGTTGTCACCATTTCAACACAAATGTTCGGTTCACTGGGATACTATCAACCGTTGCTGCAATTGTTGGATAATGAATCCAATCTGACGGTGTGGTCGAGATCTCTCGAAGCATTTCGATATGATCTCGCGAACAACGATGATTTAGTCAAACGTATCGATCAAGCGTTCGCCGAAGCCGACGCTTCGCTGCACGCGATGTTGGTTGGCATTAACGAAAAACAATTGACTGCCGGGGGTGATGAAAAACTCGTTGGTGAACTCAGCAGCAATACCCTCGCCCGCCGCGTACTGGCGATTGAAAATCTTCACCGCATCACGGGGCGAACTTTTTTGTATCGGCCAGATGTCGAAGAAGCGACGCGGCGGCCCAAAGTTCGGAGCTGGCTGCGTGATTTGAAAGCGAAAAAAATCAGGTACGCAGAAAAAATCAAATTGCCGCTGTTCGTTTTTAACAATCGCGAAAAACCAGATGCTCCACCGGCAGGCCAGGCCAAGAAAAAAAACGCGAAATCAAAACAGCCCGGTGATCAGAAAAACAAGAAACCTGCTGGGCAAGCGGACCCGTCCAAAAGCAAACCGGCTGGCAAATCCAAAAACAAACAGTCCAGTCCGCCGAAAAACAAACAGGCTGGAAAACCCGAAAACAAGCAATCTGACAAACCCAAAAACAAATCCTCCCAACCACCGGCCAGCGGCAAATCGCAAAATTCAGGCTCCTGAATTCTGGCAGGAAGCCGTATTTTGTGTCGTCTTGCGATCCGTCTGCTCCTCGATAGCGGCTGCATTGTCCGCTACATTGAGCAGTGTCGGAAATCGATCAAATCGGAGCCGGCGTCCGTGTTTTTTGGGGGACTGGCTTGGGGAGCCGCCAAAATTCACATACCGACCGACTCTTTTTGCATTTGTGGCTTTACTTCGAGGGCTGTAAAATACGATAGTAGTTTCAGTTAGACGAAAGCTTACACGCAGAACAACTGCACGGAAAAATGTTCAATCGGGGGTTTGCAGAGTGGAAATAAGGGTTTCGACAAAACATGGCGATTTACCTGATACGGTTCAGCAAACCATAAAACAAAAAGTTCAGAAACTCCCGAAATTTTTTGATCGAGTCACTGGCATCGAGGTCCTGGTGGACCTGGAAAAAACCCAGTCACCCAAAGTCGAAGTCAAAGTCTCTGCCGAGGAAACCGATGACTTCTTTGCCGCTGACAACGGCTCGAATGTCGTAGCAGCGACTGATAGCGTCGTTCAAAAGCTTGAACGGCAACTAAGAAAACACAAAGAAAAAATTACAGGTCATCGCGGTAAGTCCATCAAGAATGTTGAGATTGAATAAGACTCAATCCAGGTTGATGGCCATAAACTTCGCGACGACTCCAACACAAATCAATCTAGGAAAGGTACATTTTTATGAAGTTCAATGATTTTGTAAAAATGGATTCAATCAAAGCCGGACTGGAATCAAACGACAAGCCTGCGGTCATTCGCGAATTGGTGGCGGGTCTTGTCGAAAACAACCAGCTGAATCCGGATGAACAGGAAAGTATTGTCCAAGCGATTTTGAAACGCGAAGAGCTCGGCAGTACCGGCATCGGACGCGGTGTCGCTGTTCCTCACACGAAACATCCCAGCGTCGATCAATTGATCGGAACGGTGGGCGTTAGTCATGATGGTCTCGACTTTCAAAGTCTTGACGGTGAAAACGTGCAGATCTTCTTTCTGTTGATTTCACCCCCAGATCGCCCCGGCGATCACTTGCGAGCATTGGAAAATATTTCACGCCAACTCCAGGATGAAACGTTTTGCCGATTCTTGAAACAAGCCAAGTCAGCTGCTGATATCCAGCAGGTGTTGGAAGAAGCCGACAACAATCAGTTTGTTTAAAAATTTGTTTGCTCGCATATTTTGAACCATGTCAGAACCGGTTTACAGCCGAACCGTTACGATCAAAAACTCACGAGGCTTTCACCTGCGCCCAGCAGGCGTGTTTGCCGAAGCCGCCCAGCAATTCCAAAGCAAGATTGAGTTGATCAAAGACGACTTAAGAATTGATGGCAAAAGTGCGCTTTCAATCATGACGTTGTGTGCAGAACAGGGAACCGAACTCAGTGTCGAAGGAAGTGGTCCCGACGCTGAACGGGCCGTCAATGCACTGGCGTCTTTTGTCGAATCGGGATTTGAAAACTCCGTTGGAATCGAAGATCTGATTTCCAACGATGACAATTTCCCAACATCGTAAGTCGAAAGAAACGACCTGGACAAAAATCGCGAGCAACAACCTGATCACAGGTTATTGTCTTGATTGATTTTGCCACAAAACACGAATCTCAAAACACGCTCAAAATCGCGTGGAGTGCACCCGCTGCAGCCTCGTCACCGCACACGGTGACGCTAGGGATGCCGGATTCTCGCCGCACCGGTAAAACACTCATTCGTCCTGCTTTGTTGCACTTTCGGGCAATCATCAATCGAGCATCCGCTATTAGCATCGCTGGGATTCAAACCAGCCAAACGAAATACAATCACCTCGGTCTGTCTGAGAATCTGTTCGACTCACGCGCGCCGTTGCAATTTCGCTGGATGACGCAGCAGCGAAACGACATGGCAACTGCCGAACCAACGACCAGCCAGACAGGCCCTAACAAAAAACAACAGTACCATGAAAAAAGAAATGTTGATCAATACCTCGCAAGCGGAGGAAGTCCGGATTGCGATGGTCGAAAACAATCGACTCGAAGAACTCTATATAGAACGTGCCAGCCAGGATAACTACGTCGGTAATATCTACAAAGGAAAAGTCGTCAATCTCGAACCGAGTATCCAAGCTGCATTTGTTGACTTCGGTGTCGGCCGAAATGGATTCCTCCACATCAGCGATATCGAACCAAGTTACTATCGGCAGGGCGGCTATGATCCCGCTGACTACATCAACGATGATGACGACAATGGACATCGACGCAATGGACGCAGCGGCAATGGACGCCGTGATGGCCGCGGCGGAGGCAACGGGCGGCGGCAACGTCCACCGAGCTACCGACCGCGCGTCAAACCGCCGATCCAGGATATTCTGCAACGTGGAGACGAAGTCCTGGTTCAAGTCATCAAAGAGGGAATCGGTACCAAGGGCCCGACCCTGTCGACCTATATCAGTATCCCAGGACGGTACCTGGTGTTGATGCCGGCGCTGGGACGCGTTGGAGTTTCCCGCAAAATCGAGGACCTCGATGAGCGACGTAAACTGCGTGAATACTTGAACGAACTTAACCCACCCAAGGGCATCGGGTTTATTGTGCGAACCGCGGGTGCCGGTCGCAGCAAAAAAGAACTCTCTCGCGACCTGGGATACCTGTTGCGTTTGTGGAAAGTGATTGTTCGCCGTATCAGGAAAATGCCCGGACCGGTCGATATCTACGAAGAAAGTGACATGATCATTCGCACGATGCGAGATATTCTCACACTCGATGTCGATTCCATCTGGATTGATCGTAAAGAAGCGTTTGAGAGTGCCAAAGAGTTTTTGAAACTCGTAATGCCGCGCCAAGTGAACAAACTCAAACTTTACGAAGGCAAAGATCCGCTATTTCACAAATACAAACTCGAAGAAGAGATTGCAAACATTCATCGGCGAGAGGTCAAATTGCCCGATGGTGGTTCCATCGTGATCGACCAGACCGAGGCGCTGGTCGCCATTGACGTCAACAGCGGTAATTTCCGAACGGACGACACCGCCGAAGAAAACGCTTACCGCCTGAATCTCGCCGCGGCCCGTGAGATTTCACGCCAACTCCGTTTGCGTGACCTGGGAGGCGTCATCGTCAACGATTTTATTGACATGCGGCGGGAAAAACACCGTCGTGGTCTCGAACGTTGCCTCCGTGACCAGATGAGACGCGATCGTGCTCGCACTAAAATTTTGCGAACCAGCCCATTCGGCTTGATCGAAATGACGAGACAACGTGTTCGACCAAGTTTGAAACGCAGCGTTTACGATGATTGTCCATGTTGCAGCGGACGCGGCGTTGTCAAAACGCCCGAAAGCATGTCGCTGGAGGTGATTCGCATGTTGATGCTGGCCAGTCAGCAACCCAACTGTCGCCGTGTTACCATTCGTGTCAACGATCAAGTGGCTGCGTTTCTCAATAATGAAAAACGAAAAGAGCTTGCTGAATTGGAAGACGAAGGCAATATGAGCGTCCAAATTCTTGGCAGCGAATCACATTTTCCGGAATATTTGGAATTGGATTGTCGCGATGACAACGAAAACCAAATCCATCTTCCATTGTCGAGCGGCAAAGCCAAGAAATAAAACAAAATTCGTAGGGCCAGTTCCCACCGGCCAATCCAAAATACGGCCGGTAGGAACCGGCCCTACGACCATTCTGTTCCCAATTGTTCGAGGTCGATCGGACATTGCGGCAACGAATCGAAAAACAACTTGCCGTAACGACGCGTTTTAATACGAGGGTCGAGGACGACGACGACGCCACGATCTTGTTGGCTGCGAATCAAGCGTCCAAAACCTTGTTTGAATTTGATGATGGCTTCGGGCAATTGGTAATCGAAAAACGGGTTGCCGCCAGCTTCCTTGATGGCGTCCAGTTTTGCTTCCAACAACGGGTGATCGGGGACACTGAATGGCAATTTGGTGATGATCACGGTTTGTAAAGCGTCTCCTGGGACGTCGATCCCTTGCCAAAAACTATCGGTTCCAAACAAGATTCCTTGCGGATTTTGCTTGAATCGCTCCAACAACTGGCCGCGTGGAACTCCATCCCCCTGCGAGTACACGGCTAACTGCTGTTGATTCATCCAGGAAGTCAGTGCCACTTGCGTTCGCCGCAACATCCCGTAGCTGGTAAACAGCGCAAAACAATGGCCGTCCGTTTGATGAGCGTATCGTTTGATCGCTTCGGCGACTTGTTGTTCGTGTGTTACTCGATCGCTCGATGGATCCGCAATATCGTCGACAACGACAATCCGAGCCTGTTTTTCGTAGTCAAAATTGCTGCCGAGTTGTAGCGTTTGTTTTTGGGTCAATCCGATTCGGTTGCACAAAAAATCAAACGCTTGTTCTTGTTTGCCGATACTCAGCGTCGCACTGGTCAAGATCACGCTGGGTACCTTGTTGAACAGATGTTCCTGCAACAGCGGTCCCACGTTGATCGGAGAGGCGCACAGTTTGACGTTTTGGCGGTTTCGGCGTTTTCCAATTTCGATCCAGTAGGCCGACGCCTCGGCCGATTGCAAACGCCAATTCTCGACTTCACTTGCCAGGCTGAGGAGTCGATCATGGCTCGATACCAGATCTTGTTTTTGAGATTCATCGCTGACTTGATCGCTGCCAACCCTGACAATTCTCGCCAGTTTTTCAAGACTGGGGCTCAATTTGTTTGTCACGATATTCGGCTGCCGGACGCGAATATTGGTCTCGTGCACAACATCACCGCTGGTTTGATCGCACCAGTTTTTTACATCGGTAAAAAATTCCTGGGCGACAAAATAACATTCTTCGACCGCCCGCATAGCATCTTGCATTTTGAAGTAAACCAACAATCCTTTTTGTGTGCGGTCGTTATAAAGTTTGTTGAGAACGTACTCGACCTGTCCGCTGCTCACTCCCAAACCGAGATGTTGAGCGGCCACTTGCTCGATGGTATGAGCTTCGTCCAAAATCGCTGTCTGGTATCGAGGCAACAAATTAATTCCATCGCGCTGCAATGCCAGATCGACAAAAAACAGAGCATGATTGACAACCAGAATTTGTGCATGTTGCAATCGTCGTCGCGCGCTGAAATAGTGACAGTTTTTGTAAGTCGGACATTTGCGGGCCATACAGTTGTTGCTGTCGCTGGCAACTTCGTCCCAAACGGAATACAACGGTCGGTAATCTAAACTTGTCAGCGATCCGTCGTTGGTTTGCGCTGCCCATTTGCGTAAATCTTCCAGCTGCTGAAACTCGTCGCTGGTTTGAAACAGATTTTTTGAACGCTTCAATGCCGTGTGTAATCGCCGCAAGCTGACATAGTTGCTGCGGCCTTTGGCCAACACCGCTGAAAACTCTCGTGGGATGACGCTATTGAGCAGCGGTAAATCCTTGGTGATCAATTGTTCCTGGAGGCTGATCGTATGTGTCGAAACGACAATGCGATGAGGTTCGCGTTCCGGATTATTTTCCAGTACCGATTCTTGATCGTCGGTCGCCTGTAAGATCGCTGGAACCAGGTAAGCAAACGACTTACCGACTCCAGTTCCCGCTTCGACGATCAAGTGGTGTTGGTCGGCGATTGCATCAAAAACGGCGTTGGCCATTTCCAATTGTTGCGGACGATCCTCGTATCGCTTGAGCCGCGCAGCAATTTTTCCATCCGGTCCCAAGATGTTTTCAGGTGTCAGCACGCGCGTTCCAAGCCATTGGCAGATCGAAAGTGGTTTCGCTCAAAGCATTCCCTGTTGCTCGAGCGTCAACTCTGATCTTAGTTTTGTAACAACGTTTGCTCAATGTGGCTGCGGTTCGCGGAACACGGCTGGCCGTCAAATCGTCAGCTGGTCATACATTTTTCTTAATTTTGTTCCCTGCTGGCGATTGACCATTTCGACAAACGAAATCATGCCGTTTAAGTATGCCGCAAAGTCGTCTCGTTGGTCTCGATTCTGACTTTCCAATCCATGATTTTTTGCGTTGTGTAAAATCGCTCGAAGTTGCCGGATCAATTTACGGTTAACACTGAGTTGATCGTTGACGACAATTCCAGTCACGGTCTGCCGCTGATGGTTGCGCAGGACACGGGTTTTCTGTGCAAATATCGGCGGATTATTTTTGAGGCAGCGAGTTGCGGTTTCTGATCGCGCGACGTTCTCGCCGAATTTCAAGGAGACATTTTTTCCATTCGTCGGCCAGAATTACGCTGGCGCCTCCTTTGGCTCCGCTAATCGCCAACGCAATGGCAAAGCAAACGCAGCCGGCAAAGGCCATGGACGCCAATCCTCGATCTTCGATTCGACTGAATTTCTGAATGCCGTACATAAAAAGTACCAATGAACCCAGTGTCGCGCAAAAGTAACAAGTGTATTTGAAGATCCGATCATGCAAAATTTTCCAACAAGCCGCGCAATACAACACCCCAAGGCACGCGATCTCGGCTAATGCAAATTCCATCGGTATGCTGCCGAGGAATCCGATGATCGCGACCAATACGGTTGCGATTGGAAAAAAGATGTAATTGAAAATTCTCAAGTTGTGACTTGCCAGATCAGAATACCAAACCATGATCAATAGAAATCCTGGTAAGACAATGTGTGCTCCGGCAATCGCACCAGCGACACCCACGTATTGTCCGCCTGCGACAGCGCAGCCGGCAGCCAAGTATAAGACAGATCCGATCACGCGGCGGCTGCCAGATTCTGTGGCCGTGAAAAAACTTAATGTAGCCAGAACAAAAAATGGCCACGAAGTTTGCAAAACAACATCGGTCCACGACAACGTATCTTCGGAACAAAACGTTGCCAGCAGCAAACTCAAAACCAGCGCCAATTCAGAGCCCGTTGTCTGTTTGCTAAAGCAGTAGGCGTAAAAGAAAATCAGTGCCACAGAAGTCAGCCAGATCGGAGATCCGACACTTTCGCAAACGTGTTCCACAAATTCGACGCCGTTTAACAAATTGCTCGAAATACCTGCCAACAACAACACCGACGGCGCAAGGAGCAACGAGAGTGCTTTGGCCGTTTTGTTGGATTCGACAAACCCGATCTCATGCAGGATCAAACAGAACGCTAGAACCAGTGGTGAGAAAAAATAAGGTTGCAACGAAAGGTCTGACGCAGTGTCGAACGACGATCCAATCATGAACGTTCGTCCAACCACGCCCAGCAAGATAATGACAAACACCGACCAAGGGTAAAACGGCCAGAGCCACGGCGTCCCGTTTTTTGCCAATGCCCGACGGCCCTGTCGGATGGCGGATAACAATATCAATGAGCCGACACTGATGGCAACCGGATAGCCCAGGATCAACCACCCCATATGTAAATCGGGCGCGACGGCGTTGCGAGTCGAAAACGAAATCGGATACAAAAATGTCGTACCGAGAATGACGCAGTAGGCCGAACGATAAAAGCCGGGGAACTTGATCGACAGCGATCTCAAGACAAATTCAGTTACGATGACGGAGAACAAAAACCCCAACGTCAGGATAACCGCCGCGACCTCAGGCCGGTCCAGGCACCATTGATCGAAGCTCGATGCCAACGCAAAAAACATCAGCAGTAAAATCAGAAAGATGGTCCGAGCATCGTCCCAGACACGTCCGAGGCGAACAATCATAACTCCAGCAATGGCTGCTGCCGTCGTAAAGACAACAAAAACAATTGCAACCGGTATCGGGCTTGCTCCAAAATCGGGATGCCGCGTCAGCGACAATTGGACGCCAAACAGCACAATGGCGCAGCTGATCAGATAAAACGGGTTACTTTTGTAGATCAAAGACAAAAATTTTCGACCAGTCGATCGCTGAGAAACAGAACGGTTCATCGCGCAAACCTTTCGATGAGATCATCGTGATCGGCCGCGAATCAACTTGATCAGGCAGGAATCAGAAAAGTGTGGTGGTGGAAGCGTCGAGATGAGGATAAGGATGAAAAACCTGTGTCTATCAATTCATAGCTCCGGACCGAAGAAGTCAAGTCGTGAAATATATCACAAGCTGTTGCAGTCCGAACAATAGCGTTCATTCCCAGCAAAATGACTGTTGTTGCAAAACACCAGGTTCGGTTGACACCACGGGGACGGTCGCGGGCTTTTCGGTCTGCAGTTCGACCGATTCGGCAGCGTCGTCTGCGATATCTTCGTCCAAGCCATAACGTCGCAGAATCAATGTGACGATTTCTTCGGCACTGGCCAAACCGGTTCGCTGATTTCTGAACGAGGCGTCTGATTTTTGTTGTTCGGTTTGCTGGAATACGGGGCGATTCATTGTGGTCTCCAAAATCGTTGACTTCGACCACAATTCTTCGTTTCACCGGTGACACGTCTGGTCCGTCAGACCCTGAATCCACGGTTTCAAACTTTTTTTTGGGCAAAAACTCAGTGTTGTGTGACCAATCGTGTCACAAATCACGCGAGTTGAGGAAATAGCTAAATTTCCGGTCAAAAATTGCTCTGAAATGCATCCGGCAGCGAGCACGTGTTTTTTGGTATAAATAAATCACACGATTGAATTTGCCAAATTCTTGTTATTCGGATGTTGGTGCCCATTGAGATTGATTGCTCTGTATTTTGCAGTATTTGTCCAGATACTTTGTGTCTCTCGCCTGGGCGCTCAGGATTCTGTTTCTTACCAAGTTGATCCGGCCAAACCGGTACAAACGCGTACCGGTACGATTGTCGATTACAACAATAAAATTTTGACCATCAAAATTGGCGACAACCAACGTCGCATTCCCGCGTCGCAGGTTCGCCAGGTATCGACACGGTACACGACACCTCATCTGCGAGGTGACGAACAGTTGGCAAGTAAAAACTACGTCGGTGCCATCAAATTTTTTCGCGAAGCACTCGATCAAGAACCTCGACCCTGGGTCCAGCGTGTGATTCAGGCCTCGCTGGTTCAGACGCTGCGCGAAAACGGCAACTGGCTCGACGCGGCAAAAGTGTTTGCGAGCATGCTTTCTAACGAATCCGAATGCCGTTTTTTTTCTGCTATTCCTGTACCTTGGTTACCTATCAATCCGAACGTGAATCGGACGGTTGCGGCTGAAAAATGGATGGGCGATTCCGACGAGATTCTCGCACTGATGGGTTGTAGTTTTCTGATGTCGACAATGAAACGAGAGCAAGCCATCGAACGGCTACAAAAACTCAAACAAAGCAAAGATCCCCGCGTCGCCAGGATCGCCACGATGCAAATCTGGCGATCGCGGATGCTGGTAGCCGACGCTTCCGAAGTGAAGTCGTGGCAACGCAAGCTGGAAAAATTTCCTGAACCGGTTCGCTACGGAGGATACTTTGTCATTACTGGCGCTTACGCCAACAATCCCAAACTTTCCAGCACATCGCGCGATCTGGCTGCCGTCGAGGCGATGCGGATTCCGATTCTGTTTCCAACGCAACACCGATTGTCGGCGTCAGCTTTGCACACTGCTGCAAAATTGCTACAAACATCAAACCCCCAAGGTGCAAAAAAGATCTTGCAGGAATTGGCCGTCAAATTTCCGAACACAGAATTTGGCAAATCGGCTGGGGCACAACTTAAAAAATAATCAGGGATTACAAAACGCGATCTATGAAAAACAAACCGCACACTCGGCTTCGAACAAATACGCGACGGCGCGCAATCCTGTTTGTGTTTGCATTTGCCATCGCCATTCTTGGTTTCTCATCAAACGCCTTTGCTGAAGGTGGATCTGAAGCCACAGAAGCTCCCACGGGTTTTCTTTCGATCGTCTTTGCTGGCGGTGTGGTTGGCGCCATCATGATATTGATCCTGCTCGCGCTTTCGCTAACCGCAGCCTACCTGATTTTCGATCAGATCATGACAATTCGCCGCAAGGACATTATGCCTCCGGGCCTCAGCGAGACGGTTCGCGAATCACTGGTGGCAGGTAACGTCAAAGATGCGAAACAAGCCTGCGTGGATCACCCCAGTTTGTTGTCGTTTGTTTTGATGAATGGAATCTCGGAACTGAAATATGGTTGGAGCGCCACCGAGAAAGCGCTCGAAGATGCCTTGGCCGAACAATCGGCGCGACTGCTTCGCAAAGTTGAATATCTCAGCGTGATTGGCAACATTGCCCCGATGGTCGGACTGCTGGGAACGGTGATAGGGATGATTGCCGCGTTTCAGCAGGTTGCTTCGAATCAGGCAGGCAGCGCTCCGCAATTGGCCGAAGGCATTTATCAAGCGCTAGTGACAACGGTTGGAGGGTTGATCGTTGCCATTCCGGCGATTGGAGCTTTCGCCATTTTTCGAAACCGCATTGATCAATTCATTGCCGAAGCGGCTTATGTGGCCCAACACGTTTTTTCACCGTTGCGTCCGACTAAAACCAAAAAATCGTAAGACCCCGATCCGATGAAAATTCCAACAAAAACCCGTTCCAAAGTTGGCTTCAACATGACGCCAATGATCGACGTTGTTTTTCTGTTGATTATTTTCTTTCTGGTTTCCAGCCACCTGGTCCGTCAAGAATCACGTCCGAATCTCGCACTACCGATTGCCCCATCGGGTGAAGAAGATACTGATGAGAACCGACCTCGGGTGATCGTCAATGTTGAACAAGACGGGCAATTGTTTGTGGCAGGGCGAATCCAAACGCCAGTCTCTTTGGAACAGCTTCTCAGCGCGGTTCGCGCGGAACAGGGGGACAACATCGAGGTTCGAATTCGCGCCAGCCGCGACGCAGTTTACGGTAATGTCGAACCGGTCATGCTGGCTTGCACACGAGCGAAGATTTGGAATGTCACTTATGCGGTTTATCGCAAGGAGCAAAACCGATAATGCGACGCCCCAATTTGTTCCAACGCGAAAGCCAAATGGATTCGACAATGACGCCGATGATCGACGTCGTGTTTTTGCTGCTGGTGTTTTTTGTCTGGACCGCGAGTTTTCAAATCATTGAATACATGTTGCCCAGTAGTCTGTCATCGCAGCTCGGCGCCAATAGCACGGATGCCAGTGAACCATTGCCCGAGGAAGATTTTGAAAAAGTCATCGTTCGGATTACATGGGATGCGGGCACGCCACGATTTACGCTGAACGAAGTGGAATTGAATTCGCTGACCCAAGTCATGGATCGATTGACGTCGGTATTTCAAGTCAAAAATGATGCCCCGGTGATTATTCATCCTGATTCCGAAGTTCCGCTCGACCCGGTGATCAAAATATTTGATGCTGCCAAAAATGTCGGCTTTGAAAAAGTTTCCTTTGCGGTGAACAAAAGCAGTTTATGATCATGAACATCCAACCGTTGATGACAATTGCGTTTCGATTCGCCGTCCTGGGGGCGTTGTTGACGTTGGTGGAAAATACGCTCGACGCTCAAACCAATTCGCAAACCCATGATCAAAAACTGTTACAAGGGCTTCGGCAACGTCAGTTGTTTACGCTTGCCGATCAGTATTGTCGGAAACGTATTGCCGACGAAAACCTTGACGATCGACAAAAAAACGATTTGATCATTGAACATCTGAAAACGCTGACCGCCATTGCCGTCAATGCTCGTCCGGCCGAGCAAACCACAAGTTGGAAAAACTTGGAGCAGATGTCAACCAATTATCAACAGGACACGCGAAATCGCCCGCGACATATTTTGGTTGTCGTCCAAGATGCATTGATTCCGTTGACTCATGCGCAAAGTCTCCGCCGTGAAATGGAATTTCGCGATAAACCGTCCGATGTTCAACGTCAGCAAACTTTGGCACTGCTGCGTCGCGCGATCGACAAACTGCAAGTTGCGCTGCGAGAAATTGGCCGCATTAAAGCGGAACGGATTCGTGAAAAACCGCTCGACAAAGCGTTCTTGCTGGCCAATCAACTCGGCGCACTGGAGCACAACGTGCAATTCCAAATCGCGACGTGTAACCTCAATCGCGCACAACTTTATCCAGCAACCGACCGCATCAATCGATCTGATACGTTGAGATTGGTCAATAATCAATTGAACGTCGTCCGTCGTCAAATCTCAGAGACCGAGCCGTTGTGGTTCGAAGTCCAAATTCAACAGATCGAAGTTGAGCGTTTGTCCGGAAGATTGGCCGAAGCAAAAAAATTGATTGCCGAGCTCCAAAAACGAAATTGGCCTGAGCTCCAGCAGCAACGCCTCAGCCATCAGGTTTTGGAACTTGGACTCGCCAACAATACGTTTCATGAAATGGCTGGGCGGCTCGAACTCAAGGATTTTCAATGCCATGAATTTCAGCCACTCGATATTACGTTGGTCAAAATCGCTCTGAAAATGGCTGAAAAGGAGCAGACCGCCCTCAGAAAAAAACGTTGGCAGCAAGTCGCTGTCGGGTTCAGCGATCAGATCAAGCGAACTCACGGAACGTACTGGGGTCGGATCAGCGATCTGCTGATGGTTGACGTCGCCCGAACGGCCGCCCTGCCCTCGAACGTTGAAATTCTCGTTCGTTTGGCCGAACAACACGTCAGAAAAAAGGAAGTCGATAAAGCGATCGAGGTTTTCGATTCCGCCTACGATATTGCGGTCGAACAGAATCAAGACGATTCCGCATTTTCGATTGCCTATCGAGTTGCCACGATCATGCAGCAACTCAAAAAATATGACGACGCTGCTATGCGTTTTCGATTGTTGGCCAATCGGTTCACTGAACATAAATCAGCCCCGCAAGCCCATTTGTTGGCGTGTTGGAACAAAGCTCAAGCGGCACGCGGTGATGCTACAAAAACGGCGGAATACGAAAAATGGCTGACCGAAAATATTAACAACTGGCCTCAGTCAAAAGTCGATGCCCAAGCGCGAACGTGGCTCGCACGCTTGTTGCAACACAACAAAAAATTCAATCGGGCTTTTCAGATGTACGCGTCGATCAAACCCGCCACCAAGCAATTCAACGACAATATTGACAACCTGATTATCTGTGGCACAAACGCGGTGGCGAACACGACCGACAGCAAACAAATTGATGCATTGCTCCAGCACTGCCAAAAAATGTTGCCAGCGGACAACAAATTGTGGCAAACACCGCAGCACAAAATCGCAGTACTCAAAGCCCAGATTCAAATTCAAAACAACCGACAGATGGCACAAGCCATCGAGAGTCTCAACGCCATCATTGACCATTCCAATTCTCAGGAGCAAGAAAAATTAGCGGCGCGAATCTGGTTGATTGTCGCATTCAGTGCGGATGAATCGCGAAAAGATGACGCACAAAAACTCCTCGGTTCGTTGGTTGTTCGAGCGGAAGACTCCAAAACCTGGTTGAAGGGTTTTGCCAGTGTTGACCCGTTTTTTAAATCTTCCGCGGCGTCTGAAATCAAATTGGCGATTGCCAATCGCATCAAAGCACCGTCGGCGGATGCCGCGCGCTGGCTTTTGCTCAAAGCGAAATCGCAGCTTTCGGTTGGCAAGGTTAAAGAGTCCAACGAATCATTTGCTCAATTGGTCAAATCCCATCCGCAGAATTTTCGTTATCTGCTGGAACATGCTCGTGCCTTGTCGACACAGAAACAAAAATCGTCGCGAGAATTGGCACTCAGGCAGTGGCGGTTGATCGCAAGAAAGACGCGACCGAATTCAGAAACCTGGCTCGAAGCAAAATATCATGTCGCTCTGATGCAACATCGGTTGGGACAATCAAAGCAGGCAGTACAGCTCATTCGCTACCTGGAGCAAACCGTTAAAAACTGGAAGGATAATCCGTGGCGTACCAAGTTTGTTGATCTCTTGAAACAAGCTTCCGCTTCCCGTTAATTTCATTTTCGCCACCTCCCAGTTGTCGTTCGACTAAACAAACGAGCGAAATTTGACAGGTGTGGTGACGAGCAAAGCCATGATAAAAATTGCGAGTCCGCCGAATCCGAGGATTTCTGTAAAAAACATCTCAATTCCTTTCTTGATCAATTGTGATGACGATCCAGGATAAATACACTTCCCGTGCCAATTGCAATGATCAACAGAAATCACGTGTTTTTAGGTGCAAATCCACCGGCTTTGCCGAATCAACGTGAAAGCTCAACAAAATCACTTTGATGACGCGCGTTCACGAACCGATAACAGCTAGCAATAAAAAAGCGGAGTGTTGTGGCCACTCCGCTTTCATCTCAAGTTGTCAACTCAAAAGTTGGTGTTTTTCAGCTCGTCACAATAAAGAGCTCCGAACTAAAACGGGGCTCGTACGGGATAGACTCCGAGCTGTGTCGTGTTCGATGGCCAGTAAGGAGCCGCAGGAAAACTTCCTGGTGCAGGAGCAACGGCGGGTCCAGGGTATGGTCGTCCAAACTGGTGATAAATCGGAACACTGCGAGTGTTAGCGACTCCCCAACTGTATTGGGTTTGAAACGCTGCGTTGGGTGGCACGACTAAAGCGGTCGGTCGCCCGTATTGCCAATAGCTATTGTTGCAGTGCCACGGGTAGTGTTGCATTTGCTGTTGGTTCCAAGCGTGAGTGCGCTGGGCTTCGATGCCGTGTCGACTATACGAATAGTAAGGTCGTGGACTGAATTTATCCCAATGAGCATACCGTAACTGGTGCCGCAATTTTGGATAGCCAGTTCGGGTGCAAACACATTTCGCTTGAATCTCGCCGATACCACACGAGCCCAATCCAACACCTTGTGGGCAGGAAGGACTGCTGACGCCTTGTGCATCAGCGGTGCTGGAAAATGCTACCAGTACCGCGACACATACAATCGCGCTGAAGATTTGAGTTTTCATTTGTTATTCCCAAAGTAAAAATTTCAAAAATTGGCGACTAATCGGCGATCGCCCGTATAGGTCAAATAGCGACTCTGGACGAGTCGCTTTTATATGCAAAAAACTAGCGCGAAAGGCGGAAAGGATTGGGTTTTGTAGCAGATCCGCCGCTGGCGCATCCACCGGTCGAACCACAATTGCCACTTGCTGATCCGCCGCAATTGCCACCAGCGCAACCACCGCGCAAAGAACCTCTCAGGCGAAGATTGGCGCCGTAAGGATTCAGTGCTTTTTTAGCAGTCTCTGGGCAATACCAGTGGTTGGCAATTCTGTAATGCCAGCGGTTAAATGGTGCGAGACTCGAAACCAAGGGACCAACGTAATTGCGGTTGCTCGACCAAACGACGGTTGTTTTGTTCAATCCGCCACCTGGGCAGTGACCATTGCAAGCTTGATTGTAGAATGCTTCAGGACCTGCGTACCATTTGTAATAGTTGCGTACATGCGAGTACATGTGCTCATGGGGCATCAGGGGTTGGTAGGTGTAATAAGAATGGCCAACGTACGCCGGAACGGGGCGTGGTGCCAGGTACATTTGTGCGTTGACTTGGTTGTTCGCACCTTGGGTGTAGTAGTTGTAAAACAGATTGGCGGCCAAAGGTGTCTGGTGGGCGGCAACTTGTTGTGTCTTTTTCGGGGCAACTTTATCCTGGGCGTTGGCATTCGATACCAAAACGCACCCCAGGGCGACAGCGCATAACGCTGACAATGCTCGAAGGCTGTGGTTCATTTCGCGGCTCCTGTTCGCTTTGTGTATTCGGCATCCTGCCTCTGAGAAAGAGCGAACCGAATACAAATGATACGATTCGTCGCGCGCAACACGCACACGGCGGCTCTTTCACCGTTTTGTTCGTCAACCAGCAAAACCGTTCTGAGCCATTTGCCCAGACGGGCCCACAGAATTGATAATCAGCTGTGATACAACCGTCAGAACTGTCTTCAACCGAAACTGCCTTATCGGTATAATTTCCACAAATTACGTAGCTTGGAATGTTTTAAAGCTGAATTTTGCCGGTTGTATCTCCGGCAAACCATTCGTTTTGAAACAGTAAAGGAGTACTTTTTGTGGCAAAATCGTCGACCAAAAAAACGACGAAAAAACGACGTCGTGCGACCGCTGAATCCATGGCCGCACAGCAGCGCAGTATCTCGGTCAGCGAATTTTTTACGAAAAACCGGCATCTGCTCGGATTCGACAATCCCCGCAAAGCTCTTTTGACAACCGTCAAAGAAGCGGTTGATAACTCGTTGGACGCTTGCGAAGAGGCGGGGATCGTTCCTGTCCTCTGGGTCCGGATTGATGCAACCAGTAAAAATCGATTCAAAGTTTCGATTCAGGACAATGGCCCCGGAATCGTCAAAAAACAAATTCCGCTGATCTTTGGAAAATTGCTGTACGGCTCGAAATTCCATCGATTGAGAATGAGCCGCGGCCAACAAGGGATCGGTATCAGCGCTGCGGGAATGTATGGCCAGCTCACCACGGGCAAACCGATCAAAATTGTCTCGAAAGTTTCCAAGCGGAAACCGGCCCATTATTTTGAAATCCAGATCAACACCAAAACCAACAACCCGGAAATTCACAACGGTCGCGGTGACGGTGAAGATCTGCCGAAAGATCCTGAGAAATTCTGCACCAAAAAACAAATTGTCTGGGAAACCGTCATCCCACCGATCGAAGAGGACGGCAAGGAAAAGGGTCTGATTAGCGGTACGATGGTCTCGATCGAAATGGAGGCGGCCTACAAACGAGGCAAAGGCAGTGTTGACGAATACTTGCAACAGACCGCCATCGCCAACCCGCATGTCACCATTCATTATTTTGATCCCGACGGAAACGAGACATCGTATACGCGCAGCACGGAGCAGTTGCCTCCGGAAGCCAAAGAAATCAAGCCGCATCCTTATGGTGTCGAACTTGGCCGGCTCCTGTCGATGCTCAAGGAAGAAAAACACGCTTCGACCGTTTCACAGTTTTTGACCGGTAATTTTTCGCGCGTCAGTTCGGCGGTTGCGCGGCGTATCTGTGAAGCCGCGGGCATCAGCACTCGTGCGTCGACCAAAAAAATCGGTCGCAGCGAGGCCGACAAGCTTTATCAGGCGATTCAGGAAACCAAAATCAGCGCACCGTCCACCGACTGTATTGCGCCGATTGGTGAAGAGTTGTTACTCAAAGGTCTGTACCAGGTGGTGCCCGGTGAGTTTTATGTCGCCGCGACGCGACCTCCATCGGTCTATCGCGGCAATCCGTTTCAAATCGAAGTCGCGCTGGCTTATGGTGGTGCTGTATCGACCAAAAAAGTCAGTGCCGAAGAACTCGATCAGTACCTCAACGAAACGGACTCGCGAACGGTCAAACAATTTTTGATCAATACATTTGATGGTCTGGGTCCTGAAGGTGCGGACAAAATCATCAAATCAGCCAAACTGGGGACTCGTCAGTCTCCCAGCAAACTCAAATCCAATGAACGGGTGGCGTTGTTCGAGGCGATGCAAGATGTGAGTGTCGGTGACAGCCAGTCGATGCAGATCCTCCGCTATGCCAATCGCGTTCCCTTGCAATTCAAAATGGGCGATTGCGCGATTACCAAAACCGTCATGCAAACCAATTGGCGGAGCTACGGACTTTCTCAATCACGTGGCTCGTTGCCCACCGGCCCGATTACGGTCATGGTTCACATGGCCAGTGTTTGGGTGCCGTTTACCAGCGAATCCAAGGAAGCTATCGCGTCATATGACGAGATCGAAAAAGACCTTCGTCTGGCACTCCAGGCGGTGGGACGCAAATTGGGAATGTTTCTCAGGCGTCGTAAAAGTATTAAACAGGAAGGTGAGCGCCGGAGTATCTTTTTGCGATACCTCGGCGAAGTCGCGACTGCCGTCAGCGACATCAATGGGACTCATCGCCAGAAGCTCTACGACAACTTGCTAAAAATTGCCCAACGCAAAACCAAGGAAGCCGATACGAAACTCGACAAGCGAGGTAAAAAAGTTACCGACGAGTCGGAGTTGTACGGTGACAACGTTTTGATCGTCGATCATGTCGAGCCGTCGACCAACGGCTCACCATCGAAAAACGGCAAACAAGGAAAGTTATTCAAATAATTGTCGGTCGAATAAACGGCAACGAGTTGCTGCTGCAACATTTCAAGGTGGCAGATGAGTTGCAAGGACGTGACGGACACTGTTTTGTTTTAAACACATCAATTTTCAACCCCCTTTTGACAAGCCATGGCCAAAAAGAAAAAAGTCGTTCGCAAAAAAGTTGTCAAGAAGAAAGTCAAAAAGAAGAAGACACCGTCGTCCAATGGCGATGGCGCTGCCTCGCTTTCAACACGCGATAAAAAAACGATTAAATCTCTCAAAGAACTGGCCGATGGCGTGGTTAGTATCACACAGCGGAGTCGTGCTCCCCACGTGGATATCCCGTCGCGTTCGCTGTCCAACGTCAAATTCAACCGGTCTCGAAAAATCATCGAGATGGGTAGCAACAAAAACCGGCGCGAGTTATTTAATCTGTCGCAAGCCAAGAGCTACATGCAAACGATGCTGGTTGGATCCGGCTGCAAAAAACTGGTTAACGGTGGCAAATCCACTTCGATCCGGGGTTTGTATTACATGCTCAAACACAAAATCGAAGGTACCAACGAAAATACGTTTGACGAACAAAGTGATTGTGACCCAATTATCGAAGACATCGAAGTGACACTCAATGCACTCCGCGAAGAGCTGCATCTGTATGCCTCAAACAAAGGAAATTTGTTTGGTGATTTGACTTTGATTGACGATGGCACGGAACTCAATTGTCGTCGCGTCGGCCGCAACGGGTATAGCATCCCGTCGATCGTGGAATCCGATCTGGTGCAGTTCAAAGCTTGTAAGGCCAAATTTATTCTGCATGTTGAAAAAGATACGGTGTTTTCGCGATTCGTCGAGGATGAGTTTTGGAAGAAATATAACTGTTTGTTAACACATGGTGGCGGCCAACCCCCGCGCGGTGTGCGGCGTTTGCTCAATCGTTTACACAATGAATTGAAGTTGCCGATTTATTGTTTGCTCGATAACGATCCTTGGGGGTATTACATTTACAGCGTGATTAAACAGGGCTCGATTAATCTGGCTTTTGAGTCACAGCGGATGGCCGTTCCCGCCGC
Source organism: Pirellulaceae bacterium (assembly GCA_028280445.1). Lineage (GTDB taxonomy): Bacteria > Planctomycetota > Planctomycetia > Pirellulales > Pirellulaceae > JANQLU01. The sequence goes on along the minus strand of JANQLU010000136.1, from coordinate 418,518 downwards.
CAAATTCATGGGGTTGCGCAGTTTGGATTTCGAACGTTGCGATCTCAACGAAAGTGTGATCATCAAATTGAATGAGACGGATAAAAAACGCGCCAAACAAATTGCCCAGTACCCGTGGTTCGAGAAAAAGAAAGCTTGGCAAAAAGAGATCAAACGCATGCTCGACAACGATTTCAAATTGGAGGTGGAGTCATTGATCAGCAAGGACATTTCGTATGTGACCGAAGAGTATGTTCCGCAGCGGCTCAAAGACAAAGATTACCTGGATTAGCAAATCGATGGCTCCGCCAACACTAATAACCGACTATGGTATTTTGCGTGTTGAATGAAATCTCTGATTATTCCCGCGTTAATTTCATTGAACTATTTCTTTGATTTGAGTCGCTAATCTTCCTTTGATGCGATGATAGCGCACACGCAGTGTTTCGGGATTGTGATCGCCTCCGAGTTCTTCGGCAATCGTCTTGATCGTTTTGCCCTCGAGTTGTTATTTGGTAAAGAATTTTTTGACACGCTGTATCGGCCTGTTTTTGCTGCCAGGTGATTGATTTGTTGGCATAGACAGGTCGTTTTACGGCTACAGAATCCAAATTTTTTTTGCCGAAAATTTTCCATTTCAGCAATTTTTGAAGATTTTCATTGGACTATGTCATCGAGTTCCGACAGGTAGTTGGCGAGAGATTCCAACCTCAACTTGGCGGAATTCCAGGTGAACAACTTTCACAATAAACCCTCAGATTTGGCGAAAAAACTAGTTGAACCCTTGTGAGGTAATCAATTGCAGTTGATACAAGCACGAAGCGCGAGCGAGTAGTTCGTCCGCGCAAAAACCACTCGCTTGCTCCTAAGCCTGATCCTGTGAGCGGCAAGGCGCTAGCCGCCGGTACGATGCATGAACGTACCGGCGGCTAGCGCCTTGCCGCTCACAACGTGAGCCCGTCGAGCGACCGAAGCTTACTTCACCCCAACTCGATCCAAGGCGTAAATGGCGAACGTGGCGAGCCAATGTTCACCTTCGTAACTGCCGCTAAAGACATATTTGAACCCCATGGCGGCGTGTTTTTTTGCCGAGTCCAACATGATTTTTTTGCGAGGGTCGTCATCCGACAACTGTGCGGCAACGCCTTGCAGACACCAAGCGCGTGATAAATCCAATCCTGCGAGATGCACGATTTTGCCGTCGGTCACATCGCTGACCTCAACGGGTTGTTGCATTTTCGACGGCTCGTCGACGTGAGGTGCAAATTTCTTGAACCATTTGGCAAATTCATCTTTGGACAGCACGCGCCGCATCAAATCGGCTTCATTCCAACCCGCTGAAAAAAAGTCTTGCCCAGACGGTTCGTAATGAAACGGGTAATTCGTGTCCGCCGCAAAATAATCTTTGCTGCGTTTGACGATGAGCGCTTCGAGTTTTTTGTTGCCGACAATTCTGGCATAGTCCAAGGCTTGGCCGAGCGCAAATGCCGTATTGGGATGAACGCCGGTGCGAATCGGAAAAGTCAGCTTGGGGAGATAGTCATGGGTGCGTTCCACCAGGATTTTTTCCAGGGGCCCGAGTGCTTTGCGCCATTTTTTGGCGTCGCTATCATCCCAAGTGTGACACTCTGCGACCAGCCGAAAATACCAGGCCCAGCCGTACATTCGCTCGAACGATTTGTTATGTTTGGCAGCAAAATAATCGGCTTCGGCTTTCAGTTTTTCTTCCGTTAGGTGGCGGTTGAGACTGGTACGAATTTGTTTGGCCAACGAATTTTTGGGATATTGTTTCAGTAATCTCACTAACATCCAATGGCCGTGAACGCTACTGTGCCAATCGAAACAGCCATAAAATGCGGGATGCATTTCTTTGGGCGATTTCACGTCATCGGCATTATCCATCACATTTGACGGTTTATTAGGATACTCTTGATCCATGCCTTTTAATGCGAGTTTGGCGAATGCAACGACTTGTTTGTCGGTCAACCGGTCGCCAAGTTTCGGAAGTTCCTGAGCGGTTAGCATTTTTGATCCCAGTAGTATCAGGGCAGTCAATGTGATCAGTTTACCAGTAGTTGTGAGTTTCATATTTTCGATCTCTTTTTTAGATTTTTTTGAACGTTGATCACGCTTGAATGATGTTCTGACAGTGAAAATAATCAATCTTGTCCAGCAAATTGCCGAATATTATTCAACTATCGCAAATATTGATTTGTAAACGTTGAAATTGCTTTCATTTTAGATGATTTTATAAAGGTAAAGCCACGGGTAAGTTGGCTCGCCGTTCCATCTCTTTGGAGTTGCAATGTCCAGTACCAAGACCGTAAATCGACGACAGCCCATTGTTGATTTTTCAAAATTTGACACCACCAATGTGATGATCGATGTCCAGGGAATCGAAGAGGTCAATCCACATCGGTACGAAATGCAATTGCTCACCGGCGTTTTATACGAAGATCTCCAGGCTGGAAATTGTGTTGGTTTCAAAGATGTGACCGAAGACGAATTCTGGGTCCGCGGTCACATGCCCGGTTATCCCATTATGCCAGGTGTGGTGATGTGCGAAACAGCGGCCCAGTTGAGTTCGTTTTTTTGCATCAAATATCAGTTGTTGGAATCCGATCTGGTCGGTATGGGCGGCGTCGACGATATGCGAGTTCGCGCACCGGTCAAACCGGGCGACAAATTCATTGTTATGGTTCAGCGATTTAAACTGCGGCCGCGCATGCTGATCAACAGCTATTTTCAGGGGTGGGTCGACGAAAAATTGGTCGTCGACGGTTTTATCAAAGGCGTACGAATTTCGCCCGACTAGTCCAGCTTTTTGTAGGGCCGGTTCCCACCGGCCATTCGAAATTAAACGATCATCGGGAACGGTCAGCTTCCTAAAACCGCGAACAATGTTCTGAAAAATGCTCTAGAGCCAGTGAGTGAAATTGTAAGTCGTCGCTGTTTAATGATCGCCCAACCAGATATCTTGCCACACACAACACGCCCAAGACCAACCGACGCCAAAACCGACGAGCAAATTGTGATGTTCGGCCGACAATTTTCCATCACGGCGCATGTCGTCGATTAATATCGGGATTGTGCAACTGACCGTGTTACCAATGTCCTGAATCCGAATCGGAATTTTTTCCTCATCGACGTTGCAAGCCGATCGCAACTGCTCCAACATTTTCCTGGTGGCCTGGTGCATCAAGTAATATTGAACTTCGTCGCTGGTTAAATTGGCGCTGTCCAGGATTTCATCGATGATTTTGGGGATGGCTCCGACGGTAAAACTGAGCAAGCTGGGGCCGTCCATGTACAACTGGCTGGGCCAACGTTTTCGGTGGCGCGGTTTGATGGCATCGGACTCCATTCGATGGCCGCCTTCGGTGACCAACAAAGTATCGCCGCCTGAACCATCGGTACCGAATCGAAATTGTCGCATCGATCGCTGTGGGTTTGATTCAATCAACGTTGCTGCCGCGCCATCGCCAAAGATAGTTCGCAAGCTTCGGTCGGTCGGGTGAATAAATTTGGAATACGTCTCGGCCGTGATAAACAAAATCCGCTTGGCGGCTTCGCTACGAATGAGCCCGTCGGCAATCGAAAGGCCATAGACAAATCCACTGCAGCCGAGATTAAAGTCAAATGCACCAATGTCTGTGCGGAGTCCCAATCGATCCTGGATCAGGCAGGCGGTTGTCGGGAGTGGGTAATCCGGTGTTTGCGTGCAAAACAAAACGTAGTCGATTGTCTGCGGGTCGATGTTATGTTCGGAAAACAACTTTTCCGCAGCCGCAACGCCTAGATCGGATGAACATTCATCTTCTGCAGCAATATGTCGCTGGTGAATACCAGTTTTCGATGCGATGGCTGACAAATCCCATTGCGGATTCTCAGCTTGTAAATCTTCGTTGGTCTCGACCTTTTCAGGCAAATGAACAGCAATAGGACCAATAGACGCGTAACTCACCAAATGTTCCGGCTAAAACGAAGCTCAAGGAATCACAGCCATCGACTGCGAACAGCATCTAATTTTTACGTTTTTACCGAATCACCACAATCGGTATCAAACGATTCGCTGACAATCAGGCCGCTTGACGATCGTTATTTTGATTCTTGGATAGCAGCTGGATGTCTTTGAAATTGAGTTTTTCAAAGATGCCATCGACTTCACGTTGGACAAAAACAACCGAATGATCGTTTAACATTCGTGGAACATAATACCAATCAGGTTCGCCGGCATTCATGACATCGGCGGACAAGACCAGGATGTCCGTGCTGGTCAGGTTATTGGCGACACGTGTCAAAGTTTGCAGTGGGTCGCCGGGGATCAGCTGCACCGTCGCTCCAGTGCTTTTCAGCATACAGTGAGCATCCTTGAGTTGCAGAGGTTCGGCGGCTGGTTTGGCATCGAACAAATCCAGGCCGGTATAGCGAATTTCGACGGTCGGCCGTTGGCGCTGGGCCAATTCGATCAAATCGATTGCTCGCTCGCCGTTATCCATCCCAACTTCGACAATTCGCTGAGGTTTGATTTTCGACAAGCTTCGAAAGACGGCTCTTTCACACTGGGGTTTAACCAGATAGTTCAAATACAGCGATCGAAAAAAAGAAGTGGCGGCCATGATAGCAACTCAATATCAATTCGAATTTTTACAGAAAAAAGGGCTTTTTCGAGCCAAACCTTTGTCGTTATCGTCGGTCAAATCGCGGTGCGCAAATGCGGCTTTTTTGTGGCCAAGGTACAGATTGTGCGGATTGCCTTGGTTTTCAATGTTGCCTAATCGGAACATGCTCTCCCGCAAACACCACCGTTGTTGCATTTGAACAACATCAAATCTCGACGCGTAGTTTCAGAGCCAAAATTGCCAATTTGATTTAGCGGCAACTTATATTTTTTCAGCGATCGCGGGGAAAACTCACTGCGATTGTGCGACCTTCGTTCTTCGAATCCCTCTCGAAAATGTCCGTGGTCGCATAGCTCTCAGCGCCTCACGGACTAGGCGTTTCTGGTTCATTGATGACCCCAATGTTTACCAAGATTCCATTTGCTGCGCGCCGCGAGTCATTCATGTCGTCAAAAAAAAATCGCCGTTCCAAAATCAAACAACATTGCCTGGAGCAACTCGAACAACGTATCGCCCTGACCGCTCAAGCCGTTACCGATGTTGTCGAGGCCCCTGGACCTCAGCCGCAGCAACAGGTCGAAGTTACAACGTTGCTCAACGATGCCAACCAGGCGACCGGCGTTCAATACGTTCACGAGAATTACGGGTTTAATGGCGATGGACAAACGGTCGCCGTGATCGATTCTGGGATCGCTTGGGATCACTACGCGCTGGGTGGTGGGTACGGCGAAGACTATCGAGTCGTTGGCGGCTGGGATTTTGCAGAAAACGATGCCAACCCGTACGATGATGGTCCCGCCGGCTATCACGGCACTCACGTTTCAGGGATTATTGGCAGCAGTGACGAAGTTCATACCGGAGTCGCTTCGGGAACCGATTTAGTGGCGCTGCGAGTGTTCGATGACTACGGTCGCAGCGATTTTTCGTGGATCGAAAGTGCACTCCGTTGGGTCCATGAACACAAAGATGATTACGCCAACCCCATTACGACCGTAAATCTTTCGCTTGGTGTGGCGTGGAATTCAGACAACGTGCCCCAATGGGCGCAGCTCGAAGATGAATTTGCATTGCTCGAAGCGGACGGAATTTTTATCAGCGTCGCTGCTGGCAACGGATTTCAGCAATACCAGACACCGGGCTTGAGTTACCCGGCGGCCAGCCCCCACGTCGTTCCAGTCGCCAGCCACGATACCGATGGCGGCTTTAGTGATTTCAGCCAACGAAATGATCGCGTTCTCGTCGCGCCCGGCCAAGACATTTTCAGCACCGTGCCAGATCACTTGTTCGGAGGTTTCGCTTCAGGGAAATTCCTCAAAGGATCCGGAACCAGTATGGCGGCACCTTACGTTGCGGGCGCGAGTACTTTGGTGCGCGAAGCGTTTTCATTTATGGGTCAGCATGATTTGAAACAAGACGACATCTATCGCCATTTTCAGGAAACGGCCACACGGTTTTACGATTCGACAACCAACGCCTGGTATGATCGTATCAATGTCCGCGCTGCGATCGATGCCATCGTGACCGACAGGCATGCAGATAGTTTCTCGAATGCGACGGATCTCGGTCGCCTCTCAGATACGCTCGCAGCCGACGGTACCATTGGCAAATTTACAGATACCGATGCGTTTTCGTTTGTTGCCGACGCCGATGGAACAGTCACACTGGAGTTTTCCCAAACTCATGATCTGCAAACAAAATTTACGCTTGACGGTCATTCCTTTGAAATCGATGGCAATCAAATAACGTTTGACGTCGCCAAAGGCCAACAATACCGATTCTCGATGGAAACATTGGCCGGAATTGGCCACTATCAGATCGACCTGTCATTGCAAGCAACGTCTCAGAACCATTTCGAGGCAACCGACTGGGGAGCCGTTACCGATTCGACATTTTCGACCGGAGCCATTCACGGCGAAAACTGGTACCGAGTATCAGCCAATCAGAATGGAATCGTTTCTGCCATTGGCCAATTCGCACCCAACGAAAATTTGCAATTCGAATTCTATGATGCCAACTTCAATCAAGTTGCAACTGCCAACGGGCAAAATGGAACAGTTCGGCTCGATGCGACGTTTAGCCGCGGTCAAGAGTTTTACTTGAAAGTTACGGGCAACAGCAGCGAACTCGATGTTCGGATGGTGAATCTCGTCAATTTCGATTCTGGTCTGTTGTCAATCAACGGGACTGACGACTCAGACAATATTACCGTGACCGACCATCGTCCAGGAAGCTTTACGGTGATCCTCAATGACGTTGCCTACCAATTCAATCACGCGGATATTCAAAATGTTGTCATCAACGGCGGGGCGGGAAATGACAAGCTCGATCTGAGATTGAGCTCAACAGACGACAACGTGACAGTTTCGCCTCATGCGGTGACTGTGGCCAATCATGACTATCAACTCGATGCCACCGGGTTTTCAAACATTACGGTTCGTAATCAGGGGGGCGGGGACGATTCAATAACCTTGAATGATTCCGATGGCAACGACTGGCTGTTGTACAACCATTTTCAGACTCGGCTTTCTGGTGCAGGTTTTACGAACCGGGTTTTGGGCTTTACCGATATTACTGTAAATGCAACGCAAGGTTATGACTACGCAAGTTTCTACGGGTCAACCGGTGTCGAACATTTTGAATCCAATGGTTCGGCTACGCAGTTCGAAACGGCGAACCGCTCAATCACGGCCAACGGGTTTAATCGCATTTACGTCAACGGTGGCGGTGGGCAAGATCAGTTTCGTTTTACCGGAACAGCAAGCGGCGAACGTTTTGATGTGGGCCAGGAACGAATCCAAGTCGATTCCGACAGCGGCGTGATTGTCGCTCGGGGTTTTGAATCGATCGACATCGACGGTGGCGGAGGCCATGACGAATTGCATTTGTCGGATTCTCAAACCAGTGACAATGTTACCGTTTCCCAGGATTTGGTTCGGCTCACCGGTGGTTATTCTTTTACTGGCAAAGGTCTTGAGAATGTCTCTGTAAAATCGCACCACGGCAATGATCAAATCACGATTGCTGGAACGGCAGGTGCCGATCACGTCAAAATGACTCCGACCGAGACAACATTGTCGAGCGGCCTGTTTGATGTTTCCGCTGACGGTTTCAGCCGCGTGATTGTTCAGGCCAATCAATCTGACGGTGATACTTTAGTGATGATTGGCTCGGCAGGAAACGATCGCGTGTACTGGATGGCCAATCAAACCGTGATGATCGGTCAAGGGTTTTTCAATCGCGCCTACGGATTTGAAAACATTTCGATCGATTCGAAATCAGGATCTGATTCGGCCTACATTACAGGGAGCCACGAAGCGGAGCAGTTGCGAATCACGCGGCACTTGACCCACTGGCAAGGAGAATCGTTTGCAGGTCAGCTGCAAGGCATTGAGCGGATTCGCGTTTCAGGCAACGGTCAAAACGACCGGGTAGTCATGGAAGGTTTTGGAGACAACGATTGGCTCCAAGGCAACGATCGATACGTCCGCGCGTATCTCAATAGCGTGTCTGTTTTTGTCCAAGATTTTCAGCAAGTCGATGTTTATTCGTTAGCCAACCAAACGGGTACAGCTGACATCGATGCGGTTGACTATGTTTTCAACTTGCAAGGCGATTGGGACGAAGTTTAAACGAGCAAGTTGTTTTCGATCGGGTGAGGCATATCGGGAGGGCGAGGCTCCTGCCGAGCCATGGGCACGTTTGTTTTGCTTTGAAACACGAGGGTCTGATCCTGTGAGCGGCAAGGCGCTAGCCGCCGGTTCGTTAGCGCTAACAAACCGGCGGCTAGCGCCTTGCCGCTCACAATGGATGAGAACTCTTCCTAATACGGCTCGGCAGGAGCCTCGCCCTCCCGATGAGCCACTCCGATGAGCCACTCCGATGAGCCCTCGCACAAAAAACCGGTCGCGTATTATCGATTGCCAAACTCGGGTTCAGCGTTTTCGTAATCTTCTTCATCGTCCGCCGTACCGGCGCCACGTTTTTCGTTGATTGGTGCGGATGGATATCTTTCACCACAGCCACTGATACCAAACGAACAAACGGTAAACAGAACCAAGGCTGCGACAACGGCAAGCAAGCTTTTTCTCATTAGAACCCTTGGTCTTCAGGAATTTTTTCGTGCCCGTTTCGAGTACCCAGAGCTTTAAAAACAACGGGGTCGATCGTTCCACGCAAGAATGTTGTGTGGCCGTCTGCAAATCCCATATTTGCACCGTCGCCGGGATGCCAGCTGCCAAATGACAATTCGTTCAGATCATTACAAGTCGTGTCATTGGTTTTTTTCCAACGATTAATTGGAGCGGCCGTCGAGCCGAGAAATTCGCTGAAATCAAAATTGGCGTCGACGTTGACGGACCCGATGTACCAGTGATCCATACAGGCTTCCCAGATAAACAGGGATTCACCAACAATCAATGTTGAGGCAAGTCCGTCGGGAATTTCGCTGGGGGTGACGCGGCTGCGGTTGAACAATAAACCATCGGCATTGTCCATATCGCCCGCGTTGTCTTCGGTTACGTTGCCACCGGCACAACCCAGGTAGCTACACGGGACGCGATCGGCCATTCCGTTGGTTTCAAAATGCGCGGGTGCGATGTCGGAAGGGCATCGATAGATCTGCAGAGTTGAACCACAGGCTTCCTCGTTGTTGCCGGAGGCCCAACTATCAGCTTCGGTGAATCCCAGATCCAGAAACGTTGCTGTTTCTTCAACGAATGGCAGGATATAGGCAGACCAGGCAGCCCCTTGAGCGGCGTGATCCGGATTGGCTGCATCGTACAGCGGAGCGGGCATCGTGCCTTTGGCACCCATCGGGAATCGGCCTTTTTCTGACAGATAAGTATTCAACGCCATTGCCTGGTTTTTGACATTGGCTCGACATTGTGTTTGGCGTGCGGCGGCGCGAACTGCTTGAACCGCGGGGACCAGGATCGAAGTCAAGATTGCGATCACGGCGATGACGGTGAGTAATTCGACAAGTGTAAACCCGGAGCGGTTTGTTTTGTGTGACATTGATTTACTGACAAACAAGTGAAGTTTGAAAAACCTGCGTCCAACTGCGGACAGACATCGAAACGACAAGACGAGTCTGGTAAGAAACCGAATGTTGAAGCCGTTTTTTGGGAGCTCGTTTCCATGAGGTAATCAACCCAAGAATAATCTCGGATTCTCAGGCTATTGATTCGAGCAGAATTTGATGAAGATTTTGTGAAGCCAAAGTGTCAAAATCGTTTTTCATCGAGGTGTTAGCATTAGTTGATGCCGATTAAATCGGAAATTGTGAGCGGCGAGGCGCTAGGCAGTGTTGAATAAATGTGAGCGGGAAGGCGCTAGCCGCCGGTGAACTCTGCAATACCGGCGGCTAGCGCCTTGCCGCTCAGTCCACTATCGAATCTTTCCCCAGATCTCTTCCATAACGCCGTAGGTTTTTGCGTCGTGTTTTTTGAGTTCTGCGCGAACAAACGGATAAAAGTCGTTGACGCCAAAATACGCTTCGGTCGCTTCAGCGAAAAACTCTTTGGGATTATTCAATCCGTAGTGTCGCACTTTACGGCCTCGATGATCCAGGATGTTTTCATAGCTGCGACTCGCTTTGGCAGCATTGTAGGCTGCGATGATTTTTGCATGTCGAAATCCTAAAACCTGGTCGTGATAGGCGTGCGCCAATTCGTGCAGGACGACATACGGATGTTTGGCCCACATCTGCCGATCAGTCAGTGCGGCTGCGACGGGAATATGGACATGTTTTGCCAACCGGACATCATGTCCGTTGGTTGCCAACCAGCCTTTGCTGGGATGGTATTGCATGTTTTTCAGTTTCTTGTTTTTGAATTCGAGCCAGATGGGGAGCTTTCGCAACTCTTTGAGTTTTTCGGCAGGCACGATATAGGTGATGCGTTGCAAATGGTTGGCTAAAGCTTTCAATGCAACTTCACCAGCCTCTTTTTTTTCGTTCAACAGGGTGGGATCTACTTTGACCGACCAGCCTTCGATTTGTTTGACCACCATCTGCTGACGTGGTTTGTCGTCCTGTGCCAATACGTACGTGCTCGCGAAAAACGAAATCGTAATCGCGCACGCGACAATTCTGTGAAGCTTAATAATCATCGTTCTCTTTGTACTACGCGGGAGGTGTATACTCGTAAGGAGCTTGGAGTCCCAGCGGAATTCCCGCCAGCCAATAGATCACTAAAAAGATACTCCAACACACCAAAAACGTTATGGAATAGGGCAACATCATTGCCGCGACGGTACCGATGCCAGTTTTCTTGACGTAGCGTTGGCAGAACACGACGACCAGTGGGAAATAAGGCATCATCGGCGTGATGATATTTGTTGACGAATCACCGATGCGATAGGCAGCTTGAGTGAGTTCCGGCGAAAGATTGGAATACATCAACATCGGAACCAAGATCGGAGCCAACATGGCCCATTTGGCAGACGCCGAGCCAATCAAAAGATTAACGGCCGCAACCAGCAAAATGATACACAAAATTGTGAGCCAGGGAGGTGCTCCGGATTCCTTGATAAAGTTCGCGCCTTTGATTGCTAACAGATCTCCGATCCCGGAAGCCTTGAAAGCCGCGATGAACAGGGCTGCGAAAAAGACCAATACCAAGTAGTAACCCATCGTTTCCATCGATTTCGACATCCCTTTGACGACATCACGATGGCTGGTGAAGCTGCCCGAAACAAATCCGTAAACCAGTCCGGGAACGACAAAGATCAGAAAAATCAACGGGACAATCATTTTCATGAGTCGCGCACCCGGCAATTTTTTCTTTCCCGGTTTCATTTCAAAACTTAATGCCTGACCATTACGCTCGATTTCGAATGTTGATTTGGCGCCACTTTTGGCAGCCCGTATTGCGGCGGCAACTTGGGCGGTTGATGTGATTTCCGTATCGTTAATTTTTTTGATCACATCCTTTCGTTGAACTCCCGCGGTGTCCGCAGGTCCGCCGTTGGTCAAAAATTTGATCATCGCCACTTTGTCAAAATCCAGGTCTGGAATCTTGGCTTCGGTTGTAACGCCTTCTTTTTTGGCCTGTTCGATTTTTTCCTGTTCTGCTTTTTTTTCGGCATTGGTGTAAAACGACTCAATTCCGAAATCGTTGACAACGACGGTATAGGATGTCAAATCTCCATCGCCATCACGCAGCGCCGACGATTTGGGCCATGCCCAAAGAGCCAACAGTCCGCAGCTGACAAGAATCGACAACAGCCCCAACCACATCGCTTTTTCGTCTCGTTTGGAAAGGGTTTCCATTTTGGGCATTTCGTCCGGGTCGCCGTCCACCGTGTTTTTTTGCAAGCGTGGCTCGACAATTTTGTCCGTCAAAAACCAACCAATTGCAACGATCACGATGCACGAGGCGGATGTAAAAAACCAATTGCATAATGGGTTCACGCCATAACCCTCGTCGGCCACCGCCGCCCCGGTCTCGGTCAGTCCCGACAGGAGTGGATCGAGTCCCGACGGAATAAAGTTGGCGCTAAATCCTCCCGACACGCCCGCAAACCCTGCGGCAATTCCTGCCAGCGGATGTCTGCCAGCCGCATAAAACATCACGCCGCCAATCGGGATGACTAACACGTAACCCGCGTCGGCTGCCGTATGACTGATGATGGCGACGAAAATCAACATCGGGGTCAACAAACTCTTAGGAGTGACTCCCAACAGCTTTTTCAGACATGCGTTAATGAATCCCGAATGTTCAGCAATGCCGACGCCGAGCAACGCTACCAACACCACGCCCAGCGGTGGAAATTTGTAGAATTCCTCGACCATCTTTGCCATGAAGTCGGCAAATTTGTCGAGCGTCAGCATGTTGACAATTTTGATCGGGGCCGAAGCTCCCGGTTTAGTTTCCGTGAACTCGACGTTGGACAAGATTGCCGAAAGAGCCCAGGTCACAAACAGGCCGATGACAAACAGCACGGCAGGGTCGGGCAATTTGTTGCCCAGCCATTCGATCCGGTCGAGGTACCGCTCTACAAAACCTGGTTTTTCGCTGGTTTCATTTGTTTTTTTGTCTGACATCTCGGCTCCTTAAAACGCGACATGTCACTATTGTGGACGGTTCGGAGCCAAACGCAAGCATGTATTCGAACCATTGTTACGTCCAAACGACACAAAGTATCGATGCACCAAACCCGAGAAACGCAAATGAAATCGCAATCCGCGGAACCCATTTTTCATGGGTCGCAAATGCAATTGGAAAAATTGCCGTCGTGACCAACGCGATTCGCACAACCAATAGCAGATTAATCCGAAATCCGACGGCGTCGTAAAACATGCGTTCCATCGGTAGCCAGAAAAAACCGACAGACACGGCAAAGATAAAAAACACCCACGTCTGAAACGATCGCTTGAAGATAAAAGCGGGTACGATCGACAACAGAGCTGTTGTCAACAGCGGCATAATAAACAAATAACAAGCACCGGCGATATTCAAGGTCACCAGCAAGCCCAGAATCGACCACAACACGATGACGACCAGCCAGATATGATTCTCTAGTCCCGATTGTTCGGCTAACCAGACACAAACGTAAATGGCACAGATTGCAACGGACCAGTAACCCAACTCGACGGCCACTGCGTCATTGACCCAGCCGCGCTGAATAGCTTCACCGGAAAGCAAACCGGCATGCATAGCAAAGGCCGCCATTAACGATGCACCGATCATAACCAAAATCCAAAACGCCGATCGAATCCAACGATTGGAGTTGAACCAAACAACCCACGCAGGAACGTTGCTGTCGGTCGATTCAGGCGCCAATTTTTCAGGCCGGATGCACCAGTACACAGCAACACATCCGATCAATCCGAGAATCCATAGTCCGCTGGACCAATGCACGGGCCAGTCAATTACAAACCAGCCCATCACATCAAAATAGACGCGGAACTTGGTTTCATTTGGACCTGGTTGAAATTGATCAGCCTTGTCCAATTCCAATAGCAAACTGAGTAGATTGTCGCCGTGATGCTGCAAACTGTTTAAGTCCAGGTTTTGGATCGTATCGCTTTCAGCGTGATAATTTTCGACATCTCCGATAAAGGCAAAATTGAAACCGGGAATATCTTCCTGTTTGAAAACCGTAAAATCAGTATCGTTTGGCAGTTTTTTATAGATTTCGTAAAACAGCGAGCCGCAAAACGGTTTTGGTGAAGCGGCGCTGAACTGCTGTACCGAAACAGAATTATCCGGGTGTGTTTCGAACATCAAACTCGGACCGGCCGTGCCCCGCGCTTCGAGATTGATCACGACATCGATTTGGCTCGTGAGCAATTTTTTTTTGTCGACGAATTCTCGCGCCCCCAAAAGCCCAAGTTCTTCGCCATCGGTGATCAAAAACAGAATGTCGTGATTGAGTTGTGGCATCTGTTTCAACATCCGCGCCACTTCCAATGACGCGGCAACACCCGCGCCATCATCCCCTGCACCGGGCGCTGGCGCGCGAGAATCGTAGTGAGAGACGACGGCAATCAACCGCTGGCTTGGAGTGCCATGGTTTTTCCCGTGGTAGCGGGTAAACAAATTGACCAGTGGAATTTTTTCGCCGCTACGAGTCACAGCCGTACGTTTTTGTTGTGCAACGTCGTAGCCATATTTTTTGAGGTGGTCGATCACTCGCTGACGAACTACCGCATTTTGTTCGCTTCCAGATGGATGCGTGATGCCGTCTCCCACCAAATCTTCGAGAATGACTAGCGCGCGTCGGGCACTAAACTGATCTTCCGGAGCAGATTTGGGGCGAATCGGCGTGCCGTGGTAACGCCACGAAGCAATGGCCACGATCAAAATCCAGGCGACCATCGTGGCCGGAAAAATCCAGACGGATTCTGATGAGGTTGCTGTTTTTGTGTTATTTTCGACCGTCACGTTCGTTACCAAATCTGACAATTGCCTTTCCCTATTCGATCAACATAGATGATTCGTACAATCCCTGCAGGGTGTGTCTGGCCGTCGATTGAAACATCCGCGTTTTGCACGGATAATTATAAAAGTCGAAAAATAATATTTCCTCGGAGTGCGCCAATGTTTTTCCGTCAATTTCGCTGCAACCGAATTTTGCCGTTGATCGTGATTTGTACACTGCTGACGATGTCGTCGTTTCTCGGAGCTCAAACTACAAAGCAACAAGAGCCGTTGAAGCCCTCAGAGTTTACAAAATATGCTTTGGTGAAACTGACGGCGGACATGAGCCATTTGAGCGACAACCAACGTCAAATGATTTATATCCTGTTGGATGCCGCGCGCCAGATGGATGCGGCTTTTTGGAAACAGGCGTACGGTGATCGCACCGAGTTGCTCAAAAAGCTTCAAAAACAGGGCATTGGTTACGTGAGTTTTGCCAATGTCAACTACGGAGCCTGGGATCGGCTCCAGGGGGATCGCCCATTTTTCAAAGGCTTTGGGCCCAAACCGCTGGGCGCGAATTTTTATCCTGCGGACATGACCAAAAAAGAGTTTAACGCAGCGATCGAAAAACATCCCGAACAGGCACAAGCCATGAAAAATCTGTATACGATGATCCGCCGAGCTGGCAATCGACGACTACAGGTCATTCCTTACAGCAAGTTTTTCAAAAAAGAATTTGAAATCGCCGCTGCGAAAATGAAACAGGCGGCCAAATTGGCCGAAAACGATGGCTTTAAAAAATACTTGAACGCTCGCGCGGACGCGCTGTTGTCCGACAAGTATCGTGAAAGCGATATGCTCTGGATGGATATGAAAACCAATCCCATTGATATCGTGATCGGACCCATCGAAACATACGAAGACAAATTGTTTGGTTACAAAGCGGCGTGCGAATGCTTTATTTTGATTAAAGATATGAAATGGAGCGAACGGCTGAGCAAATACACCAAAATGTTGCCTGGTCTACAAAAAAATCTTCCCGTTCCAGAAAAATACAAACAGGAAAAACCGGGATCCAAATCAGACCTGAATGCTTACGACGTGATTTATTACGCGGGCGATTGCAACGCGGGTTCGAAAACGATCGCCATCAATCTGCCCAATGACGAAGTGGTCCAGGACAAAAAAGGTTCGCGTCGCTTGCAACTGAAAAACGCGATGAAAGCGAAATATGATCGCATTCTCGTTCCGATCTCCAAACGGCTGATTGTCGAAGATCAACGCAAACACATCACGTTCAATGCGTTTTTCTCGAACACCATGTTTCATGAAGTAGCTCACGGGCTGGGTATTAAATACACCGTCGACGGAAATCGACGCAAAGTTCGTGAAGCGTTGCAGAACAACGCCAGTGCCCTGGAAGAAGGCAAAGCCGATATTCTCGGTTTGTACATGATTACACAATTGCTCAAGTCGGGTGATTTAACCGAAGGACAACTCGAAGATTACTATGTGACTTTCATGGCCGGGATTTTCCGAAGTGTGCGATTCGGTGCCAGTAGCGCCCACGGGAAAGCGAATATGATTCGTTTCAATTTCTTTGAAAAAGAAGGGGCATTTACACGGGAAAAATCTGGTGAGTACCGAGTGAACATGGAAAAAATGAAATTGGCGATGAAAAAACTGTCGGCAAAAATATTGCAACTCCAAGGCGATGGCGACTACGACGCTGCCCAGAAATTCGTCGAAGAAATGGGGTATGTTGGAGATCAACTCAAGGCGGACTTGGCCAGAATTAACCAGGCTGGAATTCCAACCGATATCGTGTTTGAACAGGGACGCAAAACCCTCGGGCTTGGCAATTCGGCATTTATCGAATTGCCATAAATAACAATCCTGTCAGGTTGCGGGAACTATTGGTTGTTGGCGTGCGTCCCAAATCCACACTATTTTGGGAGCCAACCATGTACCGATTCGTTCTCTGCACCGCCCTTTCGCTGATCTGCTGTTTTGCTGTTGAGATTTCCCTGGCCCAGGAAACAGATAGCACTGAAAAATCAAAACAAGACAAGGAGCTTGAGAAACTGAAAAAGCACCCGCTGTTTGAATCATTTAAACGTGGGGACTTTGTCGTCACTGGTTCCGTCGAGAATTATAAACTGGTTGGAAAACGGCCCAATGACAAAGGGGGCGCGATTGTTTTCCACTCGATTACGTTTCAACCCAAAGGCCAAATTCGCGGCAATTTTTTTTCTGTGACTGACGAAGAATTAAAATTAGCGAAACTCAAAAAACCCGCTAATTGGAAAGTTACCGCCGGGTTGATCACCAAAGAGAAAATTACCTCGAAGTTGACGAAAAAAGGCGAGCCCTGCATTTTCGTTTTGCAAACCATGAAGGCAAGTTCGATGGCGGGAACCGTGCCCGTTCGAATTTTGTCGGCTTGTCCGGCAACTGATGAAAACCTCAAAGTTGCCAAAGCAGCCGCACGCGACAAATAAACGAAACGCATCGTCAGCAAATGCGGTTTTTTTCAAGATAATTCAACCGTTGTGACCAAACGTGTCACTGCCGGGCGCATAGTCTTTTTTGTGGAATTGTATATGATGACACAAATAAAGGCTTTCTCATTCAACCCATGTCGTCACTCGGGACGATTTGGATGGACTCGATGATTCGAAGGATTGTTCTCAAAAATTTTATGTCGCACGAGTTCACAGTGATTGAACCTGTGGCGGGAACGGATCGCGCGCAATCCAAAAACTCTGGCGCAAGCTCATCAAGCCAAACCAACGGATTGACGGTCTTAATTGGTGACAACAATTCTGGAAAATCTGCCATCGTCTCCGCGCTCCAAACCGTTGCCCAAAATGCCAGCGGCGATTTCATGGTTCGCCACGGCGAAAAAGAGTGCGAAGTGATCATAGAGACTTGCGAATGCGGCCAATGTTTCGATAAAAACAAACCGCCAAAATCGGAAGATGATTTTAGAACTGAGGACGACCAGCCTTACGTCGCCGAATGCCCAACCGGCAATGTTTTAATCTGGCGACGCATCAAAAACAAAACGAGTTACGTGGTCAACGGTCGTGTCGTCGATCGGTTGCGGGGAAGTGTTCCCGACGATTTGCACGATTTGCTAAGAATGCCGTTGGTAATGACACCCCGCGAAAATACTTTTTTTGACGTCCATTTTGGCGAACAAAAAAGTCCGATATTCTTGCTCGGTGATAAAGCCACTGACCGCGCGGCATTTTTTGCATCATCATCCGATACTGCCAAGCTGATCGAGATGCAGCAACGGCATCGCACGAAAATCAAGGAAGCCAATAGCCAGCGCAAACTAAAACTTGCCGAGCAATCGAAACTGGACAGACGGTTGACCGCGCTGGAACCCTTGTACGATTTGGAATCGGCGATTGAGAAAGCGGAGGCGCAATTCGTCCGGATTCAACAACAGCAAACCGCCAACCGAGCGCTGCGCGATCTCATTTCCGCATTTGAGTCCGCGAAAAAACGTTGCGACAAATATTCGGCAATCTGTCAATCGCTCCAAGGCGTCCAGCGTCCTCCCGACGTTCCATCCACTGAGAATCTCAAACGGTTGATTGAACAACTCGATGAACAAACGCAAACGCTCAAAATTTCCAAGGCGCGAAATCAAATCCTGTCGAATTGCAAATCGATGCCGCAAATCGAATCAACGGTGCCGCTGAGCCAACTCATCGATCAACTCGCAAATTTAAAACAATCGAAATCGCACGCCCAATCGATGTTGCAAGTGTTGTCAAACATTTGGGAATTACAACACGACAACGAATCTGCACTCAAGACACAATTGCATTCGATGATCGAGTCGTTGTCAGCCGCCCGTAGCGCGGTTGAAAACGAAAAGAAAAAAGTCATCAATCACGAAGTCGAAAGTGCCGAGGCCGAATCAGCGCTGCGCGAAAATTTCGAACAGCTCGATAATTGCCCAACCTGTGGCCAATCGATTGATATCGAAACGGCACTGGCCACCGCACATATCGAGGCAAACCCAAATGATGATGGCCGAGACAAATCATCGGAGGGCCAGTCATGAGCTTTCGAGCCACAAAATACAATGGCTTACTGGTCATCGGCGACCCGCATCTCGAAGGACGCGTGCCGGGGTTTCGCAAAGACGATTATCCGCAAACCATTCTGAAAAAGCTGCGTTGGTGTTTAAACCGCGCCAAAAAAGACAAATTGTTGCCGGTGATTTTAGGCGACCTGTTTCAATTGCCGCGCGACAATCCAAACTGGCTGCTCGTCGAACTGCTGGAAATGTTCGATTGTGAAATCATCGGAATTTATGGCAACCACGATGTGCACGAAAATCAAATTGACGAAAACGACAGTTTGAGTGTTCTGGCTGGTGCCGGTCGCTTGAAATTGTTGGACGAACATCAAAATTTCCAAGGCAATTTCAATGGCCGCGACGTTTTCATCGGTGGAACGCCATGGGGGCAACATCTGCCAGACTCGGTGGAGATGTCTGTTGGGTCAATCAAAAGAAAAAAAGACAGCTCGAATCAGGCAACGTTGGGTTTTTCGAATCCAGATCTCGGGGCCGATGACCCTTTGGTGATTTGGCTGTGTCACCACGATTTGATCGTACCTGGATACGAGCAAGCGGGAAAAATCAAAATCAGCGATCAACTCGGCATCGATATTTTGATCAATGGTCACATTCATCGTCGGTTGGATGAAGTCATCGCCGGCAAAACAAAAATCATTACCCCCGGCAATATCTCACGCCGCAAACGCAGTGATGTTACCCGCGAACATGTTCCATCGGTGTTAAAAATTGTGATTGACCCGGCAATTAGTCCAACTGGCTGGTCGATGGAATACCTGACCGTACCACACCGGCCTTACGAAGAAGTGTTTCACGAAGCCATCGTCGATGAAACGGCCGACCGTGAATCTCAAGGTCGATTTGTTACCGGGTTGGCGGAATTGCAGGCCCGTGCGACGGAAACAGGCGCGGGTCTGACTGAATTCCTCGACAAAAATCTTCATCAATTCGAAGCGGATGTCGCTGCAGAAATTCGTTTGTTGGCTGACGATGTGTTGGTCGATATTTAAGGAGCTCCAGATATGTCTCATGAACAAACTCGAACCCTCGAGCAATTGTCGCAGCGGTATTCCCGATTGAACGATCAACGCGTTCGTGCTCAAACCAATCTTGAAAATGCCCAGTCACAACTGGACGCTCTTGAAAAACAGGCGCTGGAATCGTTCGGGACCAGCGATTTGCAAGAACTCAAAAACAAATTAGCAGCGATGGAAGCGGAAAACGAAAAACGTTTGGTCGATTATCAACAGCACCTCGAAACGATCGAGTCGGAATTGGCCGATGTCGAAAAACAATTTAACGAAGCCGTGGAGTAATCCGTGACCGAACCTCAAACAATCGCGAAACCACCCACCGAGCTGCGTCAACGATTCGGACAATGGAGCGCGTTGCGCCAACAGACCGAACGCGACAAACAATCATGCGAAAAAGATATCGACGAGATCGATCAATATCTAAAAACAGCAGAAGGCGTCACGGTCGCGCTACAACAACTGAGCGATCAGCTGTTTCAGGAAACGCTGGAAACCATTGAAAATGCACTTACCATCGCTTTACAAGATATTTTGGAACAACCGATTCGCTTCAAGGCCGAAGCATTATGGAAAAACAATGCCGCCGCTGTCGATTTTTATGTCGAGCGTGATGGTCATCGAGAAGATATTTTAAAAGGCCAAGGTGGCTCGGTTGCCAACATCCTTTCGATCGGTTTGCGAATGTTTGCACTGGCAACATTGCCGCCAGAAACGCATCGTCCGTTTTTAGTCCTCGACGAGCAGGATTGCTGGCTACGACCCGAACTCGTTCCACGGCTGGTAAAAATTGCTCGCGAAGCAGGAGAGGCATTGGGTTTTCAAGTGTTGATGATCAGTCATCACGACCGGCGTGTTTTTGAACAACATGCCGATCGAATCTACGAACTTCGTTCCGGACCCAACGGCGTAGCCAAAGTTGCGAAACTGGACACGACAACAGATTAATCGTAGGGCCGGTTCCCACCGGCCGTTTTGGTCGGATTGGCTGGTGGGTGCTACTACTCAACGCTAGTAACGAAATAGCTTCCCGGTTTTTGAGCGATTTGTCGTTGTTGCGTCGTTGGTTTCTTAAGTTTAGGCGGTCGATTGGGTGGCACTGACCCCAGCCAGTGATTGCGGTTTCCTTGGCATCAAACTGAGATTAAATTCGATTCATGACGTTGTTGCGAGTGCCATGGTACTCAGCACTGGCTTGGGCCAGTGGCACCCGACTACGAAACTGGATTAATCGTAGGGCCGGTTCCCACCGGCCGTTTGGGTCGGATTGGCCGGTGGGAGCCGGCCCTACTCCGGATTCCGCTAAAACAGGCACGATTCACACCAAAATCGCAACAACAAACACTCGTGAATTGCCCACCTTCCACATATTCGGGAGACCTATAATCGCGTCGAAAGTGTTTAATGTTGTTACACTAGAACATTCCACGATCGCCCTGCTGGAATATTCAAATTCGTCGTTGATAAATAAAGCCTGGGGAAATTCGCATGTCGCTCAAATTCTGGATGTCATTGTCTTTGGTATTGGTCATCGGTGTTGGGTTGTCCTCAACGCTGGCAGCTCAGGAAAGCGACTCGAAGAAACAGGAAGAGACAGAAGAAAAGGTCTACTCCGGCCCCCAAGTTGGCGAGAAGCTTCCCGGATTTACGATGAAAGGTGCGTTTGGGGACAGCGAAGGGAAAGAGATCGATCTGGTCAAATCCGCCGATGGCAAACCAATGGTCATTATTTTCGTTCACCAACGGACGAGACCCGCGTTTGCATTGACCAATGTTCTGTTGAATTATTGCAACGATCAAAAAGGAAAATTGACCCGCGGTGTGTGTTTTTTGACTGCGGACCCAACTGAAACACAAACCTGGTTGAGTCGAATCAAAAATTATTTTCCGCGAGGAGTACCGATTGGCATTTCACATGACGGTGCCGAAGGTCCTGGAGCATACGGACTGAACCGCAACGTTTCACTAACGGTGTTGGTTGGAAACAAAGGCAAAACGACTGCAAATTTTGCACTTGTTCAACCGAGCATTCAGGCGGACGGTCCCAAAATGTTGAAAGCTATCGCAGCAGCGATCGGTGCGAAAAAAGAACCTGATCTGAACAAATATCTGGCGCGTCGTGGAGGCATTCGAGGGGTTCGACTCCCTCGAGAACTAGGCAAATTGGTCAGGCAACTGTACGAGAAAGATGTATCTCAGGAAAAAATCGACGAGACGGTCAAAGCTGTCGAAGCGATGATCAAAGACAAACGAAATTGGCAAAACCTGTTGGGCCGGTTTGCACAATTCCAATTACAAGGCGATCGCATGAAATCGATCGCAAAAGGCTCCAAAGCGCAACTTGAAAAATGGGCGCGCCAATACGGGCCCAAAAACCGGCCTCGACGAAACGCCGATGCGAAACTCACGGGAATGCTTCGTTCATTGATTCAAAAAACAAATTCCGACGAACAGGTCGATAAAATTGCCAAGTCGATCGAAGAGTATGTTGCGAAAAATCAAAAAGCGAAATCAGAAATCGCGCGGATCAGCAAAACAATTGCTGGCTCGGATCGCCTGACAAATTACGGCACGGCTCGTTGCCAGGAAGTCCTCAAAAAATGGGCCAAGAAATACAACAATCAACAGGAAACAGACAAGCAAGATAAAGAAAAAGACAAACAGGACAAATAGTTGTTTTATTGTTCGGCCAGGAAAACGATAAACGAAACGTCATCAGTCGTTTGTCGAGCTGAGCGATCACAAATTCCCGTTGGATCCGCCATGAATTTAAATTCAATTCGACAATCGATTTGTTGCTCAATGATCGTCGGTTTGATGCTGTTGGGTGTTACAACTCACGCGCAAGTGGATTCAAAAACAGAGCTTGTTGATTTTGACACGCAAATGATTCCGCTGCTGACCAAGCTGGGTTGTAACTCAGGCGCTTGTCATGGCTCTGCTGCTGGCCGAGGCGGGTTTCGTTTGTCGCTGTATGGCAGTAAACCGGCGGCCGATTACGAGGCAATTGCGCGGCAATACAAAGGCCGACGAATCAACCTGAATGATGCAGAGAAAAGCTTGATTCTGCGCAAGCCAGGAGGTGAGCTCGATCATGGCGGGCAACAGATCTTTGAACTGGATGATCCGGCAGGTCAGTTGATTGCGAAATGGATCGAACAGGGAGCCAAACGTAGCGGCAACCAACGAATTGTTAAACTCGATGTTGGCCAGGCGTCGGTGATCGTCAACGATCTTTCAAAACCGGTCCAACTATCAGCTTACGCAACATTTCATGATGGACGTCGAGTCAATGTCACGCGGTGGACTCGATTCGAAGCGAACGATCGTGCCGCGATCAAAATCAACGAAGTCACTGGCCAAGCCAAAATTTTGCGACGCGGACGGCTGATGGTGATTGCCCGGTTTGTCAGTCATGTTGTTCCCATCGAATTTATTGTTCCGCTGGACCGCGATCCCGTGAATCTGTCAAAGGCGCCGCAACATAATTTCATCGATCGTTTTGTCTATCGAAAATTGCGGTTGCTGCGATTGGATCCCACCGAGCTGACCGGTGACGATGAATTTTTGCGACGGGTGTCATTGGATTTGACAGGACGTTTGCCAACGCTTGAGCAAATCAAGGCATTCCGCAACAACCGTTCGAAAAACAAACGAACTGAGATCATCGACCAGTTGATGGCTTCGGAGGCATATGTCGATTACTGGTCGTATCGACTGGCTCGCCAATTGCGAATCCGTTCGCTGCCGGGAGACAAAACCGGCGTCAAAATTTATTACCAATGGTTGCGGCAACAACTTGAGAAAAAAATAGGTTGGGACAAAATCGCCTACCAATTGGTGACGGCCCGTGGTGATTCTCATCGAGTCGGTTCTGCCAATTTTTATCGAACCACGGCCAATCCCAAATTGCAATCGGAATTTTTAACCGAGTCACTACTGGGCGTTCGCCTGCGTTGTGCCAATTGTCACGACCATCCTCTGGATCGTTGGACACAAGATGACTATCACGGCTTGGCAGCCATCCTGGCAACAACCAGCCAAGGTCGTGCCGTCGTTGATAAACCCAATGCCAAAATCATCCATCCAGTAACCGGCAGACCCGCGATACAACGGATTCCCGGCCAAACAAAATTGAACGTCGATCCGTCTGGCGGAGGACGAGACGCGTTAGCCCAATGGATCGTTCACCGCGAGAACCCTTATTTTGCCAAAGCCATGGTCAACCGGATTTGGGCTTCGTTCATGGGACGCGGCTTGATTGATCCAGTCGATGATTTGCGTGCGACGAATCCGCCAACTCACCCGAAATTGTTGGAACGATTGACGCAAGAGTTTGTCGAACATGATTTTGACTTGCGATTTTTGATGCAATTGATTTGTAACTCTGCCGCTTATCAGCGAAAAACTGGGAACGCCAAAACGCTTCCTGCAGCAAAGATGTTTTACGCGGTTGCGTCTGTGCGTACATTGCCGACCGAAGTGGTTGCCGATGCGATCGACGACGTTACGGGCGTCCCACAAAAATATCAAAGTTGGCCAGCAGGAGTACGCGCTGTCCAGGTTTTCGACCCCAACACTCCCGCCGTTTCACTGGATATTCTGGGGCGTTGTTCACCCGGCGCTTCGTGTGAATCGTCCGACGGTAGCGATTCCGGTGGGTTGGCCAAACAACTGCATTTGCTCAATGGTGAGTTGATTAATCAAAAACTTGCCCATCGGCAAAATCGATTGCGACAAGCCATCAAAGCGAATCGATCCACAACACAAATTGTCAAAGAGTTTTATCTGCGCAGCCTTGGCCGTGCGCCCAAGGAACGCGAGTTGAAGTTTTGGCGCAGCAAATTGGATCATCCCAAAAGTAAAACGGATTCCCAATTTCGACAAAAATTATTGTCAGATTTTGTCTGGAGTCTTTTGACCTGTCGGGAATTTTTAACAAACCACTGACGATGAATTCAAATCGACCTTGCGATATTTGGTGCCATCAATGAATCAAGTAAATCGACGATGTGACGGAGTTGTTCGCCGCGAAGTTTTACGGCTCGGCGGTCTTTCTGCATTTGGCCTTGGTCTCGGCAGCTTTTTTCGTTTGCAAAACGTCGCGCACGCCAATCTGCTACGACGGACTGCTGCCGCCAAACCGAAATCCTGTATCTTGATTTGGCTCGATGGTGGACCAAGCCATTTGGAAACGTTCGATCCGAAGCCGGATGCACCCGTCGAAGTTCGCGGGCCTTTGCGAACCATTCCAACTGCATTGACGGGTGTTCGCATCGGTGAATGTTTGCCGCAAACTGCCAAACGCATGAAAGATATCGCAGTCGTGCGTTCGATGACATCGACCTTGGGAGAACACAATTTCGGAACACACTATTTGTTGACGGGATTCAAACCGACTCCCGTTTTGGAATATCCCTCGTTCCATTCGGTTGGTGCAAGTGTCTACGACCACGTATCGACTCTGCCAGCCAACATTGCCGTTCCACATAGCCGCGTCGGTGGCGGAAAATTTTCTGGAAACGGATTTCTCGCGACCAAACACAAACCGTTTTCAATTGGTGCCGATCCGTCCAAAGGGAATTTCAAAGTTCGCGATCTCGATTTGTATCGCGGAATCACTTTGGACAGCGTCAAACGACGGCGCGAATTTGTCAACGCTTTGGACCAATTTAGCAACCTCGACGGGGGTAACGGAGATGCGGCATTCGATCAAGCGTTTCGTCTGGTCACATCGAAAGAAGCAAAAGCAGCTTTCTCGATTGAGCGCGAAAAAAGCAGTTTGCGGAAAAAATACGGTTTGCGAACCGTCGGCCAATGTTGTCTGTTGGCGCGTCGATTGGTCGAGCGCGGAGTCCCGTTTGTTACTGTGAATGTGGGCGGATGGGATACCCACGAGAATCTGAAAACGCGACTTAAAGAGGGCTATACCGGTGCAAAAAATCCAGTGGGACTCGTTCCGTCACTCGACCTGGCCTTTTCAGCGTTGATCGATGACCTCAAAGAACGCGGATTGTTTGACAACACTCTGGTTGTCGTCATGGGAGAGTTTGGTCGTACGCCGAAATTAAACACCGCGGGCGGTCGTGATCATTGGCCACGTGTCTTCAGCGTTGCCCTTGCCGGTGGTGGAGTGGCAGGCGGACAAATCGTTGGTGCCAGTGATGCGTTGGGAGAAAGGCCGAAAGATCGTCCTGTGACTCCCAGCGATCTGGTTGCCACGATTTACAAATTGTTGGGTATCGACCCTGCACTCGAACTGACGACACCTGATGGACGACCGGTTCGAGTTACACCCCATGAAAGCAAAATTGTTAAAGAGTTGATCGCTTGAAAAACAATCGAATGTTCTGGCCGATTTTGTTTTGCGCTGCGTTGCTCGCAGTTGGACCAGTTTTTTCGCAGAAAAAATCCACAATCAGTGCAATTGCGATTCTGCCGAACCAGCAGTCGGTGTTGGTCGCATCCGATCAAGGTTTGACATTGATGCGTTTGGATTCATCCGGCAAAGGCAAAAAAATCGAAACCAAGGTTGAGAAAATCTCATCCATCAAACTGTCGCCTGACGGGAAACGGATTGCAATTTTGGGAGGCGTTCCGGCCGAGGAAGGTGCGATCGAAATATTGTCGGCATCCGATTTCAAGTCCGTGTACCAACAAACGATCTTTGGCGATGTCATCACGGATGGCTGCTGGGTTGACGATCAGTCGATTTGGTTGGGTAGCATGACTGGTAAAATTGCCCAACTCAATTTAAAGAAACGGGAGATAAAAAAATCAGCTTCCGGTCATTCTCGCGGCATTCTCGCGGTTGAATTGATGCGTGACCAAACGTTGCTAACGGCCAGCATCGATCAGAGCATTCGAGTGCATTCAAAAAAATCGAGAGTGCTCAACAATCACACCCGTACGGTCAACGATTTGGCGATTCGACCCACCAAGGAAAAAAACGCACTCGAAATGGTCGCTTCGTGTAGCGATGACGGGACAGTTCGATTCTGGCAACCCAAAATCGGACGCATGGTTCGTTTTGCCCGTCTCCAGTCGATCCCAACATGTATCGTCTGGACCGCCGACGGTAGCGCCATTATTGCTGGTTGCCGTGACGGTGAATTGCGTTGGATCGACCCCACGAGCACCAAGGTTACAAAATCAAAACAGATTACGGACGATTGGATTTTTTGCATCGATCTAGACTTAAAAAACGGGCGTTTCATCGTCGGAACCGCCGCCGGTGTTAAACCGGTCCCGATGAAGTAAAAGCATCTTTTTTCATATTGATCGTCGCAAATTCGGGAGGGCAATCGGGAGGGCGAGGCTCCTGCCGAGCCACCTGCGCATTGTCCGATGAACCTCTTGTCCGCTGGAACCCCTCGACATTATCTTGCTCTTGGCTCGGCAGGAGCCTCACCCTCCCGAACGAAAACTTCGAATCGTTCGGTTAATGTCTCTTGCGGAAAAAAATGCATAAACCGGACATTGCAGCGATCCCAAACGCCGAAGGTTCAGGAACCGCTTTGATTTGAATTCCAGAAACCGCACCAAACCCGCCAAAGTTGGCTGCTGCCATCAAGATCGAAATGTCTTCACCAGAGTTGATCGTGACAAAAACGTCTTGATGGGATTCTCCCGAAACAAAATCATTATTCCACTGAAACCCGCCTACAATAAAACTGTGGTCATTATTGACATTACCGGCTGCTCGAAGCGTCGAATCTGCGCTATCACCGATCAAACCATAGATCGTTACACGATAGATTCCAGCTTCGAGATTTTTGACGGTGACCAGATTGGGGATATCCGATGTTGCCCAAGAATCAGTCAGCAGATTGGCTGCATCCCCAGTGAAACCGGGGTTGGTCAATCGTACCGTGCCACCGGCTTGGGAAAACAGATTGAGCTGAACTCCAGAACTTGTACCCGCAGAATTCACCAAAGGAACATCCGTATCTAACGCATCTGCAAAGTTAATGACATTCCACACACTGGGCTCGTTGTGTGCTGCACCAAAGCCGTTGGTTGGTCCGCCATTGGTTGATTCAAAATCGACGCTATACAGATCTGCCAAGCTTGTGCTCAAGGGAATGCAGAAAATCAAAACTGGAAACACACTCAAAATCATACTTTTCATTCGATAGGGCCTTTGATGGGAGGGGAAAGGGATTGGCAATTCACAAACTCAGGTCTGAGTTGGAATTGAAAGGAACGGTGCGCACTTAAACTGATGGAAATAGAGCGCAATTTTATTTGGAAGGAGACAAGGACAATACTTCTATCAGTTTATTTAACACTACCTAAGGTTCAATCACGATTTCAACTCAAACAAATTATCAACGACACTTATCTGGGATTTCTGACCACATTGTGAGAGCGGTTATCAAATTGTGATTGTTTGATGTTCCAGATCACGGTGAAATTTCAGATGACACTTCGTTTTGCAACAATCGGCCGTTGAATTTGAATTCCAGGTAACCGCAGTAAATCACGGGGACGACAAACAGTGTTACAAGTTCAATAACCATTCCACCAAATACTGGAATCGCCATCGCACGGGCGACATCGGCTCCGCGACCGGTTGAGATCAAAACGGGGACCAACGCAACTACCGTGGTAAACGTCGTCATCAAACACGGCCG
This sequence comes from Pirellulaceae bacterium, assembly GCA_028280445.1. Taxonomy (GTDB): domain Bacteria; phylum Planctomycetota; class Planctomycetia; order Pirellulales; family Pirellulaceae; genus JANQLU01. Next base: position 390,282 of record JANQLU010000136.1, on the reverse strand, counting down.
AATTCGCTTGAGTCCCGCCTCGACAACACCGGCGCGAATATCTGCCACCGAACGAAGTGTCCGATCCCGTAATGACTGGTCGAGATACGTAGCGATCACGACACCATCATCGATCGCAATTCCAAACAGGGCGATGAAACCAACCCAGACGGCTGTGTTGAGTTTAACTTCGGCGATTCCAAGCGCATTGATGACGTCCAGTTGTGTCAGACCCAATGCGATCATGCCGCCGCCAAACGCTACCGGGATTCCCGAAAATACGATCAAAGTCAGCGACAGTTTTTTGAACTGAAAGTAGATGATCAAAATATTCAGCAACAAAGCGATGGGAATCAATCCCAACGGAGTCCAACACGCCAACCATTGCAAACGTTCGTCGAAAGTTTTTACTTGGTTTGGCTTTTCGACCCCGATCAACGGTGCAAGCCAAAACAAGCGCTGAAACGAATTGATTTGTTCGCGAAACGATCCAACCGGTTCCATTTCGAAATTGCCTTCAGGAAATTTCAACTTTCCTGATTGTCTGGAACGCAACAACGAAGCCATGACACTGTCAACTGTTCTAATAGGATCGGACCCTTCGGCGGGTGAAAACGAAACATGCGCGACCAACCTGGCGTCTTCGCTATTGATCACCGATGGTCCCCAGTTGGATTTCTGCTTGGCAAGTCGGGACAGCGGTACGATTTCACCGGTATTGGTAACCACGGGAATCCGTTCTAGCCGGTCGATACTGGCTCGGTACCAGCGCGGATATCGAACTTGGATCGGGTACCGTTCACGCCCTTCGATGGTCGTCGTGATATCGCTACCGCCAAGCGCTGTTTGGATGATACCGTTGACATCTTTAACCGCCATACCGTAACGGGCGGCTTGCTGACGATCGACAGTGAACTCAATGTAGGGTTTGCCCAATACAATATCCGGGCTGACGCCACGCGATTCGACCGCCGGATGTTTTTTCAATTGCTCGGCGACCGCGTTGGCGGCTTTGGACAATCCGGGCAGCGTGTCGCCATAAATGCGAATCGCCATCGAGGCTTTGATGCCACTTTGCAACATGACGACGCGCCCTTCGATCGGTTGCAGCTCGTCCGCCATCGTAACACCGGGCAACGTTGCGACCGCGTTGATCTCTTCCCAGATTTTTTTTTCGGTCATTCCCTTGCGCCACATGTGGCGAGGTTGCAACATGACATAAGTTTCGATCATGGCCGCCGGCGCAGGGTCGAGTGCTGATTCCACGCGACCAATTTTTCCAAGCACGTGTTTGACCTCCGGGATTTGATGGATCAGGGCATCTTGTGTTTGCAATATTTCCATCGCTTGCGAAAAACTTGCCGCGGGATACAGACTGGGCATGTAAAACCAACTGCCTTCGTCCAAAGCGATCCAATCATCTTTCTTGAGCCCTTGTAGACGATGTTTGAAATCAACATATTCCTGAATTTTATTGAAATCGGCTCCCAGCAATTTTCCGAGATCATCCACCGGTTTGAGGATGCGGTGAAAACCAAGCCAAGACCCCAAGCCGAAAAAGACGATCAAAATCGGAATGACTAAAAACGTTTTTTTGAACTTGAGAAAAAATTTCAACACCGGTTCATAAACAAAATTGATCAAACGTGCGATGAAATTTTGTTCGACAGGACGCATGCGTTCCCGCAGCATCCAGTAAACGATGCCACCAGCGATGAGGCTGATGATCGCGATCGGAATGGAGCCCGGTACATCGTATTCGTAGCTTGCCGATCCGCCGAACCATCGATTCCATTGGCGGTTGGCGCTGTTGACCATCGCAGTGAATCCATTTTGGATTTGAATTTTCCAAACAAACGTGCCGAGCGCGGCGACAATGCTGCCAAAGACCAACGCGGCAATTGGGGCATTCCAGGATTTCTTTTGTGGCGATTTCAAAAACACTCTGGCCAATGGCGGCACGAGGATGACGGCCACAAACAAACTGGCAAGCAGCGAATAAGTTTTTGTCCAGGCCAATGGCGTGAACATGCGGGCATCGCGGCCCGTCAGAAAAAACACCGGTAGAAAACTGATGACGGTAGTACTAACGGCGGTGATGACAGCCGGCGCGACTTCGCTGGTCATATCGACAATCGCTTTCAGGTGTCCCGACTCGCCTCCCGGTCTCCCGTTTTTTTCCCATTCCGCCACGCCGCGAAAGATGTTTTCTGAAATGATGATGCCCATGTCGACCATCGTGCCAATGGCGATGGCGATTCCTGCCAACGACATGATATTGGCGTCGACATGGAAAACTTTCATGGCAATAAACGCAATCAACACGGCAATCGGGAGCGTCGTTGCCACGACCAAACTGGTCCGAAAATGCAACAGAAACAAAACAATCACGACAACCGTGATGGCGATTTCCTGGGCCAGTGCCGTGGTCAATGTTTGCACCGTCTCGTCGACCAGTTGGCTACGATCATAAATGCCGCGGATTTTGATACCGTCGAGTTCGTTTTCCAGCGATTGTATTTTTTCCTTGATCCGCTGGACCACTTGTCGCGGGTTTTCGCCATGGCGCATCACGACAACACCGCCTACCGCTTCGGTACCGTTCCAGTCCAACGCACCGCGGCGAAATGCCGGTCCGACTTGAACATCCGCCAATTGGCCAATCGTAATTGGGATCGATTCTCGTGTGACGACAACCGTTTGTTGAATTTGCTCGACGGTCTCGGCTTCGGTTTTGCCAGCTCCGATAAAACCGATTCCACGAATCAAGTATTCCATGCCTCCCGATTCGAGCGTTTTTGCACCAACATCGATATTTGAGTCGCGAACGGCGGCGACAACCTGATTGAGTGTAAGTTGATGGAGTCGAAGTTTGTCGGGGTTCACATCAATTTGGTATTGGCGAACATAACCACCAATGGATGCAACTTCAGCGACCCCCTCGACACTTTGCAAACCATATTTGACGACAAAGTCTTGTTTGCTCCGTAGCTCGGTCAAACTGAAATGTGGGGGAGCGTCGAGAACATAGTAGAAAATTTGTCCCAGGGCTGTCGCGTCGGGTGCTAACTCCGGGGCGGCCGGTAGCTGACTGCCAATCGTCAAAAGTTTTTCAGAGACTCGCGAGCGTGCCCAATAAAAATCGACATCGTCATCAAAGGTGACTTGTACGAAACTGAATCCGAGCATGCTTTTGCCGCGAACACTTTTCGCGCCCGGTACAGATTGCAGATTGACTGACAGCGGGTAAGTGATCTGGTCTTCGATATCTTTGGGGCTGCGGCCCGGCCATTTCGTCAACACGATGACCTGGTTTTCACCGACGTTGGGAATTGCATCGATCGGAACTGAACGAAATGCGTAGATTCCAACAACGAACAAAACAAAAGTCAGCAGCAAAATAACGCCTCGCTGACCGACACAAAATCCAACGAGCGATTTCATCACTTGGGATTTCCTCCAGGCGCTTTGTCGGGTTCATCTTCGGGAAGCGCTCTGCCCTGGTTTTTGATGTATTTGGCAGTCCGCGCAAGGTAATGATCTGACTCCTTTAGCAACGAGGTTCGACATCCCTCGCAGCAGATAAACACGGGCTGCCCTTCGACATCGACTTTGATCGGTTTGCCCATCTCGCCGAGCCGAAAATCCGCGACCGGACAATAGCCCTGCGCCTCGGCCAATTTTCGATCTGCCGTGGAAAGTTGTTGCAGCGCCTGAGTGATTACAAATTCCGCTTCTCGCTGTTTTTCTTTGGCAACCTGGTCTTCGGGGGAAAGTCGTGTCGGATTGATCAATGATGGTTTGCTGGCGCTGGCGAATTCTGCGTCTAACATAAATGCTGCGTTGGTAACGACTTGTTCGCCCGGTTTAATTCCCGACAACACCGCGATATTACCGTCGGTGGTTGGGCCCGTTTTAACATTACGAAATTCAAAACGCCCCGGTTTGGTTTCGACGTAGGCAACATTGTGGCCCGCGTTTTTGAGAATCGCGTTTTGCGGCACAAGCACTGTTGTACCTTCGGCGGGAATCGCCACTTTCAAAGTAGCGTTGGCGAAATCGCCGATGCGAATCAGGCCTAGTTGATTTTCGATGACGACTCGCACGGCAACCGATTGCGTTTTTGGATTGACGGTTGGATCGACGAATGCGATCTTGCCTTGAAACGAATTGCCGGGTTGCGATTGAATCGTCACATCGATCGACTGACCAATCTCCAAACGCATGGCGTCCTCGGGAAACAATTCGAGCTGCAACCAGACCTTGGACAAATCGACAACTTTGAAAATCGGCATTCCCGTTTTGATATACTTGCCCTGGACAACCATTTTTTCGACCACCGTTCCAGAAATCGGGGACGTGATTTTGATCCGACTGTCTGCCTTGGATGTTTTTTCGATTTCCGCAATTTGTGCTTCGGATATTCCAAATTCTTTGAGGCGTTTTTTGGCGCTTTCATACAAGCGTTTGTTGGAATCGATCACACGCTGATTGGTGGACTGGCTGGATTCCATCGCTTTTTTGGATTCCAGCACTTCGATTTGTGCGGAGTACAGATCTGGCGAATAGAGAATCGCGACTGCGTCTCCTTGTTTGACTTTGGCCCCCGTGAAATCGACAAATAATTTCTCAATGCGTCCGTCGACGTAGGCCGAGATGGTGGACAACGCGGTTTCGTCGTAGCTGATCCGGCCGAAAGCACTGATTTTTTTGTTCGTTGGGATGGCGGTCGCGGCAACGGTTTGAATGTTTGTTAATCGGCGGGCTGCAGGTTCGATTGTTAAACCGTAAAAATCTTTGGGGTCGCCTGACGATTTACGGGGCTTGAGCTCCATCGCACAAACTGGGCAACGTCCGGGAACCTTGGTTGCTGGGACGCAAAGCATCGGGCACACGTATTCAGTTCCATCATCAACGGGGGCCGCTTCGACATCGGACTGGGTAATGTTGTCAAACATTCCCCAATACTGTTGGCCAACGCCCAGCAAAAACACGATCAGGATGATTCCACCAATCGCCAACAGCGGTTGGGCAAACAGCTTGAACCAATAGGCGCCAAATTGGAACAGACGCCGTCTGGTGTTGTGGGTTTCTGCCCGCGTAGCTCGCGCAGCAGTTGGCTCCCCCTGCTCTACTGCAGGTGCAACGGGAGTCTCGGCAACCGGCTGAGGTTCGGGTGGTTCAGGATTGGATTGGGTTGAATCTGTTTTGTCAGTCATAGCGCAACCGCGAATTACTCGTTGAATAGGAAACTGCATGATCGACAGAAACGGGTCGATCAGCGCGCAACTAGAGTGTCAGAAACAGATTCAAGTTGTGAATCGCGACAAAAGAACACAAGTTTGTTGTGCCGAGCGAGTTAACCGTTGGCGGTTGTTGATTGGATAACAAACTGTTTTTTCTTGGTCATCGGATACCGGTGTGCCGGCGATCGAGCGATGACAGAATTGCAGCCCATTGTAATTTTGAGATTCGCTGGGCGGAGTTGCTGGAGGTTGCGATGGTGTTTGGCCGTCAACTCGGCACTGACAGTTTTGACATTGGCAACTGGTGATCTGTTCCGTCGCACAGCAGCACGACGAAGGTTTTTCTATGACCTGTTTGGCACAACAGGATTTGGCAGGTTTTGGTTCGGTAGGTTTTGCGTTGGCTGTTGGTGCCGTGATCTGCTGTGATGAATCCTGACAATCACACCGCTGGGCCATCAACGACAATGGTTGAAGACACAATCCGAGCGCCGTCAAAATCAAAGTGATTTTGCGAAACAGTTTTCGATTTGGCTGGCGGATGGAATTCATGGCGCTGAATTAATCATTGACACTGAGGCCGATTGCGACAATATCATTACAAATAAATTATAGCTTACGACCGAAATTTCGTTGAATCGCTAACGGTTTTCGAGTTGTTTTTTGTTGTCTGGTTGCAGCATTTTGGCGGAAATCCACTCCGCTTTGGGGAATCCGACCCGCCATTTTGCTTGCTTGATAGACAGTTGACCTGCGAACTCTTTGGGGCCTAAAAACGCGGTCGGTGTTTTTTCAAGTTTCTTTTTGCGATCCACAAAGACTTTGACCTGATACTCACCAGCGGGCAAGCGGTTACGTGATTTTCTCCATTTTTGTCGCGCCGCTGGGTCTGTCGGGGCCAGCAAGATGAGTGCGCCATTGGCAATTTTTCGACGCGTAATGGTTCCTTGAGTAAACGCCACCGGCAGGTTGTCCTGATTGTTTTTGGCGTACACAAACATTTGGACGGTGGTACCAACCGCCCATTCATCGGGCAGGTCTTTGATGCGCAAAATGCGCTGCGTAGGGAACCAGTTGTCCGCGGGCAAGTTTTTGACCGACGTGTATTTTCCGGTGGTTGTCTTGGCGTAGTCCTCGATCCATGAGACAAACGATTTGTAAGAATGATCGTCTTTGTGGATTTTCAATCCTCCCAAATGGTAAACGGGCACTTTGTAGGTTGGCGTCCGTTTCTCATCGATCTTGGGCGGCACTTTGGACATCGGTTTGAGGACAAGCAGGCTTTTGGTTGGATCCTCTAAATTGAGCAATGGTAAATTGCCCTTTTGATCTTTGCGACTTTCCTCAATCAAATACTGCATCGTCTCTTCGGGCGTTTTTTTGAAAATTTCCATTTGCTCGCCGAACTGTGATTGCCATTTTTCGAATGCCTTGCGAGCGTTTTTTTGACGAGGACCGATTTGGTGCGGTGTATGACAAGGAAAACACCGCATGCGCTGCGACCAGATTTTTCGTGTAAAGGAATCGACAATGCGACTTTTCCGAGTAAACCGAATCACCTCATCGGCGTAGGCAGGTTTGGCTTGTTGCGATTTCTCGAGTGCCGGCAGTTTGCGCATTTTTTCGTCCGCACAACTCGCTTTGATCCAATTTGTGAAAGCGGCAAGTTCCGCAGCCCGCATTTTTTCGTGAATGCGTTTTGCATCGAGGTCAGCGTCTTTGTAGCCCATGGCAATCAAATGAAGGATCTTTGATTTTTCCGGGTTCTTCAAATCGATTAGGCCTTGGTCCCGCAACGACACAAAAGTTTTTTCGTGAGACGGAAGAATGTAGTTTTTCAAATCCACAGAAGCGAGATGGCACTGAATGCAACTCGATGGTTTTTCCGATCGAAAAATCGGCATGATTCGATCGTTAAAAATCTGTTCCGGCGAATTTTTTTTCTCTTGAGCCTCTTGAGCAAAGCTGCTGGAAAGTGCGATTCCGGAGATGACGATCGCAAACAAGAAGTTCTTTTTCATAGGAACTGTTACCATCATGGGAATGAAATCTTGCCAGCCAATATAAAGCAATTGGCCCCTATATCAATTATATTTTGGACCCTGATGCGTCGATTCTGCTACATCGTGTTGTAATGTGTTTTTTTTGTGTCAGGTTGCTCACGTCCACAATGGTTTTTGCATCAAAAAATCATAACCCGAAGCGTGAGCGAGGGACGACGTTCCGCAGTACATCTGTTTGGTGTGTGGTCCCTCGCTCACGCTTCGGGTTTCGATTGCAGGAAGTCTTCTGTCACCTGGAGTTGCAACTCCCGATACAAGTACGAAGCGCTAGCGAGTGGTTTGACCGCGCAAAACCACTCGCTGGCGCGTCGTGCTCGTAAGATCCGAGATTAAGAACTGCAACACCTATTTATCCGATTTGCGGATTCTCGACGGCGCTTGTTCGATCAGCTTTGGCGATTTTTTGTCTGCCAGATTGACTTCGCCAATACTCCGCGTGAGGGACGACATCGTCTGGTTGAATTCTGATTGCAGTTGCGACTCCATCATCCGATACTTGAGCAAATCACGCCAGTTTTCCAGTACCTCGATAAACGTCGCTTTACCGTTGGAGTATTCGTCCTTTGACAGTTTGAATGTTCTGGTCGATTTAGGAATGATGTCTTCGCGCAGTAGTTTCAGTGTCGTTTGAGTTGATTCTGCCTTGGCAACCAGATCAAAAATCTCTTCGGCAATCTCATCTTTGAATGATTCATAACGACTCGTTGCCGCCGCTGATTTTGATTTAGCTTCGGCAATAGCGGCTCGGATTCGGTTTTTACGAATGGGTAAATTGAAACCGACTCCCAGCAGAACCGCATCATCGCCGTTGGCGACGGGACTGATGCCGCTGGTTGATGTCGCGATCCAACTCAGTCCAACGGTGAAATCGGGTTTGTTTTGCAAATTTGCCAGGCAAATCTGCTTTCGGTGTTTTCGCATTTCGGCCAGAAATGCTGCAAGTTCTGGGCGGGATTGAATTGCTTGATCGATCAAGGCTTGATCATCAAATGGTTTACCCAATTGTGAATTCGTCTGCGTGACGCGTAACTCGGTACTGACAGGCACATGAATCAGCCGGGCCAATCGCGCTGAATACGATTTTTCTTTTTGCAGTAGTGCGGTGAGTTGATTTTCAACTTTAGATTGTTCGATTTGAACTTTTAACACGTCTTGTTGCGAAACTGTTTTTTTCACTTCATATAGCCGCAGCGCTATTTCTTCGATTTGAGCCAACGACTTGAGATCATCTCGGGTCACGGCAATGATGTTGCGGATATGAGTCAACCGGTAGCACGCATTGCGGATTTTTTCACTGATTTCCAATTCAGTTTTTCGAAGATCGGCTTGCGCAACTCGCACGGATTCCATGGCGATCGATGCACGGGTGGCGCGGCGCTCGGCATTGACAAATTTCTGACTGACACCCAATGCAAACGCCTGTTCCCCGGCTGCCGTTTGAACAGGCGACAAATGCGTGGTGGTGTTAACCATGGGATCGGGCAACGACAACTCTTGTGGAATCCGCTGCCTGGCCGCTTCGAATTGATGGTGAGCCGAGACCACTCGCGGATTCTGTCGCAGACCGAGTGCAACATACTCGCCAACGGTCATTTGGTGTTTTGCTAGCGTTTCAGTCGTCGTTTCCGGAACACTGATCGAAGGCGAACAATTTTCAAGCTGGCAAAAAACGGTTTCCGCAGAGCGGCAACCCGCCGTGGTAGTCAGAGTCAACAATAATAGTGCCAAAGCCCGTTTCACGGAAAATCTCACGCAAACGCAAGTTAGAAAAATCGTAAAACTGTTATCGTCGTGATTTTCGCGCAAATTGATCTGGAGGGCATCAACCAGAGGACTTACCGGAACCGACATATTTTGACGGCGGTGAAAGCAGCCGAGCTAGAGTGAGTGGCCCGCCTTGTCGGCAACATCTTGAGAAGCGGATTCACGTTCTCGTGTTAATTGGGTCAGGAAGAATGGCGTCGGATTTGGCGTCAAGCCTATCAAGAATTTTCAAATCGTCCTTAAATTTCGAATAGTTCAAGTCCCGCCTTGCCTGCTCTGCTTCATTGTTGCTTAAGTGTGAAGGACGGAAACGATTTGCGCAAGCAGCATTAAACGACCTTCACTACGTGACATATACGCTCGAATACCATTTTCCTAATAATTCTATTTCACTATGATCTAATGGCATCATTTAATGGGGCGGGGCAGGTTACGAGGCAATTGCGCTGGTGTGTTGTTTTAGTCATTAAATTGACAAGCAATGTCATGCATATCTAAATAAAAAGATTAACCTTCTTTTCTTTGCCACATGATTTTAGTTGTTGGCTTGGGGAATTTCTGGGGAAAGTAATTGGCTCGACGAGACTTGGCAAGTTATTAAATAGACCGCCTGGAGCGAGAAACGAGTGACGCATCAAAACCCTACGTCTTGAACCACCGTATTTTTTTCGATCAGTAAAACTAAAAGATTGATAACTTCCAAATCATCTGTTGATGATTACGTGCGTTAGCTCATGCGGTAGGTGGCACGTCTTGGATACGACGTTTGCTTCTACGCATTTCAAGCTCAGAGTTTGCTTCCCCAGCGTAGCACAAGGTGGCTTGATGTCACTTTCGCTGGAAACAATAATTGCGTTTTATTTTTTTCAGCAGTTTTTGCAAGCTTTTTGGTAGCGGGAGAAGATTTCCTGATACGATGGATGCGGCTTTAGAAATAACTCATGTGAAAAACGCATTGCAATTGTCAGGTTTTAGTCGAAGCTATAACTTTTGGAAAGAGATTACACCAAGTTTGGACCGCTCTTTTGATGATCATCTAGATTTGCTTACTGTGCTTGATGAATTGATATCAATTGGAGTTATTGATCGACTCAAAAATGAGTCTGCTGGCTCAACAAGATTGGCAAAACACATTCAAGCAATTAGCAAGCTACACGAAGAACTGGAGTCGAAGATTGCTGGGGTTGAAGTAGGGGATGCTGAAATAGATGACCATTATCGTAGTTCTTGGGTCTTTAATACACGAACTTGGTTAGGCGATTATCGTGGACTTGACGAAGATTCGTTTTTGTATCGCATCGATTTTGAACTCCAACAAATAATTGATGAGCTAACGGCAACACCTAGCAAAGAAGCTTGAGTATGTCATACTACGACAAAATCGTTACAAAAACATTTACAATTTTCTTAAATAGCTATAATATTGCCTAAACTCTCAATATTTACCTTGACGAAAATGAAGAAAACACATGCTACTCGTTTGTTGGCTGGCCAAAAGGAAATTGATTTGGAATCTCTTTCTCAAAGAAATACGTTGCGTTTAGACAACGCGATTGAGAGAGTTCGGGAAGCAATTGACAGTCGTCTTAATGCGTCGGATGATGAGTCAATACTATCATGCGACATTGACAACTGCTTGGCTGTGAGAAATGCAGCAACGTTATTTGTTGACTATGTCGGGTGGGCAAAGGCAGTCGATGAAGAAGTTGATGAACAAAGATTTAGAATCCTTGCAAAGTTAATGGTTGACGCCGAAAACTCAATGGTAGAAAGCGTTCATGAAAATGCTATAAAGTTTCGGACGTCTGTCAGAAACAAGCTAGACGTAATAACACAGGTGATGAATTCCTTCGAAAGCGAACCAGCTGACGCCGCCTGCGAAGTCTTCCCCAGATGATGGAGACGGGGATTTCTTAAAACCAATTGCCAAATAGGGAACAATCGCAAAAAAGTAAATCATTAGTTTTATTTTTGCGAGCGGGCTGTAGAATCACTGGGTGGATCATATCTTCAGTCCATTCTCCCTTTTATCTTAAGTCATGTCACATTGCCACATGTTGCTGTTTGGAGCATCTCCTTCCACGATGACTCCGATTCGCGCTGGCAAAGAACTAAAAGAGATACAACGGGAAGTGCGGTTAGTTCTTGGTACTAATGCAGATAATGTTGTTCACTATGTCCCCCATACTGTAATTGAAGATTTCCAAAGCAAACTTGATGAACGGAATCCTTGTATTGTTCATTTTTCTGGGCATGGTTCTCAAGGAGGAATATTCGTCAATGACGATGATGAAAAGCCAATAAAGATTCGAACGGGTTCTCTAAAGCGGCTTTTTAGTCGAAATGGTCAAAATGTAAACGTTGTATTTCTCAACGCTTGCTACACCAAGGAATGTGCTAAAGCAATAACAAGTGGAACCAGTTGTGTTGTAATCGGTATACATGGGCGAGCACCTGAAAATGCTGCGATAAAGTTTGCGGCAAAATTCTATTCGCACTATTTTGGTGGTAAGTCAGTCAAAAAAGCCTTCGATGAAGGAGTCACAATTTATGGCATGGCTGTCGGCAACGCGAAAACAGTGCCAATCATTGAGGCGTCGCCAGGCGTTAATCCAGCTGATATTTATTTTGAAAAAAACGAAACGCAGATAAACACAGGTTCAAATCATGAAGTATGTAAACTTGAGCCAAAAAAAAATGTCATCATCATCGCTGATGATAGTCAAAAGGAAACAGCTCTTTTTTTTCAACATGGTTTCAACAATTCCAAATACGTCGAAACGCGTTTTCTAACACCAGATCAGGTGTTAACCGAAGGTTCGTCCATAATCGACAATGCAGATTGTTTTATCGCACTTGTTACACACTCACTACTTAGAACAAAGTGGGCTATCGGCGAAAAATTAGGAGTTCTTTTTGAATTTTCTAAACAATATCCAAATCGTTGTGTTCGTGTTCATTTAGAGCGAACTAATAAATCAATTAGTTTGACCTATATTCCTCAATTTCAATTGATTTGGGACAGCGAACAAGAATTTGCTGAATGTTCAACTGCGAAGCAAGAGGAGATAAGAAATACTGTTATCAACAGCGTACTTAAGGTCATTGAGCGTGAAAAAACCTCTTTAGACGTGCAAGAAACAGATGAATCGTGGATTGTGATTAATGAAAATGAAAACGCTATACAAATTCACACTGATAAGCACACCTTAATTTCATTTCCGTGGAAAATAGCTGAATTAACTTCCGATCAATTGTTGTCTGCAAGGCAATCTAACGCAAGAAACTGGAGGAGTTTTGGTTGGTATTGCAGTTCTGCGCTATTGCGAATGCGCAATGTATATAATTCGTTGCTTTCTATTGTTGAGAGAAAGAGGGGGTTTTCTGAATTCCAAGGAAACTACTTTGACCTGCTGCGACTAGATGTCGAATCTGCGCGGCTGATATGCGAGAAAACAACTCAGTTTATCAACAACGCTAGTCCAACGCTCGAAGGTGAATCAACGGGAGTTCTAACAAAAATCGAACATTGTCTCAACGCAATATGTAGAACGATTACTGTTTCGGAGAGTGCGGTAGGCAACACAAAAAACGACTCAGAATTAGAACTCTGCTTACGCCTTACTGAGAGAATATGCTTTTGGTTCATGTCGGCCGAAGCAGATGCAAATATGGTTCAAAACAAATAGCGGATTTAGATATGTTTCAAAGTCAATTTTATTCGAAAGGCGATGTTTATGTCCTCTGAGCTAGTCGCCGATCTTAAACATGCATGGAATAGTTTGCGCTACAGCGTTGTAGAACAATCACAACTTGCGGATACAACGCTGCATGGTGCAATTGAAAAGCAACTCCGAGAACTCTTGGAAAAATGCCGAGCAGCAAGCTTGGAAATATACAAAGCACAAGACAGAATTGTCATACGAGAATTGTCAACAGAGATTGCAGATACTATCCATGCACTTTACGGGAAGTATCCAAGCCCTATCGTTGAGCGATGGACCAGGCAACCACGTAGGGTTTCTTTCGGTAATATTGTTGCGACAGATATGCTGTTTGTTGGGCGAGTTAAAGAACTTGCGGAGTTGGACAGGGCTTGGGATTCGTCACTAATAAATATAGTGTCACTCATCGCGTGGGGAGGGGTTGGAAAGTCTGTATTGGTTCGGCATTGGCTTAATCGAATGAAAGCAGATAATTTTCGGCGAGCAGACTATGTATTTGCTTGGTCATTCTATAGTGGTGGTCCGCCGGTCGATGAGTTCTATCAACGAGCGTTAACAGCACTAGGAGATCGAAATCCATCAGCCGGTGAGCCGATGGATAAAGCTACACGATTAGCCAATATTATTCAGTCCAATAGAACACTTTTAATACTAGATGGCCTTGAACCTCTGCAACATGGGCCAGAGGAATTTGAGTTTGGGAAGATCAAAGATTCCTCCATGAGAGCGCTCATTCAAGATGTTGCTTCAAGCAACCCTGGCTTGTGTGTCGTAACATCACGACTTCCACTTACAGATTTAGAGTCGCAAAATGACTCAACAATTAAATCACTCATACTCGAAAAACTAGATCGAGAAGCTGGCGTTTCTTTGCTGGTCAAGATCGGAGTTGAAGGTGCTTTTGACGATCTAATATCGGTCTATGACTCGGTCGCGGGGCATGCGCTGAGTCTTGCACTCGTTGGAAGTTACCTAAGAGATCATTTCGCGAATGATGTTCGTCGTCTGGACGACGCGATGCGTGATATCATACCTAATGAACAGCCAGATCAATCACCTGCTTACAGGATCATGCAATCACATTACAAAAGATTGCATGAGCAAGAGATATGTTTAATGTTTTTGCTGAGTCTTTATGACCGACCAATTAAGATCGAAGATCTACCAAAACTCCTTGAAAAAGTCACAAATGATAAGCTTCGTTCCATAACCGATCTTAGTGTCAGACAGATAAGCGCATTATTGCATCAATTGAACAGATGGAATCTTCTCACGCTTGAAGGAGTCAATTCTCAAATTGTTAATATTCATCCACTAGTAAAAGAGTTTTTCCGTGAACATGAGGATTGGGAATTGGAGTTGAAAGAAACTCACAAATGTCTGCATTACTACTTCTTGGACCAAGCCGAAGAAAAGCCTGCTGAAACGCTAAACGATCTAAAGCCGTTGTATTCTGCAGTGATTCATGGATGTGAGGCAGGGATGGGACAACATTGTATTGATACGATTTTCAAACCTCGGATTCATAACGGTATCGAAAAATTAAGTTGGCACCGGTTTGCAGCGTTTAGCAGTGATCTCGCGGCTTTGTCGCATTATTACCAAGGAGTGGAATGGCGAAAAACAATTCGCGAACTCCAAACCAGTGGAAAAACATATGTACGTGATTCTGCGGCATATTGTCTTCGAGCGCTAGGGCGTCTGACCGAGGCAAAAAAACAACTAGAGGCAAGCATCATTTCGTACAAAAATGAAGGGTTATTTGAAAATGCATGTGTCACATCTGGTGAACTCTCTGAAATACATGCTGCGCTTGGCTCGCTGAGAAAGGCGTTGGAACATGCTAACAACGCATTGGATTTTGCAAAAAAATCCAAAAACAACTATCAAATCACGAGTAAAATCTGCAAATTAGCTAACGTACATCATTTGATGGGGGATTTCACAAGAGCAGATGCACTATTTGAAGAAGCAAGCATTGGATCGATCGAGCATGTTGCATCTCCTACCGGGTTGTTTCTATATTTCGATTTTTTGCTTGACAAAGCTGAGCTACTTGAATGGGGAGTTGAGCCACAACAGTTGTGTTCAGATGAAAAAAAATTCGACTCACTTAATTGTAAGACGTTAACATCTATTGTCATTCAAAAAGTAGTGACAGTGTTTTCAGATGTTTCGACCTCTTTATTAAATGCAGCCCTTTTTGCTTTAGCAAAAGCTAGGGCAACGGCGCTCGAAGCTATATATGTTTCGGAACAACATTTGGCAAACGCAGTTACAGAGCTTGAGATAGCAATTGACGCCCTACGTAGGTCAAAACAACAACAACATATTCCTAAAGGGTTATTGAGTTTTGCAAGGCTTTTGCGAAGCTTTGACGACTGGGACCGGGCGCTGAAAATGCTATATGAGGCAAAGCGAATCTCTGAACGCGGTGAAATGGCTTTGTATCAAATTGATATCGAAATTGAGTTGGGGCATATCGCTATTAGTCAAGCGAAAAAAGATGAAGCAAAGCATCATCTCAAACTTGCTCAAAACCTTCTAAATCAAAAACGTTTTGGATGTCGACAATGGCACCTGCAAAGACTTTCAAACGTGATCGAGAAATTTCATGATCGTCGACTGTGAACCTAGATATGGATAAATCATTTAATCAGACGCTTGCAAAACAATTGCGAGTGATCGGTCTAAAACATACGTCAAATAAATCTACGACGCGAAGTTCACCGAAGCAAAAGGCAGAATTGACTTTAAGTGAAAAAGGAAATATTTGGAGATGGACTGCTGTTGATAGTTTAAAGAAAAGTCGCTCCATCTCCCAAGGTAGAAGCCCACACAATACCTGGGAATTTGAACTCCTTCCAGTAAACAGAATTATTCAGTATTTAACAAAAATTGATGAAAAACTCACGCCATTGGCAACACGCGGACTACGAATTGTCGCGGATGGAAATGTTGAAAACTTGGTGGCTCCGATTCAATCTGGGAGAATCTTGGTATTAGTACATGGAACTTTCTCTAGAAGCGACAGGCTGGTCAACGGACTGTACAAGAAGCAAGATGGCTCAAATAACGTGTTTGGGCAAAATTTCATGCAATGGGCTCAAAAGGAATACGATCAAGTACTTGCATTTGGGCACCCAACAATTAGCGTAAGCCCGATTTTAAACGCAATGGATTTAGAGCGCTGTTTGGGACAAACAAAGGCGCAGGTTGACATAATTGCCCATAGTCGTGGTGGACTTGTTGCTCGTTGGTGGCGTGATTGCATAAACCGGTTTTCGGAAAGATGTGGCAATACTGTTTTTGTTGGTTCACCTCTTGCAGGTACGAGTCTAGCAGCACCTGGACAAATCAAGAATGTATTGGATTACTTTACAAACCTAATTAATATGGCGTGGCTAACAAGCCAAACCATGGCGATATTCATGCCATTTCTTCAAGGAATTGCATCGGTCTTTAGGGTTTTTCATTCCCTTATTTCCTTCACAGCGAAATCAAAAATTCCCGATGCTTTTATTGCACTTGTACCCGGTTTTTTCTCAATGTCAGCGTCCAGCAATAATTTGGAGTTGGAAATGGCACGAGCAATTCGGAATCAATTTCCCGACAAGTATTTTTCCATTCAAAGCAACTTCGTTCCACAAGCTGCAGGCTGGAAGTTTTGGAGACATTTTCAAAAGAAAAATGTAGCAAAGAGAATGGCAAGGGCTGTATTTCCATTTGCCAATGATCTCGTTGTGGATACACAATCGATGACCGATTTTGGCCAATTCAGAAGGAGTGACGATATATTTGATTTTGGTGCTTCATCAAAGGTTCACCATACCAATTATTTTGAACAACAAGAAACTGCAGACTCGATGACCAGCTGGTTGAGTGATTCTAAAACACTTTGATGCAGAGGAAAGTGCAGAGCAAAAGACAAGAACACGTGAGAAATAGATTGTTGCATGAAAACAATAACAAACGTGTGATTTGTAATACGGTTCAAAATGGTAAGCACTCGCGTCAATCTTGTATTGTCAACTGAGTATTGACATCGTGGAGGTCGTTGTTCGAATCCAGTACACCTGTAACTGGAATTGCAAGTACGTAAATTTTAGACACAAACTTGCGAATATTGGATTTTGGGACAATGTTGCCAATTCAAATCAAATGTCGATCCTCTAAAATTTCAATGTGTTTTTCTTGAATTTCACTAACGCGAGGAAACGGAAGAGCTTCCAATCTTAGCCGAATGCAAATTAACCCAAGGGTAACGTACTAGAAATTGCGCAGATTGATTGAAGGATAGTCCTCGGGCTGTTAGGAATTTTGTTGCTAACGCAAAAATCCAACCCCAAAAGGACTATCCATGAGCAGTTTAACGAATGAACAAACAACAGCAAGTAACGACGTGATTCAAGTCAATCAGGAGCAGATCCGCAACCACGTCGAAGACGTGGTTCGTGCCAGTGTGGAAGAGACTCTGAATGGTTTGCTGGACGCTGAAGCTGACCAGTTGTGCCAGGCGAAAAAGTATGAACGTAGCGACGCTCGGAAAGACACTCGTGCCGGTAGCTATCAACGCAAGTTGCACACCAAAGCGGGAGAAGTGAATTTGAAGGTACCTCGACTTCGTTCGCTTCCCTTTGAAACCCAGATTATTGAACGTTATCGACGACGTGAATCCAGCGTCGAAGAATCACTGATGGAAATGTACCTGGCAGGTGTCTCGGTGCGACGTGTGGAAGACATCACGGAAGCACTGTGGGGGAGTCGCGTCAGTCCCAGTACCGTCAGCCAGTTGAACCAGAAACTGTACGAACGAATCGAGCAATGGCGAAATCAACCGATTGAAGGCGAGTTTCCCTATGTGTTTTTGGATGGAATCTGGCTGAAACGCAGCTGGGGTGGTGAAGTGAAAAATGTCGCGGTACTGGTTGCCATCGGCGTCGATCGCGAAGGCTTTCGGCACATCCTCGGCGTTTGTGAGGGAGCCAAAGAAGATACTGAAAGTTGGCGTGGTTTCTTGCGACATTTGAAATCGCGTGGTCTTAAAGGAGTGCAACTGGTCACTTCCGACAAATGTCTGGGGCTCGTCGAGTCGCTTGCTGAGTTTTACCCCGAAGCTTCGTGGCAACGGTGTGTTGTTCATTGGTACCGCAACGTGCTGTCGGCAGTTCCCCTTGGCAAGCGCCGACAGGTGGCCGCGATGCTCAAGGCGATTCACGCTCAGGAAGATCGTGAGGCGGCCCGCAAGAAGGCTGACGATGTGATCACCAAGCTCCGTGAGATGAAGTTGAATCAGGCCGCCGACACTGTTGTTAATGGTCTTACCGAAGTCCTGTCCTACATGTCTTTCCCACACGAGCATTGGGTTCGCATCCGCACCAACAATCCGTTGGAACGGATCATGCAGGAGATTCGCCGTCGGACGCGTGTTGTTGGCGCATTTCCCGATGGCAACAGTGCGTTGATGTTGGTGGCAGCTCGTTTAAGGTATGTAGCGGGGACCCGCTGGGGCCAGCGACGCTACCTCGATATGGATCGGCTGCGAGAACTTGAAACAAAAAATGCGACCGAAAAAATTTCCGTGGGAGTGAATGAGGAGAACTCAACAAGCTCCAGAACGTAATCGTACATCTGGCGGCTTAACGCGAGCACCATGAAAGGCTCGCTTGCCGCCTGACTAACCCTAACCTGACAGACCTGAAAACTATCCAATATCAAATGTGCGCAACTTGACGAACACTATCAACCCAAGCCAAATACAACCCTGTTGTAGTTTTAAGTTCTCATGCGTGTTGCGCATGTGTAGCAAGGCGGTTGAGCCTAATATCAGATTAAAGCAGCGAAGTAACACTGCCGACCAATGGAAAATGCTCTTTAGCCCACAAACCGCCGGCGGAATAATAGCTTCAACGTTTGCAGCGATGTCTTGGCTACTTTCATTTTTGATGGGCCGGCCTTTTGGTCGTACCGCAATAACATGGCGACTTCGCCCATGACGAAATCGAAACGACGCATTTTTAATAAAACGTCGACCATGCAAGAGAAACCTTTTTCGCTGACGAATTTGTCGCCGTAGTACTTTGACGCTTTGTCCATGGCTGAAAAGCGATAGGCGCGGAATCCGCAAGTGTAATCGCGCACGCCGGAAATCGGAGTGACGATTTTGAACATCCACCGTGCCAACCAAGTGAGGACTTGTCGATTAAATGGTACGCCAATCGTTCTGGAGCCTGCTTGATATCGTGACGCAATTACGACGTCGTACCCTTCGTCGATCTTGACCAGCATTTGTGGAATGGTCGCAGGTGAATGCGTATCATCGGCATCCATCGTGACCATCACGTCGTTGGGCGAGCCGTGCTTCAGGAAATAGCTGAAACCCGTTCGAATCGCACCGGCGAGACCTTGGTTTTGCCGATGCTGCACGATTGAAAGTGGATAGGAGTCCTGGATCCGCCGCAAGATTTTTAGTGTGTCGTCAGTACTGGCATCATCGACGACAACAATGCGAATGTCATTTTTGACATCGACGTTAGCAATTTTCAGGATCAGTTTTTCGATGGCGTCCTGTTCGTTGTATGCCGGTAGGACGACCCAGAGTTTTGGAGTAACTGGATGTCGAGAAAATCCTTTGCCAAATTGTTCGCGATGATCGAAATCCGTTGCGGGGCGCGATTCTAGAATGTCGGCCATGTTTGTTCGATGTTGTTAATCACGGTGCTGCCTCAATTAATCCAGTGTAATTACGGGAATTGTGCGTCAATGGGGAATTTTCTGAGTCGTGCTGCAACAATGCGCAAAATCGCTAAATCCCGCATGATTCCATAAAAAAAGCCCGGTGAATTACCGGGCTGGGGTTTGTTATGTCAGAAATAACAAGTCACTTGCCACTCGATTTTTTCTTGAACATCAATTCCTTGACGATGCCTTCGAGTATTTCGTAGTCGTGGTAGCCGCTGACTTTAAAGACCACTTTGCCCTGGCGATTCATAAACAACGTCGTGGGAAAGACGTCGAGGTTCACGGCGTCGGCGGTTTCGTCGTCACCCATCAGGGATTCGTAGTTCAATTTGTGTTTCTCAGAAAACTTGTTGACCTGGTCAATGGCCACTTTTTCATCATCAATTTGTTCAAAGGCGATCCCAATAACTTCCAGACCTTGTTTTCCGTACTCTTTTTTGAGCTTGATAAAGTGTGGGATTTCTCTCACGCAAGGGGTGCACCAGGTTCCCCAAAAATCGACGATCAAAAATTTTCCTTTGAAATCTTTGCGCGATATTTCTTTGCCACGGCTGCTGTTCAGTTTGAAGTCAAAATCAAACGGTTTGAAATCTGCGATTTGTGCCTTGATTTTCTCGAGTTGTTTTTTCAGTGCGGCTTGGCGTCGTTTAGTCACGATTTTTTCGCCGCCGGCGATGATCGCTTTGAACTTTTTGGATTCCCGTAAATCGTCAAACGCTTTGTCTTTTTTGGCAAACTCGACATCATCAAATCCAATATCAAAAGATTCCTTGAGCACTTTGAGCACTTTGTCTTTTTTGCCATCGACGGCTAACGAACCGGCTTCGTAATAAATCGAAGCCCCCAACAGGCCTTTGGCACGTTCTGGAATTTTTTTGAATTTGAGGACGTGGCGGGCAACTTTGGCACTTTCGTAAAAATACTTGTTTCCAGATTTGCGATCCTCATCGGCTTTTTTCATTCCGATTTGTACCAGGACTTGAATCGAAGCCATATTGGCTTGAATGCTTTTCGGGTAATGCTTGCGGGCTTTGCGAAGAACTTCGAGGGCCTCTTCCGTTTCGTCGTTTTCCAGGTGTTCGACAACCTCGCCTATCAATTCCTGAAGCGTTGGTTTATCGTCCTCTTTCTTTTTTTCATCTTGGGCATTGATGTTTGCTGGGCACACGACCAACGCCAACAGCAGCATTGGTGTGGTGACCCACGTTATTGAGCGTTTCATTTGAATTCCTTTGGTTTATTGTCAGTTCTCGACGTGCAAGTGGAAATTTCATGGATTACATTGAATCTTACGAGCACGAAGCGCTAACGAGTGGTTTTACGCGGTCAAACCACTCACTTACGCTTCGCGCTCGCATCAGTCGCAAATGAATTAGTCGCAAGGATTTGTTACAAATTCCTTGCCAGCGTTGCGGGTTTTCATTTGCTCAGGTTACGATACCAGCGTCACTAGCGCGACGGTAGGCCCGATTTTCTGACAAACGGTGGGGCGGTCGGTGACTCTGTAACCTGTTGCACCGTCAGAGTTGTATCGTTGTTTGCCAGCTCGCATTTCATTTACGAATCGCCAAATTATTTGGTTCTCAACATTGAATAGTCAACCTTTTTCGATCGTTCATTCGGACAAACCGTGGCGCCCGATGCTACGTTTGAGTCTACCGGTGTTGCTCGAAGAAACTTTGTTTTTGGCGGTTGCCTGGACAGATTGGTGGCTGACCAGTCGTTTTCTGGATGGCAATTCACCGATGGCAGCGATGACGGTAATGGGATACTTGATGTGGCTGGTACCAACACTGTTTGCCGCGATCGCGGTGGGGGCGACTGCGTTGGTCTCCCGAAATGTCGGCGCGGGCGATCAAAAAAAAGCTCGTCAAACAGCCAACCAGGCGATGGCATTAGGGTTGATGTTTGCCGGGTTGGTCACGCTGTTTTTTTGGCTGTTCGGAGATTTCTTTGTTGCCATGATGCAACTCAAAGGCGAATCGCTCCGCCTCGGCAAGCAATATTTTTCAATCGTGTTACCGGTGATTCCGTTGATCATGGTTTCACAAATCAGCGCCGCTTGTTTGCGAGGTGCTGGTGATACATTTAGCGGGTTTTGTGCGAAAGCGATTGTGGTGTTGATCAATGTCGGTGTTAGCACCGCGCTGGTCAGTGGCTTTGCATTTTTCCCTGAAATGGGATGGAAAGGCATTGCGCTAGGTACGGCGATCGGCCATGCGACCGGTGGCATAATATTGGGTGGTCTGATGTGTTTTGGGCGGGCTGGCCTGCATCTGCGTTTTCGCTGGATGAAGCCCGATCTTTCGACGATTACAAGTTTATTGAGAATCGGCATCCCCGGTGGCTTTGATAGTTTGACGATTGTCGGAAGCCAATTGATCTTTGTCGGAATTATCAATCGACTCGGAGAAACCGCTGGAGCGTCCCATGGACTTGCGGTGCAGATCGAAGCGTTAGCGTGGATGCCTGGAATTGCTTTCCAAGTTGCCGCGGCGACGATGGCTGGACAGTATTTAGGAGCCAAGCTTCCAGACAATGCCGTCAAATCGGCTTTGGCATCGTTGTCGGGTTGCCTGGTCGTGATGTGTACGGCAGGAGTCCTGCTTTATTTCTTTGGCAACTACATCACTTATTTTTTTACAGGAAGCCATCCAGAAACAGTTCGTTCAACGACCGAAGGGATCCAACTGGACAAAGCGATTACTGCCCAGACGTCGGCAGAGTTGCTGCGGATCATCGCTTTTGCGATGCCGTTTTTGGCAACGGTGATGGTCTTGACTGGCGTATTGCGCGGCGCCGGTGATACAACGTCGTCGCTGATCATTTCGACCATCGGGTTTTTCGTAGTACGAATTCCGCTGGCATTGATTTTGGCATGGCCCTATATAGGATTTGAAGACGGGTTTCGAATCAATGGATTTGATCTCGGGGTTCACGGTGCCTGGTACGCGATGGCGATCGATTTGTTTGTTCGAGCGCTGTTTGTTGGCGGGCGTTTTATTCAAGGTGGTTGGAAACGAATCAAGATTTAGGAAGGCTCATGAATCTGAAATTTCCAAAGTCGCTGATCGGTGGAATGCTGATCGTTGCTGTTTGCTTCAGTGTTTGCTCTTGCCGAAAAAATACGCCGAAACAATCGCAAAAATCTAAACCGACGAAGCAAGACAAGGTCGCCAAACCATCGAAATCGACCAACCAAGAGACAGCAATACAAAAAGCGGTTCGGTACTTGATGAGTCAGCAAGGCAGTGACGGACTGTGGCATTCTGAATACTACGGCAATCTCAAATCAGGTTCTGGAATCTCTACTTTGGTGCTGTACGCCATTAGCCAAACAGACCCAGCATGTTGGAAAGACAATAAGAAACAGCTGCAGAAATGTGTTAACGAGTTACTCAAACATATTAAAAAAAATGGATATGTATCCAACGCCGATGGTCCCGACTATTCCAATTACGGTTCGGCGTACCTGCTGCTGGCCCTGCGACGGTTGGATGTGGAGTTCGATGCCGATTTGAGAAACCAACTGATCAAGTACCTGGTGCGTTCGCAACTGGACGACGAGGAGGGTTACAAGACCGAAAATGATAACTATGGCGGTTGGGATTTAACCGGCTGGATGACGGGACAACGGCCGACGACCGGAACCAACATTTCGGTGACGTCCGTGGTGTTGATGGCTTTGTCCCACGAGCGGAAACACCTCCAATTAAAACAGCCGAATCTAAACGCGCATGAAAAATCGACACTGCAATCGATCGACGAATGCTTTGGCAAAGCACGCATTTGGATTGTGAAATGTCAAAGTGAGAAAGGTGGATTTTTCTTTCACCCAGAACAAAAACACCCAGGCAATAAAGCAGGTTGGTGGGATCAAGAATCAAAAACGGCAAAAGCCTATGGATCAGCGACGGCCGATGGACTGGAGTGTTTGAAATGGCTTATGCCTAAAAAAGATTCCAGCGAATTCGCAAAGTGGAATGAGCGATGTCAGAAAGCAAAAAAATGGCTTGCACCTCATGTCAGCGCGAAAACAGTTCCCGGGTTTAGTGACGCCGATTCCGAAGCCTCTTGGGCACACGGTTTGAAATACTATTATTGGATGCGGGTTGGACAGTCGGAATTTCGGCTCAGTTCAACACTGGCAAAACACATCGAATCGCTGCAGAAAAAAGACGGGCACTGGGAAAACGCCAATGCACGAATGCGCGAAGATGATCCATTGATCGCAACCTCGTTTGCAGTTATTGCACTTGCCAACCAAAAGGCGGAGAAAAAAAAGTAGCTGATGGCAGATGGCCGGTACGCTGAAGGATGTAAATAGTGAAGGATGCAAAAAATCGTTGGCAATTTTTTGCGTCGTTTGATGGCCGGTGGGAACTGGCCCTACAGGTTGCATTGTCAGGTTTGCGATTTTGTGAATTCGTCAAATTGGATTACGACGGGGCGCTGGTAAATTCGCGGGTTCGCATGCGGGCGTTTTTCTAACAGCAATTTCTGGGCTTCTTCCCTGGTCATTCCTTGTCGGATGAGCCAACAAACGACCACCGTTGCACTTCGTGCTCTGCCCGCTTTGCAGTGAACGTAAACTTTTCCTCCAGCGTCGACTTGGTCGGCAATAAACTGAACCGAGCGTTGAATGCTTTCCAGTGTTGGGTGTGTGAAATCAATTGTTGGCACACGAAGCTGCTGGATTTCGAATCGGTCGTATTCTGCGACGGGTCCCGCATATTCCTGACACGTATTCACGACTCCGCTGATTCCCAGTGCAGCTAATTTCTCAACGTCGGACGCAAATGGCAGCGCACCAATGACAATATTTTCATCGATTTCATCCCACCAATTACGAACTTTTAACCACCGTCCCAGCAGCATGTTCCAACACAGTGTGGGATAAAAAACCGTTCGTGCTTTGAGCCACTGAAACCAGTTCACAATAACCCTGTTAAAAAATATTAAGAAAAATCCGGAGGAATGCTAAAACGCCGGTCGTCGATGTGTTAGCAAAGTACTGGAATCTGGGCGAATGTACAGGCCAACTCGAAAACCGCGCCCGCCCCGTCAAAAGATTTTCAAAAATCGTGAACGACGCGCTTATTTCCATCGACCAAATTTCCAATCGCCCCAAACCACTGGCTGCCCGAATCCCGTGAAAAGTTTAAATTGATGGCTTGTAATCACAACCGGGTGTAGATGAAACGACGGAACAATTCATTGAACATACCAACTGCAAACTCGGCAAAGCCTTCCCAAATCCCATTCGATTATCAAATCACGCAGTGGGGACAACCGTATTTCAGTATCAATCCCGATGGAAAAGTTGCCGTTACAAATCCCGGAACCTTGGATTCATGTTCCATTTTTGAAATCGTTCAACTTGCGAAACAGAAAAACCTCGATGCTCCGCTGCTGCTACGGTTTCCATTTGTCGTACGACACCGAATCGAGCAGATTAATGCCGCATTTCAATTTGCGATTCAGGAGTTTCAATACCCCAACTCTTATCAATGTGTATTCCCGGTCAAAGCGAACCAGCACGCTCATGTGATTGACTCGATTGTCGATGGCAATCGTTTAAAACACGTTGGTCTCGAAGCGGGAAGCAAGGCGGAGTTGTTGTTGATCATCGCTCGGGCGACTCCAGACACGCCCATTTTTTATAACGGTTTTAAAGATCGTTCGTCGATCGAAATGGCGGTTCGCGCGAGTCGTTGCGGCTTGAATGTGACGGTCATTATCGAAAAACCGATCGAGCTCGTTACAGTTGTCCAAGTTTGTCGACAGCTCAACCACAAAGTTCGATTGGGAATCAGGATCAAACTGGCATCGCGAGGATCGGGACACTGGGAACATTCCGGTGGGCTCCGCTCGAAATTCGGGCTTTTCGTTCCTCAATTGTTAGCGGCCGTCGAAAAACTCAAAGCCAACGACATGTTGGACGCGTTGCAGTTACTGCATTTTCATCCAGGCAGCCAGATCAATGACATTTTGAAAATCAAAGCTTCGGTGATCGAAGCGACTCGGATTTATTGTGGTTTGATTAAACAAGGCGTTCCGTTGACGACGTTGGACGTTGGCGGCGGTTTAGCGGTGGACTACACCGGTGAAAAATCGACTTCGCCTTCGAGTATGAATTATTCACTTCAGGAATATGCCAACGACATCGTTTACTACATCAAACGTGTCTGTGATCAAACTCAAGTCGAACCTCCGGAAATCGTTACCGAGAGTGGTCGTGCGGTCGTTGCACACCACAGTGTTTTGGTGATTCCCGTTTTGGGAAGTTCTTACCGAGAAATCGACGAGTACGATTTGGATTTATCGTTTGATGAAACGGATCTTTCGCTGCAACCGTTGGTTGAGTTGAAAGCGACTTATGAAGATATCACGGCAGACAATTTGATCGAATGTTTTCACGATGCGCAACAAGCAATCGACATGACACTGCAACTGTTTGCCAGCGGCATGTTGTCGCTAACGCATCGTTCGATTGCAGAAAAGTTGTTCTGGAAAGTTTGCCGGCGAATTCGTGAGCATTTCAATACATTGGGTGATGTTCCCACCAATCTTGGCGAACTCAAGGAGTTGTTTGCTGAAACCTATATCGGGAATTTCTCGTTGTTTCAGTCGTTGCGTGACCACTGGGCGATCAACCAGTTGTTTCCCGTGATGCCGATTCAAAACCTCGATCAACGACCTGATTTGCACGCCGTTTTGGGCGATATCACTTGCGATTCGGATGGGCGAATTGGATGTTTTATTAGCGAAAAAGAAAACAGTCATCAGTCGGCAGTTCGCGTCCACTCGTTGGCAGGACAGTCCCCTTATTATCTCGCTGTATTTTTGACCGGTGCTTACCAAGAAGCGATCGGCCAACAACACAACCTGTTGGGTAAAACTCATTCTGTTTCGATCGAATTTCAGAATGGTTGCCCTCACATCACAACCATCAATCATGGGACAACACTTGGCCAGGCACTGTCGGAAAATGGCTATTCCATGGAAAACCAGATCGCTTCGCTGGAATCAACACATCCGGAGGATGTCGAACATTTGTTGAGTTGTTTGTCCGACTATTGCTATCTTTCACCCGAAGAAACCAATCAGCCGGTTGACGAAACGGTTTCAAAATCTGAAAACTTCAAATTGAACCACCACCTCAAACCACGACCTGCTGCCGACCAACAGGTAAACTAGTGGCAGCGAGATCGAGATCAAAATACGGAGAGAATCTGATGTCCGAGTCGTTAAAATCACTGATTGCCTGCGGAACCAAACTTTGGCTGGACTCGATCGATCCAGATCTCATTAGAAGCAATCGTGAAATGGGCGCGACAGGCGCGACATCCAATCCCATTATTATCGCTGACTTGATCAAAACAGGCCGTTTTGATTCCCAACTACAACCCCTGCTGACCGACAACGACGATGCGGAATGGGTGACTTGGGAAATGACAGACCGCATGGTGGCCGATGCACAAAGCGTGTTTGATGACGTTTGGGAATCGACCCATGGAAACGATGGCTACGTCAGTTTTGAACTTGATCCTCTGATCGAAGACCCAGCGCTCAACATGCCTCATCAGCAGCGCGTCGATCGTTATATCGAACTTGCCAAAAAATGGTCCGCCGGTCACAGCAACCGGATGATCAAAGTTCCAGCGACTCCAGCCGGTATCGATGCGCTCGAAGAAATGGTTGCCAACGGTGTGAGCGTTAATGTGACTTTGATTTTTACCAAACGGCAATATCACGCGGCGCGGAACGCTGTTTGGCGCGGCGCACAACGACGCAGCGATTTATCGAAATTCAAAAGCGTTTACAGCATTTTCGTGTCGCGTATTGATGTTTACACCGAAAAACATTGTGCGGATCTTTCGTCGGCAGCCCAAGGAATGGTTGGCATTGTCAATGCTCAAAACATCTGGGCCGACAACGAAGAGTTTTGGAAAGATAAAAATTGTCCGTTGCAGCAAGAAATCATATTTGCTAGCACTGGCACCAAAAAACCCGAAGATCCTCCAACGAAGTACGTCACAGCCCTCGCCGGGAGTGACATTCAAACCAATCCACCGTCAACCAACGAAGCGGCAGCGGCCAGCGGAATCACATTCACTCGACAAATCGACCAATTGCCTGATACGAGAATTCTCGGAGAGATTTTTCGCATTGTCGATTTCGAACACCTTGAAGAAACGCTGATGCGCGAAGGCATCGAAAAATTTGCTGCTCCCCAGCGAGCGCTCCTCGAATTGGTCGCAGAAAAAGGCCGAGAATTCGCGGGTGCTTAGCCCATCGTTCCATGGAAATTGGTTTTTTCCCTCAAAGAACTTGTTTTCGAGATTTTGCATAACTAATTTAGAGGGTATGAAAACCGACTCTCGATCCAAATCGATCGGTTCGATTTACCATTCTGTTCTCATTGTCATCTCGGAATTACAACATGTTCAAAATCTATACTGCGATCGGTCTGTCAACGCTGTTTATATCGCCGACGATCCTGTTCCAGGAAAAAGAAAACTCGCCCAGTTCCAAAACCCAACAATCGGTTTTGGTCAAAAATCAAGAATCGAATCCTGACAGTGGAACGAAATCTGAAAAACCTCCGGCGCCGTCAACCGGTTCGAGTTCTCAAGCCCAGGCGACGGGACCCGCAGCTGACAATGCCTGTTATCGAGAATGCATCGTCTACGAGCCTTGTTGGGAAACGATCTACCAAACGGTGAAACAGACGCGATACCGTCAAGAGACACGACAAAGCACTTATACGGTTTACCGAACAGAAGCGCGACAAGTTGAGCGACAGCAGGCATACACGGTCATGGTTCCCGAAACACGGACGCGCAACTGTACCACTTATCGCGTTGAGTGTTATCAGGAACCTGTCAAAACAAACTATATCGTTTGTCGACCCGAGCAACGGACTCGGACCTATACGACGTATCGAAATGAATACTACATGCAACCCGTCCAGCGGTCTTATACCGTGATGGACCCAAAAACAGTTTCACGGCCGGTTACCTGTTACCGGATGCAAGCCGAAACGCGCCCCGTGGTCCAAAACTATACCGTGATGGTTCCGCGCCAAGGTACTCGTCAAGTGACATATTTCCGCTGCGAACCGCGCACACGAACGGTCAACGTGCCTTACACGACCTATCGCACAGAAACGAAAACTCGAACTTATACAACTTATTGTCGTGAGCCGCGAACTCGGACCGTCACGCAGAACTACACGGTCATGGTCCCAAAGACTTCGATGCGAACGCGAACTTATACGGTTCAGATCCCGGAAACAAAAATGGTTCCATGTACCTATCAGGTTTGTGTGCCTTATACCGAAACGGTCCAGCGGCAATACAACGTTCAAATTCCTTATACGGTTCAGGTCCAGCAAAACTACGTGGTCAACGTTTATGTTCCGAAACAGGTCAAACGCACGATCCAAGTCAGTGTTCCTGTGAAATATCAAGTGGAACAAAAATACAACGTCTGTATTCCTAAACAAGTTACCAAGACGGCAACTCGAACCGTATGCAAACAAGTTCCCTATACGGTGACGAAAACCAGAATGGTCGATCAAGGTTGTTGGCAAACGGTCATGGTACAAGCTTGCAACAACCCCTGCGGACAATCCAGTTGCGGATGCTGCGACCCATGCTGCGCACCTCGAACGGTTTGCAGACGAGTCTGGTGCCCCAAAATGGTCGAACAATCCTATCAAGTCACTTGTTATCGAACCGTGATGGAACAGCAGCCCTACACGTATTGTGAAACCGTCATGACGAACGAAACTCGAACCCGAATGGTCGATTGCGTCAAATACGAATCACGACCGCGTGAAATTACCGAAACGGTTTATGAGTGCAAGCCTGAAACACGAACGCGAATGGTATGTCAAACTCGTTTCCGCAATGAAACGCGAACTTGTCAAGTTGCAGTGGCGCGATCACGACTGGAAACTCGAACGGTAATGACTGCTCGAACAACGTATCGCCCAGAACAACGAATACAAACGTATCCTTGTACGGTGATGGTTCCCGAAACGCGAACACGCAATATCACGCAAACCTATTGTGTATTGGTTCCGCAACAGCGCACGCAAACTTACTGTGTGCGAATTCCTGAACAGCGGCAACGAACCGTCACTCAAACCTATTACGTACGCGTTCCAGAAACGCGAGACGTTTGTTACACCTACTACGTGCCTGAAAAACGGCAACGCACCATTTATCAGACTTGTTACAAACGGGTCCCTGAAACACGGATGCAGCAATACGTTGTTTACATTCCACGTGTCGTTACTTACACCGCTCAACAACAAATGGTGCGTCGGATTCCGGAAACGAAAACCCAAACTTACACGGTTCAAGTTCCGGAGGTTCGAACTGCCACCCATTATGTAACTCGGCGGCGTTACATTCCGGAAACCAAAACCGAAACCTATACCGCCTACGTTCCGCAGACGCGAACCAGGACGGTTTACCAAACGGTATGTCATCAGGTTCCTGAACAGAAAACGTGTACCTACACGGTATGTGTTCCTTATCAGGTCGATGTGCAAGTGCCGATTCGTCGTTGCAAAATGGTTCCGCGAAAAATCAGGATTCCAATTCAACCGGTATGTCCTCCGGTTCAAAATTGTAATCCGTGCATTTCTCAGATCGCACCGGAATGCGAACAACAAATGCTCAATATTTGTTTTTCGTACACCAGGTATTGTGGTGAAAGAATTCGCCGATTTGGACGAATGTTTTGTTGCGATTGATAGCTGGCTCACAGTCGCATGACAACGCATTCGATTTTGATGTGAGTTCACATTGATTTGATCGAATCGTCGAGACTCGTTTTGAGTTTTGGTTTCGATATTTCGTAGACAACTGCAAAATTGTGCGCGTTTGGAAACTCGTGGATAAAAAAAACTACCGATCCACTGAGAACATCTGCCATCGCGTTTTCGGCGCAATTCGAAGATCAGCCGTTGTCGTGATTTGCTGCTGGCCGTTTTTAATCGAAGATTTAGTGATCGATTTTGGACGGCTGGCGCTGTCAACGCCGATTCGATTGCACGCCGGATGATGTACATCTTGTTGACATCACATGAGTTCTTATACAAAATCCTGTAGCTAACCGACGGAACAATACCATTGCGTGAATAAAGGCTGGTCAATGGCAGAAAATGTAACGGGGCTCGAACGGCGAAGTTGGGGCCAAACACAGCGTCAAGACAGATGGTGGGTCGTGCCGTTGGTTGTCTTTTGTTCCCTCTCGGCATTTTTGATTTATGCAAACTGGGCAGCTTTTCAAAACGACCACTTTACCTACGGCAATTATATCTCGCCGTTTTATTCGCCGCCGTTGTTCGTGACTCCGCCAGCGGATCCTGCGGACGAAGATTACCACCGCCGAGAAAATCACATGCACCACAGTTATTTTGGTGCACAACCCAGCTGGTGGCCAGCGTTCATTCCGTTTTCACCAGCGTTGTTGATTTTGGCGTTTCCGGCCGGTTTTCGTTTGACCTGCTATTACTATCGCGGCGCGTATTACAAAGCGTTTTGGGCTGATCCTCCGTCGTGTGCCGTAGGTGAGCCGCGGAAAAAATATTTAGGTGAACGTTATCTGCCACTGATTATTCAAAACGTCCATCGTTATTTTCTCTATTTCGCATTGTTGTTTCTTTGCTTTTTAGCCTACGACGCCTTTCAAGGTTTCTTTTTCGATGTCGATGGCGACGGGAAATATACTAATTTCGGTGTCGGTGTTGGCACATTGGTTTTGTGTGTGAATGTCGTTTTGTTGGGCGGTTATACAACAGGTTGTCATTCTCTCAGACACCTGGTGGGCGGTTATCTGGATAAATTTTCTGGCAGCCCAATACGCTCGAAGTGTTACGGCTGTGTCAGCTGCCTCAACAAACAGCATATGATTTGGGCCTGGTGTAGTTTGGTGTGGGTCGCGTTTTCAGACATTTATGTGCGACTTTGTTCGATGGGAATTTGGCAAGACTTTAGGATTGTATTTTGATGACGCAGTTTGAAACAGTTGAGCATGATGTACTAGTGATCGGTGCCGGTGGTGCGGGTTTGCGGGCTGCCATCGAAGCGTCGGCTCAAGGAGTTTCTGTCGGGCTGGTCTGCAAATCATTGTTAGGCAAAGCGCATACGGTTATGGCCGAAGGAGGTATGGCAGCAGCGCTGGCGAATGTGGACGAGCGGGATAGTTGGAAAACACACTTTGCCGACACCATGCGGGGCGGGTATTACATCAACAACTGGCGGATGGCTCAGTTGCACGCCCAACAGGCTCCCGATCGTGTGCGGGAATTGGAAGCGTGGGGTGCCGTTTTTGATCGCACTCAAAATGGCAAAATCATGCAACGGAATTTCGGAGGACACGCCCATCCCAGGTTGGCTCATGTCGGTGACCGAACTGGACTCGAAATGATCCGTACGTTGCAAGACCACGGTATCCATCAAGGTATCGATGTTCACATGGAATGTACGGTGAGCAGTTTGATCAAAGATGGTCCGCGAGCCGTCGGAGCTTTTGGCTACACGCGAGAGCTCGGAAAATTCAAATTGTTCAAGGCCAAGGCGATTGTCATGGCGACTGGCGGTATTGGCCGAGCGTACAAAATCACAAGTAACTCCTGGGAATATACTGGCGATGGCCAGGCGTTGGCGTATCACGCAGGTGCCGATTTGATCGACATGGAATTTGTTCAGTTCCATCCAACGGGCATGGTCTGGCCGCCAAGTGTTCGAGGAATTTTGGTCACCGAAGGGGTCCGTGGCGAAGGAGGGATTCTCAAAAACAGCAGTGGCAAGCGGTTTATGTTCGATGATATTCCGGACAACTATCGGAGTTCCACGGCAGACACTCCTGAAGAAGGCTGGAAATATGTCGCCAAGACCGATGCCAACGCACGTCGGCCACCGGAGTTGCTCACGCGTGACCACGTCGCCAGATGCATTTTGAAAGAGGTGAAAGAGGGACGTGGTTCTCCACACGGCGGTGCGTTCCTGGATATCGCTTGGATCAAAGAAAAAATTTCCAAATCCGAAGCACACATCAAAAAGAAACTGCCCAGCATGTACCATCAGTTCAAAGAACTGGCGGGTATCGATATCACCAAAGAGCCGATGGAGGTTGGCCCGACGACTCACTATGTCATGGGTGGTATTCGCGTTAACGGTGAATCACAAATGTCGACCGTTCCAGGGTTGTTTGCCGCCGGTGAATGCGCGGCGGGACTGCATGGCGCCAATCGTTTAGGTGGCAATTCACTGTCCGATTTAATCGTGTTCGGAAAATTGGCGGGTGAACACGCGGCAAAATTTGCCAAAGAAAATAGCTCGATTCATATCGACAACGAACTGGTTGATCAGGCCTGCCAGGAAGCATTGGCTCCGTTGGATTCGCCAGCCGGCAGTCAGGCCAACAACGCCTACGAAATCCAATACGAGTTGCAGGATTTGATGCAAGACAATGTCGGAATCATCCGCAACGAAGACGATATTCTCAAAGCGGTTGATGGCGTCGAGAAATTGAAAAAACGGGCAACGACTGTCCACGCACCTGGAAATCGTCAATACAACCCCGGCTGGCATACGGCTCTGGATCTCAAGAATCTGCTGCTGGTTTCCGAGGCAGTCGCCCGTTCGGCGGTTGTGCGAAAGGAGAGTCGTGGAGCTCACACCCGCGATGATTTTCCGGAAAAAGATGACAACTTTAGCCACGTCAATACAGTTCTGCGAAAGCAGGATGACGGCAATATGCAGGTCGTCCAGGAAGAGATTCCACCGATTCCGGACGAATTGCAGCAGATCATCGAAGACAACAAGTAAACCATGGAACAAATAGACGGATAGATTTTACCGAGACAAAACATGGCAAATGTAACGTTTAGGATTTGGCGAGGCGACAAAGAGTCGGGTGAATTCCAGGAGTATCAAACGGTCGTCACCGAAGGAATGGTGGTCCTGGACGCAGTTCATCAGATTCAAGCCGAAAGTGCCAACGATTTGGCAGTTCGCTGGAACTGTAAGGCTGGCAAATGTGGCTCTTGCTCGGCCGAAGTCAACGGAATGCCCAAATTGATGTGCATGACACGGCTGAGCGATCTGGATTTGGATCGTCCGGTGACGATCGAACCGATGCGCGCGTTTCCACTGATGAAAGATTTGGTCACTGACGTTTCGCATAACTATCGTGCCAAACAAAAAATCAAACCGTTCAAACCCCGCAAGCCTGACAACGCTGACGGGTCTTGGAACATGGCGCAAGAAGACGTGGAGCGGGTCCAGGAGTTTCGTAAATGCATTGAATGTTACTTGTGCCAGGATGTTTGTCACGTCTTGCGTGATCATCACAAACACGATGAGTTTATTGGCCCGAGATTTTTTGTCTACAACGCAGCGTTGGAAATGCATCCGCTGGACGAAGAAGACCGAGTCGAAGATTTGAAAAAATCGCAAGGGATCGGCTACTGCAACATTACCAAATGCTGCACCAAAGTTTGTCCAGAACATATCACGATTACCGACAACGCGATCATTCCGCTGAAAGAAAGAGTTGTGGATCGCTATTACGATCCTGTTAAAATGGTGCTCTACAAATTGATGGGCCCCAAGAAGAAAAAAAGTTAACGGTTGCCCGCGGGGTACCGTATTCATCAATTCCTCTCCCAGGTAGGAAATGTCATGTCGGACCCAATTCCATTGACAAAAGACGTTGTGGCAAAAGCGCTCGAACGTGCGGAGCACTACCGGCTGTTGAACGAACCGGCCCAAGCTGAGAGTATTTGCCGCGATATTGTGGCAGTGGATCCCGCCAACGAACAAGCTTGGGTTTATCTATTGCTGTCGTTGACGGACCAGTTTCCCGAAGACATGTCGCATGCGTATGACGAAGCGAATGCGGCGCTCGAAAATATCAAAGACCCGTACAAAAACGTCTACTACCAGGGAATCATCTACGAACGTTGGGGCCGCGCGCATTGGCTGCAGCGGCGCGGGATTCAGGCCGTGCAAAGCTGGATTAACAAAGCGATGCAATGTTATTCGAAAGCACGAGAGTTAGCACCGGCTGGCGACCCGGATCCGACACTGCGATGGAATACTTGTGCGCGCCTGAAAAAGAAACTGGCCAAATCCGCGACCGATGTTCGACCCATGGCAAAACGCGATATGGGATCGGAATACGACGAAGTGCCACAACGTCGGTAGGGCCGGTTCCAACCGGCCGGTTTTTTGGATGGTACGGGAGGGTGAGGCTAACGCCATAAGCATGTTTGCGTTAGTTCGTCGTTGGAAAGCCACCCGTGAGCGGCAAGGCGCCAGCCGCCGGTTGGTTGGCGCTGACGAACCGGCGGCTAGCGCCTTGCCGCTCACAGGATTGTGCTCGTATATCGGTAGGGCCAGTTCCCACCGATCGATAAAAAACCCGCGATGAAAAAAAACCTACCCGAGTAACGGAAGAGACTTGAACGATTTTTCAAACGATTTGTCGGTTTTTAATTTCAGCCATTTGGCGAGAATCGTTTGATAAATTTGTCGGAAGTCCAAATCATGCTTGGCTGGAGCGTTGTCGACCAGGTTCGTTAGGTCGGGTTGTTTTCCAAGTAATCCACCGGCGACCTGCGAACCGGCCAGGAACACGGGTCCCGATGTTCCGTGATCCGTTCCGGCGGAACCGTTCTCTTTGACTTGACGACCAAACTCGCTGAAACAGAGCACCAATACGCGATCCTCCAACCGATTCGCTTTCAGATCGTTCAGAAACGCCTGGACGGCTGCCGACAATGTTGCCAGTAACGCCGAGTGCGTCTGCAATTGGGACTGGTGCGTGTCGTAGCCGGGTTGGACGGTATAGTAAACGCGAGTTCCGAGGTCGGCTTGAATCAGTTGCGAGATCAATTGCAAATGGCTCGCCAGACGAGTCGATGGATATCTGACTTTACTCGCTTTTTGTCGCCGACTGATCTCGCTGAGCAGTTCCGCTGTGGCAAAGGCATTCGTTTCTGTCTGTTCGACAAACTTGGACAGATCGTTGGATTGTTTTTGTTGCATCATTTTCATGCGTTTGGGTTTTTCGATCATCAAATCGCTGAGCGCGGCCATCGACGTGGTGACGCTTTTGCGACTGCACAGGGCTCGCGGTAAATCGCCGCGGCCAATGAGCATGCCGGCAGGAGCATTTTGCCGAGGTTGAGGGAGTGCATCGATGGCTCGACCGAGCCAACCGAAACTGCGGTGTTCTGCTTTATCGAGTCGAGCGGTTTGCCAAATCGACATGCTAACATCGTGTGATCGATTCGGGTTGGGATAGCCGACGCCCTGAATGATGGACAAACGTTTTTGTTCAAACAACTTGGCCATGGGTTTCATCGAGGGATGCAATCCAATCCCGTCGGCAATTTTATGAAGTTGCTTTTCGGGCAATCGAAGCTTGTTGCGGTTTTTCTGATATTGATCGTCACCAAACGGCACGACCGTATTGAGACCGTCATTGCCACCGCTCAATTCGACGACGACCAAAATAGGTTCATCATGCTCCGCCTTGGTTTCTGCCAAGGTTTGTTTCAGAAACGCAGGAACATTTGGAGACAGGGCAACCAATGATGATGATTTCAAAAACGAACGTCGATCAAACATATTTAAACTCCCTACATCGCGAAGATGGTTGGTGATTGTTTTTACTGTAACTGTGCATGAGTTGACGCGAGTATTTCCGGCACGGTGTTTTGAGCATGTTTCAATTCAAATCGCTCGAAGCGCTCTGGCACGGTTCCGGTCAACAGTTGCCAAAAAAACTCGCTGGTTTTTGCTGGATCAATTTTGTTTCGCGAGACAATTTTCCCGACGTCAATTTTGTGTTTTGACCGTTGAAGTTTGCCAGCAAAGGTTGCGTTTACGAAATGGCGCCGGCTGACAAGTGATCGCGTATTGATCCACGCCCGTCCGCCCTTCCAGCCAAACACATTCGTCGGTTCGAACAATCGCTGGCCCATTTTGTCAATCTGCCAGGCAATCGTGATAGTATCGGGTGAATGATCGAACAGCTCTAACGCACGAAAGGTGCTGATGGCCAGATCGCAAGGCCCCGTGATTTGAGATTTCAAATTGGCGTCACTGAAAAACAATTTTGATCGCAACAGTGTTTTGATGGCCGACCGAATGTCGAATTTGTTTTTGATGAGCAAACGCGCCAATTGCTCGATATGTTTCTTCTGGGCGACGTTTTCTCCTAAAAATGTATCGCACAACCGCCAGGCAATGCGTTTTGCGGTTTCGGGGTGGGTTGCCAAAAAAGCGAGCAATTCATCGCAATTGAAATCGCGATCTTTCCCGAGAATTTTTTTATCGCCGCGATCAAAATGTTCAGGCGTGAATTTAAACTGACCACCGTGAACTCGTAATCCTGTCAAGCACCGAGCAGTCTGTTTGACATCGGCCTCGGTATAGTGACCTTCGCCAAGCGTAAACAATTCCAAAAGTTCACGTGCAAGGTTTTCGTTGGGATGCGTTCGCCGGTTGGCAGCGGCGTCCAACCACACCAACATCGCCGGGTCTTTGATGACCGCCGATAGCAGGTGGTTGAATTTACCGAGGCAATGAGTTCGAATTTTTTGATTTTGTTGCCACATCATCCGGACGACACGGACTTTTTCGAAACTGGTGGCAAAATGATTGTGCCACATCAACGTCAGTCGTTCGGAAAGCGGATCCGGCGAAAACAACATTCGATAAACCCACCAGGCTTTCAACTGGCTGATTTGTCGCGATGATCGTGCCACGTTGCCAATGACTTTCACTATATTTTCGAAATCGTCGGGGACTCCGTCGACTCGGGCTTTCCCTTGCAAAAATCGTGTCACGCTGGCGTCAACACCGTCGCGTAAATCTCGTTGCAACTCTGACCAGGTTGCTCCAAACCCCGCTCGGCGATGGAGATGCCAAACTCGGCGAGTATTCCACGGCTCGGATTCACTCGGTTTCCATGGTTGCAGCAAATCGTTTGTTTTTTGCTCAGTGAATTGCACAGGACGACTTTCGGTGTTGGAATGCCATTTTGTGATTTACATGCTAATGTCGGGACTCAGCGTTGCTTTATTTGTCGTCTTCTTCCCTGTCTCGTTGAAACGCTTTCAACTCAATATCGCCAATATCTTTGACGTGCGCTCGATCGACACTGAATCGATGTAACACCGTTCCCAGAACCGACGAGTCGCTACGAGCGTGAATCGTGTACTTGCGACCGGGGATCAGTCCACGAACGTGGAATCGTCCATTTTCATCGGTCACGACATTGGCGTCGACTCGATTGAGCATCAACCCGGTACCCATCAATTTGGCATCGGCGACCGGAGCACCTCCGTCGTCCACCAGGCGTCCGCGGATACTGGCGGCCCGTTTCATTTTGATTTTGATTTTTTGTGCAACCTTGCCATCCAGTTTTACAAAACCAACCAGGCCGCGCTGTTGATGGTACAGCCAGATTTTACGAGTGACTTTGGGCGAGTGTCCTTCGATTTGCAGAACATGTTGGTGTTCGTCGTAAAGTGCGGTTTGGAGTCCGCCGTTTTCCACAAGTACTTTGCCTGAATTGATGGGTTTGCCCGACGGGTCGTAGAGCTTGGCAGTAATCAAACCGCCAGGGACCGGCTTCAAGACAATTTCTGGCATCGCTTCGCCACGCCGAACATTAATTTCTTTGAGCAATGATACGTAGGTCGAAAACAACAATGACGGGCTCGTATTGAATTGCAGAGTGCCGCGGCCGCCAACATCAGATGGTGCACTACGAATCGTAATCGATTTTGCACCTGTTCCGCGAACGTATTTGCCGTGACTGTCAGCCATGAAAGCCAGCAGACCCCGGCCGGGAATGACGGGCATTTCAAAATTCCCGTCGAGATCCGAACGGCTTTCATATTGGTACATCTGCTCAAACCCTTTGTAATCCTTGAGATTTGGGTTTTGGGCATCCGCGTAGTAGTACACGGGACCGACGACTGGCTTGCCGGTCACTGCGTCGCGAATTTTGCCGCGGATCATGACCCCGGTTCGAAGTTTGAAATTGGCCGTGATCTCATCATCGTCACTACGAGTTTGGATTCGGCGACTGACAGGAATGTACTTGGATTTTTTTCCTTGATGAAATACGTGGATCGTGTGGTCACCCTCGACGGGGAGTCCGTCCAGTCGATACTCGCCGTCACGATCTGTTTTGGCGTTGAGCCACGTTTTTCCAAAACCAGTAAACGTGAGATTCTGACCAGCACTGACGATGACGTTGGAAAGTGGTTTGCCAGATTCGGCATCGACAATTTTTCCAACTACGGGTTTCGATGGAGCCGCGACGTGCGTAAAGGTGGCTGGGTGATAGACATCTTTGGGAATTTCATCACCGGGTCCAATGGTATATCCGCTATTGGTTTGCAGTTCGATGGCGTCGCCGTGACGCGTGCGGACTTTGATAATGGCTGCTTCGATTCCAGGGCCTGCGAGAAACAGTTGGGCGATGCGCTCGGCACCCAGGCCGCGGATTTCAAATTTCCCGTTTTCGTCGGTGATTACCGGCGGCACGACAGCGTTCAGCTGAGGACCGGTTTGAATGATTGGCGTTTCCGTTCGGGCTGAATAGAATGTAGCACCGCGTTTTTTTGTGGCGGCTTCCCAACGATCGAGATTGTGTTTGGCGGCGTACCAAAGTCGATCGATTTGTAACCGAGCCCCTTTGACCGGGCGTCCCTCGATATTGATGACGCGACCGCGAACGGGAACGTCTTTCGTCAACCGAATTTCTCCTTTGGGATCGGGATACACCGTGCGGAAATAATTCTTAGCCGCGGGATTGAGTCGCTTCATTGCCAACCCGCTGGTCTCAAAGTAAATCGAATTGGTTGCTCCGAAACCATAGCCATCGGCGATCGCCACCAAGGTCCGCGTGTAAAAGATCGATTTGGCATTCGTTTCCATGTCAGATAGCCGCGAATCAAATTCAAACGAACCGTCTTTTTTGGTGGTCGCTTGTGGTTTCATCGACTTGATAGGTTTGCCGTGAAACGAATAAACGAAATACAATTTAGCACCTGCGACAGGTTTTCCGTCCGGATCGACCACTCGGCCTTTGTAATGCAAAACGACATCGTTTTCGGCTGCCGTTCCGCTATTGAGAGTTGTCCGTTCCTGAGCAGCCGGCTTGAGAACAGCAATTCCTGTGACCAGCGTGATGGCAATCAGCAACAGGGCGCCCGCTAACGAACGACTGAGTGGACCACGAGCTCGCGCTTTATCCAGCAAACACCGAACGCGCGTTTCCAGATTCGTGGTTTGTGCCATCGCCACGGTCGTCGGAAATGTTAATCGTTGATAATTTTGTGCAAGGTCGACCAATTCTCGGGCATAAGCTGACGGCACAGCTCCGGTGTTCAGGACGCAATCGTCGCACGCCAATTCCCGCTCGATTCGCAATCGACGTAACGCGTACCAGGCCAATGGGTGGAACCAATACGCGGAGCAGGTGAGCCGAGCGAGGACTTGATACGCAACATCAAATCGCTTGACGTGTGCCAATTCGTGAAGCAACACCAATTGTTGGCGTTCCTCGGTCCATTCTCGCCAACAGGTAGGAAACAATACGATCGGTCGCAGGATTCCCCAGGTGATCGGCACAATTGATTTTGCCGTCTCCAGCAATCGCACTGGGCGATTCAAATCCAATCGTTTCTGCAGTGGCAAAAGCCACTGCGCTTCGCCGCAATCGACCTCGTTAGCGTTGCGGCTGAGAAAGGTGTTGCTGATAAATCCAAAGACAAGTGGCAATGCGGCGATACCCGTTCCAATGCCCCAGATGCTCAGCAATAGCGCGAGCCAGGAAAAGGATCGGGTTTTTGACTCGAATGTGGACGCTGTCGTTCCTGGAGTTGGCGATTGCGGTGTTACAAACGCTGATGCTGGAGTGTTATTATCGCGGCGAACAAATTCAGTTCGTCGCTGTGTCGCCTCTTGCAGCGTTGTCATTGATTGATTCGCGGCGTCGGGTTTTGCTGGCTCGCGGCGCTCAGTTGCCGTCATCGACGGATTGGCATCGTTGTCGATCGCGCTGACCGGACGCGCCTCATGGAGCTGTTGCGATGAGGGAGGCGGCAATATTGGGAAACGCCAAGCAGGCAGACATAGCGTGAGCAAAGGCAAAACCAGCAGCCCGCAAAAAGACAAGCACCACATTCGATGTCGAACGGCTGCCGACGCTCGGCGGAAGATATGATCGACAATCATCGCCAACAGCAACAACAAAGTTGCTTTGACAATCACATCCAATGCTAGACTCGCCATTCCGTCATTTGGCAGCGAAAAATTGAAGCGGTTAAGAAAAGCGTTCATTATCGACCCTCCTTCCGAGCATCATCGATCAATTTTTCAATGCGCTCCAAGTCATCGTTTGTCAGTTTTTCAGAATCGAATATCGCCGCAACGGCGTCAGATGCCGACCCGCCAAAAAAAGTTTGCATCACCTGTTTCAATGCAGATTTACTGGCGACCGTTCTGGACTGTGTTGGTTTGTAAATATATTTGGTGCCGACTCGGCGGACCTGTTTCAACAATCCCTTGCTTTCCAGCAAGCGAATCATGGTCCGTACGGATGAGTAACTAGGCGGGTCCGACATTCGGCCCAGTACATCGCTGACCGATGCCTCGCCTAGCTCAAACACAATGTCCATGATTTGTTGTTCTCGTGCCCCGAGTTTTTTACTGGACCTTTTTTTTCCCACGTCCGAACTCCTGAGTACTTTTTTCGGCGGAGTGTTAATATTTTGCCAAGTGGCAATCAATTACTATATGGCAATATATTAACATTTAAAGTGCGTGTCAACATTTTTTTTTCAAAATCTTCGAGTGCTGCTGGCAAACTGGGCGGAGCGATGAGTAAACAGGAGAAAATGGCAAAAAGGCCACGAAAAAAGGCCAACCGGTTTGTTCTGGCTGGCCTCTCGTTTTTTTAATTCCAAGTAACAAGTTGGTTCGTTTATTTGCGACGACGACAACAGGCGATTGCACCGATCACAAATACACCTAGCAACCCAGTTGCGGGTTCAGGGATCACATTTGCTGCCAAGCCTTGGCTGGTAATGTCGGCAAATTCGGAATCCGCCAGAGCGCGGTACCAGAGCGCTGATTCGTCGTAATCACCATCGTCAAAATACTCGTCGCTGGTTCCACCGGCTGCCACATCTTCGAACAAGTGCCAGGCTGAACCTTGAGCTGCAATTTGTCCCACAGCAACCACTTGGTTGGAACCCAACGTGGCTCCGTTGGAAAAGAACGTGATGGTCGCGTTGGCACCATCGGTGGTCACGCGAAAACCGACCTGTTGCCAATCCGTGGTGTTCAACGTAAACGGATCTGAAGTCGCGGCAACTCCACCGAGATTTAAAGCCAACGAACGTGTTGTACCGGTTCCCAACATGGAAAACGCAATGTCGTCGCTGTTGACTGCTCCCGATCCACCGTAAGTCGACAAAAATCGCACAATGTTTTGTCCAGCTTCGCTACCAGCGTCACCATTGGCGTTGTACATGGTGGTAAACGACAACGCATTGATCGGTCCAGCCAACGTTTCGTTGGAATTGACGCTGCCAAATGAATTGTCATTGGGAGCGCGAAGATTTTGTGACGAAAAACTCAAGTTGTTCGTCGTGTTGCCTGCGAACGAGCCGTTGATGGTTCCATCGGTGCCGCGGAGTGCGGTGACCGTGGTGCCGGAAATGTTTTCAAAATCATAAGCGAAAACAGCATCGTCAACGGTGTCAGCGTGGGAAATGGAAGTGGCGAGGAAGATCAAAGGGAGAGTCAAGACATGACAGAGAAAGGATCGTGTCATCATACATCTTTCGAAAAAATCAGGGGTGTGAATCGGCTGGGAGGACCAGCCACGCAATGGAGTGTTAATTGGTATAACCAAATGTTGTGGGAAAACAAACAGCAAATGTTACTTCGCAGTTTTCACAACATCCGTGCCCAAAAAAAGGTGGGAATTGGGAAGGGTATTCCAATGGCTCTCAATCATAATTAAAAAAAATCGACAGATTGAAAATGAGCCAACAACGACCGAATTTTAACAAAATATTCAAAATCACGCAGCGCGGATTTTGAATCGATTTCCAATGGCATCGTCGACTGACTGTACCACTTGAACCTGTTCAGCATTGGTTAACCCCGGAAAAATTGGCAGGCTCAGGACCTGGGCTGCAGCCCGTTCCGTGTTGGGCAGGCTGCCCGTTTGATAACCGAGGGTTGCAAAGCATTGCTGAAGATGAAGAGGAATCGGGTAGTAGACTTCAGTTCCGATTCCTCGTTCGGTCATCTCACGTCGCAAATAATCACGTGTCTCCCGATCGCGAACGCGGATCGTGTATTGATTCCAGACGTGTCCACATTCTGGGTCGGTCGCTGGCATTTCCACTTTGTCCGTCAGATTAAAGTGTCGGAACAGGTTGTGATAGCGCTGTGCGTTTTCCAGTCGCTCGTTGGACCAATTGGTCACGTGTCGCAGCTTGATCCCCAAAGCCACCGCTTGAATCGCATCGAGACGACTGTTGACTCCAACTTTCGTGTGCGTGTAGCGAGGTTTCATGCCATGATTGGCCATCAACCGCAGTTTTTCCTGAATTTCATCGTCGTTGGTCGTGCATATTCCACCATCTCCGAGCCCGCCAAGATTTTTGGTGGGATAGAAACTGAAGCAACCAATATGAGCCATCGATCCGGCGGGACGTTTTCGGTAGGTTGCTCCGATGGCTTGAGCGGCATCTTCGATCACGTACAGACTAGCATCGTTTGCCAAATTGACAATTGATTCCATATCACAGCACTGCCCAAACAAATGAACCGGAATAATGGCTTTGGTTTGTTTGGTGATGCACGCTTGAACGGACGCTGGATTCAGATTGAATGTGACAGGATCGATATCCGCAAAAACTGGTACGGCTCCCAATCGCCAGACGGCGCTGGCCGTGGCAAAAAAAGTAAAACTTGGAACGATGACTTCGTCACCTGGGCCAATTTCCAAAGCCATCAAAGCCAACAACAGCGCGTCACTTCCCGAAGCACAACCAATGGCATGTTTTGTCTGACAATATTGAGCAAAAGCAACTTCAAAATTCTTGACGGCATCGCCACCGATGAACCGACCAGAATCGAGAATCTCGGCCATTGCGCACAAAATTTCGTCGCGAAGTGGAGCGTTGCTGCGTACAACGTCCAAGAGTGGGACACCTGAGTGAGTCACTTGAAGCCCTCCGTTGGCTTGATCAAATTCGAATTGCGTCCGTGCAATTTTCTGTACAGGGTTACCTGTGAAGTTTACTGAGGTTTTGGCAAGTTAATCCTCAATCCGACTTTGAGTCAATAGCGAACGCCAGCTTGCCAGAATGTTTTGCATTGAAGTGAAACCTTTTACCAGCTAGCAACGTTGGATACATTGAGGTCAGCGATCTTTTTTCGACCCACACCGATCGCATCAATACGGAGCAGCGGATTGGCTAATCATCAAAAACGAGAACAACCCAACGGGGGCCAATTGTTAACCGACCCCATGGCTCGTTTGAAAATCGGGCCTATTTCTCGCGGAATTGCTGGATTTCTCGTCAAAACGCGGTGGATATTGCTATCGATTTGCGTCCTGTTGGCTCCGGCAGCCTGGTATTTTTCGAACCAGCTGGATTTCGATCGTTCGGTCGAAAGTATGTTTGCTGACAACGATCCGGTGCTGGAGCCCTACCTGCGGCTCAAAGAGACGTTTGGTGGCAACGAGATTGTCTTGGCAGTTTACGAAGATCGGGATTTGTTGCACGCCGACGGCCGTGGAATTCGGCGTCTGTACGGGGTTTCGCGACAATTGAAAAATGTCGAAGGCGTTCGCGGGATATTGAGCCTGGCCGAATTGAACGATGCGCTCAACAAACTGTATTACGTCAACGAAGTCGGGCCACTGAGGATTATTCGAGAATTCGACACCCTGTTTGAGTCAAAACCGGTCGACATCGAGACGGTCAAGGTTCCGATTGTCGATCAAACCGATGAACTGGCAAAACAATTTCGCGAAATGTTTGAGGGATACACTCATTCGAGCGATGGACAAACCGTATCGATTGCTTGCATTCTTCAGCCCAAAGAATCCAGCAATGTCTCTCGTCGCGATTTGATAGATCGAATGCGAGAGATCATTCAACAACAAAGCAATGGGCAATTGACGGGCGAACCGGTGATGATGACCGACGGGTTCCGCTATGTGGAGCGCGA
Source organism: Pirellulaceae bacterium (assembly GCA_028280445.1). GTDB lineage: Bacteria > Planctomycetota > Planctomycetia > Pirellulales > Pirellulaceae > JANQLU01. The sequence goes on along the minus strand of JANQLU010000136.1, from coordinate 345,451 downwards.
TGGTCGGCGGCTCGGTTTGAATTGCGTAATTTTATTGTCGTTGGTCATGATCGCGCTGTTTCGAAGTATCCGCTGGGTATTGATTCCGCTGGCGGTGATGCAGTTGACGTTGTGGTTGACCCGAGCCGTGCTCGTTGTCTCTGGTTTTCAATTGAGCATGGTCAGTTCGATGTTGACGGCCATCGTCACGGTGATTGCTGTCGCCACCGCGATGCATGTGATTTTGCGTTATCGAGAAGCGCGAGCAGCGGGACGCGAGCAAACCGACGCCATGAAATCGGCAATCGGAATTTTGTTCTGGCCGATTGTCTGGTCTTGCTGTACCGATGCAGCGGGATTTGCATCACTAATGATTGCAACCGTCGGACCGGTACAGGATTTCGGCGTTATGATGGCGTTGGCATCACTGTTGGTTCTTGTTTGCATTTTGCTGTTGGTTGTTCCGCTGGGATTGCTGGGCAAATTGGATGCGGATCCACAAAAAGCCTGGGGCGAGGCCAAAATGCGTGATGCTTTACGACGAAGTACGACGGTGATCAGTTCACGCCCCAAAAAACTGGCTTTGGCGATCGCCGTGATCGCTTTGTTGCTGTCGATTGGCAATTTGTTTCTCAAAGTGGAAACAGATTTTACGAAAAACTTTCGTTCCGATACTCCGATTGCGATTTCATACAGCTACGTTGAAAACCGACTTGGCGGTGCCGGTGTCATTGACGTGATTGTACCGGTCGAAAAAAGGTTGAACCGCACATTTTTAAAATCGGTTGAAAAATTTCAAAACGATTTGCGTCAGTTGAAATTTCCTAAAGAACTGCCTGGAAAAAATGCCGGTGAAACGGCGCTGACGAAAGTCATCAGTATCGTTGACGTGAATAACGCTTCGACCAAAGTGCGAACGGTCGGCAGTATTCCGTTGTCAATTCGTCTCAAAGCGATGGAATCGTTGATGCCGAATTTGTACCGTTCACTGTATACCACCAAACCCGATAAAAACGGGCACCGATACTACCGTGTCATGTTGAGAACCGGGCAACGTCAATCGGCGGAGCAAAAAGAATGGCTGACTGGTCAAATTCAATCGTTGGCCAATCAACATTTCGAACCAAAACCGGGGAAGCCTGGTCCCGAAACGACTGGGTTCTATGTTTTACTTTCCCGGTTGGTTCACAGTATCCTGCGCGATCAATACTGGACGTTTGGGATGGCGATTATTGGAATCGCGGTCGTGATGACGCTCGCTTTTCGAAGTCTCAAACTTGCCATGATTGCCATGGTTCCCAATTTGCTGCCGGTTTTGGTGGTCATGGGATCGTTGGGCTGGCTGGGCATCAAGATCAATATGGGGGCGGCGATGATTGCTGCGGTGTCGCTCGGTTTGTCGATCGATAGCTCGATTCACTATTTGTGGTCATTTCAACGTTGGCGCGATACCGGGTTGTCCGTGCACGAGTCGATCGTCGAAGCTCAATTGCGTGTCGGGCGGGCCGTCGTTTTCTCGACGTTAGCTCTGGTACTGGGATTTTCTTCGTTGTGCTTGAGTGAATTTGTACCCACGATTTATTTTGGCGTGCTCGTCGGAGCGACCATGCTGGGTGGTTTGTTTGGAAATTTGGTCGTTCTTCCGATCTTGTTGCATTTGGTCTATGGCAGACGCGAAAAACCTGTTTCGGCGAAGCCTAAATCGGAAACGAGTCCACCAGCCGAAGCATAGCAGTGATCAAGGTATCTCAAACTCGGGCGTTTCAGGAACGGCAAACACGAATTAAAATAGGTGCTTTTCCCGTACCGCCTAACTGTTGGTCGCTGTGATTCTACTGATCGATAATTACGATTCGTTTACGTTTAATCTCGTTCATCGTTTGGGCGAGATTGATTCGTCATTGGAAATCGAAGTCAAACGCAATGATGAAATCTCGATCGACCAGATGAAATCGATGAACCCGTCGCATTTAATAATTTCTCCGGGTCCTTGTACGCCGCGCGAAGCGGGAATATCGGTTGCGAGTGTTGAACATTTTTCTGGCAAAATACCGGTTCTTGGTGTGTGCTTGGGCCACCAATCGATCGGAGCGGCAACGGGTGCCGATATCGTCCGGGCAACGCATCTGTATCACGGCAAGACGGATGAAATCAAACACGAAGGCAAAGGGATTTTTCGCGGGTTACCCAATCCGCTGGTGGCGACACGTTACCACAGCCTGGTGATTGACCCGCCGACACTCAGCGACGAGTTTAAAATGACGGCTTGGGCCAACAACGAAGATGGGACGTTGGAAGTCATGGCCATCGAACATTGTGAGAATCCGACGTTTGGTTTGCAGTTTCACCCGGAAAGTTTTTTGACTGTTGACGGGCATGCACTGCTGAAGAATTTTCTGGAAATCCAATGATTCCTCTCGACGACGCGATCAAGCTGGTTCTCGACTCAGCACGGATTATCGAAACCGAAAACGTCGATCTGCATTCAGCAGTTGGCAAAATCCTGGCCCAAGATGTGGTAGCCGATGCGGACCAACCGCCTTTCTCAAAATCGCTGGTTGATGGCTACGCCGTGGGATTCGATTGTGAGTCGACCAATGGAATGCAACAGCTGGCGATCATTGATCGTGTTGACGCTGGTCAATCGTCAAGCCAAACGGTTGGCGACAAAACGGCAGTGCAAATCATGACAGGAGCACCGATCCCGCCGGGAACATCGGCCGTCGTGATGGTCGAAGAAACCAAATTGTTGGATGCGAATACGGTTGCGATCGATGCTGACAAAGTTCAACACGAACAATTTATTTTGCAGCAAGGTGCCGTTTGTCAGTCCGCTGATGTCGTGGCAACGACGGGCTCGCGGTTGACACCTGCGCGGATCGGTGTGTTGGCCGAAGCCGGTTGTGCGCGGCCTTTGGTTTACCGGGATCCGTCGATCTCGATTGTTACGACGGGCGATGAAATTGTGCCTGTCGATTCAAAAACCAGCGATCGATGTATCCGCAATAGCAACGGACCATTACTTGTAGCTGCTGCCAGGCAAGTGACAGACAACTATCGATACATCGGCCACATTGCCGACGAAATGTCCGTTTTGGTAGAAGCCCTGGAGGCGGGATTGAAGTCTCATGTTCTGGTGATCACCGGAGGTGTTTCAATGGGACAGAAGGACTTGATTCCAGAAGCCCTGAACCAATTAGGGGTACGCCAGGTGTTTCACAAAGTGAATTTGAAACCCGGCAAGCCTGCTTGGTTTGGCGTGTTTGAAAACGATGTACATCGGTGCCTGGTTTTCGGACTTCCAGGGAATCCCGTGAGCACATTTGTATGTTTTGAGTTGTTGGTAAAATCCGCGCTGCGAAAAATGCGCGGGCAACACAACCCAGGCCGATTTGACGAATCCGCGGCCGCCATTTTAAAAACGGCGTTTACCAACCGCGGGAACCGTTTTTTGCTGCAACCCGGAATTTACTGTGGCCGGTCTCACGAAGTCGAAGTTTTGCAGTGGATTGGGTCGGCGGATCAAATCCGTCTGGCCGCCGCAAACTGCTTGATTGAATTTCCTGCCAGTTCTTCGTATTCGGTTGGCGATCAAGTTGTCGTGAGACGAATTTGACGTAGGGCCTGTTTCCACCGGCCGTTTGTTGAATTGTTCGATTGCCGATTGTTGGTTTGGCCGCTGGGAACCGGCCCTGCGAAAATGCTCTAGGACTGAAAAACAGATCGTCTTACGATTGAGGGAGCCAGATAAAAAACTTTCACACTTTTTTCGTCCTTGATGTCCAAACAACCAAAATCGGCGCAGTTACAAAAACCTGCAGCAACCGTCGACTCGCCAAAAAAACATTCCGCCGCATCAAACGGTGCTTGGTATTCTCGCCCATTGACCCTTTCGTTGAGTTCCGGTTTGTTGCTCTGGGCATGTTTTCCTCCTTTGGGTATTTGGCCGTTGGCTTGGGTCGCCGCGGGCCCATTGATAGCGCTGATGTTGCCAAATGTTGTCAAACTGCGACGACGGGATTATTTCAAGATCTGGTTCGGTGGATTTGTTCATTGGATGTTGCTGGTTTATTTTGTGACACTGCCACATTGGGCGGGCTATTTTGGTTGGGTGGCCATGAGTGGCTACCTGGCTGTTTTTTTTCCGATGTTTGTCTGGTTTGGGCGATGTCTCACACGGCATTTGCGATTTCCAATCTTGTTAGCGGCCCCGATCGCTTGGGTAGCGGTGGAATTGTTGCGATCTCATTTGCTCACCGGATTTGGGATGGCGATGCTGCCTCATGCGATGTTCAAAATACCTGTGATGATTCAACTGGCCGACATTGCCGGCGGATACGGTATCAGTTTTTTGATGGTGCTGGTGACCGCCAGTTGTGTTGAAATGCTGGGCAAGTGGTCGAAGAAAAACGAAACACCGCTACCACGATTCTTTTTTTGGACTCGGCCTGGAGTTTGCGTTTTTGTGCTCGCGCTGATGGTGGCGTACGGTTACTGGAAGCTCAATTCGAACACAGCAATCGATGGCGCTGAAAAATCGAGTGTCAATATTGTTCTGATTCAAGGTTCAATCGATACGATCTTTCCCAAAACACTTGAGGAGTCCAGGCAGTTTTATGAACGTCAATTGACGCAGTATCGAAATTTAACGATCGAAGCTCGAAGGAAACATCCGGACGTTGATTTGTTGGTTTGGCCGGAATCGATGTTCCCGTCAGTTTATTTCGAGTCCAAAGGCGAATCTCAACCGTCGGCCGAAGCCCAAAAGATCCTGGGCGACTCTAAACGAAGAGTTCGAAGTTGGTTTTATGCGGTGCAAGGTGCTGCAGCACTGCCAGACGAAGATCCCAACCAAATCGAATTCAAAACAACGGTCCCGCTGTTAACAGGAGCCAACATTCTCAACGCGTCAAATGACCAGTCGTATAACGGCGCGATGTTGTTTAACAAAAATGGTATTGTGCTCGAAAGTTATTACAAAAATCACCGCGTACCCTTTGGTGAGTATTTTCCTTTGGGGCATCTGATCCCATGGGTTTATGATTTAATGCCCATCGGTCAGCCGCTGACCCCGGGGCAACAACCCGTGGTCTTTGAGGTTCAAGGCGTTAAAATTGCCGCCAACATTTGTTTTGAAAGTACGGTCACGCATTTGATCAATCGTCATTTGAGAGAACTCAAACGCCGCGACCAAGAGCCTGATTTGCTGGCGAATTTAACGAATGACGGTTGGTTTTTTGGTTCCAATTGTTTGGATCTCCACCTGGCCTGTAACGTTTTTCGTTCGGTGGAATTTCGTAAACCGTCGATTGTTGCAGCGAATACAGGGTTTTCGGGATACATCAACGCTCGCGGTGAGTTGCTTCAAGTGGGGCCACGTCGTGACACCGGTGTCTTGTTAGTTGAATTTCAAAAAGAAAAAAATGGTGTCAGCATCTATCGAACACTAGGTGATTATCCTCCCATCGTGTGTCTTTGCTGTTGTATTATCGCCGTGCTGATTGGGATTCGGGTGACGATGGCGCGACGGATGATCGATCGCGCCCAAAACAAATAAGGCTGCCGGCGTTTTGCCCACAGCCTCGAACTGATATTGATTTGACGTACGAATTAGTCGTCGGCAAACAAAGTGATCGCTTCGGTAGACACACCTTTTTCAGACCACATCGTGCCAAAGTCGTTGTATTCGTCAAACCATTGGTAGAACCCGGGCTCAAAATAGTAAAGTGAGTTTCCGTTTCCATCGACGACTTTAATGACCGCCATGTAATCTCCCTGGGCACCGGGTCCACTGATGGCGTGCCAACACGAGTTGGGAACTTTGGCGCTGATGTACCAGAAATACCAATTGACGCCCCAGTAGTTGTAGGCAGATGAGCCGGCCTGGGTTTCACCGATCTTTACCCAGTTGTTAAACGACTGAAGTGCGTAGATTTCGACGTCTTGATTGGCGACGGTTGTCCAACCGTTGAAGCTTTGTGTTTTGGATTTGCTACCAACGTGTTGTCCATTTCCGTGGCTGGTCATACAGCCTGTCGAGGCGGCAACGACAACACTCAGAACTGACAAACAAAGAGTAAACTTCAATTTTGCAAACATGTGATTTGACCTTTTGCGAAAAAAAGGTTTGGCTGCTTCGACCAACACCTTCAGATGGGTGAGCGAACCAGTATCTTTCGGCAAAATGGCCGGTTGGTGCCTGAAAAAACAACGTTTTGCGAATTGCCCAGAAATTGCAAAAAAGGTTGTAACAACCGCAAATCCTTGCCGCTTTATGGCAATTGGGTCTGTTTGCAGTGGCAAGGATTAGATCCACAGGTACTGGTGTACGGGTCTGAGAAAGAATTTGTCGAAAAACTCATTCGTACAAATCACTGGCAGAGCCAGAGTGGCACCCAAAAACGACCAAATCTCCTCGACCAAGACTGCTACCCGAGTTTTTGTCGAGCCATTTTGCAGTACTTGGCCGAGCAATCGATGGCAATGAAATGGCGGTTGAGTTGTTTGGCGACTCGGGCTGTGGTGCCGGTGCCACTGAAAGGATCGAGGACAATGCCTCCGGCCGGACATGTGGCCAAAATGCAGGTTTCGACCAGTTGTTCTGGAAACACCGCAAAATGGGCTTCCCGGCATTTGGACAAAGGAATCGACCAGACTGTGCGTTTGTTGCGGCCCATGGGATGAAACGCTTGATCCCAGCGGGCGTCGTGCAAATTGGATGAGCCACCGTTTTTGCCTTGCTCGGGTGTTCCGCCACGTTTGCCAAAATGGTTGCGCCCACCTTTCATTTTGCTGTTTTCGGAAAATGTGACGTGGGGTTCGCGAATGGCGTCGGCGTCGTAAAAGTAATCGGCACCGGCCGTAAAAAAGAAGATGTATTCGTGATCGGTGGTGGGCCGTGTTTTGACACTCGATGGCATCGCGTTCGGTTTGTGCCAAATAACGTCGCTACGCAAAATCCAGCCTGCATCTTGCAAAGCGATAGCGGTTCTCCACGGCATTCCCTGCAAAACCCCTTTGACATATTTGTCACCCAAAACAATCCACAACGATCCTGTCGGTTTGAGAACACGATGACATTGCTCGAAGACTTCGACCAGGCGATTGACGTACTGTGCGGCAGTTGGTTCCTGCCCGATCTGCTTTTTGTTGTTGTAGTCGCGTTGTTGAAAATAAGGCGGGCTGGTTACGATCGTATCGACGCAATGAGCTGGCAAACGACTTAAGATATCACCCGCGTCGCCACAGAGCACTTGATTTTTGAACTCCGAAACCTTGAGTCGTTTTTTGGTTGTTGCGCGGGACAAACTGGATCCTTCCTCAATTTTTGAATCGAACTACATACGATCGACCACCCCGATACCGAGCAGTGATAAACCGGTTTTGATTGTACTGGCCACTAATTCGCAAAGCTGCAGACGACTGGCTTTGAGTTCCTCTGTCTCGGCGGTCAGCACGGGACATTGATTGAAAAACGAGTGAAACATCTCGGTCAATTCGTACAAGTACGATGCCAGCAGGTTCGGCTTGTAATCGACCATCACTTCGTCAATCGCTTCACCAAATCGAATCAACTGCAATGCCAGGTTACGTTCGATTTCTGTTTCGAACAAAAATGGTTGGGGGTTTTCGCGAATTGTTTGAGGGTCAATGTTCCCTTTTTTGTAGATCCCTTGGACACGAGCGTATGAGTATTGCAGGTACGGAGCCGTGTTCCCTTTCAGGTTGACCATTTTTTCATAGCTGAACGTGTAGTCGGAAGTTCGATTTTGCGACAAGTCGGCATACTTCAATGCACCGAGTCCGACACATTCAGCAACCGACCGACGCGTTGGTTCATCCAATTGTGGTCCTTCAGGGTTTTTGTCATCGAGATCACTCACCAATTCAAAAGATTTTTGTACGGCGGTGTTCAACAGCCCTTCGAGTCCAACAGTATCCCCTTCGCGGGTTTTAAACGGTTTTCCATCCCGTCCCAAAATGGTGCCAAAGCTGATATGTCGCAAATCAGTTTTGTCGTAACCCCATTTTTCGGCGACGGCGAACAGCTTTGCAAAATGTTCATGTTGTCGATGATCGACGACGTACAGTGCCACATCGGGAGACCAGTGATCCATCCGGTATTTGATGGTTGCCAAATCAGTTGTTGAATACAGAAACGCGCCGTCTTTTTTGCGAACGATCATCGGCGTGTCGTATCCGTCCAGAAATACGCACGTCGCCCCTTCGCTTTCGCGCGCGATTTCCTTTTGTTCCAAAGACTGAACCACTTCGCCGAGCATGTCGTGATAAAAACTCTCGCCATGTTCGTGGTCGAATTGGATATCGAGGCGGTCGTAGATTTTTTGAATATCTTGACGACAGATCGGCAAAAATTTTTCCCACAGCGATTTGTTTTCAGCATCACCAGCATGCAGGCTTGCTGTTTCCTGCAACACCATGTCGCCAATCGTGGCATGTTTGTTCGCCAATTCGAGCTGTTCGGGATCGGCCTCGACCGACGCGACTTTCGCATGCAAACCGATGATGGGCGGATCTTTTTCTTGATCACCGTCTAGAGTTTCATCGATCTCCTTGAGCTTTTTTTCCAGGCTTCCAATTTCCTTGCGATGCTTTTTGGCAGCCGATTTTTCGGTTGGAACTTCTGCCGACTTTAATTCATCGAGCTTTTTCGTCAGCTGCGCCTGATCGGACTCAAGTTTTGGAATGGTTTTGTTTTTAGCCTGATGATAATCGATGATCTGGCGCACTTGTTTGTATAGTCGCAGAAGTTCATCGATCGGGCTGGCCTCGAAAGCTGCTTCATTCACGAAATTTTTGTATCCGTAAATGATCATGCCAAACTGCGTTCCCCAGTCGCCGAGATGATTGTCGGTGATGACACGGTGACCGGCGAAACGGAGGATTCGTGCTAGTGCGTCACCGATGACTGTGGAGCGAATGTGTCCGACATGCATGGGCTTGGCGACATTCGGTGACGAGAAATCGATGACGACCGTTTGTGGGGTGGCTGCTTGATCGACGCCGAGATTCGAGCGTGTCAAAGCTTGTGTCAGACGATTTTTGATCCAGTCGTCGTCGAGCGTTAAATTGATAAAGCCAGGACCAGCCACTTCGGAATCCGCACAAAAGTCATCGACTTTGACCAGTTCCAATAGCTCAGCGGCAACATCCCGAGTAGGTTTATTGAGTCGTTTTCCCAGCGACATTGCACAATTGACTTGATAATCGCCAAACCGGCCATCTTGGGCTGGGCGGATCATGTCCAGAAACTGTTCCGGTTCGTCATCGGAAACTTGTTGAATGGCGTTGGAAAATCGTGATTTGATTTCGGCTAAAGCGTTCATGTTGTGGGGTGACTCAGTCAAAATTTGATTGAATCAACAAAATTGTGCAAAATCTGAAACTTTTGACAATCGGATATCACTGTGCAATGGTTCACTCTTTGTCGTGAATCGGAAACGTTTGTTTCTTTTGTTCCATGGAATGAAGCATTAAACTGAGACCATGTTCACAAATTTTAGAAAAACTCTGTTTGTTGTTTTGTTTTGCCTGTGCGGCAGCAGCGCATCGGCACTGGAGCACCCAGTTTCGGTGATCAAAGCCAAGGCTTTCATCGGTACGGATCGGATGACGGTCAGCTACGAAGTCGTTTATGCGGACGATTTGGAGCTGTTTCACGGTCTCGAAGCGAAAGAATCGGGATTCTACGATGAAGATGAATTGGACGATGCCATCGAAAAACATGGCAAATTCCTAGATGAACATGTCAAAATCGTCGATTCCGACGGAAACGCACTTCCCAGCAATCTGCTGAACATCATCGATATTGAAATTCCCGAAGGAGGGCTGCCGGCCGGGTCGTTGATGCAGTATTCGCTGGTTTACACGTTTGTCTACAAGTTCAAAAAAGAGAAACCGAAATTCCTGACTTTTCAACATTTGATCGATGATTCGGAAATCCCCAATCCGGTCGAAATTGATATCACTTTGAAACAAACCGGTGCCAAACCACCGTACCCGCGATTTGGGCTTCGATTTAATCAACCCGAGACGCGGAATTTCAAATGGTCGGATGTCACCAAAAACGCTTCGCAAAAAGACATTGATGATTGGTTGAGTAAAGAGTTGGAACCCGATCAGGTCGGGATCGAGGGTTACAGTTCGTCGTATTCGTTTATTTACATTACCGATTACGAAGTCCGGCACGAATTGCTGATTCCGTTGGCGACGCTGGCGACCATGATCGATTTCGAACGGGCCGACAAATCGTTTCTGACCATCGAAGAACAAGACAACGCCAGACCAAAAATCGAAGCATTGTTGTCAGAAGGCAATCCGGTTTTAATCGATGGCGTCACCGTGCAGCCGGTCATTGATCGCATCGATTTTTATGGTTTGGATACGATGGATTTTGCCACTCGCGCTCCGCGTCGAACCGTCAGCATGATTAACGGCCGCGTCGGAATTATCTTGTCTTACAGTACGAAAGGGACGCCTGATGAGGTAACGGTCAAATGGGAAACGTTTAACGATGCGTTAAAAGTGATCGATGCTGTCGGGATCGCTTTCGAAGAAGTGACCAAGTTTAAATTTGCCCGTTACAAAACAGCCGAGTTCAAAGAAAAAGACGAGAACATTTTCGTTTGGAAAAATCCAGGTCGCAGCACCGATCCGCCACCAGAACCGGTTTCGACGTTTCAAGAAGCGTTTCAAAAACAAAAGCAGTTTCAGCGTTATTCGGTCATCGGCGGTGGTGTTTTGTCGGCATTGGTTTTTTTGACCATGTTTTTTGCCCCCGCCAAACGGATCAAATGGGTAGCAGCCATCGTCGTGGGCTTGGGTCTAGTCTGGATCACATTGATGTTGATCCCGACGACATTTCAATCGATTACCAAAAAGGTGGGGCTGCGGCCAGAACTATCTGAAAACGATGCCGCCCAAGTGTTCGAGAAAATTCATAAAAACATGTTTCGCGCGTTTGACTATCATCACGAAGAGGATGTTTATGACGCGTTACAAGCGAGCATCGACGGCCCGCTACTCAGCACAACCTATCAAAATATTCGTAAAAGCCTGGCGATGCAGACCCAAGGCGGTGCGATTTCACATATTGACGAAGTGCAATACGAAGGTGGACAAAAATCAGATCCGATCCCGGGAGAATCGTTAGCTTATCCGGGATTTGCGTTTCGCTGCCAATGGAATCTCGTAGGATCTGTCGAACACTGGGCACATGTTCATCAAAGAACCATCAAGTACGATGCGATTTTCCATGTCGAAAATGTCGATGGAAACTGGAAAATTACGCAACAGCGGATTGTTGATGAATCGGCAGGCAAAGTTAAACAGTGGCGCCGCAAATTGACGCCGACCAAAAAGAAACAACCGTCGCAGGGGTGATGAGACGATTCGATTCCAAGTGAAGTAATCATTTGCGACTGATACAAGCAAGAAGCGCAGTCGGGTGCCACTGGCTTTGCCAGTGATTTACACAATAACTTGCGTTTTCCTTTCACTTGAAGTGGTCAACCACATTCCAACCATTGCACTGGCAGAGCCAGTGGCACACATAGCGATTGACCGCATACTTGTGGCACCCGACCGCGCAAAACCACTCGCTCGCGCTTCGCGCTCGTATGATTCCGTATCACTCGGACCGGTTAAACCCTAAGATCCCCTTTGTCATTTGGCCGCCGAACACAACCAATTCATGCACGGCCTGGTCGAAGTCGTTGTCGTTGAGTTCAAGCAATTGATTTGCGGCAAGATCACCATTGACTTCGGGCGATCGTTCCGCCGCGAACAAAATTGCCCGTTTCGATAACTCTTCTAGAAACGCTGGGCTGCTGCCGGCCGTGCGGTTGACGATCTTGTTGATATCGACTCCAGTCGTGTCCGTGTTTGGACAAAACAGGTTGATTAATTTCTCACGCAATTCCTGATCCGGCAACGGGAATTCGATCGCTTGCGAAACTCGGCCTGGCCGCGAAGCCAATGCGGGTTCCAATGCTTCGGGACGATTGGTGCTCATGACGACAATGGTCTCGCACGTTGGTGCCAGGCCATCGAGTTCATTCATCAACTGTTGCAGCGCCGTGACATTGAAATTTTTTTCTCGCCGCTCCGCCAGCAAATCGACATCCTCGATCACAATGATGGCCGGATGCAGGTAGGCAGCCAGTCGAAATGATTCGCGAATCGACTCGAAATCCAGGTCGCCCAACACGATACCTGTAAAGTTTTCGGCGTTACCGATCAAGTATTTGGACACCAATGTTTTTCCCGTGCCAGGCGGTCCATGCAATAAAATCCCGAACTTTGACGAATGCCCGTGCCGGTTCAAAACTTCCGAGTGTTTTAATCGGGCAGCGATGATGCGATCCAATGTTGTGATAATCTCGTCAGGCAAGATGATACGATCCGCTTCAACGGACGGCCGAGTGTGAATGCGAATGGTATTTCGAGACAAACCGTCGCGCGGCGTCGATACATGTAACAGCTTGCCGCGATAGACTGACGACTGCGGTGCATGTTTGACCAGATAATTGACAATAGCACGCGCGTCATCAATGGTTTGCGCAAACAACTGCAACGATGCCCCGCTGCCAGTACCAATGACCGTATCCTCTTCGTAGGCGGAAAACTCGGAATGCACTGCGTTGATCGACACGACATATGGTTTGCCATCCAGTTTCAGAAGGTAAACGGCGTTTGTCGGATAAACTTCGATCGATTCGTCGAGGGTTTCTCGCGACTGCCATTTGATTGCCTGCAATTTGATATTCTTTTGTTGCAGATTCGCTAGATCGACTCCGTATTCGACTTGCATACCAAATCGTATGGCGTTGTCTTGATCGGCAAATAATTTTTCGAGCAGTTTTTCGAAGTCGGCTTGATGACTACTGCCAATCTGCTTGCTCACAAAAGCGGCAGTTTTGGCGGACATGTTCAAGTGTTTATTGACATGGCGATTCAATCCAAACAGCCAACCCAAGACGTATCCCCAGCCAACCGCAACTCCAATACACATGCCGATCGTGACAGCAAGTACGCCGAAGCCGTCGTATGTTGCGACCGTTCCGATGACGGCAATGACCGACAGGATCACAAGGATCACCCACGAAACACTTTTGAAAAATTCGGCTGGCATAGACGCAATTTCTCCCCGTTAATCGTTGTCACAACATTGTTCGCGTTGAAATCAGATATTCAAGCTGCAGTGACGAAACATTTTGGCAGCGGTGCCATAAGTCAAAATCGCAAGCGCTTCGGGTTGCGACTTTTGTGTTGAAGAAATCTTCCCGCTGAGCCTGATTCTGTGAGCGGCAAGGCGCTAGCCGCCGGTACGTTAGTGCTTGGTACTGCGCCTGGTACCGGCGGCTAGCGCCTTGCCGCTCACGGGTGGTTTGCCCATGTTGGGACGGCTGTAAAAAAGCCTACTTAGCAAATGCCTAGAACTGACAACACATTGTCTTCGTTTACCTCGTGAATCACACCGCGCTCGGTAATGATGGCCTCGATGTAGTCACTTGGTGTAACGTCAAATGCTGGATTGTAGACATGGACTCCTTCGGGAGCTGTAGGGCGGCCAAAACCGTGTGTGATTTCCTCGGCCCGACGTTCTTCGATGGGAATTCCGTCGCCATCGGGCAACGACAAATCGAAAGTAGAACTGGGAGCGGCAATGTACAGGGGAATACCGTGATGGCGGGCCAGAACAGCCAACGAATAAGTGCCGATTTTATTGGCCGCATCTCCGTTGCGGGCAATCCGATCCGCTCCGGTGACAATTGCTTCGATACGTCCTTCGCGCATCACTTGAGCTGCCATCGAATCACAAATCAACGTCGTATCAATACCGTGTTGCATCAATTCCCAAGTCGTCAATCTTGCGCCTTGCAACAATGGACGTGTTTCGTCGACATAGACTTTGATTTTCCGGCCGCGATCGTGACAAGTAAAAAACACGGACAGAGCCGTACCGTATTCGGCAGTTGCCAGACCGCCAGCATTACAGTGGGTTAGAAAACTGTCGACATTGGCCAACAAATCGGCGCCGTGTTGTCCGATAGCGTGGCACATTTGCCGGTCTTCTTCATGAATCTCGACCGCGGTTTTCAACAAAGCGTTTTTTAATTCGATAACGTCGTCCGTCGGAAATTCATCGGGTGTGCGGCGCATTCTGTTGAGTGCCCAAAACAGATTGACGGCCGTCGGGCGGCTTTCGGCGAGATAGTCGCATGTTCTGGCCAACTGTATTTTTAACGCCGATACAGAATCAAAATCCGATTGAATCCCAATGAGCACGCCGTAGGCACCAGCAATTCCAATTGCAGGAGCACCGCGGACTCGCAACATCTGGATCGCTTCGAAAACAGTGTCGATGTCGCGACATTCCAATTCGATTAACTCACCGGGCAACTGGGTCTGGTCGATCATGACCAGGTGGCCATCGAATCCACCGACCCATCGCAAGGTTTCGATTTTGTTTGTTTCAACCATCGAATTTATACAGGAGCCAACGAAGACTGAAGTTTTTTATTTTTTTCCTGAATCTTGCCGACCAAGGATTCTTTGAACTCTTTAAATTTCTCGCGCAGTGATTCATCGGCCGTCGACAGAATTTGAACAGCAAACAATCCTGCGTTTCGAGGTCCCCCCATACCGACGGCTACCGAAGCGACCGGTACGTCGCCGGGCATTTGAACGGTGGCTAACAGAGAATCCATACCGCCCATCGTGTCAGTCGGAACTGGTAATCCAATCACGGGCAATGGCGTGTGAGCCGCCACGACACCTGCCAAGTGAGCAGCACCACCAGCCGCCCCAATAATCACCTTGATTCCTCGACTTTCCGCCGATTCGGCAAACTCGGCGACGACGTGCGGTGTTCGGTGAGCACTCATAACGTGAACTTCGTAACCAACGTCAAACTCTTCGAGAGCCGCCGCACATTTGTTGATTTTTGGCCAATCGCTGTCGCTTCCCATCAAAATTGCGACTTGAGGAGCACTCATAATTCACCTTTTTTTATTTCTAGTCAACGCAAAATACTGTTAGTGTCGCTATAGCGTACGTAAATTTTGTCGACAGGTGTATGCCCCCAAAATGCGTACCGATAATATAAAATTTAGGGGCGGAAAACTGACGACAACCCAGCGGTTTGTGTATACTTTTCCGGTTCAATTTCTCAACAAGCTAATTTGGAAACAACAATGCCAGGTTTGTCGACGCGTGCTCATCAGCTTCCGGAGTCACCGATTAGAAAATTGGCTCCTTTTGCCCAGGCAGCCAAAGCGCGAGGTGTCAATATCTTTCACCTCAATATTGGGCAACCGGATATCGAAACACCGCCAGAGTTCTTTCAAGCCATCGACGATGCGGGCATCAAGGTTATTGCCTATAGCCCGTCGGCCGGAATCGATTCGTTACGTCAGGCCATCGTCGAATACTACGGCCGAATTGGTCATCAATTGAGTGTCGATCATGTGTTGGTGACCACCGGTGCCTCGGAGGCACTCAGTTTTGTTTTTGCATCGATCCTGAACCCAGGTGATGAAGTCATTGTTCCGGAACCGTTTTACGCAAACTACAGTTCGTTTTCGTTTGCCAAGGACGCCAGAATTGTTCCCATTACCACTTATCTCGACGAGGATTTTGATTTACCGGCGGCCGAAGAATTCGAAAAACGAATTACGCCTCAGACCAAAGCAATTATGATTTGCAACCCGGGAAATCCAACGGGCGTTTTGTATTCCCAATCAACGTTAGAAAAACTCAAAGAGATCGTTGCCAAACACGATCTGTTTCTGATTGTCGACGAAGTTTATCGTGAGTTTGTTTATGGCGATACAAAACACAGTTCCGCACTGGGTCTGCAGGGCATCGAACAAAATGCCGTCGTCGTGGATTCGATTTCAAAGCGATTTTCTGCTTGTGGTGCTCGCATCGGTTGCGTGATCACCCGCAACGACGAATTGATGCAGGCGATGATGAAAATGGCACAAGCGCGATTGTCACCGCCAACGTTTGGACAAATCGGTGCGGCCGCGGTCTACCAATTGCCGGAAAGTTTCTATGACTCGATGATTGGCGAATTTGCAAAACGACGCGATACGTTGAAAGCGGGACTCGATGCGATTCCAGGTTTGGTCTGCCCCAATATCAATGGAGCTTTTTACGCGATGGTCCGGTTGCCGGTCGATGATTCCGAAAAATTCTGCCAATGGATGCTCGAAGAGTTTCAATATCGAGGATCTACGGTGATGATGGCGCCCGGCGCAGGTTTTTATGCAACACCCGGTGCTGGAAAAGACGAAGTCCGCATTGCTTACGTTCTGAATTCAGACGATTTGAAATTGGCGGTCGAGTGTATTGCAGCCGGACTACAGGCTTATCCGGGAACGAAACAAGTGGCGATGTCGGCGCAAGCGGGAAGTTAGATTTCCAGTAGGGCCGGTTCCCACCGGCCGTTTGCTAGATTGGCCGGTGGGAACCGGCCCTACGGTCACTCGACGAGTTCGTTTTCTTCGTATGAATCGACGTCGATTTCAGGAATATCGGACTGTTTGGCTTCGCTCGGTTTTCGTTTTTCCAGCAACAACCGTATTGGCACTTCGCCAAACGACAACTCGTCACGCAACACTCCCAGCAGATAACGCCGATAGGATTTGGGAAACGCATCTGGATTATTGCATTTCAGAACAATGGTCGGCGGCTGGATAGCAACTTGAACCGCATAGTAGATTTTGGGGCGACGTCGCGAAACGATCGGGGGCGGATGATGTTGAAGCGCCCGTTTGATCAGTTTGTTGAGTCGAGGCGTTGAAACGCGTTCGCGGCTTTGTTTGAACAGCATTTGTGCGTGGTTAATCAATCGTTTGACATTTCGTCCCGTCAGCGCGGTTACGAAAGCGATCGGCACATTCCACATGTTCGAAAAATTGTCGCGAAGGTAATCTGCCCACCGCTCGGTTGGCATGTGGTCGGCCATCAAATCCCATTTGTTGACCACAAAAATACATGGCTTGTTTTGTTCGTTGATATAGTTGCACAGTTGTCGATCAACTTTGCTGATGCGACTACTGGAATCAAAAAACATCAAAACAACATCGGCGTGGCGAACGCTCCGTTTGGCACGATGCGTACTGTAAAACTCGATATCAGTTCTGACGCTTTTCCCTTTTCGCAATCCGGGAGTGTCGATCGCGATAAAGGTTTTTCCGTCCAATTCAAATCGAACGTCGATGCTGTCTCGGGTCGTTCCGGCAACTTCGCTAACGATGACCCGAGGCTGACCGGTAATGGCGTTAATAAAAGTGCTTTTGCCGACATTCCTGCGTCCGACAATTGCCATTTTCATGATCGCTTGTTCAGGCGTGTCGGATTCATCGGTCCAGCCCTCGACAAGTTTTAATAACGCGTCGAGCAATCGTACTTTGCGGCGGTTTTCTTTGGCACTGATCGGCAACGGCTCACCGAGACCCAAGCGAAAAAATTCGCTGGCTTGCAATTCGAGGTCATCATTATCGGCCTTGTTGCAAACCAGTTGGACGGGTTTGTCGATCGCGCGGAGACGACGCAGCACCTCTTCATCCAACGGAGTAATGCCTTCTTTGGTATCGACGACAAAAACAACGGCGTCCGCTTGGGTCAGTGCGAAATTGATCTGTTCGTCGATTTCCGTGGTCAGATTGTCGACGTCATTGATACCGATTCCCCCGGTATCGACGATTTCAAAGTACTGATCTTCGTGTTCGACGACCTGGATCATGCGATCGCGCGTAACGCCAGCAACGGAATCGACGATCGCCAATCGTCGTCCGACGAGCCAGTTAAAAATGCTTGATTTGCCGACGTTGGGGCGTCCAACGATGGCAATTTGCGGTAATCGCATTGATCTGCAAAATCAAAAGAAACAGGAGTTTTAGCGGAAACCCAGAAGTCCAAATTTACTGCACGAGTTGCTAAAGGACACGGGCCAAAAGTTTTTGATTCACGAAATTCGGAGAAAAAGATGCATTTTGTCGCCGGATTTCAGGGGTTCGTGTGCCGCTGCGTTGTTTGACAGGATTTACAGGATAAACAGGACGGAGGTTATGTCATGTAAATCGTGTTCGGCCTGTCTCAACACTCTTTTTTTGAATCTTCGGGACGCGGTCTGTTAATTTTGAACTTGGTCTGTTTCTTGTCCCTCACTGACGTTTCGGGTTATGATTTTGCATCGTTTTCGTTTTTTGTGAGTCTCAAAAAAAGATCATGGATTCATTTAGTCGATCGATTGCAATCTATTTGAAATCACTGCAAGACGCGGGCGTCACTGATTTTCAATCGGCCAGCCCGAGCAACGTTGACGAATTCATCGAGCGTGTTGAGCAACAGGAAGCTGCCGTTTCAGAACTGGCTCCCGTCGCGACGGTCGACGACATTCCTGAAACGCCGCCCGTGAAGCCAGAGGCGACCGTCGATCGTGGGGCGGCATTGGAAATTGTCAATCAACAGGTTCGAGATTGTACGCGTTGTGCGGAACTTTGTGCCAAGCGAACGCAGACCGTATTTGGAGTCGGTGATCCCCATGCTCGATTATGTTTTTTCGGCGAGGCTCCTGGGGCGGACGAAGATCGATTGGGCGAACCATTTGTCGGCAAGGCCGGACAATTGCTCGATCGCATCATCGGTGCATGCACTTTGAAACGCGAAGAAGTTTATATTTTGAATACGGTCAAATGTCGCCCGCCGGGTAACCGCAACCCCAGCGACGACGAAATCTACAATTGTTGGGAATACGCCGAGAAACAACTGGATATCATCCAGCCGGAATTCATTGTCTGCCTGGGAAGTGTTGCCGCGAGGACTTTATTGCAGACCAAGCAATCGATTGGTCGGCTGCGGCAGACGCTGCATCAATACAAAAACAGCCGAGTTGCTGTCACCTACCATCCGGCCTATTTGTTGCGAAATCCGTCCGCCAAGCGAAACGTTTGGGACGACATGAAAATGGTGATGCGTGAAATGGGTGTCGAGCTGTAGCCGATTTGTTATCTGATCAACAAATGTTCGCACAGGCGGCAAAATCGACAAAATTCGCACTGAAAAGCTGTTTCCCAGGAACTCGAATTGTTTTCCTTGCTTCGAACTTGGGGCGCAATTACCATAAAACAATGGATTTCTGGGAATACCGAGCAATATTTCAATATTGCTGAGCCCGGATAAATGTACAATCTTCAAATAGGCAAGGCTTTTTATAGTTTGTTATATCTGGACTGTCTTGAGGGACGCAGAGGAGGTCATTCGGTATGAACTGCCGTAATTTCAAATTCATCGGCTTAGTTGCCGTGATTATTAGTGTGATTTTAATGTCACACGCACCAACCATTACCTTCGGCCAAGTTGGCGGCGGCGGACCTGGCGGCGGCGGACCTGGCGGCGGCGGCGGCGGACCTGGCGGCGGTGGTGGAGGCGGCGACGGCGGCGGTGGAGACGGCGGCGACGGCGACGGTGGTGACGGCGATGGTTTCCAAGGGGAAGGCCTCGCGGGAATCGATATCGACGCTCAAGGTGTACTCCGCACCAAAATGGTTCGCGTAACGACCAAACAGTTGGCAGCTCAACGAATTGCTGCAGCTCGCGCGAAACTCAACAAAGATATGATGAAAGAAAGCAAGTTTCGAAAGATCTCCCTCAATCGACTCGAAGCACAAATTGCTAAAAAACTCAAAGCAGGCGAAAAACTTCCCGCCGAAATGCTTTACCTTGCTGGCCTCACTCGAATCACTCACGTTTTCTTTTACCCTGAAACAAAAGACATCGTCATTGCTGGTCCTGCCGAAGGTTTCTTTGCAGATGCCAATGGCAAAGTTGTCGGTATGAATTCTCGACAAGTCATTCTGCAGCTTCGCGACCTGGTTGTGGCACTTCGCGCTTTCCCGCCAAGTGGCAAAAAAACCAAGATGATCTCAGTCTCGATCGACCCTACTCAAGATGGTTTGAAAAACTTCAAGAAAGTCGTCACGAGCGTTCATCGCCAGTTGCAAGCCCAAGGTGGAATCAGCAAAGCTCAAGAAGTTCAAGTTGCCAAGGCATTCAAAAAAGCTCTTGGACACCAAACAGTTTCGATCCGCGGTGTTTCACCACAAACTCATTTTGCACAAGTTTTGGTCGAAGCAGATTACCGCATGAAATTGATCGGTATCGGCGTTGAGCCAACACCTGTCAGAATCACGACCTGGATCGAAAAAGTTCGTCCAACTGGCATGAAAAACGCTTTGCAGCGTTGGTATTTTGAGCCCAATTACGATTGTGTTCAGGTCAACGAAGATGAAACCGGAATGCAGTTGGTTGGCAATGGTGTCAAACTGGTAGGTGAAAACGAGCGAGTTGCTGCGGATGGTAGCCGCAAGAAAACCGGTCGAGATAGCAGCGCCAGCCGAGCGTTCACCAGATCATTTACCAAAAACTACAACAAATTGGCTGACAAACATCCTGTTTACGGCGAACTTCGTAACCTGATGGATTTATCTGTTGTTGCCGCATTCATCCAAGAAATGGACTTCTACGGAAAATCTGGCTGGGAAATGAAAGTGCTTTCTGACGAAGGCGCTTTCCGAACGCAACTTTCGCGAGTTCCTAAAGTTGTCGAGCCCGCCATCAACGCGGTTTGGAAAGGTAACACGTTCATGACGCCAATCGGTGGTGGAGTTTCGATTCAACCCCGTATGGCACTGAAAAGCGAAAACCTGAAACAAGACAAAAATGGCAAGATCGACACGCTTCGCAAATCGTTGGGCGTCGAAGGTCTTGGCGAAGATCAATGGTGGTGGGACTAACGACCACGATTGAACTAAATTGATTCCAACAAAACGGACTGTTTTACACAGTCCGTTTTTTTATTTTGGAATCCATCATGGCGCTGATCAATTCGCTCGTTGACACAAATACCAAAGTTGACTTGGAAGTCATTTGAACGATCCCCGATGGCTCAAAGCCCGGGCCGTCGAGCATCGGAAAAATATCTGCCGGTGCCGGTGCACTGGTATCGACAAACATGGACCAGTGCAACGACTGGGCCTGAGTAGGAATCGTGAAATCCAAAGCGATTTCCAGCGGGTTCATCAGGATTAGCAAATCTCGACCGTGCAGGTCCGAGATGTCGGATTTCACCGGTGCCGAGAGCCAACAAATCAAGGGCGCTTTGTCGATCGTCCAATCGGTTCTCGTGCCGTCCGCATTAAACCACATCACGTCTGGCAAGTTGTCATCGTGGTTGGGTTCACCCGTCAGATACTCCGTCCGTCGAACCGTTGGTTGAGTGCGCCGAAATTGAATGAGCGCGCGGGTAAACCGCACTAGCCCCGAATTTTCGACGACCAGATTCCAATCGAACCATGATGTTTCATTGTCTTGGCAGTAGGCGTTGTTGTTACCACCTTGGGTTCGCTGACATTCATCGCCGGCCACCAGCATTGGAACACCTTGCGACAACATCAACGTGGTCATCAGGTTTTTAATTTGACGGGTTCGTACGGCGTTGATGGCAGGATCGTCCGTCGGGCCTTCGAAACCATGATTGTCACTGTAGTTGTTGTTGTCGCCGTCTTGGTTATTTTCGCCGTTGGCCAGATTGTGTTTTTTGTTGTAGCTGACCAGATCGTTCATCGTAAATCCATCATGCGACGTGATGAAATTGACGCTGCAAATTGGCGGTCGTCCGCTGGGTTGATAAACATCGCTTGAGCCGGACAATCGGGTGGCCATCGCACCTTGCATGTGGTGATCGCCTCGCCAGAATCGACGGACGTCGTCCCGATAACGACCATTCCATTCGACCCAGCGTTCGCTATCGCCGAATGATCCAACCTGGTAGGCGCCGGCGGCATCCCACGCTTCGGCGATGATTTTGGTATCGCTGAGCAGTGGATCTTCGGCAATCATTTCAACGAGCGGTGGGTTTTGTAACAGGTTGCCTGCTTGATCTCGACTGAGGATCGAAGCCAGGTCAAATCGAAAGCCATCGATATGATAATTGTGAGCCCAATGTCGTAGTGAATGGAAAATCATTTCGCGAACAACAGGGTGATTTCCATTAACGGTGTTTCCACAGCCTGAGTAATTTTTAAAGTATTGCTGATCATTCTCGAGCATATAGTAGACCGAGTTTTCCAGTCCGCGAAAACTGAGTGTCGGACCGAGATGATTGCCTTCACAAGTATGGTTATAAACGACGTCCAAAATGACTTCGATGTCTGCCGCATGGAGTGCTTTGACCATTTGCTTGAATTCACGAACCTGGGCGCCCGGCGTTTGGTCAAAAGCGTATCCGCGGTGGGGTGAAAAAAAATTGAGTGTGTCGTAACCCCAGTAATTTTTATTTGTGTTCGTTCCGTCGTGATGATTGGTCGGGAATTCGTGAATCGGGAGCAGTTCGACAGCAGTGACCCCCAGAGACTTCAGGTACGGAATTTTGTCGATCACACCGAGATAGGTTCCGGCGTGTTGGGTTTGGCTCGAGTGGTGTTGAGTGAATCCGCGGACGTGCATTTCGTAGACGATTGTGTCTGCCAGATCATGTCGCAAATGCCGATCCCCTTCCCAATCAAAATGATCGTCGACGACGACACACTTGGGCGGCAGCACAAATTGTTTTGAGATTTTCCGAAAATCGCCGGTCAGTGCTTGCGCCCAAGGATCGATCAAACAAGCTTCACCGTCAAAACGGTGGCCTTGAGACGGGGCAAATGGACCATCGGCTTGCAAATGATAGAGTTGGCCTGCCTGAATTCCAGGGACCAGGATGCTCCAGACGTCACCCCAACGGTCCCTGTCCTGAGTCAGCGGAATAATTTTGGAGGGTTTTTTTGCATCAGGCCGATCGTAGAGCAAAATCCGCAGCGCAGTTGCATTGCGACTGTAGACGACAAACTGAACTCCATCAGGTCGGACGATCGGTCCAAAAGGCAAAGAATGCCGAAATTGCAGTTCAGTTCGAGTTTCAGCCATAGGTTTCAGCACAGTCGTTTCTCCAAGTTTATCGCGATCAGACCATCTGACAAAGTTGTTGCAGGGGAAAAAATGCTGCAGGGGAACTCATTTGATTTCGGCAGGGATTTTGCGCATTTTGTACTCCGGACGGCGGTAAACGAAAAAAAAATCGACGATCCGCTTAAACAGACGTTTCGGGTAAAAACTGAATGTTGTAGCGATTGAACACCTGAAGAATTTTTCAGGCGAACGTAGAATGTCAGTGGTATGTAATGCCTGATGTTTCGATTAAAACGGAATATTCCAACCAATCCTATTTTTGACTTGCTGCGAGAAAACGTACGAAATGGATCAATTGTCCTACAAAGATGCTGGAATTGATTTGGAGTCCTATGGTGACGCCATGAGCCGGTTGCCGCAGCACATGCACAAAACGTTTTCTCCACGCGTGATCAGGCTCGACGGGGGATTCGCGGGCCTGTTTCGGTTGGATTTTCCCAACCGACTGTTTGCTCGCAATTACGAAGAACCAATTTTGGTTTCCGGAACTGACGGCGTTGGCACAAAAATCAAAATCGCGCAGATGGTAGGCCGTTTTGATACGGTGGGAATAGATCTAGTCGCCATGTGTGTCAACGACATTATCTGCTGCGGCGCCGAGCCATTATTTTTCCTTGACTATATCGCGATGGATCGCGATCAACCCGATCGCCTCGAAAAAATTGTCGCCGGAATCAGTGCCGGTTGTATCCAAGCCGATTGTGCGTTGCTCGGAGGCGAAACCGCGATCATGCCTGATCTGTATCAAAAAGACGATTTTGATTTAGCAGGATTTTGCGTGGGCGTGGTTGAACGCAAAAATTTGATCGATGGATCGTCCATCGCACCCGATGATATCGTAATTGGTATTGGCTCCAGCGGCATTCACTCCAATGGCTTTAGCCTCGTACGCAAAATTGTTTTTGAGCATGCTGGATTAACCGTCGACGATACGATCGAAGAAGTCGGAGGCACGGTTGGCGATATTCTGCTGACTCCGACACAAATCTATGTTCAAGCCGTTCGTCGCGTGTTGGCACACTATAAAGTTAAAAATGTGATTCACGGAATTGCCCATATCACCGGTGGTGGATTGGAAGAAAATATTGGTCGCATTGTGCCCAAAAATGTTGCTGTCGAGATCGACGGAAAATCGTGGGAGCGTCCTCCGGTGTTCGATTGGCTGCAAAAAACGGGGAATGTCGCCAACGACGAAATGTTCCGCGTTTTCAATATGGGGCTCGGTTTAGTTTTGATTGTAAGTCCCTACTACAGTGACAGCATTTGTCGGTCACTGGATCAAATCGGCCTGAAAAATTGGGTGATCGGTTCAGTGCGTGAGGGCGCCGGCGCTGTATTTGTGCGTTAATTTGTCGGGCGGTTTCCACCGGCCAATCCGATTAAACCGGCCAATTGAATTAACGAATTTCTGCAATCATAACCCGAAGCGTGAGCGAGGGACCTGAGACAACACAGATGTCCAATGAAATATGGTCCCTCGCTCACGCTTCGGGTTATGATTTTCGTCGCCCTCTGAACAACGAACGATTTGTATTTTCTCAAATTGTGAGATAAAACTTAGCTGTACTCGCCTATCACAAACCGACTGAGAAATTTTTCATTTCTAAATTCGAATGGAGCTTGCGATGAAACGGTTTGGTTGTTTGCTGGTCTTGGTCCTGTTTCTTGGGCAATTTCAAAGTGCCGTTGCGGATGAAAAAATAAAGCTCAAAAACGCGCTCAATCAAAACATTGAGATTCGAATTTTCAGTGAAAAAGAATTGAAGTGGATCAAGCCGTCTATCAAGTTGGAAAAAGGAAAAGCCGCAACCTGGACCGTTCCATTTGACGGTGATCACAATATCAAATTGATCATGGGCAAAAAAGAATATTTGATGGGTACTTATGATTTGCGATCCATCATCAAACAGAAAAAAGTCGATGAGATAGAATTTGGCTATGCAAAAGCCGCAACGCCGTCTAAAAAGCCATCTGGCAAACCGGATTCCGCGACCGACAAACCCAAAACAAGCGACAAAAAAGGTTCTGGTAAAAAAGATCCTCCGCCCAAAGATGAAAAACCAAAAGCCAAGCCGGGAAAAGGCGTAAAGATCGACCGCGACAAATATCGTGTGGAAACCCGCACTCGAACGGTGAAGGTGACCAAGACGAGAACAGAAACTCGAATGCGAGAAGTAATCCGGGCTGATGGAACGACTGTGACTGTGCCATACACCGTGCGAATTCCTTACATGGAAGAAATTGAACAAACCTATCAGGTGTTGGTTCCAAAAGACGGTGGCAAAACCGTTGAGTTGAAATCGGGGCAGGCAGCCGAAGGCAACTCGGGTGCGTCCTCAAATTCGTCGTCGAAACCCGTGCTGACGTTTCGTTCCGCGGGCAAAGTGGTTCAAGTCAAAGACTCACTTCAGCGAAAATAAATCGCTCCAGGCGGTGAGTTGTCTCGGCGGTTGTTGGTCGAACGGCGTTATTCGATTTTCGACGCACCAGCTTTTTCGAGTGCTTCAAGGATGGTCTTTTTGGTGACTGGTCCGTCAAACGTGATCGGTTGATCGGCACGTCCGGCGGGAATGATCGCGATATAAGGAATCGCTGCACTCCCGTTTCCACACCATTTCAGATATCGCGAACCGAATTCATTGGGATCGTCAAATCGAGCTTGAGCACAGATGACACGATTTTTGGCGGTAAGATCAAAGACTTCTTTTTGGTTGAGCGCGACCCGCTCATTAACGATGCAAGTCGCTCACCAAACGGCCGTAAAATCGACCAACATCGTGTATTGCCCTGGCGGGCGTTCCGCCACCGATTGTGTTCGCACTTGGTAGGTTTCTGCAAATCGTTTCCGCGACTCGGTCCCGATGACGCCAAATGCGATGTAGCCGCATGCGCCGACCATGATCATGGCACCGGCCCAACGAATCAATTTTTGTTTGACGGTGGCTCCGAAAGCCATCGAACCAATCCACCAGCAACCCAACCACAATGCAAACAGTAAAGTGAATACGGGCAACAGTTCCTCGTATTTCACGTTTCTCATGATCCAAATGACGGTTCCCAGCAGCACGAAACCCATCACATGTTTAAACGTTCCCATCCAGGCACCCGGCTTTGGCAAAAACGCCACGAGTTTTGGGTTGGCACCAATGATCAAAAACGGCGAAGCCATGCCGACACCCATCGCGACAAAGACGGTGTAGATCACAATCGGATGTTGTGAAAACGCCCAAGATAAAACGGGAACGATAAATGGACCGGTGCAAGGCGTTGCCAACAAGGTTGTCAAAATGCCTTTAAAAAATGCACCTGACATGCCTTCTTTTTCGGCCAGGTTATTCGCTTTTTCCGAGCCAACAAAACCGGGAATTGGAATTTCCCAGACGCCGATCAAGCTCAATGCAAATACGAAAACAATCCCGCTCAAGATAATATTGAATGTTTGGCTTTGGAATTGTTTCCCCCAAGTAACTCCGGCAAACACACCGAGTGTTGCCAGCACCAAAAATACAAAGACGATTCCTGCCGAATAGGAAACATTCAGTGCAAACGCTTTTCCTTTTTGCTCACCGCCTTGTTGCACAAACGACATGATCTTGAGCCCGATGACCGGCAACACACAGGGCATGACGTTCAAAATTAATCCGCCCAAAAAGCCAAAGAACATCGCCCGTAACAAGCTGATCATCGAGAAAGTCGTCGCGTTAATCGATTTGTTTTGTCGGGGATGTTGGCTGATGTCCAACGGGATTTGCTTGCCTGATTCGTCAGTTACGAATGCGTACTTGCCCAGCAATTCTTCGGTGAACGGCTCCCAAGGCAGCGTTTTTCCATCTCCCGTGGTGTGGGGTGACGTGTGGCCTTTTTGAGCATCAGGACTTTTGCCATCGTTGGCTGGTTTAGTTTTTGCTTTGATGGCATCGTAATAATTTGCATCGTCACGGAAATTCAAATCTCCACCTTCGGAATCCCGATCAACGGGTACGTCAACGTTGAACCAAACTCCATCGGGTGGATCGCAGGTTTCGTCGGTACAAGTTTGAAATCCAATCACTCCCGCGAGATTATAAGTGTCCGGTTTTACCGTGTTGGGAATTTCGATTTCGAATGTCCAAGTCACCGTTTTGTCGTGATATTCGACATCCAGATCTCCAACTTTTTTCTTGACGGGTTTACTCGATGCTGTTGGCAGCGAAGCTTTCCATCCGTTGAGGCTCGTGAAAACGACCAGCGTGGGGTTCACCGCTGCTTCATCACTGATCTTGTCTGAAAACGCGTAGACGTGATATTTGTCCAATCCCGTGGCCGAGATTTGAAGTTTGATTTTTTCACCGGCCTTGATTTTTTCACCCGCTTTGGCCGGAGAAACTTTGCCGGAAAACAGCACGTGCGATTTGCGCGGCTTATACCCCTTGGTGACCGCCTTGGGTGCTTCATAACCGGCGAAACCAGCTGTCAACGTTTCTTTGACTGCTTTACAACTTTTCTTGCAAACCTGGCCTCGGTATTTCAATTTGAGTTTTAGCTTTTTGGGATTGAAACCATCTTTAAACTCGACGGGCGCCGAGAAAATCACCATTTCGGTATGTTTCTCGATTCGCAAATCACCGAACGCTTCGGGCTGGGTGGTGATTTTGGGTTCAAAATTGGGTTTGAATGTTCCAAGCGATTCCAGTTGCGATGGGTCGTCCAGTTGGATGGTGGTTCGGATCGGACCACCTTTGGGTTGCGTCAACGAATAGATGTACCACTTCGGAGCGATCATCGCGGTAACGGACAATTCACCACGGTTGGTTCCTTTGAAAACCGAAAACGAAGCGGACAGTTCCAACTCCGAAGAATTTTGAGGATCACCTCCAACCGGCGGCAAACCAAAATCCTGAAAGTCCTGCTCTTGCGCGGTCGACCACGATCCGGATAAAGCGAGTACCGCCACGACCAGACAACACCAGATAGCTTTCAAAGCTGGGTGTCGTTTCACGTATCCGGTCTGGCTCGAGGTGGTCATGACGGTGTTTTTCGATAAAAGGTGTCGTTTGAATATTGTTTATGCGACATCGAGGGCTGAAATCTGCCAAGTGATTTTGGGTGACGTCTGTCGTTGTGAATCCTTACACGCAAGGATCGCTACTTCTTGTTTTTTGCGGGTTTGTAGTATCCGCCAAACTTGGCAACGATTTTTTCTCGGAGCAAAGTACAAGTTTCGTCACTGCAAACTTGCCCAATAATTGTAATAGGAACTTTGATCGATTTCGGGTTACCGGATACGGAAAACGGTGCCGCAAAGGCGACTTCACCGTAGTGTTTTTCGATCCGATTGTTAAAAATCTCATCTTTCTCGATGACTGTCGGTTTTTTGTTGGCCTTGAATTTCCCCTCGATCTTGTGTGATTTCGACGCTTCGATCTTGATTTTTGTTGGAGGGGGTACTTTTTTCTGAGTCAAAGCGTAGATGTAGTGCTTTTTCGCCATCTTGGATTTGATGATCAGAATGCCCGATTTTGTTCCTTCTGCTAATTTGAATTCAGCGGAAAAAGAAACGGGTTTTTTTTCGTTTTGAGCAATAACCGTCGTCTGCATGACCAAGCATGCAGCCGAAATGCCCATCAAGAGTTTTATTTTTGATTTCATAATACTGCCTAAGTCTACCCAAACTGCCAGATCAGTACAAAATACCACTGCCGAGAGGTCGGCCTCAACGTCAGTATCGGATTTCTGAAGTCGAATCTTCCCAAAACTGCATGCGCTCTGCATATTCTACGACCCGTTGGACAATCACGTCATGCTGCTGGAATTCTCGATTTTCGATGAAAACCCAGTCAATCCAGTTCATCGGTGAAATCAGCGTGCTCGCGCGGTCGATGATACGAATCAGTTTTTCATCAGTATGAGCGATTTCTGGCTGGCAGTCTCGAAATTTCCAATAACTTTGCAACGCCAAATCCCAACGATCGGGATCGCAGCCAAAACTTCCAGCCAATCGCGCGACATCAGTTCCAAAATAATCAAACTTCATCGCGCCATAATCGATCAACCCGACACGTTCATCGTCGTTCTGGAACAACACATGGGCGTACCAGATATCTCGCAAGCAAGGGATCAACTCCAACCGCTGGTGTCCAACGGAATTTAATTCTATCTCAATTCGGTGTACGTGTCTGTGAAAGCTGCGACAGACTTGGATTGCCACAGTTAGCAATGACGTCTTTAAATCGGATGGCAAATGAATAGCGGACTCTTTGATTTTCGTTTCTGTCAGCGACTTGAGCTCAGCCGCACGAGTGAGTCGAATTGCGATCGTTGGCGGTTGAGCTAGTTTACAGCCTGCCGTTTTTGAAGCGTTGTGAAATCGTGCCAATGAAGCCATCGCTAATTGCAGCTGTTGATTCGTGGGAGTGGAGCAAGATTGTCCATCGAGCCACGGTTCGACTTGAAACAAATACCCACCGTGTTCGACGATGGTTTGTCCGTTTCGACATGCTATTGGTACAGCCAATTTAATGGGCGTGTTTTCCGAACGAAAACATTGGTTCACATGTCCAATGGTCTGGTGAATCCAAATTAATCGCGATTTGTCCTGTCCTCTTGGCCAGCGTCGCAATAAATAATCTCCGTGAGTTGACGAAACTTGCCACAGGTTAGACCCACTGAATCCTCCGTGGTTTCCCAAGTCACGAGCCAAATGACCTTCGAGAATCGGCCAATACTGAAACAAATTTGCAGGCAGGTGGACCATGGTCGTTTATTGGCCCCTCGTGTAGGTGGCTAAGCAGAAATATTGGTGGCCAATCAGCCCAATGCATGCAATCATGGCTCACAAATACTGACACTTTTTCAACAGAATTTTAACAAACGAGACCGGTAAAACGCGATTGTTCCTTCACAATCGACAAAATTGGATTTTAGCAAATTGGCGCCACGGACAGATTGACTAAGCTAGACAGTGAAATTTTCATCTTGACGTACTCTTGGGGGGGCAACGATGAGGCGATTTTTATGTGCAGTGGCCATCGTGCTACTGGCATTTGGTCAAACCCACGCCGATATCACATTCAATTTCAATTATGTTGATGTGAACACCAACAGTGGTTTTGGGTTTGATGATGCAGCAGAGGGAGCAACACGGCGAGCAACGGTCCAATCAGTAGCGGACTATATCAATACGGTTGTGGATCACAACGGAACGGTTGATATTACTTGGAATGCATCGATCAACGATTCTGGCAGCAGTGTGCTCGGATCCATGGGTTCGTTTTATTTTCAGAACGCCGGAATCGCCAACGGATTTGTATTTGATCATGCCACGACGGGCGTTGATCCTCTCGGTGGATTTGATGATGGCTCTGGACAAATTAATTTTGGAAAGACTTGGAATTCAGATTTAGGTGCTCCAACGGCTGGCGAGTTTGATTTGTTTACAGTGGTCCTGCATGAAATGACACATGCCTTGGGATTTGCTTCGCTGTTCAATTCGAGTGGCGGTACAGAAATTCTTGGTACGCGTTCTGTCTATGATAGTTTGATCGAAGACGGGTCTGGCAACCGACTTTTGAGCGGAACCAGTTTTGTCGGAAACGCCTCTGACTTTACCGGCGGTGACCTGCATATTGATGTTGGCAGCACGACTCTCGAACTGTATGCCCCAGGGACTTTCCTACCAGGTTCGAGTGTCAGTCATTTCGACTTTAGTGTTTCTGGTGACAACATCATGTTCCCAGGGATTGCTGCAGGTACGGCCAACCGTGCTTACTCTGAGAACGACCGCTTGGTGCTGGCAGCCATTGGTTGGAATGTTGTGCCGATTCCAGAGCCTGGATGCGGAGTCATCCTGTGCATCACAGGAGTAGTATTTGTCGTCGGACGACGCCGAAAAAATCTCGTATAGTCTCAATAAACATTTGTGATACAAAAAAACAGGGACACCCTTTTGTTTGTGGGTGTCCCTGTTTTGTTTTCATCATTGCTTGCGTCTGTCCATTGACTGAGAGATATTGTTTGAGATCGGTCCCCTCTGCGTACTTTGTCTTGAAATCGAATTGGCGGTTGTCGCATGAAATTAATCGTGGCTGTTATTCAGCCCACCAAACTTCGAGCAGTTCACGAAGCACTCGAAAAAATTGGTGTAGACCGCCTCACGATCAGTGACGGACAAGAGTTTGCCAGTCACGAAGACCATGTTTTTATCTCCCGCGGACTGGAAACGCGAGCGACCATGTTTCGGAAGATTAACCTGGAGATTGCTGTCAACGACGACTATGTCGAGCGGACGATTAACGCGATCGAAACGGCGGCAAAAACTGGAAAACTCGGCAATGATGGCGATGGCAAAATATTTGTGTTGCCGCTGGCCGAAGCGATTCAGTTCAGTCCGGAAAAACGTGGAAAAGAGGCCATTTAGCCATTACTTGAGGTTCCACCCAATGATTATCCATCTGACGTCCGGTTTGATGGCAACCAGTGCGCTTGCAGCAACGGCAAGAAATATTGGTGTCGACGTGAATTTGGCAATGAATGATCGAAAACTGATGAAGCTGTTGGCCACCGAGCCAGTCAAATTGGTGATCGTCGATTTGCAAACCAAGGGGCTGAATGTGGCGGAACTCGTTTCGCAGGTCCGCGAAGTGTCGGATGTACGAATGATCGCGTACGCCCAGCACGTTTACGAAGATTTAATTCTCGAGGCGCAGCAACTGGATTTCGAAACGGTGATGACCCGAGGGCAATTTACGCGCGAGTTAGCGAATATCCTGGCAGCGGTTCAGCAGTAGTTTTTTGGTAGTTCGCGGCGATGATTTGGGAATGAGGTTTCGGGAAGGCGAGGCTCCAGCCGAGCCAAACAACGTCCCCGTAGCTCGGCAGGAGCTTCCAGCCATGGGCAACACCACCCGTGAGCGGCAAGGCGCTAGCCGCCGGTTCGTTGGTGCTTCGTACCGGCGGCTAGTGCCTTGCCGCTCACAGGATCAGGCTCGGCCGCGAGCCTCGCCCTCCCAAACACTCCTAGGCGGCGGCAAGCGAATGTTCCATGGTTGCGCTGTCCAAGGCAATCATGGTAATGCCATTGGCGTTGGCGAATTCGATCATTTCTTGCTGATCGAGCATGATGGTTTTGCCGGCTTCGATTGCCAACACCGAACCGCCTGCTTTTTTTAGCGTTTGCAAAGTGCCAATGCCGATTGTGGGAACGTCAAAACGCATATCTTGGTTGGGCTTAGCCACTTTGACGACTGTGAAACCTCCGGCGCCGCACAACGTTCCGGCGCGTTCGATGCACTGATCCGTTCCTTCAACCGCTTCGATGGCAATCACGGCGCGCCCTTTGACGGCAACGGTTTGACCAACATCCAAACGCCCCATCTCTTTGGCCAATTGCCATCCAAACTGGACATCACATTTTTGATAGTTGGTTAATTTTTTTTGCGTCAGGATTTGGTTTTTCACGAGTAACTCCGGTGCAAAATCAGTTGCCGGTGCGAAACGAATTCCATGGTCAGCAAACAGGTTCACGGCTTCAGACAGCAGCGAATCGTCATTTCGGTTTTTGGTTTTGCCAATAAAGTGGGGGTAGTAGTAACGCCAGAAAGTCAGGTCGGGAAAATTTCTCAGCCAGCCAAATTTTTCAAACAGGTAAGTTTTAAAGACCTTGCCCGCCATCGTTGCGTTTTCGACGCCGTGTCGGCGAAAAAACCTGACTTGTCTGCCGAATCGAGTGACGCAAACCCAGCGGAAATCGTCACATATTTCGGCGAGAACGGGATCGGCATGTTTGCGAATGCCGCAACAAACAACATCATGCCCGGCCCGTTTGAGTTCCTCGGCAACCACAATTGGCAATTTACCCCACCCGGCCAAAAGTCCGTAGGTCGTTTTGGATTTTGATGGGTTCATGGGTTAAGCAACGTTTTGAACCTTGGTCGGCACGGTGGCAGAAGCGATTTCCACTGTTTGGTGTTGTTTCTGTTGCTCTGCCTGCATGGCATCAATGGTGCGGACAAGGCGTTTGATTTCGGAACGCAGCTCGGGGAGCTTTGCCGTGACTGCCCAGACTTGCATGGTTCTTCGAACTGGCATGGCGGGCAGGCCCAGCATGGTCTCTCCGGGTGCGATACTTTGTTTGACACCCGTTTTAGCGCCTAGTTGCACACGGTCACCAATATCGAGGTGATCTCCGATTCCGGTCTGTCCTCCCATGACCACAAATCGACCAGTATTCGAACTGCCGGCAATTCCGACTTGAGAGCACAGAATATTGTGTTCACCAATTTGGCAATTGTGAGCGACTTGAACCATGTTGTCTAATTTTGAACCGTCACCAACTCGAGTCGCGCCAAATGTTCCTCGATCAATACAGCTGTTGGCTCCGATTTCAACATCCGTTCCAACCTCAACAAATCCCAATTGCTCTTTGGGCTGGTGTCCTGTTACGTCGCTTTCATAGCCGAATCCGTTACAACCTAAAACGGTTCCGGCGTGAATGA
Source organism: Pirellulaceae bacterium (assembly GCA_028280445.1). Classification (GTDB taxonomy): domain Bacteria; phylum Planctomycetota; class Planctomycetia; order Pirellulales; family Pirellulaceae; genus JANQLU01. Next base: position 311,960 of record JANQLU010000136.1, on the reverse strand, counting down.
TGGAATTGTCGCCAACGACGGTTTTTTCGTACAGCGTTGAGTTGGGAAAAATTTGTACCTGGTTACCAATGCGACAGTCTTCGAGGATACAGACATTAGGGTAGATTGTGCAATTGTCTCCAATCACCACGTGATCCCCGATGTAAGCACCCGGATAAACAGAAACGTTTTTTCCCAGCTGTGCCGAAGCACTGATGAATGCTTTGGAGCTTGCTCCGATTCTAGGTCGGTTAACCGGTGGATAGATTTCGCGAACGATACTGATAAACGCTGCCTCAACGTCTTCGACTGCGATCGTTGGAATTTGCTTGGGAGGCGTAAACCCGATGGGAACGACACATGCGCCAGCGTCCGATTGATTCAACTGATCGGTCAGGCGTGCACTTGTCAAAAAAGTGATTTCGGTTGAGGTGCATGATCGCAGGGTGCCAGCTCCTAGTAATTCCAGATCGGGGTCGCCACTGAGCGTGCCGTTAACCAGGGTGGCGAGTTCGCCGAGCGTTTTCATTTTCAGCATCCTTTCCGAAAATATCCGCTTTTTGTGCTGTCATTGAAATTTGAAAAGTGGGGTCGTTGGCCAACCGAATCGTGGTCGACATTGCCTGTCATCCAGGCAACCGGGCATTCTAATCCGAAGCAAAAAAATCCACCAAGGTCAATTTATGATCTGATCTGGGTCGAGAATGATAGCAGTTTTCCGTCGGCAAGCTATAATTGAAGTATTACTGGATTTGTTCAATCCACACGTTTCGACGCATTCGAAGAAAACAGCCGTTATGATTTTACTGGGTCTCGAAAATTACGCCTTGCCGGTCGCAATGGTGTTTCTGTGCATTTTTCTGGGCGTCCTGGCCATTGCCGTTCCACGCCCTCGGAAAAGGTATCGAACAGCAACCGAGCAACGCGATATGAGAATGCAGAAAGTCAAACGAAAGCGGCAAGCGGTAAATTCGCAAAACAAATAGTCGATTATTTTCTGTTTAATCCGACGCGCCGCATCATCCAACTGGTCATCCAGATCAGCAAAAATGCTCCCATCACGCCGACAACGATCAGTGGTTTGCGTAAATCAGTTTTTTCGGCAAACAGGTAACTGCCTAAACCGATCAACGTAGCCCACACGACCAGCGCTGCGGCGATCAACAAAATCAACAACGTATTGCGATGGGTCGCTTTGTCTTGTTTTTTGATGTTCATCAAGCCGTACCTTTGTCGCTCATCATAGCACGGAGTCGCTGGCCAATTTTTTCGACTTCCAGATCTTTTTCCGCTTCACGAAACTGATTCAATTGTGGACACCCAGCATCGAACTCGGCCAGCCATTGTTTGGCAAATTCTCCCGATTGAATCTCGGTCAGGATTTTTTTCATCTCGGCTTGCGCGCGATCATCGATCAGACGATACCCACGGGTAAAGTCGCCGTACTCAGCTGTATTGGAAATATGTTCGTGCATAAAAGCCAGGCCACCGCGATGCAACAGATCGACCACGAGTTTTAATTCGTGCAGACATTCAAAAAACGCAAGTTCCGGCTGATAGCCCGCGTCGACCAAAACTTGGAAAGCCGATTTGACCAAATGGCTGACGCCGCCACACAAAACAACTTGTTCGCCAAACAAGTCGGTTTCGGTTTCAGCGGCAATGGTGGTTTCAATCACACCGGCCCGCGCTCCGCCGATGGCTTGGGCGTAGGCTAATCCGATTTGCATCGTTGACTGATCGGCATTGTCGCCCAACGCGATCAGGCAGGGCACACCGTGACCTTGTTCGTAAGCGGTCCGCACCATGTGCCCCGCGCCTTTGGGTGCGACTAACAATGCAGCAACATTTTCGGGCGCAATCATTTGGCGATAGTGCAAACTAAACCCATGGCACGCCATTAACACTTGCCCCGATCGCATCTGCGGCTTGATGTGTTTTTCAAACAGTGGCCCGTGTTGTTCATCGGGCAGTAAGACGTTGACCAAATCTGATTCCAAAGTCGCTTGTTCGAGAGTTACCGGTTCGAAACCATCTTGCTGGGCGAGATCGTAATTGGGGCCGCCTGGCCGTTGAGCTACAACGACGTTGCAACCACTGTCTCGGGCGTTGAGCGCATGGGCGCGGCCTTGGGCTCCATAACCGAGAATTCCAATGGTCTTTCCGTCCAGCACGGAAAAATCAACATCAGCTTCTTTGTAGACTTTCGATTTTTGCATGATCGCCCCCTCATCTCCCAGTAGAACAAAACGTTCTCACGGTGGCTACACGTTGTCTCAACGGGCAGTATGTGAATTGAAATTCAGCAAGACATCATTCACAATACAATATTCAAAATTTTCTCTCGATCATTTGTGAACCCGTGTTTCATGGCCAAACTCAAGACCGTTAAAAAGCCAACTTCTGGATGTGCTTATATTTTAATGATCGGGATTTTTGCGATTCTGTTGTTTGTCTTCAATGTTTTTCTTGTCCGCAGTCTGTTTGCTGCCGTACCGGCATTGGAAGAGCAAAGAATCAAACAATTTATCGAATTCGTGTTGCCAATCGGTTTGATTTTTATCGAGTACTGGATTTACGATTTGATAACCGATCTTCTGGATCGACGACTCAGCTAGTTTTGAGGTGACACGATGTGGTTTTGGATTGGGATCGGAGTCATCGGGTTGATCCTCGCGCTAACGATTGCGATCGCAATTCATGACTTGTTGCAAAAGCGACATCCCATCCTGCGAAATTTTCCGTTGCTCGGTCATGCGCGGTATTTTTTGAGCATGATTGGTCCCGAACTCAGACAGTACATTGTTGCCCGTAACGATGAGGAACGGCCGTTCTCGCGAGATCAACGACATTGGGTTTATACTTCGGCAGACCAGGAAAATAATTATTTTGGGTTCGGGACCGACAACGATCTGGAACTGACGCCCAACTATCTGATTATCAAACACGACGCTTTTCCTCTGCCGGAACCTCATCCGGGCGATGCAGACTACGATCCCAAATTTGGCATTCCTTGTGCGAAAGTGCTTGGTTCATTTCGCGATCGCAAAAAAGCGTTTCGTCCACGTTCGGTGATCAATGTCTCGGGGATGAGTTATGGTTCGCTGAGCCGAGTGGCGGTCGAGGCGATCAATCGCGGCTGTCGTCTAGCAGATTGTATCCACAACACGGGCGAAGGGGGCGTTTGCGAACTTCATGACCACGGCGCGGATTTGATTTGGCAAATTGGGACCGGCTATTTCGGTTGCCGAAACGATGATGGCCGTTTTGATATGTCGAAATTTCTGGAAGTTGTTGATCGGTACAATGTCCGCGCCATCGAAATTAAATTGAGTCAGGGAGCCAAGCCTGGTCAGGGTGGCGTCCTACCGGCTGCAAAAATTACGCCTGAAATCTCCCGTATTCGTGGAATCCCTATGGGGCAGGATTGTATTAGCCCCGCCAGCCATCACGAATTCACCGATGTCGATTCGATGTTGGATTTTGTTGAACTGCTGGCCGACAAATCGGGGCTGCCCATCGGGATCAAAAGCGCGGTTGGTCAAATGGATTTCTGGTTTGAATTGGCCAGTCAAATGTCAACGACGAATCGTGCGGTCGACTTTATCGCGATTGACGGAGGCGAAGGTGGCACGGGCGCAGCGCCATTGGTATTTTCAGATCACGTTTCGCTGCCGTTTAAATTGGGGTTTGCACGCGTCTATCGAACGATGGTCCAAGCGAGCATGCATGAGAAAATCGTCTTTATCGGTTCGGGCAAACTGGGGTTTCCTCAGACCGCCTTGTTCGCTTTTTCCACCGGTTGTGATTTGATCAATGTAGGTCGTGAACCGATGATGGCCATCGGATGTATTCAAGCCCAAAAATGTCATTCCGGCCATTGTCCAACCGGGGTCGCTACACAGAACAAATGGCTGATGCATGGTTTGGTACCGTCTGATAAAGGTCCGCGAATGGCAAACTATGTCGTGACTCTCCGTAAAGAAATCATGAAACTCTGTCGAGCCTGCGGAGTGCTGCATCCCGGATTGATTACAACCGATCATTTTGAAATCTTGCAAGCGGATTATCAGGGTAAATCGCTGCAAGAGTGTTTTGCGATTCCCTCGAAAAGCCAGTTGCCAAGTGAAGCGGATTGTTTGGAAATTGAAAAATTGATGGGAGCTTCGTAGCTTTGGCAGCAAATTGCTCGTCGTGCAGACTCGACCACCAACGAATTGTCGGACGTGAGCAAAATCCAGCGATAAAAGTCCAGCGAAAAAAATGAACTCTCAAATCGGCTAATGTGTTACAATGCCGGTCTCATTTTCCCTCTCCTTTTCATCGGTTCCTTTCAAGATGTCTCAATTCACACCCGCTACCGAAAATCCATTTCGTCCTTTCAAAATTGCTGAGTCGCCCGAGGAGGATCGTCCCCGAGAACGCTTATTAAAAGTGGGTGCAGAAAACTTGCGGTTGGCCGAACTGCTTGCCATCTTGATTCGATCGGGTCGTCGCGGTGAGTCGGCCATGCAAGGCGGTGAGAAAATTGCCGGGTGTTTTTCCAAACAACTTGAAAAATTGCCTGACACTGTGCCGGCAGAACTAAAACAGGTCAGCCCCATCGTCGCCAAAACTGCTTATTGCCAAATCATGGCCGGTATCGAACTGGGGAGACGCGTTGCCGCGGCAAAAAGCGCGAATCGTAACTGGCAAACTATCGGCAGCAGTGAAGAGGCGAAACGATTTTGCGAAGAGCATTTTGCGCGATTGGTCGTTGACGGCAACCGCGAAGAGTTTCACATTGTTTGCCTCGATACGAAAAATCATGTCATCAATACTCATCAGGTTTCCGTCGGAACTTTGGATTCCAGTTTGGTGCATCCGCGCGAGGTGTTCCGACCTGCGATTAAAGACGCGGCTTCATCAATTATTCTGGTTCACAATCACCCGTCTGGTGATCCAACGCCCAGTGGTGAGGATCGTGCCGTCACAAAACGAATCGAGCAATGTGGCGAAACACTAGGAATCAGCGTTTTGGATCATATAGTTCTCGGTTCGTTTCGCAGTGTTAGTATTCGTGAAGACGGCTTATAGCGTTGAACAATTCGGTGGTTATGACACAAATGAGGAGATGGTTGGCCCAAACAAAGCCGCAATAGTGAGAACCAAATGAGGTCGGGAGTATTTTCATGATTTTGAATGCTTGGTATCTCGGTGTTCATGAGTTGAAATGGAGAACTGAAATCTGTTTCGAGTGAAAAGACTCCCTACCTCCTTATGCTCCGATCGTTTGAGATTTGGTGAAAGGGAAGATGTTCAGCGCGTAGCAATGATCGGCGCGTGGCAAGTTGATGGAAATGATGAACATCTACTCGCGCTGCTTTTTTGATTTTCCCTGTGTCCAGCGAATTAGGCCTTCGAGGCGGAATTTGCCGGTTTCGAAATAAAGGGCGTCGAGGGAGCCGAGGTGTTTTCGGAATGCGGCGACGCGCTGCTTTTGCCAAGTAGCTTCGGCGGACAAATCGATGTCGGCAATTTTTTGAGCAACGAGCTCTGACAGAATCACGTCGGCAATTTTTTGATGTGCGGCGATGGACGGATGGACGTGGTCGACTAAAAACTGGCGGCCAGCGATTTTGGTTTTCGAACGCTGATCAAAATATTGTTGCAGGTCAACGACGGGACAACCTGTTTCGCGAGCGATTTGAAAGATGGATTGACGCATCGGTTCGACAATTCGCAACGGACAAATATCGGTCTCTTTGGATTTGATTAGTGCCGCTTGTGCTTTGAGCGTGTTTCCCAACGTCAGGTAGGCTTGTCCCATGGCATAGTGAACCGCAGCATATTCAGGATCGATCTGTTCCGCTTTGCGCAATGCGTCGAGGCTCGTGTTGACGTCGGGCGACTGGCGGCCTGTTTTAAAATGCTCCGCAAACAGTTTTTTGCTGGCCTCGGTGATGTCGCTACGATGTTCACTTTTAAATGGAGGTTGGTCGACGAGGTTTACAACCGGATTGACCAGCAGCACTGGAATTCCTGCTTGTCGGGCGGATTGGACCATGCGCCGAAGATTGTGATCGAAATGTGCAATGACGCCTTGTTTCCAAATCTCATCACGATGGTAATCGGCCAAGCCGTTTTCGTAATCCAATCGCGCGTCGACTTCGGTGGGTAAACTGGATTTCGCTGTATCGACAGATTTTTTGTTTTTTGTTGCTAACCAGTAACGCAGCATACGATAAGTTCGCAACGCCCCCAGTTTTCGATGAACATTTTTTTGCCATTGAGGAACCTGTTTAATTTTCGAATACGTGCGATCCTCCAGGAATTCGTTGTGGCCGGTGTACAGAATGATCAAATCGGGTTCGTACTGAAGGATTTCATCTAAAATTGGCGCAAGTCGATAGCTGGCATAAGACACTCCGCCGCAGTTGATCGCGTTCCATTGTTTTGAGCGATCGGCGACGTTCAGAGCGATTTCAAGCCAAGTCGTAAATGATGTCTCGATCGCGTAGGGGCGGCCCTGAACTGTTGAACCCCCAAGACAAAAAATGCGAAATTCATTTGCCGGTTTTTTGATGGAAAATGATTCCGGACGGAAATAGGGGTACCGCCGCTGATCAACTTCCATGCATTCGGTTTCCGAGTTGGCGACAAACAGTGGTTGCACCGAGTCAAAACCAACAAACGGATCAGTTTGCTCGTTGATGATCCCCCACCCTGCTCCGCGGGCAATCAGTTCAAATACCAGCAATGGGAGCAGGCCGATTCCGATGGCCAACAATCGAAACAAAACCCATTTCCAGCGCGGTTTTCGCGTCTTTCGAGATTTGTCCCTTTCGACCATGATGAAGCATTAAAACCTGTTCGAGCGGATTTTGGCAATCGATGACTGCAGTACTGGGGATCTCAGCATTTTACCACGACTCGGCGGCAGCGCTGATCGTTGATGGGCGAATTGTTGCTGCGGCTCAAGAAGAACGTTTTTCACGGATCAAGTACGATGCAGCGTTTCCCGTCCAGGCGATTGAGTTTTGTTTGTCGAAATCCGGGTTGTCCGCCAAAGATTTGGATTTGGTCGCGTACTACGAAAAACCGTTCTTGAAATTTGAGCGTATCCTGGAAACCCACCTTGCGCTTGCGCCGCGCGGATTATTTGCTTTTTTGCGGGCGATGCCGATTTGGGTCAAACAAAAACTTTTGCTGCGTCGAGAATTCAAACAAGCGTTGTCGGGCTACAGGAAACAAATCGTTTTTCCCGAACATCACCAATCGCATGCTGCAAGTGCTTTTTTTGCCAGCCCGTATTCAGAAGCCGCGATTTTGACGGCTGATGGTGTTGGTGAATGGGCGACAACGACCTGGGGAGTTGGGCGTCGGCATCAGATTGAAATCGCCCAGGAAATTCGCTTTCCACATTCTTTGGGATTGTTGTATTCGATGGTGACCGCGTTTTGCGGGTTTCGCGTCAATGGCGGCGAAGGAAAATTGATGGGCCTGGCGCCTTACGGAGAACCGCGCTACGCCGATTTGTTACGTGAACAAATTGTTGACATCAAAACCGATGGCTCGTTTCGATTGGATTTATCGTTCTTCGATTTTCTGTCGAACGGGCGGATGTGGTCCAAGAAATTTGAACTACTCATTGGTGGAGTAGCACGCGTTCCCGAATCCGAAATAACGCAGCGCGAAAAAGATCTCGCCGCATCTATCCAGCAATTGACCGAAGAGGTTTTGTTATCGATCGCAGTTCATATTCATGAACGAACCGGTTTGCAACAACTTTGCCTGGCCGGCGGTGTGGCGTTGAACTGCGTTGCCAACGGTCGATTGTTACGGGAAACTCCGTTTGACGAAATTTGGGTTCAGCCTGCCGCGGGGGATGCCGGTGGAGCATTGGGTGCAGCACTGTTTGCGACTTGCCAGATGCTCGAGCAAGATGTCGAGTCGATGGACGTTCCATTTTTAGGACCGAAGCCTGGAAATTTATCTTCGGCAGCTTCGGCCCATTCCAATCTGCAAAGCAAACATATCGACGACGAATCGATTGTGAGTTTTATCGCACAGCAATTGGCTGCAGGGAAAATTGTTGGTTGGGTCAATGGCCCGATGGAGTTTGGCCCTCGAGCGCTTGGAAACCGCAGCATTTTGGCCGATCCCCGCAACGTGGCGATGAAAGACCAGGTCAATCGCCGAGTCAAATTTCGCGAAGCTTTTCGCCCGTTTGCCCCTGCGGTTATGGAAGAGCACGCAAAAGAGTATTTTGAACTGGAGAGTTGTTCGCGTTGGATGACCATCGCGGCCCCGGTCAAACCGGATAAACAGCACGAAATTCCTGCGGTCACTCATATCGACGGCACGGCGCGAGTTCAAACGGTTGACAAACATACGCATGCAAAATTTCACCGATTGCTCGCTGAGTTTCGTGAATTAACGGGTGTGCCCGTTTTGTTAAACACCAGTTTCAATTTGCGTGGTGAACCGATCGTGTGCAACGCAGATGATGCCATGAATTGTTTTTTGAAAAGTGAAGTGGACGTTTTAGTGGTCGAAGATCAGGTTTGGTGGAAGGAACCGGCTGACCGTGAGTAAACATGCAGAACAAAAACCAAGTTCGCGAGTTTGGGCCGATTTGAACTTGTTGGGTGTCATGCTGATTTGGGGTACCAACATTCCGATCATGAAATACGCGATTGGCGAAATGGACAAATTCATGTTCAACGCACTTCGCCTGGCGCTGAGCACGATTGTGTTAGCGCTGTGTGTGATGTGGGAGCGCGGCGCAGTTATCGATCGTTCTGAAAATGCATATCCGGTAAATCGTCAGATATTATTGATTGTTATTTTTGGAATCATGACCGGGTTTGCTTACCAGGTTTTGTTCTTGTTCGGAATCGACAACACATCGGCAGGAAACACAGCCGTCATTATGTCGGCGATTCCCGTTTGGATTGCGATTCTCGCTTTTTTGTTGTTGCGCGAAAATCTTTCCTGGTATGGCTGGGGAGGATTAACGCTGGCGATGATCGGAACGCTGGTTGTGACGTTGAGTAAAAATGATACGACCATCGGCGGCGGTTCGCTGAAGGGAAACCTGTTGGTTTCGGGAGCTGCATTTTCTTGGGCGTTGGGATCGGTGATCAGTCGCCCGATGATGAAAAATATTTCTCCCATCGCGTTAGCGTTTTGGAGCATGCTGATTGCATTGCCATTTCATTTTTTGGTGGCCACGAACAGCTTTCATGGTTTTCGTGCAGTCTTTGACAACCCGATGGCGGTTCTAGCGTTGTTTTATTCTGGTGTGTTTTCGACGGGCTTGGCATATGCGATGTGGAATTACGGTGTCAAAAAAATAGGCCCTGCACAGGCGGGCGCCTTTCAGAACCTGGTTCCCTTGATTGCCCTGTTTACGAGTTGGATTTTACTGGCGGAAATTCCGTTTGCGCTTCAGTTGATTGGAGGCGCGTTGATCATCCTGGGTCTGATGGTCATGCGGCGAAAACGGGCGCCGATACATTTGGTGGAGAAAGCAACCGGTGAATCCTGAAAAATCTCCAACTCGTGCCCAGTTGCGTGTGTTCGTGATAGCCATCGTCGCAGCGTTTAGCGTGATCGCGATCAGCGTGTTGCAACGCTGGATGGCATTCGGGACAGCCTTGGCGGTAGTGCTTGTGCCGGGGTTGTTGGTTGTCGCTGTTGCTTGTCTGCGACCGGATTGGTTTGAAACCAGCTATCAACGATGGCGCATCGTGACCTACCCGATTCAATGGTTGTTGACCATCGTCGTATTGGCGATCGTATTTGTGTTTTTATTGGTGCCGATCGGATGCATTCGGAGAATCCTGGGCGGAGACGTGTTGTCGAGAAAAATCGACCGATCCAATAAAACGAAAAGTTATTGGAATTCGTGCGAAACAATTGTGGACAACCAGCGGTTTTTCAGGCAATATTAGGTTGAGAGCACCCCGCCCTAACCGTTGGAAAATGCTTTGAGCCCTGACAACAATCGCGAAAAAGAAATTCTGCAACTTGCCGAACAGGACTCACCGAATCTTGTTGTCGAATTTTTTTCTTTTCTGAAACACAACAAACGTTGGTGGCTGGCTCCGATCGTGATCGTCTTGCTATTGCTCTCACTGTTTGTTGTTTTAACAGGCTCTGTGGCTGGCCCGTTTATCTACACTTTTATTTGATTGACTTTTGAAAAGCAATCAAAAAATTTCTTGAAAGTGTTTTCATCAAATTGCAAAAACTTTTTCTCAAGATTTTGCGAACCAAATAATTCAAATCGCTTCTTTGGTTATGCAGGTTGGGACCGACATCATCAAAGTTTTCAAAGAAAGGAAGGCATTTAAGTATGGTTATCTTCTATGCGTTGATTCGTACCATCGCAGTCTTCCTGCGACTGTGGGCTCAGCGTGCTCACAATCGTGCGAAGCGCATTTATGAATCGGCCAATGAAAAATTCACCAAGCTCGAAGCTCGGTGCAAGACGGATGAAGTGAGCGTGGGACGTCCGATGGACTACCCGGCACAGATTCAGTTGCTGAAATTGTTTGACGCCAATGAAGAAGCTCGCCAGCGTTGGGCGGCGGCGGGTAAGCGTTTGAAGCGACGCAAGAAGTTGGAAGATCGAATCGTCGGCTTTAGCGGACGAAAGGTCCCTTACACTTTTGGTTTGATCGACATGGCTGTGTTGATGAAGCTGGCGGATTTTTTCGGCATTTCCTACATCGATTTCAATTCGATCTCTGAATTTGTGACTCAAATCTGGTCATAACATTTTGAGACCATCAGAAATGTTGAGCGTTGTTCTGATTGCAGGACAACGCTTTTTTGTGTTTTGAGGCGATGCTCGGCCAACAATTCTCAGTTAAAATATCGTTGCTCAAAACATCAAATGAAACCGCTAGGCCACGTTGATTAAATCGGAAAGCTGTGAATTTGAGCTGAGCGGCAAGGCGCTACCGCCGATATTTGAGGGTTTACCGGCGGCTAGCGCCTCGCCGCTCACATTTAATCAACGCGACCTAGCCGACCTTTACAGACTGAAAGATTAGGTTGAAAAACATTATGGATAATCGACGCCAGTTTCTCACGGCGGCTGGAGCTGCGACGCTCATCCCGCTGACACAAGCTGTTGCAAGCGCGCAGGAATCAAAATCTCCCAAAGCAAATGCCAAGACGAAATCCACCGGCGCCAGAAAAACGCACCCTATCGTGATTTCGACTTATTCGCTGTGGAGATTTCGCAACGATCGTTTACGAGATATCAAAAAATGCATTGAGATCGCTGACGAAATGGGGTTTGACGGTGTCGAATTGCTGCTGTACCAGTTTCAGCAGAACGAATTGCTCAGCCATTCGCGGATGATGGATATTAAGCGATACGCGCTGCGACTTGGATTGCCGCTGGTTGGAATGTCGACTCATCAAGGTTTCGTCAGTCCCGATCGGCGAAAACGAAAACACAATATCGATCTCACAATTGGTCAAATTGAGTTGGCTTACAAGATGGGAATCCCGACCATGCGTGTGAACACGGGGCGTTGGGGCACGACGCGATCGTTTGACCAGCTGATGAAAGATCGCGGTATCGAAAAACCGATTGAGGGCTACACCGATGACGATGCCTATCCATGGGTCATCGAAGCGCTGGAAAAATGTGTCAAAGTTGCCGAAAAATGCGGGGTCGTTTTGGGGCTGGAAAATCACTGGGGATTAGGATTAACACCCGAAGGCATTTTGAAAATTGTCAACGCCGTCGATTCACCTTGGCTGCAAATCACAACCGATACCGGAAATTTTTTGGAAGAACCCTACGAGCGGCTTGAAAAAATTGCTCCCAAAACCATTTTGGTTCAAGCCAAAACATATTATGGCGGCGGACAATGGTACACATTGGATCTGGACTATCCCCGGATCGGGCGCATTCTGCAAAAGCATAAATATCGCGGCTACATCTCGCTCGAGTTCGAAGGACGGGAAGATTACAAAAAAGCGATTCCTAAAAGCCTCGAACTGTTGCGAAAAGCTTTTCCGAGAACGTAGTTGAAAAACGGGTTACGTTGCACCCTGATATATCGTCGGGTGAGATTACAGTAGGGCCGGTTCCCACCGGCCGTTTAATTGGATTGGCCGGTGGGAACCGGCCCTACTCATAATTTATTGATTGAATCAAATGGCAACCATCGAAATCAAACACGTTGATTATGACAATCCAGAGCAAACCGGTGATCTGTGCCGATTGATCAATGGGTATGCAACTGATCCTCAAGGCGGCGGCAAAGCCATCGATGAAAAAATATTGGCAACGTTGCCAGAACGCCTCAGCCAGTTTCCAGTGGCCGTCAGTTTTTTACTTTACGTTGACCAGCAACCGGCGGCGCTTGCCAATTGTTTTTTTGGGTTTTCGACGTTTGCGGCACAACGACTGTTGAACATTCACGATCTGGCAGTCGAGCCAAGTTTTCGCGGGATGAGTTTGAGTCAGAAATTGTTGGATCACATTGAACGTTATGCACTTGAAAACAACTGTTGCAAATTGACGCTCGAAGTTTTGGATAAAAACACGGTCGCAATGAACGCGTATCGCAAATTCGGATTCGAAGGCTACGAGTTTGAATCCGATACAGGCAAAGCTTTGTTTTGGCAAAAGAAATTGTTGTAGTCCTAGAGTGGCTCTGTGAGCGGCAAGGCGCTAGCCGCCGGTTTGTGAGCGCATCGAACCGGCGGCTAGGCCTTGCCGCTCACTGGTGGTTTGCTTGTGCATTGGCTCGGCAGGAGCCTCGCCCTCCCGAACAACTCAACGCCTCCTGTTATTTTTTCTGCAATTCCTTTGCCGATTCCGAATCGTACATCATCGCTTTGTCGTCCAGCGGTTTGATCCAGACATTGCGAAATCGAACAGGGCTGTTGTGATCTTGCAAAAATACCGGGCCGGTCGAAGTCTTTTTTTGTTGTTGACAAATTTTGTCCAGATATTTGGTGTTGCCGTGGCGAAACGGATGATAGACCGACTTGGGTTCGCCGAATCGCGTATTCGACTGAACCTTTTTGCCGTTGAGCCATGCCGTTACACTGCCCTTCTCAACAATCTTGCCATTTTCATTACGACGTGGAGCCCGGTAGCGAATGTCGTAAACTTGCCATTTGCCTGGTGGCAAAGCGGCATTGACCAACGGCTTGGCAAATCCATAGAGCGAACCCATATGCTGTTGAGTTACTTTTTCGACATCGTGTGACTTTAGAATCTGTAATTCGTAATTGCCGTGAATATAAATTCCGCTGTTCCCCTTTCCTTTTTCGGGCAGCATGAATTCGACATGAATGTCAGCGTCACGGAAATGAAGTTGCGAGCACAAATGATTGACATTGCCCCGTTTCTGTGTCGAAACGAGCGCGCCATCCTTGATCGGCCAATTGATTTTTTTACCCGCCATGCTGACGAACTTGGGGTTTTTTCCGTCGAACAACACGATGGCCCCCTTGGGCGGCGGTGTAGGGAGCTTTGATTGATCGGGTTGAAAATCGGTTGTACGGTCTTCCTGTGTTTCCTGGTTTTTTGGGATTGGTGACATCAGTGTTGCAGTCACATCGTAACCCGATACGTCAGTGAGGGACCAAGTATTGCTGCAATCAGCGTCGTTTTCAGTTCCTCGCTCACGCGTCGGGTTGTGATTTTCCGTTACCAATACTTGTTGCATCAGTTCTCGTTGTTTTTTAGTTTGAGCATCGAGATGGATACTCCAGCCCAAGATCAAATTGAAAATGAAACTTAACAACAGAATTTTCATCGCAATCTCAACGGTTAAATTTACTCACAAAAAAACCGGTGGGTTTTCAAGCCACCGGTTTCTCGATTCAAATTGATAGTTATTCGATAGCAACTGAAGCCTTGGCTTCGACATCCAGAACCTCAAAGCCTGCTCGCGGTTTTCGCGACGCCATCGAAGCCGCTTGCTCGTCGCCGACAATTTCTTCTTTCTTTGGATCCCATTTAATTTTGCGACCCAATCGTGCTGCAATAGCGGTCAAGTGGCAAGTGTTCATCGCTTGAACATGACTGAACACATCCGAGACCGGCAATCCACCTTCGCGGATGCAGCGGTAGAAGTTTTGTTTATGACCTTCGTGCTTTTTGCCTTTATACAATTTCTTGACGTCGTCGTCAGTGTAACTGTCTTTGTCCCAGCGTTCTTCGATCGGCTTACCGGCGATTTTGCCACGATTGACAAAGATGCGACCTTTTTCACCTTCAAACAGAATGCCGTTTTGTCCGCGACTGGTCACGTGCATTTCGATTCCGTTTTCGAATTTGCAGATCACATTGAAATCATGTGATGTGTTATAAGCGTTGTCGACGGTTGGATTTCCGTTTTTATATTCGACCGGATGTTTCGCGTCGGTTCCATCGATTTCAACGGGGCCCATGCCTTCGTCGGTAATGCCAATCGCCCATTGAGCAATGTCGACATGGTGAGCGCCCCAGTCGGTGAATTTTCCGCCAGAATATTCATACCACCAACGGAATTCATAATGACAACGGCGTTTGATGTAGTCGACCAATGGCGCTTGTCCCAGCCACATGTACCAATCGAGTTCGGCAGGTGGAATTTCAGGTTTCAGTGGTCCGCTGGTTGGGCTACCGTTAATCCCAACGGTTATTTTTTTGATATCTCCCAGCAGGCCTTTTTGCACCATATTTACGGCCCGCAAAAACCGGCCTCGGTCACTGCGTTGCTGAGTCCCGATGAAAAACGTTTTGTCTTTGTGTTTCTTGCAAGCTTTGCGAATCAACTGGTTTTCTTCCAGAGTGAGCGACAAAGGTTTTTGGCAAAACACATGTTTACCCGCTTCGAGAGCTTCGACCGCGATTTTGACGTGCCAGTGGTCCGGTGTGACGATGCTGACAACATCGATGTCTTTGCGATCGAGTACTTTACGATAATCTTCGTAGGTATCGGCGACGTTGCGTCCAATTCGATCGTCGTATTTTGCTCGCCAAGCGCGTTTGGAATCGACATCGCAAACCGCAACAATATTTCCAAAACCGGCGTGCCCGCGAGCGTCACCTGAACCCATGCTGCCGACACCGATGCAACCGATGTTGGGTTTGTCGTTTTTGGATTGGTTGGCAAACGCGTTTTCAGTCCAGCTGAAATACGGAACTGCTGCAGCGGCAGTCACGGCGGTCGTCGTTTTCAAAAACTGCCGACGTTGTGGCTGAGTTTGTTGGTTGGCGTCAGTGGGAGTTTGTTTTTTCATTGCTTAATCCTGAACTGAGTAGCTTTAATTTTGCGCTTCAATGAGCTTCTATTGTCGTTTGCTCAATTCAGAATTCAATTACCGAGACCATAAAACGACCGCAAGTCCCAAAGGGGCTGCAAGTAAGTCCTAAAGGGCTGCAGTAAATGGGTTGCAACGGCGCGCAGTCCAACCATCGGAAATTACTGGTTGCGAAAAAATTACAAAAGGGTGACTAACAGCATCGAAGCGGACCAACAAACAAGAAAAACAGCCAGCCAAACATGCATGGCAATTTTTCGGAAATGTCGGTCACATTTGGCGCAATAACATCGCTGAAATAAAAGCTGTCCCGATTTTTTCGATTTATGATTACTGACTTCTTTATGTTTTCCACACGTCGGGCATTCGACACGGGTAGAGCCAGATTTAGGAGGGCAGGATAGGTCGGACACAATGTTGCTCGTCAATGGTTAATTGAGTTACGTAAAAACAAGATAAAATTTGTTTCCCCAGCCGTAACAGTGTGTATTTTCACTGAAAAATCAAAGTCCACAAGGCCCAAAAAACGAATCTCAACGAAGTTTGGGCAAAAATCTCGTGGAAAAGATTTCTCAAAATTAAAACGCTGTTTTTCTCGGGATTTGCGGTTATCTTACGCTTGCAATGCTGCAAATAAATGAACGAAATATGTTGATTTCCTGATAACGCTAGCTATGAACTTTCGACTTAAATTTCTGATTAGCGGCTTGTTAATTTTGGCCTGGCTAATTACCCCCCATTTGGTCGTTGCCCAGCGTCGGTCTGCCCAATTCGATGCCGTCGCGAAAATCATTCAACGACGCTGTATCGAATGCCATCGGGAGACAAATGCCAAAGGCGGGATTTCGTTTGAAAAAGCAGACGAATCGCAACTCGACGACATTATTGACTCCGATAATCCATCTGAAAGCCGTTTGATCGAAGTCATCACGCCAGATGCTTTCGGCTCAGCTGAGATGCCCAAAAACCGCACGGCACTTTCCAAATCCGAGATCGAAAAATTCGAGAAATGGATCGCGTCTGGTGCCCCATGGCCCAAAGGGCAAACGATCAATCCCGAGGCAAACATTGATTTGAATTGGTGGGCGTTGAAGCCGGTCAAAAAAGTGCAACTGCCCGTTGTTCCATCGGGCGTCAAATTGACTCACCCAATCGATAAATTTGTCTTTAAAAAACTGCAGCAGCATCAGCTTCGGTTTTCCAAGCCAGCCAGCAAACGAACTTTGATCCGTCGTCTTTATTATGATCTCGTCGGTCTTCCCCCGACGCCCCAACAAATTGAAAAATTTGAAAAAGATGTTTCCCCCGATGCTTACGAAAAACTCGTAGACCGATTACTGGCTAGTCCGCGATACGGTGAACGGTGGGCACGTCATTGGCTCGACGTAGTTCACTATGGCGACACACACGGTTTTGACAAAGACAAATTGCGACCGCACGCCTGGCGATACCGGGATTGGGTGATTCGAAGTTTTAACGACGACAAAAACTATACACGTTTTGTCCGCGAACAGATCGCTGGCGACGTTCTCTGGCCCAAAAATGAAAACGCGACGATTGCAACCGGCATGATTGTCGCTGGGCCGTTCGACTGGGTTGGTCAAATCGAGGTCGCCGAAGGTACGATCGAGAAAAAACGAGTTCGCAATATCGATCGCGACGACATGGTTGCCACGGTGATGAACGCGCTAACCAGCACCACGGTGCAGTGCGCGCGTTGTCACGATCACAAATTCGACCCTGTCAAACAATCCGACTATTACGCACTGCAATCGGTTTTTGCCGGTATCGATCGTGCTGATCGCCAATTGCCGCCCAATGCGTCGACTATTGCGGCAAAGAAAAAATATGATGAGCAGCGAGCAAAAAACAACGCTCAACTCAAAAAACTCCAAAAACAGCTTGCTGAAAAACTCAAACCTCACCTGGCTCCGATTGCGGATCAGATTGCAGCGACGCACAGACAATTGTCTCAATTACCGGGACCATTTCAAAAAACGAGCAAGCCGCACCGATCCTCCAACGGGTACCACAGCCAGTTCGCAAAAAAATCTGAATCGAAAAAGTGGGTCGAACTGACGTTTCCGTCGCGTCAATTGCTCCACGCGATCGTGATCTATCCCGCCCGTCCCGTCGATTTTCCAGACACTCCAGGTTTCGCGTTTCCAAAACGTTGGATTTTAGAAGCGTTTGACGAGTCATCAAAATCCTACACCATCGTCGCCCACCAAAAATCTGACTTTGCAAATCCTGGTGACAATCCAGTTGTTATTCAGATCCCGCAGCGGCTACGAGATCAGCCGCTCGGCCGAATTCGTTTCACTGCGAATCAACTGGCAACGCGTTCGGCGAAAGACAACATGTACGCTTTGGCGTTGTCGGAAATTCATGTGTTTTCCCACGAGAACGAAAACATTGCTGCCACCTCGACGGTCACCGCCAGCGATTCGATAAACACAGGACTGTGGCACACCAAGAATCTGACTGACAACAAAACAAGTCGCCAAAAATTTGGCGAGCCCGCGCAGCTAAAAAAGTTCTCTGTAGGACTCAAACAGTTCACAAAGCTCAACGCGGCGTTGACAAAACTTCAGCAAAAACGACAACACGTGGAATCGACTCACGGTGTCGAGATTCGACAACAAATTGCGTTGCTCGAAAAACAAAATCAAGCCCTGGAAAAAAAATATCAATCGAGCATCAACAATCGCTTAACTTTTGCCGTCGCATCGGAATTCCGCCGTCAAGGTCAATTTGTTCCTACTCATGGCAAACCCCGTCCGATCTATTTGCTTCACCGCGGTGATGAAAAATCACCCGACAAAAAACGAGGTCTCGTCGCGCCGGGTGCGATGAATGCGCTGGAAAACTTGCGACATCATTTCAAGTTGAAATCGGATCACACCGAAGGAGATCGGCGAGTTGCTTTGGCAAACTGGATCGTCGATAAACAAAACCCACTCACCTGGCGATCGATCGTGAACCGCGTTTGGCAGCATCATTTTGGTCAAGGCCTGGTCGCAACATCAAACGATTTTGGTCGTATGGGCAGTCGGCCAACACACCCGGAGCTGCTGGATTATTTGGCATTACAATTTCGAGACAACGGACAATCGTTGAAACAGTTGCATCGTTTGATCGTTACGAGTCGAACGTATCGGCAATCATCGCAACACAATGCGAAATTCGCGGCGATCGATTCGGGAAACCAATTCCTCTGGCGAATGAATCGCCGCCGTCTCGACGCCGAGCAAGTGCGCGATTCCATTTTGGCAATTACTGGTAAGCTGGATACGAAAATGTATGGCTCGGGTTACCGGATGTTCGCGTTCAAGGACGATCATTCGCCGCACTATGATTATCTGAAATTCGATCCTCAAGACCCAACCACCTACCGACGGTCGATTTACCGATTCATTGTCCGCAGCGCACCTGACCCGTTTTTTACGTCACTTGATTGTGCAGATCCATCTCAAATTGTAGCTCGACGCAACGAAACAAATACAGCGCTCCAGGCGCTGACGATGTTAAACAATCGATTTACAACAACGATGTCTCAATTGATGGCCCAGCAAATTGAGAAAGCGCAATTGAACTCGACTCGTGAAAAAATTGCTGCTGCCGTGCACCAAATCCTAGGACGAACTCCGGCGGAATCCGAAATCAAGTTGTTGGTTGAAGTCGCCCAACAGCACTCGCTGACCAACGTTTGTCGGATACTGTTTAACACCAATGAATTCATGTTTGTTGATTAGGTTTTGCCATGAAAACATCGAATGTCATGCCGCGCCGTGAATTCCTGCTTCGAACTGGCGGGCTTTCCTCGGTTGCACTGACCTCCATGTTGCTCGCCGAGCCACTTGTCGCAATGCCAGCGACACAGACAACCGTTTTGCATCATCCCCCCAAAGCGAAACGAGTCGTTCAGTTGTTTATGTCTGGTGCTGCCAGCCAGTGCGATACGTTTGATTACAAACCGATGCTGGAAAAAAAGCATGGGCAAAAATGGGATGTTGGCGAAAAAGTTGAACTGTTTCAATCGAAACCGGGCAAGGTCAAAAAATCGCCTTGGCCCTGGAAACGATTTGGTGAATCGGGCAAGTGGCTCAACCAGTGCGTCGCACCGTTGGGTGATGTTGCCGACGAAATGGCTTTCATTCACAACATGACTTCCAAATCCAATGTTCATGGTCCAGCGACGTTTATGCAGGCGACCGGATTCATTCTTCCCGGATTCCCTTCAGCCGGAGCGTGGGTGTCGTACGGATTGGGCAACATCAACGACAATTTGCCAACGTTCGTCGTGCTGCCCGATCCACGCGGCTACGCACCCAACGGTCCGAAAAACTGGGGCGCCGGATTCTTGCCGGCAGCTCATCAAGGCACGATGATCCGGCCGGGAACAAAATCACCGATTCGAGATTTGTTTCCACATGAATCCGCCAAATTTATCAATCCGAGCAGCGAACGGGCAACTCTCGATGCACTCCGGAAATTAAACGACATGCATCTGGAGAAACGCGTCGGCGATTCACGGCTCGAAGCCCGAATCAAATCGTATGAACTTGCAGCGCGAATGCAATTGTCGGCAACCGACGTTCTGGATATTTCAAAAGAGTCGCAATCGGTTCGCCGTCTGTATGGCATTGACGCGCCGGATACTCGATGGAACGGGCCGATGAACGAGGGCGCCGAAACGCGGATGTTCGGTTTGAATTGCCTGGTTGCAAGACGTTTGTTGGAACGCGGTGTTCGGTTTGTCCAAGTCTGGTCAGGTGCCGACAACGGATTCCCGCGACGTAATTGGGACTCTCATGAAGACCTCCGCCGCGATCATTGGCCGTTGGCTCGTGGGATGTCGCGAGGAGCCGCGGCGCTGATTGTCGATTTGAAACAACGAGGATTGCTGGATGACACGATTGTCCATTGGACGACTGAATTTGGCCGTATGCCTTGTAGCCAGGGTTCGCTCGGTCGCGATCACAATCCAACCGCTTTTACAAACTGGTTTGCCGGTGGCGGTTTCAAAGGGGGCGCGGTTTTCGGTCCGACCGACGATTGGTCATGGCGCAGCGCAGATCCGGATCATGCGACCTATTGTTACGATGTTCATGCGACGATGCTGTACCAATTGGGGATCGATCACACCAAACTGATAGTCCGCCACAACAGTATCGATCGACGTCTGACCGATGTTCATGGCCACGTGATTCGAGACCTGATCGCTTGACGTCGCAAGCGATTTTGTCAAAGTTGTGGGAAAGACATTCACGCGGCATGACAAAATCGAAATGAAAACACGCACATTGACAAACGGCGATTCGGTACCGGCAATCGGACTTGGAACATGGAAAATGGTCGACGGCAGCGCTTACGAAGCCGTCAAAACTGCCATTGAATTGGGCTATCGGCATATCGACTGCGCCCATATCTACGGCAACGAGCAAGATGTGGGACGCGCACTCAACGAATGTATCCAATCTGGATTGGTTCGCCGCGATGAACTTTGGATTACTTCAAAACTTTGGAATGACTCCCATCCAGCGGCGAGTGTCAAACCGGCACTCGAACTCACGCTTGAAAATCTGCAATTGGAAGCACTGGATTTGTACCTCATTCACTGGCCCGTCGTTCATCAAACTGGCGTGTATGTTCCCGAATCTCCTGAACAATTGATTCCGCTGAGCGATGTTCCCATTAGTGAAACATGGAATGCCATGGAGCAATGTGTCACGGCAGGATTATGTCGCAACATCGGCGTATCGAATTTTAGCCGCAAGAAACTTTCAGAGCTGATTCAGCATGCAACGATCAAACCGGCTTTTAATCAAGTCGAGTCACACCCGTTTTTACAACAAACCGAGTTGTTGAATTTTTGTACCGAAAACCAAATGTTGATGACCGCGTATTCACCGTTGGGTTCTGCAGACAGACCGGACCGAATGAAATCTGAGAACGAGCCATCATTGTTGGGGCACCCGGTGATCAACGAGATTGCAACCAAAAATTCAATCACTCCGGCACAAACGCTGTTGGCTTGGAACATCTGTCGCGGCGCTGTTACCATTCCAAAATCGACTAATCGCCAGCGAATGCAGGAAAACCTGGCGGCGGCATCAATCGACTTGGCGGATGCCGACATGCAAACGATTGCCACGCTGAATCGCAATTACCGATTTGTGGACGGCCGTTTTTGTCAGCTGCCGGGTTCGAGCTACACGTACGAATCACTGTGGGATGAGCCGGACTTGAGAACAGGTTAGAATGTTGCCGGATGAATCATCCAACGCGACCATCACATCATCATTCTTGCTTGAGGCATACTGATGAATGACCAGGAGAGTACGTTTTTTTATCGTAGCAACAGCAGTTTCAGTAACGAAAGAGTTCATGCGGCTGCCGTTTATTGTAGTGATGGACGATTTGGCGATCAGTTCGATGATTTAATGCGGAATGCGCTGCAATTGCCACGCTACGATCGGCTGGCTGTTCCGGGTGGCTCGGCATGTCTGGCAAGCCACTTTTCCGCCTATCGCGAAGAGGAAGGCATTGCTGAGCAATTGCGATTTCTGGTGAATGTGCATCAATTGCAACGAGTGGTTTTGGTAGCCCACGAAAATTGTGCTTTCTATACCCAGCGGCTTCGGATATCGCCGATGCAATTGGAAACCCAGCAGCGTGAAGATATGCGAAAAGCGGTCAGTCGCGTCCATTCCTTTGGCAGCCATCTGCAGGTGGACGCTTTTTTTGCACGATTGCAACAAGGAGGTATTGTGCAATTCGAGTCCGTCGAATTGTAATCAACCTCGACGATTTGCTACGATTATAGCGTTGCAAAAATGGGCAACGAGTCTGGAGTTACAAACGACTGGGCGAATCAATTTGGAAGTGTTTTGTTAACGATCAAGAATAGGCTTTGCTTTTTATACTGACAAAGTTGGCTTTTTAAAAAAGACGATATTTCATGTGTGCCCAAACCTCAAATTCAAGTGTCGTTTGGCATGACTTGTTTACTAACAATGCTGCAGCGGCTAAGTCTTACTACGCGAAACTCGGCTTTGATTATTCGATGGAACATGCGACGGATTTTGTCTGGCAGTCCGGTTCTGCGGCCGACTATCCTTTAATCATGGCTGCTGACAATGCACATGGCGGACTGGTTTCTATTGACGCCGAACAACATTCTCGCTGGCTCGCCTATGTCTCGGTTGACGATGTGGAGTTGGCGGCTGCTCGAGCTGAATCGGTCGGCGGCAGTATCGTTCGGGAACCCTTTGACGTCCCGGGTGTAGGTCGGGTATGCGTTGTGCGGGATTTCGAAGGTGCCGAGATATGTCCGTTCAAAGCGACGCATTCCTATCCAGCGCCACGGGGCCTTTTTGTGCACGATGAACTCATTACCCGACGTCCGGAACAGGCTTGCGAGTTCTATTCAATCGTTTTCGATTGGAAATTCCAATATCAGACAGATGACCTTGATTCAACGCAATATGTTTCCGATCTGGTCAAAGTGACGATTGGAGACCGGTTTGTTCATTTGCTCGACAGGCGGCCATCTGTATGGGTTCCGTCGTTGAATGCAGAACTTGTTGACCAGTCCAGTGTCACATTCGTAGACGAGTCCAACAGGATTGCCATGGATCCCAGTGGTGCGTTGTTCAGATTGAGCGCGCGGCTGTTTCGTCCCTAAGATTCACGCTTTTTTTTGATTCGCGACATTTGTTCTTTGCAAATCTTTTCCCAATTTCCGGTAACAACAAATCTCTCCAAAGCTGCTGACGAATTTCAGTCGCAATTTGTCGATCGTCAACGAATTGGTATACACAAAAAACAGAGGCCGCAGTTATTAGCTGTGACCTCTAGCAATTGAATGTTGTTGAATTTACCCGACCTAAAATGTGGGGCTGGTTGCAGGTGGTGGATCATCGTCTTCGGCCAAAGCGGCAATACCGATCCCCAAAGCTGCCAAACCCAAAAGCCTGCCCAGGCGTGCTCCACGACCGCCACCACCAAATGCTGAGAGACCGCCGCCTCCACCACCCGTTGGACAACAACCACCACATGCACCGCCGGTTACAAACGCTGACGAAGAATCACAAACACCACAACCAGAGTTGAGATTTGCTGATGTTCCGTCAACCTGTGTTGTCGCAACAGTTGGCGTTGCATTTTGAAGTGGAGTCAACGCAAATTCTTGCGTTGTTTTCAACAACAAAGTTCTACCTTCCGTGCTTTCCAATGAAACATCTTTTGCAGGCAGGACAGTTCGGAAACGAAAGGTTGCAAATCCGGCTGGACCAAATGCAAACAATTCGTAGACATCTTCGTCCAAATCTTTGATGGCGTATTTACCCTGGGCGTCTGTTTTGGTTTCAGCCACCAATTTCCCGTCTCGATAGACTTGGACGGTTGTACCGTCGAGTTTCTGGTTCGCTTCGCGATAGTGAGAAACTGTTCGGCCGATTAATGTGCCGTCATCGGACAATTTCGTTGAACTGCTACCAGTCAGTTTTGTGAATTCTGGTCGATCCTCGAGGGCCATGGATTTGAGTTGGTATTCCGATTGCACTCGAAGATCGCGAATTTTTTCGACAGCCATCTTTGCGGTTTTACCGACCGTTGATTCGACAAACAACGAGTCTGCTCCTTGTTCGCTCGGGTTCACAATGCGAATGGACATCGTCAAAAATTCGCCATCACCCATCGCAAAAAATGAGTACACACCCGTTGGTACATTACCGATTGAGAAATTCCCCGAAGAACCGGTTTTAGTTTCGAAGACGACTTTTTCGTTCTGCACAAACTGGACTGAAATTTCTGGCCGCTGTGTCAACTCGCCTGTATTTGCATCAATATTGACAACCCGCCCTTTTACCGTTTTATTCTGGTCACGTCTGACCAAATAAGTAACAGTACTTTGCTGATCGATGTCGATTGATTCCGCTTTGGAGATTTCGACTTTAGGATCTGGATTTTCCAGATAGTTGAATGCTGAAACTGTCGCTGTTGCGATCAGCGGGAGCGCTAATACGTAAACGCTGAGTCGAAGGATTTTTTGAAGTTCTTTCATAGCTAAATCTTGTTGCAAAACTCTGATAGGAAAAAAGAAGAGAAATTGAGGCGCAAAGTGGGAGAGGGTTTGACTTGGTGCCCGCTAGACAATTTGGAAACGGCTGAGATTTGCCGTGTTGTCTGAAAAACGATGAATGTCGGACGGAGTTAAAAATACATCCCCGGATATCTGGTGACTCTGCCAATATCCCGCCAGCCCGTTTCACGGAACGGACACATCGAGAAATACAGCGATCCCAACGAGTGACATTCACATCGACGAGTTTTGGACGCGCGGTGGGCATAGACAAAGATAGGAGGAGGAGATGGGACTCAACGCGAACGCGCTAAGTTTGGTGGAAATGTATACGGACGATCTGATTAAAGGCGAAAATTTTGAACTGTCAAGACAGATTTCAGTATGTGGACAAAAACGTCGATTTAATTTGTTTGTGCAAATGCGCGAACCAAACCATTGTGAGCGCCTTGCCGCTCACAATTGCCCACTACTGTTCTTTGAGTACATCATTTTTTCTTGTTGGCGGAAAATAAAGAACAAAGATCAGGCCAATTGAAATCGCGGCAATATCAGCTTTGATGTCATGACAATTGTGATAGTACCATGGCACTCCCGAAGGAGTCATTTCAGAGACAGTCGGATGAAAAATGATCCACGACACGATCCAAGTCATAATAATTACCGCCATTAATACGGTAGTTTTTCTGTCATCAAGAGGGCCAGTACTGCGGTATCCAAGAACAAATCCTAAAGCAATGAGAAATGCTGTGATCACGTCCAATTCTGTGTTTACAGCGATGACCAGACCAACGAAAGCTCCTAGCAAACTGAAAATCGTGGAAGCAATTAAGTGTACCAATGAATCATCGTCCTGATTGAAACCCGAGGTTACAACTGCGGTTCAATTGTATTGGAGTTGGGCAACGGGACGCGACAAAATTCGCCCTCGTATTGCGTTTTTTTCCGCCAAGAATTTTGCAGCAATTTACTTTTCCAGTTAATCAAATTCTCAAGCGAAGCATCTCCTGTTCTTTTTTATCTTTCCTGCGTACGGTTGCCTTGCCAGTTCAGACCCGTCATTTTGATTGTTTCCAACAGCAAAATTGAAAAGCGTATGATCGATGTCAGGACAAAATATTTTCATCACCGGTGTTAGCTCGGGAATCGGATATGGTTTAGCGGCCAGATATCTTCAGCGAGGCGACACTGTATTCGGAGTCAGCCGCCGAACTCCCGACGAAACGTTGATGGCAAACGAAAATTTTCATTTCGCGGCACTCGATCTGCTGGCCGAAGAAAAAATACCTGAAACAATCGCAACGTTGTTGACGGGCTGCCAGAGCATCGATACCGCGATCTTGAATGCCGGTGTGCTGGGCGAAATCGCAGATATGCGTCAAACATCGCTGAAGCAGTTGCGTTGGGTCATGGATACCAATGTTTGGTCCAATAAATCGTTGATTGACGCGCTATACGAGCTGTCGATACCGATCAAACGCGTGATTACCATTTCGTCCGGTGCTGCGATTA
This sequence comes from Pirellulaceae bacterium, assembly GCA_028280445.1. GTDB lineage: Bacteria > Planctomycetota > Planctomycetia > Pirellulales > Pirellulaceae > JANQLU01. Next base: position 286,108 of record JANQLU010000136.1, on the reverse strand, counting down.
ATGGAAGTCGAGGTTGGAATGGGTACTCGATTTCAAAAGCGGCGTTGAACATGTTGACCATGTTGTATGCCCGAGAAAACGAAGGAACTCATTTCGCTGCGGTTGCTCCCGGGTTGGTCGATACAGCCATGCAGGATTATTTGTGCGATCAACCTGCAGACAACAAATACCCGTCACTCGAAGCTTTGAAATCCAAACGGGGTACGGACGACATGCCTGGCCCGATAGAGGCTGCCGATCGGCTGATTCCCGTGTTTGATAAAATCGAAGCGTTGACCGAATCAGGCGGGTTCATTGATATTCGAAATTTGGATGCTAGTTAAAGTAGGGCCGGTTTCCACCGACCGTTTTGTTGGATTGGCCGGTGGGAACCGGCCCTACTCTGGCGGAAGCGAAATCTGTTTTTCGGTGGGTTGTGACAGACGCATGTTATTTTTTTTGAGGGCCATATTTCTCTAACGCTTTTTGCAACGGTCGATCCAACAGCGGTTTTGCCAGTTTAGCGTATTTGTTATCAGAGGCCTCTTTAAATGAAATTTTCAAACGATCTTTTTTCTTCTCAATGGCCGTGTTGAGTTTTTTTACCAGCTTTTGTTCTTGCCGCTCGATTTTCGCATCCAGCTTTTTCCTGACCGCCTTGGTCAACTGCTGAGCGATTTCTCCGCCCAATTTGCTGACTCGATCGACTTTGAAATTTTTTACTTCGATTTTTGCACCGGTCACTTTGGGTTTGAAAATCACGTCGGGAGGCAGTTTGGAAAAATCGAGATCAATGTCCAATTCGCAACTGACGATCAAATCGATGTCGGCACGAGCGTCGGCGCTGACGCTGTACAGCTGGAGCCCTTTTGCCCATTTTGCTTGTCGGCCGAACAGTTTTACGGCGGCGGATGTGCGCAGATCAAAAAACAGCTTTCCGTCTTTGCCCGTCAGATTGTGTACGGAAATATGAAACTGGCGATTGGGGTCGATTAACTCCGCCGAGTATTTTTTCCAGACGCCGTGATTGACCAATTTCTTTTTTCGTTTGGTTTCGAGACGCAAGCCTTCACGCCGAAATCGAATGCCATTCCAACGTTCCGCCTGTTTGTTCCAATCTTTGTCTTCGCTGTAGGTGTGAGGAATGTGTTGGCGAGCCAGGTTGGTTAACAATCGGTTGAGCTGCGCGTCATCAGCGGTCGTGCTGTTTACTGTCGTAGAATTCTGAGGCGGGTTTAAAATTGCCGTTTGGGCCACGCACGAATGGCGCAGTGCCGCGCTCGACACGAGTGACCAAAACAACAACCCCAACAGCAGATGATTTCTCGACAAGATAATTTTCTCCAGTATTTGTTGAATTTTATCGGCACATACCAGACGAACGAAGATGGATATTGGTTCAGATTTGAGTTTTGGATCGATTTTTTAAAGCGAAAATCGATTGGATGCATGCCATCATTTCGCAATAATAACCGTTTGCGGTGATTTCCTGTTTGTTTTTCAAAGTAAGAAAATGTATCTCAATCTGACTTGTCGACTGGTTTGTTTGTCTGCTCTGATCGTTTTGCTAGTTGGTTGCCAAGCCAATTCGGACAACAGTCCCCAAGCGAGTATTGACGCGAAATCAAATACGTCAAACCTGACTCCAGTCACCTCGACTGGAACAGATCCCGAGCAACAGGATCCCCAAGAATCGAAATCTGATAGCCAGGAGCCAAAGTCAACTTGGGCGAAAGTGAAACGGCTTTACTCCACCGCCAAACAAAAAGGTACAACAACCGCCTCGGATGCCAAACAATGGGTTTCCGATATGTTGGGCAGTGCCAGCGATTCGACGAGCAAGGCGTCGAAGGACGCAACTAAGTGGGCACAAGATTTATACCAACATGCTGTCGAGCAAGGTGAAACGCAAACCACCAATGTCAAAGATTGGGTCATGGAGGACCTCAGCAAAGGTTCGGCTTGGGAATACAAGATCGTCAAAATCGACGACAATCCCGAAGCTACAATGAATTCATTGGGGCGGAAGCGTTGGGAGTGTTTCGATGTCGAAGATGGAAAAATGTACTTCAAACGCAAACCGAAAAGCTATCTCAGCAAAGTTCCGGTAAAAGATTTGATGCGTCTGATTCCGTTGATTGGCGTTGGAGACCAAGGGGGTCAATAACGTTTTGGCACCGCTGAGAAAGCGATGTTTCGATCTCCGATTTTGTCCGCATCGTCGGCCAAACCGACCTCCAGCCACGATGAGTCTGCAAAGGTACGTTACGATTCACGCGTGGAAAAAATGTTGAACTTTTCACAACCCCTGCCGCTCGGCGGACGAATTGGTAGTGACAATTTGTTGTCGAGCAAAAACGTTCGCTAGAAATTTTTTTCCAAACTTTCGCAGCTTCTGACAGCCGTGGCGAGACGTTAAAATAACACCTTCGCCCGAATGTTTTCAATCAATAAAGCGGCAGGAAAAACATGCGATTTTCATTGGTGATTCTTCTATTGGTTTTGTTGTCGAGCTCGGTGTTTTCTCAACAAGCCGATTTAGTGATCAAAAACGCAAATATCATTACGCTCGATGATACGAAAAAAAATGCACAGGCACTGGCTGCACGCGATGGCAAAATCATCGCCATTGGAACCAACGCCGAGATCGATCGCATTGCTCCGAAACCCAAACACACTCTCGACCTCGACGGCGAGTTTGTCTGCCCAGGATTTATTGAAGGGCATGCGCATTTTGTCGGATTGGGCGAATCAAAAATGATGCTTGATTTGACCAAGGCAAAACGTTGGTCAGACATTGTTGAGATGGTTGCCGAAGCCGCCAAAAAAGCGAAACCGGGTGAATGGATCATCGGTCGCGGTTGGCATCAATCTAAATGGGATAGAAAGCCGCCGAATCACGTTCATGGCTATCCGACCGATACCGATTTGAGTCGTGTATCGCCAGCGAATCCTGTTTTGTTAACGCATGCCAGTGGCCACATGAATTTTGCCAATGCTTACGCGATGCAATTGGCAGGAGTCAATTCCAAAACAAAACCGCCTAGAGGCGGCGAAATACTTCACGACGCTGATGGCAAGCCGATTGGTGTGTTTCGAGAAACCGCGATGGGATTGATTGGTCGAGCTCGCTCGCGCGATTTGGCCAAGCGTACCGCAAAACAACATGAAGCATATTTTCGCCGCGCTGTTGAACTGGCTAGCCAAGAATGTTTGTCAAAAGGCATAACAAGTTTCCAGGATGCTGGCTCGTCGTTTGGAACGATTGATGGACTTAAAATTCTCGCCGATGAAAAAAAATTGCCGGTCAGACTTTATGTGATGGTTCGCGATCAAAATGCTCGGATGGCGCTGCGGTTGAAAAAGTATCGGATGATCGACTACGGCAATGGTTTTCTCACGGTTCGCGCCGTCAAGCGTTCGATCGATGGAGCCTTGGGCCCCCACGGTGCGTGGTTGTTGATGCCCTATTCCGATCTGCCCACCAGCAGCGGGTTAAATACATCAAGTGTGGAATCGGTTTCCAAAACTGCCGAAATCGCACTAGCTAACGGTTTCCAGTGCTGTGTCCATGCGATTGGTGATCGTGCAAACCGTGAAGTGCTGGATATTTACGAAAAATTGTTCAAGAAGAATCCGTCTCAAGAGTCGCGTCGCTGGCGAATCGAGCACGCCCAGCATATTCATCCGGATGATATTCCGAGATTCGGCAAACTCGGCGTGATTGCATCCATGCAAGGAGTTCACTGCACGTCCGACGCCATTTTCGTTCCAGCGCGATTGGGACATCGTCGCAGCAAGCAGGGCGCCTATGTCTGGCAATCTTTGATGAAATCGGGTGCCGTGGTTACCAATGGAACGGACGCGCCAGTCGAAGATGTTAATCCGCTGCCAAGTTTTTACGCGACGGTCACACGCAAACTCAAAGATGGTTCTGAATTTTTTCCCGAGCAAAAAATGTCCCGGCTTGAGGCGCTCAAATCCTATACGACTGCCAACGCCTACGCTGCATTCGAAGAAAAATCCAAGGGCAAACTGGCGGTTGGAATGCTCGCCGATATTGTCGTGCTGTCCAATGACATTTTGAAATGTTCCGATGATGAGATCAAAAAAACCAAAGTTCTCTATACGATCGTCAGCGGTAAAATTGCGTACAAGGCTGGCAGCGCGAAAAAGTAATTTGACCCTGCGGCAATCAAGGTCGGGTTGATTAAATATGAGCGGCAAGGCGCTCAGTAGTTTTGATTAATTGTGAGCGGCAAGGCGCTAGCCGCCGGTATTTGAGGGTTCACCGGCGGCTAGCGCCTTGCCGCTCAGCCCAATTTCACAGCTTTCCGATTAAATCAACGCCCTAGTCCGATTGTTCGATGGTTAATCCGTCAATCAATGCTTCCAGACGTTTCAAATAGTTTTTGCCGCCAGATTCCGATTCGATACTATCCAGCACCAGAACCGAAATCTTGCGTTTGTCGAGTTCTTGTTTTGTTTTCGCCGATGGAGCAAATGGGAACAGCATGGTGGCAGGTTTGTTTTTTGTTAATGCATCGTCAAGTTTTTTCCAGGCGTCGGCAGGCAGTTCTTCTTTACCGTGATTGGTCCAATGGAAATAAACGTGCGTCCATCCCAGATCACGCGTCAGGTAAGCAAATCGCGGATCCGAAGCGAATACGACGATGTCCTGTTTTTTGGTGGTTTCGATTTTTTTTTGCAACTTCAAAATGGAGGCCAGTAATTTGTTTTTGTTTTCCGTGATGGAAGTCTGAAGTTCCGGATAAGTTTCGATCAATGTGGCAGCGATCTTGTTGACTTCGTCCGCCGCCAGCGCGGGACTGAGCCAAAAATAGTTGGCCAAACCGTCGTGCGCATGTTCCTTGCCTTCAGGGCCATGTTTGTGCACCTCGCCTTGAATTTCAATAAATTGTTTGTGCAGCGAACGAGCGACTTCGACAATTTTTGATTCGTCCAGGGAAATATAATTCAGCCATTGTTCGTAATCTGCACCGTGCGTAAAAACGAGGTCGGCTTTTTGCATGCGACCAATGGTGTCATCGTCGGGACTCCAAGTCCTGGGGTTTGGGGAATCTCCTGGCGAAATAACCGTCAGTTTGTCACCTGCCAGTTGATTCACAAAAAATTGCAACGGCAAATTGGAAACCACGACGGAGTGGGTCGGACCGCTCACATTACGGTTTTTTTTGTTTTCCTTGTTGGGGCATCCCGTCAAAAAAATGACTGCAGCGATGCAGACACTCCAGCTCCAAAAAAAATTGTTTTTCATTGCAGTAATAAGGCCATTTCCAAAGACAAAATTGCGTATGATTTCAACAACCGGCGAAAACACATCCGGCATGACATGTGAGCGGCAAGGCGCTAGCCGCCGGTATGTGTTAGTGCGCCTTACCGGCGGCTAGCGCCTTGCCGCTCACAGGATCGCGCCCTACAAAGTGCGTGCGTCTTGACCGGCGTTCTGCCATGTTATTGCGGATTGTTTTGCTACATTGTGTTAATTGTTACCAATGACGGGCACCCAGAGCAAACGGTCTCTGAAAATTCAGGAAAATGCGTTTCGAGTGAACTTTGCTCGAATCATGATTGTCACGACATCATTCGAATTCTAATCGATCGGATACATTTGAGAGTAATGTCAAACGAACAACTTTACCAACGATTGCAGCATTTAGAGGAGCAATTGGCTCACGAGCAGCATACTGTCAAACAGCTCAACGAGATTGTAATTGAACTACGAAATCAATCGGAGCGGTTTGAAAAATTACTTGCGGAGCAGAAAAAAAAAATAGAAACGCTCCAGCAGCAATTGTCCGAAGACTTGCCGCATGAAAAACCGCCACACTATTGACGGTTGACAAAAAATCTCCAACTGTCCACTCGGCCAGAAGCTCGACAAATCGAGGAAAAACAATCGGCAACTTGTTTTTGTTCGCGTCAAGTGAAACATTGCTGATTCACCACAAATGCTGACATGTAAACATCGATGAAACCCGCAAACACTTCCAAAACTCGCTTTCGTGAATTTCTTGAGAAATTTCGCAAGGGTGAATACAAACAATCATCAAACGACGATGAAAAACCGGACGAGGCGCTGGACGACGATTCCGACAATGGTCAAAAGAAAAAACTGACGCCGGAACAAAAAGCCAAACGCCGCGGCTACCTGCGGCTCTACATTCGTCGACTCTGGATCCATTGGAAACTGGTGGCCTTGCTTATATTTTTTGCGTTGGCGGTGGCCTGTCTCGACATGATTCAACCGTTGTTCATGCGGCATATCATTGACAACGTGTTGCTGGGGGACGGGTCGCGAGCGGAAAAACTGAGAGGACTGCATCTGGCCGCCGGGATTTACGTTGGCGTGGTTGTTGGAAGCCAGGTCTTGGGCGTTTTACGATCCTGGTATCAACACTTGTTGAATGTGCGAGTGATTTTGACGCTTCGCCGCGCGCTGTTTGAAAAACTTCTCCGCTTGCCCCTGCAAAAACTTTCCGACATGAAAACCGGGGGCATCATCTCGCGGTTGACCGATGATATCAACACGACCACCGGTTTGTTGCAAATGGCCGTGATCTCGCCTGGCGTCGCGATCGTTCGACTGTTGATCGCCGTCATCATCCTGTTTGTGATGAACTGGAAATTGGCGATTACGGCACTGTTGATCATTCCGCCAATCATGTTGATCAGTTTCTTGGCGATCCGTCGGATTCGTCCGATTTATCGCGCGATTCGAAAAGAGGTTTCGTACGTTGACGGACGCGTCGGAGAAGCTTTTCAGGGAATTCGGGCGGTACGCGCATTTCTTGGCGAACGTCGCGAAGAGCACGAGTATACGGTCGGACATCATGCGATTACGCGCATGAAAATGTTTGCCCGTCGCCGCGAGATTATTTTGTGGAGCAGCTGGGGATTTTTGATGGCGCTGATCAGTGTCGTGATTACCTGGGCCGGAGGATACTGGAATATCTACGAAGCGGCTTCGATCGGCGATATCACAGCATTTCATTTCTACACGTTTTTGTTGCTCAACCCCGTTTGGCGGATCGTCGAATCGCTTTCAGAATTACAGCGTTCGATGGCGTCGATGGAACGTGTATTCGAAGTCCTCGAGTCACCCGTCGATAAACCTGATAAAGACGGTGCGGTGGTTGTCGAACCGACGGTTCAAGAGATCAAGTTCGAAAATGTTTGGTTTGCGTACGATGACGACAATCATGTCATCAAAAATTTTGACCTGACCGTACCAGGTGGCAGCGTCGTTGCGCTGGTGGGTCGAAGCGGAGCGGGCAAAACAACGATTACCGATCTGGTTGCCCGTTTTTACGATCCGACTCAGGGGCAGATTACGCTCAACGGTCGCGACTTGAGGGATTACCAATTGGCAAGCTTTCGCGATTTGCTCGGAATCGTTCAGCAAGAAGTGTTTTTGTTTGATGGAACCGTTCGCGAAAATATTGCTTATGCCAAACGCGATGCAACGCTGGAGCAAGTTCAGGAAGTTGCTCGTCGCGCCAATGCCGACGAATTTATCGTTGATTTGCCCGATGGGTACGACTCGATTATCGGTGAACGAGGCGTAAAACTATCCGGCGGCCAGCGGCAGCGGCTGTCGATCGCCCGCGCCCTGCTGGCGGACCCGAGAATCCTGGTTTTGGACGAAGCGACAAGTAATCTCGACACCGAAAGCGAACAATTGATCCAGAAATCAATGACCGAATTGCTCAAAGACCGGACAACGTTCATTATCGCCCATCGCCTATCAACCATCACCCACGCGGACCAGATCGTTGTGATTGACGAAGGTGAAATTGTGGAAATTGGTACACATCAAAACTTGGTTGACAAAAACGGTTTGTACGCGGAAATGGTTCGTCGGCAACACGATGCCGTTGGAACGCTGTAAAATTGAGTCTCAAGTTTGATACAATAGGTTCAAGTAGGGCCGGTTCCCACCGGCCAATCCAACAAAATGAGCCGACCAATTCGATAAACTGGCCAATTCGACAAACGGCCGGTAGGAACCGGCCCTACAATATCCGTTAAACGAGGCAACGATGAATCAACGTCTAATCGCTTTCACCCTGGTGGGTGCTGCAATCTGTTTTTCTGTTTCGATGTTAAACGGTCAAAAAAAATCAAACTGGGAGCGGTGGAGCGGCCCCAATTCCAACATGATCTCAACCGAATCGAATTGGGATTCGGATTGGAAAAACAACCCACCCAAAAAGCTTTGGTCCGTAAAAGTGGGCACGGGATTCAGTAGTGTGAGCATTGTTGACGGAAAACTTTACACGATGGGTCGTGACGGACGCGACAAAGATGCTGTTTTCTGTTTTGATGCGAATTCAGGAAAAGAGATCTGGCGGCATACGTACAAGGCGAGTCTGGCCAACAATTTGCACGAAGGCGGACCGGGAACCACACCGACCGTTGCCCATGGAATGGTGTTTACGCTCAGTCGTGATGGACGTGCGTTGGGTTTAAATGCAGCTGACGGAAAAGTTGTCTGGGATGTGGAAACGCGAAAATTGACTGGAGCGCGGCGACCAACTTGGGGTTTCACTTCATCGGCTTTGGTCGTAGGTGACAAAGTGATTTTCGATGTCGGATGCATTTTGGCGCTAGATGCGAAAACCGGCAAAGAAGTTTGGAAGTCGGAAAAGCAATATGCCGGTTATGGCTCCGTGGTGGAATTTAAACAGGCTGGAAAATCACGACTTGCGGCATTAACCAACGAGGGACTGCATGTTGTCGATACCGAAAATGGAAAAACAATTGCTCAGACCAATTGGAAAACTCAATACAACACCACATCGACTTCGCCAATCATTGACGGTGATCGATTTTTCATCTCGACCGGCTATCGTCGCGGCTGCGCCATGTTTCAACTGAAAAACGACGAGTTTGAAAAACTGTATGAAAACAAAAACATTGCCAATCACATGAACAACAGTGTGCTCTACAAAGGCCATATCTACGGTGTTCATGGGAACTCGCATAGTAGCCGAACTTGTACGCTTGTCTGCATCGATGCAAAAACTGGCAAGAGAAAATGGTCGGAACGAGGGATGGGCTGTGGCAGCCTGCTGATTGCCGGTGATCAGATGATTATTTTGGCAGACAAAGGCGAGTTGATTTGTGCGAAAGCGACGCCGGAGAGTTTTAAATCAACGGGCAAAGTTCAAGCCGTCAAAGGAAAATGTTGGACCGTGCCGGTGTTACTCAACAACAAAATCTATTGCCGCACAGCGCGCGGCGAATTGGCCTGCTGGGAACTGGCGAAAAAGAAATAGTGACTTGAGAGTAGGGCCGGTTCCCACCGGCCGTTTATTGGATTCGCTATGATTCCGTTTTTTTTGACAGGATGAACATGATTAACAGGATCAGCGCGCGGGATATCCTGTTGATCCTGTCAACGTCTTGGCCGGGTATCGATAGAAGTAGGGCCGGTTCCCACCGGCCAATCATAAGCGCGACGCGTAAGCGAGGGACCGGGACAACCGCAGATGTATGCAAATCCTGCCCCTCGCTCGCTAGGATTTTGCACTAAACAATATCGCAAGTTTATTGGATTGGCCGGTGGGAACCGGCCCTACAAAAAATCTAAAATTTCTGTCCGGTCGTTTCCACCGTTGGCAATCTGTAGGTAGCTATTGCTAAAAACCAACAGAATACAGGGAAAAACCGATGGTCTCTCAAGCTCAAAAATGTGTCAAATGTAACGTATTTGTGGCACAAAATGATCAGTTTTGTGCCACTTGTGGGACGGCTCAAAAAGCGGTCTCGAGTCACAAAGAAGCTCCGCGAACAGCCGAATTGGTCACCAATCGCCAACAGGATATGGAGCAAGTCAGAAACAGAATGGCGACGCAAATGGCCAACGAAATCGCTGATCGAATGCCAGGTCAAATGCCAGCTCAAACGCCGCAACACACGCCTCAGTCGACTTTGGTGAATGTCTCGACTCCACATCAGGTTCCTATGCAAACTCCCAATCAAACGATCAATTTCAACATGGCACAGCCAGCACCTGTTTATCAGCCGGTTTACTACCCCCAACCCAACCCGACGCCATCGTCGACTTTTGTTGTGATGACATTTGTGATGTATTTCATCCTGTTTCCCGTGGGGGTGGTGATGAATTGGATCGGCCTTTTGTGTGGGCCGTATCGCGGCTGGCATGCAGTGATGTTCTTCTTTATTCAAGTGCCCAGCGTTTTGATGTGTATCGCAATCATCGTGCTGTTTGCCACGGGAGTGCTGCCGTAACGTTCAATTTTTGAAATTCTGTTTGGTTCGCACCGGCGGTTGTCACCTCGGCAACGGCCGGTGCGTTTTTTATGATGCAGGAATGTTCAAATGGATATTTCGTAAACCTCAGTTTTATCAATACCCCGACAATTTTGGATTTCGCCAGACAACCGTTGACGATGCGGTGCGAGAGGCAATCCAAAAATGTGTCATGTCGGGTCACATTGTCTTGGTGGTCAACCATTTTCCAGCGACGTTTTCAGAAACACAGAAAAAATTGGAAGCCTGGAACATTGGTTTTGAGATTCCAACGCTGGAACTCAACGCAAAAACACTTCGGGAACAGGCGTCGACCGACGGCTGTGTTTTATTGACGTTGAGCCAAATGCTCGGAGCTGTCGATGTTCCAGCGATCGAACTAAACAAACGCCAGTTGTCGATTCTGGTGGTTGAAAAAAATCCGATTCGCCATCTCGATGACCAGATTGAACATTTTGCCAGACGCTCCTGTTACATGTCCAAGATGGGATATTATCTGTCATTTGAGCAGCCGTTGATCGATTACTGTTTCGGTGACAACGAACGGAAACTGCTCAAACACTGGACATCGATTGACGACATTGTTTTCACCAGCACTCTGGCGTCCCGCAGAATCGATGCCCGCATTCGAAGTATCAACTCTCGTTTGGAATCGGAAGTCAAAGCGGAATCGATCGAGAAATGGCTCGACGCCAATTTGAGATCTCAAGATTGATTCAAGTAAGAAAGAACTTCAAAATTTTGTGGTGTGCGACTAACTCGTTTTTAGTTTTTCCAGAAACATCACCACCTTGGGTGCTTCGAAACGATATTTGGGTTGTCCTGCCAGCCGCTCGAATGCTTCTCTAACAGCGGGAGCGCGGACGTCCGCCTCCGTGTAGTCTGGATTAAATGTTCGACTGCCAAAATGCGTCGCAAAATGGTCGAACGAATCAAATTCTGAAATACTGTGATACGTGACGACCTCGTGATATTCGAATGCCGGGACGGCCAATTCGTTGAGCGCAGTCTGAGCTGCCGCACGTTCTGCTTGTTCGTTATGAAACAACATCATCACTTCATTCAATGGGCAATCAATCGGCTCGATGACGTAGAGAAAACCATCTGGTTTGAGGACACGAAACACTTCGCCGAAAACCTGGGGATAAATTTCCGCTGGAATATGGTGAAGCGAATAGCTGAAAAAAACTCCGTCGACCGAATGATCGTCAACCGATAAAGCGTCTGCGCCGGTTTCTTCGAAACGGATATTGGGAATGGGAGACGTTTCGCGGTTTATTTTCGCTTGGAGGGGATCGGGATCGATGGCCAGAACTTGTGCCCCTGCCTCGGCAACTTGTTCTGAAAAAATCATCGAACCACAGCCAGCGTCAATGACAAATTTCCCATCCAACGAAACAAACTCGTTGATGACTTCAATATTTTTCTTGCAACCCAGGTCGCGAATGCTGTTTAGCGATTGATTGTTTGCGCTGTGACCCATCGTTTTTCCAAATCCGGTCTTTAGTGGGGGAGAGAAACGGTGGCGTTGCCGAACAAGTGGTTGAATCGAACGTTCAACGTAACGATCATTTTCGCGGATTGCCTTTCGGTTTGCGCGGTTTGGGAAACGGTGGTGCGTCGTAATGTTGACGCAAACGATGGAACTCCTGGGTCAGAGAGCGGCGTTGATCGGCATACTGCGGATCATCGTAAACGCTTTTCATTTCATGAGGGTCTGTTTTCAGATCAAACATGTTCCATTCGTTGGTTACGGGAAAGTAAATCAGTTTGTAACGATCCGTACGGACCCCAAAATGTTGTGGGACAGCATGTTCGCCTAACTCGTAGTAGGCGTAGTACAATGACTTGCGCCATTTTGTTTCTTTGCCACGCAGCAGCGGAACCAGCGAACGCCCTTGAATTTCCGCAGGTACTTTCAGACCCGCCATCTCCAGAAACGTGGGCGCGTAATCGATGTTTTGAACCAATTCCTCGGGTTTTGAATTGGGTTTGACGGCGCCCGGCCAGCGTACAATCAACGGCATTCGAAATGACTCTTCGAACATCCAGCGTTTGTCGTACCAGCCGTGTTCACCCAGGTAAAATCCTTGGTCCGACGAGTAAATGACAATCGTGTTTTTTGCCAAACCGCTTTTGTCGAGATAGTCGAGAATTTTTCCTACACTTTCATCGACCGCTTTGACCGTGCCGAGGTAATTGCGCATGTAACGGCGATATTTCCAGCGAACAATCTCTTTGTGGCTGAGTTTACCGGCTCGAAATTGCTCCAGGAACTCACGGTTTCTCGGACCGAAGTGAGCGTCCCAGACCTTTTTCTGTTTTGCGGTCATCCGATTGTATTCGGGAGTACCGTAGCGGTCGGGTTTCGGCAGACGCACATTGCCGCGCTCGTCTTTACGGACTTTGGCATCGTAAGCCCAATCGAAATGCCGATCGATTTCCATTTCGTTTTTCGCCAGTGTGACGCTACGGTTGGCGTAATCATCAAACAAATTTTCTGGCTCAGGAATTTCGACTTTGTCAAAACTAGCGAGATGTCGCAGCGCGGGTGCGAATGTTCGGTGAGGAGCTTTGTGTTGGCACATCAGGAAAAACGGTTTTGAATCGTCGCGATTTTCCAGCCACTTCAACGCCTTGCTAGTCGTCAAATCGGTGGCATAACCTTCGAATTTTTTTCGACTACCATCCTGCTGCAAAAAAACTGGGTTGTAGTAATTCCCTTGCCCCGGGAAGATCTCCCAATGGTCAAATCCAACGGGTTTGGTTTTCAAATGCCATTTTCCAATGACCGCGGTATGATAGCCGGCCGCTTGTAACGCTTTGGCAACCGTCCATTGCGATTGATCCATCCCCCGCCCTGTATTTCGCATAAATCCATTTTTGTGACTGTGTTTACCGGTCAAGATGGTCGCACGAGACGGACCGCAGATGGAATTCGCGCAAAACGAATTGCGAAACAACATGCCCTCGCGTGCCAATCGATCAATGTTCGGAGTGGGTGCAATTTTCGCAAGCGGTCCTCCGTAAGCTGATATCGACTTGATGGCGTGATCGTCGGAAAAAATAAACACAATATTGGGACGCTTGGCTTGAGTCGCAGGAGCGTTTTGATCAGCAACCAATGGTTGGGCGTGTTCAAACGGAACTCCCGATATCCAGACTAGAAACGTCAAAACGGTTGTCACAATAGTTGATTTCATAAATTGCCTTCTGGATCTTGTCGCGGGATACACGCGAACATCGTTGCTCATGATGGTCGCGGTTTGTTATTTGAACTGATTTTCCTGTGCCCGTTGCTGCTACGCAAACACCAATCATATTGTCATCACTTTTTGAGCGACGTCTCTAGCTGCAAATTTTTCTAGAAACGAAAAAACAACGTAGAACAATGGTAACGTGAATTAGCTCGCCATTGATATTTTTGATTTTCAATTCTGCGTGTTTTCTGTCAACATTTGCATTGGGAATAAAATCGACCACAGCTTTTTTTTGAACGATAACCGCCATTTTGATGTGTTTCAGTAAACCAAGCAGAAACGTCCGCAATGATCTCGTTGATTTATATCCAACAGATTCTTGTGGCGTTGGAATGATTACCTCGATCACTGGGCAACCGGGCCGATGCATCCTGGATATTGGGTTGACGTCATTGGCGAATGTTGCGCATCGCGGTGCCATTGCTGCGGACGGGATCACGGGTGATGGTGCCGGCGTCACGACGACATTGCCGGAAAAGCTGATCCAACGTTGGATGAAAGAGTTGGAAATTACAGCGCAGCCGAGCCAGGTTGGAGTCGGCGTTGTGTTCCTGCCCAACGATGAGCAAATTGCGGCTGAATTACTGGAAATGGTTTGTCGCCAGATCAAATCGTTTGGTCTAGGCGTGTTGGGAGTTCGACAAGTTCCAACGAACACGGCGAAACTTGGTGATGTTGCAGCGGCTAACTGCCCGACCGTCAAGCAGATTTTCATTTCGGCGCCGCATGCCGATGGTGACCGATTTGAACGCGAGTTGTTTTTGGCTCGCCGCGCCAGCGAATTGACACCTCAACGGTCGGGCTGGGAATCATTGCATATTCCATCGATGTCGTGTCGCACGATTTCCTACAAAGCGATGGTTCTATCGGCCTCGTTGGCGGATTTTTATCCTGATTTGAAAAACCCTGAATACGAGTGTACGACTTGCATTTTCCATCAACGATTCAGTACCAATACACAACCAACCTGGTCGCTGTGCCAACCGTTTCGCATGTTGGCACACAATGGAGAGATCAATACGATTCGTGGAAATCGAAATTGGTTCACCGCCCGCGAGTCTAATTTTTTCCATCCCCAGTGGCACCGGCATCGCGACATTGTCAAGCGTTTGTTTCGATTTGATGATTCCGATTCGGCCAGTCTCGACAATGCACTTGAGCTGTTGACTTTGTCCGGGCGGTCGATCATTCATGCCATTTCGATGCTGATTCCGCCGGATTGGAGGAACCAGGATCACGCGGAATTCGGTTTGGACGCCGATGCCGCCCAGCAGATCCGAGCGTTTTACGAATACCACAGCTGTTTCTCAGAACCTTGGGATGGCCCTGCAGCGATTGCCGCGACCGATGGTAAATTCGCAGTCGCCTGTCTCGACAAAAATGGTTTGCGTCCAGCCCGCTACAAAATCACCGACGATGATATTTTGATCGTTGGGTCGGAGCTTGGTTCGGAACGCATCGACGAATCAACAGTCATTGCCAAGGGGCGACTTGCGCCAGGTGAAATGATCGCCGTCGATCTGCAAGCCGGTCAGCTTCTGAGAAATATCGATATTTGCAAACAGCTGGCGAGCCAACAGGATTGGAAAACCTGGGTCGATGACAACAAGATCCAATTTCGATTGCAGCCCGCATTAGAAAATCATTCATCGACCGAATTGAGTTCGGAAACATTGATGCGGTTGCAAATTGCGGCGGGTTTCACACGCGAAGAAATCGATATTGGTCTGCAGCAAATGGCTGAATCGGGTAAAGAGCCAACGTTTAGCATGGGGGTCGATACGCCGCTGGCGGTATTCAGCAAGCGAGAACGCCACATTGCCGACTATTTCAAACAACGTTTTGCACAAGTCACCAATCCGCCGATCGACCCGATTCGCGAACAGAGCGCGATGTCTGTTACGACGGGATTGGGCCCCGAACGAAATATCCTCGATGAAACACCTCAACACGCCCGCGTGATGGTGTTGGATAATCCCGTACTGGCGCCGGGTGAGTTGGATCAACTACTACAGCAATGTCCGTTTCAATCCCAATCGATCGATTGCACTTGGCATCGCGAGGCGGGGCGCGATGGACTCGAACAAGCGTTGAAACAAATTTCGGATCAGGCGCGGATGGCCGTCGAAGACCATGCGTCGGTTTTGATCCTGACCGACCGCCATGTCGATTCAGAGCAAGTCGCGATTCCGATGTTGTTGGCCGTTGGTGCTGTCCATCACGCTTTGATTCAATCGGGTCAGCGGATGATGTGCAGTATCATTGCGGAAACGGCTGAGGTGCGCGATCCGCATCAACTATCGCTGTTGTTTGGTTACGGTTGTACCGCGGTCTATCCGTACCTGGCGTTTGATACGATTTTGCAACTGAAACAAAATGACAAACTTTCCGACCTGTCCGGCGAGACGCTGATTCAAAACTATCGTGCTTCGCTCAAAAACGGTTTGTGCAAAATCATGTCCAAAATGGGCATCAGCGTTCTCAAAAGTTATCAGGGAGCCCAGGTCTTTGAAGCGATCGGAATCGGACCGGAGATCATTGATACCTGTTTTCGCCATAGTTTGTCCGTCCTGGGCGGGATAGGTTTTGCGCATGTTGCTGATGATTGTCTTGCTCGCCACCATCGCGCTTTCCAAACCGACAGCGACCAACTCCAAATTGCCGATTTGGGAATTCTCAAACCGCGCCGTGATGGCGAACAACATCTAATCAATGGCAAGGTTACCAAGTCGTTCCACCAGTTTGTCCGCGAAGGCAAGGCGGACGATTATTTCAAATACCAGGAACACGTCACACCTGAATCCCCAAGTGCAATTCGCGACGTTTTGCAGTTGGTTCCAGAAACATCGGGACCGATTCCCATCGATCAAGTTGAGCCGATTGAATCCATTCGAGCCCGATTCACAACAGCAGCAATGAGCTTGGGTGCGATCAGCCCGGAGGCTCATGAAGCGTTGGCGATCGCCATGAATGAGATTGGCGGTAAATCGAATTCGGGCGAAGGTGGCGAAGAACGGCGTCGGTTTACGCCGCTGGAAAACGGGCGCAACGCGAACAGTCGGATCAAACAGATTGCGTCGGGGCGGTTTGGAGTTGATGCCGAATACCTGAACAATGCGGTTGAATTGGAAATCAAGATGGCCCAGGGAGCAAAACCGGGCGAAGGAGGGCAGCTGCCGGGCTTCAAGGTGGATGGCTTGATTGCCAAATTGCGAAATACAGATCCGGGAGTGACGTTGATCAGTCCCCCGCCCCACCATGACATTTATTCGATCGAAGATTTGGCACAGTTGATTTTTGATTTGAAAATGGTCAATCCGAGAGCTCGTGTATGTGTCAAATTAGTTGCCATTACTGGCGTGGGTGGAATCGCTGTTGGTGCGGCCAAGGCGCAAGCCGATTCGATTTTGATCAGCGGGCACGACGGAGGTACGGGAGCCAGTCCGCTGACATCGATCAAACATGCCGGTATTCCTTGGGAAGTGGGTTTGGCCGAAACTCAACAAGCTTTGCTGGCCAGCGCGGTGCGTGAACAAATTGTATTACGCGTTGACGGCGGATTGCGGACCGGTCGCGATATTGTTCACGCAGCCATCCTGGGTGCCGAAGAATTCAACTTTGGCACGATGGCGCTGGTGGCGCTGGGCTGCGTCTATGTCAAAAAATGTCATCTCAACAATTGTCCGGTGGGGATTGCAACTCAAGATCCTAAATTCCGAGCGCGGTATAAAGGCAAACCGGAAAACTTGATTAACTATCTCAACGCAGTCGCCGCTGAATGCCGTGAGATTCTGGCTGAACTGGGAGTTTCGTCGATGGACGGTTTGATCGGGCAAACTCGTTTCCTCAAGCAGGATACCAATCGACCCGATGCCAAATCCAATTCGGTATCGTTGGCGCCGTTGTTGCGGATGCCAGCGGAAAACTTGGCGCAACATCGGCCGACGGCTGAAAAATATCGACAACCGCCACGGCAACTCGATTCGTTTGACGACCGTTATTTGGAGCAATTGTCTGCTGCTGTAGAGCATTTGCAATCACACGAGCAGCCGGCGGTTGTGGCAGCCGTTCATCATACGAGTGGTGAGTTGTCGCCGTCGGCTGTACACGAGCAGGCAGTCGTTTCGACGCAACCACTGACGCTCAATTTTGAAATCTTTAATACGGATCGCAATATTGGAACGCGGGCTGCTGGTTTGATTGCCAAACAATTTGGTAAAGATGCGTTTGCGGAACCGGTTCTGAATTTGAATCTTCATGGTTCTGCCGGCCAAAGCCTGGGAGCATTTTTGTGTTCGGGAATTGTTATCGAGTTGGTCGGCGAAGCGAACGATTACGTCGGCAAAGGGATGAGCGGCGGCGAGATTGTGATTCGACCGGCGGACGACGCAAAATTTCGCAGCCACCAAGCGGTGATTGCCGGAAATACGTTGTTGTACGGGGCGACGGGAGGCCGATTGTTTGCCGCGGGTCTGGTCGCCGAGCGATTTTGTGTCCGAAATTCAGGCGCCATTGCGGTCGTCGAAGGCTGCGGTGAACATGGGTGCGAGTACATGACTCGCGGTACGGCTGTCGTGCTGGGAGCCGTCGGCAAGAACTTTGCCGCAGGAATGACTGGCGGCCGGGCATACATTTATGATCCACATGACCGACTGGAAAATCGTTGCAATCAACAGACTGTTGAAATAACACCGCTGGACGGTGAGGATCGCGAGCGAGTGAATCAGCTCATCAGTGAATTCCAAGAAAAAACGATGAGTTCGCTTGCCAGTCAATTGCTTGAGGACTGGGACGATGTCCAAATGGCGTTTAAAAAAGTGAGCCCTCGATCTTGATCACCTTCACCGATGAGTAGGGCCGGTTCCCACCGGCCGATCTAAAAACGGTTTTGACAGGATTTACAGGATGAAGAGGATGTTTTCCTGTGAGCGGCAAGGCGCTAGCCGCCGGTTCGAAGCACAAACGAACCGGCGGCTAGCCCCTTCCCGCTCACGATAGTCTCGCCCCCGCAAGTAGGGCCGGTTCCCACCGGCCGTTTTGTTGGATTGGCCGGTGGGAACCGGCCCTACGTGACGACGTTATTCCTCATCATCTTCGTCGATCATCTGAGACCAGCGATCCTGGATTTTTTTGGTCAGCCGACGGACCGTTCGTTCCGAGCAGCCGATTTTGTCTGCGATTTCGTCGTTGGTGAATTGTTGCAGTTTTAAATCGAGGATCTGGCACTCTTGTTCGCCGAGTCCTTCGAGAACCGCTCGTAGTTGATCTGCGACCTCGACCGCTTCGACCGGTGCTTCGCCCTGGCCAGCCAGTTCAAACCCTCCGGTCGATTGATCAGGTGCCGTAGCGTCGATGTATTGCTCGCGATCCATGCCACGTTTTTGCCGATTTTGATCCCGCGCCGCGCGACGAGCTTTGGTCAACGTAATGGCACACATCAATCGCCACAGCGCATCGGAATCGGGCAATTCAAATTGGCCTTCTGAAATCCGCCGAAAAAATGTTCGGCAAGCGGATTGAACAACATCTTCGGCACCGACCCGCCGCTGCAATTGATTGGAGATTTGTTTCCCCGCGACTCCTTCGAGCATCGGGCCGTATTTCATCCAGAAATCGGTACAGACATTGGCATCTCCATCACGCAGTCCTTGGATCATACGATCCCAATCATCATGTTCTTGCGGCTGGTTCATCGGTTTGCCTTTTTTCGTTTGTAATCTCGACTGGCTGTTATCGTTGGTTTCAAAACATTGCAGTTGACGACTCAACGAATGGTTGAGAAATCGACTCCAAAGAAATTGATTTTAGCACCATGTGCCAAAAGAGTATCTCGCGCATCACAGTATGCGAAATAAATAACTAACAATCCGATGCAGGGTATCAGCAGCCCGATGCTAGTCATAATTACCGAAACTACCGTACCGCGGGAAATCGTAATTACGATTACAGCGGCGGAGACCAAGCCCGAAGCAATAAACGCCAAGATCACCAATATAGTCGCAATCGTGATTGAAACATCCGATTTGGGTAGTACTAAAGGTATGGACATCGCTGCTACAAATAACAGAACGGTGGCGACGATTGAATACATCAGTACCGTGAAGCCAATGGCCAACAGTCGCAGGTTGACATCAACGGTTGGCGCACGTTGTAGGTTGTGTGATGTGCTGGTCGTGTTCGTTGCTTTTTGGCTTCTATTTTTTTCCAACCGTACCCAGGGATCTTCGTGGTTGTTCATACGAAGGATTCTCGATTCGAAAAAGCTCGTTGGTGTTATTCTAGTTCGAGTTGGTTTCGATGTGTGAAAAATCATAACCCGAAGCGTGAGCGAGGGACCACAACCACGCTGATATTCTGTGAAAACGTAGTCCCTCACTCACGTTTCGGGTTGTGATTTTGTTTAATGCAAAATCCTCGTGAGCGAGGGACGCCAGTAGGGCCGGTTCCCACCGGCCGTTTGTTAGATTGGCCGGTGGGACCGGCCCTACTGACGTCGGGTGATGATTATTCAGCGATCCGAATGCATGCATTTTTTGGCACCAGTTCGCATTATTGGCATGTTAGATGCCGCAATTTTAACACAAAAACAAAATGGATAATTGGCCGGTGTTGCGCGACCGCGAATTGACTGCTTTTTTCAAAAAGTTGCAAAGTTCTATTGACCCGTTTTGCCGATTCCAATAATTTCCGCGAATCATGGCGACGGTGATTCCCGATGGATGTCGCCATGTTCAAAGGAATGAACTGATGGGTTCGAAAGTTTGCATGGGACTCGGTTGACAAAGCGTTGTCATCTCAGTCTGCGAACTGCGACTTTTTCAGATGCGACACGGAAGTTGCTCCCTGGTAGTTGTGAATGCGAATCAATCTTTTCATAGGAGGAGGCCCCCAAGCACGGAAGCTTGATTTACTCGTCCAATCGCTCTCGGAGTAACAGAGGAACCTAAGCCCCCCTGGGAACCAAAGTTGCCGAGAGCTTTTTTTATGCGCTGATTTTTAAATTCATCTGAACCTTGTCCCCAAGAGCGTGTCTGGCTGGTGGCGGTTTTTTGACGGCACCCTTCTACGATGCCGGTTTGTTAACTAGTCTGCATAATACGAAATCTCTCACTGTATGAGTCAATTGCTGGAATCCACGCCGATTAGCGAAGAGCCTGTGTCTGCTGACAATTCGGAGTCAGACCATTTATTGCTGGAATCTGAGGAACTGTCTGGTTCCTGGTGGTCGCGGCGTTGCGGGGGAAAAGAAGTCATTTCGTTGGCTTTGCCATTGATGATTTCAACGTTTTCCTATTCGTTGATGCAGTTCTGCGACCGCATGTTTCTGGGTTCTTATTCGCAAACCAGTTTGGCGGCTGTGATGCCCGCTGGCGTGATGTCGTGGACGCTTATGTCGTTTCCGTTTGGTGTGGCACTTTACACTAACGTTTTTGTCGCCCAGTATTTTGGTGCTGGTCGGCCGAAACGCATTGCATCAGTGCTATGGCACGGTTTGATTCTGGCGGCTTGTTTTCTGCCGATATTCATTTTTTCGGCGGCAGCACCTCAGCTGATTTTTCAATGGGCCGGGCATGGAGCCGGACTGGTTGCTGAGGAAGCGACGTATTTTCGGTTTATGGCCATCGGTTCGATCGGGCATATTTTTGGTGCAGTATTAACGTCGTTTTATATTGGCCAAGGCCGAACGTGGCTGGTGATGATCGTCGATGTCAGCGCGGCGTTGCTCAACATTGTTTTGGACTGGTTGTTGATCTTCGGATTCAGCCTGGGTTCGTTGTCGGTGTCGCCGCTGGGGATCAAAGGGGCCGCGATTGCAACCGCCATTGCGTTGTGGTGCAAGGCAGCTGTGTTTGTGATTCTGATCTTCCGCAAATCAAGTCGCGAACAATATGGGTTGTTCGACGGGTTTCAATTTCAGCCATCGTTGTTGTGGCGGATGCTGAGGTTTGGTTCGTCCAATGGATTTCAATTTTTAATCGAGTGTCTGGCGATCGCAGCGTTTTCATTGATGATCGGTCGGCTGGGAGAAATTCCTGCGGCTGCAACAACGGTCGCCATCAGCGTCAACATGATGGTGTTTGTGCCAATTTTTGGTTTGAGCACCGCAGTTTCAACTTTGGTTGGCCAGCAAATCGGTGAAGGCAAACCTGAATTGGCGGCACGTGCGACGTGGACATCGCTACAAATTGGTTTGTTGTATACCAGCGTTTTTGGAATCGCGTACCTGATGATGCCCGGTGTATTTTTACTGGGATACGAAGCGGGGGTCGAAGATTTTGAGCAGGTCCGCTCGTTGGCGGTTGTTTTGCTGATGTTTGTGGCCGCTTATTGTATTTTTGACTCGGTTCAGATTGTATTTGTTGGCGCCATCAAGGGCGCCGGAGATACGCTGTTTGTCGTGTTGACGACGATCGTATGTGCCATCGTGTTTGTGTTGATTGGTTGGACCAGCCAGTATTTTTGCGAAACAGATAATGCAAAACTGTTTTGCTGGTGGACGGCACTGACCAGTTGGATCGTCATTTTATCGATCGTGTTTGGATTGCGATTTATTCAAGGGCGTTGGAAAGACATGCGCGTCATCGAGCACAAACTCGACGACTAGACTTACATCAAAATCGAAATCAGGACCGCCAGGATGGTCAGCAGCAGAACGGCGGCCATGATCATGACTACGAGCCATCCGGCGTGACCAGGTCCTGATTCGTTTTGAATTTCCATCGTCGGAAACTCGGCTGTCTCGGTTTGTTGTTGATCGGCTGCTGGTGATTCAACGGTTGACGGTAGGTCTTGTGAATCGACGGCTTCTTGGGCCACTGTTTCGATATTGGGATCGGCCGGAGCGTTTGCCATGGCGCCTGAGTTTTCTTTTTTGCAATATGGCGCCAGGGCTTGCACAACCTGTTCGGGAGTTTGGTATCGCTGCTCGAGATCTTTGTGCATCATTTTTTCAATGATCTGGCACAATTCGACGGGGAGATCGTCACGGAGGACACCGATGGCGTCGGGTGTTTTTTCAAGATGAGCTGCCAGTTTTTCTCCGACAGTGCCGGACGGAAAAACTTTACGACCGGTCAACATGTAATACAGCGTGCAACCGAGGGAGTAGATGTCCGCTCGAATATCTGCCGATTTTGCGTTGCGGACCTGTTCCGGTGCGACGTAGTCTGGTGTGCCAAACGATTCTCCCTCAAGCGTCAGGCTTTCTTCGTCTTCACCGAGTGTTTCGCTGGCAAATTTTGCTAACCCAAAATCCATGATTTTGACAACGCCTTCGGCCGTGACCAGCAGGTTTTGCGGTTTGATGTCACGGTGAGTCAGGCCTTGATCCATGGCATGTTGCAGACCTTGAGCGACCTGTCGCGTGAAATGGCAGGCGTGACGAATCGAAAGGCGTTTTTTGAGCGCTACCAGATCCGACATTTTTTTGCCGTCGACGTATTCCATCACCAGCAAATTCATACGGTCTTCGACTTCGGCATCAAAACTGGACACGATACTGGGATGATTCAATTTTGCAGCCGCTTTAATTTCGTTTTCAAAACGCCGCAAAGTTGTTTCATCGTTCATGAATTGACGCTTAATAACTTTGATGGCTACTTCGCGATCCATGATGCGGTGTTTGGCCCGGAACACTTGGCCCATGCCACCGGTACCGATGTGTTGGAGGATCTCGTAGCGAGGATGTTCCAACAGTTCGTCGGGTGTTACAGGGGGTTCCGAACTGGTCGGTTTTTGCGTTTTGAAATCCATCGCCGTATCAAATTGGCGCAGCGCGCTGATCAGCGTGTCATCGGGAGTTTCAGAGTTGTTTTCCAGCCATTCACAGCAGGTTGAGCATTGTCCAATGTGCGTTTCGAGTTCGATTTGTTCGCTGGCTTGCAGCACACCGCGTACGAAATCGCGCAATTGTTGCTCAGTCGGGTGATTCGCTGAAACGGATTTGGGCTCAGTCACGTTTCTTTTTTAATTTAAAGGCTTTGATCTAAACTTAAATGTCTATTACCGCTCAAATCTTTCGTCGGGCGATTGCAGTCTGAAGCGAATTTGTCGAATTTCTGTTACAAGAAAATTTTATTTTTTTATTTAAATGTCGATTAATCCCTGCCCGTGACTTCGTAAACGGCTGAGAACGCGGGATTTTGCGATAAAAACGGCGTTGACCGTCATATCCAACTCTTCGGCGACCTCGCGAGGTTTTTTCTCATCGAGCGTCACACCCTGAAACGCTTCCCAAGTCTGCTCTTTAAATTCGCCTTTGATGGAATTGAGCACCGATTTCAAGACGTACTCATCATATTCCTGGTTCCATTTCTGGCTCAATTCACTGGTTTCGACCGCTAATTGTTCGATCACCTGCTGAAAATCGGAATCCCCGCGTGCGACCGGTGTGATTTTTTTCTCGCGCCAAAATTGTAACAGGCAGTTGCGTGCGATGTTGCGCAGCCAGGCTCGAAAGGCGCCAGTGCGCGGTTGTCGCTCGAACGTGTCAATTTTCCGGACGACGACGGTCAGGACATCCTGAACCAGGTCTTTGATATCTTGATTCGGAGCAGAAAATCGCCGCAACCATTTTTCGATCAACGGCGAATAGATCTCAGACATGCGTTGCCAGGCGACTTCGTCACGGCTTTGACGAACCGCATCGAGCAGACTGACTGACGTTTCAGCGCTATTCTGGTTCATCGTTTCCGCCTAATGAAAAAATGTTCGAGAGACTTTATTTTTGTAAACCGGAGGGATTAATTCAATCCAGTCTGTTCGCTTTGGCTGTTTTTCGTCGTTAATCAAATATACCTTTCCCCATATACAGGGGGATGATTTTTGTTTTTTGACCGTTGGCGATCTGTGACGCATTTTTTTTAATTTTTTTGTCATCCCGTTTTTTGAAAATCGCGATTTGTTGATCGGGTTCGAGATTCATGGCCAACAGGAGTTCGCCTGTACGTTTTTGCTGCCGCAACTGTTTGATGTTGTCGGAGACCGATGGGGATTTTTGGCGCTTGAGAATGACCATGCGATATTCTTCCATGCCAACTGGTTTCCCTTTTGAATCGAGCGAGCCAACCTGGATTTTAGCGGGATGCGACTGGACTTTCAAAAACTGTTGCTGAACGCAGGGATCGTCGTCAAACATTTTCGGCAACTCTGATTTGTTCGCTGCCCGCAACAGAACAATGCCACGAATTTTTTTATCGGGATCGGACGTCGGTCCAACAGCCAGCAGTTTTCCTGCCTCGGCCAGCCGGCGGAAATTTGCCAGGTGAGCTTCTTGCAGTTTGGCAATTTTTTCTTTGGCGACTCCTTCGGCCGATTTGCCGGTCGTCAGAAATACGAAAAATAGTTTTTGGTTTTTGGCCAAAACGTTTTTGGTCATCAAGCCTTGAGTGTGCAACCAGTTTTCACACGCGGTTGTCCATTTGGAAACCGAGGCATTGCCTTTGGCCATTCCCAGGCCGTGTCGTCCGGTGGGATAAACATGCAACTCGGCTGGCACGTTGTATTTGCGTAACGATTGAAAATAACTCAAACAATTTTGAACTTTGACGACGCGATCGTCTGCCGTACTCCACAAAAATGTAGGTGGCGTTTGAGCCGTGACCTGTTTTTCATTGGAATATTTTTTGATGTCAGCGGCAGTTGGTGTGTTTCCGAGCAAATTTCGTTGTGAACCCAAATGTGCAAATGGCTCTCCAAACGCAATGACGGGATAGCACAGTATGGCAAAATCGGGCCGTGAACTTTGCCGGGCGATCAGATCACTCGCGTCGGTGTTACCTTTTGCAATGTGGTTGGATACGGTCGATGCCAAGTGTCCGCCGGCAGAGAATCCAATCACTCCAATCCGGTTGGGTTCGATGTTCCATTTTTTGGCTTGAGATCTGACCCATTGAATGGCTCGCTGTGCATCCTGCATCGGTGCCGGGTGTCCGTAGCCTTTGCCGCGATGGCGATAATCACAGATAAACGTTGCGATCCCGAGCGAATTAAACCATTTTGCGATGTCTTTGCCTTCGTGTCCCATGGCCAAGTGGCGATATCCGCCGCCGGGCAAAATCACAATCGCCGTACCGTTTTGTTTTGCGGGGACGGAGATATGCAGTTTGGGTTTGTCCTTTTCCTCCGTCCCATTCGCTCCGGGGGCGCCGTCGGGCCAAAGCAAGACGGTTTTATTGGTTTGAGCGGCGATTTGGCCTGTGAAACATAGATGCATCGCCGAACACAGAATCAGTGATGCAAAAAAAATGGTGATTTGTTTTTGTCGCATACGACGTCTTTCTATTTTTGTCCTGCGGCTTTTCCTGGAACTCGAGGGTCGTGGGCACCAGTAAACGTTTTGGTTTGAGGATCGTAGGTGATCCCCTGACAAACACCGGCGCTTTTGGATACATAAATTTTGTGACCCATCGATTTTAGTTTCTCAATGGTGTCTTTGGCGTTTCCTTTTTCAATTAAAAGTCGATTGGGCGACCATTGATGGTGCCAACGAGGCCGTCCAATCGCGTCACCAATGGACATTCCAAAATCGATGCGACGAATGGTTGCCAACAGCACTTGGGTGATGATTTTGGGCCCGCCTGCAGCGCCGACGGTCATGATAGGTTGATCGTCTTTCAAAATGATCGTGGGGCTCATGCTCGAGAGCGGACGTTTGCCGGGTTGCACAGCATTCGCTTCGGCACCGACCAGGCCAAACGCATTAGGCGTTCCGGGAGCGATTGAAAAATCGTCCATTTGGTTGTTCATCACGACGCCGAGTCCTGGAATTATCACTTTCGAACCAAATGTTGTATTGACGGTCGAGGTAATCGCGACCCAGTTGCCAGCGGAATCTGCAGCCGCAATATGAGTTGTGTGTCGGCTGAAAAACTCGGTATCTGATCGCGGAGGGGTCCCGTGCGATTTGACAATGCTGGCCGCATTTAGGTCAATTTTTTTTGCCAGTTTTTTTGCATATTGTTTGTCAATCAAGCCACGGGGAACTTTGGCAAAATCGGGATCACCTAACCAATAGGCGCGATCGGCGAACGCCAGTTTCATCGCTTCGGCAACGATGTGTCGCATCACGTTCGGATCCGATTTTTGATAATTTGCCAGATCGAAATTTTCGACAATGTTCAGAATCTGCGCGACGTGAACGCCACCTGAGCTGGGTGGTGGAAAGCCGATGATTTTGTGACCGCGATAAGTGGTCACGACAGGTTTGCGATCGACGGTTTTGTAATTGGCAAAATCTTTGGCGGTCATGATGCCGCCATTGGCTTTCATCCAGGCGCCGACCTGGGCAGCGAAGTCGCCGTTGTAAAACCAGTCCGTTCCTTTGTCGGCAATTTGTCGATACGTGTTGGCCAGGTCTTTCTGAATCAGGCGTTCACCAGACCGGTAAGGACTACCGTCTGGTTTGAGCAACACTTTTTTTGTGCCGGGAAATTTTGCCAAATGTTTGGCGGTCGCGCGAATTCGCGAAGCGTAATTTTCGTCAACGATAAATCCGTTTTCAGCGATCTTGGCAGCGGGACGGACCAATTGTGAAAATCGCAGTTTGCCATGACGCTTGACAGCCGCCTCGAAAGCTTTCAATGCGCCTGGTACGCCGCTGGCCAAAGGACCAATTTGTGACAGCGAACTATCGGGTTTTCCATCTTTGAGAAACATATCGCGATGTGCAGCGGCAGGAGCCATCTCCCGCCCATCGATCGCGAACAGTTTGCCATCCGCCGTGCGAATCAAAATAAAACAGCCACCGCCGATACCCGAGTTAAAATTGTCGACAACGCCCAAGGTCAAAGCTGTGGCAATAGCGGCGTCAATTGCGTTTCCGCCCGCTTCGAATGCGGCGACGCCAGCATCGGTTGCCAACGGATGAACCGATGCAACCATGTTTTTTTTGCTTTTGGCAACGTGACTTTGTTGAGCGACCAGCAAAGAATTGACTGTCAACAAAAACGCTACCAAGCCACAGGCGATCAACAACTGACGCGGTGGTGAGAACGGCATAATCTATTGCTCCATAAAGTTTTTCGATTACCGCAAATTTACCAAGCAGATTACCCAGTTTCCATAAGCGAAACAGAAGCACGATAAATAATCAGCGGTTTCGTCTTGCCACGTTGGTTGCCAGCGGACTAAGCTTCAGGAATGGTTGACGACAACTCCGAACAAACGAACGGCGATTCCGAAGAAGTCGAGGATGGTGGATTTTCACTGGAGGCTTTGAATCGAGCTTATGCGCGTGCCGTTGCCGAACAAAACGGCGAGGTTTTGTTAGATGATGCGCAAAATGACTCGGAACATTTGACATCAGCACCGCCTCAAGATTCGGAGACAACCGATCAATTACTGGACGAAGACACGGACAATTCCGGTTGTGAAATTTCGCCCAAGTCGATTTTAGAAGCGATGTTGTTTGTTGGTACGCCAGACAATACGCCTTTGAAAAACAGAAACCTTGCAGCGTTGATGCGCGGCGTCAGTCCCAAAGAGATCACACAGTTGACCAAAGAACTGAACCAGGAATATGAAGAATCCGGAGCGCCTTATCGTATCAAGCGGGACGGCGGCGGATACATCATGGTTTTGGATCAAGCGTTCGAACATGTTCGCCAAAAATTTTATGGTGAGATCAAACACGCTTCGCTCAGCCAGGCCGCGATCGATATTTTGTCGATTGTCGCTTACCATCAGCCGATGTCGCGGGAGCAGGTTGAGAAATCACGTGGCAAAGCGGCGGGCCCCATCTTGTTGCAATTGGTACGACGCGGGCTGTTGGAAAGAGAAAAGACGAACGAAAAACCGAAACAAACAGTATTCAAAACCACCAGTCGTTTTCTAGAGTTGTTTGGATTGGACGACATTCGCGATTTGCCACAATCCGAAGACGTCGATTTCCTCGATTGAATTAGTCGCGGCAATCGACGGTCTTGGTGATGTTGGGCACAACCCTTTGAAACCCGGTTGTATTATAATGACAGCCGCCCTGAATATTATTTTTTGGTCTATGGGTAAATGATATGCGGCTGTCGATTGCTATTGGTTTGTGCCTGGTTTTGTCAACGATTTTAACCATTGATTCTGCGGTTGCGCAATCGACGCGTTCGGCGCGTTATCAAGTCCAGGTCGGAAAACCGCATCCCGATTTTGTTTTTCCAAATATTCAAGATGGCAAACCGACGAGGCTGTCGGATTTTCGCGGCAAGAAAGTGTTACTCGTCCATTTCGCATCTTGGTGAGCTGGCTGTCGTCGCACTGTACCCGGGTGGTACGCACGAGTGAAAAATTTGATCAAAGAAAAAAAATTGGTCATGCTTGGAGTGATTCAGGAACAGCACGCGGATCGCTGTCGTTTATTTCAGCAGTGGAAGGGTTTGGATTTTCCAATCGTTCAGGATGCCCTCAATCAAAATGCGATTGCCGTGGTACCTGTGTTGATGTTGATTGACGAACATGGAATCGTTCGTAGCCGTCGCCCCAACCCTCGCACGCTGGTTGCCGATTTCATCGACAAAAAATTTGACAAACCGGCATCGATGGCTGAGCCAATTGCCGCTGATTTTTCCAAAGAAGATTATTGGCAGAAACGCTACGACAAAAACCCGGATGACGCGACCAATATCATTGGCCTGGCAGACACCAAACTGGTTTGGAACCGAAAAACAAAAAAGATCAAAGAAGCGATCAAGCTCTACGAAGCGGCGATCAAAAAAGAATCCAAACCAGCCGACATTCATTTTCGATTGGGAGTTGCCCATCGAATGTTGTACGAGTCGACGGGGCAGGCGAACGCCGATTTGTTTGCCAAAGCGGTTTCCAGCTGGGAAACAGCACTGGGCATGAATCGAAATCAGTACATTTGGCGACGCCGGATTCAACAATATGGTCCGCGTTTGAAAAAACCTTATTCGTTTTACGATTGGGTGGCACAGGCGCGCAAAGAGATCATGGCGCGAGGCGAAAAACCACATCCGTTGCCGGTCGAACCGAATGGGGCGGAGTTGGCAAAACGCGCGCGGCAAATGATTGCCGATGCGAATTCGAAAAATCCAGATCCGACCAACAAAATTACACGTGTCGCCAAAAACATGGTGACCACCCATGTCAATTTCGTACCCAGTCATCCCAAACCGGGTGATGTCGTCGCCGTGCACGTCGGGCTCAATATTTCGGAGTCAGGCAACTGGAACCACGAGACAGAAGCGATGAAGTTGTGGATTGAAAAACCCGATTCTGAAATCGTACTTTCACGGCAGCTGGTTCGTGACGAAACACCCTACAAGATTTCGGAATCCCGAAAATCGGTGTCGCTTTCGTTCGAAGTCAAGATTCCGGAAAACGCAACGAAAGCAGTCGATTTGTCAGCGTTCGCATTATTTAATATGTGCGAAAAAGAAAATGAACAATGTGTTTTTCGCCGCAAAGATATCGCGATTAAAATTCCGCTTTCGAAATAGTTGACAGGTCCGTTGCGGAATAGGGTGGTTACGGCAAAGGGAGGGCGAGGCTCCTGCCGAGCCGAACAGCATGCACGTCCGAGCCGAACAACATGCTCGCGGCTCGGCAGGAGCCTCGCCCTCCCAATAAGCCGAACAGCATGCCCGTCCGATCTGCTCTTGTGAGCGGCAAGGCGCTAGCCGCCGGTTTGTTAGCGCTTTGAACCGGCGGCTAGCGCCTTGCCGCTCACAATACCTGCGCCAATTATTTTTTCCGCTCTCGCTTTACCAGAGATTTCAATTTCTCACTGATTTCTGAAAAATTGTAGGTGCGAGCCACGATCTTGCCTTGGGGGTCGAGCAAGATGTAGTAGGGAACAGAGCTGACTCCGAGGAGTCGGGCGCTTTCTTGTTCACGAATGTCTCCGACAGTGCCTTGGCTCCAAGTCAGTTTCTTGGATTGCACTATTTTCTTGGCGAGCTGCGGATCGCTGTCCAGGCTGATGCTAAGTAATTTTGCATTCTTGAGTGTTTTGATTTCCTGATGCAATTTTCGCAACTCGGGCATTTCGGCGATGCATGGTTTACACCAACTGGCCCAAAAATCTAATAACACGTATTTGCCACGATGCTCGGAAATCGCGTGTCGTTTGCCAGCCAAATCTTGATAAGCGAAACTTGGCAGCGTGTCGCCGACTTTGGCGGCTTGTTTCATTTTGACTTCCACGGCGCCCAGGTCGATGGTGTTATTTTTTGATACGTAGTCATCGGTCGAAAATTCAACGAATCCATATCCGATTGGCGAGACAAGGCACCCTTTGGGTGGCGCGTAAAGCTTGATCAAAAATCGGTATTTGCCCGGTCGAACACCATTGATCAAAAAGGTTCCATCATCATTGATTTTGACGTAATAGCTTTCGTGAGCGGCTCTTGTTTTCGGATTACCCCACAATCGCTCTTCGTAACGTTTTTGTTCCCCGACATCGTACTGCAGCGGGTTTCGGGCATGTTTGGGAAGCGTGATCGACGGTTTGACCGCGGCCAAATTGTTGATGCCATACCGAAATTGGAGATCATCGGGGCGATCTCCATTAATTTTGATACGTCCCTGAATCTGTAAACCTTCGCCACCGAGGTTTACCGTGTGGGTTTTTCCCGGTTTTAGTATCAGTGGCACTGATTTGTTAGATGTAATCGGATAATCAGCCCAGGCGCTCAGGACACTGCGTACGAAAATCGGCACAGGCGGCAGTCGATCGAATTCGAAGCGTCCACTGGCATCCGTTTTGGTCATGAAAATATCTTGAACGTGCGGATTGTCGCCTCCCAAATTGCGAATCGGAGCGGCGACGATCGTCGCACCGGCTACGGGTTTGCCTGCTTGGAATAAACCGCCTTTCAAGCGAGCCCAAGGTTGCAATGTTAAAGTACCGGCTTTTTCGTTCGCAGCCAGATATTTTTCGGCGTACCCCTCTTTAGTCATTCCAACAATTGCGTGATTTGTTACGGGCGTGCCGTAAAACACTTTGCCATCGCTGCGGGATAGATCGGGATTTTGGTAATTCCGCAAATAGTCAGCAAATCGACCGAATAACAAACTTTCGTACGGATCGACCACCCAGGTCCTGACGTCTTTCACCGGGTTTCCTTGTTGATCCACAAATTTTACGAATCGAATTTCGCTGGGTTTTAAGCGAATTTCGATCGGCTTGCTCGGCGAATCGCTTGTGAATTTTTGTGTCGTAAAGGACTGGTAACCGACAGCATCAATTCGGTAAGCAAATTGACGTCCATCGTCGATACGGTTGACGTCACCGAGATCGAATTTATTGGTTTCGAACGTTCGCTTTTGCATGCGTTGTGCGATGCCGCGGGAACGACCAGAATAAAAATTGATGGGGGTAATCGTGTAACCGGTTACAGCAGCGCCCGATTGGTCATCGACAACCGTTCCGTTGAACGCAAAGGGCCGGGTCAAGCGAATGATTTGAACTTCGTCAGTGGCAGTTAGTGTGAATTCCTTTGCCAGGTTGAGCAAGCGATTATAGACCCGGTATTTTACTTTGTCGTTTGGAGCCCAATTCCAAATGAACTCACCTTCGTCATCGCCGATATAGGGAATTTTTGAATTGACGACGTTTGGATGTTGGCTGTTGTAGAGTGCCTCGCTGCCCCGCCATTGATCGATCGAAACATAGGTTCGCGGAACGGGATCGCCATGTTGGTCGATAAATTTCAAATGTAGTTTTTTGCCGGGCTGGAGTTCGAATTTTTGCGAATTGTCGGCGGATTTGACGAGTTTGATTTTTCGAGTTTGCGGCATCCAGTGTTCTGCGACAACGGTTAATCGGATTTCGCCTTCGGGTTGTGCCTGAGTTTTAAATTCACCTTTCGCATTGGTCTTGGTTTCCTGGCTTCCTTGTTGCCAATAGGGCCGATCGCCCCAGACAATCAAAGCGTCTTCGACCGGATTTCCAAGCGAATCGACAACAGTACCGGTAATCTGGATCCCTGGCTGAAGCGCGAGCTTTGCTGTTTTGTTTCGCAGTTGTTTGGTCGTGACTTTCATTTCTCCCATATCTTGCCAACGAGATGCCGTGATGTATTCGGGGTGAACGATATGGAATCTGAATTCCAAATCATTGCCGGCCGGCACGTTGTTGATTTGCCATTTTCCATCTTTTCCAGTGATGACTGCAGTTTTGCGTGAGGCCAGCCAAGTGCCTAAGCGCGTGTTCTGGTTCGTGTCCAGTTTTGTTCCACCCTTGCGCCGCATTACTTCGACCGAGACGCCGGCAATTGGCTTGCCGTCAGGATCGACGACGGTCCCGCCGATGCTGGTTCCTGGTTGTAGTTTCACAGTCAACAGTTTTGGCACATCGTTTTTCACGCGATCTTCCCAGTTGGCAAACAGCGTGACGTGACCTTTCTTGCGGATCCAGGAACGTAACCTGGTACAACCGTCGAAAATTGGAACGGTGACGATGCCATCGGCGTTGGTGGTGTAGTTATTGCTAACGACTTTAGGATCGCCCGTCGCAGGATTCGTGCCGCTGCAATTTGCATAGACGTTGACACCGGACATCGGTTTATTGTTTTGATCCAAAACCTTGATTTGAAAACTCTTGGCTAGTTTTTGTTTGCCTTTCTCGTCTTCTTGCGTTTTTCGTCGCGGTGAAGTCTCGGCATCGCGATGCTCCAGATCGGCTTCTTCAGTGTTCGATTTTTCGAGGGTCGATGGGTCGTGGGTTGCTGATACGGCGTTTCGGATTCCCGGAAGACAAACGGCGGCCAAAACGAGCATTGTGATTGCGCCAATCCAAGAGATTTTTGCGCGGCGGCGGACGTTTGGATTCATAATCCGCTTGATCCGCTCAGCCAGCGGATGATCGGCCATTCCAAAAGCAGTCGCGACGGGGCCGGCAAACTCGTTGTGTGTGTTTTTAGCGATGTCAATCAGTGAACGACTGTAAGATTCGCTTTGAGTCAAACCGCTGGTCAAAATCAAATCATCACAGCAATATTCACGAATTTTTCTGATGTGCCAATTGAGAACCCAGATCATGGGATTGATCCACCAGACCATCAGCATGACATTTTGCAGGAAATTCACCCACGGGTCCCAGCGGCGCAGGTGGGCCAGTTCATGCCCGATCGCCGCGACGGTTTGCGTTTTTTCTTTGGAGAAATTTTGCGGCAGCAACACGACCGGTCGAAAACATCCATAAGAAATAGGCGTGCGAATTTCTCGTGATTCGAGCAATGCCGGTGGTGATTTCAATCCTAAATTCTGGCAGGCTTGCTGAAACATCTTCAGAGTTTCGCTTTCGGTAATCGGCTGTGCCCGATGCCGCAGGATTTCCAAACGAAATAAATTGACCAGCAGGTAGCACAGAAGAACAACCAGTCCGGTCAGATGAACCAGCATCAGCCATGTTTGCTGATGGATCTTGCTGGGCGAAAGACTGCCAGCGCCGGCGAGAACAATACCGGACTGCTGATCGGCTTGTTCGTTTTTTGGCGTCGAAGCCACTGGCGAGATTTCACGATTGAATTCTGAGGCATGGGGTTGAACGGTCCGCGGCGGTTTTACCGTGACGACGTGTTCAATACTTGGGCTTGAATTTGAGTCGTCCCGCATTGGGTTACGATAGTCAACGTTTGAATGATTTTGCGATAGTCGATCTTCCAGGTTAGCGTGAGATTTAATGTTGAAGTCGTTGGTGTGTTCGGCTATCGAATTCTCGGCGACCAACTTTGACTGGTTCAACCGAGTTTCGGGTAGTGCAGAAAATGCTCCCGTTGGTGCCGCGAGAAACGGTGGCACAGCAAATTTCAAAAGCGCGATGGCAAGGATTCCATATCGTAAATTTGGTGACCATTTTCGTCCCCAAATCACCACCAACATGGCCAACAACACAATCAATGTGGATTGCCAACTGGAATGCCAGACAAACGAGCTCCATGCTTCGGAAAACGAATTTAGTCGATCGATCATGCCGTTCATTTGGATTTACCTTGCTTGGAGTCTTGTGAATCTTTCAAGTCGTCGAGGAGTTTCTCAAGTTGTTCGATTTCATCAGGCGTTGGCGATTTGGTTTGAAACAACGCTTGAACCATCTCGATGCCGCTGCCATCAAACGCTCGTTGCAAAAAATCTTTGACCAATTTTTGACGCGTCTTTTCCGGTTTGGCGATGGCGGAGTAAATGAACTCCCGACCCGTTTTGCTTTTCGAGCGTCGGACCAATTTGCGCGATTCCAGTCGCCGCAGGAGCGTACTGATGGTGGCGTGATCTCGTTGCGGTTTGAGATTTTCACGAATTTGTTTGGCCGTCGATTTGCCAAGTTGCCACAAAACCTTGAGCACTTCGAGTTCGGCGTCCGGTAATTTGTCCAACAGTTGCTCCCGCGGATTCAGTGTTCGGTTGCGGTAGATAAATCAAAACCCGAAGCGTAAGCGAGGGACCGTGTTCCATTTCTGTCCCTCGCTTACGCTTCGGATTTTGATTTTCCATCGGCTTCGTTAATTGACAGGTGTCAATTTATCAGCGGATTGACAAATGTCAATTAATTTATTGCAAGAGTCGTATAAAACTCTGATTAACAGCAATTAGCGGTGTTGAACGATATAGATAGAACACTGCGATCAGTCGAAAGCGGGGAGAAAATCGGCAATTTGGCAGCACAACGAACGATTCTCCCTAAATGTCTTTTCATTGCGGACTAACCACATTTACAATAACGAAATCTCAGGAGTTCGTTATGAAATGGGTTTGCTTTCCAGCAATATGCATCGGTTTGTTAGTTGCGATGACCGTGATCTGTGGCACGACTGCCGCCCAAAAACGGGATCGGGACGACCGGGACAAGAAGGAAAAAAAAGAAAAGTCGATTGACTTTGAAAAGCACATCAAGCCAATTTTCAAGAAACATTGCATTTCTTGTCATGGCCCCAAAAAGCAGGAAAGTAAATTCCGCGTCGACCGCCGAAAATCTTTTCTCCAAGGCGGCGATTATAGCGTGGCCTGGGTGATTCCAGGCAAGTCGAGCAAAAGTCGTTTGATTGCTGTCCTCAAAAAAAAGGACGAGGACGTTTCGATGCCTCCGAGTTGGGCCATGGTTCCGGCCAAGGATATTGAAACGATCAAACGTTGGATTGATCAAGGGGCAAAGATGCCCGAACACAAGGACAAAAAAGATGGCTCATCTGCTCCTCGAATTCTCAAGTCCGATCATTGGTCACTGCAAAAAGTCAGCAATCCCAAACCGCCCCTCCCGAAAAGTCGATGGTCTTCGTCTCCGATCGACCGGTTTATTCAGGCTCGTTTGACGGACAAAAAACTGAGCCCTTCGGCATCGGCCAAACGTCACGAGCTGATCCGTCGTCTTTACCTGGTCATGTTGGGAGTTCCTCCGACTCCTGAACAGGTTGACGCGTTTGTCAAAGATCGTGGCGACCGTGCCTGGGAGCGTTTGGTTGCCAAAGTTCTGGCTGATAAGCGTTACGGTGAACGTTGGGCGCAGCACTGGCTGGATATTGCACGTTTTGGTGAAACCGATGGGTTTGAAACGAATCGTGAACGCCCCAATGCATGGCGGTATCGCGATTGGGTGATTCAGTCGCTCAATGACGACAAGCCTTATGACAAGTTTGTCAAAGAACAAATCGCAGGTGATATTTTAGGTGAGCCAATCGGAACAGGGTTTCTCGTCTGCGGACCACACGACATTGTCAAAAGTCCGGATATCAATTTGACTTTGATGCAACGACAGGACGAGTTGGCAGACGTGGTACACACGACTGCGACAGCGTTTCTTGGTTTGACGCTGGGTTGTGCGCGCTGTCACGATCACAAATTCGATCCGCTAACTCAAACCGATTACTACGCAATCCAGGCTGTATTCTCAGGAGTTCGTCACGGCGAACGCGAGATTCCGTTGTCGTCACAGGATCGACAACAATTGCAATCGTACAACCAATCGATTCGTTCACTGGTCCGCAACTTGGACAAATATATTCCAGACACGAAACGTCGATTTACATTTGTCGATGACACTTCGTTGGGCCAGATTCATCTGCCTGGAGTTGAGTTGCTGAAACCCATCCAAGGGACTGGAACAAATCCATCTGGGGCAAAACCTGGATTCAAAGATGACCCCGGTGACAAACGTCGCAGTCCGAATTTGAGCGTTGGCAGCTATTCCTGGTGGAACAACAAATTAGGCGAAGACTATGCGGTTTATCGGCCAAAAATTCGTGGCAAATTTCGCATTTGGATTTCCTGGGGGCGAGGATTTGAAACGCATACTAAAGATGCCAATTACATTTTAGATCGCGATGGAGATCCAGCGACCAAGAATGATCAAACGTTAATTGCCACGGTCAACCAGCAAATAGGCGCCCACGAGAAACCCGGGCAGCCTTTGCCGAAACAACCGTTGTGGAGCGGATTGAAGTCGATCGGAAAATTTGAAATGACACCAGCGTCCGCGATTCTCTTGCGTGGCGGAAAAACGGGCGCGGTGATTACCGCGGATATGGTCGTGTTCGAAAAATTGCCACCAAGTTTTGCCGAGCAAGCACCGATTTCTCAAATCCAAAAACCGATTTCGTCACGTTACACGGCTGAATCGTTTCAACCGATCAAGGCAAAACGCGTTCGTTTTCAGATTTCAAAAACCAACGGCGCCGAGCCATGTATCGACGAACTCGAGGTTTTCAGCGGCAAAACCAACATCGCGTTGGCAAATGGAGTCAAAATTTCATCGTCGGGGAATTACGCCAATAATCCCAAACACAAATTGCGGCATATCAATGATGGAAAATACGGCAATGCCAACAGCTGGATTTCCAATTCAAAAACCAACAGTTGGGTGCAGTTGGAATTTCCCACAGCGCAGAAAATCGATCGGATTGTTTGGGCTCGGGACCGTCACGGCAAATTTTCTGATCGAACACCGATCAAATATCGCATCATGGTTGACGACGGCAGTGGCAAATGGAAATTGATCGCCGATTCATTGA
The DNA here is from genome assembly GCA_028280445.1 of Pirellulaceae bacterium. GTDB lineage: Bacteria > Planctomycetota > Planctomycetia > Pirellulales > Pirellulaceae > JANQLU01. The sequence goes on along the minus strand of JANQLU010000136.1, from coordinate 248,616 downwards.
GGCGGCTGTCGGTCGATTTTCACAAACCCAAAAATGCGAAATACGAATTCAGGTGGCTTTCTGCAGAAGAAAAAAAATCCGTCGAACGATGGCAACAAGAGCTGAAATCTCTTTTGAAAAAAAAGCAATCGTATTCGCTGAAACCCAAAGCGTATATCGGGACATTTAACCCGAAACCGCCACCCACGCATCGGTTACATCGGGGCGATCCGATGGCGAAACGGGAAAAGGTCGCGCCCAATGCCATTCGAGTGATTGGAACATTGGGGCTGAACGAAAAATCTACCGAGCAACAACGTCGATTGAAACTGGCCGAGTGGATCGCCAGTACCAAAAATCCTTTGACCGCACGCGTCATTGTTAATCGGTTGTGGCAATACCATTTTGGAACAGGAATCGTCAGTACGGCGAGCGATTTTGGAATCAATGGAACGCGTCCGACTCACCCCGAGTTGCTCGATTGGCTGGCGGCTGACTTGATGAAAAATGGTTGGTCGTTGAAATCAACGCATCGCAAAATACTACTTTCAAAAACCTGGCAGCAATCGAGCAGTCCTCGCAAAAACGCTTTGGCGATCGATGCCGATGCGCGTTTGCTGTGGCGTTTTCCACCGCGTCGTTTGGAAGCGGAGTCGATTCGCGACAGTATTGTTTCGGTCACTGGTGTGCTCAACGGGCAACGGGGAGGGCCGGGTTTTAGTGCTTTCGAAGTTCAATTGGAAAATGTGAGACACTATTTTCCCAAAAAGAAATACGGCCCTGAGGATTGGCGTCGAATGGTTTACATGACCAAAGTTCGCCAGGAACGAGAATCAATTTTTGGGGCGTTTGATTGTCCTGATGGCAGTCAGGTCATGCCCAACCGCAGTCGTTCGACGACCCCGTTGCAGGCGCTCAATCTGTTCAATAGCCGGTTCATCCTTCAACAAGCGGAGTTGTTCGCCAAACGATTGGAAAATGAAACGCGAATTCACGTTCGAGAAAAACGACATTTGACCGAAGCGCGAATTCGGCTGGCTTATCGTTTGTGTTACTCTCGAAATCCGACCGCTCTCGAACTTGCAGACGCCACGGCATTTATTGAAGCGACAAATTTGAAGCAATTTTGTCGCGCGATGCTCAACTCCAACGAATTTTTGTTTATCCCGTAATTGCGAATCAATACAGATCGGAATTTTCCAATGACTGGTTCGACTCGACGTTCGTTTTTTTCGGATTTTGGCAAAGGTCTTTCGGCGATTGCGCTGACTTCCTTGTTGAAAAACGATGGGTTTCTGTTGGCGGATGACAAAGTTCGAAAACCGAATGAGAAAACTCCGATCTTGCCAAAGATTGATCCGGCCAAACCTTTTGCCGCACGGAAACCGCATTTTGCGCCTGCTGCAAAAAACGTGTTGGTTATTTTTTGTGCCGGAGCCTGTAGCCAAATCGATACGTTTGATTACAAACCTGAATTGGTAAGACGGCACGGTAAGCCGATGCCCGGTGCGGGCAAATTGATCACCTTTCAGGGTGCACAGGGTAATTTGACCAAAAGTCCATGGACATTTCGGCCGCGAGGAGAGTCGGGGAAAATGATCTCGGACCTGGTTCCGATGATTGGTCAGTTTGCCGATGACATGTGTTTTATTCATTCATTGACCAGCAAGACAAATACGCATGGTCCTGGTGAAAATTTTATGTCGACCGGATTCAATCTCGACGGGTTTCCGAGCATGGGTGCCTGGGTCACTTGGGGGCTGGGAAGTGAAAACGAAGAATTGCCCGCTTATGTTGCGATTCCCGATCCCCGAGGCACTCCTCAATCCAGTGTCAACAATTGGGGACCCGGATTTTTACCGGCCGCTTTTCAAGGGACGGATTTTAATGCAACCCATCCGATTCGAAATTTGAAAAGACCGGCGGGCGTCGCGAAGAATACAGATCGCGCGACGAGAGAGTTTTTGAATCGACTCAATCAAACGCACTTGGAACGTTTTCCAGGTGACACCCAGTTGGCGGCTCGGATTGCCAGTTATCAACTTGCCGCAAAAATGCAGTTGTCGGTTCCTAAAATTAGTGATTTGTCGACCGAACCCAAGCACATTTTAAAAATGTACGGTGCCGATGATCGTGAAAATAAGCTTCGCGCGGATTTTGCCAAAAACTGTATTTTGGCTCGTCGACTGATCGAGCAAGGCGTGCGTTTTGTTCAGTTGTTTAACGGGGCCTATCAAACGGGCGGCGAAGGTGTCAGTAACTGGGACGGCCACAAAGCGTTGGAAAAACAATATCGAAAACATGGACAGGTCCTCGACCAACCTGTCGCGGCGCTGTTGAAAGACATGAAGCAACGCGGTTTGTTGGAGGAAACGCTGATTGTTTGGTGTACTGAATTTGGACGCATGCCCACGTTCCAAAAAGGGGCCAGTGGCCGCGACCATAATCCCGCAGGTTTTACAGCATGGCTTGCTGGAGCCGGTGTGAAAGCCCCGTTTAGTTACGGTGCCACGGACGAATTTAGCTACAAAGCCGTTAAAAATATAACGACGGTTTACGATTTCCATGCCACTATTTTGCATTTACTTGGCTTGGACCACGAACGACTGTCGTTCTATCACAATGGAATTCAACGCAGATTGACCGATGTTCATGGAAAATTGATCAAGGATGTCTTGGCGTAGATTTGCAAAAGCGGTGCCACAACGATTCGAAGATTGACGACTGATTGACAAGCCGGCTTCTACAACCAATCGAATCGTCGTCTTTGAAAGATGTAATCTAAAGGCGAAAATGTTGCCCGCACCAAAGTCGTCAGTAAAGATCTCTTCACGACCAACCGAGTGTTATCCCGCCCCCTTCACTCAAAGTTTCTAAAATAGCCCTTCACCGAAATTCAATTCGATTCACGCCAACACTGAAAACGTTTATAATCCGTTCAAAATTTCATGAAATGGACCGAAGAAAAATGCGAAATGTTGTAGCGTTAGTATTGGGTGGTGGGCAAGGAACAAGGTTGTTTCCGTTGACATCGATCCGATCCAAGCCAGCGGTGCCGTTGGCTGGCAAATACCGATTGATTGATATTCCAATTTCCAATTGTATCAACAGCAATATCAATCGCATTTACGTGTTGACTCAATTCATGTCGGTCAGTTTGCACCGCCACATCCGCTCGACCTACTTTTTTGATCAATTCGACGGAGGTTTTGTCGAATTGTTGGCCGCTCAGCAAACGTTGAGTGAAGGCAAGGATTGGTATCAAGGGACGGCCGATGCCGTTCGCAAAAACCTGAACTATATATCGCAATATGGAATCGATTACGTTGTGATTTTGTCTGGCGACCAACTGTACCGCATGGACTATCGTCAGTTGATTGACACGCATCAAAAAACGGGTGCCGATGTAACGATTGCGGCACGTCCCGTTTCGCGCGAGCAGGCGAAAGCGTTTGGAATCATGCGACTGAACGACCAGGGCCAAGTCACTGGTTTTCTCGAAAAACCACAGACGGACGAAGAAATCAACATGGTTCGCATGGAGCCGAGTTGGATTGATGCCCAGGGAATCGACAGTCAGGGGCGTGATTGTTTAGCGAGTTTGGGAATTTACGTTTTCAATCGGGAGACGCTGATCGAGGCGTTGGAAAAGACCGACTACGCGGATTTTGGGAAAGAGGTTTTTCCTGCAGCCATTCGTACTCGTAAAGTGCAAACTCATTTGTTTGATGATTATTGGGAAGACATTGGGACCATTCGCTCGTTTTATGAATCGAACTTGAGCATGGCCAGTGATGATCCGCCGTTTGATTTTTATACTGCGGATGCTCCGGTGTATTCGCGTGCCCGTTATTTGCCGCCGACTCAATTTTGCGGGGCCGATGTCGATCGCAGTTTGATCGCCGATGGCTGTCGGATTGGCCGCGGCGCAAAAATCACGAACAGCATTATCGGATTGCGATGCAACATTGGCGAAAACGTCGTGATTAAAGATTCGATTATCATGGGTGCCGATTTCTACGAACCCGAGTTGGATACGGTCGACACCGGGCGTATTCCGATTGGCATTGGTGATGGGTCGGAGATCGTCGGATCGATTGTCGACAAAAACTGTCGTATCGGAACGAACGTACGAATTGTTAATGATCTGGGAATCAATGATTCCGATCAAAATCATCCGCAATGTGTTGTCCGCGATGCGATTCCGGTGTTGATCAAGAATGCAGAGTTTCCAAGCGGCTGGGCGCTGGAGAAACTGGCAGAAGTTGTGACCGCGGGAGGCTAGAGTTTCAGGAAGGCGAGGTTTCGGGGAGGGCGAGGTTTCGGGGAGGGCGAGGCTCCTGCCGAGCCGTATCGGGATCGTCCATGGGCACTCGTGAGCGGCAAGGGGCTAGCCGCCGGTTCGAAGCGCAAACAAACCGGCGGCTAGCGCCTTGCCGCTCACAGGATCAGGCTCGGCAGGAGCCTCGCCCTCCCGTTGCCTCGCGCTCCCGTCGCCTCGCGCTCCGAAACCGCTCGGTGTTAATGTCTATCGCCCACAAACGGTTGTGTTAGGATACTGGCAAAAATTTTGTTTGAATGAACAAGGGATCACTATGAATCAGTTTCCACATACTTACACGGTAGCCGCGTCGGCTCAAACCGAAGGGGATGTTGCCCTGGAATCCGACGGACTGCCATCGATCGCTTCTGCACCACCGACAGAATTTGGTGGCCCTGGCGATAAATGGTCACCCGAAGATTTGATCGTTGCAGCGGTCGCCGATTGTTTTGTCTTGTCGTTTCGAGCTGTTGCTGCCGCGTCCAAACTGGAGTGGAACGAATTAAAATGCAGCGTGGTTGGCACGTTGGATCGTGTCGAACGCGATGTGAAATTTACAGAAATGAAAATTAGTGCCGCTTTGTCGGTACCCGAAGGAGTTGACCAAGGCCGCGCTCAACGATCGTTGGAAAAAGCGGAAAAGATGTGCTTCATCACCAACTCACTGAATTCCGAAGTGCATTTGGAATTCACGATTTCTAACGGCTAGTAGGGCCGGTTCCTACCGGCCGATCCAACAACAAATGGCCGATTCGCTAATCTGCCGATCCAACAAACAACAATCCAACAAAAACGGCCGGTGAGAACCGGCCCTACTTTTGGATTTGTTCAAAAATTTGTTTAGAATCCTCTGATGGCTGCGAGTTCCAACCATGTGACAGCCTTTTTCGATGAGGTGTTTTCGATGAGGTGTTTTCGATGACTGACTTGTCCAAAATCCATCAACCGATCAACGAGTTGTTCCAAAGTGCCGATATTGATCTGGCACAATTTCGTCTCAGTGACGAACAAATCCGGTTCTTTCAAAAAAACGGGTATTTGGCAGGTGTTCGATTGCTCGACGATGCACAGATTGAGCATTTGAGAAATGAACTGGCTGAATTGGTCCAACCAGATCACGACGGGGCGGAATACTGGTACGAGTACAACTCTAATGAGTCGGCCGATCCCGATACCGTGCTATTTCATGCTTTGGGAGCGTGGCGCATTAAACCGGGGTTTCACGATTTGCTTTGGAACGCTGCGTTTGTTGTTCCGGCGAGCCAGTTGTTGGAAGGGTCGGTACGGTTCTGGCACGATCAATTGTTTTGCAAACCTGCCAATCATGGCGGCGTTGTCGCTTGGCATCAGGATTACTCGTATTGGACACGCACTGAGCCGATGGAACATTTGACTTGCTGGATCGGGTTGGACGACAGCAACACCGAAAACGGTTGCCTGCAGTACGTTCCTGGAAGTCATCGCTGGGATCTGTTGCCGACTACCGGTTTGGCCGGTGATATGGAAGCAATTCGCGAGGTCTTGGATGAACAACAATGGGAGATGTTTCGCAACCCGGTGGCCATCGAGTTGAAGGCCGGAGAATGTGCGTTCCATCATCCGTTGTTGGTGCATGGTTCGTATGAAAACAAATCAGATCGATCGCGACGCGCGGTCGTCATCAATGTGGTGCGCGATGGTGTGCAATCGGCATCGGACGAACCGTTGCTCGACGGCGTCGATGCCATTGCCAAAGGTGAAAAACTCCATGGACAATTTTTTCCGTTACTGCATCAGGTGTAACGGCGATTCGTTGTCCACTGAAAAGCTTGTCTACTGAAAAACGTGAAGAGCCAGTGCGTTGCGTTGATCGTCACTTTCGAGGAACAACCACAGGACGAGGTTGAACATCAAAGAGAATGCCGAGGTGGCGGACCGATGGTAACGACTTGGGTTGAATCGCACCTCGCAAACTACCGAAGTCCTGCTTGGTGGCTTCGTAGCTTCGAATGATTCTGGCGATTTCCGGATTCAATTCATCTTTGCCGTCGCGGCGTCGTTTTTTGACCCAATCATATCCGCCGACGCAAACGTAGCTTTCATGTCGATCGTGAAACTCGTACGCTTCGACATTTCGTTTGCGCAATTCCTGCGTGAGACGATGCGCTTTGGCCGCGGCAATCGCGAGTTTGCTGACTTTTTTGTTGTTACTCGTTTGCTTGCGTTGTTGATCAATTTTTTGAGCCGAACCAAAATCGGAATGTCCCCGAAAAGTTGCCACTCGAACGGTGTAAGGTTTTTTGTTTTTTAGCAGGCCATATTCGAGGCCTTCGTTCAGTTTCACGATCGTCGAGTCGATCGATTGGCGTTGAAAATATTCTGGTGGCAATAGTGGGTTAGGAATGACCATGGCTTGTCGCATGGGGCCCATTCCGCGAAGTTTTTTATCTTTTGCTCTCCGACGTAAATCTTCGCGCATTTTGCCATAGATTTGGTTTGTTTTCATCGTGGCAGAGACTTCGAGTGTCCGCGGTTGTAGATATTTGATTTTCTCTAACGTGTTTTGCGTTTTGCGATCGTTAATGCTGGGGAAATCGCCGACGACGACCGTGACCTGTTCAAAATGATCTCCTCGCAAAGCTTTCATTTTGACCGGCTTGGGTGCCACTTTGCCGTCGGCTTGTCTGATTGTCTCGGTTGCCGAAAATCCGAGCCCTTTCATTTTGCCACGGAAATCAAACTGTTTTTTGTAGACGAACGCATTGAGTTTATATTTCTTGCGCAGTTCGTAGACCAAGTCGTTCGCTTGCCGTGTTGCATCCCGTCCTGTAAATGAGGCGCAGGTGATCAACCAAGGGCCTTGTTTTTTGGTCAGCCAATAGGTTTTGTTTCTTTCTGCATTGACGTTGGGGCGAAACAGATTTTTGATTTTTATTTGAGCATTGGCCTGAGAGACGATGCAGCTCAGGATGATGGTCATGATTAAGGTGATACCACCAACTTTTAGCGGATTTTTTCGACCCATTCGTTTCATTTTCGATTCCATTCGCGCGGTGAAATAAAATTCGGGGCGAGCAGGATACAGATTTCGCATCGCTACAGATATAGCAATTTCACGTTTTCTGGACGTTTTTATGTGAATTACAAGAGCCTTATCTCATAAGGGTATTGAATTCTACTTAATCGACCATATATTGAGATTAATGGTGTCATTCGACTTCATTGCCCCAAGCGATTTTCATAGCTCAGGTAGAAGCCATGCAATACTCATTTCGACTTGCGGAATTATTAGGCCATGTTCCCGACCCGCGAAAACGTCCCGGCACGATCAAATCGATCGTCGAGTACACAGGACTCGATCGTCATCAGGTCGCAGCGTTGCTGAAAAACGAAGTCAAATACATTCCGCTCAAGGCTCTTTCGCGTCTGTGTGACTATTTGATTGAGCATGGTCATGCGTCGGCAGACCAATTACCCGGTGCGCTGTTTGCTGTCGAACCGGAAAATTTTTGGGAATTGCTGGCACGCCGAAAACGCCTTGAAATGTGTTTGGGTGTTCGACGGGATTTGGAAGAAGACAATCCCGAGGTTTCGTTTGTTGTAGCTTCGGATTCGGTATTGTTGGGCGAATTACTAAACGGCGTGACCACATTAGGTGGCACTGCCAAGTTGAAAAAAGGTGACGGCATGATTAACAATCCGTTTCCTGATTCGCTTCCACATCCAGAACATTTAAAACAGTCGCTGGTTTGGAGTCCGGGGCAAACGTCAGACGACGAAATGAAGGCTTGTGCTCGCCAAACTTACGACGAATTTTCGAATTCGTCGGGAGACAAAGCCATGGTTTGCCTGGGGAGTACTAAAAGCAATCCGGTGGTCGAAATCATGATGGCTTGGGCTTTTGGCGCTGAGCCATTCGAATCGCAAGATAATGTCGACGTGGCAACGGAGCGCAGGTGTCCGATTTTCATGAGATATCGCGACCATGATCCCCATCCGCCGAGTTGTTTTGGCGGTACGAATTTGAGCAAATCCGACAAAAAACTTGAGCCGGGAATCTATTTTGAGGACGCCAATGGCAAATGGGTCCAGGGGGGAGTTGAGGAACCCGGCCAAACTTCGGCGCTGGTATTTTATATCCATCGCGAGTCTCAAGGGCGGTTAGAAATGATTTTGGCGGGTTTTTCGGGTCGCGCAACCCGATATTTGGCCCGTGCTCTGGCCACACGCGCAGAAGATTTCTGGCCCCCGAATTACAATATGCATGGTATTTCCATTGGGGCTTTTGTTGTTCAGTTTACTGAGCCCGGCACCAAGAAAGACAAAAATATCTTGCGAACTGATTTGGTCGCAACCACCAAAGTGACGCCCATTCCCGTGGAGTCAATCGAAGGCCGATTGGCGAAGTAATCCGAAACGTCTAATGATTTGGATCAATCAATGATTTTTGCGCAGTACCTGTTTGTCGTATCCAGTTTTGCTGTTTCGTTTTTCGTAACCAACCAACCCCATGATGAATTAAAAGTCGATTCAGCACTTTCGGGAAAAGTTTCCAATGCGAACGTTTACGAAGTTGATTATCGAATTATCGTAACAGCACCTTACAAAACCAAAACGCTGAAGGTTTGGCTGCCTATCCCTCAAAGCGACAAAGCCCAAAAGATCTCGAACGTCAAACTGACGACTTTTCCGCAAACAGTGGAGCCGCAATTTCATACCGAAAAGAAATTTGGCAATAAATTCGCGTATTTTGAATTTAAAAATCCGCCCGGAGCACAAGTCATTCGATTCCGATTTGATGCCGAGGTGGGAGACGTTCACTGGAAAGTGAATTTGGCTAAAGTGCGAAAAGTTTCGAAATGGCCTAAAGAGTTTAAAGTCTATTTGCGAAATGAATTTGACGAGCAAACCAAACGGCAGCTCGAATCCGTGTTGTCAAACGCATTGCCCAAAAAAAACGGCAACGGATTGGATGTTCAAGCTGTTTTGCAGTGGACCGATGAAAACCTGACCTACAGTCACACGAACGCTTCGTTAAAAGCGGACGCGAAACACGCGATCGACCAGAAGCAAGGGCATTGCAGCGATTATCACGGACTCTGTTCGGCGTTGGGACGAAAACTCGGTTATCCGGCGAGAGTTACTTATGGGCTAGCAATGTTTAGCAAGGCTTCGCCCAGTCATTGTAAATTGGAAGTCTATTTACCGCCGCACGGATGGGTGACCTTTGACGTTTCCGAAACGCAAAAACTAATAAAACTTGTTAAAAACTCGGACTTGAGCAAAGCGGAAAAAACAAAGCGCGTGGCGGCAATTCGCGACCGGTTGCTGTCTGGGTATCGCGATAATACCTGGCTCCAAATCACACGCGGCACGAACTACGAATTGGCGCCTCCCGCGGCAAAAAAAACCGTGCCGTTGATCCGAACAATCTATGCAGAAGCCGACGGGAAACCACTTCCTGAGCCTGATCCATCGAATGCGAATCAAGATAAATTCAGCTGGATGACGGCTTATCAGGTCCGAGCTAAACGCAATGTGAAATACCCATACAAAAACATCGATGGGATTCTCAAAAAATAGTTTGGGCTAGTTTGCTGGCCGACCCTTTCACGCGAGACGAGCAGGCGTTTGCAAGCGTGAAGCGTAAGCGAGGAGCCACAACACGCTGATTTGCGGTGAATCGTGGTCCCTCGCTTACGCTTCGCGCTTGCAATTTTGACTGCAACGCTTATGGCACTTCGACCTGCAGTTTTTTGTCGATTGTCTTTCCGCGTCGGAAATCCGAATCGAAACGGCGAAAAGAATTCGTTTGATCGCCTCGACAATTTCAAACATTGTCGAATATTCGGATTTGCAACTTGAATGTCGGCGTTGTTTTGCTTGCATTTTGGTGTCCGGTTATTCCAACAATGCCGATCATCATTCCAAAATCAACGGACGCTTTCGCAGTTGTGATATCGTTCGTGGTTGACCTTTCGTGTTGTCCGGCATCGGTGATATCAAACTCCAACGAACTTGCCTAACATACGCCTACAGGGTTGATCTCCCCCGCTGTTTTGTCCGATGAAAACTTTGTTGCGAGATTGTCGTGATCAAAAAATCGTTCACACGCAACATTTGGAATCTACAATGCGGCTCAACGGGGAATAGCGCGTGTCACAGGACATCAATGTCATTGCTTTAGTAAAAGGTGAAGAACGTTACGTTTTTTTGTTTAACGACGAGACACGAGCTGAGACGCTGAGAACATTAGGCCGATATGCCTCAAACCCCGACATGAGCTTTAGTTGGTACGACGCCGCAGTCTTGAGCCAAAAAGTGCGTCGGACGGCAACCTGCACGGACGAAGAGTTGAATCGAGATTTTGGCGAAATCGATTCGTTCGACGAGTTGATGTTTGACGACATTCTGTCCGATGACTTTCTAGGCTAGTCGTCGTGAAACGGCTGGCATTGCTATCAACACGGGAGGGTCAGATTGCAACAACTGCTCCCTCGATTTTTGAGATTTTTGCAAGCGGAAAAAAACGCTTCTGATTTGACCATCAAATCGTATCGCGAAGATCTGGAAACCATGATGGAATTCCTGTCCGATTTGCTCGGGCGTACCGTCAGCGTTGCTCAAATCACTCCGCCGGATATGAGACGATATGTCGCCGCGCTCCACGAGGCCGAATATGCTTCGTCGACGGTTTCTCGGAAACTGGCGTCGGCACGCAGTTTTTTCCGATTTGCTCAACGCGAAGGGATCATCAAAAACAATCCAGCCAAGCCGTTGCGAAATCCTCGCCGTCAAAGAAAATTGCCTCATTTTTTGACGACCAAGGAAATCGGAAAACTGCTGAACGCTCCGTCGGAATCAGACAATCTTGGCCTGCGAGATCGTGCGATTCTGGAGACCATGTATTCGGCCGGTCTGCGTGTCAGCGAATTGGTAGGGGCGAATGATCGTGACCTGGATCTCGAAGAAGGACTGGTCCGCGTTCGCGGAAAAGGAAAAAAGGAACGCTTGGCTCCGTTGGGATCTCATGCTGTGCGGGCGATCGAGGCGTGGCTATCCAAACGAAATCTATCAAAGAAAACACTCCAACAGAAAACGAGGCCGGTTTTCGTCAACAAATTTGGAGACCGAATTACAACTCGTAGTGTTGCTCGAATGTTGGAAAAATATTTGAAAACAACCGGCCTGGATTTGCGCACATCACCACATACGTTGAGGCACAGTTTCGCAACGCACTTGCTGGACAATGGCGCCGACATTCGCAGTGTTCAGGAATTGCTCGGCCACAAAAGTTTGATCACCACGCAGATTTACACCCATGTTTCAACCGCAGGATTACGCCAGGTGTACGAACAGTCTCATCCTCGCGCTAAAAAGCAGCAAACGGCTGGCTCCGATTCTCGCAAACGCGTTGACACCACATCGTCCGCCAAACCCAAACAAAAAACGGTTCGCAAAAAAGTAGTCCGCAAAAAAGTTCGTCGCAAGAAACGAACCGCCAGTTAGTGTGTCTAGATTGAGACCTTGGGGTTTTGTCATCCACAATGTGGTTTTTTGGGCCACGTTGATTACTTTTCGGTATGCTTTAAATTAAGCATTCTGCCACCCCATCTTTTCCAAATCCTTTTCCGATCCTTTCCCATCCCTTTTCTAACGTAACGAGAGAAATGTACCGCCCATTTACGCTTTTGCTTGCGCTACCATTGTTGACATGTTCATTTGCTTTTAACTCCAACGCTCAGAAAGTCAAACCGAAACGATTTGAAGATTGGGAAGTGTTTGCTGTCGGCATCAACGTTAGGCCCGTCAAAAAATCCGATGGTTCATATGATCGAAACAAGGTAACGATCGGTGGCCGATATAATATTGAAAATGCACGTGGAACAATCGAGCCTTCTGTTGAAAGATTTTATGTTGCCGCGGTCTACGGTGAAAAAAAAGAAGAAGGCAAAATGGCCTATTTTGGCTCTCTGGCAGCGGTCATGTTAAGCCCGGTCAATTCATTGCCAACAACCATAAAATTCAGCCGCAAAGTGGAAGTATCTAAAGCCAGCGTGTGGCTGATGGCTAACCGTTCTGGTGCACCACTGAAAAATATCAAAGATGGGCAGTTACATCATTTTAGTGCCAAATTTACTTCGCATCCTCAGTTGTTAAAAGACAAGATATTTATTCAGAAACAACAGATAGACACGGATTTTTGGGTGTTTATCTCGGCAGATATGGTCGTATCCTTTGTTTTTGAAACGCCTATTCCTGAATTTTCTGCTGACGTCCGAGCAAAATATGGAACCTCACCAAAGTTTCGTTACAAAGTGACTTATGAAGACAAAAAAGGTAAGAAACATACGGTGAAGATATTTGATGTTGAGGAAAACAGGCGTGGCATGCGTTCATTTAGACACACATGGAAAACGGAAGACAATGGTCACAAAGTAAAGTACACGATTAACTTGGAATATCAAAAGGGTGCGGAATGGAAGACCGTTGAAGAGGAGAAAGGTGTGTCCTACTTAGAAGTAACGATGGAACTAAAGTACAAAGGCGCACCTGCACCATTCTAACATGCTTCGGAGTGAATAATGATGAACATGAAAACAATCTTATGCCTGCTACTTGCGTTCGGTACGACATATACATGTCTCGCACAGGAACAGGCGCAAGTAACTGCCGAACGCAAAGCGTTGCAAAGACAACTTGGTGCGGGATTAGGTTTTTGGTTGTGGCGAGACAATAATCGTCTGATTCCTGATGTTACGTTAGAGCAAGAAAAACAATTCAAGGCTGCCAGTGCGAGGTACCGCAAAGCAATACGGGAGCCAGTTGCACTGCAGCGCCGGATTCACGTAGGATCAGACCTGGAAGAAGAAAATCGGCTTGATGAACTTGAGGAGGCAGAATCTGATGAGTACTGGAAACTGCTAGAGCAAATCGAAAACGAATATTACACTACTTTGTTAAATGCATTAACCAAAAAACAAAAACTTCGGCTTGCTCAAGTTGCTTTGCAGGCACACGGTGCAGCACGCTGGCCGTTTTATTACTGCAAAAAGGAACCGTTTCTGAAAGCAGCTGGGTTCACAAAACCGGAGCAAGCTGCGTTTTTTGAATACCTCAAACAGAATCACTGGCTTGGGTTCGACAAGCGCGTAGATAAACTAGTAAAGCAACATCGCGCAGAAGTGCTCAAGGTGTTGTCGAAGGAAACACGGCTACGTCTGCTCAAGATTGTCGGGGAACAAGCTCCAACAACAATCATTCCTGTCTTCAGCCAGACTTTTATATTCAATTTTAAATATGTCAAAGATCTTCATGGGCCGATGTTCAAGGATGTAATGGATGAAAAGACATATCGAGGTTGGTCACGTCTGTTGATTAACAATGCCGTGGTTTCTGAACTCGAATGGCTCGATGAGCAACACAAAAAACACTTAACGCTATTGCAGGATTGTTACCAGAAAGGTCAGCAAATTCCAGAGCCAACCGGGGAGGAATTTCAGGTGGGGCCACGTTCATGGCGTTATCTCATTGATCAAGCAGACGTAGATGCCTACAACGCCAAGATGAATGCAAACTATACCAAGTATCACAATGAACGGTTGAAGCTGCTATTGCCTCACCAAAAACAGCGACTGTTTCAGTTGGTGCGGCAGTGTAAGCAGATGGAGCATTCCGTTTTAGGATATTTGCGCGATGAACATTTACTAAAACTGGCCAAGGCAACTGGATCGGAAATACGGAAAATACGTGTTGCCGTGAAAGAGCAAACTAAAAAATTGAATGATGCCATACAGCTTTTGGTCGAACAACAAACCGCAGCGATCTATCGGCAGATACCCAGTGAAAAACGTGCCCAACTAAAAAAGAAGTTTGGTAAGCCATTGGAATTTGTCGCCATTTCCAAGTTGGCCCAGGAAACGTATTACGTAGACAGACAGAAATACAAAGAGCTTATTGACGCAATGTCCAATTTGAAGCGGTAATTCAGAAGCATCACTTGAGATCGGTTGAGTTGTAGTATTCGATTCGAGACTTGACCTGACAGTGCGTTGCTGTCCTTTTGCAGCCAAGTGCAATTGTAAAAAAAGCCGACAACTTGGTGAGCTGTCGGCCCGGATATTAAAAAACGGTTTGGGCAACTATTTGTCGTGTTTGTCAAACTCCTCTTTGCCAACGGCTTTTTTACCGACGTCTTTTTTTCGTTTTCCACCTTGAATTTTTTTGCCTTCTACCTTTCGACCGAAATCTTCTTTTTTGTCGTTGAATCGAGGTCTTGGTCGCGGACGGTCGTTGGAAAACGGATCATCGTCAATGACTTCGCCTCCGCCAGGTGTCAACAACGCTTTCAGAGTATCCCGTTTGATTTTGTTGTTAATCGTTCGGGCACTGGCGTCATACATGACAACGACGAGTTCCTGTCCATCCTTCAGATTTTTCACCATTTTGACGGCTTCCAATACGGAGATGTCTTTGCTTTGTGTCCAGGGAACACCTTTGGGGTTTTCGATCAACATGATCGTATTGGAGGTGCCGTCGGCGTTTGCAATTTGTTCCAGCGTCTGCATGTCGGATTTGACCCAACAAATGCTGGTGTTTTTGCCATCTTTGCCGAGCATCTTGGGCATTTTGCTGGCCCATTTTTTGTTGGTTTCGTGATCCCAAGGTTTCGAGGCATCCATTTGATCGTAGATGTTGTTGAGTTCCATAAACGGCATGACGCGAACACGCCAACTCAAATCCTTGCTCATCCGACTGCCATCGCGAAGATTAAACGGTAGACCTTTGTAGGAATCGTGATAAGTGTGAACGGCGATGGCGAACTGTCGAAAATTATTCATCTTTTCAAGTTTCGCCTGCTGTTTTTGCATTTCGACAATGAAGCCTTTCATGGCTTCATCGAAGTTCTCAGGACGATTGATCGTGATGGAGACCACGTTGTCTTTTTGTTTCGCTTTCAGTTGATTCACAATATCGGTCATTGCTCCAACTGCTGCTTTGTCCTTGATTGGCATTTGCTTGATTCCCGCTTTTCCACCAGTGCGGGCAATATACAACAGTCCATCCAAGGTTTCTTTAACGGCGGTTGCCCCTTTGGCGTCTTTCGACTCGGAGATCAACTCCAGCATTTTCTTGCTGGCCAAATCCATGCCGAGTGAAGCCACTCTGACGTCTTTGACAAATGACACGACTTCCTTGAACATCGCGATTTCACCTTCGCCCATCGGGGATTCTTCCATGATCATATCCATCGCTTCGGTGAGAAACTTTCGCGATGCCTCGACATCGTAAGCGACTCGAACGGCGGTGTTTGAATCTATTTTTTTCCAAAGCTTTTCGACGGATTTTGTGAGCACCTTGCGGTCTTTATTGAATACGTATTTGTCCGTGCCGAACTCCAATGTTTTTTCGTCGACTTTATGGATAAAAAAATTGGACGGACCTTCGCCTTCGGGGGCTGTCAGGTAGGTCTTTCCGTTTTTTTCCACCTTGCCCGCATTGCGAGAAACTTCTTCGTAAATTTTGTTCAACGATTTACCATCGGCAAATCCAACCCGAACAAAAAAGTTAAATGGCAGGTCGGAATTCGGTCCCATTCCCATGACGTCTTCCATCGATTTCGGAAACTGAAACGCTCCGTAGATTCGAATGACAGATTTTGCGTCAAACATCTCCTCGGGAGGAATCATGCCTTCGTCTTGGAGCATTTTTTCAATAGGAACACTTTTGAAAAAAGGATCTTTGCGTAGTTTTTGAATATCGACGTCAAAGATGATCGGCGCGCGTTCTGAATCTTTAATAGAATCCTGTGCGTTGACATTGCATACTAACAAGGTTGCAGTGCACCAAATCAAAAGTACGCGAACAATGTTTTTCATGGGCTGGTCTCTCATTTTCGATGTTATGACAAGTGAGTCGTTTCATTCTTTATTGAATATTAGAACGCTCATCAAACTCAAAAAACAGAGGCTTCTCGTGAGATCGATCAAGTTTCTGAGGATGGTGTCCGGTACCGTTTTTTCCATTGCCAGCACTGACATGCCGGTCGAGGAACAGTTTTTTACGGATTAAAAAACCTTCATTCGATCCGGTTTTCAAGGGTGCACTGCGCTTGTTATTTCATAGTGCTACGCTAAACGAGGTGCCAGAAATCAATGGTGTTTTGGACAAAATGTGCTTAAAATCGATGCCTGTCTTGAAATCCATCGATACTGACAATTGACATGGTCAATCTATGAAATTGCAAAAACTTCCTGTTCTCGCCATCGCTGTTTTCTGTTTGATTTTGTTTGTCGCGGCGGTCCAACCGGCCGACGCCCAAAAACGTTTAAAACCCGGTGACAAAATCAAAGTCCAATTTCTGGGGGATTGGTACGATGCCGAAGTGACCGAAATCATCCGGCAAGGCCATATGCTCAAAGCAACGTTTACCGATAAACGAGGTCGAAAGCACGAGGGCCGACTGTTTGGAAACAGGAGCATCCGACTCGTCGAACAACCACCCGTCGTCAAAGCGCGCAAGTGGACCAGTTCGGGAGGCGGTTTCTCAATCAAAGCGACTTACCTCGGATTGGATGGCGACAAAGTCAAATTGAAAAAAGAAGATGGCAAGGAAATATCGGTACCGCTGACTTCGCTGAGTCAATCGGACAACGCTTATGTCAAACGGATCGAAGCGCAATTAGCCAAAGCCAAGGCATCGAACGCGCCGGATCGTTCAAAAACAGCGGGAAACAGCGGCAAGTCAAAATCAGGAACAGGATTTGATTTTGACAAATTGAGAAACATGGATCCAAGCGAACTGAAAAATTTTGCCAAGGATCTCACCAACCCCAATCTCGATGGCGTTCCAAAAATCAGTTCCAAAGTCGATCAGCCGTTTCGTGCGTTCAAAGACACATCACCCCAAGCTGAAATCAAGGCGGATGAATTTGATCTGGATCTGCCTCAATTGGCAAAATTCAATGACTTGATTTTTGATCGTAGTGGCACCAAAGCGATCGGTGTTGTCCGTATGGGAGTCGGACCCCGAGCCAAACTTGGTCTGATGATTCACGACATGGCCAAAGGTGAAATTGTTGGTAAAGCAGAGTTGCCAGCCGAAGGCGCAACCGTGGTTTGCGATATCAATTCTGACAACTCAATGTTGCTGACAAAATCGGGAAAATTCGCTCGCCAATCCCGTGTTGATATCTGGAAAATTGTTGATGGCAAAATCGCCCATCATGCCGGTTGGGCGCTGCCTGGCAAAATGAAGATGTTTCGGACACCGGTGTTCGTAGCGTTTACGGCAGATGACAAAGTGTTGACGATCAGCCACCGAGGCCAAATTGTGATCTGGGAGACCGGGGAAGTCAAAGCCATCGCGCAAATGGAGACGGGAAAACATTTCTCGGGGATCACACAAAATGCTTATCAGATTTCGCGCGATCGAAAATATTTTTATGCCATCATCAATGGCAGCATGGGAAATCCTTCTCGCTTAATTGCGATCGATCTGGAAAACGCGAAATGTGTTGGATCGACGAAACTCGGCAACAACAATGGTTCATTTGCCGTGAGCCAGGCCGGTCGCGTCGCAGTGATTGGAAAAGGTTCGGTCAAGATTTTCGATTCCAGCATGAAACTGGTCGAGGATTTTTCTGCCAGCGTCGAAGGCTATCGTGACCATGTCCGTTGGATTGACGAGCGTTTCCTGGCTGTTGTCAAAGCGGCAACGATTATCGTCATCGATACCAAAACACGCGTACCACTTTGGAAATACAATGCGACCGACATCATTCAAATGGGCGAAATGGGCAGACCTCGCCTGGTGTTGGATAGTAACGGAAGCGTGTGGATTGCCGGCGGATCAGGAATCAATCAATCCTTGACCAAGTTTACATTACCACACGATGCAGCCAAATCCGCGATTCCAACCGATCCGGATTCGATGATTGCTGTCAAAGCGGGTATGACGATCTCGCTGAATATCAGAATTAGTGGAATTACGTTCGAGCAGCGAGATGCGGTCACCGCGCATCTGACCAAAGAGTTTGAAAACAAAGGGCTCAAGGTCGTTCCCAATGGAGGGCAGTTGGTCCTGACTGCCTCGACCGCCAAAGGCAAAACCAAAACGACTCAGTACGAAGTGTCGGGTGTCGGCGGTATGGGAGGCGGTCGAACCGAATCAGTAACGACTCAGGAAACCATTTTGGATATGCAGATTGCCGACGCCAATGGAGTGTTTTGGCGGCGCGTTGGTACGTCAGGCGGATTTGCTCCACCGGTTGTGATGGTACGACAAGGCCAGTCAGTGCAAGATGCCATTGGAGGCCGAGGCTCGGTGGGTACCAGTTTTTTCAAAATGAAATTTCCCAAACACATTATTCGCCAACCAGAAGGCGGAGCATTCGGTCAATCCAAAATCTGGCAAGGTGAAATGACAGATGG
Source organism: Pirellulaceae bacterium (assembly GCA_028280445.1). GTDB lineage: Bacteria > Planctomycetota > Planctomycetia > Pirellulales > Pirellulaceae > JANQLU01. The sequence goes on along the minus strand of JANQLU010000136.1, from coordinate 229,904 downwards.
TCGTTGATATTTGATCCCGTCGCGAGCCGGAACGTAGTCATGTTTTGCAAAAGCAGTAAACGGTCAGTTGCCTTTTTCATTTTCTTGACAGTTTCGTATTCGGCACTGACGAATAGCTATCATGTTGCTGGCCAGGCAACAGAAAAGTCGGGTGTTCTGGAGATCGACGGACAGAAAATCAGAATTCAGGGATTTTCGCAGTCCGAAATCGATCAGTTTTCACCAGCAACCATCAACCAGTTTCGTTTGAAACAGCGTGAACGTCGGTTGGTCACCAGTTTACATACCAATGTCTATCGCGTCGAAATTACCGGAAAACTTGGTTTGATATTAACGCCCAAGCACCGGTTTCTCGGTGGCAGGCCTCTGCTGAAGTTTTTGGATCATGATGCCGTCAGGCACGATTTGCAGTTTACCGCCGAGCAGGAAAAAAAACTGCAACAGGCGGTTTCGGATTTCGATGCAGCGGTTCGAAAGTGGAAAAAACCGGGGACCTCGGTTGGCAAATCCAGTGCCGAGCAGCAAAAGCAATACGAAGAAAAAATCATTGCGTTGGAAGCAGCAAATAAAAAAACCAACGAAGTCATTTCCAATTTGCTGCTCCCACATCAACGCGAACGCTTGAAACAACTTGTTGTCCGATATCATATTCGCAAACAAGGGTTGCCATACCATTTGGTCTTAGGAGTGTTCAAACAACCGCTAGAAATTTCTGCCAAACAGTCCGCTCAAATCAAACAGGTGGCTCGCGCGGCGGCGGTTCAGGTTCGCGACAAACTCAAACAGCTCAAACAGGAATGTGTCAAAGAGTTGTTGAGCGAGTTACGCCCCAGTCAACGCAAGAGTTTTGAAAAATTGGTCATTCGTGTACCAAGTCTGACCAATGTGCCCGTCGGCGTCCTCTATTGCCAATTAAAAAAATCGGCCATCCGGCGTTTTGACGACTTGGAGAAAAATCATCCCTGGCCACACCTTTGTCCATTGAATTTTCCAGATACATTCGATTTCGATCCGTTCGGTGAGTTTATCTTGCAGCAACCCAAAATTCGTAAACAACGTTCCAAGAAATTGGTTTTCGGCGGCGACGTTGTCCGAGGGTTGTTTCAAATTTGCGGCATCGGCTGGAATGGGAGAGCGGAGCAGGAGAGTTTTCGCGACACGCTGAATCTGACCGCCAAGCAAACCCACCAAATTAAACAGCTGCAAAAGCATTACCAGGAATGGGTGATGATTTCCTGGGACGGCGGAACCGATGCGGAAATGAAAAAATGGCGAGCGGATCGCGAAGCCCAGTTGCAGCGATTGTTTACTCATAGCGTTAGTGAAATCGAACAACTGTTAAGTCCCGACCAAAACAAAGTTCTGGATCGGATTATCAGTTCGATCGCGATTGATCGAATTGGCCTGCTCACGATGCTGGTCGAAAGTAGTTTTGTCGACGAACTCAAAATCAGCTCTCGGCAGCAAAACCAACTGAAAAGCCGGGCCGAGAAAATTCGTCGTCGGCTGATCAAGCAAACCCAAAAAATTGAATCGGAGTATCACGAACGTGTTTTGGCCGCGTTGACCAAATCCCAGCGGAAAAAGCTGGAAACCATGATTGGCGACCCGGTCAAAAATGTTGTCTCCAACCTGGATGTCTTGATCATGCAATCCAGTGATTTTGAAATGATCTACGGGCAGCGATTTCGGCCTGATTTGAGATTTGAAAACAAGGCGACGAAATAGAAATACGGCAAATCGCGATTGTTGGCCCGGTTCCCACCGGCCAATCCAAACAAACGGCCGGTGGGAACCGGCCCAACTCAAACTGAGATCATTTCCAAATGTTCGGTCAAGAATTGCGCAAGTTCTTCATTGGCAATTTCATCAACCGTGTCAAAGCTCAATCGAACGACATCTTTGGTTCCGGCGTTACTGACCGTTGCATTTTTTGACAGATTCGAAACACGGCCTAACGGCACGCTGTTTTGAGGACCTGTCAAATGCAGCCAAACAGCTTCCGTTTTTTTTGTTTGAATACTTGCCCAGGGTTCTTTTTGTTGTGGAATGTACAAGTGCACGATTTGTTTATTGCTCCACAAAAATTGCGCTTCGGGCGCCGTCGCCACCAGCAACTCGTGTAGCTGTTCCAAAACCTCTGTGTCCCAACGGACTTTTTTTCCAGACGAAAAACCTTTTCGCATGAAATGCCATTTCTGTCCAAGTTTGGTCCAGGGCATGTGTTCTTCGAGGTTGGTTTCGACGCGTTCAATTTTTTCGAGAAATCCTTTGACCGCCTCATCCACGAATTTCCAGAACTCGTCATGATCGATCTCCGCCAAAGTAAAAGCGCGAATTTCAACTTCCTGCCAGGGGCCTTTCAACGTTGTCACTTTGACGCGCGGGTTGTTGCCGTATTTGGGGATTTCATCCATTTCGTTCAGCGTTTTCAACGGAATCCGTTCCGCCAAATCGGCCTGTTTAAACGTCCCTTTGCGGACGCGAAATTTCATTTTGAGTAACCAGGCTTCGCCGGTGATCGCGTGGAAAAACCAACCGAGTGATTTTTTTTCACCTGAAATTTCCACCACTCCGCGTGAATTCCAGTCGGTTGCGGAAAAACCTGCGTGGGATTCAATCCGATCAACGACACGTTCGAGAATCGCGCCTTCCCATTCGACTTTTTCGCCTTTGCGCCCCACGCGATCCTCGACATGCCAGCGGCGGCCGTTGGTTTCCCACGGCATTTTGGCTTCGGCACCGAGTTCCTCGATTTCTTTTTCGATCAGGTTTTTTCGGATTTCTTTTTCGGGATCAAACGGAGTGCGCGTTTCGTATTTGCTCTCGGCAATCGTTTTTTCAAGCGCTTCGCCGGTGTAGCTCCGCGGCAGTTTTTTGGAACGAGATTTCGATTTGCGGGCGGCTTGATCGTATTGAACAATCATTTCAGGCGTACCGCAGCAGACCACTTCGCCACCCGCCTGCCCTGCGTCGGGTCCCAAATCGATGATCCAGTCCGCGCATTTGATCACATCCAAATTGTGTTCAATACAAACGACCGTGTTGCCCACATCGACCAACCGCTGCATGACCTCCAACAGTTTTTTGAGGTCATCAAAATGCAATCCGGTGGTCGGTTCGTCGAGCAGATACAAGGTTTGGCCGGTATCGGGGCGCGCCAGTTCGGCGGCAAGTTTCACGCGTTGTGCTTCGCCTCCGGACAATGTTGGTGCGGCCTGGCCCAGGCAAACATAATCGAGACCCACATCGCATAACGTCTGCAGGATGCGGCGAATCTTGGGGATGTTTTCGAACAATTTAACGGCGTCGCTGCAAGACATGTTCAAAACATCATCGATCGATTTGCCGTGATATTTGACCGCCAATGTTTCCTCGTTGTAGCGACGACCTTGACACGCTTCGCACTTGACCCAGACGTCTGGCAGAAAGTGCATTTCGATGCAGATTTGTCCATTGCCAACACACTCTTCGCAGCGTCCGCCGGGAACATTGAAACTGAATCGCCGCGCCGTGTACCCGCGAACTTTGGAATCCGGCAACTGAGAAAACAGATTTCGGATTTGTTCGAACACTCCGGTGTAAGTCGCCGGGTTTGACGTCGGTGAATTGCCCAACGGCGTTTGGTCGACTCGGATGACTTTGTTGATTTTCTCAATGCCACGGATCGTCTCGTGGACGCCGGGCGTAAGTGATGCGCGATGCAGTCGACTGGCCAACGAGTTGTACAGAACGTCGTTCATCAACGAGCTTTTACCACAGCCGCTGGGGCCGGTGATGACAGTCAATGTTTCCAGCGGAATCGAAACGTCGACATTTTTCAAATTGTGTTGCCGCGCGCCGATGATGTCGATTGTTTGTGCCAGTTTGATTTCCGGAATTCGAACCACCGACTTTGCCGTCAAAGTTTTTGTCGTTGAAGTTTTCTTCTTCGTCGCTTTCTTTTTCGTTGATTTCTTTTTGACTGGCTTTTTTTTCTGCGGCTGCGAATCAACCAGGACGGGGCGACGGTTAGCGGGACAAGGAATGTTCTTTTTACCGCTCAGGTACGGTCCAGTTACTGAACCGCGTTTCTTTTGTATTTCTTTGTAGGTACCCTGGGCGACAATCTCTCCTCCGCCGATACCCGCTTGGGGGCCAAAATCGCAAATCCCATCAGAGCTTTCGATCACTTCGCGATCATGTTCCACAACCAACAACGTATTGCCGAGATCTCTCAGCCGTTGCAGTGCTGCAATCAATCGAGTGTTGTCGCGTGGATGCAACCCTATGGTCGGTTCATCGAGCACATACAGAACGCCACAAAGTCCGCTACCTAGTTGACTGGCCAGGCGAATTCGTTGAGCTTCACCATTGCTCAACGTGTTTGCCGTGCGAGCGAGCGTCAAATAATTCAGGCCGACATCGTTGAGAAATTGCACGCGATTCGTTACTTCACGAGTGATTTCACCGGCGATTTTTTTCTCGCGTGTATTGAGTTTCCAGGATTTGATTTCCGTCTGTAGTTCGCTCATCGGTAACCGACAAACTTCGTCGATTGTTTTATCGCGAAACTGAACCGCTGCCGCATCGTTGCGCAATCGACTGCCAAAACAGCTACCGCATTCGACGGTGTCCACCAACGACAGCATCCGTTGTCGAAGTCCCGCGGAAAGCCGGGCGGCCATGTTCAACGTTGGAAACAGACCGTGGTATTGAAATTCGAGTTTTTGATTCGATGCAGGATTCTCGTACGATATCCAGCGCTGACCCGTTCCGAAAAATAAAATTCTTCGATGTCGGGCCGAGAGTTGTTCAAAAGGAATATCCATCGGAATTCCTGTGGCATCGCATAACGCCGTCAACATCGCGCGCGAGTATTTGAGATCCAACTCGGGCCACAATTTGATGGCGCCATCGGCCAACGTCGCTTTGTGGTCGCGAACCAATGCAGCGGGGTCGGCCCCTTCCTGAGTTCCGAGTCCTTCACAATCTTCGCACCAACCCAATTGGCTGTTGAACGAAAAATTGTGTGGCGACAGTTGTTCGAAACTTTCACCACAACGGTCACAGGCCAAGTGCTGGCTATGACGTATGGTCGCCCATTGTGTTTCCGGTTTGTCTGGATCGTAGACCGCCAGATGAATCACGCCGTGTCCCAAAGACAACGCGGATTCGACACTGTCAGCGATTCGGCTGCGAGCGGATTTCTTGACTTCGATTCGATCCACAACGATTTCGACATGGTGCCGGGTTCGTTTCGTAATGTCCGGCAAATCGTCAACGCCAAACGTTTTACCGTTGACGCGGACCCTGGTGAATCCTGCGGATCGCAGTTCGTCCCAAAGTTGTGCGTAAGTTTGATTGGTATCCAACTCGATCGGCGACATCAAATACAACCGAGTCCCAGATTTTATCTGCAAAATTTTGTCGACCACCTGATCCGACGTTTGCGTTCCGATAGGCACGCCGCAATCGGGACAGTGCGGTGTTCCCAGTCGGGCAAACAGAATTCGCAGAAAATCGTAAACTTCGGTGACCGTGCCGACCGTTGATCGGGGTGTCGAGCCCAGGTTTTTTTGTTCGATGGCGATCGCCGGTGAAAGACCTTCGATGGTTTCGACGCGGGGTTTTTGCATTTGATTGACAAATTGCCGTGCATACGAACTCAGGCTTTCGACATAGCGTCGTTGACCTTCGGCATAGATCGTATCCATCGCCAGCGAGCTTTTGCCCGATCCGCTCGGCCCGCAAAACACCGTCATTTTGTCACGGTCGATTTCGGTATTGATCCCGCGCAAATTGTGTTGACGCGCATCGCGAACTTTGATCTGAGTTGCCAGTTGAGGTTTCTTTTTCGGTCGCGACGTTGGCTTGCCGTTTTGTGATGCCTTGGAACGCGATCCCAAAACACGTTGAAGCGCCTTTCCAGTTTCAGATTTATTGCAGGCGGCAACTTCTTCGGGCGTTCCTTGAACCACAATGGTACCGCCACCTTCGCCGCCTTCGGGCCCGAGATCGATAATCCAGTCTGCGGTTTTGATGACATCCATGTTGTGCTCGACCACCAATACAGTATTTCCGTCATCGACAAAATTATGCAGGACTTTGAGTAGCATCTGAATGTCGGCAAAATGCAAACCCGTCGTCGGTTCGTCCAGCAAGTAAAATGTTTTGCCTGTGCTTTTTTTGGTGAGTTCACGAGCCAGTTTGATGCGCTGCGCTTCGCCTCCCGACAATGTCGGTGACGGCTGTCCAATTTGAAGATAATTCAATCCGACCGCGTCGAGCGTTTTGAGTTTGTCGTAGATTTTTGGGATGTTCTCGAAAAAATCGAGTGCGTTTTTGATATCCATCTCGAGAACATCGGCAATGGATTTTTCTTTATACAGAACTTGCAGGGTTTCTCGATTGAATCGTTTTCCGCGACACACCGGACAAGTGACCCACAAATCGGCGAGGAAATCCATTTCCATTTTGTTGGCACCATTGCCTTCGCATGCGCTACAACGTCCTCCTTTGACATTAAAACTGAATCTGCCTGGCGCATAACCTCGACGTTTTGCTTCGGGTAATTGCGTAAACAGTTTGCGAATCTCGTCGAACACTTTGACGTAGGTGCCAGGATTGCTGCGCGGCGTCCGCCCAATCGGTGATTGGTCAATGGCGATCATTTTATCCAGCAAATCCAGGCCAACGATTTCGTCGTGGTCGCCAGCTTCGGACAGGCCATGATTGAGTTCTTCGCGAAGTGTTTCGACCAAAATTCCATTGACCAGCGAGCTTTTGCCCGAACCGCTGACACCGGTGATGCAGACAAATGCGCCGATTGGAATCTCGACATCGATGTTTTTCAGATTGTTATGACGTGCTCCGACGATCTTGAGACATTGCGAACGATCAACCGGCCGTCGTTTTTCCGGCACCTCGATTTTCAGTTGTCCAGCGAGATACTGCCCGGTAACACTTTTTTCGGCATCGATGATTTTGGGAGGCGCGCCTTGGGCAACGACTTCTCCGCCGCCGACTCCCGGGCCGGGTCCAAAGTCGATGATGTGATCCGATGCCAACATCGTATCTTCGTCGTGTTCAACGACGAGCACCGTATTTCCCAAATCGCGAAGCCGTTGCAGTGTCGAGATCAGTCGGTCATTGTCGCGCGAATGCAATCCAATCGAAGGTTCATCCAATATATAAAGGACTCCAACCAAGCCGGAACCGATTTGGCTGGCTAATCGAATCCGCTGTGTTTCTCCGCCGGACAGCGTCGGGGCGGTTCGATCGAGGGTCAGATAATCGAGTCCAACATTGAGCAGAAAACCGAGTCGAGCGCGAATTTCCTTGAGTGCCTCGGTCGCAATCAAGGCCTTGGTTTTTTCGAGGCGAATGTCTTCAAAGAATTTTGCACAATCGGCAACAGACAATTTACAGATTTGCGGCAACGACATCATAGGGTTGTCCGCGAATTCGGGGTGTCCAGATTCGAGACGAATAAATCGCGCCTGTCGATTGAGTCGATCCCCTTCGCATGAAGCACAATCAATCGTGTTCATGTATTGTTCCAGCTGGCGTCGTTTGGGAGCGCTTTTTAAATTGGAATAGCGCCCCATCAGGTCAGGAATCACGCCTTCGTACTGGCCGCCGTATTTCATGGGCGCGTTGCCACCGCGCCAAGTAAACGTGATATGCTGGTCTCCGGTCCCCCACAGCAAAAAGTCCTGAATTTTCTCAGGCACTTTTTCCCAAGCTGTTTCCAACATCGTGCCTTCGGGCAGTTTTTCGATCCGTTCGATCGTATCGGCAACGCCTTGATAAATATGTCTTCGCCAACGGCCGAGGTCTTTCCATTTGCCCAGGATCTCGATGCAGCCCTGTTTGAACGATTTCGTCGGATCAGGAATTAATAAATCGGGGTCGAATGTGAATAGCTCACCGAGCCCTTCGCATTCTTCGCACATTCCCTGGGGGCTGTTGAAGCTGAATTTTTGAGGTGTGGGCGGATCAAAACTAATGCCACAGGAGGTGCAAGCGTAGGCAATCGAAAAAATGTGGTCAGATGTATTTCGTTTTTTGTTTCGCTTGCTTTTGGTGGATTTTTGTTCAGCTGCTTCGGCTGGAATTGACGAGTCATCTTCGATTGAAATCAGCAAATTACCTTTGCCAATTTTTAGCGCCAATTCGATCGCTTCGGCCAAACGACCGCGAATTCCCGGTTTCCCTTGCAACCGATCAACGACAACCTCGATGTCGTGACGCATCTGACGATCCAGGTTGATTTCATCGGACAGCGAAACCACATTGCCATCGATGCGGACACGAATAAAGCCTTGTCGCAGCAAATCGTCCAGTAAGTCGCGATGCTCGCCTTTTTGAGCGCGAATCACTGGCGCCAGAACCTGGAATTTTTTGCCGGCCATCTGGGTCATGATGGTGGCGATAATCTGATCCTGGCTTTGCGCTGAAATCGGCCGCTCACAACTGGGACAAAACCCTTGCCCAACGCGTGCAAACAAAACGCGGAGGTAGTCATAGATTTCGGTGATCGTCCCGACAGTACTGCGCGGATTGTTGCCAGAAGATTTTTGTGAAATTGAAATCGACGGGCTCAGTCCCGCGATCAAATCGACATCGGGCTTCGGCATCTGACCGAGGAATTGCCGCGCAAAACTGGACAGACTCTCGACGTACCGTCGCTGACCTTCGGCGTAGAGCGTATCAAATGCAAGCGAACTTTTGCCCGACCCGCTAACTCCTGTTAAACAGATCAATTTATTTCGTGGCAAAATCAGATCGACATCGCGAAGATTATGTTCGCGTGCCCCTTTGATCACAATATCCGAAGCAGTCATCTACTGGCGTGGGTTCGTCGTTAAAAGCAAAACCTTCCATTTTAAGAATTTTTTGGCAATCCGACAGACTGAATCCCACGAATCGGGATTTGCGACATTCCCGTATTTTTCGACCCACGGAACACAACTCGATTAAATTTTCTTAAACTTGCTGTCTGTCATGAACTCGAAATCCAATCAAAAACCTTGTGAACTGTGCGGGCGAACGACGAAAGACGGCACGACGGAACATCATTTAATTCCGCGTACTTGCCACAGTAATAAATGGTTCAAAAAAAATTTTTCACGCGAACAGATGAACAAAACGGTTGATCTTTGTCGGCCCTGCCACAATGCGGTTCATCGATTGATTCCCAGCGAAAAGTATCTTGGCAAACATTTGTTTACGCTTGAATTACTGCGGCAACATCCAGCGATCGCAAAATTCCTGACATGGATCAAAAAGCAAAAATAATTGAAATTTGATCCATTGGTCGGCGGGCGATGGGAACTGGCAATTTTTGCTGACGGATCATTTATACATTACCTGATCGGTTTCGCGCCTCATATCTTTGTTGAAAATTGTTTATAATACGGGACTGGCTACTGATGAGTCTCTTGTGAGATTCCCTTGCGAAAGCTCATGTTTTTCGTCGTGCCGATCGTGCGATTGGCAATCGAATTCAAACAAACCAATCATTGAAAACGTCATCGTGGCTGATTCTACTCCAATCCGCGACCACGCAGCCGAATCGCTACCCGAGCGGTTGAAAATCGTGTTGCGTCGGTCGGATCAATTGATGATTGCCATCCTGTTGTTTGCATCATTGATTGGCATTGGCATTTACACTTGGCAGCAAACAAAGATTCGTCAGGGGTTGATCGATGTCGACGCAGCGCCTCGTCTTCAAGCCGATTACCAGGTCGATATCAACTCGGCCGATTGGACTGAGTTTGCAAATCTGCCTGGAATTGGAGAAAGTACGGCGCGTTCCATTACGAGATATCGCGAACAAAACGGAGTTTTTGTATCCATCGATGAGTTAACAAAAGTCCATGGAATTGGACCCAAAAAATTTGAGTCGATAAAACGGTACTTGCTCCCAATCGTCCCCAACACGAAAACGAAAAACACCAACAATTAGCGCATTACATGTTTCAAATATCATCTTCGTTCGAACCCGCAGGCGATCAACCCAAAGCCATCGCTGAACTAGTTGCCGGATTGCAAGACGGCAAAAAACATCAAGTTTTAATGGGAGTCACCGGCTCAGGAAAAACTTTTACGATGGCAAATGTGATCCAAGCGATGCAAAAACCCGCATTGGTCATCAGTCACAACAAAACGCTGGCGGCCCAGTTGTATTCTGAGTTTAAAGAATTTTTTCCGCGCAATGCCGTTCACTATTTTGTGAGCTACTACGACTACTATCAGCCGGAAGCTTACATTCCGCAGCGCGATATTTATATTGAAAAAGACGCATCGATCAACGAAGAAATTGACCGGTTGCGTTTGGCCACCACCAGCTCGCTGGTCAGCCGAAACGACGTTGTCATCGTAGCCAGTGTTTCGAGCATCTATGGTTTGGGCTCTCCCGATGATTACAAAAAATTGATGGTTGGGCTGGTCAAAGGCGAAACGATTGACCGCGATCAAATGCTCGAAAAACTGGTCGATATTCAATACGAACGCAACGATATCGCGTTCGAACGAAGCAAAGTTCGCGTCCGCGGTGATTGTGTCGAAATCTGGCCCGCTTATGAAGAATACGCTTATCGTGTGGAGCTTTGGGGTGACGAAATCGAGCAACTGGCAATCATTCATCCCATCAGCGGCGAAACGATTTCAACACACGACCGGTTGTACATTTATCCCGCGAAACACTTTGTGACACCGGAAAGCCGCATTCAAGCAGCGGTGAATGCCATCAAAAAAGAACTCAACGAACAACTGGAAAAATTTCGCGAGCAGGGAAAGTTGCTCGAAGCGCAACGCCTCAGCGCCCGGACACGTTTCGATATCGAAATGTTGCAAAACGTTGGGCATTGTCCAGGCATCGAAAATTACAGCCGTCATATTGCCGATCGCAACGAAGGCGAAACACCAGAAACCCTGTACGATTTTTTCCCCGATGATTTTTTGTTGTTTATTGATGAATCACACGTGACCATCCCGCAAATCGGCGCAATGTATTCGGGAGATCGCAGCCGAAAAACGACTTTGGTCGAACATGGTTTTCGTTTGCCAAGCGCTTTGGACAATCGTCCGATGAAATTCGAGGAATGGGAATCGAAGACACATCAAGTGATTTCTGTTTCGGCAACGCCCAATGATTACGAATTGACAAAATCCGAAGGCGAAGTCGTCGAACAAATCATTCGTCCAACCGGGCTGCTCGATCCCGATATTGAAATCATTCCAGCGCGTGGACAAGTGGCACATTTGGTCGAAGAGATCAAAGCTCGGCGGGAGAAACAGGAACGTGTTTTGGTAACGGCGTTGACCAAACGTTTGGCCGAGGATTTGTCGGCTTACCTGTGCGAAAACGGAATTCTTTGTAAGTGGTTACACAGCGAACTGGATGCATTTGAGCGTGTCGAGTTGTTACAGGATCTACGGCTGGGACGTTTCGAAGCGTTGGTTGGCGTCAACCTGTTGAGAGAAGGCCTCGATTTGCCAGAGGTATCTCTGGTCGCCATCCTGGACGCTGACAAAGAGGGTTTTCTCCGCAGTGAAACTTCATTGATTCAAACCATCGGACGCTCCGCGCGGAACGTCAACGCCAAAGTGATTTTGTACGCTGACAAAGTTACCAATTCCATGAAAGGGGCGATTGACGAAACGGCGCGCCGTCGCAAATTACAGGAAGCATACAATCAGCAGCACGGCATTACGCCACAAACCATCCAGAAAAATATTCGCGCCGGCATCGAAGCGGATATTAAAGCGCATCGCGAAGCCAACGAAATCGTCGGTCGCAGCGACGAAACAGAATATGTGACCATGGAATATATCCAAGAACTGGAGCGGGAGATGCTGGCGGCGGCCGATGAGTTGGATTTCGAAAAAGCGGCATCGCTCCGAGATCGCATTACGGCACTCAATGACCAGGTCGGCGAACCGTTGTCAAAAGTGAAAAATGCCGGAAAAAAATCAAAAGGTCGCAAAGGACGAGGTCGTCGAGGAAAAATGCCGCGTCCCAAGAAAACGAACTGATTTCAAGTAAATTCCTGTAAGCAGCAGTATGCTCGGGAGGGCGAGGCTCCTGCCGAGCCAGAACCTGTAAGCGGCCTTGCCACTCACGTTGGCTTTGCCTACGGCTCGGCAGGAGCCTCGCCCTCCCAGTCATCGTCGCCTCGGCTCTTCAAATGCTGGCAAAATTGTTCGTGTTTTGGCTGAAAACTTCGGTATGATCAAATTGGAACTCATTTGGTCTCGCGCTGGCGTCTTGGGTTGCGGTTTGAAAGCCACTTTCAGCCGCAACGCAACTTTTTGGCAACAAAATGTTTGACCAAATCAAAATATTTTGATAACCTTCGGTTGCGTCACTCCACTTCTTTTTGCAAAGCCATTTGCAATCTGCCTCCGTCTCCAAACTTCTGTGCGCGTTATTTACAGGGAGAAGATATGAAAGTTTGGCAGCCCCGAATGCTTGTTGAAAGTCTTGCTGCGTTGTTCCTGGTCACTTCCGTGGCAACAGTGTTAATGGCAGAAGACGATAAGCCAACAAAAAATTCCGATTCCAAAATTCAAGCTTTGGTTGACGAAGCGAAATACCACGAAATTTATGGACGCAATGACTTACGTGACGCGTTGCTCCAAAAAGCAGCTGAACTATCGTCGACCAAGGTCGCGTCGGTTCAGTCGATGAAAGGAAAAATCAACTTAGGAACGGACTGGAAAACTCCCGAACAGATCGCCAAAATCTGTCAGGCCAACAAAACGCATTTGCAATATGTCGCGGCGCGGGACAAAGCCCCTGACACGTTTGCCGGACAAGTCCAATTGGCGAGTCTGTGCCAACGATCCGGCATGACGGCTCAACGAAATGTTCATCTCAAACGCGCCCTCTGGCACAATCCCAATAGTACAGAAGTCCGCCAGATGCTCGGCCATCGTCGAATCGAAGGCCGCTGGGTCACACCAGAACAAATGCAGGTTGAAGCGCAGCAGTTTTACATTACCAAACGCCGATTTGAGGCGTGGGCGGAGCAGGTCAACGAGCTACATGAAAAATTCAGTGCCAAATCGACAAAACAACGAACCGAAGCCCTGGAAACGCTTCGCAAAATTGATGACGCGTCCAGTGTTCATGCAATTGAATTGATCCTGGCCAATCATAGCGTTGATGTTTCCAAAGAAGTGGTTCGCAAATTCGCACAGTTCAAAGAAACCGAATCGTCATTGGCATTGATGCGAATCGCTCTCAATAGCCCTTGGGCCGAAACCAAAAAAATGGCTACCAAGGCGCTTTCCAAACGCGATAAATATGACTATGTACCAACATTGATTTCACAATTGGTTTCACCGATTATCAGTCAAGTTAACGTCATTCCAGGTGCTCGTGGCCAAGTTCTCTATCGCCACGTTTACTTGCAAAAAACGATCGATACCGACATCGTTCGGCAGTACGACACGGTTTATCAGCGGATTTCGTCGGGTCGCACCAACGGCGGCGATTCGTTACGGCAAACGATGCGCGATATTCGCCGGAATGTACCGCTGAACGAGCGAGCTAAAGATTCGCAGAATTTTTCTGCTGCTGTCAACAACAAACGAATCACCGATGTTCTCAATGACGCGGTTGGTATTCAATTAGGAAACAATGTTGAGCATTGGTGGAAATGGTGGAACGATTTCAACGAAGTTTATACTTCAGCGCGGCCAATCGACTACGATCGATTCCAACGTAATGTTGAGGTCTACGATCGGGACTTGCAAATGACCAGAACCGGACTCAATACGGGTGGACGCATCACGGGTGGCGGTTCGTGCGAATGTCTGGTTGCCGGCACGTTGATCTGGACCGAACGCGGAGCGCTACCTGTCGAACAAATCAAGGTCGGAGACCAAGTGCTCAGCCAAAATGTTGAGACCGGACACCTTGAGTACAAAATGGTTTTGCGTCCTACGGTCCGTCCTGAAACGGCGACGATCAAAATCCAGTTGAAAGATGAAACCATTCAGGCCAGCGGTGGACATCCATTTTGGGTCGCCGGTAAAGGATGGGTCAAAGCCCGTGATTTGAAACCTGGAATGGCCTTGAGTTGTGTTCAAGGCAGCGAACTGATCTCGTCGGTCAAGGTCGCTGGAAAACACAAACTGTACAACCTTGTTGTTGAAGAAAATGCCAACTACTTTGTTGGCAAGACTCGCGTTCTCAGCCATGACAACACGATCCAGTCGCCTACCAGACGGCTGGTTCCCGGCATGAGTCATTAAAACCTTAAATATATTCCCGTCGCAGATATCATTATTTGTTATTTGCATATCGACGGAATTTATCTGAGGCCTTCATCATCATTGGTTGGAGGCCTCTTTTTATTGCTCTAGGAAATGTTGATTAATGTGAGTGGCGAGGGGCTAGCCGCCGGTAAACCCTCGAATACCGGCGGCTAGCGCCTCGCCGCTCACAATTGATCAACACTTCTTGGCTAGTTAGCTTTGTCGTCAGAAATTCTTGCGAGTTCAAACACCAACTTCAACCTCCCGCGTCTCTGCGGCTCTGCGTGAGATTTTTTCTGGAGAGCGAGACTCCCGCCGGCTACCGCCTTGCCGCTCAGTTCGCCCTGGGATTCCCGTCGATGGCGCTACACGACATATCAGTTGCGAAAACAACAGATAGACGTCAACAAACCATCGATGGATTGTTTGTGAGTATCGGCAATGCACTGACAAAATTATTTCCCATACTTGAGCCGCACTGCGCGTACGGTTTTCTCAGACACCATAACGATAAACAGATCATCAAAATCGTGATGTCCAATTTTTTGATCAACCTTGCCGCCCAGACCCGTGGCGATCTTACCAACTGTATTGGAATGGCCAACGATCAAAACGACTTTGCCACGGTGTTTTGATTTGAGATCGTTAAACCATTTCTGATTCAGTTGGGCATATGTGTTCAATTTCAATTTTAAAGATTGCACCGTTGGCTCGGCTGTTTTTTTGGTGCGTTGATAATCGGTTGAATAAACGGCCGACACTCGCAGCATCCGCGCGAGTTCACTCAGTCGTTTGGCGCGCTCTTTTCCGGTGGAAGTTAACGCATCTTTGGAGCCATCCCGATCCGCATGTCGCACAACGACGAACGTTGTCGGTTTCTGTTTCGGCTGTTCTTGGGCAGCAATATCGCTCGACAAATAAACCGATAACAAAAATCCGATAAAAACAAAGCGAAGCATGGAACCCTCACTACAATTTAGAAACATTACTTGAATCGTTGGCTCGATCAACGTCCAATGGTGATATTGATTTTAGACGAAATAGTGTGATGCAGTATGAAAACGTCCATGAATTCTCATTCTTTGATTCTGATGATCTTGTTTGGCGTCGTGATTCAAATGCCGATTGCGGCACAAGAGAAATCGAAAGGCGAATATAAAAACCGCCGCGCGATGTTGCTCAATGCCGAGCGGATCGTTTTCCTGGGCGATAGTATTACATATAGCGGTGGATATATCACACATTTTGATTCCTGGCTCGTGATGCAAGCGCCACGGAATTCGCCACAGGTCATCAATGTTGGATTGCCGAGCGAAACGGTTTCTGGTTTGAGCGAAGACGGACACGCTGGTGGGCGGTTTCCGCGGCCTGATCTGGCGGAAAGATTGGAACGGGTGTTAAAGGAAACGAAACCTGATCTTGTTTTTGCCTGTTACGGAATCAATTGCGGTATCTATCAGCCGTTTGATAACAAGCGGTTTGAGAAATACAAGGCTGGAATTAAAAATCTCCAGCGCGCCGTCAAAAAAAGCGGAGCCAAATTGATCTTGATCACGCCGCCCATTTTCGATGATGCGCGAGCCCGAAAGAAATTTTCCTACGACGACGTGATGACTCGATACTCTCGTTGGTTGGTCGAACTCGAGAAATCCGGCCAGTCGGTCATCGACCTTCACACCGCGATGGTCAACGATTTGAAACGGCGACGCAAGCAAAATCCCAAGTTCACGTTCCAGCCAGATTCGGTGCATCCCAACGCGGCAGGGCATTGGTTGATTGCCACGCAACTCATCAAATGGTTCGGTGATCCTGAACCGGCAAAGACCGAATCGGCCAAAGTGTATTTTGAGAAACAAAAAATGCTTGGCAAAACTCGTAAATGGATCAGTGATCGAATGACGATTTTGCGAGATGCTTATCTGACCAAATCGAAACACAAACGTCCGGGCATTCGTGCAGGGATGTCATTGGATAAAGCGGAAAAGCAGGTTTCTGAACTCACAAAAAAAATATCAGGCGTTTACAAAAAACCAAAATCGTAAGCTTGGTACTAACGAGCATTTATTCGAAGGAGTGACCCATGAGTTTCAAGGTCTGGCACTTACTCGTTGCTGTCCCGGTTTTCGCATTAACATTTCTGGCTTTGATGCATCCATCGAAACTGGTTGAAATGCTTGCCAGAGATGTCTATGGGTTTTTGCTGTTGGTTGCAGTTGCGCTCAGTTTTTCGAGTCGTTTGCCAGTCTCGAAGCGGTTCTGAGTCGTAGCGATTGTTGTATTATTTTGCCATTTCTTCCATCAATCTGACCAATTGCACTGGAATCTGACGTTTGATCGAGATTGCCTTCTTAAAAGGCGTTTCAACAATTTCTTCGCCGTCCGTCCCAATCATGATCCCTGTTTTTCCCGCCGCCAGCGCTGTGACGGCGGCACTGCCCATCTGTGTCGAACGGATGCGATCTTCTGGAGTCGGACGACCACCGCGCTGGATATGACCGAGCACCACAACTCGCGTTTTGTAAGGATTGCCAGCGGCCTGCAATCGTTGATCAATTTCGAATGCGTTGCCGAGTTCATCACCTTCGGCAACCACCATCATGATCGACGTTTTTTTTCGCGAGCGCAGTGTGTTCAAGTATTCAATGATTTCTTCGATATCCGTCACCGTTTCAGGAATCGCAATCACTTCGGCACCAGATGCGAGCGCCGTGTGGACGGCAATGTATCCGCTGTGTCGGCCCATGACTTCGATCAGAAACATTCGTTCGTGCGATTCGGCGGTGTCGCGAATTTTATCAACCGCTTCTACCGCCGTTTGCACCGCGGTGGAAAAACCGATGGTGTAATCCGTTCCATGCAGATCATTGTCGATGGTCCCCGGACAGCCAACGATTTGTCCATCCCATTGCTTGGCCAATTCGACGGCTCCCGCAAAAGTTCCATCGCCGCCGATGGGTATCAGCGCATCGATTTCGTGTTTTTGCAAGTTTCGCACTGCCAGCGAACGGCCTTTGGAGGTGCGGAATTCGTCACTTCGGCTGCTTCGTAAAAATGCGCCTCCCTGCATTGCCCAATCGGATACACTGCGCATCTGCATCGATTTATTGCCAGCGCGATCGACAAAAAAATCGGCGTTGATCAATCCCTGATACCCGCGATTGATGCCAATCACTTCGAACCCTCGTCCAACGGCCGCACGCACAACAGCGCGACAACAAGCGTTCATGCCTGGTGCATCACCACCGCTGCAAAACAAACCGATTCTCATCAATGTCCTCAAAAAAGATTTTTCAAACCGTCTGGAGACAATCCATTCTGCATTTTGTCGAGTGAAAACCAACCCTTGGTCGATCCGTACGTGGACAACGAGTTGGCTGATTTGATTAGCGGACTGGAATTTTTTTCAATCGAGCGTCTAGTTTCGACGTCAGTTGTTTCAAGACACTGGCGTATTTTGGATCTCGGGCAATGTTTTTGTATTGACGCGGATCGTTTTGCATATCGTACAACTCAACTTCATCCGTTCCACCGTAGGTCAGCAAAGCGTATTTTTCGGTGCGAATGAGTTTGTCTTTCTTTTTCCGAAAACAAAGGATTTCATCGTGAACTTTTGCGGAACGATCTTTGATGATTGGCAACAGCGATTTGCCTTGCACGTGTTTCGGAATTTCCAGTCCACCGAGCTCGGCAAGCGTTGGATAAATGTCGATTTGCTGAGCCAGTGATTTCGTTTTTCCGGGTTTGATTCCGGGACCCGAGATAACGATGGGGATCCGAACCGACTCTTCGTGCAAGCTCATTTTTTGCCAAAAATCATGTTCGCCCATGTGGTAGCCATGATCAGCGGTGAAAACAACGATCGTGTTGTCTCGCAGTTTCAAACGATCCAGCGCCGCAAGAATCTTGCCAACTTGAGCGTCCATGAACGACACCGAAGCGTAGTACGCTGCGGTTACTTTTTTCTGTTGGAGTATTTTCCCACCCAGCCCCGAACGATTGCTGTTTTTTGAAATCCCTGCCTTGGGAATATCTTTCCAGTCATCGGCTACTTTTTTGGGGAGTTTCATTTTTTTGGGATCGTAGGGATCGTAAAAAGATTTGGGTGCAACCAACGGAACGTGAGGTCGAACGAACCCGACAGCCAGAAAAAATGGTTTGTCTTGATGTTTCTCGAGGATTTCAATTGCTTTGTCAGCTGCTAGAACGTCGGCTTGTTCTGCACCGTCGCTTTCACCTTTGACAACATAAAATGCACCGCCGAATCCGAGGTTGTAATGTTTGTTGCGATCAAATTTTAATTTTTCGTTGGTGAGGTGTTCGTGTTCGCCTTTGGTATACCATTCCGGTGCTTTGCAATTGAATTTTTCTGTCCAGCTAGGTCCATGATCGGGGCCGTCGACACCCGCGGTGATATCGCCGGGAACCCGCATGTGGTAAATCTTTGAGACGCGTGCCGTGTAGTAGCCGTTGTTTTTAAACAGCTGTGACATCGAGGGGCGTTTGCCCAAGATTTGAGTAAATCGTTTCGACATTCCATTGCCCATCACGCCGATCGATGGCGGATACATGCCCGACATCAGTGCCGCTCGGGAGGGGCCACAAACAGGGTATTGGCAGTAAGCTCGCTCAAACATCAAACCTGTTTTGGCCAACGAATCGATATTTGGCGTTTCGCATTGGCGTTGGCCGAAACACTTGACCGTTTCCGCACTCAAGTCGTCGGAGATGATAAACAGGATGTTGGGTTTTTTTGATTTCGTTTGACCATTGGCATCCGGAATCGGAGACATGAGAACGACAAACAAGACAAATATCTGGAGAATGCTGAGTTGGCAAAATTTTGAAATCATGTTTTGGCGTTCCTGAGAGTTAGGCGTGTGATAAAGTGTTGCAACTCAAATCTTACAAGCACGAAGCGCGAGCGAGTGGTTTTGCGTGGACAAACCACTCGCTCGCGCTTCGTGCTTGTATCGGTCGCAAAATGATTGCCTCACAAGGATTGGAAGCAAACCACGAAATTCCTCTGACGCATCGCTCTTGCGATTGTTTATCAACAGGATTTTCCGCTATTGTAAGAGAATTCAACGACGCGATTTTGATTAACGGCCTCGCTGAGACGCACAAATCATCAGAAAAACGGCAGAATTTGGCTTTTTTATCTCGTGAAAACCAAATTGGCGGTCGAACCACAAGGAATCGACAAATTTGACACTTGTGGTTGGAAACCCGATTTCATACAATTTTCCTTTCTAATTCTCGGATAATTTGGCGAATGCCAACGATATAGAGCAAACAAATGAGTATCGACAAAAGCTTAAAAATTTCATCCGGCGGTGCGAAGCAGCGGAATGTTCTGACTCGCGCCGAACGTCTGGAAAAACTGATCGAACAAGACCGGTGGCAGGAAGGTGATTCCATTTTGGGACTTCCTAAAGTCCGCGTCCAAAAACTTTCGCTCAAGAAGAAAAAGAAAGTTAAAAAGACTGAGGAAGAAGAAGAGAAAAAAGAAGAGGGTTAGTTTCTCACTCGAAAACAACACCGCAAAGACGATTCTTTGCGGTTTTTTTTATGCGCCTTGCCGCTCACTCACGGGCGACCTAGCCCTCCCAAATTTTCGACTAAGCCGCTCGACGTGTCGACTGTTCGCGGGAACTGGATTCGGCAAAACTAAAGGACTCCAACGATTCCTTGGTCGTCGTATCAATCACATTAAACATATCCGATTTGATTACCCACTCGACCTGAATGTTTTTCGATTTGAACCGATGCCCGATATATTTTGAATTGGCAATCAAGATCGATTCGTGCGATTGGACTTCGGTTCCCAGGCGCCGTTGCAACTCACCATTGGCAATTTCACGTACTTCTTGCAATTTTTGGGACAAATCCGACATCGCTTCGCCTTTCGTTGATACTGAAAAACCTGCTCAAACGTAATATCGGAAGGCGGTCTGTGTCTCAATTAAGCCGGTCGAGCACTGGGCACGCAGAATTGGCGACTTCTGGAACGGAGATGTGAAACTTTGCCAATAATAACGATTAGCAGCAGGGCCGGTTCCCACCGGCCAATCCTACCCAAACGATCGGTGGGAACCGGCCCTATTTGATGTACTGGATACGAGCACGAAGCGCCAGCGAGTGGTTTGACCGCGCAAAACCACTTGCTGGCGCTTGGTGCTCATACGACCATGGAGTCCACGAAATCTTGTCTTCAGCCAACGTCTGCGTCCAAACGATTTCGCAAACGTGATCGAAAACGGGTCACGTAAATCAGAGCCACCAGGTCGTACAACGCGTGAGTGACAATCGGCGCAACGATCGAATCGGTCAGTATCATCAACAAGCCCAAATACACGCCAACAAAAAACGCGAATATGGCGTAAGTTAAATTCAACCAATGGCAAAACCCAAACACCAGGGCTGCCGCACCGATTGCCATGACGGCGCCTAAAACCGGACTGCCAAACAAGCTCGCAATGCCGCCTTGGAGCATCCAACGAAAAAACATTTCTTCGCCAATACCGGCGCTGGCGGAAATCAAAACGAATTTCCAGATTTCCATTCCGCGAAACAGTGGCTCCAAAAGCTGATCTCCGACCGTTTGAATGGGCCGAAAAAAATTACTGGGACTCAGATCGACGACCAACAATGCCAGGAACATCGGGAGCGTCGCGATGACGCCCCAGACACACGGCATAATCCAGTCGCTGACAATTTGACTCAACGGCATTGACGCTTCACGAAATCCAAGACTTCCGATGACGACCGCGATCAGCAGCAGACCGGATTCCAGTATCAAACCCTTCCAAACCAAGTGTTTGATGACAAACGGTTCAGTATTTTCGCCGGCGTCTGGTGGTAGCTCAGCACTATTATCAGTCGGAACGTTTGGAGACTCGGACATCGGCGCAGCAGTAAACGGTGTGATGGAAAGGGCGAAGAGATTGAGGAAGTGATTGAGAGAAGGCGGAGAGTTGTTAAACAACTAGCGTGACTCGAGCTTCATATCTGCAATCAAAACATTCGCACCAGGTGTCAAATTGCGAAGTTTGTCGGCGATTTCGGCTTTTTCCGAAGCACTGGCTTTTTCAGCGCGTTTTCGCAGCATTGCTATTTTTTCTTTTCGTTTTTTGCGTCGTCGCAATTCGCGTCGTCGTTCACTGCCTGGCATAAATTTCGTCCCAAAATGTACGTGTTAAAACGATCAATCGTACCTCAAGCGATCTGCATGTTCAACAACAAATTGCATCAACTCGATCACGAGAGATGCTCCAATGTCGGGAGCACTTCGGCAACCAGGAAATTCGATCCGGTGATGCACACGAAATCGTCAGTTTGGCAATGATGTTTGATCCAAGTCGCGATCTGATCTGCATCGGCGACAATACTCGTTGCCACTTGGGGATTGATTTCCTCAGCTTTGGAAACCAGTTTTTCGGCGGAGACCGCTCGTGGATTGAGGCGAAATTCAGTAAACACGACCTGCTCGAACAACGGCAATATTTGTTGGAGCATCTCGGTATTGTGTTTGCCGCGACAAACGGAATAAACCAAAATGCGACGCTGTGCCGATTGGTAATCGGGATCGGATCGAAGCGTTTTGCCAAGCGCCGCCATCGAGGCTTCGTTGTGCGCGATATCCAAACGCAGAGGCGGAAGTCTGTCGGCGGTCCAACGTTGATAGCGCCCCGGTATACTAGTTTTCGCCAAACCGCGTTGCATCGTGTCCGAACCAATCGAAATCCCCAGGTCTTGAGCAGCGGTCAAGGCGGCAACGGCCAAGGCAGCGTTTTCAGATTGATGTTCTCCCGCAAGACCGCTTTGCAAGTTTGACAATTCGATGGAATGGCCAAACACATTTCCTGAAATGCCAAACTTTGGAAATAATTCTGCCTGATCCGCAATTTGGGTCAAACAGAAATCTCGACCCACTTGAGCGATTGGCGCTCGTTTGGCATCAGCGATTTCGTGGATCGTTTTTTGTGCGCCCGGATCGGTTACTCCGCAAACAACGGGTACGCCCGGTTTAACAATGCCAGCTTTTTCCGTGGCAATACTTTCCAAAGTGTTTCCAAGTTGCGCGGTGTGATCGAAACTGATGTTGGTGATCACGCACACTTGGCTTTGGCAGACGTTGGTGGAATCCAAACGGCCCCCCATCCCAACTTCGATGATCCCCAGATCGATTTCCCGATCGGCAAAATGAAGAAATGCTAGTGCAGTCGTGATTTCGAAAAAGGTGGGGCGATGAAAATGTTCTTCGTGTTCGGCCAGTTCGTCGAGATCCTCGACCACCACGCGAATCTCTCTTAACAAACGATTCATTTCACTGGATTCGATGGGTTGGCCACAGATCTGGAATCGTTCTTCGACCGAAGCGAGATGTGGTGATGAATACAATCCGACATGCAACCCGGCCTCGCGGGCGATCGAACTCATGCTGTGGCAGACGGATCCTTTGCCTTTGGTCCCTGCCACGTGAATGATCGGAAAAGCCAAATGCGGATTATCGAGCCGTTTCAGCAATTCTCGAATCGTATTGAACCGAAACCCTGGGCTGGACATGCGTCCGCCGGGTACTTGCTCATAATTGATTCGACCGAACAAAAAATCTTGCAGATCGGTTACGGTGTCAAGATTCACGATGGATCACTTGCTCAAACTGAAAATACGTCCCAAGTTTACCGATTCGACTATGGGTTGTCTTCGGGCGTTGCCAATTCGGGCGGAGATACCGCAAATCCTGGTGTCATACGGCACATGAGGCTTGAACTGTAGAAGCCTGGATTTTATTATGTTGGACTGGTTTCTGGGGTGTAAAAAGCCCAAAAAAACGGGCTCAAACTGGGATTGGTTCGTTTTTCTTTTTGCCACGTCACCAGATGAACTTGGGGGCGAATTGCGGCGTACAGAATGAATGCATTGGTACGTCTGAAAACTCCCCAATTAATATTGCTTTCCCAAATACTCCAGGAGCAACCTTCATGGCCAGCGAAACCAAGGCCGCGAAAGAAGAATCAGTCAAAGACTTCAAAAAATCGCTTGAAACGAATCCCGACTACGATCCGAACATCGTTGTTGAAACTCAGAATTTGACCAAAGTTTATCGTGACTTCTGGGGCCGCCAAAAAGTACGTGCCCTCAAGGCTCTCGATATGGAAATCCGCAAGGGTGAAATTTTTGGTCTACTCGGTCCCAATGGCTCCGGGAAATCGACAACCATCAAGTTGTTGTTGGGGCTGTTGTTCCCGACCACAGGTCGAGCACTGGTGTTTGGACAGGACGCGACCGAAGTCACCAAAAATGAGCGAATTGGGTATCTCCCCGAGGAAAGCTATCTCTACAAATTTTTGACCGCTGAAGAAACGCTCGACTTTTACGGTCGACTGTTTGATATGCCTGGCAGTGTCCGCCGACAACGCGTTGCCGAATTGATTGAAAAAGTTGGTTTGACTTGGGCCAAGCGACGGCAACTCAAAGAATACTCCAAAGGGATGACGCGGCGGATTGGTTTGGCGCAAGCCTTGGTCAATGATCCTGACTTGATCTTGCTCGACGAGCCAACGTCGGGATTGGACCCGATTGGTACACGCGAGATGAAAGACATGATCATCGAGCTTCGCGATCAGGGAAAAACGGTTGTCATGTGCAGCCACCTGCTTGCCGACGTCCAAGATGTTTGTGACCGGATCGCGATTCTGTATCAAGGTGAACTCAAGGAACTCGGTCGCGTCGACAACCTGTTGCAGGTCAGTGACCAGACAGAAATTCGCACGAAAGACTTGCCCGCAGAAGCCGAAGAAGAAATTCGACAAGTCTTGGTCAAGCACGGAGCAAAAGACATATCAATTGAACAGCCGAGAACCACACTCGAAGAACTCTTCCTCAACATCGTTCGCGAAAGTGAAGAACGCCCCGGTCATCGTATGATCGACCAGCGGGAAGAATCAGCAAAACAATAAACACAACTTTACAAAATAGCGACCGCAAATGTTCGTTGAAGAGATTCCTAATTTTCTAGATACAATTACCGGCTCCATTTTTTTGGTCGGTGCGATCACGCTGACTTGTGTGATCGGAGGCGTGTTGGCTGGCTATCTTGTAGCGACCTTCCGACACGGGCCATTCGAAGCGTTCTACGTTGTCTCAAGTGTCATTGCCCAGGCCATTCCCGATTTCCTGAGAACCTCGCCGCGACGTGTTTACGCGATTGCCCGACTGGCGGCAAAAGAAGCCATTCGCCGACGGGTGATTCTGGTAACTTTTTTGATTTTCGCCCTGGCTCTGTTGTTTGGCGGGTGGTTTATCAATAGCGGTGTTAGCAATCCAGAACAGGTATATGTCAATTTTGTTTTGTTTGGAACGCAGCTGTTGATTTTGATGCTGGCCCTGTTGATTAGTGCGTTCAGCCTGCCCGAGGATATTAAAAACAAAACGATTTTTACGATCGTGACCAAACCGGTCAGATCGACCGAAGTCATTCTCGGTCGAATCATGGGCTTTGGAGCCCTGTGTACCGTGCTGTTGTTTACCATGGCGTTGATCAGCCTGTTGTTTGTCTGGCGCGGCCTGTCGCATCAACACGAAATGGTTTCCAACAACGACAATCCTGAAGCGGTTGTTGGATCGATTAGTTCGTTTAACGACGTCGTGACGCCTGGCAAAGCGAAAACGGGACGTCGTGTGTCCGCAAATTGCATCAAGGAATTGATGACGGGACTGGAAAACGGTCATCGCCATCAACTGGAATATATTCGCGAAGTCCGTTCGCCAGACGATGTTCCTCCCAACGAAGATTCCGTTGTTAAAAAAGAAACGCTTCCGGATGGGGATATCGTGTATTTTCGCGTCGTTTGCCAACCCGCGGCGGGACACACCCATGCAGTGAAAATTGAGCAACGAGATGGAGAATCGATCGTCAAGCTCGGACCTGCACGCGGTTATTTCCGCGCTCGCGTTCCCATCTATTGTCAGAAAGTCAATTACTACAGTCGTGAAGGAATTCTCAAAGGTGTTGTCGAGCGTTCCGGTGAACGTAAGACAGCCGAAGGCAAAAAAACGAAAGAAACGGTCGGTATCAATGTTGGTAAACAAAATAATTACCGCGGATTTCTCGATGGCAGCACCGCGCTTTCGCGAGCTGAATTTGAGTTTCAGGATTTCAGTGATGCCCGTTTTGGCGGCGATTCCCAAAAAATTCCTTTGGAGTTGTCGTTAGGTGTTTTCCGAACTCACAAAGGAAAAATTGATCGGCGAATTCGAGCCAGTATTCAATTCGAAAGCGTTCAAAGTGATCCCAATGACGCCAGCGAGTCGTTTTTTATCTCGGATCCTCCGCTGGTTTTCGAAACCATGGAGTACGAGTTGCAAACGCTGACGATTTCCAGAAAACTACGAGGACGTCACATCGATGCTAATGGCGTCGAAATTAGCAGTGGCGAATTCGATTTGTTTGATGATTTT
Organism: Pirellulaceae bacterium; assembly: GCA_028280445.1. GTDB lineage: Bacteria > Planctomycetota > Planctomycetia > Pirellulales > Pirellulaceae > JANQLU01. The sequence goes on along the minus strand of JANQLU010000136.1, from coordinate 204,188 downwards.
GGTGCCAACGGAAAATTGAAAGTCATCGTGCGTTGTGAAGACGCTGGCCAATATATCGGTGTCGGGTTGGGTGACGTCTATTTCCGAGCCGAAGACAACGTATATTGGCTCAATTTTTTCAAAGGCTATGTCGGCATCTGGTTTCAAATGATGATTGTGGTGACCTTGGGTGTCGTTTTCAGTACGTTTCTCAGTACTCCCGTCACGATGCTCGGGACGTCTTGTGTGGTTGTGCTCGGGTTTCTGTCGAAATTTATCCGAAATATGCGGGCACCAGAATCTGCTGGAGGTGGACCTATCGAGTCGATGGTTCGACTGGTCACCCAGCAAAACATGGTCGAGGAAATGGAACAGTCATTTGCAACGACTTTGATGAAACAAGCGGATGTCGTGTTTGTTTACTGCTTGAACTCGCTGACTTATGTGGCGCCTAATTTTGGAAAACTCGATTTTTCATCGTTTTTAAAATATGGTTACTGGATCGAAACGGATCGTTTAATGGTCGCTGGTGCAGCGTCATTGGCGCTTTGTTTTGGACTTTTCGTTTTTGGTTACTTCTGTCTAAAAACCCGTGAGATTGCAGGATGACAAATAATTCGAATTATATTCGTAAAGTTATTTATATCGCGTTGATCGGGATATTTCTCGTTCCTGTTTCATTCCTGTCGCGACCGACCACGCGTAACAAGGACAATACGATTCAGGATTCTGGCGGTGTTATTTCTCAACTGCGAAACGACTATGAATTGTCGCAAGCCAAACTCAGCGAAATCGATGCCGCCAGCGAAGCGTTGCGATTTTCGTTGTTGGGAATGCGAGGGGTCGCTAGTACATCGTTGTGGTTGCAAGCGATTGACGCCAAGGAAAAAGAGGACTGGAACACCTTCGAAGCAACGTTAAACACGCTGGTAAAAATTCAACCCAACTTTGTGCGCGTCTGGCAATACCAGGCGCACAACCTGTCCTACAATGTCTCGGCGGAATTCGATGATTTTGAGTTTCGCTATGCCTGGGTCAAAAAGGGGCTCCACTTTTTGACCGAAGGAATTCCGTATAACCGACGGGATCACCGAATTACTGACAACCTGGGTTTTTTCACCGGGCAGAAAATCGGACGCGCCGACGAAAAAGTGCAATTCCGTCAACTGTTCCGGCAGGACGTTGATTTTCATGAGTCAATGGCGCGATTTCCATTTATCCATGAAGATCACCGCGGGCAAAAACTTGGTTTCCGCGACAGCGTGTATGGCCATGACAATTGGTTGCTGGCGCATCAATGGTACGAGCGTTCGTTGGCGATGGTTGCTAATGGTGTCGAAGGCGATCCAGTTGTGATTCGAACCGCGCCTTATCTGTTTTACATGTGGAGCCCTGCACAGCTGCGCAACCAGCCGATGTCGTTGCAGAACGAGGTACAACCGTCACAACATATTCAGCGAATCCTTTGGCGTGAGCAGGCTTTGAAAAGCTGGCTCGAGTTCGGCCAAATCAAAATGAAAACAACCCGTGGTGTTGAACTCACGCTCGAAGGAATGGAAAAATCTTCGCGGCAAATTCAGACGCTGCGACAAAAACTGGATAAACTTGCTCCCGGCAAACGATTCGAATTTGAACGTGAAGTGATGGATTCCGCCGGAGTCACACCTGAAGAACGTGAAATTCTTCAAAAAGACAACTCGGAACTCGACGACGAAGAACAAATCATGGCGCGTCGTGCCAGGAACAAAATCTTTAAAATCGATACGATGGTGGACAAAAAAGTCGCCGATTGTGTTTCCGACGAAAATCGCGTCGAGGCGCGTCGAATTGTATTGCAAATCTCGCAATTGCTCGTCAAACGCGAATCGATCGGCCGGTACGCTGGTGTTACCAACTATCCGTACTGGAAAGAACGAGCTCTCGGTGAATCATCTGAAAAAGCGTTTGAAGCTCGAACGGCGATCTACTCGGCACAGGAAAAAGAACGTCAATCAAAATACGATCGGTACATTGCCATCGATCCTGTAACGCTGCGACCCAAGATCGATCCTCAAACGAAAAAACCCATCGTCGAAGACGGTGCAATTCAAGACTACAAACGTGGTTTTGAGATTTGGGCCGAGGTGCTTGAGAAATATCCAGATCTCAAACGTGGCGATCTGATCGAAGATTTAATTGAACACATGAAGCGATACTATGTCGTGCTGCGTGTTGCAGGCAAAGAGTGGCCGTTGGATTTCCCCTTGCAATACGTGATTGACCGTCGTGCCAAACTCGGCGAAGGAGACGGAGTGCCAACTTCGGAGCAAGTGCAGGCACGACGCGAGCGGGAACAAGCTGATAAGGAAAACGATCCGAACAAGAAAAAAGATCCAGGAAAAGATCCAAACAAAGGCGACAAAGCCAAAAACGGAAAGACCGCGGACAAAGACAAATCCAAGGACGCTGACCAAAACAAACAAGACTCCGACAAAACCAAAAAAGACGCCGGCAAAACGGAAGCCAAAAATAAAAAGTAACCCTGCGAGCGGCAAAGCGCACCCGCAGGTTTGTTAGCGTTTCGTACCGGTGACTAGTGCCTGGCCGCTCACGAGTGGCTTTGCCATGGATGCGAGTTCATCCGAATATTTCAAGGGAGGGCGAGGCTCCCGCCGAGCCGGGCGTCTTGTTTGTTTCGTTCGAAATTATCGATTTACCGATCGCAAAAAAAAAATGGCTCAGCGGGAGCTTCGCCCTCCCGAAACTTCGCCCTCCCGAAACCTTGTCCTCACTGAGATTCGCTAGCTAATCCGCGATGTCGATTCGTCTTGTTCCAGTCTCCCAAAACACCTAAAATCCGCGCAAATTATCAGGGAGAGATTTGTGGTAAACGTCATTTGCATGAAGTGGGGCGAAAAATACGACGCCAAATACGTCAACATTCTCCGTTCGATGGTTGCGCGCCATTTGAGCCGTGAACATCGCTTTGCCTGCTTTACTGACAATGGTCATGGAATTCGCGATGACGTCGAAGTTTTTCCGTTGCCTGTTTTAGAAATCGCCGATGGACCGGAGCGCTGTTGGCGAAAACTGACGACGTTCGAAAAAACGTTGGGTGATCTCCAGGGCACGACCCTGTTTCTGGATTTGGATGTTGTCATTGTTGATAGCCTCGATCCGTTTTTTGAATTGCCGGGGCAGTTTCTCATTAGTCACGACTGGCACTGGCATCGCAAACGCCCAATCACTGGCAATTCCTCTTGCTATCGATTTGAAATTGGTGCGCACACAGATGTTATCGAAGTTTTTCGCCGCGACCCAGAAATGATTCGGCGAAAGTACCGAAATGAACAAGCGTTTCTGTCACACCATTTAGCGGAACAAGGAATTCTGTCTTATTGGCCGGAACAATGGACGCCAAGTTTCAAAACGCACAGCTTGCCTCGGATTCCTTGGCGATATTTTCGACCGCCCGTTCAGCCCCCAGGCGCGAAAGTCATTGTCTTTCATGGAAAACCCAATCCACCTGACGCCATAAAATCGAGTTACGGCCACATTCGTAAATTTTGGCATGCATCAACTTGGATTTTGGATCACTGGTACGATGATCGGCAAACGTCGACGCCATCTAAAAAAGCTGCCTGATCATTCAGTCGGCCAAACTCAGTTCGACGACGATCGGAAAATGATCGGAACCGATGCTCGATTTTACTTCCCGTGAATGAACGGCAATTCCATTGGAAACAAATACATGATCGATCGGGATCCGTGCCAGCAAAACGCTTTGCGGCCAAGTCGGCTGAATCCCGAACCCTTGGCGCGAATCGTTTAACCCAGTCGTGCGCATAAATTCACGCATGATCGGTAGCCAGGTCGTTGCATTAAAATCTCCCACCACGAATTTTTCGCCTTGATAGTCGTTGACCAGATCGGCCAACTCGCGGATTTCCTCGTCGCGAATCTCCTGAAAATCTGGGAACCTCGGCGACAACGCGTGAACCGTGAACATGCTGACTGACCGATCCGCAATTGTTAACCGCGCGCGAATGACCGGGCAATCGTGAACCGTTTTTTGAGTGAGTTGGAAAATCCGCGTGTCGTTGAGTTTGACTCGACTGTAGACGCCGACACCAGCGCCAAGCAATCGCGGCTCCAGAATCTGGTAAGGATACGATTCACCAAGTTTTTCTAGTGCGACCTGCCACTGAGGTGTAAATTCAATCACAACAAAAATGTCGGGGTCAACTTCTCGAACCAGAGAAATAAATTCATCGTGGTTTTCATTTTCGTGGTAAATGTTGCAAGACAGCATTCGCAGCTTGGTTTGGGGATTGCCATCCCGAGTGATGGGAAGATAAATCGAAAACACGCACCAGGCACTGACGACCGTAAATCCGCTCAGCATTAAAACCCATCGCCACCGCCGCAACAGCAAAAAAGGTAAAACGCAAAAGGCCAGCGCCCAAAATATGATGACCTGAAAATTGCACAGCAGATCGAGCAACCATGAAAAACTGGCAAACCAGGTGGAGAGAAAAATGGCGACAGGAATCAATGAAATTGCTTGCAAACCTAAAATAAAGCATCCAGCGTTTTTTGTTGCCGCAGGTTTTGTTTCAGGATTTGAATTCATGAGCATCGAAGAAAAGCGAAACCGACAATTTTAGAGTTTGGTTCTTAACACCAAAAGGGACAGGTTGGCGGTCGAAACGCCGGGAATTGAGTGATTTCACCATGATTCGATCGCCGATGATACATTCAACTTGGAATTCACGCGACTGTTCCGTATCATTTACTTCAATCCCAAATTCTTTGCCGCGGTGTTATTGACATGCTTTTCTCAAAACAACACTTGCATTTATTAATTGCGTTGCTTCTGAGCATGGTCGCTGGAGACGCAATGACATCAGTGCACTGCTACGCGCAACAGCAAAAAAACCAGAATCGCGCTCGGATCATTATCACCGATGTGCCCAAGACGAAAACTCGCGACAAAAACAATCAGGAAAAACGCAAAAACCCGTTTGACGCCAAATTTTCAATGAAATCGCTTGAGGAGATTTGCAAAATCGGTCCGCGGATTTCCGGCACCAAAGGAATGGCAAAACAACAGGCGCTGCTGATCAAGCATTTCGAGAAACTTGGTGCGAAGATCAAAAAGCAATCGTTTCAAGAGCGGCATCCGATTACGGGAAAGATGGTGACGCTGACCAATTTGATTGTGCAGTTTTATCCCAAAAAAAAGAAACGTATCTTGATTTGCACGCATTACGATACCCGACCGCTGCCGGACAGTGATCCCGACCCTCGAAAACGCACTGGAGTGTTTCTCGGAGCCAACGATGGCGCCAGCGGGTGTGCACTTTTGATGGAATTAGGCAAACATGTCAAATCGCTAGGCGGGGTTTATGGCATCGATTTTGTGTTTTTTGACGGCGAAGAATTTGTTTATCAGCGACCGCGCGACCCGTTGTTTCGCGGTTCCACGCATTTTGCCAAGCAATATGCCAAACAGCGTCGCATCGAAGCAGCCAATCCCGCAAAAAAAACGGACGAGCCAATTTACGTCTGCGGGATTTTGTTGGATATGATCGGTGATAAACATCTCGACCTGTATTGGGAAAAAAACAGCTACAATTACGCCGAAACCCTAACTCGTAGTATTTGGAACGTTGCCCGCCAATTGAAAATCAAAGAATTCGTTCCTAAAATTCGCCATGAAATTCGGGACGACCATTTGCCGTTGAACGAGATTGCTCGCATTCCGACAACCGATATCATTGATTTTGATTATCCGACCATTCGAAAAAGTAACAAGTATTGGCATACCACTATGGATACACCGGACAAATGCTCGGGTGAATCGATGGCCAAAGTAGGTTGGGTTCTGATCGAGTGGCTCAAGATTGCGCAGCGTCAACAAGAAAAGAAATAGAAATGCTTGAAACCGTGATTGGCTTTGTCACGCTGGCCGCCGGCATCGTCTTGATGTTTTGGCAGTGGCAAATGTTTCAAGTGGAGTCGGAGAAAAATTCGGACAGCGAATCAAAACGCTTTTCACTGCGCAAATTCCGCCGCCGAACGTTGATGAGTGCCATGATCGCCATCATTGGAGCGTTGATGGCTGCGAATGCTGTCGCCGAAGACCCCCGGACACGAGCGATTCTGGTTTCAGCGATGTTGCTGATTCTGTTGTGTTTGCTGGGATTCGCATTGATCGACATTGTTCGGGTCTATGTCCATTTCAATCATGGCTCGGAAGCGGGAAAGGCGCGTCGAGAACTCGCCTTGGAATATAAACGCATGCGCGAAAAAGCGGACCGGATAGCCGCTGAATCAGAAACGGATGAGCAGTGAACGGTCCGTTTCATTTTTTTGCCTTAATTGTTTTTGCAGCCGTGCGTACAATGCATGTCAACAGAACAACCGGATTGGTTTGTGTGTTTTAGCGAATCTCGTTTCGAATTCACGTAACAGAACCAAGTTCAAAACGTCGAAACGAACTACAACTCATCGACATTCGAATTCATTTCGACACAGGTAACAGGCAACGATGCACGATGTTTTGACCATAGTTTTGGCTGGTGGAAAAGGCTCGCGACTGGAACCTTTGACGCGCGACCGTGCCAAACCCGCTGTTCCTTTTGGTGGTAATTATCGCATTATTGATTTTGCACTTTCTAATTGCCTCAACAGCGGTTTTCGAAAAATCCTGCTACTGACCCAATACAAAGCGATGAGTCTTGATCGCCACATCAATTTGGGTTGGAGGCCCTATTTTTGTCGTGAACTGGGCGAGTTTATCGACGTCGTTCCGCCACAACAACGAATCGACGACAACTGGTACCAGGGAACGGCTGACGCGGTTTATCAAAACATCTATTCACTGGAAAAAGAGCGGCCTCGCTATGTCGTCGTCCTGGCGGGCGACCATATTTACAAAATGAACTATCAGAAGATGGTTCAACAACATATTCAGCTCAATGCTGATTTGACCATTGGCGCATTGCAGGTCGATCGCGACTCGGCCCGCCAATTTGGTGTGATGCAAGTCAACGAACACGATCGCATTATTGGATTCGAAGAAAAACCAGACGAACCTCAAACGATTCCTGGACAAAACGAATGTTTGGCCAGTATGGGTATTTACGTCTTTTCAGCACATTTCTTATTCGACCAGCTTTGCAAAGACGCAACCCGTCAAAACAGCGACCACGATTTTGGCAAAAATATTATCCCGTCAATCATCGGTACCCATCAGGTTTACGCTTATCCCTTTACCGACATGCATTCCGGTGCCCGCGCCTATTGGAGAGATGTTGGAACCATTGACGCGTATTTCGAAGCCAACATGGGTTTGGTTGACGTTGAACCACAGCTGAATCTGTACGACACCGATTGGCCGATCCGCACACATCAACCGAATCTGCCGGCCCCCAAATTTGTTTTTGGCAGCGGTGATACCGATGGCGATCGTGTCGGCCGTGCCATGGACAGCATCGCATGCCAAGGGACGATTGTCAGCGGCGGGACGGTACAGCGAAGTATTTTAGGACCATCGGTTCGAGTGAACAGTTATTCGCAGGTGTCTGAATCGATCCTGTTTGAACGAGTGCAAGTTGGCCGCTACGCAAAAATACGCCGCGCGATTATCGACAAAGGTGTTCAAATCCCACCGCATTTTGAAATTGGCTATGACCTGGAGCTGGATCGCTCACGTGGTTTTACGATCAGCGAAAATGGTGTCGTGGTGATCGCCAAAGGAGATGTGATGACCAGTCCCGTTCAGGTGGCCAGCGAAGCAACGTAGGGCCGGTTCCCACCGGCCAATCCACAATTTGGTCAATCAGTCAATCAATCTACAAACCGGCCAATCCACAAATTGGCAATCCAGCAAATCGGCCGGTGGGAACCGGCCCTACGTTACATTGCGATAGGGAGAATCGAATGATTCGACAAACAGGCCGGATCGGTGTGCAAATTCGGTGGCGTGAGGACACGGTGCAGGGACGCCGATATACATGTAGTAGTCGTAGCCAAAATGCAGAAATGCAGTATCAGACGACAATCGGCACCAAATGACACAGCGCAGGTTGAGGCGAGCGATGTCTGCAATCTCCAGGATGGAACAAACATGACCGTTAGCTAATGTTAATTCAGAATTGGAATACTCGCCATGATTTTCAAGCGAACCAATTTGCAGCGATTCAATTCCGGACTCATCAAAAAAAGCAAGCGCCGTCGAAATATAAGCGTTTTCAACAGCCAGATAACTTTGCGGAGTAAGTATTACACCGTCGAATTCAGAACCAATGTCGCCGATACTGATCCAGTCATCCCGTGTATAAGCGCCAGACGCATCACGAAATCGGGGATCGAATTTGGTCACGCGAAAACAAAGCATCAGTTGAGATTTGCCAAAGCAACATGCGAGTTATGCAAGTGTACTCGTTTGTTGGTTAGATTCAGTGCAGAAAACCATTAATCTGGCAAATCCAGCGGAGATTTTGTTTGCGTTAACCCGCTGTTTCCTGGTTTTCTTTGAGCTGTTTCTTTAGCTGGGCAATTTCTGTTCGTTGTCGGCGAACTAGATCGGAAACCTTGTTGAAATCTTGTGCTACATCGGCCCAAAAATCCGAGTCACGGAATTTCAAGACTTCGACTTCTTCTTGTTCGCTTCCGAGTTCTTTCAAAACGCGGCGCAATCGCGCAACGGGACCGACAAACCGGTTGCTAAATCGAATGGTATCCAGCATGAATGCAGGGAACAAAGACAACAAGATGATTCCTAGAAAAATAAATTCGCCGGCCTCTTTTTGGATTCGTTTGACCATTGGCAAATTGGGATCACCCATCAACGCTTGCATCACAACGACCGCCAAACAGGCAATCACAAAAAACAACGCCCAATGAATCATGATGCGTCGGAGCAACGAACCTTGGACGTTAGTATCGATGAAATGTTGTCGTCTTTTGAGTCGCATCGAATCTAAATCCTTGCTTGAAAGACTGAGAAAGGGTGTCGGGGCATTCATACCCTAGGTTACGTGTTACGACATTTGAAACGTTCACGTTGAAACCTGGACTCAAAATGTTTCAAAGATTGCCGGTTTATCAACTCAATCCTCAGAACCCGAACAACTGATACGCTACCGGTAAATAGGAAACCCCTGCTCCATCTCAATGGCTTTGCGTTTTTCTAGCAAAACAATCTCTGGCAGTTGCAACAATGACCTAATCTTGGATGTTGCCGCAATCACCAATTTTTTACGAATACACAGGTACCAGGTCATGGGACTACGGCTTGCACTCCAACTCCTCGACACCGAAGTGATTTCGACTGCTCAATTTGTCGAGCTCATTGAAAATCATGAAGCTAGCGCGTCACCGGCAATTGCGATTGCACTGAGTTACAATTTTGTGACCGTGCAACAGGCGCAGCAGGCGATGCAGTTTATCGACGAATCTGCCGGTCTAACATTTTGCGTTGTGGCCAAAAAATTGGGGATTTTGAACGACGAACAAATCGAGGAAATTCGCAAAATCCAAGACACGACCCGTCGCAGCATTGATCAAATCGTCGTTGATCTGGGAATGCTCTCACAAAGCCAGCTCAAAGCACTGGCTCGAACCGAAACGCATTCATTGATGCCTTCGCCAAAATTTTCACGAATGCCAGTCGGTCACCCGGCAAATTGACCGGTTAGTTGGAATGTTGGATTGGCCGGTAGGAACAGGCCCCTGCAAACGCGCATAAAAAAAACGGAACCTGAAGTTCCGTTGCAAGCTATTTTTTTGCCTTAGCGGTTGGCCAGCATCCGGGCGCGACGTGCACGACGCTCAGCTCTCAATCGAGCGCGACGATTGGTCTCACTGGGTTTTTCATAATACTCTCGCCGTCGCATTTCTTTTTTGATTCCGCTACGTTCAACCAATTTGCGGAATCGACGAACCGCCTCCTGAATTGACTCTTTCTCACGTACCAACAGTTTTACCATTACTCCTCCAAAAATGTTCGAAAAATGCCCAATGGGTCGCGATTGCGTGTTGTCGTTCTAAATCGCAACCCGAAGCGTCAGCGAGGGACCAGAATTCGTTTAAAAACGTGGTCCCTCGCTGATGCTTCGGGTGATGATTCTTTCGCGGACACTAAATCACAAAACCGCCCAAAGACGACCAATTACCCGCCGAGGGACGCTGCGCGAAGCTAACAATTCTACAAATCCAGTAATCTGTTTGTCTAGCCTAAAAATCTAGTTGCCAAGGACCGCTTTTTGCTAATTTTCGGGAATATTTAAGGGTAACTCAACCCTTTTCCCTGAAATTAGACAGGATCAAAGGATCACACAGAGTTTTCTTACCCAAACAAATCCTGTTCATCCTGTCAAAAAAACGAACATTTGGATTCACGAACGTAGATGTTGAATCTGCCTAATCCGTAATCTCAACCTGATTCAAACCGCCGACACAACCCATATGACAGTAAATCGAAATCGATGTGCTCCGATTGAATGGCCCTGGCTCCGATGCTGAATGAGTAATTCTGTGTCGAACCCCATCTGCAAACATCAAGCATTTTTATGGCCGACGATCAACTACAACTGCTGAGCGAAATTCAACCTGAACAACTTGCGCTGATTGATCAACTGGATGCTCGACAGGACGACGTGCTGCAGAAGCTCGACGAGTTGACATTTCGTATCGAACAATTGATCGAGCTGTATCTGCAAAACCGAGAGACTGAGAAAACGGCTGAATCCGCGGAATCGGCAGCCACAGACAAACAGCGAAATGCCGCTTGATGCGAATCGATCGCAATCGACACTTTCTTTCGCTACTCTTTTTGATCCAAATTCCCGCTTTTGCGAATGGCCCAAAGCAAGCGGACGCCCAACATAATGCTGACAATGCAGCCCGTCAGTCCGAGAATCGAAAGATTATTAATTCCGGTTGCCTCGGGACTGAGATTGGGAAACAACAGCGGCGGTACTTTGTAGCTGAGTAAAAACGAAGAACCCAAAAACAGCGCGCTGGTCATCATTCCCAGCACCAATCGATTGACTGTGGGTCCCAACCGCCGATGATCGAGGTGAACGTCAAATTTGCCTTTTTGAATCTGCTCCAAAATATTGGAGACTCGTTGAGGTGTTTGATCGGCCAGTTGCTCAAGTTGCAGATAAAACCGGCGGAATTTTCGAAATTGCCGTGTGGGACTCAAACGTTTGAGCATCAGGATGCGTTGATACGGCCGCATGATTTCCATCAAGCTGAATTGCGGATTCAACAGGCGCGCCGAACCCTCCAGTGTCACTAGCACTTTGACCAGCATCGAGACTTCTTTAGGCAGCGTGATCCTGTATCGTCTGACAATGGAAATAAAATCAGTCAGCGCGCCGCTCATATCGAAATGCGACAACTCCTGGGTTGAGTACTGTCCCACAAAATCGGCTAGATCATTTGAAAAACTCGCTTCGTCCAATTCCAACGGACAATCGCCGAGCCGGCGAATAATCGCACTCAACAACGGAACGTCGCGCGTCACAATCGCCATCAAAATTGATTCGATGTCTTCACGCATTGATTCGCTCAATCGCCCCACCATCCCGAAATCGAGCAAACCCAGCGATCGATCACAGATCAAAATGTTTCCCGGGTGCGGATCGGCGTGGTAAAAACCATGCTCAAAAATCATTTTTAGGTAAGCGTTGGCGCCGCGGCGAGCCAGTTTTTCCAATTGGCCTGCGTTCAATCCGAATTGTTCGGACTCCGACAATTTGTGACCTTCCAGTTGCCGCATGGTTAACACACGTGGCGAGCACCGGTCCACGACCGGTTCGGGAATGATGATGGTTCGGTCGTTTTGGAACATGGTGCGAAACTGTTGGATATTTCGGCATTCCCGATCGAAATCCAGCTCGGCCTTCATCGTTCGCGCCATTTCTTTGGCCAGTTGTACCGGCTGATAAGGTTTGAATTCGTCAACAATCGCAGCCAACTGAGACAAACCCGCCAGGATCTCCAGGTCGGTATCGACGACACGGTTGATCCCATGATGCTGAACTTTGACCACGACCGGACTGCCGTCCAACAGTTTGGCGCGATGGACTTGCCCGATCGATGCCGAAGCAATCGGTGTTTCTTCGAAATCGGAAAAGATATCCGTTAGTTTGCAGTTTTGATCTTGTTCGATGATTTCCTGGACTTTGTCAAAATCATCAGCAGGGACATCGGCCTGGAGTTTCGTGAGTTCTTCGGCCAGTGGCAGTCCAACGACGTCGGGTCGTGTACTGAGCAACTGTCCCAGTTTGATAAATGTCGGGCCCAACTCGGTCAGTGCCAATCGTACACGGGCGGGCAAACTCTGGCGTGCGAGGATTTCGCCGTTGGCTGTTTTTAACCGATCACGGATAAAATCGATGTTGATTCGACTGAGCCAGCCTGCCAACCCGTACTTGCTCAATATCGAAAGTACTTCGGTAACGCGTCGCACATTGCGATAGAGTTGCGGGATGGACGGCAGTGACGCTTTCATGAAATCTCAAATAACAAACAGCAGACGCGTAATTCCAGTCTATTATGACCCAAATCCACTTTCATTTCGCTCGTCCGGCCGGTTTATTCAAAAACTTGTGCGGATGCCAGGCAGCCCAGCCCACCTATCCTGACGATTTGCCAAACTTGACCATCGTTTTCCAAGTGGTCAAACTTGAAGCTCCGCTCAAAATCAATCCGAGACCGTGAAAACAAACCCAAGGAATTTGATGATGATTTGTTCCATCAATACCCTCTGCACTTGCAAGCCAAATCGCCAAATGAAATGGACAGCCCTGTCGTTGGCCCTCAGTTTGGCCGTGATCTTTCAGACCTTGCCAACGCTCGCGTCGGCTCAAGCGGAACAAAAAAACTGGCCTCATTGGCGCGGCCCAAATAACAATGGAGTGAGTAACGCAAAATCGGTTCCGACCAAATGGAGCAAATCCGAAAACGTTGCTTGGCGAGTGGATCTGCCGGGACCCGCCGGTTCAACGCCAGTGATTTGGGGCGACCAGATATTTTTGACTTCGGCCAATGACAAACGGGAATTATTGCTTATCTGTTTCACCACGGACGGTAAAAAAGCGTGGGAACAGGTGATCAGCAAAGGCAATCGCAATGTGCGGGTCGACGAAGGCAATTATGCGTCACCATCTCCCAGCACAGATGGAAAACACGTTTGGGCGATGATGTGCGATGGGACGCTGGTCTGTTTTACCGTCGAAGGCAAAAAAGTCTGGAGCAAAAAACTGCAAGACGAATATGGCCGGTTCTCGATTCAATTCGGGATGACTTCGACGCCAGTTCTCGACAAAGGGGTTTTGTATCTGCAACTGGTTCATGGTGTGATGCGAGACAGGACATCGACCAGCGAAGGCTGGGTGGTTGCACTGGAGGCTAAATCCGGCAAAGAAAAATGGAAACATAAACGCAAAACCGAAGCGACTATGGAAAACAAACACTCTTACACGTCACCGATCATTTATCGGGACAAAGAGCGTGCCTATCTGTTAGTTCACGGTGCGGACTACATTACCGCCCACGATTTGAGCAACGGCGACGAGATCTGGCGCTGCGGCGGGCTGCAGAAAGCACGCTACAACCCGTTTTTGCGGTTTGTCGCCTCACCTGTTTGTGTTCCCGGGATGATCGTCGTCCCGTCGGCAAAAAATGGACCTGTTCTCGCACTCAATCCGAATCTCAAAGGTGATGTGACGGACAAGGAGTCAGCCATTCTCTGGAAAACCGAGCGGGATACACCGGATGTTCCATCCCCCGTGATTCACGACGGACTGGTCTACCTCTACCGTGAAAACGGTATCCTGCACTGTCTGGATGCCAAAACCGGAGAACAGCATTACAAGGAACGAACCAGTTCGGGCAGACACCGAGCGTCGCCGGTTTATGCCGATGGACATATCTTCTTGATTTCGCGAAAGGGCTTGGTAACGGTCGTCAAAGCCGGCAAGGAGTTTGAAATTGTGGCCCAAAACGACATGAAGGAACCGATTTCTGCCTCACCCGTTTTCACTGACGGGCGGATTTACCTCAGAACCTTCGAAGGCTTGTACGCGATTGGAAAAGGGGAAAAATAGGGCGGTTGGACCTCGAGTCCGGTTGTCGGAATAACAGTTGTAACTCGACTGACCGGAATATCAACGGAGTTCAAAACATGCTTCAACTGGTGCTTGTTCCCCCGAAATCCGATCGATTTTTGCCGAAATTATAGATATAATAAAAATGTCATTACGCGGGGGCGAATGTGGCTTGGGATGCACCGATGGAGGTGTCTTTCTCTGCTTTGGGCAGAGTCGAGTTGCTTTGGTAACCGCTTGTCTACTTCCAACTCTATCCTGTCGAATTGGAAACTTTAAAGTGAGTGCAGTATGGCGTCAGTAGCAAAAAACGGTTTTGCCAAACAATTGATCGATGAAAAAATTATTGGTCCCGAGCAGCTTCGAGAAGCAGAACAGCGATCACGTGAAACCGGCGGAAGCGTTGCAGACGAATTGGTCAAATTGGGTTACGCAACGGGCGAAGAGGTGATGCAGGCCGTTGCCGCCGAGACGAACCTTGAGTACGTCGATTTGAACGACGTTTCGATCCCCGAAAACCTGATCGAAATCGTCCCCGAGTCGGTGGCGCGGGAAAACATCGTGTTGCCTTTCAAAGAAGAGGACGGACGTTTGCGAATTCTGATGAGCGACCCGTCCGACGTTCAAACGCTTGAAAACCTGCGGTTTATTCTTAATAGGGATATCTCTGTCGCACTTTCACCGCGTGCTCAAATTGTCGATACGATCAACCGCGTCTATGGACAGGTCGAGGGAGAATCTGCTGACTCGATTTTGCAAGAATTCACCGATACTGCGATCGATTTCACAGAAACCGAAGCCGATCAGATGGACGGCGACGAGGAAGCGACGGATGAACACAGTGCTCCGATCGTCCGGCTCGTCAAATTGATGATTACCGAAGCCGTACAGCTTCGCGCTTCAGATATTCATGTTGAACCGTTTGAGGACCGCGTTCGCATTCGGTATCGAATCGATGGTGTTTTGCACGAACGGGACGTGTTGCCACGACGTCAGCTGGGAGCCGTGATCTCTCGGATCAAGATTTTGGCCAACATTGACATCGCTGAGCGACGCCGACCTCAGGACGGGCGGATCAAGATTTCGGTCGGTGAAAAGGAATTGGACCTACGGGTCAGTGTCATTCCGACCAACCACGGCCAATCTGCTGTGATGAGGCTGTTGGACAAGGACAATATCAAAATTGGCGTTCGGCAGCTCGGATTCTCAGAAAAAACATTCAAAACGTTCCAGAACCTGATCCGCCGTCCCAATGGAATTATTCTGGTGACCGGCCCAACGGGGTCTGGAAAAACGACGACGCTGTATGCCGCTCTAAACACCCTAAACCGCCCAGACCGAAAAATCATTACTGCCGAAGATCCGGTCGAATACTATTTGCCGGGGATCAATCAGGTCGAAGTGAAGCACAAGATTGGGTTAGATTTTGCACGAATTATTCGTTCGATGCTCCGCCAAGCTCCAAATATCATCCTCGTCGGCGAAATGCGCGATGCGGAGACGGTTTCGATGGGAATCCAGGCCAGTTTGACTGGACACTTGGTATTTAGTACACTACATACGAACGATGCGCCTAGTGCTATTACACGCATGGTCGATATGGGAGTTCCAGGATATTTGGTGGCAAGTAGTGTTGTCGCGATCTTGGCCCAACGATTGGTCCGGACAAATTGTTCCAAGTGTCGCCGCAAGCATACCCCTCCAGAAGGGGTAATTCGAGAGGTTGGATTGACGGACGAGCAGGTCGAATCTGCCAACTTTATGAAGGGCCGTGGTTGCAACGCGTGTAATAAAACGGGGTATCGGGGCCGTATCGGGATTTACGAATTGCTGCTGATCGACACCAAAGTGCGGGAAATGATCTTCCGCAACGCGACAACGACGGACATTCGAAAATATGCGATTGAGAAAAAGGATATGAAAACGTTGTTCTACGACGGCATTGACAAAGTGCTGCAGGGAATTTCAACGTTCGAAGAGGTATTTCGGGTTGCCAAACGAACCGAACAGGACGAATTGCGGTGAGCCGGAATCTTGTTTTCGACTCCCTGAATTTGGCGTGGTGCAAAATCCACGCAATAATCTACCGCCATTTGAGCAAGCGAAATTTATAAATATCGATATTTCCCTCCTCAAACCACTTCGAGTTCACGTAATCTGAGAGCCCCTAAAACAACAGAATCTCTTTTTACAAATTTAACATTCGTCGAGTATGAGTGTCTGATGCGCTCGTGCTAACGTTGAGCAAACTTTGAAGTTCGGTCCTCCAACAACGGTTTTAGATAATGGCAACTGTATTAATCGATAAACTTCTGGAAGCTTGCGTCAAGCAAGGTGCCAGTGATATTCACATCACCGTCGGACAACCCCCGGTTTTCCGTCTGCACGGTCGAATGCGGAAACTCGAGACAAAAACGCTGGAGCCCGATGACACTGTTTCGCTGATGAAAAGTATCTCGCCCGAGCGCTGTCAGCGGGAATTGCAAGAGGCGGGAAGTAGCGATTTTGGGTTTGCTTACGCCGACAAAGCGAGATTTCGTGTTTCGATCTTCAAGCAGCGCGGTAATATCGCGATGGTGCTGCGGCAAATTCCAACCACGATGTTGACACCTGAGCAGTTGGGTTTGCCCGAGGTGTTCACCAAGCTGGTGATGCGGCCACGCGGTCTGATTTTGGTCACTGGTCCCACGGGTTCGGGAAAAAGTACGACCTTGGCCAGTCTGGTCAACTTTATGAATGAACGTGTCGACCACCATATCATCACGATCGAAGACCCGATTGAATTTTATCACTATCACAAAAAATCAACCATTAATCAGCGCGAAGTCGGCGTTGATGTACCGAGTTTTGCTGAAGCGATTCGGCGTGCTCTGCGACAAGACCCCGATGTGATTCTCGTTGGTGAGATGCGTGACTTGGAAACCATCGAAGCCGCGATTACGGCTGCGGAAACGGGGCATATCGTATTTGGCACGCTGCATACCAATAGCGCTCAGGGAACGGTCAACCGGATCATCGATGCGTTTCCCGGAAACCTGCAGGACCAGATTCGAACCCAGCTTTCGACTTCGCTGATCGGCGTACTTGCTCAAACACTGCTGCCTCGCATTGGTGGCGGGCGAATTGCCGCTTACGAATCGTTGGTGGTGACTTCGGCGGTGGCGAACCTGATTCGTGAAAACAAAACGTTCCGGATCAAT
Source organism: Pirellulaceae bacterium (assembly GCA_028280445.1). Lineage (GTDB taxonomy): Bacteria > Planctomycetota > Planctomycetia > Pirellulales > Pirellulaceae > JANQLU01. Next base: position 186,901 of record JANQLU010000136.1, on the reverse strand, counting down.
TCGGCGATCCAAACCGGTGCCAAATTCGGAATGAACTTGATGGATGACTGTTTGTTTGATCACTGGGTCAATGAAAAAGTGGAGATGGAAGATGTGTTAGGCAAAGCCATCGATCCCGATTCACTGGCCCGACGGATCGCAACTCACAAACGACAAGTCCAGGAAAATCAGATTATCGAACCGATGGGTGACGATCTGGTCGAAGAAATTTAGTCGCGTCAACTGTTCCAGGGTGAACGAGACAGATACTTGGGGATGAGGGGTAAAAAGCAAAATGGCAATTCGTAAAATCGGCCAAATTTTTGTCGACCTTGGTTTCATCACTGATGAACAGTTGGAGATGTTGCTCGAAGAACAAAATCAAAACCCAGGGCAGCTTATCGGCCGCATTGCCGAAGACATGGGTTTGGTTTCCGATGAGCAATTGATTCAGGCGCTTGCCGAACAATTCAGCATGCAGACCGTGGACATCGAAGGTTTTACGCCGCCGGCAGACGCCCGCGACAAAGTGACCGATGCGATGGCCCAACTCTACCGGGTTCTGCCGCTGCAGTTCAACGATGATGTTTTGACGTTGGCAACCTGCGACCCGCAAAATCTTTCGATGCAAGATGAATTGCGGCGTTTTGTGGGACACGAAATTCGCTTGTTGGTTGCCACGGAAACTCAAATTCAGCGCGGTATCGACAAATTTTATAACGCTGAAAATGAAAGTATCGAAAGTATTATTTCGGAGCTGAATTCTGACGAAGAGCTCAAGAACGCCGCGGCCAAGATCGGTGCGGAAGGCCCCATCAACCTCAGTGATGTTACAGAGTTGGTCGAAAGCGCCCCTGTGCGAAAATTGTTAAACATGGTTCTGCTGTTGGCCATTAAAGACCATGCCAGCGATATTCACTTCGAACCGTTCGAAGACGAGTTTCGAATTCGGATCAAAGCCGACGGTGTCTTGTACGAAATGGTTCCACCGCCACGACACCTCGCGTTTGCCATTACAACACGCGTCAAAGTCATGGCGAATCTCGACATCGCCGAGCGGCGGATGCCTCAGGACGGCCGAATTGAATTGACCGTTGGTGGTCACCCGGTCGACTTGAGAGTCAGCGTGTTGCCAACCATGTTTGGCGAAAGCGTGGTGATGCGAGTTCTCGACCGTAGTGTGGTATCTCTGGATCTGAACAAAGTTGGGATGAACGAAGAGACGATGGGGCGATTTCGTGAGGTGATTGCCAAGCCCAACGGAATTATTCTGGTCACCGGCCCTACAGGATCGGGCAAGACTACAACCCTTTACTCGGCGCTGTCGGAACTCAATACGATCGAAGACAAATTGATCACAACCGAGGATCCGGTTGAATATGACATTGATGGAATCATTCAGATTCCCATTGACCACGACATCGACGTGACATTCGCCAAATGTCTTCGAGCGATCTTGAGACAGGATCCCGACAAGATCCTTGTCGGAGAGATTCGGGATATTGAAACCGCCGAAATCGCGGTACAAGCTTCGCTGACCGGCCACACGGTTTTCAGCACGCTGCATACCAATGATGCTCCCAGCACAATCACCCGTCTCAAAGACATGGGCGTTCCGACATTTTTGATTACCGCAACGGTCGAAGCGATTTTGGCTCAGCGGCTGGTGCGTCGGATCTGTCCGGAGTGTCGCGAAGAGATCGAACCAGATGAAGATCTGTTGTTGGATCTCGGCCTGACCGCTGATGATGTTCAAGGCAAACAGTTCTTCCGCGGGGCGGGATGCAACAGTTGTAACAATACTGGTTACAAAGGTCGCGTTGGATTGTTCGAGTTGATGATCATCGACGACGAGATGCGCGACATGATTATGAACAACGAAACGACTGACCGGATGCGTGATGTTGCCAAAGCCAAAGGCATGGTGATTTTACGTGATGCCGGAGTCAATTTCATATTTGATGGAACCACAACCATCGAGGAAGTCGTTCGAGAAACTATTCTCGAAGCATAAACGTGTTTTCAATTCAACTTTTTTGATTCAGTCCTTGGACAAAATAAAAATTAGCAACAGCTGTTTCTCATTAGGAAAATCGAATGCCAACGTATCAATTTGAAGCGATGGACCCGCAAGGGCAAGAAATTCGCGATGTGATCGAAGCGCAAACTCAAGACGAAGCTCAGGCGACGATTCGGTCGATGGGGTACTTCGTCACCAAGATTACTATTCAAAAATCAGAAAAAGCTGCTGCTACCGGAAGTCGTCGGCGATCGTTTGCCGTTGGCGGTGCGGGCGGAAAGAAAATGGTGACATTCACTCGCCAGCTTTCGATCTTGCAGGATGCGGGTTTGCCGATTCTGCGAAGTCTCAAGATTTTGGAACAACAGGCCAAACCTGGGTCGTTGAAAAACGCCTTGATGGATGTCTGTGATGAAATCGAAGGTGGAGCCACGCTGTCCGAAGCGATGTCCAAATGTCCGCGGGTCTTTGATCGACTGTATGTCAACATGATCAAAGCGGGTGAAGCGGGTGGATCGCTGGAAACTATTTTGCAACGGCTGGCTGAATTTAAAGAACGAACACAATCGTTGAAGAGCCGGGTGATCGGTGCGTTGATCTATCCGTGTATGGTCATCCTGTTCACCTGCTGTATTCTCGGTTTCATCATGTATTTCATCATTCCTCAATTCAAGGAAATGTTTGAAGATTTTGGAATCAAGCTTCCTCCGATGACACAGTTGTTGATCGATATCTCAAACCGCGTGGTGCAGCTCTGGTTCTTGTTCCCATTGATTCCGGTTTGTATTGTCGTGTTTATCATGCTCGTCTGTAAATTCCGGGCTGGCCGGATGGGATGGCATTTGTACGTGTTGAAAACACCCGTTTTTGGCAAGCTGATGGAAAAAGCCAACATGGCCCGAACGACTCGAACATTGGGTGCATTGGTTTCCAGTGGTGTTCCGATTATCGAAGCGCTGACGATTACTCGTGAAACTTCGGGCAACGCGATGTATGAAAAACTTTATAGCAAAGTGAACGATTCGATTCGCGAAGGTGAAACCATTGCGCGGCCGATGAAAAAATATGCGGTGACCAGTTTCCATCCGGTCGCCTTGTTCTTCTTTATGGCAACACTGGCGCTGCCGCCACTGGCAGTTTTGCTGGTCAATACCGACTTTATTTTCTCCGTCATGTACGCTTGTTTTGCATTGTCGGTGATTGCGGGCCTGTGGTATTTCCTCAAATACCGTCAGCCGGTGGTCGAAGACCTCGTCGTCAATATGGTCGATGTCGGCGAAGAGACAGGTGAACTCGACGTGATGCTGTATAAAGTCGCGGATTACTACGACGAAGAAGTGAAAACCCTGGCCGACGGAATGCTCAAATTGATCGAGCCTTGCATGATCATTTTCCTGGGGCTTGTTGTCGGTTTTATTGTCATCTCGCTGTTCATGCCGCTGATTCAGATCATTTCAGGTCTGCAAGGTGGCGGATAATCGGCACACGCAATTCACGATGAACCCTTTGCGAATTTCCAACCCCAACTCAATAAATCAACCTTTAGGAGAATTCGAAATGACTTCCCGAAACCCCTCACAGCAACGTGTACGCCGACTGGGTGTCACGCTTATCGAATTGCTGGTCGTGATGGCGGTGATTGGTATCCTGGTCGGAATCCTGGTACCCGTCCTGGGGCCCATGATATTTCGTGGTAGCGAGTTTGTGATTTCCACGGAACTCACCCAACTCAATCAATCGGTCGAGAATTTTAAAACGGAATACGGGTTTTATCCTCCTGATTTTTCCGACATCAACAACGCTGCTGAATTCAATGCTTACCTGGTGAAAATCGCGCCAAATCATCAAGAGAATGTGAACCAGTGGTGGTCGGATGTTGGCGTCAACCTGAATCCATCAAACGCTTTGGTGTTCTGGCTGGGAGGACTGCGAAACAGCGCCCAGTATCCGTTGAGCTACGATCACGACGGTAATCCAGCGACCGCTCGTTTGTCGGCGCCGATTTATTCTCCTACGGCTGCGATCCAAAGTGCGGTGGGCGATCGAAAAGTATTTTTTGAATTCAAAACCGAGCGAATTAACGTGACCGGCAATGTGGGATCCTATGGCCAGGCTAAAGGAAACACCCAGTTGCCTTATATTTATTTCAACTCGGACTACATCGTCGATCCTGGAACTGGTCCCGTCGAAAAATTTTATAACGAACCAGTGACCGGAGATACTGTTCGGCCTTATTTGAAAACGCCCGGCGTTGCAGGTGAGTATAAAAACAACGACAGATTTCAGATCATCGCTCCCGGTTTGGATAACCGTTACGGCACCTACGAAACGACCGGTATTCCAAACTGGCAAATCAGTCCGCACGTCCAAACTCATCGCGACAACCTGACGAATTTCTCCGACGGCGGTCGTTTGGACAAAGATATACAGTAGTTTTTTCTACTTCCCATCCCATCGGAGTTTTCGATGACTCACCTTTTCAACATCACAACAAAACGCGTCGCTCGATTCGGATTTACGCTGGTCGAGCTGCTGGTCGTCATTTCAATTCTGACGGTCCTGGCGGCTCTTTCTCTGGCGTTGATTCGAGGCACGATCCAACAGGCGCAGGAAAACCGAACGAAAAGCCTGATCGCCAGCATTACTCAAGTTCTCAACGATCGTTGGGAATCGTACGACGTTCGCATTTTGCCTTATCGAATCAATCTCGATGATCGAACCGGACAGCAAATTGTGCGAACCGATGTTTTGCTGGAATTGATTCGAGCGGAAATGCCCAACCGTCGCGCTTATGTGATGTCGCCAGCAACGTTTCCTTCGAGTGATTTTACTACTTATTACAACAGCCAGTCAGTTCCATTGAATACGGTGGATGACCAGATCATGGCGCGTCCACCATCAGTATGGAATCGATATCGAGCCAATACGACAGGTTGGACAGATACCCATCAGGAAGCGGAATGCCTGTACATGATTTTGCGATCGATTACGGTTTTGGATCGATCGGGAATCGACCACCTGCACAACGATGAAATTGGGGATACCGATGGCGATGGTTTCCCCGAAGTTCTCGATGGCTATGGTTTACCGTTTCAATTCCGCATTCAGGAAGACTTTGATAACGATGGCATCTTTGAGGATCTCGATATGGATGCCATGGCCGGATTTTATGGCGGCGGAAGTCCAACGGACCCGTTCGTCAATTTGGGCCGCATTCGGTTTGTTGTTCGATCCTCACGACTTGGTGACGAGGACGCACTTTAATCATTCATTCCAAACAGCCTCCGACGATACTCATGCCAAATTTCATCTCCTTTAAAATTCGAAAATTGCACGGTCGCCATGCCGGTTTGACCATGATCGAGTTGATGATTGTCATCGCGATTTTGGTGGCCGTTACAGCGGTTGCAATTCCCGTTATCCGGATGGTCAATCGCGATCGAAAAATTCGTGAAGGTGCCAGGGAAGTCAACGGAATGCTGGCTCAAGCGCGAGACAATGCGCTGATCACAGGACGTTCTGGAATCGAGTTCGTCCGCAACATACGTTACGTTGACGCCAACGGAGTCTATTTCGCATCGACTTCGATGTATTTGCTGAAATTCCTGCCACCCTATTCGGGAGATTCCGTCAATTCTATTGTGCAGTCGATTACCCACGTGAATGCCAACACATTTAATGTTGTCGTACCGGCGCCTGCCAGTCCGACCGTGGTGATCAATGTCGGCGATGAACTGCAGCTGGATCATCGAGGGCCTCGGTACACCATTACACTGCCTCCGGTATTTATACCGGGAGGGATGTTAATTCAGTGTCAAATCCCGGTCGATCCGATCAGCGGAGCGACACAACATCCATTGCCGCCAGCGTTCAATCCAGCGAGTGCTCAACAGCGGATGGCTTTCAAAATTTTCCGACGTCCGATTCGCAATGAGTCGACACGCGTTGAATTACCTGCGGGCCTGTATATCGATTTGCGTTTGTCCGGACATATCGATTCAGCAGACGCCGACAGTGCGGCCGGTACCGCGACAACATTCTCGCTGGCCGGTGTTACCGGACCGACCAATGTCCAACAGTTTTCCGTCATCGCGATGTTTGACGGAACAGGTTCGATCGATCGTATTTACCCCAACGGTTTGACGGCGACGGGACTGAGCACGGGAACGACTGGAATCTTTCCTTATTACATTCCTGCCGAACCGTTGTACATGTTAGTCGTTTCCGACCCGACGGGCGAAAGACCTGTGGTCGACAATCTGGCGAACACGGACAACCTGTGGCTAAAAACGGATAACAAAACTGGTCAAACATCGACCAGTCCTGTTTCAGAGCTCGATGCATCTGACACGGTGACGGTCAATCGTATTCGAAAATCTCGCGGTATTGCTTCGCAAGGGCAGACCGCCAATCAATAAACACATCTCTTCATTCGTACATTCCAACCTTGAAATCAACATGAGAAATAAACAACGAACTAGACAAAAACGATTGGGAATTACCGTTCTCGAAGTCATCACGGCGGTGTTGGTTGCGGTGATCGGTGTTTTTGGAGTTGTCGCGTTGATTCCGTTTGCTGTTCGTCAAGCGGAAAATGGATTGAATCAGGAAGACGCGATTAACGCCGCTCGCAATTTACAAGGACGTTTCGAAGTGATCGGAGTGAACGATCCAAATCGCTGGTTCAATGGTGATCCCAGCGATGCAACGATTGTGAACCGGGCGGGATTTGGCATTAATCAGGGGCTGATTTCAGCCTATTGCATCGATCCCATTGGATTTGCCTATTCGGCCGCTAACGGAAATGCCTACGCCGACTATCGAGTTTTCCCACGTGTTGCCAATTTACAAACGCTTGCTCCGTTGTTCCCTCAACAGCTTTACAATTTCAACCCCACAACAGGTGCTCCGGTTGCCGGTTCGGAGGTGGCTGGGATTCCGCGGATCTCGTTGCTGGGTAGTGGCAATCTCGTTTACAACTTGGCCCGCGCCCGCCAGACATTTGGATACAACAATGATTTGGTATTCGAAGAAACAATCGAAAAATTTGACCCGCCAAATCAAAAATACTTTACGGATACGACAACCGGTACACCTTTCAAACGCCAAATTAACGGCAACACAACTTGCCTGACATTTGTAGTCCGTCGCCCCGGCGCGTCGATCACTCAATATACGATGTACACCGTGGTATTTCGCCGGCGAATTCCCAACAATACCGATCGATTGTTCTCGGTCAACAATGTTGCTGCATTGCCCAATATTGCGTTTGGCGGCGGTGATTTGCAGGTGACTGAATTGACCACACCCGGCAAAGACGCGGCGCGCATTGGTCGCAACGATTGGGTCATGATGCTGTGTGCCGAACCAGGATCGTTGACGACGATTCGTGACATGCAGTTTTACCGGGTAACCGAAAGTTATGAGACGGGAACATCCGGTCAAACAACTTTTACCCTGCAAGGTGGAGATTTTAATCTCAGCCCAAATTCTGCCGGTACTCGTCCACAACCGTACATCGTTTATATGCCTGATGTATTGGCTGTATTTGAAAACTCGTTCCAAGTTGAATCCAGTTCAGATTGGAATTAACACCCTCAATTCTCCCCTTTTCAAAATACCTGTTTCAGATTTTAAACCTCGAAAAATTTGACAGTTCATTGCCTGCGGAGGGCAGCATGTTCCTGAAAAACCGACTTGCCGACAACCAGCAAATTCAAACGCGTCGCAACAATCGTCTGCGTTCGCGTCGTGGTGTCACTCTTCTATTTGTTGTCAGTTTTATCGTGTTGTTTTTGTTGATGGGAACAACGTTTGTTGTTGTCTCGACCCAATTCATGCGCACCAGTACGCAACGCACTCGTCTGCAAGCCGATCGAACCGATGCGCGAACGTTGATCTATCGCGCGTTGTACCAAATCATTCGCGGCCCGAGTTTGGACGATGCGAACAGTTCCTTGCGAACCCATTCGCTGTTGGCGGACCAGTACGGCTATGGAGCACGATCGATCATTGCGGCTGCATCAGCGGACCCCACTGGCCAGTTGATCATCTTGCAATTGCGCTCGCCAGGTGGAATGCCGAATGCCTTGCAAGATATTTTGACGGGCAATGAATTTACAGTGAGTTCCACAACCGGTGCCTACGACGGACTAATCCTCTCGTTTGTCACCAATAGCGCAACGAATCCAAATATCAAAGGTATTTCGACGCGGATCGTTCGCTACGAAGTCGATGAGGGCAATACCACTTTTAATATCTACATCTCTCGAAAATGGATGAAAGATTCGTTGGTCGATCCATTTGCAACGCCAGCAAATCTCGTCGGAGCCAACATCATTATCAATGGCCGGGCATTCAATGGTTCGGGTGCTGGAGTTTACGACGGACGCATTACCGCACGATTGACTCCCAATTTGCTGGGAAATACAGCGTCGGCGACACCCGCTGAAACGGGTCCTTTGGCGCCCAATCAAATTGGTAAAACACGCGCACAATTGATTAGCGATTATCTCTCTAATATCGACCCCAACACCGGACTGCAGTTTGCTGCATCGATGTTTGTCAAAACCGGTGGCGGTGCCAGCCTGTACGCTCAAACGGGTTTTGTCGGTGGAGGACCGAACGAATCGTATGATGCTTGGGATTATCAAAATGTGTTTTTATCGGACGGTGGTCTGACGATTCCCAGTTATCATCGTCCTCGGTTGATTACCTACGCGGCGGCCAATGGTATACCCGCTCAGCGCGTTACCTTTCGACCATTTTATGATCCCACCAACGCTGCGACGATTGCAGCAAGTCCCGCCAATGCCGATTTCGCGGCCAGTTTCCCTGATCCAGCCGTATCGGGATATTGGGATGTCGACAATGACGGCGATGGAACTCGCGATTCGGTTCTCATCGACATTGGTTTGCCGGATCAATACGATTTGTCAGGCCGTCGTTATCGTCCATTGATCGCGGTCAAAATCGAGGATTTGGACGGGCGGTTTAATGTTAGCTCGCATGGAAATCTGTTTCATACCTTGGGTCGAAACGCGACCGATCAGCCGTTGTTGGGGTTGGCGGCCAATGCGAGTTTGCCGCGCGGCCAGTTTGTTGGTCCTGCGGAAGTTTCCATGCGTGGTGCATTTCAAAATGTAACGGATTACCAAAACACAATGTTGTTGCGATATGGCCCTGATAATTTGCCGGGTATTGCGGGGGTGGGAACAGGTTCTATTCCAGAAAACTGGTTGTCGTACAAACTGTATGACTATCCTAATGGCGTCTCACCCACAGCATACATGGGCAACGCGTTTCGTTCGCCACACAACATCCACGGTCGATATGGATATGCTTATCCTGGATTGAGCGCGGCGGATCCAACCATTTTTGATGTGAGCCTTTTGCCAGGGTTGGATTTGTCGGCCAGCGGTCTCGCTTCGGAAACCGCCAATTCAGCTTATGAATTTGATTTTGTTTCCGGTAAATTCGGTTCCTCGGTTGATACTCCATTTTTGGCGGCGGAACTGGAACGACTGTATCGACAATTTGACAAAGATGCCAATCAATTGCCGTCCCGATTATTCAATGTGGTCGGCGGTTTGGGCAATCGCGCGAATTTCAACAATTTCACGACCGACAGCTATGAAGTTCCTGCCGTTGCCCAGCAATTGACGGAAATTCTCTATCAGGCATTGATCGCCAACGGTCTGACTCCGGCTCAAGCTAATATTCGGTTAGAGGTTTTGTTGCCGTTGGAGCATATTCGCGGCATGAAATTTAATATCAATCGTCCGTTTGGAAATGGTCTCGATGACAATACCGATGGGCAATTTGATGAAGCGGCCGAATTGGTGGTGCCTCACATCAACGGCACAACAAACGCAGTATTTCCTGGACATAGTACGCGTCTTGACTACGCTCGACATTTGTTTGTCATTGGCTATCTGATTACGACTCCCAGTACACCAGATGAAACGCGACAGTTGGCGCAGTGGATTGCCAACATCGTTGATTTTCGTGATGGCGACTCCAAGAATTTCGGGTTCGAGTATGACATCAATCCAGCCAATGGATGGAACGTTGATGGAAACCTGGCAACGACAACCGAACCGGAACGAGGCGTTGTCTGGGGTTCTGAACGTCCCGAGTTGTTGATTTCCGAAACTTTGGCGACGCACGATCGTGCAACCGAAGATACCGACGCCGACAGCACGGGAGCTACAACGACCGACCCAACTCCCGATGACGATTTCGACAGTCACCTGCGTCCGACTGGCTTGGGATTCATCGAGCTTTATAATCCGTGGAACACTGCCAACAATACGATCAACCAGCAATTTCCTCCGGAACTCTATGATGGCAGTGGAGTCGACCTCGATCGCACCGTCAATGCTGGTGGAATGAATGTCGATCCCGTTTGGCGACTGTTGGTGGTCAAAGATGCGGGGCTGGACCTCGACCCCGATGATCCGGATACAACGAACCTGCCGACGAGTACTGACGTCGAACGCAGCATTTATTTCGTTCAGCCTCGTCAAAGTTACAACCAAGGCGGTTATGGTGACGGCCAACAGTACTTTACCAATCTCGCGGTCGGGTCAGTTGCACCCGGGCGTTACGCCGTACTGGGTGGATTCATGTATCAACCGGGTGCCGGCGGATATCGTTCAACGTTTGGACGAAAAATAACAGCAACCGAAGGCGACGAGATGACTTTGCTGTTGGCAGAGACGCGTGGGATTAATTTGATTCCAGGTGCGGCGCAAGGTGTCCAGATCACTTCCGCAGATGGGACCGGAGCGGATACGACGACCAATTACACGGCTGTCGGAATTGTTTTGAACCAAACCTTGAGTAGCGGCACGCCGGTGAACCGTAGTTTCAGTTTCAGTGAGCCGGTTGCAGGCTATCCTGTTGCGGCTGGTGCCTCGGTGGTGGATCGTTTCCGTTATGCCACGGCCTACGACTTGCCGTTGGACGCTGATAGCACGGTGCAAGAGGCTACTGCTCTGGCAGCGATTGCCAACGATGCAACAACTGAAAAATTTCGCGTGATCCACTTACAGCGTTTGGCCGATCCAACGCAACCGTGGAATGCCAACACGAATCCTTTTATCACGTATGACAAAAAATATGTCGACCTGACCAGTTTTAATGGGGTGACGTCGGATACGGATACCAACGTTACCAACGGCAATACTCGCTTTCAAACCAATGAACGTGGTACGAGCGAAGCGGGTAGTCTGGCAGCGTTGCGACGACGTTTGTGGCCCACCGAGCCTGCTGCGACGGCGCCGAGCGCAGACGTGAATCCTTTGGCGGGTGCGGATAGCCATTATTTCAGTTTCCAATGGGCGGAATCGTTCGGTCGGATCAACCAGGCTTATACAGCCCCGCGAGACAACGCGAATGCGTTTGCTGCTGCGGCTGATGCGCCAGTATCGTTCCCTTGGCTGAACTGGAACAATCGCCCCTATACGAGCCAATATGAATTGAGTCTCGTGCCTGTATCCCGACAGTCGCAATTGCTCAACGTTTATACGCTTCGCAATACGGCGCTCAACCCATACGCGGATCCAACAGTGCCCGGTCCTTATGTTCATCTGCCCAATTTCTTTTCAGGTGACACGGTAGGTGCGGCCTCGAACCGTTTGTTTGAATTTATTGAAATGTTGGGTGTTCCATCGAAATTTGTCGGTACCGATGATTACTTTGCTCCCAACAGTACGACTCCATTTGAGTCCGTTGGTTTTCCAAGTTCATTGTTACCGCCGTTTGATCGAATCAGCCGGTATCGGGAGCCGGGCAAGATCAATTTGAACACCATTCGTAGCGCTACCGTTTGGAATGGAATTATGGGCCAGGCCGATGGATCAGCGGGACTGTACGGCACCGCCATCCCATTTTCAGCTTTGGTTGCTTCCAGAAATGCAGGAACTGGTGTTCTGCCGACGGCTATTCCCAGCCCGTTCAAATCGCCGGTTGCCGACACTCACGTGCCGATCGCGGGATTGATTCGAAATGATGTCGGCACCGGCGTATTTCGGCCAAATGTTGCCGGCACCGCGCCGTTGTTTGATGTCAATTTCACGGGAGCTACCAACCACCATCACAACACGGACCGAAGTCCGTTTTTCCGTTACGATGCCAGACAGCGTTTGGGAAATATTGGGACGACTCGATCCAGTGTGTATGCCATTTGGATTACGGTTGCCTATTTCGAAATTGATGCGGATGGAAAAATCGGCGCGGAAATGGGATGGGATACCGGAAAAATTCGCCGCAATCGAGGATTCTTTATCGTTGACCGATCGATTCCTGTTGCTTTTGAACCGGGAACGAATCACAACATCGAACGGATGATTCTGGTCGAATCGATCATTGAGTAGTGAGGTATGCGGCGAGTTGTGGTCCCTCACTAACTAGGATTTTGCATTAAACAGAAATCATAACCCGAAACGTAAGTGAGGGACCACGTTTCACCGCACATCAACGTCGTGTGGTCCCTCGCTCACGCTTCGGGTTATGATTGCAGGATGTCATTGGCTCAACCTGAGTCACAATTCCTGATGCAAAATCCTATAACGTTTCGGGTTGCGATTATTGTTTGATGCAAAATCCTAACAAGTGATGGGCCAGAAAGTGCGTTGAAAAAACTCACGCAGAGGCGCTGAGCCGCTGAGATTCGACAAAGCATCTTTGCGAAATTTGGTGAATCGGTGAATCCGCTTGCAATTTTGGGGAACTGCCAATTCAAATTTTTGTGTTGTGCTCACTCAGACTCTGCGGCTCAGCGCCTCCGCGTGGGCCTTCGATCAGCGTTTGATTCATCGTCGAGCGATGGAAAAATAGTTTGCAACTGTTAGAAGTCGTTAAATCAACCAGAGAGCTACAAATTCCTCGAGTACATCGAGAGATTAAGAATTCAGTTTCAGCAACTGCCCGATAATGAATCCCACCAAGGCTCCGATGATAGAAGTCATAAAGGAAATGACGAAAACCCAAGGCAGTGAAATACTGAGGTCGGATTTGGGCAAACGGCCTGCGCTGGCAAATTGTTCGGTAATGGATGCGGGCGGAGGTGGAGGAACGGGCTGAGGCAAGCGATGGTCAGACATTTCAGTGACTGTCAAAATGCCTTGAGACGTTTCACTTAGACCGCTGAGTTGGCTGCCGACATCCAATGGATCTTCTGTGTCCTGTTCACCTTCGACACTGGGAATCGGCGCCGGAGTCCATCTTGCACGATCGTAATCGTGATGAAATACGGGATTGTCATCTTCGGCCCAAGGCGCGAGACGCTCAGCGACTTCGGCTGCTGACTGGATTCGTTGTGATGGAATTTTTTCCATCATATCGCCAATCAAATCGACAAACTCATCGCTGACCTCTTCATTGAATCGGCGCGGATGCCAGGGAGTTTCTTCCAAGTGTCGACGTGCTTTGCTTTTGGGTGTGCCGCCAGGAAACGGAACTTTGCCGGTAATCGCGTAATACAGCGTGCAGCCCAGCGAATAAATGTCGCAAGCCTTGGATACATTCAACGGAGTTTTAATTTGTTCTGGCGACAGGTAATCGGCAGTTCCGACAGTTTTTCCGGCACGCGGGTCTTCGGAATCATTGACAAATCCGGCCAAGCCCAAGTCGGACAGTTTTGCCGTACCGTCAGGCGTTACCAAAATATTGCCGGGTTTGATGTCGCGATGTATGAGGTTGACATCATGTGCGTGTTGCAACCCTTCGGCCGCTTGTTTCACAAAACTGGATGCCTGTTGGACCGTCAGTTTCCCATGAGTTCGCACGAGCCGCCGCAAGTCCGTGCCTGGAACATATTCGACCACCAGAAAATGCACGTTGCCGTCTTCACCCGCATCGTACGCACGTACGAGGTTGGGGTGATCCAGTTGTGCTTGTGTTTTGATTTCGCGGCGGAAATTCTCGATCGCTTCGGGAGTTGATTTGTTCAGCGGCAAAACTTTGATGGCACACTCACGGCCCATCATGTTGTGAACTGCTTTAAAAACTTGTCCCATTCCACCTTGGCCGATCCAGTCGGTAACGATGTAGGCTCCAAGGGTGAGTTTCGTTCGGCCAGCCAGTAACTGATCCGCTTGATAGGCTGTCAGATGTTTGAGTTGGACTAGTCTGTCAGCAAGTTCTTTGTCGGAAATTTCAACGGCGGTTGTGCGAGAGCCGTCGGTGCGAAGGATGTCAGCAATGACTTCGCGCATTTGAGCTTCGGTCATCAATCCGCTATTGACGACTGAGTTGCGAAATGGAACTTTGCGCGTACTCAATTCTGATTCCTGGTCTGACATGGCGGCATCCCAAAGGTGATTGGTTTCACGCCGCGAAAAACAAAGACGATGGGGGTAGGTTTTGCAAAAATGTATCTGCTCAACGCTACATCCAGTATAACAATTCGATTGAGCTGGTTTATACGTTAAACCGACACTTCTTTCTAATTTGTAACGAGAATTCGGAATTTGTGGACAATACGTCCCGACTAGTCGGATCTTTTGATCGGCCAATAGTCGGGTGGATCGCAACAAAACTCTAATCTCTCGGCTCGCGTTGGATGATCGAGCGCCAGAAAATATGAATGCAACGCGATTCCAGCCGGAAATTTGAGGGCTGAGTCGTATTTTTGATCGCCCACGATCGAACAATCACGGGAACCAAATTGGACACGTATTTGGTGTTTTCGCCCAGTTAGCAACTGGATTTCGACCAACGCGAGGTTATTTACTTGTTTGATGATGTGGTAGCTCAATTCAGCACGCTTGGCATCGGTCGTATTTTGGTCGACGGATTCGATTTTGTGTTTGGCATCGTTTTTTAACAACCAATCTGTAAACACTCCCTGTGGTTCGGAGAGATTGTTTTTAACTATCGCCAAATATTTTTTTTCTATCGTTGAACTACGAAACTGACTGTTGAGTCGGCTGGCTGCCTTTGATGTTTTTGCCAACACGATCACTCCGGTAACCATCGAATCGAGTCGACTTACCACACCGAGATAGACGTTGCCAGGTTTCTGATATTTTTCGCGAATATAATCGCGAGCAAGATCGACCAGGCTTACTTGGTGTGGCAGCGCTCCTTGGGTGACAACCCCCGCCTCTTTGTTGACCACGAGCAAGTGGTTATCTTCATAAATGATTTTGAGGGATTGCACGTCGGCCAGCTAAATATCAAAGTAACAAAGAGTTTGATGCATTTTAGGCGAACCGTATCGATTGGTAGAGCCACCATGTGTTTAAGCCGCTTTACGTTCCTTGTTGACGAGGAAATTTTGTCAGTGCGAAAATCGTAAGTGTTGCGGAAAGTGGTCCCTCGCTTACTGGGATTTTGCATTACACAAAAATCGCAACCCGAAGCGTGAGCGAGGGACTACGTTCCACAGCAAATCAGCACGGATTTCGGTCCCTCGCTTACGCTTCGGGTTACGATATTCTGGAGGGTCCGTTCCCACCAGCCAATCCAATGAATTTGCCAAACCATCAAATCAGCGATCCGTAAATCGGCCGGTGGGAACCGGCCCTACTTTTTCAACTAAATTATGAATGCTAATTATCGATTCATCCTGGCCAGCGGTTCACCGAGACGGAAACAATTGCTTACCGATGCCGGTTATGAGTTTGAAGTGATTGTTCCAGATGATTCTGCGGAATCCGGGTCGTGCAGCAATTGTTCTCCTGCCGAGTTGGTCGCCGAATTGGCTTTTCGCAAAGCGGCCAATGTCGCCAATCAAGTCAATGACTGTCTGATTTTGGCGGCAGATACGGTTGCCGAATGCGGCGGGCAGATACTTGGCAAACCGCGGGATGTCGATCACGCCGAACAAATGTTGCGATTGATGAGCGGTCAGAAGCATCGAGTTTTGACCGGCGTTTGCCTGTGGCATCAAGGCACCGATCGTAAATTGCTCGAAGTCGAAACGACAACGCTATTTATGGAAAAAATGACCGACGATGTGTTGCAGCAATATCTTGAGTCGGACCAGTGGATTGGCAAAGCGGGAGCATTTGGGTACCAGGATGGTTTGGATTGGGTGCGTATCATCGAAGGGTCGGAATCCAACGTCGTAGGATTACCGATGGATCGCCTGGCAACGATGTTGAAAAAAATCGAAGACAACGAATCGCAATGACATCCATGAACAGAATCTGTTGGGCGGATTGATTGCGACCGGGTTTACTTGGCTAACGAATTGAGAATCGCTGTTCGCATCGATTCCAGCGGAAGCGGATCGTAGGTTTTCAAGGCGCCGGCTCGGGTGTTGATGGCAACGAGTTTACCTGTCAGTACCGAAGGCTCCTTTGATAACTGCGTTACTTTTTTTGCGTTGCGACGAAGTTTCTTTTGGATATCATTCAGCGTTTTGCGATGAAAATTCGATTCATTTTGGAACGCAATTCGGCTTTCGTTCAATGCACCGCTAACCATCGACAGTTGTCCTGAAACGCCACGAGCTTGCGCGTAAACACCTGCCAGCGCGAATTCTTGGTCACGAATGTTTAGCGCGATGATATCCGCTTGTTGGAACAAACGGCGACGGACAAAAGGGTCGCGTGCGCGAAACGCATAAGTTTCAGTGATGAGCAAATCGTTGTACATTAAATTGAGTTGTTGTTCCATCAATGAAATGCTGGCGCCGATCCGGCTCAGATCCGAAGTCAACGGTGCGGCCCGGGTTTCCAATTCGCTCCGCCGTTTATCAAAATCCAGTTTGAGTTTTACCAGTTTGGGTTCCGTCTTTCGGGCCTGGTCTTCCAGCAGTTGTGAGTGATTTTGTATTTGGTTGATTTCCTGATTTCGTTTTTCGATCAGTTTGAGCCGTTCTTCGTTTTTTAACGCTTTGGTACGTCGCCGAAACTCATTAAAACCGGCAACGACTTTTTTGCGTTGTTCGTTAATGTGCTGTTTGTCGGCAGGTTTTAGATCTTCGAGGACAGCGTCCACTGTTTCTTCATAAGTCGCTTCGTTGACCGTGATTTTCGGTTTCGCGGTAGAAACGATTTCAGAAAATCCGAGCAACCGTCCGATGCGTTTCAAATTTTTGAGTCGCGTGGCACCATCGAGTTTGTCGATCGCGTCCATGTTTTTCTTGAGCGACTGAATGGTGAGTAAACCGCGGTCGACTTGACCCGAAGCCAACTCCAACCACGCTTTGATGTACCACGCATCCAAATCCGTTTTACTGGAACGCGTTAAAATTTGAGCCATCTCGTAAGCTTCGGAATTCCGATGATGGAATACACGATTGATCATGTACGCTTTGACAAAATCGGATTTGGCTTTGGTCGGTGACGAAGTTGATTGGAATATTTTTTTAGCGGCTTCACGATGCTTCAGGCCAGATTTCCAATGAGCGCCGAGAATCTGGCGTAAATTTTTTTCATATTCGTCAGCGGAAACAGAATTGACGACGATCGAAGCGCAAAGCCCAACCGCTAGAACGGGAGAAAATCGAATCACGTTTTGTCCTTTTTTGAGCGGGTTTACCCGTACCCCTGACAGCCTTGCTGTTTGAATGCTATCGATTCATCCCGAAAATGGCAAGTTAATTGTGAAAATGGCCCGTAAAATCGCCGGTTTGTCAGGTGGAAAATGCCAGCAAAAAAAATTCGGATTGACGCCATGGTGAAATAGAAGGAAATTCTGATCTTGGCCGAACTGGCCGTTTTATCGTCGAAATGGAATTCGACTTCAATTTTGAGGTGCAAGGATGCGTAGACCAAAACCTTGGGTGTTGTTTTTCGTCACAGGTTTGTTGATACCTGCGACCGCTGATGGACAGAACGAGCAGTCGAAAAGCCAGTCCAGTCTGCCCCCGACTTCTTCTCCCACAACCGACGATTTTAGTAAACTGCCGACGATTACATTCCCAGACGAGCAGACGAAAAATCAGGGGCAGAAATCCGGTGCTGCCAAACTTCCGGATCAGTTTCCTCCGGCGGGCGGAACCAGCAACACACTATCCGATCAACAAAATTCAAAAGTATTAGCGCCAAACAATCTGCGAAATGGCTCCAACAATCAATCGCCCAAACGCATGTCGCTGACTGACCAGTTGCCGATAAATTCGAATCCAAATGCTTTGGCTCCCAACAGACAGGGACAAGTCACGAATCAGGGGCAAGTTACGACTGGCGTGTTGAGCGTTCAATCGAATGGAACTCAGATGCAGCCCAGAACTCAACAAGAGTTTGATACGACACCTCCGATCAGACAACAAAATGTTTTGAATCAATCGAGACAACCAACGGGTGCTGGGGGAACATTCGGTTCACCTAATTCGCAGCCAAATTTTCAAAACCTCAATCGACAGCAAAATGTTCGAACAAACGATCCGCCGTCCGTTTTGCAGCGTCAACCGAACACGGCATCGACGATTTCGTCCATTGGAGATCAAAACGGCGGGATTGCTCCGGTAACATATCAACAAACGACACCACCGGTCAGCAACGCAACAACCAACCGTCAAACTCCGAGCAACACCAGCATAGCGTTGCAAATCCTTGGGCAGTTCGATCCAGCTAAAATCGAAGGTTCGTTGCCAGGCGAGCCAGTTGGTTTGATTAACGTGATGCAAAATACGGCCCCCAATTCTCGACTGGCGGCTTCACAAAAATACTGGAACTGTTTTGGTGCCTGGCTGAGGCTGCAATTTGCCGAGCAGGAAGCCCAAGTGTTGCGTCAATTGCAAATGCCACAATCGGCTCATGAACAAACCATGTTAAAGACCGCTGTCGCGATGGGAGAAAGTCGTTTGCAGCAGGCAAAGGTGAATTTACAGCGGGCACAGCGAGCTTTGAGTCCTTATGCGCGAACACAACATCGGGACATTTTACCGCTGGCAAAAGATTTGCCTTTGGTTCAAGGTTATCAAACCCATTACGATCTGTACGCGCGGCGTCGTATGCTGCCGGGGCGAGCGAGACAATTGGACCAGAGTCTTCCACAACAGAAAAACCTGATCGAGTCTAACGCGAAACTGGTTCAGCAAAGCCGAGGCGCCGCGTCCCAAGCTCGACAAGCGTATGCTATGGGGCAAGCGACTGTTGCATCGTTACTGGAGGCAGTTCGTTTGATGCAGGCGGCCAACACGCAGTTTGCCAACTCGGTCGTTCAGTACAACGCCAGTACCGCTGAATACGCTTTCATGGTGGCGTCGCCCTATCAAAACCCACGGACAGTTGCGTCGATGCTGATTCCTCGCCCGAGTTTTACACCACAGCTTTCGAGCATTGCCAACCAAAATGTTGTGAACAGCAATTTGCCAACGGCGCAGTTTGGACGACCAACACGATACCAAACGACTTCGGTTTTGAATTCGTCACGGTTGCCCGACAATCAGCAAATTGTTGGACGCTCCAATCCACAAACACCGCGCGTTGCAAGTTTGCCACCGGTCAACACTCAAAATCGAACATTGCCCCAGACAGTGCCGCGACAAACTCCGATTACCGGACAAGTCAATCCTCGCCAATGGAATCGTGGGACAGGTAACCCACCTCCAGCATCGTCCCAACAAAACGGGCAATTGGGAGGTGCCAGAGGTTCTGCAGGAGGCGGCAATACGGGCGGTCCTGTGGGCGGCAGCAGCGGGCAATTTGGCGGTGCCAGCGGACAATTCGGTGGATAGTCCGGGAATTTAGATCGATACCACTCGGACTTTGCGCCACTGTTTATCAAGTCGTTGCGGTGAAACCGTCATGCTGGTTCCCAATTGCTGGGCAAATAGAGAAACTCGATATTCCTCGATCATCCAGCGGTAGAGTTCCAACTCGGAATCAACGATCCCTTGCGCCAAATGATCTTGTTGTGTGATTTCGAATCGGTGCCAGTGTTCATCGATTTTCCCAATCGCATCAAATTCTTTTTCGGACGACGTTGATGAGCGTTTTTCGATTCTTGAGATGATCGCCTGAAAATAACGTGGGAAATGTTGCAGCCATCGCCAGGCGGTTGATTGCAGAAATCCAGGTTCGGTTAACGTCGCAATTTGCGCCTGGATGTGAGATCGGGTTTCTGCAAATTGCTTGGGGAGTTCATCGAGTTTCAGTCGCGTTTGATGAAAGCTTTCCAGAAACCGCGGCAGCCATTTGGCGATTTGTGCCGTCGCGATTGATATTTTTTCAGCCGCTGTTGCCTGTCGGTTTTCAAACTCGGTTCGAGTGGTGCAGGCTGGATTTGATTCGACGAATGCGATGCGACTCATGAGGTCGCCGAGCGCCTGTTTGAGTTCCGACAGATCAAACAAAGTTGATCCGAGCATTGCCAGACGTTCGAGGTCGGGTAACCAGTTGACTTGGGATTTTATGTTTTTGCGATTTGCAATTTGGAACAGCCTGGCGATACCGCGGTCGGTTGTCCTCCGAGCCGCGTCCTTGGAATCCATCAGGATTTGCGAGACACTGTCGGCGTGGTCTTGAAGTGCAGGAAAAACGGGAACGACCGACGACCCGCGACGAATCATCAGTTGCTGGGGAATCTCTGGCCAATCCCAGGTTTTTAGTTGTGTGGCGTTCCAGGAATGATCGACAGAATCAGTGACGGTCGAATCGCGGGCAATTTCCAGGTTGGCACGTAGCCTGGCAATGGATCTGTCTTGCGCGATGATTTCACTGGAATCGTCGAGGACACGAATATTCGGTTTGAGATATTGTTCAATTTTCTCAAGCCGAAACATCGAGATTTCCAGCGGTGTTTGTCCAAACTTTGAAAGGCTTTCGGCGACACATTGCAGGAAAGATCCTGATTTGCCCTGAATATCAGCGGCAACTTTGCGGGCGGTGTCTGGAGCGGGAACAAAATTTCGCCGGATGGATTTTGGCAAACTTCGGATCAACGCAATGATGTGTGGTTCGATTAATCCGGGAATCAGCCACGGCGTCTGAGTGTCGTCCAGTTGGCTCAGCGCGAGTTTGGGAAGCTCGATCGTGGCTCCGTCCGCTTCGTCCCCCGGTTCGAATTTGTATTGAACCGATGCGGTCAACGCATTGACTTGGATTTGGTCGGGAAACAGCGTTTGCTGTTGTTCCACGCTATTTTCATCAGACTGCGCCGCAACAGCTTCGTCGTCGACGACATCTTGAATTGACATTTTGAGTTGCTCGTCGATCGACGAATCACGTCGAATCATGTTTCGCAAACTCGCGACATCGAAAGCGTTTTCAGGCAGATGGGTGTTATAAAAATCCAACAGTTGAAAGCTGTCGACGACGAAATCTCGACGGCGGGTTTTGGCGGCCAACAATCGGATATCGTCGAGCAGTTGTAGATTGTGTTCCAGGAATTTAAATTTTTCGCGAATCTGATTTTCGACCAGGCCTTGTTCGATAAAAATAGAACGGGACGTTTGCGGATCGATTTTTCCATAAGGTTTTCGTCGGGCAGCGACAATCGGCAGGCCAAATAGCGAGACTCGTTCATGAGCCATGACCGTTTGTGCTTTGGAACTCCAGTGGGGTTGGGAGAAAGTTGATTTGGTCAGATGGCTGGCCAAAGGTTCGATCCAGTTGGGATTGATTTGAGCGATCGTTCTGCCGAATCGTTGGCTGGTTTCTACGATTTCCGCCGCGACAATCCACTTCGGTTTTTTGCTGAAAACTGCTGATCCCGGCCAAAGCCGAAATTTGATTCCACCGGCGCCGGTATATTCGAATTTGTCCGACAACATTGCGATTCCGGACAATAAACCGGTTAACAAACTACGGTGAATGGCGTCGTGGTTTTCAGTTCGGTGAGTCGATTTTATTCCGTTGTCTTTGGCAATGGTTTTGAGCTGGTGGTGCAATTGTTGCCATTGTCGCAACAGATTAAACGACAAAAAATTCTGCTTGCAAGCCAATTGAAGTTTTGAACGTGACAGCTCGGATTTGAGTTTGTGATAAAAATCCCAGATGTTCAACAACGCGACAAAATCGGATCGGTCGTCGCGAAATTGTTCATGTTTTTCGTCGGCAGCTTTTTGTTTTTCTGCTGGTCTCAATCGAGGATCTTGGAGTTCCAAGGCTGATGCGATGATCAAAACATCGGCAACACAGTTTTCATCAGCTGCGGCAATGATCATTCGGCCGATCCTGGGATCGACCGGTAGTTTGGCGAGTTTGCGGCCGATATCTGTCAAACGATTTTGATGATCGATCGCGCCGATTTCGTAAAGTGTTTTGTAGCCGTCGCGAATGGCTTCGGGACGCGGAGGGTCGATAAATGGAAAAGATTCCACATGGCCGAGTCGGAGATACTCGGCCTGCAGAATGACCGACGCAAGGTTGGTTCGACGAATTTCCGGTGTTGTGTAATCGGCTCGCCCCTCGAAATCGTCTTTGGAAAACAGTCGAATACAAACGCCCGGGCCGATTCGTCCACAGCGACCGGCTCGTTGGTTGGCCGATGCTTGGGAGATCGCCTCGATCGGCAGTCGTTGAACTTTGTTGCGTGGTGAGTATCGGCTGATTCGGGCAGTTCCGGTATCGATGACGCAAGAAATGCGAGGAACGGTGATCGACGATTCGGCAACATTGGTTGCCAACACGACACGTCGTTTTTTGCCGGGGTTGAAGATCGAATTTTGCTGTTCGGATGAAAGACGCGCGTACAGCGGTAAGATCTCGACACGATCCGCCAGAGATGTTTTGTTGACAGCGCCACGCAGTTTTTTGTGGGCGGTTCGGATATCCTGCTCTGTCGGCAAAAATACCAGAATATCTCCGCGCTGGGTTTGCAGCGTCTCAGCGGTTTGTTCTACCAGCCATTCCGCCGACTCGAATTCACTTTCACTCGGTGGTGGGTTGTATTGAATGTCGACGGGATAAGTTCGTCCCTCGATATTGAATACGGGTGCTGGTTCGCCGGAGGGTTGTTGAAAATGTTCCGCAAATCGTTCGGTATCGATCGTGGCTGACGTGATAATCAGTTTCAATTCGGGTCGTTTTTCGAGGATCCGTTTGAGGTTTCCGAGCAGAAAATCAATATTCAATGAACGCTCATGAGCTTCGTCAACAATTAACACCGAGTATTGATTCAAGAACCGGTCGGTTTGCGTTTCGCTGAGCAACATTCCATCGGTCATCAATTTGATGAGCGTTTCCCGATTGGTTTTGTCGCCGAATCGAATTTTGTAGCCAACGGTTTGACCCAGTGGAGTTTTCAATTGTGACGCAATCCGTGCCGCGATACTTTGCGCAGCGATCCGCCGGGGTTGGGTGTGCCCGATGATTCCATCGACCGCCAATCCGCAACCGAGCGCGATCAATGGAAGCTGGGTCGATTTGCCGCTGCCCGTTTCACCACAAACGATGATGGTCTGGTGATCGCGAATGGCGTCGGCGATTTTCTGTTGGTGTTGTGTAATCGGCAAATCGTCTTGCAATACAGGTTGCCATGATTGTTGGCTCCGCCAGTTTTTCAGTTCGACGGCTGTTGCCAGTGCCGATTGCCATTTGGAAAGTTGTTCCGGAGAGGGTGAGCGGCGAATTTTGTTCAACCATCGCCGCAATCGATATTTGTCATAAATTGCAACGTGATCGGTTGCCCGTAACAGCTGGTCGAAATCCGACTGGTCAAGCGACGGTTCTGGTTTTTGCGTTTCGGACAACGTATCACTATCAGCTGCATTCACGAATCAAACACTTCCAACTTAATTCTTATCGTTGTTTTATTGAAGTGCGCAAGGTTCAAAAAATGTTCGCGTGAAAACGATGCGAAAAATGTGATTTAATGAAGGTTGATGAGATGACAAGTGGACCGGCGATTCGGGAATATTTTTTGATAGGCTCACGCAGAGCCGCGGAGACGCAGAGTTTTGGGATTTCTATGCGTTTTCATGCGCACGTTTTCTGTATCAAACCATCAAATTCGTCCAACGAAACTATTGCGGGGTTAAGTGAACGTCTGTGAGGTTGTTGGATATTATCCGTCCTGACCTCTGCGTCTCGGCGGCTCTGCGTGAGCCTATTTTCACTGTTCCGCTGATCCTGATCCTGTGAGCGGCGAGGCGCTAGCCGCTGGTACAAGCGCTGACGGACCGGCGGCTAGCGCCTTGCCGCTCACAATGGTATTGTCCTGGATATCGCAGTTGGGATTAGCGCGACCTGATGGTGGTCGAGTCATTTAGATATCTTCGAACAACGGTGCGTTTTGTGGGTGGCTCCGCAGCTTGGGGGCTGGATTTGGCAGCTACCAGGGTGATCCGTTGTGCTTTTGTCAGGCGCGAGACACGGCCCTGGATCTGGGCCACGATTTTTGCCGTTTCAAAATGATTCGCGCGAATGGTGATCGGAAGTTCGATTTTCGAATGCGCCGGTAATGTGAGAGGGTCGAGGAGCAAGGCAGAGCCGGTTCGCCGAAAAAATCCTGACTTCTTGACTTCGATATTTGCCGGAAGTGACACCAGGATTTTGATATTCGAAATACCAGCGTTTTCACGATTTTGAAGGTTCAGGCGAACGGTTGTCCAGGTTTGAGCCTGAAGCAATTGTGATTGATTGCTAAACCACATTTTGATTTCAGGGTCCCGAAATTTGGTTTGCAATTCCGTTTTGGCCTGCGTGCGTTGCTGGATGATCGTTTCCACCGATTGTCGCGTGGTGCACGGTTGGGTTGCGGAACCGAAGTATTGAATCGTTTTTGTTTCGCCCGGTGCGATGCGCGGGATGAAAAACTCGTGCAAGTTTTTGTTCCGACTGATGAGTGAATTTCGATCAACCATCTTGATCTGAAAATTTCGCGGCGTTCGCAGTCGAACGATAACACGATTGAGTTGGCGGGAAGAAGTATTTGTCATGATGATTTTGTAGCGATACAGGCTCTGACTGACCCCGTGGCTGGAACCTACGAGTGACAGTTCAAATTTTCGATTGGTGACTTGGTGAGACACAGCCCTGGTTTTTGAGCGATGGTCCCGAACAATTTTGTAGCGCAAGCGACCGAAATCAGGTTGGATGCCCGAGGCCCGAAAAACGAACGTACGTTTTTCACTTGGAGCCAATTTTTCGATAGAGACATGGTGGATGCCGTCAGTTGCATGAAATGACGCTGGCAGCTTACGGGTCAGTTTTAGGTCGGTCATGACTTTGTCAGATTGGTTGACCATTGACACCAAATGCGAGAACGTTTCTCCGACGCCCGATTGGGATGGTCCAGTCACCACGAGTTGGATCGAGTCGCTGAGCGGTCGTTGGGTCAGATATGAGGGTTTGTCATACCGAATACTGGTTTTCAAATCACTTGCGTTTTGACATTGCCCAGAAACAAAGACGGTGACGATTTTCTTTTGTTTTGGCTTGATATAGCCCAAATGGATGTGGGCCGAGCTTTCCTGCACCAGATCTTCGCGCAGTCCAATTTGAGTTCCAACGATTTCGAGGTTGCCTCGTGTTGCCAGTGACAATTTGGTGTTACAGGCGAGTTCATTACCCGTGTTTCGTATTTCCAATCGAATGGAATTTCGAGAATCGCCGATTTGTTGTGGCGGCGCAGCTTGAACAACGAGGGTTGCTGAACGAACACTCCGTTTGGGGCGAATCGGATCGGTTTTTTTTCGAACTGTCGATTTGCCAGTGGCGCTGTTGATTCGTGTGTTTTCGATTCCGTTTTGGGAAGGGTTAGGGTTGCGAAAAAGTTGGGGAAGTCGGAATTGACTCGGTGTGGCAGGCTGTCGAGTTGGCGAAGTCGAGCGGGCGTCAGGCACGATATCTGGCGCAGGTAATTGTGAGCGTGTTTGAGCGATTGATGCGCTGACACACATCAACAAAACACATACTGGAAAGAATTTGGGCATGGGTAGATCGGAAAAGGTGTGAAGGGAACGAGTTTGTTTTTTCCGTTTAACCGGAAAAATTTTCTCTATCGAAAACTTCGGTTTTTGCGCCACAAAAGTTTATTTACACGTTTGCGCAGTGGGAGCAGGCATCAGTGTGGTGCCGGATAACCGTCAGACTTTGCCCAAAGTATTTTTTGTATTCTTGTTCTGCTAGCAGATTTTCCTGAAAGAAACGTCAAACTCACTGGATTTGACCATGCTCGGCAAGGAAAAGAATTCCTTCACAATTTTTTGTGACGGGTTTGACCTGCCGAGTCACTGCCTCTGCGAATATTGAAATAGAGTCGGAAGCAACGGAGTTTTCCGAAACTCAAAAAAAGTCATCAGTCTTGGGAAAGGAACCAAAGATGCTCGTCTTATCTCGCAAAAAAAATCAATCCATCGTTATCGACAATCGCGTTGAGGTAGAAGTTCTGCAAATCAAAGGAAACACGATTCGTTTGGGAATCAAAGCGCCGCAGGACGTCAAAATCCTGCGTGGCGAGTTGCAACCGATTCCGGTCGACGAGTTCACGATTACATTGACCAACGACGCATCGCGTTCGGTGCGAGCTGGCTAAAACCAGCAGGGCCGGTTCCACCGGCCGTTTATGGATAGCAAAGCCATCGTGAGCGGCAAGGCGCTAGCCGCCGGTATGGCGCACTAACGAACCGGCGGCTAGCGCCTTGCCGCTCACGAGAGCAGGCCGGTGGGAACCGGCCCTACTGTGATTAGAAACCTAGTGAAAATGAAAGTTCGACTGGTACTTCTACGACTTCGGTTTTGTGGAAGTAGACGACTTTTATTTTTTTGATCGAATCTTGTTTACCAGGAAATTCGTACGATTGATCGTAGGTTTTTTTGTCTCGGAATCCGAATGAGCTTGAACCGGCGGAACGTCCTTCGGATTCTTTGCCGTCGCCATCAATGGCATAGACGGATTTGATATTTTCAAAAGATTCGGATGATCGAAACGTGATCCGAGTGCTTTCTTCTCGCCCAAATCCTTTTGAGATTCGGCGGACTTCGACATCCAGGCCAGCCATTTTGGTTTTGAAGCCTGTTTTCATGTCGAGTGCAACGGTTTCATCTTTGGTTTCGTTACCACATTTAAATTTAAACTTGCCTTTGACACTCATGGATTTACAACCTGCTGGTGGCAGCAAACTGCCAGAAACCGGAATAACGGCTGTTTTTCTGTCTTTTGAATAATCGACCATGTATCTGAGGCTCATGGATCGGCGTTTGCCCGTCAGATCTTTGTCTTTGTCATCGAAGACTTTGGGTTGGTCTTCCTCGACGATCGAGATGATATTTTTACCAACGGGAACTTTGATGTAGACGCGAACGCCTTCCATCGTTCCAGGAATGTAGCCTTGTCCAAAGTCGTTTCCCTCTTTCTTTTTGGAGATGGACATCCCGACGACGGAGCATTTGCTGGACTGGGCAATTGATGTTTGCTGTGAAAACAGCAGCGCCAACACGGCGGCGCAACAAGCGAGAGTTTTCATTTTATTCCTCAATTCAAAGAAAATGACCGGTCAAGAACACGATATCTCAAGCAGCATTTGAAATTGCTCGTTCGACCGCCTCACCCATATCTGCGGGTGACATGGCGACTTCGATATTAGCTGATTGCAAAGCTGCGATTTTTTCGCTGGCTGTTCCTTTTCCACCAGAAATAATGGCTCCAGCATGCCCCATGCGTTTTCCAGGAGGCGCTGTTTGCCCGGCAATAAATGCGGCGACTGGCTTGGTGATATTTTGTTTCACGTAAGCCGCCGCTTCCTCTTCGGCTGATCCGCCGATTTCACCAATCATCAAAATGGCTTCGGTTTCATCGTCATCCTGAAACCACTGCAGGCAATCGATAAACGAAGTACCGACAATCGGGTCGCCACCCAAGCCAACACAAGTGGTTTGTCCAAGGCCGCGACTGGAAGTTTGCCAGACGGCTTCATAGGTCAACGTACCACTGCGGCTCATGATGCCGACTTTGCCTTTTTGATGAATGTACCCTGGCATGATGCCGATTTTGCATTCATCGGCGGTGATGACTCCGGGGCAATTGGGTCCAATCAATACGCAATCGCTGGCGTCGATCGCTTGTTTGACGCGAACCATATCGATGACGGGTACGCCTTCGGTAACCGCGATGATCGTTTTGATTTTTGCGTCGATAGCTTCCAGGATGGCGTCGGCTGCAAACGGCGGTGGAACAAAGATCATGGTTGCGTCAGCACCGGTTGCCTCGACCGCTTCGTAGCAAGTGTCAAAAACGGGCAAACCGTCGAATGTCTGTCCGCCTTTTCCGGGAGTGACGCCGCCGACCATTTGGGTTCCGTATTCCAGGCAACCCCGGGTGTGAAACCCACCGACATCTCCCGTGATGCCTTGGCATATTACTTTGGTATTTGAATTAATTAGGATGCTCATATTGTTTTTTCTTTGTTGGTTTGTATTTGTTATACGGGTGCGGCAACGACCGAAACAACTTTGGATGCCGCGTCTGTCAGATCTGTTGCGCCAATAATATCAATGTCGCTGTCTTCCAGGATTTTGCGACCTTCCTCGACTTTAGTGCCTTCGAGCCGCACGACCAGCGGAACATTGAATCCGACGGTTTTGGCCGCCGACACGATGGCTTCGGCGATGGTGGTGCATTTCATAATTCCGCCAAAGATGTTTACCAAAACCGCTTTGACGTTCGGGTCGTTCAGCAGAATTCGGAAAGCCTGCGTGACTTGTTCGGTATCCGCTCCGCCGCCAACATCCAGGAAATTTGCGGGTTCGCCGCCGTGCAGTTTGATGATGTCCATCGTGCTCATTGCCAGTCCCGCTCCATTGACCAGGCAACCGATGTTGCCATCGAGTTGGACGTAGCTCAAACCCGCTTCGCTGGCGAGCACTTCAGATTCAGCTTCTTCGGTCAAATCGCGCAGCTCGGCGATGTCTTTGTGTCGGAACATGGCGTTGGAATCAAAATTGATTTTGGAATCCAGCGCGACGATATCGCCCGATTTGGTGACTACCAGCGGATTAATTTCGAGCAGACTACAGTCGAGTTGTACATATAGATCGCAGAGTGCTCGCATGAATTTATCGGCAACTCGCACGGATTTTCCGCTGATGCCAAGTTTTTTGCAAAGCTTTCGCACTTGGAAACTTTCGATGCCGATGGCCGGATCGAAATGTTCTTTGAAAATTTTCTCTGGAGTTTCATGCGCGACTTTTTCGATGTCGACGCCGCCTTCCTGGCTGCACATGATCACCGGCAGTGAGACAGCGCGATCAAGTACGATTCCGAGGTAGAGTTCACGGTCGATGTCACAACCGGCTTCGACAAAAACTTGATTGACCGTTTTGCCTTCGGGACCGGTTTGGATCGTAACCAAAGTGTTGCCGAGCATTTTACGAGCCGCTTCAGCCGCTTCATCAGCCGATCTCACCAGTTGAACACCGCGCTGATCGGGCTCCTCGATAAATGTTCCCTTGCCGCGGCCGCCTGCGTGGATTTGTGATTTAACGACTGCGATCGAGCCGCCAAGTTCTTCGAAGGCTGATTTTGCCTGCTCGGGTGTGGTGGCAACACGCCCATCGAGAACGGTGACGCCAAATTTTCGGAAAAGTTCTTTTCCCTGAAACTCGTGGATTTTCATTGATTTCTCATTTGAGGTAATTGGTGAGTTCGAATTATAAATTTGCCGTTTCTACATGGTCAACGTGGGGGAGCATCTGAGTTTCGTTGATTAAATCGGAAAGCTGTGAATTTGAGTTGAGCGGCGAGGAGCTAGCCGCCGGTATTGGAGGGTTCACCGGCGGCTAGCGCCTCGCCGCTCATAATTAATCAACTACCTAGGGCGGCTGCGATCGTGCAAAAAAACGAATGGAGAACAGAAAATCAATGCCAATGGATGAGCGGGAAATGCGGTAAAACGGCCGTTGGCCTAGGCACCAAATTCGCGTCGACTAGAAAAGAGTTTTAGCGAACAACTGATGAAGACGCCGGTCGATTAGCGTTTGACGGAGCCTCGTTTGCGAGCCGCCGTTTTGTTCAAACGAACTTTGACTTGACTGGCTCCAGCGGCAAAGGACCGGGGTCCTTGTAAAAAGACACGGAATTCGCATTCCCCACGCGCTTCGACGGGAACATCCAATTCGACCACCTGCTGGCCTTTCGTTAATTTCAGTTGCCGACGGACTTTGACCAGCGTGTTTGCTTTTTCATAAATAGGTTGAAAATCCGCCAATTCGTTTTCGCTGAAGTAGGGGAATTTTCTACGTGGCGGACGGAACGTCAGACGATTGCGACGGTAAACCAATTCAACGGTTGCCGTGCTATCGAACGGAACGTCAAACTCCACTTTGGTTTTCGTACCCGACAAAATCGAATCGGGAGCTGTTACTTTGAGCGGTTTTGGAAGTGCCAGACGCAATAGTGGATCGCCCAAGAGATGAATCAAGTGAGTGTGTTCCTTACGTTCCTCGTCGAGTTGATCACCGGTGGGACTGAACGCTTTGCCCAGCGCGTCGAGCATTTGTCGAAACTCACCTTTGCGACCGGCATTTTTAACCATGTTTGATTTCGTGACCCGGATCAATTCACCGAGTGTTTTGAATTCGCCCGAGAAGTAGGCGTCCATCATTTCCAGTGACATGACCGCCATTCCATAAGGCATGGTTACACGGCTGCCACCGAGGATCGCAATGGGGCCTGCCGGACGTTTGATCAGTTCCTCGCCGATACAATCACCGCTTTGGTCAAACCCGCAAGTGTTGCAGGCCAGAAAAATGGCGATCGGCAATCCAGCTTTGCTTTTTATTTTGTTGACTTGGCTGATGTCAAAGATTTTATAGCGCGCCTGAGGCAGGCGAACACGGTCTAATTCACGGTAGTGTCCGTGTCCAACATAAACCCAAAACAGACAGCCTTCGTTCATCCGTTTGATAGTAGTTTCAGAGAATCGCCTGGGGTCGGGACAATAAGGACTGTTCCAGCTGGCGTAGGTCATCGACGTTTCGTATTCCAGTGGAACCATTTCGGTAATCAGTTTTTTGGTGGCGTTTTCGATGATTTTGTCTTCGACCGGCCCAAATCCGCCAACGCCTGCAATGAAATTGATTTTTCGTCGCCATAATGTATTGGGAAGCTGTTTTTCATAAGCGATGATTTTTTTAACAATCGTTTTCAGTTGTTCGGCAGAATCAACTGGAAGGCGGCCAATGCTCAAATCAGGTGCCCCGTCTCCATTGAGATCGGCGTATTTGTTGTCGGTGGCAATATCCGGAACGGCACCATATTTCACATTGATTTTTGCTTTGACATAGTCGGTCGGAACTAGATTGGATTGATTTTTGCGGAAACGATCAGCACGACTGTCGCCAATCAACACGACATTTTTGAGTTTGCCGGTTTTAGCAATCTGGCGAATGACATTTTTAATGCCGACGGGTGTTTTTTGAGGAGCAACGACTCGAATGCGGTGACCTTGTTTTGTTCGATATTCCACCCAAGGTTTTAGCGCAGCTCGATACTCTTGAGGGCAAAACACAACGGTATCAACAGGTTCTTCGGCAGGCGTCGCGACCGCAACGACCGAAGCTAAAAATGCGATCAGAAAAGTCATAGGCCAAACCTCGATTCAGAGGTGAATTCGCTTGCTAGGAATTTCATCAAACAAAATCGTAACCCGAAACGTGAGTGAGGGACCGCACGTTGACGTGGTTGTGGTCCCTCGCTCACGCGTCGGGTTACGATTGCAGAAAGTCGTTAAAACAACTTCTGATGCAAAATCCTGTCCTTGTGTGCTTCGGGCACGGCGTAGTCTGAATGAACATCCTATCCGAAACAAGAGTAATTTTACGGATCCGTTCGCGCGATTTCCAAATCTCGGTTTGACAGTACTCTGCTTCACGGTCGCGGTTTCTGCCGGCGGTGAGCAAGGCGATTCATTTTACCGTTACCCTTGGGCCGTTCTTTCCAGTGAAACAGCCGGAAAATGACTGCTATCGAGTTCGTTGCTTCATTTCTTTTTGGCTTCGTCCTTGGCTTTTGGCCGTGGCTTAGGTTTTCCTGAATCGATCAGGACATATCCGGCCCAAAAGAACGGATGGCTTCCTTTGATTGCCTCATTGGTTTGTTCCGATTTGATTCGCGATTCGGCCGCTGGATCAACTTCGGCCTCCGAGACAATTTTGACGGCGCGCTTCCACGCGTCCATCGCGTCGCCATTGGGCAATTGGCTGGCAAAT
Organism: Pirellulaceae bacterium; assembly: GCA_028280445.1. Lineage (GTDB taxonomy): Bacteria > Planctomycetota > Planctomycetia > Pirellulales > Pirellulaceae > JANQLU01. The sequence continues at coordinate 154,846 of JANQLU010000136.1, read as the reverse complement.
TCCCGCGTGACATTTAACGACGTCGATCCACCGACAACCCACCGGCTGATCAAAATCGTTTTGGCGCCGGCGGCCATTAACGAACAAGATGTGATGAATAAATCATCGCCATATTTTCGAGTTTTCAACGCCGTTGCCGCTGACGTTGAGAAACCTGGCATGATGACGTGTTGGGGTCCGCGCCAGGGCAACGCCATCCAACTTCCTAAAGTGCTACCGGGCCGCCCTTTGTCGATTTGCAATGGAGCCATTCGGTAACCTGGTCTTTCTTTCATTTCCGTCCAAACCAACAGCGTATCAAACACGGTTGAAAGCAGATTCGACGGTCCATTCAAATTGCTGTCCAACTCGGTCGCTGCGGGAACTGCAACTTTGAGACGAGTAAACGCGGCAGACGTTTTTTCGCTGGTGTCCTTGGACGTCAGTTTTCCAATCACAACGGCGACATTATCAAATTTGCGTTTCACGGGGTTAGGTGAAACCGCCAAACCGAGTGTCGGCAAGTAACGAATATCGACAAACTCCCGCAGCGATTTAGTTTTATCTCCATCGTCGGTGACCTGGATCAGTTCCCAGGGCAAATACCAGGCAGCATCATCGGGCACCACAATCACTTCCTTGAACTCTTTCCAGAAGGTCGCATTTCGTTTGGGGAAGACAACATCGCCAATTTTTTTGGCCGTTTCCTTCCAGGCATCGCTTTGCAAAACTTCGATGGGTACGGCGGCCACACGATCGCGGCTGCCGATGTCTTTCAGCAATGTCGAAACGCCTTTTCGAAACACGTTGGGCTGAATCGGACCGATATGTCCATAAGACCCTTTGGCAATTAAAAAGACATGGAAATTGAATCGTGTCCCCACGCAGTAAACGATGCACTGGCCTTGTTTCAATTCACTTTGCGCGGCCTTGAAATCGACCAATGGCGGAAAAGTGAAATCTGACGGCAGACGCGTCAATGCCATCGCCCCGAGAATCGCTTCTTGCGCTGTTGTTGAATTTGCCAACGCCTGCAAAATTTTCTTTTGCTGTTTGGATTCCTGGCTACCACTGGTTGGACTCAAGGGCAATGCATTGAGTTCGGTTTGGAGCTGCGCCGATGTTTCTGAATATTTTTGGTAGCCACCAAATCGAGCCAGTAATACTTGACGTTGTTTTTTGATTTTGTCGGTTAGCATTTCGTCCGGTATTTCCAAAATGTTTCGAAATGCCATGATTCGGCCGCCCAGCGGCAGTTGTGCATAAAATCGATGCTGTTTGAGCGCTTCGGCGATGTTGATTGCTTTGTCGATTTTTCGTTGCGACATCGCAATCTCGAACCACCGCTCAAGCGGTTCAACATGTGGCGTGGCCAAGAAAGCCATCGATTCCATAGGTGTTGCCATCCAATCACCGGCGGTCGGATTTCGCAGCAACCGCGTGTAGAGCGCATCCGCTTTACGACCTGTGACACGACCGGCGCTGACGAGTCCGTTTGCCAAAGACAATTGATACAGCCATTTTGAGCCAGCGGATTGAAAGCCTTTGAGAAATCGACCGAAATCACTGAGGCCTTTTTTACCATTGCCGTTTCGAAAATTAGCCAGCGACGAGACGTACCACATCCGCGAGGCAACGGTTGAATTACCGATGTCGTTTCGAGCCATGGGACGCCGTGTCTGAGCCAGCATTTTGATGGCGTTGGCGGTTTGACCAGCTTCGGCGTAATTGTGGGCCAATTCCACAGTCAACGACGCTTGCATGAATTTCGCTCTTTCACGAGCGGCCCACGCGATTGCATTGGGAAGCGGTGAGAAAAGCAAATTTGGTGAATTCATCAGATGCGCGCGAGTTGCCCAGACCAACGACGATTCGATCAAATCGTATTGTTCATGAACGGCTGCCGAAAACGAAGCTTCTAAGAAGTATGTCATGGCCGCTTCGAATTTACCGGCTCGAAAAGAGATTTTGCCAAGTTCGAGCAGGGCGATCGGTGTTAGCGGATGATCGTAGGTGCCGCCGATTTGCAGCGAGGATTCAAGCAGCTTGGCGGCTTTTGCATAATCTTCATTAGCCGAATAGGCCATCGCTGCCAAAATTCCCTTCCAACACCCGACAAGATTTGCCGAGGTGAATTTCTGAGTTGTCAATCCACTGAGAATCTTTTGTGTGGTGGGGTCGATTTTGCTGGTGACGCCTTTGATTTCGCTTCTGCGATGTAGTGCCAATGCCGCACAGCGCATGGTTTCGCGAATATCAACAGGGCGCGCTTGAGGGTTTTGAATGACGCCGCCCTCGCGCAAGACGCGTTCGTTGTCCAAGCGGCCAAATACATAAGAGAAATTTTGCGGGAATGTTCCAATCGCGGTTCGACGTTTACTGGAATACCAATTTATTCTTGCCTTGGCAGTTGCCGTGCGGTCCGGGGCAATCGTCCGCGGCAACTGGGTTCGCGGCTCCCACAATGATCGCTTGATATAAATTCCAATTGCGGTTTCGTATGCCTCAACCGCTTTGGCGTAATTGCCCATGTGGTAATAACACTCACCGATCATGGTCAGATAACAAACGGAATCAAAAAATGCACCGTCTACGTCGCGATACGCCGTGCGCAGCAAGGTTTGGTAGTTTTTGATCGAACGCGCATATTCGCCTTGGTAGAAATCACGAAACAGCGTGTAGTATTGAAGTTTGGGTAGTGGATTGGGGTTGGCCGCCGGTGGTGTTACCCTGACGCGTTGGGCACTGATATCGTTTGCGCCCCAGGAAATGCAAATCCCCAAACATATTGCACCAAAAATGAATAATGGGGAGCGAGTTGAATCGAACATTGTTTTTTCCCTTGGTGTTCCTGCCCCGACGCGATTTTATTGATGACCTGTAACCAAGCCATCAGATTGATTTCAAAGTGAATGCCTGACCGCCAGCTAGCATAATCACTTTCAAGACATCTTCGGACGAATGAATATGGCAACGCCCCATTAATGTTACCGAATTGGGATTCGATTTTCGAGGAAAACGGCAATTTGCTATCAAACGACGGGTAAATCTCGCGTTGACAGCAAAAATTCTTGGATTTCAGCCAAAGTCATCACCGGGGTGCGCCGATAGAAGTTGTAACGGATATAGCGATTCTATCGGCGCCTGCCGCGCGAACATTTTTGAGACGGAGCAATTTCCGAGATGAAAAACAAATCAAAACAGAACCGGCTGAAAGTCACTTTCTGTGGCATCGCATTGTTCGCAGCGACAGCTTTGTCATTGATGACTGGATGTCAGATGCCGATCGGCGGTCAAACACTGCCAAGTGCCTACTACCTCAAAGACGATGTTCAGTACTTCCCTAAAGGTCCTGAATTCAAACTTCAAAAAGAAGCTGAAGCGCTTCGTGCAGCTCGCGGAGTTGATGGCAACTAAATCAGCAAAAATGAAAAAGGTGGCCAACGCATGCGTTGGCTATTTTTTTTGCAGTTGGAGAATCTGGTTCGTTTTTTGATGCGGAGTATCTGAAATGAAAAACAAATCGCAACAGGGCCAGCTAAAAGTTGCTTGCTGTGGCATCGCATTGTTCACAGCGACAGCTTTTTCGGTGATGACCGGATGCCAGACGACGATTGGCGGAACTCCAGCAAGTCCCAGCCAGCATCGTGACAATATTAAAATCTTTCCCAAAGGTCCTGAATTTAAACTTCAAAAAGAAGCTGAAGCACTTCGGGACAAACAAGAAGTTGAAGAGATTGACGATACAAAATCAGCAAAATGAAAAAGGGTAGCCAGTGCGTTGGCTATTTTGCGTCTGCTCGACTAACCATCAACCAATCGTATCGAGTGCCACAAACTGGGGTCGGATGATATCGGAAATTCGGATCCAGTTGCCAGTGTTTGCGTTCCCAATTCGCGATCATTCACGAGGTAATTAAACCCCAGTGTTTGATGGTCTTGTGTATCCCATCCTGTCAACGCAGAGCCAGCGATAAAAAATTGAAGTCGATAACCCGACGCATTGGTTTTGGCAAAAATGCAGGGGCGAAACATCTGAAATGTTTTTGGGTTTTCTTTGGCACGATTGATTTTCAGCATCGAGCCCATCGGTGTATTACGTTGAGAACCGCCTCCGGCTGGCAAGAAAACGAACCAGTGACAAAATCGACTGGCCCGATGAATGCTTTGGGTATTTCGCGTGTCGATCCAGACCAATACTGCATCGCTTTCGAGAATTTGCGTCGAGCGACACCAAACGCTTTGCGATTTGCCGCGGACAGTAACGTCAAAGAATAAACCCTCGGCGGTCCATCCGACGCGAAAGTCTGCAAATTTCTCTTGCCCTTCGAAACGTCCAAAATGGGGGATTTCGTGGTCTTCAGAAAGTGGCTTGCCAGACTTTTTCCATTTGCCGTCGGTGGGCAGACATGAAAATCGATGGCGAAATAACAAATTGGATGAAACGCGTTCGAATACTTCGTTGCTCATGCTGATAAATTAACACGAACGCGGTTCACCCGTCGATATGTGAAACCGAGTTTAGCGAGGATACCGAGCTGTCCGCTGTGGTTTTGCTGGGCGTGGTTTTACTCGGACCAATTCCCGAATTTTTTTCGCCATCGCATGCAATTCATCGGCTCGCTGGTAATTGTTCTGGTTTTCGAACTCTGCCGCATATTGGTCCAGCAGCTTGGCCGTTTTCCGAAATTGACTGCGCATGTCCGACGAAACCATCGTGAGCGGCTTACTGTGTGCCGAAGCCGTAGCATAAGGCCGCCAGTTGATGCTATGCGGCGGGGAAGTTCGCGGTGCGGCAGGATACAGTCGAGGAGTCGGTGATGGCAATCCTGTGACAGGAAGACGATTTGCCACGGAAGGCGATTGAGGACGTGTAATTGGGGGGCAACAATTTGGCGCAGGGCAATTGCAAGGCGGAAGCGTTGGATTCGATTTTGCCAGAGGATGCAGTGGGTGCAGCTGAGGCACGGTATTTTTCTTACCAACCGACGGAGGCAAGATCGATGGAAAACCAATGGGTTTGGAATAATTCGGAACGCCCGTTGGTAGCGAATAGGGATCTTGAATCACATGGTTTGGAAACGATGAAACGGTCGGCGGAATTGTCGAAGTTCGGGGAGGAAGCTGTGGTGGGTATTTTTTTTTGGCAAATTGACGATGGAGGCTTTTTTCGAATTCTGAATCTGCCAGTGGGCAACCTTGCTTGCCATCGCGATTCACTCCTGACAGGTTTTCGATGTCAGCCAGTGTGGCCTTGAGTTGGCCACTGATTTTGTCTCGAAACTCTTTAATCTGAAATACTTCCGGTGGTGTGGCAGCTTTAGCAAGCGCTTTCGGAGACGACACGGGTGTCGCTGCTTTTTTGTTCGCAGGCAGCATCAATTTGATCTCGGCAATCTGCTGAGCCAATACGATTTTTTCAGCGTCTTTCGATTTTACTTCAAGGCTGACCGTCGCACGATTTTTGTTCGTCGAGGGGTTGATTTTGAATACTCGAACGTCTTGCAACAACGTTTTGGTGATTTTTTTGTCTTTTCGAACAACAGCGATCAGATTGACACGGCGATTTGGTTTTTTGATTAATCCGCTGAGGGCGCTCTCGGGTGAAATTTTGATCGAGACAATGACATGACCGGGTCTGAGTTTGATTGCATTCTGTTGTTTTTGAAAGTGACTGGGCTGAATCGGCATTCCTTTGGCAATCCGACAATTTGTTTTTTTGCCTTGGACGACGACGGGGCAGCAAATGGTTTCATCGGGGGTCAATTGTTTGGGCCACGACATGGTCGACATGTTTTTCAGGCTCAGTGTTTCGCCTTTTTCAATCGTGCGAGAGGCGACCACCACGGCGGTTGTTTGTTTTTTGGTTTCTTGTGCGAAATTGGCGGAAACCAGAATTGCCAGCAATAAAGTGTGGCAAAACACCACGGTCAGAATTTGACGAACAGAGGCTTTCATAACCCAAACTCCTTTTTGGTTGACTGAATTAACCATGTTTTACGCAAAACTCACTGGCCGCCAAACACCAATAATTCGGGGTTTTGCGGCTCGACCCAGCTCGTGGACCACGTTACAAACGTCATGATCCGCCCTTTGGTTCGCGCGTTTTTTTCGGTTCAACGTGTACAAACGGGTTTTTGTTCAAATTTGTCGAAAACGCTTGTATTCCTTGCCGTAAATTGACACGTATCGACTCCGATAGGTATCCTAAAGATAGCTGTTTTCCATCCATTTTTGACATTTTCGTCAACCTTTGATTCCCTTTGAGGCTGAGTGAACTCGATGACCAAAAAATGCAAGCTTGTTGTACTGTCGTTCCTTGTCTTGTTGTTCCTTGGAACACCTTGCACATTGTTGGCGCAGGACAAGTCCTACAAACGCGATTCGATCGATGCGAGTTTGAAATATTTTGATGCCGATGCTGTCGGCAAGGAAGAGTTCAAAAGTCGCAAAACACTGGTTGATAAAACGCGTCTGACTCTGGAACAAGACTTTCGCAAAATCCTTCGCGGAGATTTGGACTACGCTCAAAATCGAAGCACGTTGGACAAATTCATGACGGGATATTTCCTGCCACGAATGACGCACTACGACGATACAAAAATTGAATTTGGCCGGGAACGCGACCGGTTGATTCGTCAGTATCTGGGGAATGCCCGTCGTAACGATGCGCGTGACTATGTTTTGGACAATTTGGTTTTGCCTTATTGCAAGAAAATTTGCGAAGGCAATTATCATCCCGGCTCTCAGGTCAACGCGATGAGCTTGATTGCTGCCTTGAACCGTCGTGAATCGGTCAAAGGTGACACCCCTCTTCCTCCGGTTCCAATGACTCAGGCTTTGACTTACATGATTTCAACGCTGGACAATGATTCCAGCCCATTGCATTTGAAAATCGTTGCCATGCAAGGAATCGAGCGTCACACGGGAATCGACGGTCAGCTGCAAAATCGGCGCATTAACGCGACAGGTCGCAATGGCATCCGCGACCGGATGCTGAAAGTGCTCGATCAACCCTATACCGGAGCGAAGAGCGAGGACGATGTCAATTATTTTCAGCAGCGAATTGCTGCACGAGTGCTGGGGCACTTGGGGGATCCAGGATCGAGTAACGAAGTCGCCAAGAAATTAGCCGGTATGATTGCCGACAAGAAACTAAGAATCTGGCTTCGAAACGATGCCGTACAAGCGTTTGCAAAACTCAATTTTGATAAACAAGTAGAGACTGAAAATCTGATCAAACAAATGGCTAATGACAGCGTCAAAATGGTCTCTAATTTTGTCCGGGAACAATCTGTCGTCGTTACGACGGATTTAAAACGCATTCGAGAAAACGCTTTGGTTTTCTCGGGAAAAGATTTGACGAAAGAAAAAACGGAAAAAGACAAGAGTGAAACGCTGCAACAAGCCAATGCACAAATCGGTGGTGAGTTTGAAACAGGCGGCAAATCGAAGAAAAGCACCAAGCCAAAGGTTGAATTGCCCAACTACCGTTTGAATTTGTGTCGACGTTATATCAAAACGGTTTCCAATACGGTTGCGATTGCGTTGTATGGCGAAGATATGAAAACCAGAGGCGGTTTGGCGGCTAAAGTCAGCAACGCGGAAGCAGCAAAGTTCGAACAAATTGCCCTGATCCTGCGAAAAAGTATGCGAAGTATGGATGTCGCATTGTTTGGCGACAAGTACGACGCGCGTGATTACACTGAAGAAGAATTCGATCAAGCTTTAACCGAGCGTCTTCGAGTAACCCTCAACGAGGCGGCGACGAACATTGAGAAAATGGCAATCGTTGCTCCTAAAAAGGGTGGAGCGAAAGCAGGTGACCGAAAGAAAGCGGCTACGGAAGTTAGCCCGCTCGATGGTGGTTAATTTTTGATTCGTTGCAAAAAACAACAACAGCGGTCGAACTCGACATCGACCGCTGTTTTTTTATGCGCGAATCCGGTTTCGACCAGACATTGTTTTGACGCGTCCGCAAACCCATCGGTAACGTTGAATCGCAACAACTTTTTTTCCGAGGTGATGTATGCGATTTTTGATGTTACTGGTGTTGTCGTTTTGCTTTTTTACAGCCGCGCATGTCAACGGCCAGGCAAAATCCTACGCGCGTGATTCGGTCGATGCGAGTTTTAAAGATCTCGATGCTAAAGAGGTTGGCAACGGTGGACTCAAAAATCGTACATTATTGGCAAAAAATGCACTCCATCAATTGGAACAGGACTTTCGCAAAATCCTTCGTGGCGATCTCGACTACACTCAAAATCAAAACACGTTGGACAAATTCTTGGCGGGATATTTCCTGCCGCGGATCACACATTACGATGACACCAAAATCAAATTTGGCGAAGATCGCGATCGTCTGATTCGGCAGTATTTGGGCAATGCACGCCAAAACGACGCGCGGGATTACGTGCTGGATCGATTGATTTTTCCTTATTGCAAAAAAATCTGCGAAGGCAACTATCACCCCTGTTCTCAAATCAACGCCATGAGCCTGATTGCCGCGTTGAACCGCCGTGAGGCGACTAAAGGCGTTCAGCCCGTTCCGCTCGTTCCGATGACACAAGCTTTGGATTATATGATTGCCACCATCGACGCCGCCGGCCGCCCATTGCATTTGAAAATCGTTGCCATGCAAGGGATCGAGCGTCACACGGAAATCGATCGCCTACTCAAGAATCACCGGATCAATGCCACGAGTCACCAGGGGATCCGCGACCGAATGTTAACCATCCTCGATCAGACCTATACAGGACAGAAAAGTAAAGACGATGCGATTTATTTCCAACAACGAATTGCCACACGAGTTCTCGGCAATCTCGGAGACCCAGGGACGGGTAACGCTGTCGCCAAAAAACTTGCTGGGTTGATCGCTAACAAAAACCTGAGGAACTGGCTTCGAAACGATGCCATCGCGGCATTTTCTAAACTCAATTTTGGTCAACACGCCGAGACCCAACATCTGGTCAAGCAAATGGTCAATGATTCGCTCGAATTCCTAGCCGAGAAATCAAAACAGCTGGCCGTCGACGTTCAGGACTATTCTCGGTGGGTTCAAGAAAACGCAATAATTTATACCGGCAAACGTCCGCAAAAGCTCAGTAACAAATCGAGCCAACAAAACCTGGATAACCCCGGTATCAGCGACCCCAACGAAGGAGAGTTTCAAAGACAAAACACCGATCCGAACCAACAACGATCTAAAACTCGAAACAGTTTTGAAATTCCGAATTACCAAATCAATTTAAAACGCCAAGAAATAAAATTGTTGCTCAACACGCTGGTTGTCGCCATGGCTGGCGAAGATCGACGCAAACCAGCCGGCATGTCATTGGTTTTGACGGACAAAAACAAAAGCGAGATATTGCAAATCGCACAGCAGTTACGTTTGGAAATCGGAAAAATCAGCGATGCACCGGTTCGATCAACGAAACTCGACAAAACCAGAACTCAACGACTGTACGCTCAACTCCAATCAACCTCCAAACAGCTTTTGCAGTTGAGAATTCCTACTGGTCCGAAACCACGCTCTGGCGAGTCGAAGCGAGCCCCAGTTCCTTAATAGCATACCAGCCGCCAAACAGAATCAAACTGAAAATCAAATCACCGACAATGGTAGCGCGGACAAATGGCAATCCCGCTGCCATACATTCGCCGAGGCCGGCGAGTGTTTTGGGATAGATGGAAACAACTTGCCATTGCCAACAGGCCCAATTGGTAATCAGAAAAAACAAAACACTGCATACGATCGAACAGCCGATGACGCCAGTGGCCAGTGGTAACATGCGTTCTCGCCATCGGCGTAAAAACGACCCAAACAAAATTGGCAATAAAAAACAGCCATAAACCGTCAACATCAACTGCCACGGGTAATTTTCTGTAAACACGTCATATTTCAACCAGTCAATCAAATAGTCGCTGGCAAACATCAGCAACAAAATTCCGGCAACCGCCCAACGAGTTTTGGGAAACAAAAATCCGGCAAACAGCGCCAAACCGGCAACCGGTTGAAAATTGGGAATATTCCCCCAAACACGCATCGCGACCGCGGCCAAAATCAGGGCGCCAAAAATGGCAATCGTGGTCAGGTTCGTTTTTTCTGGTTTAATGTTTTCAGGGTTTGACATTGTTTTTTGCCTTTTGAATCAGTCTGTTTCGAATATAACCCATCTTTTCGAAACCTTCACGCCATACTATCAACGAATGAGTTTTTCTTTAGCATAAAGCACAAGATTTCAGCAATTTCGCCATCTATCAAACGCCCAAGATGCCAGTTCAATTTCAAAACGATTGTCTTCAGATTTCGCCGCTGGAAAATCAAATGGTCCTCGTGACGTTGGACATGCCGCAAAAAAGTGCGAATGTTTTGACCGAACAAATGTTTGCCGATCTCGACCAGGCTTGGGACGAAATTGACAAAGTGGCTGCCGATATTCGCGGAGTCGTGATCCAATCGGCCAAGGAAAAAATCTTTGTTGCCGGTGCCGATTTAGTACGAATCGCAAACACGCTCGATTGGTCGGATCAAGAAATCGTGAAATTTTGCGAAGACGGTCGAAAGATTTTTGCAAGATTTAAATCCAACCCGTTTCCCGTCGTCGCAGCCATTCGCGGCGCATGTGTCGGGGGTGGATTCGAACTCGCGTTGTGGTGCGATTTGCGCGTTGCATCCAACGACCGTCGTACCGTCCTGGGTTTGCCGGAAACGAAACTCGGGTTGGTACCGGGTTGGGCTGGCACTTGTATGTTGCCCAGATTGATTGGAGTGTCTGCTGCGGCTCGAATGACGGCACTTGCCAAATTAATCGACAGTACAACAGCGCTTGAGCTCGGGGCCGTCAGTCAGGTCGTTGAAGCCGAAAACCTGGTGTCAGCGGCCGTGGACCTTATCGAGTCCGAAATTCAATCGCAAAATTTTGTTGCGGCACGAAAGAAAATGTTGGCGGCTCGTGAAACGACGGATGATCTCCAACAAATCAAAAACGATCTCATTCCCCAAATCCATGCCACCGACGATGTCGACAATGTTGCCGCACAAATTGTTCTCGAACATATGATCGATACGGCGAATGATGATTTTCAGACGGCGTGTCGCGGTGAGTCCACGGCCATGACCCATGTTTATGGCAGTGACAACTGTGCCGGGTTGTTAAACAGTTTTTTCCTCAACGAGCGTGCCAGGAAAAGCGGCGCAGCGATTGTCGCCGAATCAAAACCACCAGAGATCAAAACCATCGGTATCGTGGGTTGCGGCCAGATGGGGGCGGGGCTGGTCGAGCTTTCTCTCAAAGCCGGATATTCCGTGATTGCTTTTGATCGCACTCCGGAAGTTTTGGAAAAGCTGAAAGAAATCGTGGCGCCGCAAGCGGACGATTCCAAACTTTCGATCGCTGGTGATCTTGCTGCGTTTTCCGATTGTGATTTGATCATCGAATCGATTCTCGAAGACACCGATGAAAAACGCGAACTGTTTCAACAGATGTCCGAAATCGTACGGGATGACGCGATCATTTCAACCAACACGTCGGTCATTCCGCTGGCCGATCTGGAATCCAGTGCCGGCGGTCCGCAGCGTTTTGTGGGCTTTCATTTTTGTAGCCCGATTGCCCAGTCTCGCCTGGTCGAGGTGATTCGTGGCTCGCAAACTCACAACGACTCGGTTGCTGCGATTATCAATGTCACAAGAAATTTTCGTAAAACTCCGATCGTGATGAACGACGGGCCAGGTTTCATTGTCAATCGTTTATTGAGCCCCTACTTCGAAGAAGCCCACCGTGTGATCCAGGGAGGAAACACTCTCGAAGAAATCGATGACGCGATGCGCGAATATGGTTTTCCGTTGGGTCCGTTCGAGATGATGGATTTGATTGGAAATGACGTGGTCTATCACGCCGGAAAAATGCGTTACGTGCGCAACCCGGAAAGCGTTTTTCTTTCGCCTTTGATCCCAAAAGTGATCAAAGCGGAATACTTGGGGCACAAAAATGGTATCGGCTACTACGACTATTCGAATTTTGATTTGAATTCGTTACCGCAGCAGAAAGCTCCCGCTAATGCGGCAATGGTGGATCTGATCGATGAATACACGACCTCGACAGATAAACTCGACTCGGAAACCATCCAACTGCGACTCACATATGCAATGCTGCAGGAGGCTTGCGCCATTTTGGATGAGGGAATCGTCGACGACGTTCGCGACATCGATCTTTGTCTGCAACTCGGTCTCGGTTATCCCGCCAACAAAGGCGGATTGTTGTTTTGGTCGGATTGGAAAGAAATCGGCGCGGCCGTCGAACAGATGAAGCAATTCGATAAAATCGAACAGGATTCACGATTTGCTCCGCATCAGCGATTGCTGGACATGGTGCAAGCCAATACGAAATTCTATTCCAGTCGATCATGACGACCGTTCCACAATATTTTCTGAATCGCGTTGCGAGTTCTCACTCAGCGCGCGCATTGGCAAATATCGAGTGTCAGAAACTCAACTGGTTGACTTGGCAACAAATTGCCGACGCCGTTGCCCAGCGAACCCAGGCTTTAAAACAGGTGTCGATCGAACCCGGCGACTTTGTTGCTCATGTCGGAGCCAACAGCGTCGATTGGATTCTCAATGACTTGGCCATCCAGTTTTGTGGCGCTGTACATATTCCGTTTCATGCCCTTTCGACGACCCGGCAAATCGCCACGCTGGTCGAACACTGTCGGCCGAAGGCAATCATTGTCGGCGAACCAGATCAATTGAAAAAAATCCAACCGGCACTGCACGATGACGAAACGATTGTGTTTGGCAATTCAGCCGTTTCCGCCACGGAGGTGAAGTCGATCGCCAACTGGGAACAACCATGGTCGGGCGACAGCCAAGCCTATTTGAATCAGCAAATGGCCGAATCACAGCTCGATGAAAACCAGTTGATTTCGATCCTGTACACATCAGGGACGACAGGGCAAAGCAAGGGCGTGATGCTGTCTCAAAAAAATGTTGTCAGCAATGTCGAGTCTAAACTGGCGACGTTGCATCTCGATGAAAATGATATTCGGTTATGCATTCTGCCGATGACACATATTTTTGCGCGTGTTTGCGATATTTACACCTGGATTCGATCAGGCAGTCGGTTGGTCATTTCAAACGGACGCGAGCACGTCATGGATGAATTGCAGATAGTGCGTCCAACCTATCTGAATGCCGTGCCGTATTATTACGAAAAATTTTGGCGGTGGCTCCGTGATACAGATCAATTGGAAAATTCCGATGCGCTGCGGAGTTTGCTGGGCGGACGGATACGTATCGCGAATTGTGGTGGTGCGGCGATCGCGGGGCGAGTGTTTGATTACTATTGGGATCGAAACGTACAACTGATTGTCGGGTATGGTTTGACCGAAACTTCTCCAGTGATTACGTCCAATCGGCCGGGCGCGATTCGTCGCGGAAGTGTGGGCCAGGTTGTTCCAGCCGTGGAAATTCGGCTGGCCGATGATGGAGAGATACTTGCCCGTGGTGAGAATGTGATGCAGGGATATTTTCGAGACCCGGAGCTGACCGCAGCCACCATTAGCGATGGCTGGATTTCTACTGGCGATATCGGTGAAATCGACCAAGACGGGTTTCTTTTTATTGTTGGTCGAAAAAAAGAGCTGATTGTGACCAAGGGTGGAAAAAACATTTCACCGGTTTACCTCGAATCGTTGTTGAACGAAGACCTGCTGATCGCACAATCCATGGTGGTGGGTGACCAGCAAGATTTTCTCACGGCTCTGATCGTGATTGATCAAGAAAATATGGACACCCACGATTCAAATGTTCTGGATCGAGCTGCCATGATTCAACAACGTGTTGATCAGTGCCTGGTTGATGAATCTCCGACCGAACAAATTCGAGCGATCATGATCGCCGACGAACCATTCACGATTGACAATGGGTTGTTGACCGCCAAATCAAGTTTACGGCGTCAGCAGATCATGAATCGGTATGGCGAGCGGCTGCAGCAGTTTTACGAACAGTTGCGAGTTGGAAATCAGTCTTCGTAGAGTTCGGGAAAGACGTCCTGCGACAACCCTTTGCGTTTGATCAACGTTCGCATGCGGGACAAAAAATCAAACTTGAAATTGGCAACCTGTTGTTCGGTGATGTCCAATCTTTCGGCAACGAATTTGTTAGGCCAACCGCGGACAATCAGCAACTCGATACATTTGAGTTTGGTCCAATCGCTACGTTCTTTCCAACGTTCGACTTGTTCAGTGATTGCTTCGGTCAGCGCTTCCTCCTCTAATCGTCGTCGCTCAGTGCTGCGAGCAATGCTGCTGGCGGCGCGATCTTTTCCAACCAATTGCCAGTTTCCGCTGGAGTCCGAGCCAGCCGAAAGTGGAATTGCAGGCCGACGTCCTTCACGACGCAGATGATCGGTCAATTTGTAGGCGCAAATGGAAAACAGATAACTTTCCAACGATCGTGTTCCATCGTAATTGGGTAAACTATTCAAAAAACCAACAAATGCTTCTTGAACAATGTCTTCGGCGGCGGCGCGATTCGACAAACGACTGTCGACAAACGCCAACAATCGGCCTTCGTAACGGGCAATCAGATCACTCCAGGCATCGCTATTGCCCTGGCGGATGCGGCTGATCATCAAAGTATCAATTTCGGAAGCGGGCTTCATATCTCTATCTCATTGAACGGAATGTTCAATCATAGCAGAACTATTGTCATGATGCAGATATCTGGCGAACCAAAGCGAAAAAGTCGCCTGGGATCGACGGTGGATGAGCCTCAATTCAATCAGCCGTTTTCACGATCGTTCAGCGACAGTTGCTCAATCGCACTTGCGCCCGCCTGAGGATTTTTGGGGAGCTGCTCGATGGCGCTCAGCGACACATTGTCCGCAGGTTTATTGTCGTCCGATGCAGTAACCGCATTGGGAATTTCACCATGTTCGTGCACATGGGATCCCGCCTCGAAAGGAATGGTCTCATTAATATCGAGTTCAGCTTCATCGTTATCGGTAAACGGAACGGGGTTCGACCTGGGTTTATTGGAGCTGATTTGCTGGGCGGCGGGAATTTTCTCGGCGGCTTGTGTTTTTTTATCAATCAGCTGTTGACGATCCTGGTACTGATCGGCCGACTCAGTAGTATGCAATTGTTGGGTGTCGCTGGTTTTTTCTGAATCCGTGGTTTGGATGGATTCGTACATGGCTCGAAACGTTACCGAACCGATGGTCAGCAATTCACCTGTGGCCAGCGGATGTTCACCTTCGATGCGTTTATTATTGACAAAAGTTCCGTTGAGTGAGCCCAAATCGCGAACAATCAGTTGACCGTTTTTCTCATAGATTTCGCAATGGCGTCGACTGACCAACGGGTGAGGCAGCGTCAGTGTGACGTTACGACCACGGCCAATGATGGTTGGCAATTTTAATGAGACTTCCTTTGTTTTAACTTCACCACCAACAACGATCAGTTTAGGCTTCATATTGGTTGTGTCCTGTAATCAGATGCAAGAAGCAGATTAGCTGCTTGAGCGTGGTAACAAGGTTGCTGAATATAATTTGCTCAAGCTATTGTTGGCACCTGTCCGAAAAGAGTTTGGTCTCAACGTATAAAAATACCTTGGAAAGACCCTGTGTGTGGGACAAATGCAGTTTTTGTAGCTCTCGATTCTACACAATATCTTTCAAAGGTAAATAGATTTCCCAAATAAACAATTAAAGGGCTTCCGAATCCCCTTGTTGGCCCGATTGTGACATTTATAATCGATCATTACAATTTGGAGCTTTGTTGCTGGTCATCATGACTGGCCAAAATGACATGCTTTGCGGGTGTAGCTCAGTGGCTAGAGCGTCACGTTGCCAACGTGAATGTCGAGGGTTCGAATCCCTTCACCCGCTCTCCATCCTGATTCTTTTGCTTAACCCATTTCTTCGAAGTGCAGAGCTGGCGTGCTGGGTGTCAAAGCAGAAGTGTTAATGGAGTTATCTCGAACAATATATTTATGCGTCCGTCAATAATTTTTTTTTTCGGACGACTTGCGAATGGGTTATCCTGAGGGCTTCTTCCGCTCGCAGGATTATTTTTTGACAGAATAGAACGAGTACAGAACGTGACAAACGACTTGGAAAACGAACCCGTCAACGAACAAGAAGCAGCCGTTGGCCTGGAAGAAAAACAACCGATCAAACTAGAAGTCAACGTCGAAACAAAAAGCTCATGCGTTCGACACGTGATGGTGAATATTCCGCGTGAAGAAATCGATCGCTACTTTTCGAAACAATTCGACGAGTTGCTGCCCAAGGCCGAAGTGCCCGGGTTTCGCATTGGCCGCGCTCCCCGCAAGTTGGTCGAAAACAAATTCCGCAAACAAGTTGCCGACCAGGTCAAAGGCAGTTTGTTGATGGATAGTTTGACGCAGATCAGCGAAGAGCAAGAATTCTCAGCGATCAGCGAACCAGATCTCGATTTTGAAAAAGTCAAACTGCCGGACGAAGGTCCGCTGAAATACGAATTCGACATTGAGGTGCGCCCCGAGTTTGAATTGCCAAATTGGAAAGGCATGAATCTCGAACGCCCCGAGCACGAGTTCACTGACGACGATATCACTGAACGTTTGAATCATTTCTCATCCCAAATGGCGGAGTATGAAACGATCGACGAAGGTGCGAAGGAAAACGATCATATTGTTGCCAATGTGACCAGCACATTCGACGGGGAAGTGATTTCCTCGGTCGAAGGCATCACGATTCAGGTGTTGCAGAAATTGAGTCTCGCCGATGCCGAAATCGACGAATTCAAAAAACTGGTCAATGGCAAGAAAGCTGGTGATTCGGTTTCGACAACCGTCACCGTCAGCGAATTTTCCGAAGTTGAGAATTTGCAAGGCAAAGAAGTCGAAGTCGAGTTTGCCATCACCGAAGTCAAACGTGCGAGCCTCGGTTCCGAAGAAGAGATCGCAGAAAAACTGGGAATGGAAAGTGTCGAGCAGTTGCGTACAGTGATCGGCACGTCGCTCGAACAAAAACTCCAATATGCCCAACGCCAAAGTGTTCGCGACCAGATTTGCAAACTGTTGACAGAAAGTGCTGATTGGGAGTTGCCACAAGATTTGCTCCGTCGCCAGTCGAAACGAGAAATGGAACGGGCGGTGATCGAGATGCGCAGCAGCGGGTTTTCCGAGCCTGAAATTCAAGCTCAGGAAAACAGCTTGCGGCGGAATGCGATTCAGCGAACGGAAACATTGCTCAAAGAGCACTTTATTCTGGAAAAAATTGCCGAAGAAGAGGAAGTCGAAGATCTGCCGGGCGATTACGATTTGGAAATCGCAAAAATTGCCGCACAGCGCAATGATTCCCCGCGTCGTGTCCGCGCACGCCTGGAACGCGAAGGCCAGATGGACAGTTTGCGGAACATGATCATCGAAGACAAAGTGATCTCGTTGATCGAGGAAAACGCGGAATTTAAGGCGACAAAATACAAGCCTGATGATCAGTCCGATACGACTGCTATCAATTTCTTTGTCGCCGGTTCGCCGGACAACATTCCAGAAGCGAAGTACGAGCCAGGCGAATCGGCCGAATTGCCAAATACGGTTGAACGCGATTAGGCGTTCGATTCAGCGCACTTGTTTTCAAACCAACTGTCCACTTCGACTTTGTCGTGGCCTCTTGCGCTGTGCTTGAGTTTCCAACCCGTCTTGTCGATTATTTGTAAAAGGATTACCGTTGAACGTGCGCGTTTGACTTTCTTTTGCGGTCGCTGATGACCTGAAAGAGTTGTCAACAAACTCGCTACGAACCCCAAGGATTTGACGAATGAACCCGTTTGACCCATCTCAAATTCCCAACAAATTGATTGACGCCATGGGAACCCATGGATTGCCGGAAACCCAACCTCAAATGAACGAAATCCAAAACTCGTATTCGTATCAGCAGTACCAGCGGCAACGCCAAATGACGCTGGGCGATCTATTGCTGGAAAATCGCATCGTTTTTTTGCAAGGTGAAATTTACACCGGCAATGCCAACGAATTGGTGATGAAACTGCTGTATTTGCAGTCGGAAAACCGCAAAAAAGATATTCATTTTTATCTCAATTCACCGGGGGGAGACGTGATCGCAACCTTGGCGATTTACGACGTCATGCAAATCCTCACCTGTCCCGTCGCAACCTATTGTGTCGGACAAGCCGCCAGCGGTGCCGCCGTGTTGTTGGCCGGTGGAACCAAAGGGAAACGTTTTTGCCTGCCGAATTCGCGTGTGATGATCCACCAACCGCATGGCGGTGTCAGTGGTCAGGTCAGCGACATTGAAATTCAGGCGGATGAGATTTTGCGAAACCGCCAGCGACTGAACGAAATTTTGGCTCATCATACTGGAAAATCAGCAGAGCAGATTGCGAAAGATATCGACCGCGACTTTTTCATGACTGCCGAACAAGCCAAAGAGTACGGTTTGGTCGACGAAATTACTTCGCGACCAAGTGTCGAAGAAGAAGATTAACAAATTATTTCAACCAATTATCGATCCAATTAGATTTCATTCATCGAGTGAGTAAATCATGTCACTTGTACCCTACGTTGTTGACAACACCGGACGCGATGAACGCGTTTACGATATTTACAGTCGTCTGCTCAAAGACCGCATTATTTTCCTCGGACAACAGGTCACTTCCGATTTGTCGAATTCCGTGGTTGCCCAATTACTGTATCTCCAATCCGAAGATCCCAAAGCTGATATTCACTTGTATATCAATTCGCCGGGTGGAAGTGTGACAGCGGGAATGGCGATGTACGACACCATGCAGTATTTGACCTGCGATGTTTGTACCTATTGCATGGGACAGGCTGCCTCCATGGGAGCACTGCTATTGACCGCTGGCGCTGCAGGAAAACGCTATGCATTGCCCAATGCCAGCATCATGATTCATCAACCTTTGGCCGGAATGCAGGGAACTGCCGAAGAAATCCTGATCCACGCCAAGGAACTGAAACGAGTCAAGCATCGGCTCAACGAAATATTGCTCAAACATACCGGACAAACCCTCGACAAAATCGAAGCGGATACGGACCGTGACAATTTCATGACTGCCGAAGAGGCGCGGGAATACAAATTGATTGATCACGTGGTCACTCACATGTCAGAGACAAATTCTGATTAGCGTGTGACGCCGGTTTTTCAGATACTTGTTATTTCAATGTTGACGAAGCATCAGCCAGCTTGCTAGCAACCTGAATTCATTTGGCGATTGACGTTGTTTTGATCGCCAGATTTCTCTAAATCAAGCGGGAATTGTTGTCCCCCCAATTTCCGCGACTAATGAAATTTCGTCTGACCATTTTGTTTTCGATCATCGCAATCACAGCAGGTTGCCATTCCAATCCTGCGTATCAACGTGAGATAGCGATCCTGCGCGGTGAAATCATCGATCTGGAAAACAAATACTTTTCACTCAAGTCAGATTATGAAGCGGCAACGTCCGAGTTGGCGGCCTGTCGAGGGGACACTTACTACACTCCGTCCAATGGTAAACGCACGCCTGTCGAAGAGTTGCCGAAATCACCCAATCCCAACTCCAAGCCGGATGACGGATCCGAGCCGATGATTGATGATGGCAATGTTCAGCCGAAGCTCAAAACACCAGCATCAGGTACTGGTTATCACAACAACGATTATTCCAATGACGAAATTTCGATCAGTTCGAACGACCGAGGTCGTCAAAATGATTTGCACCGGAAAACGGACCCGCAAACCTGGGTCAAAAAAATTCGAATCGAAAAACAACTGACGCGCGCAGAAGATTTCGACGGCCAATCAGGTGACGATGGATTGGTATTGGTGGTTCAACCAATCGATCAAAATGGCGACGTCGTAACCGTGGCGGCGGATATGACCATTAGCGTTATCGATCCCAAAGAATCGGGAAAACGACAGCGGATCAGTTTACATCGGTTGAAACGTTCGGACGTGGAAACGATGTTGGAAACGTCCGAGACGCTTGGAGCTGGAGTCCATCTCCGATTGCCTTGGAATAGTCATCGCCCCAGAAACCGACAAGTTCGAGTTTTTGTTCGTTTCCAAACGGATGATGGTCGCAAGCTCGAAACCAATTTTCTACTCAAAATTGTTCCACCTAGCGGAGATCGTTGGACGCACCGACAAAATCAAATCCGCAGCACGATTCCTGCCAGACCAGCCAGTTCCAACAAATCAAACTGGCGTCCACGCCGATAGTCCCATTTTCGCAGGCATTGTTTACCGAGACGGCGTTTTCATCACAGTGATTTCCGTTTCAAACTTTGTGCGCGTGGAGTGCACGTTGACGGGCATTACTTGATTTTCAGAATTCTGACGTAGTTGCGGCCGTCCATGGCCATCGTTTCCCCTATCGTCTGCTGAGAGAGAATGTCGACGGCGCCTGAAAAATCGTGAAACTGGTTTTTTAAAAAAATCTTGGTCGTTTCCCGATACGGGTTACAGACCCAGATGTATTTCCCATCATCCGATGCCCCTTGCAAGATGTTGATCGGAGTACCGTCGTGATCTCGCAAGACAAATTTTCCGACGCCCAGAAAATTCTGGAGTTTGGCTTCCGAGCCGGTGTTTGCAAGGTCTATCCGTTTAGCAGTTTTGGACCACGACAACTGTTTGCTTTTGATGGGGTTTCCATAAACGTCACGCTCGAAAAATGCATTTCCGTTTTTTCCTGCAGTCGAAACAAAGGCAACGTTTTTGCCGCGTGTCGCCAGTTTCAGAATCGGTAAATGTTGTGTCAAAACGAATTTCGTTGGGGGAATCAGAATTGATGCTGCATCAATTTTCTGATCGAGCAACAGTTGATCCAGTGGAATGATTCGCAAACCGACACCTTGTAATTTTGCAGCCGTGTAGACTTGCAACAAATTCTTCAGATAACCTGGATCGTGAATTGCACTGTCCTCGCTGTAGATCAGCGCAACACTTCGTTTTCGCGACACCAATTTTTCGATCACATCCGCGTTGTCATTCACGTCAACCATGGTTTCCAGATACGACATCATGGCCGCTGGCGATGTGCAAATCGAACGATAGAATTCTTCCTGATTTTTTGAAACCGGTCGTCCATTTTTATCGCGGCCCCAGTACCAGATTTGATTCATGCCCAGACCATGCAAATGTTGGAGCCAAAGCTTGGCTCGTAGCGAATATCCATCGGAACTCGTATCTCTCCAATGGATGTTACTGAACCCGTGCCATTCAGAATCAAAAATGAGTTTGTTCGGGAACAGCGATTTATAAAAATCCAGGGCAAACACAGACCCTTGCCAATCCAAGCGGTTTTTCCGAAACCGCCCAACGCCACCCCAACCGTCGATGGCGGAGTCGACGCCCAGAATATCTTGGACCTTGGCCAGCGCGTGCCAGTCAATTCCATGATCGTGAGATGTTGCCGCGAGCAATTGGGAAGGCAGTTTGATAGTTACATGGAATTGACGATCAGTTTTTTTAACTTGCTGTTTCAGTTGCGCAAAAAAGTGCGTGACGCGATCCATATTGAAACGACACCAGTCATACCACTTACCCGTTCCGCGCAATCGTTCATCAAGTGGAAATGATATGTCGATGGCATCAAACGATCGATAGTCGGTGCGCCACCAGCGATTCAACGTTTCAATTTTTTCATATTTGACTCGCAGGTATGTTCGAAATCGTTGTTTAGTCGCCGACGAAAAATTGACCGTCCCCCACGAATTGCGTGTCGAAAACCAATGCGGCTCGTTGGCCATGAGGCAGATTTTCGCGGTGTTTCGATAGTTTACAAAATCGCGCGCATGAGTATCCAGTAATGTTGCCCACCAATTGATGTGTTGCGAATTGTCGATGTCGTAACCGATAAACTGGCTTGTTCCGCGACCGGTGCGAGGTTGTCTGAAAAAATCTGGCGGATTGTGCCCCAAAAACAAATATGAAACGCGTTGATTTGCACTGTTCTGTCGCAGCGTGGATTTGAACCATTGACGTTGTTCGCGGCTGATCGTTGGCGTGGAGCCAACCATTTTCAATTGGGCGGGATGAATGTAAGCGTTTTTGAATTGTCCGAATTCACGGGACAACGAATTTTCAAGCCAAAAAAAACTGTAAGGCAAAATTGGTCGACCGCCAGTTCGATAATACCCGTTTGAAATTTTGGCTTCTTTGAGTTCCGGCGGCCATGAATTGCGAGTCACACGAGCCGCTGGCTTGCGAATGATTTGGCGAACGGACTGAATTGCTGCGGCTAATAATTTTTCGGTTTCCACCAGTTGCGCCACTGGCATAGCCGCCGCAATTTCTGGAACTCGCTCAGGTGGCAGTATTTGTTGCGGCGTTTTTTTGAGAACATTGCGCAACTCATCTTGGTGTACATGATCCCACCGAGCAAACCGCAAAAACAGATAGCCAACCTGAACTGCGATCTGCTGTTTACGAACATCCAAGTTTTTGGCGTTGGCTTTAGCCAGTAACGAATCCAGTTGTGTTAGCTGCTGCTGGATTTGTTGTTCTTTGGCTGCAAAATTGTCCTGTGATTCCGCTTGGCTAACACCAGCGAGCAAGATTACCAACGCAGCAACCGATCGTTTCAGCCAAATTTCCATACCAGGCTACTTTTTATTTTCAACACGAAGTCGACCGGCAGGGCGGATTGCATTTCCTTTGCGGTTGGTCAATCGATCGCCGAGTTCTCGACGCGCCTGTTCCGCCGCAGCTTGCAATCGTTTTACGACCTCAGGGTGATCTTTGATGACGTTTTTGGTTTCACCGATATCGTTTTTCAAGTCATAGAGTTCCAACACGGTTGTTTTGTGGGAATACTTGTTGGGTTTCCCGTCTTTACCTCCAGGTTTTCCGTCCATCGTACGATAGCGATGGGGGAAATGCAGTTTGTACTGGCGATCACGAACGCCTTGCAGTTGCCCGCCGGCGTAATACAGATAAAACGCATCGTGAGGTGATTTTGCTCCTTGTTCGCCAAATAACAATGGCCGAATATCTTTGCCATCGATTTTATGATCCGGCAGTTTACCACCAATCAGTTTTGCGACCGTTGGCACAACATCGATCGTCGAAGCCAATTCATCACATCGAGTTCCCGCAGGAATTTTTCCTGGCCACCAGGCGATGGTTGGCACGCGGTAGCCACCTTCGAACATTGTTCCTTTTCCTTCGCGCAGCGGAAGCGCGCTGCCAGCGTGGTTTCCATAACTCAACCAAGGCCCGTTGTCCGACGTGAAAATGACCAACGTCTTTTTCTCGAGCCCATTTTTTTTGATCGCCTTTAAAACTTCGCCAACCGACCAATCGATTTCGAGCATCACATCGGCAAACAGCCCTTTGCCGCTTTTGCCCTCGAACTCTTTGGAGACATACAACGGAACATGAACCATGGTATGCGGCAGGTAAAGGCAAAACGGTTTGTCTTTGTTGTCGTTAATAAATTTGACGCTGCGTTGGGTGTATTGTTTTGTTAGCTGCGCCTGGTCTTTGCCACTGACTTTCGCGTTGATGATTTTGTTGCCTTCAAATAGCGGCAGATCCGGGTATCCACGTTTGCGTTTTGGAGAATTTGGAGGCAGGTCGGCGTACGCGGGATGAAACGGCCACATATCATTGGAATAGGGCAACCCATAGTAGTGATCAAATCCGTGTTGTTTGGGAAGAAATGGTTGTCGGTGGCCCAAGTGCCATTTTCCAAAGCAGGCTGTCGCGTAGCCTTTCTGTTTGCAAAGCTCAGCCAACGTCATTTCTTTGGCGTTGATGCCATGTTTTGCACCGGGTCCCAAGGCACCAGAAATCCCAACGCGCCGGTGATAACATCCGGTCAGCAGTGCCGCGCGCGAAGCGGAGCAGACGGCTGTCGAAGTTACAAAATCGGTGAACCGTCGTCCTTCATTGGCCATTTGGTCGAGGTTGGGTGTTTTGTAATTTTTTGCACCAAAGCTTCCGATGTCGGCATAACCCAAATCGTCAATGAAGATCACAACGATGTTTGGCAGATCGTTTGGATTTTTCAATTCCGCTTGGAGCCGATGGTCGCTGCCGAACATGGTTTGAATTGAAACCAACGCCAATGTGGCGACGACCACTGTATTTTTTTTCATAACTGTTTCCGATTGCAAGTTTGAGAACTCTGCTATTGTAGATAAAAAATTGAGGAATCAGAGCAGAATGTGATGGTAGCCCATATTCCTCAGAAAATTTGTCGATAATCACGATAGATTTGGAAAGGAATTCCCATTTATCTGCGTCAGTAAATTTGGTCGAATATAAATACGAATTCGACTGCGCTTTCAGAAAAATTCTGAATCGATGAGTCCACGGTGGAGAGATTTGAATGAGAAAATTTGATAGGAGTACGCGGGCTGCGGCATATCTGGCAGCCTTGATGTTATTGGCTGTGGGTTGTGAGAAGAAATCCGACCCGGCCGTGACTGATAATCAAAATCCCAAAATTGGAACCCAAATTGGGAATATCGCCCCAGAGATTGTTGGCAAAGATTTGGATGGCAAAGAGTTCAAGCTGTCGGACTATCGCGGCAAAGTCGTGATGCTCGATTTTTGGGCGGGTTGGTGAGCCCCCTGCGTACGTCTTTATGACCACGAGCGGTCGCTCGTGAAAAAGTATGCAGGTCGTCCATTCGCATTGGTCGGCGTGAACGCCGATTTCACATTGGAAGCGGCTAAAGAACAGGTCAAGGAAAATGGACTCAATTGGCGTTCGTTTTTTGATCCTTACGGTGAGAAAATTGCCGTTCAATACGGTGAACCAGGTTTTCCACATATCATGCTGATTGACCCCGATGGTGTCATCCAATTCATTTACAAGCTCAACGAAAATGAAGCGTTGGATGCAAAAATCGAGGAAATGGTGGCCGAAGCCGAAAGCAAATAAATTTGTAGACCCGAATATTCTAGCCAACCACTGGGTTGGCTTTTTTTTATTGATTACACTGCCAGCGAACATTTCGCGACGCAACGTGTCAGAAATTGCTTACGACGCTCACCCTCTCTTGCACAAAGAAGACGCGTGCTACTTCACGCCATCCAAGCCATCGGACGAACTTACCGCGACGCATTTGCCGGCGTTCCTCGCAACGTTTGGCTGCTGTCGTTTGTTTTGTTAGTCAATCGTAGCGGCACGATGGTGCTGCCCTTTCTTGCCTTGTATTTTTCTCAAGAGCTTGGTTTCGAGAAATCAACCACCGGGTACTTCCTCGCCTCGTATGGCCTGGGTGGAATTATTGGAGCGTTTCTCGGTGGATTTCTAACCGGAAAAATCGGTTCGATTCGGGTCCAAGTGTTTTCGTTGTTTGGGACGGCAGCCGGTTTTGTCGTGCTCAGCCAAATGAAGACTTTTTGGTCAATCACAATTTGTTTGTTGTTGCTCAGTGTGATTGCCGAGGCAGTTCGCCCCGCGAATTCGACTGCGATTACCGAGCATAGTCCAAAAGAAAAATTTCGACAAAGCTTGGCGCTCAATCGCTTGATGGTGAATCTGGGAATGTCGATTGGTCCGACCGTCGGCGGATTTTTGGCGTTTTGGAATTATCAATTGTTGTTTTTTGTCGATGCGGCCACGTGTGCGTCTGCGGCGGTTTTGTTGATCGTGATTTTCGACCGGAAATCAAAACCCGCGGATGATACTGCCGAGCCCGCGGTCGATGAAAACAGTGAAGCACTTGTAATCCAAGATCAGGAACAATCCCGTGTTGGCGGCCCGTTGTCTGATCCGGTTTTTATCTGTTACTGGTTGTTGATGTTTTTGACGGCGATTGTTTTTTTTCAACTCCTGGCGACGAAACCTATTTATCTGCGTGAGAAATTTGAGCTGGCCGAATGGCAAATCGGATTGGCATTTGGACTGAATACCGCGCTGATCGTCATGCTCGAAATGGTATTAGTGAAATCGTTGGAACATGTGCGCACGTTGCGAGTCATTGCCTGGGGCTGTTTTCTGTCATGTCTCGGGTTTGGGATTCTCCCGTATGGATTTGGATTTGCGTATTGTTTATTGAGTGTGACCATTTGGACTTTTGGTGAAATTCTTTCGATGCCAACGTCGATGGCTTTTACTGCCGAACGTTCCAATCGTTCGAATCGCGGAATGTATATGGGTGCCTATACCATGTGCTATGCCGTGGCTTTCATGGTTGGCCCGGTGATTGGGACCGCCATTTACCAGATCGATCGCGAATGGGTCTGGCACAGTTGCAGTATTGTCGCGGTTGTCGTTTTGATTGGGTTCTACGTTTTAGATTGGGTAGGGCCGGTTCCCACCGGCCAATCCAACAACGCGGCAAACCAATAAAACGGCCAAACCAATAAAAATAGCCGGTGGGAACTGGCCCAACTTACGTTTCCAAATCTTTTGGACAGGATGAACATGATCAACAGGATGGATCCTAAAAAAAATCCTGTCCATCCTGTAAATCCTGTCTAGATTTGTTTGTCGATTGGCCGGTGGGAACCGGCCCTACTCGCGGCGCATAAAAAAACGCCCGATGCTTTGGGCGTTTTGTTTCGTTTGTTGTTTGACTCGGGCAAACTATCGATTGCGGCTGAATCGCGAACGACGGCTTGATGACGAGTTAGAACTGGATGAACTGCTGCTTTTGTTTTTCGAAGCATCAAATTCATGCTTGGAAATAAAGCCATCGCCGTTTTGATCAATGCGATTGAATTCGTCGAGGAGTTCGTCCGTCCACTCTTTCGTATATTCATGCATGGCAATTTGGCCATCCTGATTTTTATCGTTGCGAGAAAACGAGACGGTCGAACCGTAATTGTTGTTGCGGCTGCCAAAACGGGAGCCAGATCGACTACTGGATGAACCCGATTTGGATCCCTTGGTATAGTAGGCCAACATTTCCTCATACGAAAGTTTTCCGTCTTTGTCGGTGTCGGCGTTTCTAGGTGCGCGACTCATTTTTTTCAGCTCGGAACTACTGAGCTTTCCATCTTTGTCCTTGTCGTATTTGTCGATAATCCCTCTGACGTATTTTGGATAGTAGCTGCTGCTGTCGCTGGATGACGTCGACGATGAGCCGTATTTGCTTTTGTTGGTCGAATATTTATAGGAAGAAGTAGTCGGGCTAGATTTACTGCGCCAATTACTCACTCGGCTTCGGTTGAGTGACTTGTTGGCAAGTTTTTGTGCTGAACTCCAATTGGATTCGCGTCGTTTGTATCTTTCCAGCAGCTCGTCACGAGTCAAACGACGATCTTTGTTGGTATCGGAATCTGTCCAGGGAGGATTGCTCCAGCGGCCACGCTCGAGCTCATTGCGATCTAACACGCCGTCCTTGTTGCGATCGTATCGACGGAGCGTGTCGTCGGCTTGGCGAATCACACTGGACGAATACTGTTTTCGACCAACTGTAATGCCCTTGCCATTGTCGACGAGATTTGAATTGGTAAAGCCAAAACCTTGTATTTTCTCAGCCTCAGGTGGAGCGGCAGAAAATCCAGGAACGTTGTTGGAAAAATTCTTGTCGGCTTTGTCCCGTTCTCGTTTGCGTCGATCCGCGCTCGACTTGCGTTCTTGCATCCGGACAATATCGCTGATGCGGATCGAGCGACTGGTATCCAGTCCCAATCCTCGGAACCATTCTCGCGAACGTCCAGACATTTCGTCCGTATCAATTCGTCCATTACCGTTTTTGTCCAATCCATTGAGATATCGTTCATAACCTGACCGACTCTGTGCCGAAATCTCAGCCGAGATTGAAATCAAAAGAACGACTACGAAAACGAAGGCAGAAATACGCATTGGTTTCACAGGGTTTAGAGGAAATGTGATTGTAGAATTGACCACTTTTTGAGTATAAGCCGTGGGCGGTCAGTCGACATACTGAGATATTAAACTCAGGTTTCATATTTAGGTTGCGGCAAACCTCGGTTTCCTTGCAAAAAACCCCTGTTTTTACCGCGTTTTTTGCGAATCAGGGGAAATGATACTGCCCGTTTTCGGCTTGGCAGTGCAATATACGATTATTTGACGTGTTGAATACCGCATTCGATAATGAAGGTTGTTACGAAAATGGGGGCAATTTGAGGTAAATGGATGATTAATCGCTGTCCAAGCTGCCAAAAAAGGCTGCCTCGAAAGTCTGTGTCTTGCAAGGCCTGCGGGTGGACATTGGGTGTCGAACTGGATACCCCGGTCGAAGCCGTTCCCATCGAGGAGCCCGAACAACCGCCCCAAAAAACAGCGCTGGAAATGCACCTCCAGTCGGCCATCGACTCGATTTCAAGGCAACAGTTCTCCGATGCGCTGAATTCACTGAACCGGGCGATCGTCGATGCCCCCCAAAACGATCTCGCCGAAATCTATTCGTTACGCGGATATGCCCATTTGATGCTGGATGATTTTCGGCGGGCCGAGGCTGATTGCACAACTTCGATCGAAAAACGCGGGCCCGATAGCGAGACGCTGGCATGGCGTGCCGCTGCTCGCGGCCACCAGAATCGATGGCGGTCGGCGCTAGAAGATTTGACCGATGCCAAAACGCTGGCTAATTCAGGCGAAGAAGAATATACCCATCTGATTGAAACCTACCGTCAGGAAGCGACGCGCTGTTTTGGCGAACTCGTTCAACAAGGAAAATCGGACCCCGACCTGTTTTGTCATCGCGGCTGGGTTTACTTGCTGGTTCAAAACCATGAGAAAGCAAAACGTGATTTTCAATTGGCGCTCAGTCGCGATCCGAATCATCATTGGTCGCTGCTGGGCAACGCCGAGATCGATGTCCGCGAAGATAAATCAGCGCGAGCCCAGGAAATATGCGAAAAGCTGCGCGAACGAAACGTCAAAGAAAAATCGTTCCAGCGCAGTTTGCTCAAAACGTCGGTTCGCGCTTGGGCCGGAAACCAGCAATTGGAGCTTGCGCTGGAAAACCTGTCCCGACTGCGGGACGAATCCGCTGGACATTCGCTACGTTTGCTCGACTGTGGGCGGTTGGCCATGGAAATCGGCGATTATGTAACAGCGATTGACGATTTTACTCAGATCCTCAAAGATCATCCGCAATTTATTACTGCCTGGCGGCTGCGCGGGGAATCGTTTGCCGCCATCAACAATTTTCAATCTGCTGAAAATGATTTCAGCGAGGCGATTGATATCCTCGGCAGCAGCTGTGACGCTGCGATGTACAGCCTGCGTGGTGAGATGCGGCTGGCCCAGGACAAGGTCGATGAAGCTTTAGAAGATTTTGATGCTGCCGAAGAGTTTGATAACGTGAAACCGACGGCATTTCTCAGTCGTGCTCGCGCCTATCTCCAACAGGAAAATTTCGAACAGGCGCTGGCCGAATGTGAAAAAGCACTACGCTTGGACAATACGATCGAAGAAACCCATTTTATTCAAGGACAAATCCTGTTTGAGATGAGAAAACGGGAACAAGCGATTGAGGAATTTCGCAAAGCCATCGAATTGTCCGACAATGACGAGTCGATTGGAAAATACCACTATCAATGCGGTGCAGCGCTGTACGAAAACCAGCAATTGATCGAAGCAATCAACGAATTCGAGCAGGCTGAGAAACTGCGACCCAATCACGCGGGAACCCAAGTTTGGAAGGCCGCAGCTTTTTCGAAAATCGGCGCTTGGTCCGATGCGATTCAATCGTTGCAGACGGCGATTGCCAAACGGCCCGCTGCTGCAATTCAATACCAACAACTTGGCCGGCCCGTGGCGGAAAAAGCGCTCGAGTATTTTGACAATGAATTGCAAAAAGGCAAACCGACGGCCGAGTTGTTCAAAAATCGCGGGATGGCCTATCAGTTTCTCGGCAACGTCGAGTCGGCGTTGGAAAACTATACACGGGCGACTGAATTATCCGAGTTCGACGAAGATATTGTTGTTCGATCGGGACAAATGCGCGCACGCAAGGGAGAACACCGTGCGGCTATCAATGATTTTACAGAAGTCATCAAGCACAATTCCAAAAATCATTTCGCCCGATATTGCCGCGCTATTTCGTTGGCCGCGTTGAAAAAATCCGAACCCGCTTGGACCGATATCAAAAAAGCTTCAGAGCTGGCCTCCAATGAACCACGATACTTGCTGTTGAAAGGGGAATTGCTCCAACAACAGAATAAACCTGAACAAGCGATCCAGTCGTTGACGCGAGCCATTGCTCTGGACCCCAACGATTCGTTGGCTTTGCGTCGACGCGGAGTTTCGTTTGCTTCGGTCGGTCAAACTCACAAGGCAATCGGCGATTTTACGCGGTCGTTAGAATTGAGTCCTCGACAACCCGAAGTTTTTGCTTTGCGAGGGAATGCTCATTTTAAAAACGGAGACCTCGAACAGGCCAAAGAAGATTTTGAATTTGCGTTGACTCGCAATGAGATGTTGGTCAAAGCGTATTCGGGCCGAGCGATGGTGCTCGCAGCCCAGAACCAACACGAATCAGCCGTGATCTGGCTGACCAAGTCGTTTCATCGTTTTGACGATGCGCGCCGGTTGGCCGAGTTGTTGCTGGCGCGTGGGAAAATATTTTTTCAGATGGGTCGTTTTCTCCCAGCGATCAACGATTTTACGGCGGTCATGGAATTGCAGCGGGATAACAAACAATCACTGAGTGCAGCGCGGTATGGCCGAGCTTTAGCGCTGGTGCAACAAGGCGAATTGGGAAAAGCGGAAAACGACTTGGCAAAAGTCGTCAGCGCCTTTCCCGCTCATCGTTCGGCGGAGGAAGCGTTGAATTGGATTCGTACGGGCGAAGGAGCACGGCCCGCCAGTCTCGAACCTCCCACGCAATTGGTTCGACCGCATCGTCCCTCGAAAAAACGGAAACCGGTCGAGTTGGTCGATTCCGGTTCTAAATGGGACGCCGAAATTCCACATGGTGACTGGATCGTTCGCCAAAACGGAAAATCAAAAAAGGAATATGGACCGGTTCCAAAATCGACACTTGATCAATGGTGTCGCGAAGGCCGGATCGCCCAAGATACCCGTATCTTGCGATCAGACTGGAAAAAATGGCGGAAAGCTTCGTTTGTTTATCCCGAGCTGTTACCGAAAAAGGAAAAACCGGTCGAAGCTCCTGCTGAAGAATCGGTCAGTATCGAGACTGGCAAAAACGCATCGTCATCCATTTCGTCGATGCCCGTGATTGAAACGAGCAAGAACGAAGAGAATAGTGACTCCGAAAGCTCAGACGAATAATCTACCGGTTCGACCGAATCAATGATTTTTCCGATGAGCATCTGATGCTTGCGATCTTCGAGATAACGTTTCGTTGCATTTCTGATGCCGGAGTTGTTCGAGGTAATGGCTCACGCAGAGTCGCGGAGACTCCTGTGAGCGGGAAGGGGCTAGCCGCCGGTTCGTTTAGCACTTCATACCGGCGGCTAGCGCCTTGCCGCTCACATTGACTTTGCCCATGGCTCCAAGGGAGGGCGAGGCTTTATCGAATCTCTGCGCCTCCGCGTCTTTGCGTGAGTTTTTTTCGCGGTCTGTTTGAAGATCGAAGCTCTGCTAGAAACAGTGTGCGTTGTTTCTCGCCAGCAACTATTTTTTGCCCATGGCGCGTTGGGCTTGAAAGAACTCAGTCAAGATAGTGCTGCAGGGTTGTTCTAAAACACCGCTGATGATTTCGCAACGATGATTCAAACGCGCATCGCTGAGTAATTGATAAACGGAATGGACGGCGCCAGCTTTGGGATCCGATGCACCAAAAACGACCATTGGGATGCGTGCCTGGACGATGGCACCGGCGCACATCGGACACGGTTCCAACGTCACATACAAAACGCATTTTTCCAACCGCCAATCCCCAATCGATTCGGCGGCTTGGGTGATGGCCAGCATTTCGGCGTGAGCGGTTGGGTCACGCAATTGTTCACGTTGATTGTGAGCCGCACCAATTACCCGCCCATCACGAACAATCACGGCGCCGACAGGGACCTCGTTCACCGAGCGGGCGATTTCGGCTTGACGCAATGCTTCCCGCATAAAATGTTCATGCGGTTGAATATCGTCTAACGAGTCAAAATTGATTTCAATCAAAGCAGCCTACTTTTCTGATCGTTTCTCACTCAGATCGACGATTTCCAGCCGATCCACTTCGATATAAGTACCAAATGAAAAAACGGCAAACGGTTGTGATGATTCACAATCACCGCGCAATGAAAATTTGCGGCCTTTCGTCGAGATATCAACCACTTTTTTACCGTCGACGAAACAGACCAGTTTGTTGTCGGCAACCCGCACGTGAATGGTATACCATTGTCGATGTTTGAGCTGCATATCGCTGGTGGTTTCGTTTTCATCCGCCGCTTTATCATCAATGCAAGAAATCCCGACGACACTTCCTCCCCAGCCACCGACAATCAACGATGCAAACTGATCGCCAACGGGAAACGTCAGCCCGCAAGTCATGTCTTCACCCGTGATTCGGCGAGCCCGCACGACGAATTCGAAATTGTCTTTGGGGAAATTTTTGGTGTTCCAATGGATTCCTGTCAGTCCCTGTCCAATATCCATCGTGATGACTTTGTTTTGAACTTCGACGGAACCTTGACCACCATAATTGGTTCGAATCCAATCCTGAGGCAGTTCGCCAGCAAATCGAACGATGTATTTTGGTGGCTCAACTGATTTAGCATCGTTAGCCATTTGATCGGAATTGGCGCAGGGGCAGACCATCGTGACGCAGCAATCGTTGCGCTGAATTGGAGGATACCCGCTGCGATTTCGCCATGTTATTCGGCTGGTGCGGCAGCAGTTACTAATGACATTGACGGACGTGCAACAGCGGTTTTGACGGACAGTCCTGGGAACGAAGCGTTGCGCCCAACGACCGCTTCGACAACTGATTTGTCCCTCGGCGTCACCGACCAGGCCCATCGCAAATCCAGCGAACAGGGCAAGTTTCAAAGTTAAACCGCGATTCACGTGCCAGTCTCCTCATGGGAATAGAAGTCAACCTGAGAATTCTATCTCAAAATTTGGACTTCGACAGGAGCGCACCGCTGGCTGTTGGTTGATTGAATGACAGGCACAGAAAGTGTTTTCTTAGTTTTTACCAAGAAAACTAAACAGGCTTTTTTTGGATTTTTCCGGAGCCGCTTTCGCAGAGTCGCCTTCGACCGAAGCACTATCCCCACAAATCGCCAACGCGAGTTCGGCAATCGTTTGAGTGATGTTTGATTTTGGCGCCATGTTGATCAGCGGGACGCCGTTGTTCCGAGATTCGGAAACGACACCATAGTTGTTGGGGATTTGCCAAAAGATTTGCCGTCCAATCGTTTCTTCGGCTTTCTTTAAACCGATTTGCGATTTGTCCAGACCCGAGCGATTGACCACGATTTTGACCTTGTCCGCTACCCCATCCTGGTTTTCAAACGACATCATCAATCGAACGACATTGCGCAGGCAGGGCAAATCGAGTTGTGTCAACAACACGACGTGCGATGCGGCTTTGATCGCTGTCATATCGAGCTTGTTGTACGATTTCGACAGATCGATGATCAGATGCGAAAACGACGCTTTTAGCAGACTGAGAACTCGGTTGAAATTGTCTTGGGTAATCGTTTCGACATCTTCCAGTTGAACCGGGCGTGGCAACAAGTAAACACCCGTTTCATGTTTGGTCAGGGATTTGCGAAGCAGTGACAGGTCCAGACGCGAGATGTTTTGAGCCACATCGAGCAAGGTATATTCGGGAATCGTATCGAGAAAGACATCGGCGTCTCCCAGGGAAACATCGAGGTCAACCAGCACGACGCTTTTGTCGGGATCTTGTGCCAACGCACAAGCGAGATTGACACCAACGGATGTTGATCCAACTCCACCCGATGCACCGGCAACCGCAATCACCGAACCTGATTTTGCTTTTTTGCCCGAGTTTCCCGTGGCGGATACTCGGTCCAACGCTCCAATCAAGTCTTCGATTTGCAAAGGCCAATTTAAAAACTCACGAGCACCGGCTCGTACGGCACGAAGGATTAATTGACCATCAGAGCTTGAGCTGATCACTACTAACGCACAACCGCTATGTGAGCCGTTGACGGATTCAACCATTTTCAACGCAGTTTCCGGGTCTGCATCGAGATTGATGATTCCGACATCTGGAGTAGTTTGCGTTACGATATCTGTAAAGAATTCGTAACGTGAGCAATCCGCCTCCAGCCACACATTATCCATGCCAAGCAAGTACTTTTTGAGTACTTCGCGGCTACCCTCATTGGGGTCGCAAACGGCAATTCTTGTGGTTCCGCTCATTTATGATCCAGTTGATAGGTCGTAGTTCCAACTCAATACTCTAGGTCAAAGTAAACAGTCAGGAGTTTTCTGGGCGTTAATTTTTACCGCCGGGTGCCTCGAGACGCCTCGCGTTTTTGCAACTCTTGCCAATAACTCGCACTGCGCGGGTTGTAGGGACGTGGCTGCGTGCGATTTGTCGAATTGGCTGGTGCCGAGCTGATCTGACGACGGTCGCCGAGCGAGTACACCGGAAGCGATTTGGGGTATCCAAACCGTCGAATCGGCTGGCCCGATCGTTGTGACGTCGAGTTGCCGGGTGCCACACGCTGTTGGTTTCGCGGCGCGGTGTTGTAACGATTAAACCCTGACGGTTGTGCCGGAGTTGCTCGTTGTGACGGAACCTGTCGCTGAGGATTCTGCCGTGGTGGGGCCTGGTCCGTCAAACGATGTGTGCGGTTACCGTAGTTGATATTGTTTTTCCAAGATTCCAGGTTTTGCTGTGCTTGGGGCACGAATGTTGACGTCGGGCAATCGTTATAACATCTCGGTACTTCAACATGGCCTTTGAAATACAATTCTGAATTGCTCGGCGATTGCGTTTGTCGACCAACATTGTTGTAAGGAACCTGGTCTTGGCGAACATCGCTGATGAATCGAGGAGTGATCAAGAAAACCAATTCGGTTTCAATCTTCGTTTCTTGTGACCGTCGGAATGCTGTTCCGATGGCTGGCAAATTCAACAATCCGGGAATACCACGAACTTGTGCTTCGACTTCTTCTCGATAGTCACCCGCCAGGGCCAAGGTATGGCCAGCTCGCATCGTGACACCCGTGTTGATACGTCGGACGCGGAAGCCAGGAACGCCTGTTCCACCGCTCAAATCATTGGCAACTTCTGAGACTTCGGCTCGTAATTCCAGACGCATGCGACCTCCGCCCAGGATTTTGGGGACGATATCGAGTTTTGTACCAAACGGTCGGAATTCGACAGAGTTGACACC
Source organism: Pirellulaceae bacterium (assembly GCA_028280445.1). GTDB lineage: Bacteria > Planctomycetota > Planctomycetia > Pirellulales > Pirellulaceae > JANQLU01. The sequence continues at coordinate 119,648 of JANQLU010000136.1, read as the reverse complement.
CAAACCTGCTGCGACCTGAATTGGAATCTCACCACCGGACAGAAATTCTGCTGCTCGACCATTGATGGCAACCAGTGTTGGTTGATCGAGCAATTTTGCCATATCACGCTGTTCCAGTGCATCGATGAACGCTTGGAACGTGTCGCCATTTGACAAAACGCCAAAGGTGATCGGGGCCGAACCGGCTCCTGGAAGTGTCCCTGGATTGGCGGAAAGGTTGGTGATGATACCGGCAACGCTGCTACCGATATTGAATCCATTGGTGACGACCGCCCAATCAACGCCGAGTCGTCGCAATTTGGTTCGCGATACTTCGTAGACTTTGACTTCGATCGCGACCATTTGCGAGCCGTCCAGGACCGTGCGGTTGATGACGCGGGCTGGAAAATAATCGGAGGCCAATTCGACGATGGCATTGATGTCATTGGCGTTTCCAATTGTGCCGGTCAACATCACGCCTTGTTTCATCGGGATGGCTCGCACGTTGGACGTGGGAAACGTGCGATCAAGGGTCCGCTGCAATTCGCGGGCGTCTGCGATCACCTGGATTTCGACATGTTGGAGTTCGCCATCGGGATTCGAAACGGTGATCGAAGTAACACCTGGGCGAAGTCCGGTGACCATCAAGTCTTTTTTGCCGACGGGGCGAACTCGAATGATCGTGTCATTTTCGAGAATGACATTTGGAAATTCATAATTGAACGTCAGCCGTTTGGCTGAGTTGGCGATTACCTCGATGGTCCCGACGGAATCGCTGACATTGACTTGATTTTTGTCGCGTCGATTTCGACTTTGACCGTAGTTTTCGGTAGCAAACACGCCCATGGCAACCACGAGAGCCATCAACCAGCTAGTGAGTCGCAGAATCTTCATCCTTGAAGTCCTTTGTCCAAATTTAAAATCGGCGAGGATACGCTTCCGAAAACGTTTTGCCGATCCGGTACGCCATCCAGTAAAACAGCTGTTTGCCCGCCAATCCATGCGAAACAAACAGCATTGTGCTTAGATTCCGACAAACAATTGCATGCTTGTCATTGAGAATATTCGTTATTTTTATTCGACAAATTCATCTGGAGACGATTTGCCTGCAGAACCAGATTTCGACTCAGGGCTTGACTGACCGGTATTACCAGACGTTGAATTCCCGGGCGAAGCGGGCGGTCCGTTAAGAGGTGATGGTGCTGACGATTGAGACGCCTCGATAGGGTTCACCAGAACCGGCAAAGTCTCGCCATCTTTCCATTCATATTTTTGCATGCCATTCGAAGTGTGAATCGTGACATACTGTTTTGGTTGTGATTTTTGGAGCAGTCGATCGGCTGGAGCAAGGTTTGCGGGTGCCTGACTTGGAGACCGTTGGCCAACCGTTGTCGGGTTAGCACTATTGCGATTGCCATATAGGATCTCGTCCAATCCGGTGCCTCCCCCGGGTGTTTCATCTGCTTCTTGTCCAGGTTCACCCGAAACCAAAGTCATTTTGATATCTGCGTATTGTTGAACTAGGACGATTTTTTCGGCATTCTTTTTGGTAACTTCAACACTGACGATCGATTCGCCACGTGCGTCTCCCCGTTCGGTCGCGGTTGTGTTTTTACCAACAGCGAAGATTTTTACGTTTTTAAGGAAAGTGCGTGTGAAGGCGCTGCTGAGTCCACCGTCTTTGCCTTGGAAAACAGCCATCAGATCAACACGGTCACCAGCTTGGAGCAAACCACCGATGGTGTCGTCGGCTGCAACGTTGATTGAAACGACGGTGTGACCAGGTGCGATATTGAGGATACCCGCGTCGTTTTTATGTACCAGCGAGGCGTGCATCACGGGTTGGTCTTTGTAAATCGGTGATTTGGTCAACATTTGTTTCAAGTCGTCGAAACTAGTCACCGCGTCCTCCGGGACCATTTCTTCGGGCCATTCGGTCAACGTGACGTTTTCCTCCGTCAATTTGGATTTGATGTCCAAATTCATTTTGGCAACGATAACGGGTTTTTTGCGTTGTACGGGTGCCGCTGATTGTCCGCCGCTTTTCCCGATGACCTGACTGATACCAAACGCGGCAACAAGGCCGAAACCTAGTGACACAGCGAGTAAAACGATCGATTTGGACTTCATCGAATTTTCCTTATACAAAGGTTGCAAAGTGTTTTGCGAGGACTTTGCGTGACGACTGTCGTTGAACGAGCCAATTGCAACATCAGCCTCCGTTTCGAAACAGTTGCGAAGTATCTACCCGTCAGTCAAACTTTGACGCCTTAATTTCGGCTTGTTTGATGCTGGCTGCAATTTCGCAAGCATCGTCGAAATCGACATTTTACGGCTGTCGTTCTCAACGTTTCACGCAAGTCTCCGGTGTTTGTAAAAATTCCGAATCGCGCGAACATTCCGGTCGGCGCGATTCAATTGATTGATTTTTTTAAACTAGCAATCCGCTGCATGCAAAATACAGAATTGTTCCAATCGCAATGGGAATTCCGTAAGGCAACAACGTCATGGTTGGTTTTCGGTCGGCAGCAATTTGTGCCAGGGTGTCTGGATTCCGAATGGTCACAATCTCGTTCAAAATGGACATGAACTGACTGCTGTGTTTCTTGATCCCGCGGGTGTAAATAATTTGACCAACCGCAATCAAGCCACCGATAACGACCGAAACGCAAAAACCAAAAAATGTGTTTTCGCAATGAACCCATGCACCAACACCAGCCAACAGTTTGACGTCTCCGGCTCCCATTCCGCCGATGGCGTAGGCTGGGAGTAGCAATGCCAAGCCGACAGCTGTGCCCGCCAGACTCCAACCGAGACCGGCGTACCAACCGTCTCCCGCCACACCGTAGGCGATCGCACTGTAAGCCCAACCGGTCATGATCATTGGGAACGTGATCCAGTTTGGAACTTTGAGTTTGATACCGTCGATGACCGCGGCGACGACCAGCACAATGCTGACGACCCAATAAGGCCAGTTTTGAACAATTCCATCAAATAGTGTTTCGAACATGAGTCCTCTATCTCCAATTTCCCGTGTCGTGTTTTTTCGTGACTTGCAGTCGGGGAACATGTCAGTCACGTGCCCGTCATGCGGGCGGCTGGCCGGGGGCGGCCAACGTCAGTGATTCAAAATCGTAGCGCGAAAAGATAGCTTGCAAATGCAGCAATGACTGTAAAAAAACAGCAAACCATTTCAAAAGCATTGCTAAATGAGCCAGCTGGCAGGAAAATTTCCATCTCTCACGCCTTTAATGTTTTTCATAAGTTTTTGACATCACGGCGAGCTATGCGAAAAAGCCCTACCGAGTGCAAAAAGCCGTCGGCAGGGCGTTTTTTTTCGCATTCGCTTCGTCACCGAAGCAAACAACTACGATCAAAACAGACCTTAGTTAGTCTTACCACTTCGAGCGTCATTCAAGTCAGTTGCGATGTCGTTGAAAGCGTTTTTGGCGTTAGTACCAATAGCTTGAATCGCAGTCAAACAAACGATGACGATCAATGCCAACATAATGGCGTACTCAACAGCCGTTGGGCCGTCTTCCGATTTCAGGAAGCGAGTAACTTTTTGTGCGAAGTTTTTCATGTTTTCCTCCGACGAAAAAATAAACTTCTTGTGTCAGCAAAACGCTGACAAAAACTCGTAAATGACGACTTCAGTCAATCTTTTTTGGCCTGCTGACTGAAGCGTCTGAACATTCGTGTCTTGTAATGCGGAACTAGGTCAGTTTTGATCGTAGTTCTTTGGCACCATTGGCGCCCAAAAATGCATTAAGCAGACGATAAAAAGGCAGGCAAGTCTCGAAATAAATCAAAACCCAAGAAACACTATGCCATGATTCCCGAGTGTCAAACTTTGCCGGTTAGGAAAAACGAAAATTTTGATGTGTGTTTACAAAAATCATCATGTGTTTGTTTCGTGTGACCCGTACGGTTTCTAAGCAAAGAAGTATTTGTTCGGGTTTAAACAATCAACCGTTTGTAACGATTAGCCGCCATCAAGCCGAACGCCGGCGTCGGCGATAGTACTTCAAACCAATCAAAAAGAAACATGCGGCGCACATCACGCCAAACAGAGAATGATCGAAACGATCGAACCAGGGAGAACTCATCAACACAAATGTTCCGATCATCGCGGCGCAGGCAAAATAAAAGATCCCTGAAAGAATGCCGGCTTTGACCAAAAACGCCATCCCGGCAATCAACGGTAAAACCGGAGAAAGCGTCAGCGGGTCCATCCCGAGAACTTTTTCCAACGGGAACAACAGGATCACGCACATCAGACTCGCCGCCCAAACGTGGGCAATTTGTCGCTCCACAAACGTCACTGGTCCCATTCGTCGACGCAACCACCAGAACACCAGTGCCCAGGCTCCAAACCCGACCGTCCACAATGTCAGGTACGGCCAGAATACCTGGTCATCACCCATGATCCATTCCAAAACATTCGTTGCAACACAGGCGAGCAGCAAAACCAGACTATGCCACATCCACAACAAACCCCAGTTTTCCAATACGTTGGCGTGGTGTGTTTCACGGAACCAGCTGACAATCACCTGCCCGATTCGACCTTGCCGCGCTGCGATCGGTTCGTTGTTCAAATAGGCTTGCAAGTCATCGGCCAGTTCTGCAGCGGTTTGATAACGCAAGTCCTGCGGTTTTTGCAGACACCGCATCACAATCATATCCAGATCGCGATCGACGCGCCGATTCAGAATCCGCGGCGGCACGGGTTCTTGCTCGGTAACCATCAAAATCGTGTCGACCGGCGATGCTGATTGAAACGGCGGCCGGCCAGTAATCATGTGATACAGAATCGCGCCCAGACTGTAGATGTCGCTTTGAACCCCAACTTGCCCGCTGGTCATTTTGCCTCGACTGGACGCCTGTTCAGGTGACATATAAGCAGGCGTACCAAGCAATTCTCCCGATCCGGTCAGTTTTGTCGAATCTTTTTCCAGCTTGGCCAATCCGAAATCAGCGACGTACGGCATTCCCGATTTGCCCATCAAAATATTTGATGGTTTCAAATCGCGATGCAAAATGCCTTGGCCGTGGGCGTAATCGATTGCTCGTGCGACATCGATCATTAATTTGGCGGCTTCACGGGGATTCATCGGTTTGCCAACCAATCGTTTCGCCAAATCATCTCCGGTGATCAAACGCATCGAAATATAGGAACGGCCTTTGAGCTGTCCAACTTCGTTAATGGCAACGATATTGGGATGAGTCAAACGCGCTGCCGCTTCGGCCTCGGCTTGAAAACGGCGCCGATCGGATTCCGAAGCCTGGTCGCCTTTGAGGATCATTTTTAAAGCAACGGGCCGGCCCAGGCTGAGCTGTCGGGCGCGATAAACAACTCCCATTCCGCCCCGACCAATTTCTTTTTCCAACATGTAGTCGCCAAATCGATGCGGCAATTGGAGCGCCGGGGCAAATTCGTCTTCTTCCACAGCGTCCGGGTTTTCGTGTTTGTGTTTGCCGACCGCCTCGGTGACGGCAATCATTCCCCAAACTTCTCGCAAATCGGCCGCCAGTTCGGGGTGTTGTCGACAAACATCATCCAACATCACCGATTCGCCTTTTTGAAAACGATCGGCAATACTCGACACGACGTCAGCTAAATGTTGTTCACGGTCACTTTCGTGTTCGTTTTCTGGAGACATCGTGAGCAATTTGGTCAGGGTTAGGCTGATTAATCAGCGATACTTGAGTCTTCCTGCTCCATCAAAGACCGTAAACGTCGAATGGCTCGCAAGTATCGCATACTGGCGGCGGGCTCGGTGAGTTCCAAGGATTCAGCGATTTCCTGGTTGGACAGATTTTCGTAATGTCGCATGATGATAATCTCGCTATCATGCTCATCCATTTGAGTAATGGCCGTTTCGACGCGACGAGCCATTTCTTTTTGCAACGCGGCGGCCGCTGGCGTGAGGTCGGTGTCGCCGATTTGACTGGCCAGACGAATCGAGGAATGATCGTAACCTTGTGGGACACTCATCGATCGCTCTTTGTCGACACTGCGCCGCGCAGAAGCCCGATGCCGCCGATGGGCGTCAATAATGCGGTCGCGGGCAATTTGACGCAGCCACAGATGAAACGACATGGCCGGATTTTCCAGGTAAACGTTCAAACGCCGATTCGCTTCGATCAAAACATCCTGAACAACATCACTGACGTCGATTCGTCGACGAATTTTTTGATCCAGACGCATCCGAATCAAATGACGCAGGGAATCGCGATGTCGCTCCATCAGTTGATTGACGGCGACATCGTCGCCAGTACGGGCTTTATCCAACAATTCGAGGGTTTGGTCTGATTCTGGCCACATGCGTTTTTCCAAAGGCAGCTAAAAAAAGGCGGGAAATTGAGTTATCCGTTCGCCAAAGCCTATTTTAACCGACACTCCGTCTAAGTCAGGCAGGTTTGTAAGCTTTCTGCCAGATAATCTATCTGTGTCGTTGAATTGTAGAGATGGTTGGAAACTCGGATATACCAATTGTGATCAAATTCAATGATCGGTACTTCGATTCCGTAGTTTTGCCAAAGTCGGTTTTGCAACGATGCGTAGCCCGTAGAGTTTTCGGGTAGCGGCACGTGAGCCATCGAAACGTACCAAGACGAATCGTTGGGGATGATTCCCGTCGTGCCAAATTGTTCTTCCAGAACGTGCCGCGCGTATTGGGCGAGATAGTGCGAACGATTTCGAAAAGCACTCAGGCCCAGGGTTTTGAAAAATTCAATCGCGGCCGCTACCGACAGAAACCCGCTAATATCGCGAGTGCCACTCCAGGTAAATTCATCAAACCATTTTTCTGGCAAAGCTGGTAACAACCGTCCCCAGCTTTTGTTGAGCGGCTCCATCATATTGTGCCAACGCGGATGTGCATACAAAAAGCCAGACCCTAATGTGGCACATAACCATTTGTGACAACTGGCGGTATAAAAGTCGCAGTTCAATTCATCGATGTTGACGTCGATTTGAGCAATGGCATGGGGACCGTCAATACAAACCGCGATATCATTTTCCGAAGCGCGTTGACAGATTTCAGCGATCGGCAAAGTAATCGCCGTCGGGCTGGTAATGTGGCTGACAACAATCATCCGCGTCTGGTTGGTGACTGCCGCAAACAGGGCGTCGATGATTTGTTGTTTGGATTCGAAACGTTTTGGAAATTTGGCGTTGACGACCCGGGCGCCAACCCGATCGCAGGCGCGATGCCAAATCCGGTGGACTGCTCCGTATTCGTGTTCGTTTAACAGGATTTCATCGCCCGAAAGCAGCGGAAAACTGTCTGCGACAACATTCATTCCATAAGTTGCGTTGTCGACGAAAACGATGTTTTCGCGAGTTGTCCCAACAAATGCGGCCAATTCGGACAAAGTTGAATTGATGAGCCCCTCTAACTTCCGATCAAAAAAGTCCATGGGGTTAGCGTTCAATTGATCAATGAGTGCCGAGCGAACCTCTTTCACGGCATTGGGCGGTAAACCGAACGAGCCGTGATTCATATAGGTGGTATCGTTGCGAACCGTCCAATTTGCCGCGATTTCTGCCCAAGCACTTTCGTCCGCAACGTCGAGGTGCGTGCAATCAAGTCTGATATCTGTAGACATCACACGAACCTATCGAACAACTTGGATTTCGTAAATCCGGGTAGGGCGTAAGCAGCAGACGTAGGGCCGGTTCCCACCGGCCAATCCAAAAGACAAGCCAAAAAAGGCCAACCAGAAAAACGGCGGCCAATCTACAGAATGGCCGGTGGGAACCGGCCCTAAACATTTCAAACCTTTGCACGAAAACCAGACAAAACAAAAACCGGCTGCCAATGATTTGCGCACCTGTGAAATGCGTCAATTTTTTCTTTTTGCAAAAACATCAATGCAGCGACTTGAAGCCGTCGAAGTCGCAGGAAAGTAATTCAGTATTGGCCCGGTATTTGCCTTGCAGACGCAGCTTAATTTCTTCCCTTTTTTTCTGAGGAGCCTGTTTAGTGACGCCCAAAGAAATTCTTGCTTATTGCAAGGAAAAAGATGTCAAAGCGATCGATTTTCGGTTTATGGATTTCCCCGGCCTCTGGCAACACACCACCATTCCTGTAACGCAACTGGACGAAGATACTTTTGAAGACGGTCTTGGATTCGACGGTTCCAGCATTCGTGGCTGGCAAGCGATTAATGAAAGCGACATGTTAATCATGCCTCAGCCGGAAACGGCATTCCTCGATCCGTTTACCGAGCTGCCAACGCTCAACATCATCTGCAATATCCAGGATCCCATTACCCGCGAAGACTATTCGCGCGATCCGCGTAATGTTGCACGAAAAGCGGTCAATTATCTGAATTCGTCGGGAGTTGCCGATACCGCCTATTTCGGTCCTGAAGCGGAATTTTTCATCTTTGATGATGTGCGATATGACCAAACGCCAGCTGGCGGCTATTTTCATCTCGACAGTATCGAAGCCGAATGGAACCGCGGACGCGACGAAAGACCCAACCTGGGTTACAAAATTCGCCACAAGGAAGGCTATTTCCCTTGTCCGCCCATGGACCAAACCATGGACATTCGAAATGAAATGATGCAAACAATGATCGATTGCGGTTTGGACGTCGAATGTCAGCATCACGAGGTGGGTACAGCAGGCCAAGCGGAAATTGACCTCCGCTTCCAAGAAATGGTCACGATGGCTGACCAACTGATGACCTACAAATACATTGTCAAAAATGTGGCGTTCAAACGCGGCAAGACAGCGACGTTTATGCCCAAACCGATCTACAGCGACAATGGTTCGGGAATGCACGTTCACCTGTCTTTATGGAAAGCGGGTGAGCCGTTGTTTGCAGGCGATGGTTATGCGGGGCTAAGTGAAATCGCGATCCACGCGATCGGAGGCATTCTCAAGCACGCGCCGGCGATTCTTGCGTTTACCAATCCGACTACGAACAGCTACAAACGATTGGTGCCCGGTTACGAAGCGCCCGTCAACCTGGCTTATTCGCAACGAAATCGTAGTGCGGCTTGTCGTATTCCGATGTACAGCCAAAGCCCCAAGGCCAAGCGGATTGAGTTTCGCTGCCCCGATCCCAGTTGCAATCCCTATCTCGCTTTTAGCGCACTGCTGATGGCTGCGATTGATGGAATTCAAAACAAAACGGATCCGGGTGAAGCGTTGGACAAAGATATTTATGATTTGCCACCCGAAGAGGCAGCCAACGTTCCCAAAACGCCAGGTTCGCTCGAAGCAGCGCTGGATGCCTTGGAGGCCGACAACGAATTTCTTCAACGCGGGGATGTATTTACCGGTGACGTGATCGACACCTGGCTTTCCTACAAACGGGAAAATGAAGTGGATGCGATTCGACTTCGACCGCACCCCTATGAATTTTGTATGTATTACGACATTTAACTGTACCAACTGTCTGTTGATAGCGGGGCCAGCGAATTGGAGCCGTTTCGCAGAAAAATTCCGATGATTTGACTAGGACGTCGATTGGCCTAGTATTTCAACGGTGTTGATACACCTTTCAAAGTGCTCTGGATGAGTGACCCCAACACGCTGATCCGGAGCATTTTTATTTTCCTCATCAAAATTTCACAACTTTGAGTGTCGCATCTTCGGCGAAGCAAGATTATTTTAAGTAATCTCAAATTGTTGTGAAACGCATTCCATTCTTTGTGCCTACCCATGCGAAACTATCGAATCATGATTGACATCTCGGCTGATTCGGATGTCGATGCTCTCGCACAAGCTGCAGATATTGCAAAGCTGCATCAATGCATCTCCAATCTGGTATGTACCGACAAATCAATTCGCGTTGACGAAACTGGATCCATTATTGGAATTGTTCGAAGAACACCGAGTTCGAATTCGACCAATGGAAATTCCACTGAATCACCGGTCACCGAAGCGCTCGATACTGATTAATTGATTAGCTGATTAAAGCCGTTGTGAGCGGCAAGGCGCTAGCCGCCGGTATTTAGCGGGTTTACCGGCGGCTAGCGCCTTGCCGCTCACATTTAATCAACGAGACCTAGCCGCCGGTACGAACGCAAAAATCCCTCGGCGATAATTTGTCGCTTTGAAAAATGTTTTGTTGCAACGAACCTTTGCGCCATTGGCTTGCAAAAAATTGGCTGCAATTTCTGGACGTGTGGCATTGGATCGCAGCCGAATTTTCATCGTGAGTCTCACCCGCTTACGACCATTTTTTTAAAAACGTATAATCGCGAATACACCGCAACAGAAAACGTAGTTCACAAAAATGTCGCAAAAAAAAGTACTGATACTTTGTACCGGTAACTCTTGTCGTTCGCAGATGGCCGAAGTGATCTGGAATACGCACGACCAATGGCAAGCTGTGTCCGCCGGTTCCAATCCGTCGGGTTATGTTCACCCGTTGGCCATTGAAGCGCTACAGGAAATTCAGTTGCCGACTGCGAATCTGACGAGCAAACACGCCGATGTCTTTCAGGACGATGACTTTGATCTGGTTGTTACCGTTTGTGACAACGCCCAGGAGACTTGTCCGGTTTATCCTGGTGCGAAACAAACACTTCACTGGCCGTTTCCGGATCCTGCGGACGCCACTGGGACAGACGAAGAAAAAATGGTCGTTTTTCGAACGGTTCGCGACGATATTCAGGCAAAAATTGGTTCTTATGTAGCTGGCAATTGAACCATGACTCAGCCAAAACTCGACCACGACACCACACAAGACGCATTGAAATTGATTGCGATGGCGATTGCCGAGGACTTGGAGGGCCGGGTCGACTGCACCACCTGGGCGACTATTCCTGAGACAGCTCGCGGAAGTGCAAAATTTGTTTCACGAGAGCAAGGTGTCATCTGCGGATTGGAAATCGCAAAACTTGTGGTAGCCCATCATGGTCCGAACGTTGAATTGCAAACGTTGGTCGAGGATGGAGATACGATCGAGCCCCAACAGGCGGTGGCACAGATTTCCGGAGCTTCGCGCGAGATCCTGACTTTGGAGCGAACCTGCCTTAACTTCTTGGGCCGGCTATCTGGAGTGGCAACGTTGACCCGTCGATTTGTTACGAAGACTGAGGGTACGAAAGCAAAAGTTCTCGACACTCGAAAAACGACACCCGCTTGGCGACGTCTGGAAAAATATGCGGTCGTCTGTGGAGGCGGCGTTAATCATCGGATGGGATTATTTGATGCGATTCTGATCAAAGATAACCATATCGCGATGTGCGGCGAACTTGTCGGATCGCAAAAACGTTCGATTACCGAAATTCTAAAGATTGCTAACGAATGGGTTGATCAACACCAGTCGGAACTGCCCCACGGCAAAGATACGATTATTCAACTCGAAGTCGATCATATTGAGCAATTGCGCGAAGCGCTCAATTGTTCGGTTGATATTATCTTGCTCGACAACATGAGCAATGAGCAATTGTCCGAATGCGTGGCGCTTCGTGATCAGCTTGCGCCCAAGGTTTTGCTCGAAGCGTCGGGGGGCGTCAATCTTGACACGATCGCCGGAATTTCAAAAACGGGTGTAGATCGTATCAGCGTGGGCGCATTGACACATTCGGCGGTCAATTTCGACATCGGCCTCGATTGGTCGTAGATTTTTGCGGTCATGTTGCCAGTGGGTTAGTGTTTCAACGGGAATTACACACGTCGGGGTGCCACTGGCTCCAGCCAGTGATTTGCACATTGACGCACGGGTTTTTTCGTTTAATTAAAGTACTCAACGACCACTATCGAACCACATCACTGGCGGAGCCAGTGGCACCCGTGCTTCTGTATTTCGGTAAATCGTAAGCGCGAAGCGTGAGCGAGGGATCACGAATGCTGGTGAACTCAACGTCGTTTCTGGTCCCTCGCTCACGCATCGGGTTGTGATTGGCAGAATTTCCACCAGCGCATAAAAAAAGGGTGAGGCCCCTCTGGCGTCGTGCCATCCTCACCCAAATGGTCAGACACGAAGCTCCCCGAAACGCATCTGCCTAAAAACACTAGGTTTTTTGGCGTTCCAGTCAAAACAAATCCTTGGATCCATTTGCCAATATTTCGAAAATTTGGCCCCAAAATGTGGCGATCGGCGCTGGTTGAGCCTCGAAATTGGCAAGAATTCCGACGCAAAATCGGGCAAAAATACTCGAAAAACAGCGTTTTTTCGACTGCTTTCGGCAAATTTGGCTCCCCTCAGAAAATTTCTTCAATTTTTACAAAGAATCCGAATTGGCCGCCGAAATACTCCTCATCAGCGTCGCAAAGGCCGTCGCTTTTAGGCAAATCGAAAAATTACACATCCCTTAGGAGGAAAACATGTTCAAAAAGATCATTATCGCGGGTCTTGCGGTATTGTTGATTGGCGGCCTACTGTTCGGTCGAAATCTCGTGCCCTATGCAACGACCACCATCGACAAAGTTCGTGAGTCGATGAAACAAAGCATTCCTATCGATCAGCAGATCGATATGGCACGCAAAAAGCTGAAGCAAGTTGAGCCCGAAGTTCGACGCATGCGTTACGAAATTGCAAAAGAAACCGTTGCTATCAAACGGCTGAACGAGCAATTGGTCGTTCAAAAATCTGACCTGGAACGCAAAGAAGCGAAAATTATGGCGCTTCGCAGTCACCTCGATTCAGGTGACAGCCACTATGTCAGCAAAGGTCGTGCTTACAACAACACGCGCGTCAAAAAAGAATTGGCAAGCTTGTTCACGAACTACAAAACATGCAAAGCAACCATTAACAAACTGGAACAGGTTGTTACCGAGCGTCAAAAAGCTTTGGAAGCTGGTCGAGAAAAACTCGAATTGACCATCAACCAAACTCACGAACTCGAAGTTGCTATTGAAAACCTGGTTGCACGCCAGCAAATGCTCGAAGTTCAAAAACGTGCCAGCAAAATCACGGAAATGGACAACAGTAAACTGTCACAGGCTCGCGACATGGTTGACGAAATCATGGCTAAAATCGAAGTCGAAACAGAAATGTTGAATCTGACTCCAGATTACGAAGGTAGCATTCCTGTAGACACCGATTCTTCGGACAACACCGAAGACATCAAAAGCCAAATTGACAACTACTTTGACGATAAAGTCGACGCAGAAGACGTCGTAGTCAAGTAAGGTAAATCATAGGCCGTAGGGGTCTGGGCCACCGTGGCTCAGGCCCCTTTTTTTTCAATTCACAGACCGCGAGATCACGCAGGTGATCGGCAGGATTTTCCAGGCAGAATCGAGATGTTTCCAGTTGGACCATCAAAATCTTGGCGATCGAGTTTGCAGCAATCGAGATCTGCAATTCGAGAAGGGCGTTTGGACAAAGCGGTCCAAATCGTTCGGCGTGATCAACTGCACACCTATAAACCTGGGCAACGCCTGATCACTCAACTGGTCGATCAATTGTTGCGACGCGCTTCGGTCGCAATTGTCGAAGGCAAAATCGCCAGCGCCTGGAACGATTTGTCGTCAGCCGACGAAATCTCTCTGCCTTCTGATCGATACAAGGTAAATCAACGATCAAACGAACTGGTTGAGTTGACCGTTCATCAAGCGGAAACATTTCTCAAAACCGCACGCCCCAAACAGGCTTTAAATACGCTCCGCGAATTATCACGGCGGAGAATTGCAGATCGCCGCGCCGATGAAATTACAAAAGTTGCCAACGCGATCTTTCAAGCCGAAGAATTAGCGACTGCTGGAAAATTTCGCGATGCTGCCAAACAACTGCAGGTCGCCCGTTCGCTGCGAGATGATTTGCCATACGTTGACGATCGGATGGCCCATTACCTCAACGATAATCAGCGAACCAAAAAACTGACCAAACAACTCAAACATGATTTGTTGCAATCCCGCTGGAACGAAGCCCAAACGGTTTCCAGCAAATTGTTGAGAATTGCCCCCAATTATCGGATTGCGCTCGATGCACTCAAGCGTTGTTTCGGCAAATCAAAAAAAGACGGATCTAAGAACAAGAAATCAAAAATGCCAGAAGTTTCCGACAACCCAACAACTGAAAAATCGCAACCAAACGCATTCCTGTTGTGGATCGATGGTGCCGGGGGCTATCTGATTTGCAAACGGGATACGGTGGTCATTGGCCAAGCCATCGAACAATCCAATGTCGATGTTCCGATCCAGGGTGATATCAGCAGACGTCATCTGGCGATCCGACAGAACGAGGTCCAGCACATCGTCGAACCTTGGGCGGATGTTGCCGTCAACGGAAAACGAATTGCGGCATCGACCGCCTTGAGGCACAACCAAAATCTGAACTTGGGAGGCGGCGTTCAACTGAAGTATTTGAAACCCCACCCGCTGAGCAGTTCGGCGCGATTGGAATTGGCCAGTCGGCACCGAACGCAACCTTGGTCCGATGCAGTCATCCTGATGAGCGACATGGTCATTATCGGCCCAACGCAACAAAGTCATATTCAATGTCCCGAACTTACGGGCGAAGTCGTCCTCTTTTTGAGAGACGGCCAACTGATGTGCCGTTGTGGTGAAGAACAGCTGGAAATCGACGGCGTGACATGCCGTGGTCAGCAACCCATTACTCATAATTCACGCATTGTTGGAGAGGAATTCTCCATCGTGCTCGAACCCGTATAAACCCCTGATGACAACCTGAATCCCCGAAAAATCGACTGACAAAAACAAACTGACCATTACAAACCAGAACTCAAACTGCATCGAAAACGAACAAACAGAATCGATAATTCTGAATTTGCTTGTTTACGCCGATTTTTCGGCAAAAATGCAAGTAAGTTTTAAAAGGTGGAACGTAGACAAATGACTGACCCAGCGGCTACCTTAAAATCAGATGATCCCAATAACGCCAATCAATTGACCGAGGTGTCGCAATCACCTGCGCCACCGGCAAACCGTCCAATGGAAGCTCAAAGAGTTCGCAAAATGAAATTCGCCTATCAAAGCGGTTCTCAACCTCTTTCGGGTTATACCATCAAACGCGGTATCGGGATTGGAGGATTTGGCGAAGTTTACTTTGCGCTCAGCGACGCTGGAAAAGAAGTCGCACTCAAATGCATTCAGCGAAACCTGGATATCGAGCTGCGCGGTGTGCGACAGTGTTTGAATTTGAAACACATGAATTTGATTCGCCTGTGGGATATCTGCACCAACGATGCTGGCGAATCCTGGGTCGTGATGGAATATGTTCCTGGTGAAAGCCTGCGAGATGTTGTCGAAGCGAATCCGAGTGGAATGTCGATCGACGAAGTACATCGCTGGTTTTTGTCGGTGGCATCGGGTGTTGCCTATCTCCATAGTCGTGGGATCGTTCACCGTGATTTGAAACCCGGAAACATCTTTTTTGATCAAGACGAACAGATCATCAAAATTGGTGATTATGGTCTGTCGAAATTCATCTCTTGCAGTCGTCGTAGCGGGCAAACCGAAAGCGTCGGAACATTCCACTACATGGCGCCTGAAATCGGCAAAGGCGTTTACGGTAAAGAAATCGATGTCTACGCATTAGGTATTATTCTGTTTGAAATGCTCACGGGAAATATTCCGTTTGATGGTGAAAGCAGTCAAGAAATCATTATGAAACATCTGACTGCCGACCCAGATGTCAATGGCATCGCTGAACCTTATGCGTCGATCATTAGCAAAGCGATGCGCAAAGATCCGGAATTGCGTTATCGCAATGTCCAAGACATGCTCAGCGATTTTCCTGCGGTAGGCGCATTGCCCGATCGCGTGGGTCCAGTCCCACCGGTACCGGTGAGCCAACATCCTCAATCCGGTGACGAGCAAGTCAAAACAGAAAACAAGGCATCTTCCGAAGCACCTCCGATTCAGCCGATGTTCATCGATGATACGGATATCGTGTTTGGTGAAGTTCAGGACGTGGTTCCGGCTGAAAAAATCGGCAATGCCGTTGAGTTCACGGATACTACGTTGAAATCCGATGGTCAGGGTCAGATTCAGGCGAACGTCGAACGCGTCGAAGTGATCGCTGCCGACCAGGGAATGACAATTCCAGACGAACCGATTGCCCGTGCCGTCGTTAGCGGTTGGGAAAGGTTTAGAAATTGGTGGTTCGGCGGGACGCTGAACTCGGCAGTCAAAGTTGTTTTGTTTATTCTTGCGGCGCTGATTGTGCTGAAAAACCGTGAATGGTTGCTGCCGACAGCCCTGTTTATCGGGTTGTTGTATCTGGCTTACTACGCTATTCGAACTTGGACGCTAAAGCCAAAAAAACCCAAGAAAAGTAAACAAAAAGTTAAGCCGACTAAAGAAGTAAAACCGACGGTCAATCGACGCGAACAGACCAAACAAACCAATTTGCTGATGCGACAGTCGTTAGCCGGACGCCCCGTGGCGGATCGAGTAACGGAATTGTTGGGTTCGATGTTGGTGGCCGCAATTTCGTGCCTGATTCTCGGAACCGTTGGTTTCGCATTTACATCCATCGGCGAAGCGCGTGATATCAGCTTTTTGTCGGTGATTGGTTGTTCGGTGGCAGTCAGTGTTTTTGCCAGCTGGGCGATTTTGGTTGCAGGAAAATGTTTCGAAGGTACCGAAGGCGAACAATTGCCACGACGATTTGCCATGCTTGCCATTGGTTTGCTGACGGCCGTCATCGCGATCTTTGTCGTCGGACGCATGGAACTCGGAATGGAAATGACGCCAGTCGTTCAATCGGAATCTGCACAATTACCGTTCATCGAGGATCGTTTGTATTTGCAAAGCAATAATCAATCGACATGGGCAGCTTACATTATCGCTTTCGCGGGTTTGTTCGCAGCGCTCCGTTGGTGGCGACAAGTCGATCCGATTCGTAAAACACGTGTCAGTATTTTTTCAATTGGAATCTGTGTGGTATGCGGAATCGTCTTTGCCGCGATTTTCGGTTTGAATCTGGCATGGATGGGAGTGATTGCGGGACTGACGGCCGTTTCAGTCCAACTCGCGTCACCGTGGATTCATCCCAAGAATCGTGAAAGCTGGTTAGCGGAACAGAACCAGCTGGATGATAAACACGCAACCAATGTTGCAACCTAAAAACCGTTGACCGAGTGATTCAACCAATGCGATATTTAATATCAGCCATTTTGATCGTTGTTCTTCTGCTGGCTTCGTTTGCAACACTGGCAGTATTGGTCAGCAGCACCCGATTGGAAAGTCGTAACGATTTGGAGCAGCAACACCATGCACTGTATTACGAAGGTGATGTTACGGCTCGCCCGTTGATGTCGTTGCAGGAAGCCAAACCGGCAGACTCCAAGCCAACGGATACCAACCAGCAAACTGTTCCAACGTCCAAAAAGCCTTCCAAAAAGGATGCGATTCCTGTTTCTGCCAAGCCGACACACAGTGCCGAAGCTCCCACATGGGGCAAAGAGCGAAAACATCGAATAGAAGACCAAACCCACTACTTTATCGTTGAGACGGAAATCACCTCGCCAGAAACGGTCGATGACGAAATCGATCAGGCGGCGGTCCAAGCCATTCAAAAATATATCGAACGAAATTTTGGCGATGATTGTGCGAAACACGTCCACGTTGATCCGGCCTATGTCCGCAAACATATGTATTCGCGAATTCACATTCGTGAGTTGACCAAAGAAAAAGCTTCCGAGTTGTTAAACGGCAACAAGCTTAACCTCGAAGACCTGGATTACAGCGTTGGCTATGCGGAAGTTCGTTGTGATCCGAATTTCAATCTCATGATTGCCCGGAGTTGGCAAAAGCAAAAACGATTTAGTCGACTGCAACAATTCGGCTTGATCGGCCTGAGTGTTCTTGCATTACTCGGTATCGCGTTTGGGTTTTTTGCTTCTGACAAAGCAACTCGCGGGATGTACACCGTTCGCCTCCAATTGGGTTCGGTGGCTCTGGTAATTGTCACTGCCCTGATTCTATGGGCCGTTGCCGTGCAAATCGAATGGATTTGATCTGGCCTCAAGATTGGTGACTTAACAGCGAATAACTCATTGGATTTCGTAAGAGGATTCAGTGGGTATTCAGTTCTTGCAAACGAGAGACCAAAACGTTATTCGGTTTTGGTTTTTTAGCTATACAAAATCGGAATTTGTCATTGGAACACTAGCGCACCTGGTGAGGACTGCGGTGCTGACAAGTATTGACTTGTTACTCATATTCATTGTTCCTCCGACGCTTGACGGGAAATGGTATTTCATCGTTCCAGCGGCTGTATCTGCGGTTTTATTGACGATGTTTACGCTCCAAGTGCAAATCGATTTTTTGAGTAGGACAATTCCGACACAAATGGTTATCGATCTGGACAAAAAAATCGTGACGCGAATCAAAGGGATCTTTCACCGCCAGCAGGCGGAGTTTCTGTCGCTTGAAAAACTACAAACCAAACTGGTTTTTGCTCATCACAATTTAAAGGCGATTGTACAAATCGTTGTTTCACAGAAAGGTGGTGATCAAAACTGGGAACTTTGCGAAACCGTCGAAAATAACGCAAAAACTGCTCTCCGAAAACTTGAGGTTGCAACACTGCAGTCGTTGCCAAAATTTGTTTCTAGAGAAATGGCGTATGAAAATGCGAGAGTCGATGCATTCTAATCATGAGCTTTTGGAGCGAAAGCACATTCTCCAAACGTACCACGAATATCAAAAACAATGCAAACTTCCATGGCTCGCAGAATGTGGTCATCTGGTGCTGCAAGGTTGTTGGATTGGAACGTGGATGCTGCTTTCATTATGTAATCCACATTGGTTATTCCAGTGGTTCACATTTGTAGTCGGGTTTTCGGTATTCGCTTTACATCCGTTTCACATTTATCACCGGAAATATCACGCCAAAACACGGATGGCTGTCAAGTGCTTCAACTGCCTGCAACTTCATACTGAAGACTATTTGTTACTGCTCTCGCGCAGTGGAAAATGTCAGTTTTGCGCCAAAGTAATTGTTGTTGATCACAATCGAGTTTCGTAACGCCCGACATGATTCACTGACGCTGTTTGCAAATTGGCGCATTGCTCTTTCGCTCGAACTGACGCAACAGTTACAGCAAAAACTTCGTTGCGGTATTGCTGTTCGTGTTAAGTATTCAACGAATTGCTGATCAAAACTCAGTATGGGCTCGTGAGCAAAAACGCGGTTTGGCCTAAAATAGCCTGGCATCGCAATGAATGGAAAATTGATGGCTGCAAAAACAAAACTCGCTTTTTTAACCGCAGGTGCGGCAGGCATGTATTGCGGAAGCTGTATGCACGACAACTCGCTGGCGCGGGCGATGATTGCAGCGGGATGCGATGTGCAACTGATTCCAACCTATACGCCGATTCGCACGGACGAGCAGGATGTGACCATCGAGCATGTTTATTTTGGCGGAATCAATCTTTATCTACAGCAAAAAATTCCACTGTTTCGACATATTCCGGCGATGCTCGACAGGATGTTTGATAATCCGTGGTTGATTCGAAAATTGACGGCCAAAGCTTCTGAAACGAGTCCGGAGTTGTTAGGAAGCTTGCAGGTGTCGATGTTAAAAGGCATTCATGGCAATCAACGTAAAGAAGTTCGCCGATTGGTAAATTGGCTCAAACGTGAAATCAAGCCTGATGCATTGTTGCTGACCAACATGTTGATTGCCGGTTTTGTTCCGTATTTCAAATCCGAGCTTGATGTTCCTGTTGCCGTTATGCTTCAAGGGGACGACATTTTTCTCGATAGTTTGCCGGAGAAATATCGCACGGCGGCGCTCAAGGAAATTCGACGATTGGGTGAAAGTATCGACGGGTTTGTTTTTCACAGCCAGTTTTACGCCGACAAAATGAACGACTGGTTTTCCCTCGATCCGAAAAAAACATCGATTACTCCGCTGACGATCGACACATCGGATTTTGAAAATCAGCCCTCCAATACCAGCGAAATTGTTCCTCAAGTTCCCGAGCATAAAACCGTGATCGGCTATCTCGCACGAATTGCCAAAGAAAAAGGTTTGCACGTTTTGATTGACGCGTTTATCAAGCTCAAAAAAACCACGGTTGGAAAAGATGCGCATTTGCTAATTGCCGGGTGGCTGGGTGATCACAATCGAACCTACGCCAACGAACAAACCCAAAAACTGGATGATGCAGGGCTGTCCGAGGACTATCATTTTTTGGGGACCATCGAACGTCCCGACAAAGTTGAATTGTTGAGACGGTTGGATATATTCTCCGTTCCAACAACTTACGAAGAGCCCAAGGGGCTGTTTGTACTCGAAGCGATGGCGGCAGGCGTTCCGGTGGTGCAACCCAATCACGGTGCTTTCCCCGAAGTCGTCGAATCCACTGGCGGCGGAATTTTGTGTGCCGCCGATGATCCCGATGATTTGGCCGACAAGTTGTTGGAGTTGGTTGCCGACCAAGAGCGTCGGAAATCGCTCGGAGCGACTGGCAGAAAATCAGTAACCGAAAAACGCAACGCTCCCACTATGGCTCGCGATATGTTGGCAGTATTTGAAAAACTGATGGCTGAACATTCGCAATCTCACGGTTAGAATATTGAGATGAATAAAACGCTTCCAGTTGGATTGTTGATCGTCATTGCCATGGTCATGGTTTCCATGATCGCCATGGTCATTTATCTGTTTCTCGTTGCCACAACGGGTCTGGAAAAGTCATTCTGGTTTATTCCCACCGCTTGTTTGTTGCCCATGTTGATATTGGCTATCGCAAGCTTCGGCTACAAATTCACGCAGTTGGTCAACAAAATGTTCTTCAGGCGATAGCGGGACGTGAGCGCCTTGCCGCTCACGGGAGGTTTGCTATGGGTGAGAGCTCGTCTCAAATCATTCCAGACCTCTGCGCCTCCGCGTCTCTGCGTGAGCCTATTCGCAACGCCTTGCTCTCGGCTCGGCCGCGAGCCTCGCCCTCCCGAACATGCCCTCATAAACATGCTCTCCAAATTTGTATAAACCATCTTTCTGTCGATCACGTAACAATACTTGGTGAATTCGACCCGATCTTTTGGAAACAGAAATGAATCGCAATTTTGTGCCGGCTGTGTCGCCCATCGATGTCCACAACAACTGCCGCAAAATGATTTGCTTGGCCTGGTTGTTGGTCGGAATATTGGTTTTCGCCGGAGGCTGTGGCAAAAAACCAATTGCCGATTCAGATTCGAACCCGTCCAATCAATCGGAATCTCTCGATCCGCCAGTCGATATGGCCAGGGGCTATGGCGAGCGCAACGACAACGAATATCAGCAAGCCGATTATCGGATTCTGTTTATCGGAAACAGTCACACGTCGACTTGCCAGATGCCCAAAATGGTTCAGACCATGTTGAACAAACGGCAATCAAAACAAAAAATTTATTGCGAGATTCGCGCGGGTTCGTTTCTCGTCGATCACTTGAGGAATCAACGAACGACTGATCGGATCAAGCAAGGTAAATGGGATATCGTCGTTTTACAGGCCCAGAAGTACAGCGTTTCTGGCCAGCACGATTACCCGTACGATGCAGCGCTCGAACTGACAAAAATGGCCAATGCGATAGGGGCCAAGGT
Organism: Pirellulaceae bacterium; assembly: GCA_028280445.1. GTDB lineage: Bacteria > Planctomycetota > Planctomycetia > Pirellulales > Pirellulaceae > JANQLU01. The sequence continues at coordinate 98,191 of JANQLU010000136.1, read as the reverse complement.
CATCATGTACCCGGAATGGGGACAACGGAGAAACAAATCAGCCGAAGAATTGAAGAACTGTTTGTCCGAAGCCAAACGTGTTCACCAGCTGCACGAAACGATTGTTCGAGAATCCGGTGCCACGATTGCACCTGTCGGACTTGCCTGGAACGCGGCTTTGGAATCTCATCCCGATTGGACGCTCCATTCGGACGGAAACCACGCCAACCGCGCAGGTGCCATTCTGACCGCCAGAGTTTTTGAATACCTGATCGCCGCCGATTTTCTGTCGCTGTCACTGTCTGAGAATCCTCAGGGCAAAGACCACATTGTGGAAGACCGAATATCTTCCGAGATGCAGTCAGAGTTAACCCAAATTGCCTACAAGGTTGTTCAGGAATATCGCAAGCAGAAAAACAAAGCGGTCAAAAATTGATGTCTGCCAGCATCGCCTGTGGAAAAATTGTTGGCGATATTTTCTTTCAATTTCAGATTCTGAGTTTGGCATACGAATTGCATTTACGCGATTCGGAAGTGGTTTCACCCCACTGGTGCTCGTAGCACTGGGGTTGGAACAGAGACGAGGCAGTGCCCAAGGTTGACTGTTTCGGCAGTCAGCCTCGGGCCAGGAATTATCATTTTATATTAGTCTCAGCACTTCAAACGAATACGCACGAGGCAATCACGACTCAAATGCGAAACAATAAACAGGTGTGCTGACTGACAGGTTGGCACACCTGTTTTATTTTGCGTGTATCAAAATCGAACAATTGATCAATTATAATCCACTTATTTGGTGGGGTTTAAAAACTTGTTAGCAAGCTAAAATCAAAAAAATCGGAACTTTATTTTTTCGAGCGAGATTTTCGCCGAAACCTTTGATTTGCCAAGCTTGCGAAATTTCATGCCCGAAAGTGGTTTTGATCAAATAAAATACGGCCTTGAGACATTCAACAATTGACTAAAAAAACGTCATCCACGGGGGAAAATTGATGATTCATCGAATCGCATGGTTAGCGGTTTTTTCGTGTATCACTCTCTCTTGCCAGTTTCTGTCTGCCCAGACAGCCACCAGCCAAGCGTCGACCACGGTCGCCAAGAAGCAGAATTCGAATCAAGATCCGATCGCCAACATCAATGCATTGGTCGAAAAGACTTGGGACGAATACGGTTTGAAGCCGTCTCCCAATGCGACAGACAACGAGTGGGTACGGCGAACATTTCTGGATTTGATCGGCCGTATCCCAACGGTCGACGAGTTGAACGAGTTTCTCAACGACAAATCTCAAGACAAACGTGAACGGCTGGTCGATCGGTTGATGAACGATGATCGGTACGTCGAAGATTTCGCGCGGAATTGGACGACGATTTGGTCGAATTTGTTAATTGGTCGAACGGGTGGAAACAACAGAAACTCGATGGTTTCCCGCGCTGGCATGAACAAATACCTGCGTGACAGTTTTGCCCGTGGTAAACCGTACGACAAAATGGTTTACGAACTTATCACCGCCACGGGAACTGCACGGCCAGGCAGCGACAAATTCAATGGTGCGGTTAATTTCCTGATTGACAAAGTCAACGAAGAAAACGGTGCCCAGGCAACAGCCAAAACATCACAGATCTTTTTGGGTCTGCAAGTTCAATGCACTCAGTGCCACAATCATCCGTTTAATGATTGGAAGCAGCAAAAATACTGGGAGATGAACGCATTCTTTCGTCAAACTCGTGCTCTCCGCCTGAGACAGAGTGACCAAGGATTGATCGGCGAATTGGTCGATCAAGATTTTGCTGGTGAAAGCCGCAAACCCAAAAATGCAGATCTGTTTTACGAGTTGCGAAACGGTCTGGTCAAAGTTGCCTTTCCAGTTTTTGTTGATGGAACGGCGATCAACCCATCGGGTTATCTCGACGAAGTGAACCGTCGCAAAGAACTTGGCAAAATGATTGTGAAATCGCCTTATATGGATAAAGCGATCGTCAACCGAATGTGGTCGCATTTTCTGGGCTATGGTTTCACGAAACCAGTTGATGACCTGGGACCACACAACAGCCCGAGCAATCCGGAATTACTCGACTACCTCGCCAAAACATTCAAGCAGTATCGCTACGATATGCGTGAATTGATGCGTTGGATCGTGTTGAGCCGACCTTATGCTCTTTCGAGCCGAATGACCAGCAACAACAAAAAAGACGACCCGCTGATGGGTGAGCCGGCGAGATTTTCGCATTTCTATTTGCGGCAAATGCGTGCCGAAGAACTTTACGAATCGCTAGTTGCTGCGACCAAGGCTGCCGGAAACCGCGGCAGTTACGCGGAGCAAGAGCGCAGAAAAAACATGTGGCTGCAGCAGTTTAGCCAAGCCTTTGGAACCGACGAAGGCGACGAAACAACGACGTTCAACGGAACGATTCCACAGACATTGATGATGTTCAACGGTGATCTGATCAAAAACGCGACGGGTAAATCGCAAGGAACGTTGTTGGATGATGTTGTGAAAGACAGAAAATTGAGTCTTTCCAAGAAAGTCGATCGGCTATTTCTGGCGGGGCTTTCCAGACGAGCAACACGTACCGAACAAAAACTTGCAGTTCAACTCATCAAGGCCCGTAGTGGCGATGTCGCTGAAGGCCTGCGTGATATGTGGTGGGTCATCCTGAACAGCAACGAATTTATTTTCAATCACTAATTGATAACACAACGCCTGTGTGGCGATAACAATTCAACCATCTGCTTAGAAAGAGGACAGCATGAATTTTCGAACTCCTACTGGAATGTCCCGGCGTCACTTCATGGCTCATATGGCTGGTGCATCTGCACTGACAGGAACGGCATTGGCGATGGGCAACACCTTGCATGCCAACGCCAACGAGTTGAAGAAGAACCGCAAAAGCGCGATCCTGTTGTGGATGGGTGGCGGCCCTTCGACCATTGACTTGTGGGATTTGAAACCAGGTACTGCAACCGGCGGTCCGTTCAAACCAATTAAAACCGCTGGTGACGTGGAAATTTCGGAACATCTGCCCAGCATCGCCAAAGTGATGGATCGATTGTCCATCGTGCGTTCGATGAGCACTCGCGAGGCTGACCATGCACGCGGTCGTTATTACATGCACACCGGATACGTTCCCAGTCAAAATATCCAACACCCAAGTTACGGTTCGGTAGTCGCTCACGAGCTGTCCGATCAGCGACCTGAACTGGAAATTCCTCCGTTCGTATCAATCGGCGGCGGAAGTGAAGGTCCCGGATTCCTGGGAATGGCTTGGGCTCCATTTTCGGTGAACTCCAATGGTCAAGTTCGCAATTTGAATATGAACCTGACACCGGATCGACTGACACAACGGATGCAAGCGTTGAAAATGCTGGAATCCGGCTTCATCAAGCAAAACCGTGGCGCAGCTGCGGAAGAGCATGCCAAGGTTCTGCAAAAAACGTTGAACCTGATGACCAGTGAGCAAATGAAAGCTTTCCGTGTCAACGAAGAAGATCAAAAGGTACAAGAACGCTATGGCCAAAACAATTTTGGTCGTGGTTGTTTGCTGGCTCGACGTTTGGTCGAAGTCGGTGTTCCGTTTGTCGAAGTCAGCTTGGGCGGTTGGGACAATCACCAAAACATTTTCCCAACACTTCAAAACCAACGATTGCCGACCCTGGACCGAGCCATGAGCGCGTTGGTCGAAGATTTGACAGAGCGAGACATGCTCAAAGATACCGTCATTATCTGGATGGGCGAATTTGGACGAACACCGCGTATTAACGGAAACACCGGCCGTGACCACTGGGCTCGCAGCTGGAGTGCAGTTGTGGGTGGCGGCGATTTCGTAGGTGGTAAAGCGGTCGGAAAAACGAACGAAGACGGAACGCGGGTCGAAGGCCAAGCGTACGCTTCGGAAGATTTGATGGCGTCCGTCTGCAAATCGCTCGGTATTTCGCTCCAGAAAACGTTTACCAGCAATAACAATCGACCGATGAAAATTGCCAACGGCGGAAAAGTAATCAAAGATTTGTTTTCCAAAAAGACGGGTTAGTTGATTCGAGTCAGCAGAGCTAATTAAAAAACAGAACCTCGATGTGTTGTCACATCGAGGTTTTTTTTGTTTGGTCGTGATGCGAAGGCGAGGTTCCAGGCGAGGCTCCGAGCGAGGGCGAGGTTCTTGGGAGGGCGAGGCTCCTGCCGAGCCGATACGATACACGCTGCAGGAGGGCGAGACGGTTGGCTTCCGTAATATCGCGGCAGTGCACCGGCAAAAAGTCTATGGATTAAATCTGTTGACAAACGCACGCTGTTGGTTTGCTGCAATTGTTTGTTGGCAGGCAATCGGGCAATGAAACGGATTTAAAGACGTGCAATCTCAGTTTCGCCCTTTCAAACCCCGTGATTTTCTGTCAGCAACAAAGTAAAATCGGGTTTTGAGCAATCTTTTGAGCGTGGCCAAAGTGGTGAGCGGAATTTTGTGAATCCGTGAGCCTTACGAGCGCGAAGCGCCAGCGAGTGGTTTGACCGCGCAAAACCACTCGTTGGCGCTTCGTGCTCGTATTAGTTGCAAGTGATTACCGCACAAACCAGCGCTAACGGCACCACGACCAATTTTTCAATAAAAGATGAGATGACGATTCAAACAAAATTTGCGATCACGCGTTCTGAAATCGCCGGTGTCCCTGTTGCTGAACTTGCCGAGCAATATGGGACGCCGACATTTGTCTACGATGCCGAGATTATTCGCCAGCGGATTGAGCAGTTACGGTCATTCGATGTGATTCGTTATGCTCAAAAAGCGAACTCAAACCTGTCCGTATTGAAATTAATGCGAGAGCAAGGTGTTGTCGTTGATGCGGTCAGCGCCGGCGAAATCCTTCGCGCCGAAGCGGCCGGTTATCAGGCGACCGGTGAGCCACATTCGATCGTCTATACGGCAGATATTTTTGATCGAGTATCGTTGGACATGGTTTGTGAAAAACACATCCATTGCAATGTCGGTTCACCGGACATGATTGACCAAATTGGCCAACGAATGCCTGGCAGCGAAATAACACTGCGTATCAATCCGGGATTTGGTCACGGCCACTCACAGAAAACGAACACCGGTGGGCCGCAATCCAAGCACGGCATCTGGCATGATCAACTCGAGGATTGTCTGCAACGCGCGGATCATTTCGGTGTTCAAGTGACCGGACTACACATGCACATTGGATCGGGAACCGATTTCGAACATCTTTCCCAGGTTTGTGACGCGATGAAAGCGGCCGTTCAAACAGTCGGTCGCACGGTCAAAGTCATCAGCGCCGGTGGTGGTTTACCGACTCCATACAAAGCCCAAGATTCGCATCTGGATATTCCTCGCTATTTTGAATTGTGGGACGCAACGCGACGCGAGCTGCAAGAAGAATTTGGTCACGCGTTCCAGTTGGAAATCGAACCCGGGCGATTTTTGACGGCGGAAAGCGGTTACTTGATCAGCGAAATTCGCGCGATCAAACAGATGGGTGAAAATCTGTTTTATTTGGTGGATGCTGGTTTCAACAACCTTGCACGTCCGATCATGTATGGAGCCTATCATCCCATGTCGATTTGCCATCGGGAGGGTGCGGCAAGTGAGCGGACACAAAACGTGATTGTCGGCGGACCTCTATGTGAATCTGGTGATATTTTTACACAGCAAGAGGGTGGTTTTGTCGAAGCACGTGAACTGCCGGTCGCTGGCATCGGAGATTATCTGATTATCGAATGTGCGGGTGCCTATGGATTTGTGATGGCATCCAACTATAACAGCAAACCATTTGCTGCCGAGGTTTTGGTGGACAGCGGCCAGTCAAAATTGGTTCGCCGTCGACAGGAACTCGCCGACATTTTTGCCGACGAGCAAGTTTAGAAAATTCCTGACGGTCCGAAGATTTTTAGACAGGATTTACAGGATGGGCCTCTGATTGGCTGTCCAGTTGAATCGTTTCTGGTCCCTCGCTCATGAGGAAATTTTATGGACCTGTTGTCATTGAGATTTTATGGCTGCAAACTCTAATTTAGGGTGCCACTGACTCCGCCAGTGACGTGGTTGGATAGTGGTTGTTAAGGTACTTCGATTGAGCGAAAAATCGTGAGTAAATGTGCAAATCACTGGCAAAGCCAGTGGCACCCCGCACGGCAAGGCGCTAGCCGCCGGTTCGATGCGCTGATGTACCGGCGGCTAGCGCCTTGCCGCTCACAGGATTCGGTTCGGCGGGAGCCTCACCCTCCCGAAACCAACGCCAGTGACCGATCATGATGTGCCTGTCATCCGCTCTATCGTCGTTGCTGAGGGCTTCTGATAGGAACTGCATAAGGTCCCCCGCGCTCCAATCGTCTCATGACCTGGCTGACTCCACAGGGTGCGCCGACAGTTCTAATGTCGGAATGGGTATAGCTGATTTGCACGTTTGGACGAGTCACTTTTTCTCGCAACGTTTTTAGCGCGTAGCTCGATTCGGATTCCCATTTTTTGTAGGTGGCCAAGCTGGACGTATCACCGATTTTTGAATTGAGCTGAACCAATGCTTGAGTCATTTGGTTGAGCATGATCAGTCGTCGAATGTACGCCAATGTCTTGGTGGTGCCTTTGGTTTTTTCTGCCTTGACCACTTCCGTTTTAAATTCCTGATTGCGCGCCAGGTTTTGCCGATGAGCGTTGATGCCAATCATCAACTGATTGCGCAATGCAGGATATTCATGAAGAGGAACGGATTTGTTGAAAAAGGCATTTTTTTCACCCATAAATGCCGATTTAACTGCACCGAGTTCGATACGTGCGAGCGCCATCAAATCAAAAATGCCAGTTGTGCTTTCAACGGTTTTATCTTTGGAATCGTTTTTTGCGGGGCGCTTGCCATCGATGATAAACAGCTCGGGACGTTGAGCGATGTAGCTGTTATACGCTTTGATGTCATCTGCGTTGGAACGTTTGAGCAGCGCCGTAAAATATCGCAGCGCCTGGCTGTATTCGTAATAACCGACAATTCGGTATGGCAGCAGATCAATGTCATCTTGACCGCTATTCAAGTATTGGACGACAGCATCATCGGTTTCAACTCTTACTCGGCGAACTGCCGAGATCGCGACATTGCTGCCTCACACAAATCCATTGAACAGACTGACTCTGCCTTCGACCCGTGTGTAACTGTCTCCGCCTTTCGGCAAGGGTTTGCTATATTCAATGGCCCAATTGTGAAGATGTCGGAGCGGGTAGAACGCCACCTTTTGAGATTGAACATCCTGTCGGTTTGGCATTTTCAGCGGCATGATCAACCGGAACATTTCTCGTTGGTTCATTAACGCGGTTTTGGATTTCAGGAGCCCATTTTTTTCGGGTCCAAATCCGTATCGTCCGCGTTGCCACCAGTGAATCGCGACTTTGAGCAAGGCCGCTTTTTCTTGCCAGTTTCCACCGTGTTTGCGACCGGCAATGATCAGTTCATTCACCGTTGCTGCAACGGATTGATCTCTCAGATTGGGGCGACGGAACCAGGTGTTGTTGCCTTTGTGTTTTCTGATGGCGTCGTTCAGAACCACGGCGTCTTGTTCGATCGCAAACGCCGCGTCCAGTTTTTTGAGCGCTGAAGATTTGGCGTCGGCCAGCGTCCGGACGGCATCCTCCATCCGATAGATTCGAAGTTCGATATCGCCTTCGGCTAAACGTGTTTCGATCTGTTTGATTTCATTGAGTTTTGTTTTGTAATTTGCATTGACGAGCGCCGATTGTTTGTCGTTGAGTTTTTTGATTGCCTTTTTATCTGCTTTGAGCTGCTCAATCGACTGACGGATCCATTTCAATGCGGTTTGGCTATTTTGAATTCGGTTTTTCAAAACATGGCTGGTCCAAAATTGCCTTTCGTAAGCACGCCAGTTTTCCGCTGGTTTGATTCGTTCTTGAGCCAAGGAAAATTGCTCGACGGTTTGTTGAACGTTTTGAATTTGCTTGAGCAATTTGGGAACAACGATTTCGAGCTCACGGATTCCCGGATGAGGCAAACCGTCTTTGACGTTCATCGACGCCAGACGAATTCTTGCTTCGGGCAACGCGGTCGAAATTGTTGGAATGCGTTTCGACTTGAGGTACGATTCGACTTTCTGAAATCCTTCGCTGTCATTGCGGCGAATGATTTGGTTGGCACCATGAACGATGGACGCCAAATTTTTGTGTGCAATGCCAGGCAGATAATACTGCTGAAGTGATTGGTGGTTTTTCTTGGAAAGTTTGATTGGTTTTTGTTTGTCTTGTGCTGGCAAAAAACTGCACAGGAAAACAGACACGAGTGCGAGCACTGACGGGATGATTTGCCGCATGAGGGGTCCCCTATTCTGAAGGCCTTGCCTGCCTTGAATCTTACTGATATTTCAGGCTGATTCAAACGACAAAATGGTTCGAGCAGGCACATTAACGGATCATTGCAGAAACGGAGCGGTTTCGGCTGTGTTTTTTGGTCGTGGTGCCATAAGATCACAAGTGCGAAGCGTGAGCGAGGGACCGCCAACTGTGCTGAACAAGATTGACAGAATTAGATCCGAAAAAATATCCTGTTCATCCTGTAAATCCTGTCAAAAACAGATTCCAGATTGGCCGGTGGGAACCGGCCTTACTTGAGATTCAACGGACCGCCTTTGCAGAGCCGCGGGTTGCCAAACGTTTTGATTTTGTGGCCAAAGCTGTGGGCGATGGTCAGCCATAATCGATTGTGGGGAACACGGTGGAATTTGCGAAACTGTCCCATTTCGATTCCAAAGCTTTCACCGCCGCCAATTAACACCAACGGGATGTTATTTAACGTGTGCGAATTGCCGTGTCCCAGTTCATTTCCCCAAACGATTAATGTGTCGTCCAGCAGACTGCGATCCGAGCCCACTTGTTTGGTTTCATCAAGTTTTTTCACGAGGTAGGCGATTTGCTCGGCGTACCACTGGTTGATCTTGACCAGTTTCTCCTGCGATTTTTTGTTCAGATCGGGATCGTGGGACAATTGGTGGTGCCCTTCCTTGATGCCGAGCCATTTCATGATTGGCTGCCCGACCGACTCGGTGAACTGTAACGTTGCCACGCGGTTCAAGTCATTTTGGAAACCGTTGACCATCAAATCGATTTGCATGCGAGTCAGCTTCGGCATTTGAGTTCGATCGACGGGAACACCTGTTGGCAGCTTGGGCGGTGCGACAGCCAGAGATTTTCGTTTTTGTAAAAAACTTTCGCGCATTTTTGCGATGTGCGCCTGGTGGTTTTCGACTAATTGCCGGTCCTGGTTCTGAATGGATTGCTTGGCTTTATCAAATTCCGTCTGCAACAAATCAATCGCTTGTTGAATATATTTTTGATCTTTGATTTCCCCGTACATTTTCTTGTGCATCTGATACGGGTTGCTAATCGGTGCGATCGGTTGGTTGGGTCCGGCATAGGACCAACGCGTCCAGGGATTGGCATCATTCCGAACGCAGATACCAAACTCGAGGGAGCCAAAAGTTGTTCTGGTTTCGGGTTTTGATTGAAGATAATTTTTGATTTCCTGATCGATCGAGATCCCTTTGGCCCATCCCGCTGGCGAATGACTTCCACCTTGAACATTACCGGGAAACAGCTCGATTCCGGTCAAGAAACATCCCATGCCGCGCATGTGATTGTCTCCGTCGCCGCGCAGGTGGTTGCAGACACCATGCAAAACGAGCATTTTGTCTCGATATTTTTCGAGAGGTTCGAGGACAGGCGTGATTTCAAATTTGTGCCCTTCGGTTTTTGGCCAAAATCCCTCTTTGACCGTCCCGTTGGGAGTAAAAATAAAAACAACTCGCAATTTGCGATTGTTATTTTTATCACCTGCGGCCAACAGAGGTCCAGACGCCGACATCACCAATGGAGCAGAGCACGCCAGTGCCGCGGATTGGCCGAGAAATTGTCGTCGATTGTGTTGAGGATGCTGATTCATTTTTGTTTGCGGGTTTCAGATTTTGGTTTTGCTGGGCGGTTCAACTGGATGTCATGAAAAGCGGCGTATTTTGCAATTTCGATCACCGCCGTTTTCATATTGAATCGACTGGCGACGAATTTTGCATGTATCTGGTCCAGGGCATTGTGGCCGTACGCTTCGACCGGTTGTTTTGCCAGGTGTTGAAACAAATGCCTCAGGAAGCTTTTTTGAGCGTGCGGATTGTTGGCAATAAATTTGGCCAGGCCTTCTGGTCCGTCAAATCGGATTTGATTGCCATCAATTGTTTCATAATTTGAAACGGCATTGATTTCTTTTTGTTTTTCTGTTTTTCGAAATCGTCCGACGGCGTCAAAGTTTTCCAAGCTGAATCCAAGTGAATTAATGACGCCGTGACAACTCATGCATGCGGTCGCTTTGGTTTGATGCTCGACACGTTCGCGTGTCGTCATTTTGGGGTTGAACTCTTCGGTGAGTGGTTCGACGTCGTCCGGCGGTTGTTTCAATTTCCGTCCCAACAGGCTGCGGGCGATAAACACGCCGCGGTGAATCGGCGAACTGTTTTTATGGTAGGCCAATCCTGTCAGGAGATAGGGGTGTGTCACGAGGCCAAATTTGTTTTTGTCGGCCTTCGTTTTTACAAACCGATCGGCGTTTTTTGAGTCGTTAAACGGCGTGCTGTCCAATGAATAAAATTTTGCCAGTGACGCATTGGCGTACATGTAGTCCGCCGAAAACAGCTTGCGATAGTCCGAATCGTCGCTCCAAAAAATATCGTCGACAAAATGGTTGATACTTTGGCGTAAATCGATGGCAGTTTCAACTTTGAAATCGGGATATGTTTTCTCGTCTTTGGTAGTTTCTTCGACTTCACCCAAATTCAACCAGTATTCGAAGAAAGAATCGATTTTTTGTCGCGTTCGATAATCGTTGAGTAAACGTTCGAAATGTGGCCGTGAGGCATCGGCGTTTTCCAGATGGCCAGCACGGCTGGCGTCAATCAATTGTTGATCGGGAATCGAGTCCCAGAAGTAAAGTGCCAATCGTTTGGCGACTATCGTTCGTTGATTTTCTGTCGTTTTTTCGGTCGGAAGCTCCGGGTACAGAAAATGCGGAGATTTTAAAGTCAGGATGACCACCAGTTTGATCCGTTCGATGGGTTGATACTTGGGATCGAAAAATTGTTCGACATAAAATTGCCGTTCCGCTTTATTGAGTTTTCGGCCAAAGGCAGTTTCTACAAATCGAATGCAAAACGATTTCATTTGTGCATTTTGCTTTTCTGTAATTTTGCCTTTCTTGATTCGGTTGATGCGTAAATGGCGAATGCACCAATCGGAAACTTCGGTTGCTGCAGCTGTGACCGCTTCGTCCCACTGCGCGGAAACGCTGGTGCCACGGTTGTAACCCGAACTGCTGTCGTCGGGCGGAAATGCGGCGTGAACAATGCCGATGTGGCCGGTCCATTCCGGATAGAGAACGGATTGAGGGATCACGTGTTCGGTTTGATGCGGAGGTTTCCAGGAAACGGAGATGCCGGACGTCGGATCTCGAAATCTAAAAAAGTCGACTTTGAAAGGATAAACGCGACCGCCCAACAAATAAACTTTGGTGCGATACTCGTTTCCCGTGGATGTCACCCACTGATCGATTACCGGTTTGGTGTAGTCATTGACGAACAATCGAAATCCATTTTTGCTGCGGACAATGAATTCGTACTCACCGGTTTTTTCAGCGGCGATACCGCCAACCCATTGGACAGAAAACTCCTTGGTGGGATCGTATTCCAAATTCCTGCTTTTCTTTTTCGGAGGTTTGGGTTTTGGAATCACGTCCGGCAATTGATCGCCAAAATCAACATCGACATTTTGTTCGACTCTGGTTTTGATCCGTTTGTTGCCGCGAAAATGTCTGGAGTGGTAATACGTTGCTTTGAGGCCGCGTTTTTCTTGTTTGTAAAAATCTTTAGTGGTGATCCGCCATTGAAATGTTGCGACGAGATCGGCGACGCTGTTAATGAATTGCTGTTGGGTCAGGCGGGCGAGACGTTTTTTGGGAACTGCACGTTTTTTCTGAGCTGCACGAGAATAAAACTGATCGTAAATATAGCGGCTGACTTTTTCTGCATCTTTGCCGACACATGCGTCGGGATCATCTTCCGGCATCGTTTCGGCGACCAGCTTGGTCAGTTTTTCCAAAGACAGTTCGCCGACCAGCGGTTCATCGTAGTGATCGGCAACGCCTTGGCCGTCCTTACCATGACACGAGGCACACTGTTTTTCATAGATCTGTTTTCCGGTCGCATCGGAATGAATGATCGCGCGCGACACTGGCGAAATTCGGTTGGAGTCGCTGTTCTCCAGTTGCGATGTTTCCGTGGGAAAATTGGCGGACACAACGACAACGGTTGCCAGTCCAAGCACCCAGAAAACAGGTTGAAATCGCCGATTCAATAATCTCATGCTACCCTCACGATCAAGCGTTCTATTTTAGCCGAACGGTCGCCGAATACCAAAACCGGTTGAGATGTTGGAGAGAATTGGGAAAAGGTATTGGCAATTTGAGTTAGAAGTAGGGCCGGTTCCTACCGGCCGATCCATTAAACGGCCCTACTTGATCTGGTTTTTCGCTCTTGATCGAGTAGAAGGGGTCGGGAGTCTTTTCATTAACAAGTTGATGATGGCTCGTGTCTAGAATCGTTTTTTGGCGGTTGCAGACAAATGATGCGGCTGACTGAAAAGACTCCCGACCCCGTTTGTATTCCCACGCTAACAACTTTGCGCAATCATAACGCGATGAATCAAGTTCAAAGTCGTAAGAGCAGCATGGATGAGAAACCACTTTTGCCTTCAACAAACAAGAAATATTTCCATAGAATGGAATCGCGTTCAGCATTTGGGAAATGCCAACGAAAACCAAGGAATCTTGACGTTATATCTTGTAAAAAGGCTTCGCGATAATTGGTTGGGTACGTAAGATCTGAAAGTCATCATACGATGGACGCATGATTTTTATTTAGTCCTTTCCCTTCTCAAACTTGGAGTTCTCCATGAAAAGCTACAAGCGTCGTTGGCCATTCTAATGGGATTACCGACGATCAAACTCGCGCCAGACAATTTAAATTTTTGGCGCGACAAACTTGTTAAAAACAACATCGAAATTTCATTCGTTGAATCGGAGACCACTCAGTCCAAAAAAGTGGAAGTTTTTTTGCTAACGAGAGGACAGGATTCGTTGAAGTTGTTGTTTTGTCAAAATTTGGAAATTGAGGAACACTTGCTCGTGTTGCTCACGTATGAAAAAGGAGCCTCGGCCAAATTGATAAACGATGTTATGACCATCCTGAAGTTCGACAACGCAAATTAATCTCTTTACCAAATAGTTGGTTGCGTTTTTTTTACAATCCCGAAAAATTCCTAAACGAGTCGAGTGAGGGGCGCGAGTAGAAGGGGTCGGGAGTTTTTTCATTAACAAGTTGATGATGGCTCGTGTCTTTAACCGTTTTGACGATTGGAAACGGATGATGAAGCTGACTGAAAAGACTCCCGATCCCGTTTGCATTCCGGCTAGAACGAACACACGTTCGCGTTGCCGGATAACAAACGGATGGTCCCTCACTGACGTTTCGGGTTGTGATTTTTGGCACACCGGGTCAGTTTTGTTGGATTGGCCGGTGGGAACCGGCCTTACATTAGATTTCGAGAATTTCGCTCGCTTGATCTCGGCGGGCGACGTGGATGGGAAATTTTGAACCGAGGATTCGTCGATGTGTTTCGATGGCGACGTCGGGTCGGTTGTTTTCGTCAGACAAATGGCAGAGGCAAGCCCATTTCAAACGTTTGAAAAAAATGGATTCTCGCAACGCTTGGGCGGATTCGTCATTGGAAATGTGCCCGCCCGATCCACGAATTCGACGTTTGAGCCGTTCAGGATAAAATCCCAGATCGAGCATTTGTGGATCATAATTGCTTTCGATGATTACAGCGTCCAACGACAACAGGACATCGCGTAGTCCGTCGAACACGTGGCCGAGGTCGGTCAAAATTCCCAACCGTTTGTCATCGTGCTCGACCACAAAGGCAACTCCATCAGCGCTGTCATGAGGAGTTGGCACGGTGTGAACTTGAACTTCTCCAAAGTCAATCGTTTCGCCGGCGGTGAAATAGTTGATGTCCGACAGTTGGCCCAAGTCCGTTGACCGCTGTGAAGCTGCCAAAGTTTCGCGAGTCACATAAATCGAATGGCCGAATTTTCGTTGGTAAACTCCCATGCAACGGCTGTGATCCGTGTGGTCATGGGAAATAAACAAAGTTTGGACGTCGCGTATGTCGCGTCCGCGTTCCGCCAGACGGGCCTGGGCAACAGAACCGCTGATACCTGCATCAAACATGAATTGATGATTGGCGGCACGGACGTAAAACGCGTTTCCATTGCTTCCCGATTGCAGTGAGATAACTTCCATGGCTGGATTGTAACGAAATTTCGAAGTCGAAAAAATCGTGATTCCCTAATTCGAAATCGCCTGTTCCACCTGTTGCATATAACGAATGCTTTCACCAGTCAATTTTTCGATTCCCGGTTCATAATCAAACACTTCGACACTCACCCAGCCGCCATAATTTCCGTTTCGCAGCTCCGCAAAAATTGGCTTGAAATCGACGTCGCCCATACCGGGCCCCTGCCGGTTGGGATCGTTGGCGTGAAAGTGAATCGTGTGAGGCAAATTTTCAGCAATGATGTCGGGAATCGGAGTTGATTCGGAACTCATCGCTTTGACATCCAGGTGTAGTCGGATTTGAGGTGAACCGATCCGGTTCATTAAATCAACACCTTCGGCGGCGGTTAGCAAGTAATTTCCTTCCTCCGGACCAAGTGGTTCGAGCGCGATGGAGATATTGAGTTTTTCCAAAGTTGGAATCACCGCATGAAAGACTTCGATTGCGTTGTCATCGGCTTGTTGTTTTGTCATTCCGTCTGGCAGATTGCGTTGACCAGGCGAGCCAAACACCATCACAGTTCCACCGAGATCGTGACAAAGTTGCGCAAGCGTGATCAGATAGTCCGCGGTCGCGCGACGAACCGACGCATCATTAGTCGTTAAGTGAAATCCCGACGTATGTGCCAATAGCCAATGCACGCCAATGATCTGCAAATGGTTTTCTTCGGCAATTCGGACGACATCGGATCGTTGTTTCGAAGTAATCTGAGTAGCATCTTGGTGCAGCGTAAAAGGAGCGATTTCGACGCCGGTATAACCAAGACTCGCGGCGTGCGAGAACGCTTTTTCGAATGACCAGTCTTGATAAACTTCATTGCAGATTGCGTAACGAAAGCCCATAACAAAAATGTCCTCTGGAAAAATGAACCAGGGGACATTTTAGATTGGTCTGTGGTGTTAATAAATCCGCAATCAGATGGCTTCGGAATCCGACGATGGCTGAGGGGGATCGGTCGATTCGGCCGTTGCGGTTTGAGCGGTCGAACTGACGGGAGCTTCGGTTTTTGTGATTTTGGTTCCTGGCGCTAGAAACGGTCCGGGTGAATGTTCTTCGACGATTTTTTCCAGCTCTTTCGCATCGACGGATTCGACCTCGATCAATTTTTCTGTTAATGCGATCAGCGCGTCTTTGCGAATACTCAATATTTCTCGAACGCGCTCGACGGATTCGTCGATGATCCGGCGAACGGCGGCATCGATTTTCCTGGCCGTGCGTTCGCTATACGGGCGAGAAATTTCCTCAGCCATTGAGCCAGCCAAAAAAGCGGAACCGCGAGATTCTTTGTAGTTGACGCGGCCCAGTTCACTCATGCCGTATTCCATGACCATCGAGCGAGCGATATCGGTGGCTCGTTCGAGATCGTTTTGGGCACCGGTTGAGATGTCCTGGTAGATCATTTCTTCGGTCAACGTTCCGGCGAGCAAAATCTGGATATTGCTTTCCAATTCACTTTGTGTCATCAAATAGCGATCTTTATCGGGACGTTGCATCGTGTATCCCAGCGCCGCCAGACCGCGTGGAATGATCGAAACTTTATGAACCGGATCGGTATTGGGCAGGCTGTAGGCAACCAGCGCGTGGCCGCTTTCGTGATAGGCCACACGTTCTTTTTCTTCAGAACTCATGACCCGTTGTTTTTTCTCCAAGCCCGCCGTGACACGCTCGACACCTTCGTCAAACTCTTTCATCGACACTTTGCTGTTGCCTTTACGGGCGGCCAGCAGTGCCGCTTCGTTGACCAAGTTGGCCAGATCGGCACCGACGAAACCGGGGCTGATTGCAGCGACATGTTGTAAATCGACGGTCGGGTCCAGTTTCACGTTTTTGACGTGGACTTTGAGAATTTCTTCGCGTCCACGAACATCCGGTCGATCGACGAGAACATGTCGATCGAAACGTCCGGGTCGCATCAACGCCTGGTCGAGTGTTTCAGGCCGGTTGGTTGCAGCCATGACGATGACACCGCTGTTGGAGTCAAAGCCGTCCATTTCAACTAGCAGCGCATTGAGTGTTTGTTCGCGTTCATCGTGTCCACCAACAACGCTTCCACCACGTGTTTTTCCCAAAGCGTCGAGTTCGTCAATAAAGATAATGCAAGGTGCTTTGGCCTCGGCCTGTTGGAACATATCTCGGACACGGGCTGCACCAACGCCGACAAACATTTCGACAAAGTCGCTGCCGGAAAGGCTGAAAAATGGAACACCCGCTTCGCCAGCAATCGCTTTGGCGAGCAACGTTTTGCCTGTTCCCGGAGGGCCAACAAGAAGCACGCCTTTAGGAATGCGTCCGCCAAGTTTTTGGTATTTTTCAGGGGATTGCAGGAAATCAACGACTTCTTTGACTTCTTCGACTGCTTCGTCGATGCCGGCCACATCATTAAATGAGACTCCCAATTCCTCTTCGGCGTACATTTTTCCGCGGCTGCGTCCAAATTGCATGGGACCGCCTGCCCCGCCCAGTCGCCGCATCATGAACAAAAACAGAAACAGGACCATGGCAAACAGAATAAACAGATAGGCATACCGCTCCCAGAATCCTTGGGCGCCGGTGTGGTTGAAATCGATGTTTCTTTCGGACAGGTCTGTCAGCAGTTTGTCTGTCGTCACATCGCTATCGGTTTTTGTCGTGACAAATGTTACGAACGAGCCTTCGTTTTCGGCGCCTCCATCGCTGTTGAGGACACGTTTAAAGACTTTCCCTTTGATTTTTCGATCACTGACAATCAGCTCTTTGAGCTGGCTGTATTCGACAATTTTTTCTACCTTGCCTTTTTTCTTTTTGACTTCGATTTTTCCTGCATATCCGTCAGCCAGATCCAACGACAGTGTGGTTTGGTATTTCGTGGCTTGCACCAGATTGCGAAAATCTCGTGTTTTAATCTTTTCTGTGAACGGTTTAACGAACACAAACACGCAAATGGCTATCGTGGCGATGATGACGATCACAAACCACATCAATCCTGAATTGCTTTTTCCGTCAGTCGATTTTTTTTTGTCTTGGTCCATAAACTCTTGAGACACGTAGGAACGAAATTAAGGCCTGGAGAGCGGTTCACACTGAGAGCGAATTGCACGCCAAAGATGGTGAACGAGCCAAAGTTTGAGTCGACGGGCCATTTTGGCAACTTATTGTCGTGATATCCACGGGTAAAATATTATTCTGTAACAATTTGTCGCAGACGATTCGACTTGCCCAAAAAACCCCCAAAATTTAGAATAATTGCACAATTTGACTGCAAACGTAGCTCAAAAAAACTAGCACGATTTTGTTCGGTTTGTGCCGGACATTTGCTTTTTGATACCGAAGATCCCTGAGAGTTCTTTGTTGGGTGATAGCAGTGCTGCGTGTTTTGGTTTTGTTGAGTTTTTTCAACATTCGCGTTGGCAATGTTGATTTGATCGATCGGGTACGGCATCAGCGTTTTTTCCGGCTCGTGCCACAAAATATCTATTTACATGCCTGAATGAACGAATGGGCCAAGCAACGAAGAATATCGCAATCCTGGGCTCTACAGGCAGCATTGGAACCAACACCATCGAAGTCATTCGTTCATGTTTGTCCAGGTTTCGAATTGTCGGTCTATCGGCACACACGAGTTTAGACGAGTTGTATAGCCAGGTTCAGGAATTCGAGCCTGAATGGGTGGTTGGGACCTGTCGCACGGCCTGGGATGAATTTCAACATCCGGTTCTGAAAGACACAGCAAATCTGGGCGGAACAGAACATTTGGACTCGCTGGTCCGGGCCGACAATGTGGATATTGTCGTGGCGGCGATGGTTGGAAGTGCCGGACTGGCAAGTACTTACGCAGCGATCGAATCAGGCAAGCGAATCGCGCTGGCCAACAAAGAGACTTTAGTGATGGCGGGCCGGCAAGTGATGGCCGCCGCGCGTCTCAACCAAGCGGAGATATTGCCGGTCGACAGTGAACACAGTGCGGTTTTTCAGGCCCTCGGTGAAACTCCTTTGGAGCAAGTTTCGCGCGTAGTCCTGACCGCCAGTGGGGGCCCGTTTCGTGATTTCTCGTCGGCAGATTTAAAAAATGTGACGATTCAACAGGCATTGGCCCATCCCACTTGGCGAATGGGGAAAAAGATATCGATCGATTCGGCCACGATGATGAATAAAGCCTTGGAAATCATCGAGGCCCGCTGGTTGTTTGATTTACCGCCTGAAAAACTGGGTGTCGTGGTCCACCCTCAATCTATTGTCCATTCGTTGGTAGAATTTATAGATGGCTCGGTAGTGACTCAGATGAGTCCTCCGGATATGAAATTGCCGATTCAATATGCTTTGACATATCCTGAACGGTGTACAAGTCCCGCC
Organism: Pirellulaceae bacterium; assembly: GCA_028280445.1. Taxonomy (GTDB): domain Bacteria; phylum Planctomycetota; class Planctomycetia; order Pirellulales; family Pirellulaceae; genus JANQLU01. The sequence goes on along the minus strand of JANQLU010000136.1, from coordinate 79,447 downwards.
CAAAAAACGGACTGGACTCAAGCGGTATGCCACGAGTTGATTCCGGCGGATTTCGAACGCTTTCCAGCACTCGAATTGGGTTTCGAAGTGGCCCGGCAAGGTGGAACGACGGGAGCTGTTTTGAATGCGGCCAACGAGGCGGCGGTGGAAGCGTTTTTGAACGGACAGATTGGGTTTACCGATATCGTCGCCAGTTGTCGGACAATATTGGATCATCACGAATTTGATCCGAATCCAGATTTAAACGAACTGATAAAAATAGATGCTTGGGCACGACAGGAGATTGCTAAGTGGATTTTAGCTTGACTATAGAATTGTTGGCATTTTCTTGGCTCGATCCTGCGTCGTGGTGGGCGATTGCCAAAATGATTCTGGGACTTGGTGCGGTTATCTTTGTCCATGAACTCGGACATTTTTTGGTCGCCAAAGCCTGTGGTGTCAAATGCGAAAAATTTTATCTCGGTTTTGATGTCAAAGATATTAAAATTGGCGACCGCGTCATCATTCCAAAATCGCTGCTCAAATTTCAGTGGGGCGAAACTGAGTATGGGATCGGTATTTTGCCACTGGGCGGATACGTCAAAATGCTCGGACAGGATGATAATCCGTCAAACATTACCGAAGAACGACGCCGGTCACTGGCAGCGCAAGGAAAAGATGCGGACGATGCCGGGCCGATCCAACGTGACGAGTTAGACCCGCGTAGCTATCAAGCAAAATCCGTGCTGCAACGAATGGCGATTATTTCGGCGGGCGTGGTTATGAACCTGATCTTTGCCGTCATTTTTGCCACCATCGCTTTTATGATGGGCGTTTCTTATACGCCGACCGAAATTGGTGCGACGTTGCCAGGCGGTCCAGGCTACGAGGCCGATCTAGACGGTTGTCTGATTACCGAGGTCGACGGCAAAAAAACTGTTGGCGTGTTTTATCGTTTTCGAGATCTGCTGGAAACGACCGTCATGCACGGTGAGAATGAACTGCCGTTGATGATTCAACGACCCGGCGAATCTCAAGCCAATCAAATCATGGTCACGCCTCGCAAAGGGGTGCATCCCGATCCACGCGCGCAAAGTTATGCGGTCATCGGACTCAGTGGAATCAATACGAATCAAGTTGCCAAAGGGAAATCGGCTGAGGACGTTTTGACCGAAGGTGGCGCGGCCAGTAAAGCCTCGACTCCGATTTTGCCAGGTGATTTGTTTATCAACATCAATGATGTGAAAATCGAAAATGGCGTTGATTTGACTCGCGAGTTGTCCAGGAATTTTGACAAGTCTATCGATGTTACGATCGAACGAACGGATGACGAAGGCGTCGTATCCACGGTAAAAACGACCATTCCTCCGAACACCATGATGGAAACGGGAATCATTTTTGAGATCGGAGAGATCAAATCGATCCAAATCAATTCGCCTGCCGAGAAAGCCGGTTTGAAAAAAGGTGATCAAATCCTGACGATCGATGGCAAACCTGTGGGAGATCCGTTTACGCTGGCGACGCGAATGACGATTTTGGCCAGAACCGAGAAACCTGTTCCATTTGTTGTCAAACGTGGCGACGCGACAAAAACCATCAATGTCCAACCGCGGCTTCCCCGCCACAATTCAAACCGCAGCAATCGGAAAATGATTGGCGTCGAACCGTTGGGGATTGCTTTCGAAGTAACTCGAAAGATCGTCGGCGTTGAACCCAACAGCAGTGCCGCCGAAGCTGGCGTCCAGAACGGCGATATTGTTGTTGCGATGACATTCGAATTGAGTGATGAGCAGAAAAAAGATCCGATGTTCAAACGGCTTCGCAAGCCCATTGATTTGACCAACGACAAAGCGTTCTGGCCAGCGATTCAAATGAGCACGTTTCAAATGATGCGGTCGGGAGCGACCATCAATTTGACGGTAGAGCGAAATGGATCCGAAAAACAGATTCGGCTGGTTACCAAAGAGAACGTTGACAAACTTTTGGAGATTCGCGGAATGGTGCTGCAACCGCGAATCGATGTTTACCAAACAGAGTCATTTTGGGAATCCTTTAAGCTCGGTTTGAAACAGACCAAGGAAGACATGTTCCGCGTATTCAAGTTCCTGAAAAAACTGGTCCGCGGCGAAGTCTCCGTAACCGCACTTGGCGGGCCTGGCACGATTGCCCAAGTGGCAACGTTGGAAGCGTCTGAAAGTACTCCACGGCTGTTGTTGTTTTTGACTTTGATCAGCGCGAATTTGGCCATCGTGAACTTTTTGCCAATTCCAGTGCTCGATGGCGGCCACATGGTCTTTTTGACTTATGAGGGTATCTTCCGACGACCGGTGAATGAAAAAATGTATATCATTTTGACGTGGTTGGGATTGATATTCATCATTTGTCTGATGTTGTTTGTCATTGGATTAGACGTGACAAGGTTTGTCGGCGGTTAGCAGATTTGATGTAGGGCCGGTTCCCACCGGCCAATCCGATAACATGTCGGTGGGAACCGGCCTTAATTGCATTGGGCGAGGCTTCGGGAGTGCGAGGTTTCGGGAGGGCGAGGCTCCTGCCGAGCCGCGGACATATCGGGCGTTGCGGATAGGCTCACGCAGAGACGCGGAGGCGCAGAGACCTGGACGGGCTTTGTACCTTTACTTGAGGTACCGATCGCGAGCAATTAGATATCTTGTGCTGTTTTATGTTCAAATTTGTTTTGATGTTGGAATCCTTGTGAGCGACTTGCCGCTCACAGAACCCAGGCTCGGCGGGAGCCTCGCCCTCCCGAAGTCTCGCCACCGGAAAACGCTGTAGCGCTACTCACAAATTACATGGCGCTAAGTTGCATTATGGCTGTTGCGACTTCAAAATAGGGAGATTGAAACATAAGTGACTGGGAGCCTTCAATGAAAATTCAATCGATTGCCTGTATCATCTCGTTTTGCTTAGTCGCACTACTGGCAGGGCCAACTGTTCTCAACGCCCAAAAGAAAAAAAATCCACGCTATACCGACCCGGCAAAAACTGACGCCGATTTCGAATTTCAAGGTGAGTATTCCGGGACTTTGAGCGGCGGTGACCAAGAGGTCAAATTTGGAGTGCAGATTATTGCCCTGGGCGATGGCAAATTTAAAGCTCAAGGTTTTCACGGTGGGTTACCAGGCGATGGCTGGTTGAAAGATGAGATCGTTGCGATCGAAGCGGGTAAGGTCAAAGATGGAAAACTGACCCTTGAAAACGCAAACGGGTCAGGCACGATCGAAAAAGGTGTGATGACCGTGTTCACGCCCGATGGCGATGAAATGGGCAAACTCAAAAAAGTGATTCGCAAAAGTAAAACGCTCGGTGCCAAACCTCCCAAGGGAGCCGTTGTTTTGTTTGACGGCAAAAATGCTGATCAATGGAAAGGGGGCAAATTGGTCGATGGGAATTTGCTCATGCAAGGAACGACGAGTAAACAAAAATTTGGCAGCCACAAAATTCATATCGAATTTCGACTGCCTTATATGCCCAAAGACAAAGGACAGGCTCGCGGCAATAGCGGGATCTACGTTCAGGGACGTTACGAAATTCAGATGCTGGATTCATTTGGCCTCAAAGGAAAAATGAATGAGTGTGGCGGGATCTACTCGGTCAAGGATTGCGATTTGAACATGTGCTATCCGCCGTTGAGTTGGCAAACCTACGATATTGAATTCACTGCTGCGGAATACAAAGATGGCAAACTTGCCAAGAAGCCTCGGATGACGGTTTATCACAACGGCGTGAAAATCCACGACAATGTCGAGTTGCCTGGTGACCGCGGAACAACAGCATCGCGTGTTAAACCAGGCCCCGAGAAAGGGCCCATTTATCTACAAAACCACGGTTGCCCGGTTCGCTACAGAAATATCTGGGTGGTTGAAACGGACAAATAGGTTTCCAGAAGTAAATATCTTCTACAACGAGAAAAACGGCGGTGATTGAACCGTCGTTTTTTTTGTGGTGTACCACCAAATCACAACCCGAAGCGTGAGCGAGGGACCAAGACAGCCCAGAGACGCCAGCAACTCTAGTCCCTCGCTCACGCTTCGGGTTGTGATTACCGTCGACAACGGGTTGTGGGCGGGTGGCACTGGCTTTGCCAGTGATGTGATTGGAAAATGGCTGCTATGTATTTCAATTGAACGAAAAAACCATGAGTTAATGTGCAATCACTGGCAAAGCCAGTGGCACCCGATCGTTGTCATTCTTATTGCAAATACAAATCTGGTCGCCATGAAATTCCCTTTCTCACGCTTCAGGTTAAGATTACCGTCGACAACGCGTTAATCTTCGCGGCTGGTGATTTCGATCAGGTGGTAACCGAATTGTGTTTTCACTGGGCCGTGGACTTTGTTGAGTTCCGCGCTGAAGACAACTTCATCAAACTCTTTGACCATTTGGCCAGGGCCGAACTCGCCAAGTGCGCCGCCTGATTGACCGGACGGACAAGCGGAAAATTCTGCCGCGACGGCGGCGAAATCTTGACCGTTTTCAATCTGGGTTTTGAGATCTTCACACGCTTCTTGAGTTTCAACGAGAATATGTCTGGCAGTTGCTTTGGCCATTTCTGGGCTCCTTTTGTTTATGAGAATCCACAGGCTATCTGATATCGCTCCGAATTGCTACGCCCAATCCAACGGATCCGTTTTGTAAAAACGTTTGAGCAACTCATAAAGTTGCGAGTGTTCTGCTCGAAAGCGTTTGGGTTTCTCAAAAAAAGCTTCGCTGGCTACCGCAAAAAATTCGGCACGATTGGTTGCACCGTAATAGCTGAATAATGTCTTGTATCGATTCTGTTTGGCTTCGACCAATTGTTCAAACTCGCGCGTCGAGATTTGTTCCCATCGCTGCGCATCACGTGAATCGTCAAATGGAATAAAGCCACCCATTTCGCCGTCGAGGCTGTCCAAGTGATGCGCAAATTCGTGAATGACTAGGTTGTAACCGTCTTGTCGAGAACCGCCTGCCTGGACATCAGGCCAGGAAAGGACGACTTGTCCGGTTTGATACGCCTCGCCGGCACGCGTTTCGACAAAACCATGAATATTTCGACCCTGGTCATCATGTGTCACTTCGCGCGCGATGACATCAGGAAATACCAAAATCGCACTCACGGTGTCAAAATAGTAATTCTCCGTACCCATTAGCAGCAAAGCAGCTTGGCCGGCAATGGTGACTTGGATTTCACCGGTGATTGTCAAACCATTGCATCCCTCAAAATTACGCTCGGCCACCATGATTTTGACGCATTCGATCAATTTTTCACGGTGAGACAAATTGAGTTTGGAAAACGGCGCGACATTTCTGTTGAGAATTTCTATCCAGTCGTCAGGGATTTGGCGTCGCAGAATCCGACGACGACGATATTTTTTAAACCAGTCAAACAACGACGATAAAGCCTGTAATGAGTAATTGCGAAAATCAGCGAAAGCGACGGATACGCTTCAAGCGAATTCAATAATTGGTTCCAAGAATCAATTGTAGCTGTTTTTTCCGTTTGGCGTTAAGCTTGCTCAAATAGGCTTGGGCTCCACTGGATTTCGAGTTCGACACAATGGCCCGAATGTGAGGTTCGATTTTTTGTTTTCTGATTAAAAGCAAGACCTGCCGAACCGCAAGCGGAGCGTCCGGTGCATCCCACTGCTCCCAGATTTTCAGCAGGGTGGGAATCGCCTGAATGTTGTATTGTCGTAGACTTTGCTGAGCTTCATTAGCGTATTCGGGATGTACTGGCACGCGGTAAAAACGACAGAGCAATTCGATCGACTCAAACTGTCGGGTTCGACCGAGTAATCGCAAACCCATTAAAACATCGTAGCGGGCGAATCGATGCTTCGTTGCAAGCTCCTTGGAGTACTTGTCAAAATAATCTAACGTGATTTTGGTAGCGGCTTGCTTGTCAATCGATGGAAGAACTTTCAAAAAAAGTGTTGAGACCAGGTTTTCCGACATCGCTTTTTGCGAATCGTGATGATCCCAGTAAGACAAAATGGTTTTGCGGAGATGGGGCACCGAACGCTTGTTCCAGGTCGTAAAGACACTTGCGATGGCATAACATCGACGATGAAAATCAATAGTCGGTCGTTTTTTAACTTGGGCTTCCCAAAAGCACGACAATTTGGTGTCACGATTGAGGTAGACCAGCAAGCGGTCAGTAATCTCTGGTCCGAACTGAACCAGCGCCCGGTGTGCTTCGTTTGATAGATGCGGATGGATTGAACATCTACAACTGACTAGCGCTTCGATTGATTTGGGGTTTTTTATTTTCGCCAAGCTGCGAATGGCAAGCAGTTTATTGATATAAAACGGATCTTGGAGCGATTGGATCAACAACTCAACCGCTCGGACGTCGTTGGAAAATGTACCGAGCTCGCGAATGGCGCCTCGTCGAACGATCCATTTTTTACTGGAAAGTGATTTTTCCAGCTGCGTCAAAGAGCGAATTTTTCGGGGAACCTGCTTTTCCAGAATTCCTTTCTTTCTCGTTAACTCAAATCGCATGGCAGGAAAGCCGGCACGTTTCGAATACCGATAAACAAATGATTTTTTTACGATCAGCACGTTCGGAGTTTTCGAATTCACCTGAAATCGAGTTGTCGGAACTTCACTACCGCGCTGAATCAGAGAAATATGATCAACGGTAAAGACACCATTTTTGATAGGCGCTGGTCGGGTAGGCAGAAACCGTAAATTGACAACTGTTTTGTCTTTTTCGGCCTTGATGCCTTCGGAAATAGAGTAGAGCAATTCGCCAGCCGCTTTTTTTTTCGCTGACACCGTCCACGGTTTGTTGGCAGCGTCATACCATGTGCCCGTGATGTTTGCTTCGCTTTGGGCAATGCCCTTGGAGTTCAACAATAAAACGAACAACAGGTTCCCAAGAACCATGAGTCTGCTGTTGATGAACTGGCGAGTTGTGAGCTTCGATCGCACTTTATTTTTTTTCAACAAAATTTTTGACGGCTGCAGGTAGATCTTTGGCATCCGCTGGCCACCATGCCGCAATTCCGGCGGGGAATTTTTTGGCATCATATTGGTCACTGAATACGAGCCAGTGTTTTTCCCCGGTTTTCATTGAATCGTGTTTCAATACGGTTGGCAGCGGTGGAAAGCCGCGCCGTCGCCCACCGTACGCTTTGACCATCGTGAGAGAATCGGGAATGTTTCCTCGCTGTTTGAGCGCTTTGAATCGAACCGTTACCGTGTAATTGGCATCATAGGGTCGTCCGTCTTTTTCAGAAACATCAGTGATTTCAACCAGCGCGACACCGTTGGCGGAATTCAGCATTTTCTTGAGAGCTTTCTGGTTCTTCGACGAATCGGCGATCGACGTAACCTTGGCCGGAATGTTCTTTGCGTCGGCAGCCCAACAGCGGACGACTTTTTTGTCGTGAAATACCAGCCACATCTTTTTGCCTTTGACCATCAGCTTGTGCGGAATGATTTTGACAAGTTTTGGAGGACGGCGTCCCGGTGGATACGCGCCGCCGTACGCCTTGATGATCTGAATGGACTTGGGCGGTTTTCCTGTTGATCGAAGAGTTTTGAGTTCCAGTTCAGCTTGCCAGTTGCCATCGTAGGGGCGAGCATCGACTTCGGTCACTTTGGTGATTTCGACCAGGCAGATGGCTGTTGCTTTTTTCAGTTGCTCTGCCAGTTTGGCGTCATCCTCTTTGTCGCTCTGAGCGAATAGATTGGCGTTCCACAGAACAAGTAATGTTATGGATAAAAAAGTCGATTTCATATTTTCCTTCTGTTTTCGATGTGAGCTTTCGGATATTTGACGAACGATCCGGGCAACAGGTTCCAGATCTTTGAGATGTGGCTCGCCGTCGGGCAGGTTCCTCCCAAATCGTAAACGCGTGTGAGCGAGGACCGCGTTTTACCGGATATCGGTGTGGATTGTGGGCCCTTGCTCATACGTCGGGTACCACTGGCCCCAAGCGAGTGCTTTACGCATTGACTCACGGTTTTCAACCATTGAAGTACATAACAACTACTATCCAACCACGTCACTGGCAGAGCCAGTGGCACCCGAAATGGGAGTTTTCAGATCCAAAATCTCAGGTGACATCAGATCCGTGAAATTTCTGATCGTAAGTCTGATTATTATCGTTCACACAACCGCAGTTACACAAGCTTGACGCCCATGAGCTCTGCCAGCTGGTTGCGAAGTGACGCGAGTTCCGTGACCGTTCGGAGATTGGCCAACATCCCTTGAATGATAAAAAGCTTTGGCTTTTTTGCCCGGCATTCTTTGGCTAGTAGCGTCACGGATTCGTTTAACAAACCGGCCTGTTCGGGGGCCGCGCCCGACGCAATTTCTGATTCAACAATTTTTTGAATGCCAGACAGGATTTCTTCGACTTCCAATTGTTTGAGTTTGGTCAAATCCTTCATCATCTGTTCTCTCTGGGACAGGTATTGAGGACTGAACATCGGTTCAAAATTCGCTTTTTTTAATGCTGCCGGCATGGTTTTGATCAACAAGATAATAAAGTCCGTGACCGATTGTTTCGAGATTTGAACCTTGTCGACCAACATCAATGCATTGAAACTTTCCATCAGGCCAGTTACCGCAAATCCGAGATCCCCTCTCCATTGTGTATAGCCAGCCCCAATGAACTCGGCGACGCAACTGTCAATGGCTTCTTGCCAGCGAATCCGCAACGATTGGGCGGAGCGGAGCATTTCTTCGGACAGGGCGAGGCCAACTTCATGGATTTGCATTTCTCCAAACAGGCGATTTTCCTGAATAAAGTCAAAGTAGATTTCCAGTACACCAGACAATTTTTTTGGAGCGGTGGCATCGCTTTGACAAACCCGGTTGACCTTTTGCCAGATCGATTCTTCGAGCTGCATCAAGAGGTCGAAGAATATTTCTTTCTTACTATCAAAATGGAGATAGACCGAGCCTTTGGAAACTCCAGCCGCATTGGCGATGGCCTGGATCGTGGTGGCATTGAAGCCCTGTCCGAGAAACAGGCTCTTGGCCGATTCGAGAATGGCTTTCTTTTTTGAGTCGTCCACCTAATTCATTACCCTGGTTTTGTGAGCGGTAAGGCGCTAGCCGCCGGTTCGTCAGCGGGTCCGTTGCGGTGGCGGTATGCGTTAGCCGATTACCGGCGGCTAGCGCCTTGCCGCTCACAAGATTGCGCTCCCGTGGCTCGACAGGAGCCCTCACCTCAACAAATCCCATTATGGTCATTTTATGACCAATTGGTCATTGACGCCAGTTCCGTGGCAGCGTACGATCAAGTGTGGTCATAAATTGACCCGTCGGTCAGTTTGAGCCTTCGAGCCACAGCTTTTGGCCATTTTTTGCGATTTTCGGTTTGTTTTGTTGTGAAACATCAGTGATTCGCCGTGACGAGCCCAAGCATTGACCACCAAAAATGACTATTGATGTGGAGCCGGTCATGAACCTGCAGATCAGCGGTTTATCAAAAACCTATCCCAACGGAGTCAAGGCGTTGGACAATGTTTCGCTGACCATCGAACCGGGCATGTTCGGTTTACTGGGTCCCAACGGAGCAGGTAAATCGACATTGATGAGAACGATTGCGACGCTACAGGAGCCCGACCAAGGCACGGTTCAGTTGGGGGATGTGAATGTCCTGGAGCAAAAGGATCAGGTGCGACAAATGTTGGGATATTTGCCCCAAGAGTTTGGTGTATATCCCCGCACGTCGGCAAGTGCCATGTTGAGCCATCTGGCGATGCTCAAGGGCGTGGTCAGCCGCACCCAGCGCAAGGAATTGGTCGGCGCGATGCTGCAACGTGTCAATTTGTATGAACATCGCTTCAAGCATTTGTCCGGGTTTTCGGGAGGCATGAAGCAGCGATTTGGGATCGCTCAGGCATTGCTTTGTCATCCGGGACTGCTAATTGTTGATGAACCAACGGCCGGTTTGGATCCGAACGAACGAAACCGATTTTACAACTTGTTGGCCGATGTTGGAGAAAATACCGTTGTCATTTTGTCAACGCACATTGTCCAAGATGTCAAAGAGTTGTGTTCTCGTTTTGCAATTTTGTCTAACGGTCGAGTCGTATTTTCTGGCGGCCCAGCGGAGGCCACGGCCGAATTAGAAGGCCGGATCTGGGAACGATCCGTTTCCAAAGCGGAGTTGCCAGATTTCCAAAGTCGTTACCAGGTTTTGTCAACAAAGTTAGTCGCCAACAAACCTTTGATCCACGTTTTGAATGATGAAGATCCGGGAGAAGGATTTGTCTCCGTACGCCCCGAGTTAGAAGATGTTTATTTTTCGATGACGCAAGGCCAGGCCATTCACGCTGAGACTGAAACGACAGCTGCACTGTAATAGATTTCGAACGCCGCACCCCGGAAATGAGATGTTTTGGAATTTCTTTCGATTTGAACTTCGATTTTGGTTGAAAAGCTACATGGTGTGGATTTTCCTCGCCGTGCTCACCGCAATTACCTTGATCATTTTGACGGCCGAAGAAGCGGTTTTAGAAGACGTGTTTTTTAACAATTCACAGCGAAATTCTCCGTTTGCCATCAGCCGTTTGTATTCGATTGCAGCGGTTTTTGGTTGCTTGATGGTGACGGCGTTTGTTAATTCGGCGGCAAGTCGTGATTTTGTCTGCAAAACTCAGCAATTGATTTTTACAAAACCTGTCAAGAAACTGAGCTATTTAATGGGTCGGTTTTGGGCGTCGACCATCGTATCACTGATTCCCATGCTGGGCGCGTCGCTGGCTGTTTTTTTTGCCCAGGTGTTCGTCGCCGATCAACAATGGGGCGAGACAAATCTAGCAGCCCATTTGTTTGCCATTTTCGTCATCGCTGTTCCGAACACATTTTTTATTGCAGCTTTTGTTTTCGCGATTGCGATCTGGACACGTAGCGCATTGGCTTCGTTTTTGGGTGTATTGGGACTGATGGTGGCGTTGAGTATCTCCAATGCACTCGTCGGAAGTTTGGCAAACGAGTTTTTTGCCGCGATGTCTGATCCGTTTGGAGATTTGGCGCTTGCGACGCAGACAAAATATTGGACGATCGCTGACAAAAACACTTTGCTTCCCTCTCTAACGGGTGTTTTACTTTGGAACCGGGTTTTGTGGGTGTCGGTGGGTGTCGGTATTTTGATTGCCGCGTGTTTGTCATTTTCGTTTTCACCTCGGCCCGGATTGGTCCATCAATTTTTTGAATTGATCCGCGGTGGGTTTCGAGAAGTTTTTTCTGGGCCTTTTCATACGTCGGAATTGCCCAAAATTCAACGGGATTTCAAACAACGGTTGTTCATGCGCCAAGCGGTCCAGCTGACCTGGTCTGAAATTTGGAACACGTTTAAAAGTCCGATTTTTATTTGTTTGATTTTTGGCGTCGTCGTGATGGTTTTTGCAAGCCTTTCTGTGCGTTCGGCAGAAGGGTTTGGGTTGAGTTCGTTGCCGGTGTCGTTCAGCGTCGTCGATACGATCAAATTGTCATTGTTTGAGATTCAAATTGCCATCATTACATTTTTTGCCGGCGTATATGTTTGGAAAGAACGAGATGCAAAACTCGATGAGATTTTTGACGCGTTGCCCATTCCATCTTGGTTGACCGTCGTCAGCAAGACAGCCGCGCTGGTGATTGTCGTTGCGTTTGTATTTGCCGTCGGTTCGGTGTGCGGACTGTTGTACCAGGCTTTTTCGTTCCATTTCGATTTCAAACCGTTGGTGTATTTTCAACAGATATTTCTGGTATCGATGACAGAGATGTCTTGCCTGGTTGTTTTGGCGATTGTTTGCCACGTGGTATCGCCCAACAAGTATTTTGGTTATTTCCTGTTTGTGGGTTTGCTGGTTATCAATGCGGTTCTGTGGCCCATTCTCGGCGTTGAATCGCGAATGCTGACGTTTGGTCGTTTGCCGGATTACGTCTATTCCGACATGTTTGGATTGAGGCCGTATCTGAGCTCTCTGTTTTGGTTTGGTATTTACTGGTTGAGTTTGTCGTTGGTTGTGTTGGCTGTTGGAATCCTGTTGTGGCAACGTGGACGAGACACGGCGTGGCGCCAGCGCATCAAAATCGCAGGACAACGCTGGTCCGGCAAACTGAAATGGGCTTCCGGCCTGTTGTTGGTTCTGTGGTTGGTCACCGCTGGATGGGTTTATTGGAACACCCACAAAGTCAATAAATTTGTATCAAGCGATAGTCTAAAACGTTTTCAAGCGAGATATGAAACGACCTACAAAGAATTGGAACGTGAACTACTGCCGAGAGTCACCGATATCCAATTGAAAATTGATCTGTTTCCCAAACGTCGGGAAATGAAAATGTCGGGAACTCAGACTTTGGCCAACAAAGAGCAACAACCGATTCACTCGATGTTGGTAACAACCATCGATCCGTTTGAATCCAAAGTTGACATCGAAGGGGCAACCATTTCCAGCAAGGACGACGATTTGAAAACGATTCGATTTCAGTTCGATCCTCCGTTTGCACCTGGCGAAACCCGCGAGATGAGGTTTGACGTCAATTACAAAGCGACAGGATTTGAAAACTCCGTTCGTGTTCCCCAAATTGTTCAAAACGGCACGTTTTTCAACAGCGTGATCATTCCTCAAATCGGATACTTTGCGGCCAGCGAGTTGAAAGATGCGAAAGATCGCAAAAAGTACGGGCTATCCAAAACGGCTTTCGCCGAGTTGGATCCTCAGAATCTCGAAGCAAGAAAAAACCATTACATCAACCACAACAGCGATTGGGTGAATTTGGAAACGGTGATCAGTACGGCCGGTGATCAAATTGCAATTGCCCCCGGGTCATTGGTCAAACGATGGAAGAAAAATGGACGCAACCATTTTCGCTATCAACTGGATCATCCCTCCGTTAACTTTTTTTCATTTGTGTCGGCAAAATATCAGGTTGCCCTGCGCCGCTGGAACGACGTGGATATCGAGGTTTATTATCACGCCGATCATCAGTGGAATGTCAACCTCATGCTCCGCTCCATCGAACGCTCACTCGAATATTACACCAAAGCGTTTGGTCCCTATCGGCATCGCCAGGCTCGGATCATCGAGTTTCCCCGCGTTTCAATTTTTGCGCAGGCGTTTCCTGGAACTATGCCGTATTCTGAAGGTGTTGGATTCATTGCCGATTTGAAAAACCCGTACGATATCGACATGGTCTTTTACGTCGTTGCCCATGAGATGGCCCATCAATGGTGGGCTCATCAGGTGATCGGTGCGAAAATGCAGGGTGCCACCGTGTTGTCAGAAACGTTGGCTCAATATTCGGCGCTGATGGTCATGGAACAAGAATACGGGCGGGACATGATGCGCAAATTCCTCAAATATGAAATGGACAACTACTTGCGAGGTCGTGGCCGAGATAATAATCCCGAGCACCCGTTGAGTCGTGTTGAGTCGGAACAAGGATACATCCATTACAACAAAGGGAGCGTTGTCATGTATCACTTGAAAGAAACGATTGGCGAAGAGCGTCTCAACGCAGCGCTCAAGGAATTGGTCCAACGGTTCGGGTATCAAGCAGGTCCCTATCCAACATCGTTGGACCTGGTGACCGCGATAAAAAAACACTCTCTGCCGAAGCATCATGAATTGATTGACGATTTGTTTCAACAGATTACGCTGTTTGAAAACAAAACCATTGCCGCCAGCTATCGAAAAATTGACGACGAAAAATACGAAGTTTCCCTGGAACTCGAACTTGGCAAATTCTACTCCGATGGTCAGGGCAATATGTCGGAGGCGACGCTCGATGACTGGATTGAAATCGGCGCGTTTGCCAAACCTGGTTTTGGTGAAAAATATGGCAAGACGTTGTATCGCAAGAAAGTCAAATTCAACCAAAAGAAACGCAAAATCACGTTTGTCGTCGATGAACAACCAGATCGGGTGGGCGTCGATCCATTTTCATTACTCATCGATCGAAATACCGCCGACAACATGCGCCAACCCGAATTAGTCAACACGCCGTAGCGACGGCGGACTCAAGCATTCGGCTTGGATTGTTTTTCGTTGTCGTCGGATTCGGTTGTGAAAGTTTCTTCGTTGACCAATTCGTCGGTGATGCCGGCTCGGGCCATGGCGTCTTCGATGAAGTAGTTGATGTCTTGTGCTTCGTCGGCGTGGATTACTTCATAGGCGTGGGCGGCGCTGCGGGCGTGGTATAGCTGCTCGCGAAGGTTGGTGTCGTGTGTGATGCTGTGTGCAAATGCGGATAAAACTTCCAGATGTCGTTTGCTTTCGGACTGCGGAGTCGCCAACAGGAGTACAGCGTGAATTAATCGTCCGTCGGGCGCGCCAAGTTCGAGGCCTTTGGAGCTAATTCCCAAGTACCCTGTGATTCCTGAACCCTCTTCAATCACGGCATGCGGGATCATCAATCCACCAAACAAAAATGTGGTTTCGAATTTCTCGTGATCCAATACCTGTTGAACGAAGTCTTCCATCGGAATTGGAGGTTTATCTTTGGTGGCATACAGCTTTGTCGCCAACGACTGAACGACTTCGGGAATTGAGTTGCCAGTGATGTTGACTGAAATGTGTTGTTCGTCGAGGAAATCCAACAGCCGAGGTAGATCTTTGCCCGCTTCACCGGCTCGTTTCAGTGCGAATCTCGCGGCGCTGGGGCCAACCAATTGATTAATTGCCAAAGCGGCCAAGCCGACAGTAGTAACGATTTCGGCAATGTCTGTCAGGTTGCTGTTTTGTTGGACGAGGATAATCAAACCGACGGCGACCCCTCCGTGCGGAATGAGTGCAAGTCCCAAATTATTGCGAACGCCTGTGGGTACATCCGAGATCGTGGTTGCCGCAAATGCTCCCACGTACTTGCCAATAAAACGTGCGACGAAATACAGCGCGACCAAACCTGCCGAACCCAAAACGAGACTGAAATCGAGCTTCATTCCGGCAAACGTATAAAAAGCGGCAAACAATACTCCGCCGATCGATTGCAAATAAGATTCGACCGAGCGAACGGTGTCGTGTCGAATGTTGGAAACCATGATTCCAGCGAAAGTACAGGCCAGGATTCCTGAAACACCGAGTCCAACGGCGCCTCCCCAAGCGGCCAAAATGATGGCGACCATCGATGGCCCCAGGAACGCGGGACCGACAATCGTTCGATTCAGAAACAGAACGATGATTGCGCTCAGGCTGCCGACGGTAAATGCCAGACCGAATTCATAAACGACGGCGCCCAATGCTGTTTGCCAATTGGTCAACCATTCTCCACCGCCCGCGCCGCTTTGCGAAACGAACGAAGCTAGAAATGCAAACGCGCCCACGGCAACCATGTCGATCAGCGCGACGGCCGCAATGAGTGTTTTCGTCAATATGCCACGCGCTCGGGCTTCCTGGACCACGAGGACTGTCGTTCCGGGAGCGCCGGCGATTGCGATTGCAGCCAAGATCAGACTGGCGCGCATGGTCATGTCGCCAGGAGCGATCAGCCGCCCCACAAAAAACATGGAAACAATGACAATCGTGGGTGTGATTAATGCTTCGCCGACCAGCAGCCAACCCAATCGTTTTCCGGAATTCCGCAAACTGGCGAAATGGAGTGCAGCACCGACGGTAAAAGCGATGTAGCCGAGGACAAAACTCATATACGGCGCAAACGCCGACGGAGTTTTTTCCGTAATTCCAGTATATTCCTGGTGAAACGGAACCAGGGCACGCAACAGGATTCCCGTTGCGATCCATCCGGTGACTTTGGGTAAATGAAGTTTGCCAAATATTTCACCACCGATAATCCCTGCTACCAGGACGATGGCCAAATGCAACAGCGGATCATTGGCGGTGAATTGAATAAACATACCGTCGTTTTAAAACAGGGCTTGTGGTGAGTCACAATTCGTCTTGGATTGTCAGGCAGAGATTTCCTCTGCCATCGGAGCAACCCCGTTTTGCTCGCCAGGCCGATCTGTTACCGCTACTGGCTTGCTTTCTTCTTTCGCAAAACGCCCATGCAGTTTATTCCAATCCAATACTAGTTGACCACCCATACTCGAATGTTGGTTTGCCCAGTTCATTAAAAGATCGAGGCACGCATGATCGATATACGTCAAATGTTCAAAGTCGACATGCAATTCCGCGCCATCGGGAACTTCTTCTAACACTGCCGCCAATTTGGGCAGGCACAAGAAAGTCGCCGCGCCTGTCAATTCTAATGTGGCTGTCGACTGATCCTTTGACGTCACCAAGTTTGTATCCAGTTTGGAAAAACGAACCAGGAGCTTCACAGCAGACAGTGCGATACCAACAACAACGCCGATGAGCAAGTCCGTGCAAAGAATCATGATGACGGTCGCAAAGAAAATGCCTGCTTCGCCACGGCTGGTTTTCCACAGCGCCTTGATTTCTTTAACGTTGACTAGTTTAAATCCAGTGTAGACCAACAACGCACCCAACGCCGAACGCGGAATGTAATTCAACACTGTCGGAATCGCAGCAACAAAAATCAACAACCAGAATCCGTGCATGATGGTTGACGCCCGGGTTTTACCGCCCGAGGCGACATTGGCACTACTACGAACGATAACGCCAGTCATTGGCAATGCGCCGACCAATCCACACAACATGTTTCCGACACCTTGGGCCGTCAGCTCTTTATCATATTTTGTTCGCGGCCCCTGATGCATTTGATCGACGGCCGTTGCACAAAGCAGAGTTTCCGCACTGGCCACCAGCGCGATGACCAAAGCACCCGTTAGAACGATCGGGTCCAGTAACAACCCGAACGTGTCTACCGATGGCAGCGTGACTTCACTCAAAATATTGCTGGGAACCTCCAACATTTGCACTTCGAGTTTCGTAATTGTCGCAAAAGCGGTTGCAAACAAAATGCCGACCAACGCGGCGGGGATAAAACGAAGTTTTTGAGGCGCAATTTTCGGCCACAGTATAAAACAGAGAATTGCCAGAATACCAGTCATCGCGGCCATGTTGTGGCTGGTCGTGGTGTCCGACGAGAAACATTTCGTGATCGCTTCGGGAACGGTTGCCAAGTATTGCAACGCACCATGCGCTTTTTCGCCATTCCACAATGCTTTGTGATCCAACATGACATGGAACTGACTGATCAGAATCAAAATTCCGATTCCGGCCAACATCCCTTTGATGACCGCCGGTGAAACAGCTCGAAACCACTGTCCGAGACGTAATCGCCCGGCAACGATTTGGAGAGCCCCGGCCAGGAAAACCGAAGTCCCGAGAATCATCAATGAATAATTCATGGCCGCCGTTTCCAAAGCAGTTTCAGAAAGTGACGGGTCTGCCGAGGCTAGATACGATTGACGACCTTTGGCAATCAAGTCGGCAACAATTACAAACAATCCCGCCGCTGGACCACTGACTTGAAGCGGTGAGCCAGCAATAAAGCCAACGACAATACCGCCAATGATTCCCGTGATCAAAGCTCGAGCGGGGCTGACACCGACAGCGACGGCAATACCAATACACAACGGCAATGCGACGAGAAATACAACGATCGAAGCGAGAAAATCGCTTTTAACATTTTCCATAGAGACCAAGTTCTTTTTTTCGTTCATCTTATTGGTCTCCTCGGTTAATCGGCTCTGCAGTTCCGGTCTCCACATCAACGACGTGGACATCACCCGTCTCGAATTCGTAGACCCAGCCACTAAGTGTCATTTTTCCCGCGTCAACTTGCGCTTTGACGCAATCCAGTGCAGCAAGCCGTTGGACTTGGAGTTTTACGTTTTCAATAATCAACTGCCAAACGGTTCGTTCAGATTCGGGGTGTTTGTTGAGTTGTTCGATTGCTGGTTCGGACTGCCGTACCCACGTATCAACCATGGGGAGTGTTTTTAACGAATCGAGGGCCATCAACCCGCTCATCGCTCCGCAATGCGAATGGCCACAAACAATGATTTCTGGTACTTGGAGCACGCTTGCCGCGTATTCGATCGTGCCCAACACTCCTTCGATATGATCGTCGGGGTTCGGGACAATGTTGCCTGCATTTCGAATCACAAATAATTCGCCAGGCTGGGTGCCCGTCAAAAGGTTGGGATCAATTCGCGAATCACTGCAAGTGATAAACAGCGCTTTGGGGCTTTGTCCGGCAGCGAGACCCTCAAATTGCGGTTTCATTTGAGGAAAGTGATTTTTTTGGAATTGGCGTACACCATTGAGTAGTTCAGACATTGATTTCCTTTCGCGCGGACAAGCCCGCAAAATGGGTGGGTGCGGAGATTCACAGAGATAAGACTGGCGCAAATTGAACCAGTTATTTGGCGATCAGGTCGTTAGCGGTCGACCTATCCCATTTCGAGCGGAATGTTCGAAAAAGAAATTCGTGGGCAATTCTGCGGCATTTCCCGCTTCGACCCGATAGAAAGCACAGTGGGGAAGGATTTTGATGCGATCGGTACGCATCGCCCGTCGATCGACGCGGTCAGAAATCCGAACAACGAACTCCTCGACTTCGATTTTTTCGCGTTCAAACTCTGAAAAAGTCTCACTAGAGGCGAAAGAAAGCCCAGAACTGGTGCAAAACACTACCAAAGTGAGTGTCGTGACGACGAATCGAATTAGCTTGTAAGAAATCTCGGCAATCATTGTCGGGGGTTTTTACAAGAAATTCAGTGATAGATAAATCCACAATTGTTTGCTACGCCGGCACGAGCCGGTTGGTTCAACTGTATTTACCCAATTTCAATAACTCAATAAACAGAAAAAAAATCAATATAAACCAGCAAAAAAATGAATAGTTCATTTTGAAGTTGGCTTCACATTTTGCTATCTGGCCTCAACACCGGGGAAATTACGGTTGGAAATCACGGTTGAAAGCGATGTTCGATGGAAAACTCAGCAAGAATCTTCGTCTCGGCAGCTCGCATTTCTTGACGTTTTTCGTCGGTTTTATCGTCAAAACCGACCAGATGGAGCGTTCCATGAACCACATACAGCAGCAATTCGTGCTCAAAAGGCCAGTCGTATTCAGCGGCGTTCTCCAGCGCTGTATCAGCACTAACAATCACCTCGCCAGCAAGCGTTTTCGATTCAAAATCCCGTTCCAACGGAAAACTGAGCACATCTGTCGGGTAGTCGTGATCAAGATATTTTTTGTTGATGATGGCAATCGTGGGATCGTCGACAATCGCCAAGCTTACCGAGACATCATCGAATTCTGAATCGTCGATAATTTTCTCGATGGCCTGTCTGAAAAGTTCACCGTCGACTTGGCGAGAATGTTCGTTCGCGATTTCAATTCGGAGGTTCGATGGTTCAGGCGGTTGGCGCACGACTGGTGTCTTTGGTGATTTGAGATTCGGATTGATTTCCGTCAGCATCCTGTTCCGGGTATTTGACCCGAGAGTGATACGTTGCATTGAGGGATTTAATCAGTGATTTCTCAATCGCGTTGAGCTGCTGGATAGTAATGGGACATTCATCAAACTGATCATCATCCAGTCGTTTTTTGATAATCTCACGGACCAGCGTTTCGAGTCGTGCCGGCGCGGGATCGCGAAGTGTGCGGCTGGCGCTTTCGACAGCGTCGGAAATCATCATCACAGCCGCTTCGAGCGTTTGAGGTTTCGGTCCGGGATAGCGGAAATCAGATTCTTCGACATCGTTTTCGTTTACGCTGTTTTTCTTGGCCTGATTATAGAAAAACTGAACCAACGTCGTGCCGTGATGTTGCTCGATCAAATCAACGATGCGGCCTGGCAATCGGTGACTGCGCGCCATTTCTGAGCCGTCTTTGACATGTGCAATGATCACCAGCGTACTCATCGTCGGCACAAGGTCATCGTGTTTGTTGGTACCGGATTGATTTTCAATAAAGTATTCGGGTTTTCGAATTTTTCCGATGTCATGAAAATAGGCTCCGACACGGCACAGCAATCCATTAGCGCCGATCGCTGCAGCAGCGGCTTCGGCCATCGATGCAATGTTAATACTGTGGTTATACGTTCCAGGCGCACTTTGAGCTAATTTACGCAAGAGTGGATGATTAGCGTCGGATAATTCGAGCAGGCTAATATCGGTTTGAATATCAAACCACCGTTCGAGGAACGGCAGTAGCGCGGTCATCGTCACTCCCGCGAGAATCGCACTGGCGCTAAACCAAATTGCATCGACGAGCAAATATCGGCTGAGCGGTTGTCCAAACAAAGTCGAAACACCGATCACGGTTGGAAAAGCAACGGCGGCAGCAATCAGACCCACATAAACCAGTTTGGTGCGACTACGAATCGAGCCACAAAGCAAACCGGCGGTTGCCGTTGTTGCGACCAGAATCACAAATTCAGTCAACGCGAATCCGTGCGCCACCGTAAACACCAGTGACGCAATGGCACTCATCACGACTGCAATTTCCCGATGGAAAGCGATAGCCACGGTCATGGCGAAAAATGTCAACGGAACGAGTTCAGCACGCCATTCCAGATTGATCGACAGCAACCAGGCACTGCAAATCGCCACCAGGAACAATCCCAGTAATGTCGAAAATCGTCGAATGTCACTGATCAATTGGCTTTCACGAT
Organism: Pirellulaceae bacterium; assembly: GCA_028280445.1. Lineage (GTDB taxonomy): Bacteria > Planctomycetota > Planctomycetia > Pirellulales > Pirellulaceae > JANQLU01. The sequence continues at coordinate 58,961 of JANQLU010000136.1, read as the reverse complement.
AATAGAGATAGGCCACCAGGAACGAAAGCAGCGCTGCATACATTCCGAAATCGGCAAAGATGTGGGCCATGATTTGTTGCCAATTCATTTGTTTGACAAAGGCAACGTGTTCGGCATGCAACAATTTGACGTCTTGATCATCCAAGGGAACACCGCCGCGGATAAATCGTTCGCCATCGTCGCTGATATTTTGTTTGTCGAGCGGGTCGCCTGGCTCAAAGACTTTTTTGATTTCAGTGACTTCGGCGGCCGCGCGGCGTCTTGCGCGGCGGGTAATTTCATCACGATACTTCAACGTGACCGGTAGTTGAGGCCGCATCCAGTAAAACAGGTGGTCCGCGACAACATCGTGGTTTTTGATAATGTTTGATTGGTTTTTCAGTTCTTTGCGAATGCTGTCCCGAATATCTTTGGCGACTGCAGCGATGCGGACTTCTTCTGTTTCAACTCGTTTACCGGGAGCGTTTGTCAAATTGCCGACGGGAATGACTTGGATTTCCAGCATGCTTCCCTGGTCGGGTTGATGTTCCAGGGTTGTTAAAAGTCCACTTTTCTCAAACGGAATAAAAGCGACTTCGACCGCGTGTTTTAGTTGTGCCAAATCAGTATCGGCGGCGATAGACTCTTTGAAAGCATCGAACTGGGTTTTTAGTTTTTCATTGTCGAGATCTTCGAGCGCCGTTGGCTCAAAGAACGATTTCCAATCGTCGAGACTGATTTCCGCAAACTCTTTGTCTTTGATGGCAAAGATTTTTTCGATCAATGAATTGCGCAAGTCATCCAGTTTCGAACCATCGTTTTCGTAAAAGCAGGGGACGGCACGGCTGGCGCGTTCGCGCGCGTCTTTGGTTCGTTCGTTGTCGGTATATTCAAAACGCACGCGGGCGTGCATATCGCGTTGGGGTACGGAACGCACTCGGTATTTAAACGGCGGTGCCCAGCCGCCGGTGACCGCCCATAAAATCACTCCCGTGACGACGCAAAGCTGTAACCTGTACCAGATTTCAGGTTTGCGAATCATTTGGTTTAGTTTTTTCCAAGGTGAATCGGGAGTCGAAATGTACTGCCGACGTCGCTTGGTGGGTGTGTTTGACATTGTTTTGTCGTTGTGTGAATTCTCTGGGGTTCGAAACTCACGTGTGTTGCCCAACAGGATGGGTTGTTCGCACGCTATTCGCTACGCGTTGTACTCGTTTTCTTCTTGGCCTCGCCGGTTTTGTTTCGTTGATCCTGTTGACCGTTGGGGGCTCGTGAATCGCGCTGTTTGACTTCGTATGCTTCAACAATTTTTTGAACCAGTTGATGTCTGACGATATCGGCGGCCGTCAATTCAACCATCCGCACACCTTTGATTTTTTTCAAACGGACCAGCGCATCACGCAATCCGCTGGAGGTGTGATGCGGTAAATCGGTTTGCGTTGCGTCACCGGAAACGACGATTTTGGAGTCGTGTCCCATTCGGGTCAGAAACATCTTCATTTGCGCGACAGTCGAATTTTGAGCTTCGTCCAAAATGATAAACGCTTCGTTCAATGTTCGGCCGCGCATGTAAGCCAGCGGGATAACTTCGATGACATCTTGTTGGATCAGTTGTTGAACTTGATCGTAGCCGATCATTTCATTAATCGCGTCCAACAGAGGTCGCAGGTATGGATTGATTTTGGCTTGCATATCGCCCGGCAAATATCCCAAACTTTCGCCGGCTTCGACCGCCGGGCGAACGAGGACAATTTTTCTGATCGCTTGATGTTTCAACGCCTCGACGGCCATCGCGACGGCGAGGTAAGTTTTTCCTGTGCCCGCTGGTCCGACGGCAAATACGATATCGTTGTTGCGAATGGCGTCGACATAATTCGCTTGTCCCTCTGTGCGCGGACGAATCTGACGTCCTGTTTGCAGAACGTCGACGGCTTCGTTCGAGACAGGCGGACCTTCACCGGTGACTTGTGCGACCGTAGCGTCAAACAAATCTGGTGTCAGGCTGCCGCGGCGCTCCACGATGCGTTTCAGATGCGTGAGAACTTCGGTGGCTTGCGCAACATTATCTTCGTCACCTGTGATTTTGATTTGGCCGTCGCGATGGGTGATGGCCACGTTGAAGCGTTGCCGGATTCGCCGTAGATGTTGATCTCGCGCGCCAAACAGGGGCAAAATCAATTGAGGCTCGATCGCCGGAATCGTATTTTCGGTCATGCAATAATGCGGTTTAAGACGGCCGCACCCTAAAACAAAAAACGACCGCACTTTCAGGCAAGTTGCGGTCAACTAAATAACTATACCTGATCCACACACAAAGACACCCTGAAAAGGGCGTAGGTCTCTGTAAGTGCTTGTTTTTAAAGCACTTACGGCAATAAATTGTTTTTTGAAATTGCCGCAAAAACCCGAAAATCGGTTCAATTGGCTGTCGTCAGTCGAGCAGACCTGAAACCCAGAATGCATAGGCAACCGGTGCAGCCACCAATACCGAATCAATAATATCCATCACGCCGCCGAGACCTGGGAGCCAAGAACTCGAATCTTTGGTTTCCGATTCGCGTTTCAACAGTGATTCTGCCAGATCACCAATCATCCCCGCGATACTGACCATCAACCCAAACATCATGACTGCCCACCAAGTGAAAGGTTCGTCGCGGTCAACGAACAGTTTGGAGACCACCAAGAAAACAAACAGCGCTCCCAAAATTCCACCGATAATTCCACCGATGGTCCCAGCCACGGTTTTGCCCGGACTCAGCTTGGGCCACATTTTGCGTTTGCCAATCGCCCGTCCGGTAAAGTAGGCCGCCGAATCCGAAATTTTGACAACCGCGGCGACAGAAACAAATGCAAACATTCCGATTTGATTTGCGGCGCTCGTCGAGTCGTGAAAACGAATGGCGGAAACGAACGAGAGGAGAATTCCAACATAACCAAAAATCAGTACGCTCCGGGCAATCCGAGAACCGATGTGGCCGTGCCCCGTGCCGTCGTAGGTTGTCATTTCATAGAGAAACGCCAAACCGACTGCAGTCGCGAATCCAAACAAGGTCCATCCGAGTTTTCCGACTGAACAATCTACGGGGTATTGTTGCCACAAAGCGGGAAGGCACGACGACAAAATAATCATGCCGGTTCCTATTAACGTAACCCAGAAATTGGGAGCATCATTTCGCGCGCTCCACATGTTTCTCAGTTCATCACTCGCAGCCAGGCCAACCAACAACACGATCGGCGTAAAAATAATACCGAGATGCCCGGTTTGTTTTCCAAGGTAAATTTCCAGCCAAATCAAAGTAAACAGACAAGTCAGAATGATGGCAGCGGATAAAAGTCGTCGACTCAGCAAGGATCAATCTCCACTTTCTCAGTCAAACCGCCATAGCGACGTCGTCTGCCTGCGTATTCCAATAACGCCTGGTGAAAATCCGCAATCGTAAAATCGGGCCAGTATTTTTGTGTAATCCAGAGTTCAGCGTAACTGATTTGCCACAGCAAGTAATTACTGACGCGTAATTCTCCGGAAGTTCGGATCAACAAATCGGGGTCCGGCATTCCAGCTGTATACAAATGGTTGGAAATCGTCAGCTCATCAATGTCATCGATGGACAATGAATCCGATTTGACTTTTTCACAAATCGTGCGGACCGCATCGACAATTTCTCCGCGGCTTCCATAGTTGATGGCCAGGCACAACACAGTCCCAGTGTTGGCCGCGGTCATTTCGACCGTTTTATCCATTTCCTGTTGCACGCTTTCGGGAATCGGCCCACGACGTCCAATGATTTGCAACCGGATGTTATTGTCCATTAATGTGGAGCGTTCACTGATCAAATACTCTTTCAACAACAACATCAGGAAATCGAGTTCTTCGGCGGGACGTTTCCAATTTTCGCTGGACAGACAATACAGGGTCAATTGTCCGATTCCCAGTCGCGCGCATTCTTCGGTGATCGTGCGAACAGTTTTCGCACCGCGCTGGTGACCGGCGACTCTCGGCCGATTCTGCGCTTGGGCCCAACGTCCGTTTCCATCCATGATGGCTGCGACGTGTCGTGGAAGTTTTTCAGGAGGTATGTCCAATGAATCTTGCGGTATCGCATCACGGACGTTTTCTGCAGTCACGTTCAAGCTCCGCGGAAATGATTCGTTAGGCGACAACGGGGGCGTTTTTGCATTTTATGGTCTGTTGTCTGTCGGGTCCGACCGACACAAACTCAATTGGTGTTTTTAACAATTCGCTGATGGTATTGATGTAATTGACAGCATTTTCAGGCAATTCGTCAAAATGTTCCATCTGAGAAACATCGACTTTCCAGCCTGGCAGTGTTTGATAGACCGGTTCTGCCCGTCGCAACGTTTCCGTATCGGCTGGCATGTTTTCAGTGATCTCGCCGTCAATTTTGTAGGCCGTGCAAATTTTGATTTCATCGAGCTCGCTCAAAACATCGAGCATCATCAGCGAGACACTGTTAACACCGCTGAGACGGCTGGTGTAGCGAACGGCTACGGCGTCAAACCACCCGCAACGACGTGGACGACCCGTTGTGGTTCCGTATTCTTTCCCGATATCGCGAATGACTTGGCCCGTTTCGCAATGTAATTCTGTCGGAAACGGCCCGCCGCCAACGCGAGTGCTGTACGCTTTTGCGATCCCGATTACTTTATTGATCCAACGCGGCGGTACTCCTGAGCCCGCACAGACGCCGACTCCTGAGCTGTTGCTGCTGGTTACGTACGGAAATGTTCCGTGATCAATGTCCAGCAAAGCGCCTTGGGCTCCTTCGAACAAAATCGATTTACCTTGAGCTACCGCGTCGAGCACCAGATGATTGGTGTCCGCAATCAAAGGTTTCAGTTGTTGCCCTTGTTCGACAAGTTCTGCGGTGATCGCTTGCGAATCGAGAGCAGGAGGACTCGGCGAAAGTGCGTTCAGTATTTTTTGTTTGTAGGCAACGATTCTCTCCACTTTGTCAGCCAATCCATCCTGGATGAGATCGATCAGTCGAAGTGCATATTTGCGACCCACTTTGTCGCGATAACAGGGTCCGATACCACGAAGCGTTGTACCAATGTTTTCCTGATCATCCTGGAGGCTTTCGTCGAGTTTGTCTTCTTCGACATGCCAGGGGCAAACGACATGGGCGCGTTGGCTCATGACCAATCGGCCCTCAAGATTCATGCCTCGCTCGATCAAGGATTGAATTTCGGCCAGGATGGTCGCCGGGTTAATGACGACTCCGGGTGCAATCACATTGAGAACGGTGGGGTGAATGATCCCACTGGGAATCAAATGCAATTTATAAACATCATCGCCGACAACGACCGTGTGGCCTGCATTCGCCCCACCTTGATAACGCACAACAAGATCATGATTTTGGCTGAGGAGGTCGACCATTTTGCCTTTGGCTTCGTCGCCCCATTGAAGGCCAATTATGCAGGTTCCAGACAATGTAAATTCCACTTATGCAGATAAAACGAATCGTTAGGCCACATTTTGAGCCGAGACTGAAAAAAACGCCAACGAAACAGTGTATTGGCTTGAGATTCGAAGGGCAACCGCCAGAATTCGCGCCAAGTTATTCTCAGAAGTTACAATGTATATTGTTTGGTAGCCCACCCATTGTTTTTTTGGATCATTGCAATGAACTTCCCATCATTTTTTGCCGCTTGCGTGATTGTCGCGTTTTGTGGAGTGAACGATCTCGCATTTACCCAAAACCAGAAATCACAGTCTGGCCAAGAGAAAAAGGCTGAACTGGATCTGGCCACCGTCCGCGGCAAGATCGTGAATCCAAAAAAAGGCTCGTTGAAATTCACCATTCAGGAGTTGAAACTCCGCATGACCGAGCAGGTCAATTTGGCTCCATTTCCATTTCCGCAGGACTGGCAGTCGCGCTCGCCCGAAAGCCGACAACAATGGATGAAAAACTTTCAGGCTAGCGACGCTGGTAAGCAGTTGTTGGCAAAACGCCAAAAACAGCTCGATGCGCGAAAACAGTTTGACGTCGATATCGAAGATGACGGAGTATTCGTCGTGTTTGATGTTGCCCCCGGGCGATACGGGTTGTTTGGCCGATTGGATCGAGAAATCGACGGCAAAAAATACGCCTTTGAAGTTTTTGGCCAGATCGATGTCGGCAAGGTCAACGAAGTTCAATTGAAAGAGTTGCCGGTCGCCATTACCCGTTTGTATTCTGTCGGCGAACAGGCTCCGGCATTTAATGTGCGAAAACCAGATGGCGGTAAAGTCGCATTGAAAGATTTCGAGGGCAAATTTCTGTTGGTGAATTTTTGGAGCGCTCAAAGTCGACCGTCGGTCAGCGATATCAAATCGTTGCAACCCATTTATAAAAGCCTGAAAACCGTCAGCGGCAATGTTGAGTTTTTAAGCATCTGTCTGGACAAAGATTTCACCGCTGCCGCCAAAGTGGTTGCGGATGCAAAAATTTCGTGGACACAAGGCGTTGTTGATGGGTGGGGAGCGCCAACCGTCGAAGTGTTTGGTGTGCGTTCGATTCCATCTTACTGGTTGATTGACAAGTCGGGAAAAATCGTTGTTAACAACGATATATTTTTCCGACTGTTTCAACAGGGAATCAACATCCAAAAAGTCATCGCCGACGGCATCGCCGGCAAGGACATGATGAAAATCGTCGAAGCGGCTGAAAAGCAAAAGACTTCCGGCAAATGATGTTGAGGCTCCGGGAGTGCGAGGTTTTCGGGAGGGCGAGGTTTTTGGGAGGGCGAGGCTCCTGCCGAGCCGAGACGTATCGTTTATCAGACTTAAAGGCTCACGCGGAGACGCGGAGACGCAGAGGTCAGGATGGACCAGGTACTGCGGCTCATTGATCTTGCTGCCAATCACGATCAATAAAAATATTAAGTAGTTCTGTGTACTAATTGCCTTGTCGTGATGTTGGAAAGCACAAGACTTTCCCAAATCTCTGCGCCTCTGCGTGAGCCATTCCTTTGCACTTAATCGTTGGTCTTGGCTCGGTTGTTAGTCTTGGCTCGGCAGGAGCCTCGCCCTCCCGAAGCCGCAGCCCCACAAAAAAAGCCTGCTGTTCAGCAGGCTTTGGTGTCAGCAACCGGAATTGATTGTTTTGATTATTGGCTTGGAGTTCTCGAAGTTTGCATGTTTCGAACGGCTAATCGCATCGCTGTTTTTAAAACGGCGTCTTGATCGCGTTTGGCACGATTCAACTCACTTGGCTTGAGTGTCGTCTGGACTTCGATATGAGGTTTGACGCCGCGGCTGCTAATGGCGATGCCTCGCGGTGAATAAAATTTCGAAGTGGTGAGCCGAATGCCGCCTCCTGAAACGTTGAGCGGAAAGATTCCTTGAACGGAACCTTTTCCGTAGCTTTGCGTTCCGACAATTGTACCGCGTCGGTTTTCTGAGACTGCTGCCGCAAAAATCTCACTGGCACTGGCCGAGTTTTCATCAATCAAAACGATCAATGGGACTCGCCAAGTTCCCGCCAGTTTGGCGTTGTAAGTGAAATCTTCCAAAGTGTTGCGTCCTCGAGTCGAAACAATGACTCCTTTGCTGACGAATTTGTTGGCGATGGCAACAGACGCGTCGAGCAGACCTCCAGGGTTGCTGCGAACATCGACGATCAAGCTACGCATGCCTTGGCGATGGAGTTTCCAGAGGGCGTTATCAAAATCTCGCGGAGTTGTTTTCTGGAAATTAGTGATCCGAATATAGCCGACGCCATTTTGGCGATCGACCATTTGGACCCGATCAACGCTTTGGATTTCAACTCGTTTTCGCTGCAAACGCAGGCGATGTTTTGAGCCGTTTTTTCGTTCGATCGTCAAAATGATATAGCTGTTTTCCGGGCCGCGAAGCATATCTGCTGCGACTTCGCTGCCGAGGCTTTCGACCGTTTTGCCTTCGACCGAAACGATTTTGTCACCGCCAACCAGACCGGCACGTTGAGCTGATCCGTTATCCAGGACATCGATAATGTTGAGTGCTGATTTACCAGTTTTGAGTTCAACGCCGAGGCCAACAAAATTGCCTTCGATCAATGACATGGTTTCCGAATACTGGGTTCCCGTCAAAAAGGACGAATACGGATCCAGTGCAACGACGGCACCGCTGATAAACTCGTAGACGCTCGATTGAATCGAAATGCCCAATTGTTCGTTCATCGTACGACTGATGCTGCTGGCAACGACATAGGCGTCGTTTCGATTGGAGACGGGGAATGATCGTAGCGTATGCCGAATCGATTTGATCGCGTTTTGAAGTTTTGCAGCGTCGATCTTTTTGGCGTTGTGTTGTTGAAACGCTTTGTCGTACAACGCGATTTCGAGACTGGCGGCTCCGTGATTCACCAACGATTGCCAGTTGGGTTTTTCGACATAGTACGATTGGACTTTGGTTAGTACATCGGCGTAAACTTGCAGCGCGGTCGAGCCATTTGCTGTGCGAAGTGTTTTTAGGTATCCCGAATCGCTGTAACGGCGATCCAAATCATAGTGCAAACGCGCGATGTTGCGTCGTTGTGCGATTTTGCGATTTGTTGGGTGTTTTTTGACAGCCCGTTGATAGAGTGCGAGTGCGTCACCCCATCGGCCTTGTTTTTCGAATTCCTGACCACGATGCAGAACGAGTTGGTCGGCGCTGAGAGTGGGTTTGGCCGAAGTGGTCGGTGACAGGCTATCGGTTGCCGCCGATTGTGTCGGTTGAACGGCCTGCGTATTGGTTGACGAATTTGTCTGGGAATTCAGATCTTGGGGAGTAGGGACACGAAAGTTTTGCGCGGAAAGTGCCGCGCACCAGAATACAAGAATTGTTGAAGCGGCGATGCGACAACAACTGGCGGCGATCGTTTTACAGTTCCAGCGAGTCTGGTTCGCGTTACTGCGTACCGACTCCCAGCGATTTTGAGGAGCTTTAATCATATGGCTGTCCATCCGTTAAGGGCAGCAATTAAGATACATCCCGCAGAGTTTATTGGTGGAGCGTGCGGAATGAACTTCCTTGCCTTTTCAGGTAATTGGCGTTTGTCTGCGAGTCGTCCGAGAGCGCGCAATACGAACGTGGGAGCACAAAAACAAAGGCCATAAAAACATAGATTACGAATCAACCATGGTCAAAAAATTTGGATTCATTTTTTGATCATGTAATCCATACAACCCACTCGACGTGAAAGCGAATGATCGATTGCAACAAACAAATCAGTCTTACGGCCAACCGGCCGAACCGAGTTTTGCAATCGCCTGTTTGTCGAGCTTCAGAAGATGGTGCGTCCAGGCAGATGTGTTACGGCGGACGTCGATTTTGAGTTCGCAAGGCGGAGCAAAAAAACTCTGTAAATGCAGTCATTTTGGCGATTTTTGAATGTTTTCCATTTTTTTTCGTTTCAGTTCCCAATATTATTCGGGTTGAGCGAATTACAGCTTTTGAGTCTGCGCAAAAGCGTTTTTTGGCAGAAATCAATTAGGTTGGGTCAAGTTTCCGGAGCAGCACAATGGCTGAACAACTGATCAACTCGGGAGAAATCGTTCCCGTCATCGCAATTGTGTGTACTTTTTCCTGGCTGACTATCACAACGTTGGGTGGAATTGTCGCAAAATCGTTTACGGTCTATCGAACGACCCGACTGAAAGAACGGATGCTCGAGCAAGGCATGAGCGTCGCTGATATTGAGCGGGTGGTCAATTCAGGAACGTTCACCGGTTGCTCCAAGAAGCAAAAGCGAAAACAGGGCCTGCAACCTGTTTCCGAACAGTACATGACCAATACCAACTATAACGCTTGATCGGTTTAGACCGTTTCGTTCGGTCCGATCACGGGCATTTTGAAAATGCCCAACGGTGCTGGAACTGGTTTGTCGCTTTCTTCGCTGGCCGCCGCAGCTGCCAATGCCGCGCGCTCCGCTTCGATCGCAGCTTTGGTTCGACGACGTCGTTTGGTTTTTGTCGCCGCCCAAATTTTGGTCAGTTCTTCAAAGACTGGAACGGTTTCATAGCGCACCGTTGCCTTGTTTTCAGGGATCGGACCTACCAGACCCCGGACGACCGGAAAACCTCGCAGAGCAAGGTCGGTACTACAGTCGTCGATGCCAATTTGCTCATAACGAGCAATCAGATCGTCTGCCGAATCTAATGTTGTTTCAACGTGATTTCCATGTTCATCGCTGCTAACAATCAAGATATTTTTTTGAGCCATCCGAAGCGCTATCCTCATCTCATTTGGTTGTGGCCAGTTTTTCCAAAACCAATCCATTGGCGTCAGACGCGTCAAATCCATTGCGCGATGGGTCACTACACTTATCATTCGGCACTATATTTTACGGAGTGCTAAAATTTTTTCCAAAAGCGCACGTCAGAGATAATCGTTGCGATCGGAATAAATAACACAATGGTTCGTGAACATGTTGTGCGAATTGCCGAACTCAACTTGGATTCATGACACATCAATGTTCCAATAGAAAATTGGTATCGATTCCCGGCAACATGATTTTGCCTGTATGAACTTTCTTGGACTAGAATTGACGATCGAGTTGCTGGCGGTGTTCGCGCTGATCGGCGCATTTACTGGAACGTTGACCGGATTAACTGGCGCCAGCGGTATGTCGCTGCTGATTTCGGCGCTGTTGTTGGTCAACGTCGATATTCGCAACATCATCGGTTTGACGTTCGTGGTGACGGTGGCCAATGCTGCCGCGTCGATCGGACCATACTGGCGATCGAGAAATATCGATTTTCGCGTGGCGTTGATATCTGCGCTGGCGATTGCAGTGACCGTCCCGGTGGGGCATTTGTTTTCCGGCAAAGTCGATAATTCATGGTTGAAAATTCTGATGACCGTCGCTTTGATGATCATTGGGCTCAAGATGTTGCTGCCGTCTGGAAAAAGCGAAGAGCACAGTTCCGACGCCAGAATCAACGTTTGGTTTTTGATCCCGTTTGGATTAGTCACTGGATGCATTATGGGAGTGACTGGTGGCGGTGGCGGGGTCTTGATTGCGACTTTTTTGATCATTGTCATGGCGATGCCAACGAAAGTTGCGATCGGTTCGTCCATTTTGATCATGGGAATCAGCGCGATCCCGGGTGTTGTATTGCATACGATTGATGGGACGGCGACCTGGGGTGTCGCGTTGATTGTGATGACCACGTCTGCGCTGGCAGCGTTTTTCTCAGCGCGTTTTTCAAACCAGGTTTCCGGTTATCATGTCAAGCGGATTTTGGGCGGCTATCTTGTCGTATCGTCGGTCGTTGTTTTGCTCTTGTCCATCTTTGGTGCCGGAGAACCTTTGCTGAAAGAGAAAAAAATGAATTCAAGTGAAAATCCGCGTTGCATCATGGTTGTCACAACCAGCGACGATCCAGCCGTATTGAAATCAGTGTCGCGCGCGGCGGTTGAAAAGAAATTGGCAGCTTGTGCGCAAGTGCTCGGACCCATCGAAAGTCATTATGTTTGGAAAGACCAGGTCGAAACGTCAACCGAGTGGCAGTGCCAGTTGAAAACAACGATGACGAAATTTGGCGATCTCAAAGCCGTGATCCAGGCACAACACAATTATGAAATGCCAGAGATCATCGCTGTCGATATCGTTGACGGCAGCGAAGATTATTTGAACTGGGTTGTATCTCAAACAAGTTGACAGGCCATGTTCGACTGGCATATCCATTTACATGTCGGTTCGTCAATTGAAACCGGCGACGAGTTTCAGTGGAACGGAGTGACTTTCCTCGCAATTCAGGGCCATCGCGACAACGAAGATTTGTTTGAAAGTTCTTTTGACGCTTTCTGTCAAACCTTGGATACGCTGGATCATGTTTTCGTTGAGTTGGATGGATCGTTTGTTTGCCGGGGAACCGATCCGGTTTGGCAACTCGATGGTATTATCAGCGAACGGGTTGAGCGTGTGTCAGGGTTGGAGCTCAAAGGTTCAGGGGATGGACGAAAGATTGCCGAGTTTGTTCAGCGCAATATCGAGGTGTTGGTGCCACAGGGTAAGTGCTTGGTTTGCGAGATCGTTGCCGCCGGATGGTTTGTCCGGTTTGATGATTTTAAGTCGCGGTTTTTGATGGGATGATGTGGGAGGGCGAGGCCGCGGCCGAACCTGACCGTGAGCGGCAAGGCGCTAGCCGCCGGTACGGGTTGTTTGGTGTTTCGTAGCGGTCTCGTACCGGTTAGATCATACCGGCGGCTAGCGCCTTGCCGCTCACAATAGATTGGCCGGTGGGAACCGGTCCTACTTGTTAACCGAACAGACCGGTTACGGCTTGTGCTTTGACCAGCTCTCGAGGTTGATTGAGATGGTTGTAAACGATCGTCTCGGGGTCGATGCCGACTGCGTGATAGATCGTTGCCAACAATTGCGTGGGGTGAACGGGATTCTCGAGTGGTGCAGAAGCGGTCTTGTCGCTTTTTCCGTAAACGAATCCTTTTTTGATTCCGGCTCCGGCAACCAGGGCGGTGTAACAATATGGCCAGTGATCGCGACCGTCATCGGTATTATCGTTGCCTGATGTGCTGACACCGCGTTGCGGGCTGCGACCGAATTCTCCAACGCAGACAACGAGCGTTTCGTCCAAGATTCCACGGGCATCGAGATCGGCCAGCAATGCGGAGACGCCAGCGTCCAACATTGGGGCGGCTTGGTCTTTCATCCTTTTGCTCAAGCCTTTGTGAACATCCCAGGAGTGATTGTCGGAATTGGCGACTTTGGGCCAGATGACTTCGACGACGCGTGTTCCCGCTTCGACCAATCGGCGAGCGAGTAAACAACATTGTCCAAATGTGTTGCGACCGTAGGCTTCGCGCGTTTTGTCTTTTTCTTTTGACAGATCGAAAGCGTCACGTGCGCGGCCACTGCTGATCAAACTGATCGCTGTTTCGTAATACGAATCGAGGTCGTATTTCTTGACCGCTTTTTCGATCTCCGGCATGCCTTTGTTGAGGATGTCGCGAAGTTTTGCTCGGCGGACAAGTCGACCTTGAGAAATGTCGGATCGCAGTTTCAAATCCTCGACGTTGATCCGGTCCATTTTTTTCATGTCCATGTCGTTGCCGGTGGGGAACAGGTAGTACGGGTCGTAACCGCGTCCGAGGAACCCGGCGGTGCCCGCTTTGTTGACAACGTTACTTTCCTGCAACGGACGTGGCATCATCACGAACGGCAGCATCGGCTCTTTGGGCGGTTTCAGACGAATGATATTGGAGCCAAATGTCGGAAAGTCTTTGGGGGTCGGCGGTTCGAGTTGGCCGGACGGACTGACTTTGTCGGCTGTGTAACCGGTATGCATTTGATAAATCGCCGCCGTGTGATTAAACAATCCGACGGGCGTGTAACTCATCGAACGGATCATCGTCAGTTTGTCCGTCACTTGAGCAATTTTGGGCAGCAGTTCCGTGACATCCATGCCATCGGTTTTGGTTTTGATCCGTTTGAATTTGCTGCGGACGTTGGCCGGTACGTTGTCTTTGGGGTCCCACAAGTCGAGATGACTGGGACCGCCTTGGAGATACAGCATGATGACGCTTTTGGCTTTTCCCCAGCCCGGCCCATGCTTTTTCTTTTTGGAGTCGGTTTCGTTGGCGTTGGCAGATTGGAGCTGCATCATGCTGCCGAGCGACAATCCCAAGATGGCTGATCCACCAACTCGCAGGAGATCGCGTCGAGTTTCTCCAACGTGCGAGTCGCAAACGTCTTTTCCGCGGTGGCCAGGGATGATCAACATTTTTCAAACGCCCTTTTATGTTGGTAGATGGCAAGATCCAACTGTTTTTTCGGCAGCTGGAATAGGATTAGTATATCGAGAGACGCAGAAATGGCCAAATTTTTAGCGGTTGTGGTAGGTTCTGCCTCACGAAGCACCAATACGGGAACGAAATTTGTCGTTAGTCTTTGGTGATTCGTTTGCGTTTCGGGAGGGCGAGGCTCCTGCCGAGCCGTAACAAAACAATTAGGGTACTCAAGGCTCACGCAGAGACGCAGAGACGCAGAGTTTGGGGCGGAACAGATAATGTGGAATACAAGTCGCGATACCAATCACGATCATTAAAAATATCAATTAGTCTCATGTAAGAACTGCTTTTGTTTGGATGTTGGACAACACTTTGGTGAAGGCATAATGCCACCCCAAACTCTGCGTCTCTGCGCCTCTGCGTGAGCCATAAGCCCGACAACAACGCGCCTGTGATTCGGCTCGGCAGGAGCCTCGCCCTCCCGAGACTCGCGTGACGTAGAACGCGCCGCATTCTATTGCTTCAGGTTTATGCGTGTTGCTGGCTGGAGTTGTGTTTTGCTTTGAAAAAACTGGCATCGCGATTGAGTAAGAAGCTTTGATAAGATACCGGTATGGCTGGAGCACCAATCAAACTCAGGCGCAGATTTTTCAGATTTGGAATTAGAACGTTTCTCGTTGTTGTCGTCGGTTTATCGGTGTGGCTTGCCTGGTTTGTCTATCGCGTGGAGCGGCAGAAAAATGCTGTGGCGTGGGTGATCGAAAATGGTGGATCGGTTGTTTACGACTACGAAATGAATGCAGATGGAGTTGATGACGAACCCGATCTGCCAGCCCCTAAGTGGTTAGTCAATTTGATTGGAATTGACTATTTCTCAAGTGTTGTCGATGTGATGATCCAGGGTACACACTCGGGTGATAGACTAGTTCTCGATCTATCGCCGCTCCAGGGATTTCCCAGGTTGGAAAGTCTCTATCTTGCCTCAGTCGACTCAGCAGATTGGAGTCCAATTTCTAAGCTGGAAAATCTCTATGAGTTGATTCTCGAATATACGAATTTCGACGATTTGACCCTTGTCAGTGATTTGACAGATCTTGAAGCACTCAATCTGTCGTTCACCCGGGTCGATGACGTAACGCCACTCGTCAAGTTGCATCTGCTGGAGGATCTCAATCTCCGTGCGACTAAAATTCAATGCATTCAATCGTTAAGGTCTCTGAAGCGTCTCCAGTATCTCAATCTGATTGGAACTCAAGTCGATGATTTTGAAACCATCGTGTGTTTGAAAAATCTGAACACTTTGCTGATCAGTTTCCCGATTACAGATGATGAAGCCCGGAAGCTCCAAAACGCGTTACCGACATGCACGATATTCGCCCTGCGGAAATAGCTTGAGTTCGGAACATCATCCAAACCATTTTTCGTTGTGCGAGAAATTGGCAGATTCGACAACGCGCATCTGCGATGACATAAAAAAACGGCGAGCTTGATGGCTCGCCGTTTGAGTATGACTAAATTACAAACAACCATTCATCTAATCGAGGAATCCGACCAGTTCCTGGCTGCGGCTGGGTTGTTGAAGTTTGCGAACTGCTTTGGCTTCGATTTGTCGAATTCGTTCGCGAGTGACTTTGAAGATGTGGCCTACTTCTTCGAGCGTGTAGCTGTAACCATCTCCAAGTCCGTAGCGGAGTTTGATGATTTCGCGTTCACGATAGCTCAAGGTTTTGAGCACTTTTGTAATTCGACCGCGAAGCATTTCTTGAGCAGCTCCCAAGGATGGGTTTTCAGCTTCACCGTCTGGCAGCAAATCACCGAAATGGCTGTCTTCGCTGTTGCCGACGGGGCGATCCAGACTAATGGGATACCGGCTCATGGCCAAGACACGACGAGCTTCTTCGATCGTGGTTTCAGCGCGTCGAGCGACCTCTTCGAGCGTAGGTTCTCGTCCCAATTCCTGCAGCAGTTGTCGCGAAACGGTGCGGACGCGTGACATGGTTTCGACCATGTGGACCGGAATCCGGATCGTACGACTTTGGTCGGCCACGGCGCGTGTGATGGCCTGACGAATCCACCAAGTGGCGTAGGTACAGAATTTGAAACCTCGTCGATATTCAAATTTGTCGACAGCTCGCATCAGGCCTGCGTTGCCTTCTTGAATCAGATCCAGGAAGCTGAGACCGCGATTGCGATATTTTTTGGCGATCGAGACGACCAGCCGCAAGTTCCCTTCGGACAGGGCTCGTTTCGCTTTTTGGTATTCGGAGTAGACTTTTTTGAGGAACCGGACGCGATTCCGCAGACTTCGTGGAGTTTCCTGACAAGCGACCAGGATATTGCGAAGTTGTTCTACCAGGGGTTGGCGATCTTCGGCAGGTTTGCCCGATTTTTTATGTCGTTTAATTCGAGCGGCGAGATCGTCAACGCGGCTGCTGAATTCCTCGATGGTCCCAATCATGTTTTCGATTTTTTGGGTACGCAAACCAAGTTCTTCGATGAGCCGAACGGTACGACGTCGTCGTCGCGACAGATCCTGCCACGCTTTTCGACGTCGCGCTTTCGA
Organism: Pirellulaceae bacterium; assembly: GCA_028280445.1. GTDB lineage: Bacteria > Planctomycetota > Planctomycetia > Pirellulales > Pirellulaceae > JANQLU01. Next base: position 42,699 of record JANQLU010000136.1, on the reverse strand, counting down.
GTGAGATTTTGAAAGTGCCACGAGGAAGTCATGTTTGTTTCGTTTCAACAGGACTTCGAGCGTATTGATGTTATGAGGAATCCGTCCGAGGATCTGTTCTTTTTCCAGTCGATCGGTGACCGAGACTTGCACGGTTCGATCAAACGGCAGTTCACCGGCGTGAACGCGTTTGAGTGTTTTGTAAGCAGCCTGGATGACGTAATCGCATTCCAGAAGTTTGGTGCGAAATTGACGTCGTGTGTCTTCGATTTGTTTGGCTAGTGTGATTTCTTCGTGACGAGTCAAAAGCGGGATTTCTCCCATTTGCGTCAAGTACATGCGAACGGGGTCATCCGACCACGATTCGTTTTCATCGACACCAAACAACTCTTCTGCATCTTTGATATCCTGCTCAGCTTCAGCGGAACTCACACCTATCGGATCTTCTTCATCCAGTTTGTCGCCGAGTGTTTGTTGAGCGACGCGCGCTGTTGCTTCATCTTCTAATTCATCGAGGATAACGTCGAACAAAGCTTATGCTCCTGGTTTAAATATCTGTGGCCTTGTTGGGGCAAAGGATGCAACTTGTGATGTCATGACATCAGGTGTTGATTGGGAAGTAGTTTCCTTTGCGGTATTAATTTTCATTTTGAGATAGACGAGGCCTGCGACATGGTTCATTTGATTGGTGTTACCTTTGAGCCGTAACGTGATCGCGTAAAATCAAAACGGATCAAACGACTCCATGAAAGAAACAGCCCTGTGTAATTCAAAGTCGCACGGTCTTGCCGTGTTTGTTTCGTTGGAAACAATTTGCAAAACCAAAGTTACACACCACTTCATGCCCAAGGGGACAAAACGACGGAGTCTCCACGGGCTGTTTGACAACTTCGCGGAATGTTGGGTGGACTCAAGCTAGGTCGTTGTGTTCGTGCCTTGAAATCAACTTGAAATGCAAGTCTGGGGGAGCTTTGGATCGCGGATAATCTAATTTTAACCAGAACTAAACATGGGTCTAGTCAAAAAAAAAATGAGGTGCGTTTTCCAGGTGCTTCAGCCACTTTTTTGCCACTTGGATAAGGGATAGCAAATCCTGGGCCATTGAGGAAAAGTGGATCCAGATGTTCTAGAGAGAGTTTGCGGCCAACCAACGGGGCAGCGACCGCCGGTTGATGGTTACCAAAGTTTCATCTGTTGCGGCTCTGCCAAGTTCAGCACATTCCAGCTAGAATCAGCCGTTGCAATTTACGTATTTTGCGAACCAATGGTCGTGGCAAAAAGTACAGTAAAGATGCCAGTAATTGGTCGTTGTGCCATAAGTGTTGCAGTCACATCGCAAGTGCGAGGCGTGAGCGAGGGACCAAAACAACCCGTAAATGTACGAAAAACCTGGTCACTCGCTAACGCGTCGGGTTATGATTTCCAGTCACCAACACTTATGGCACCGCTACCTGAGAATCCGTCATCCACCAACAAATAACCAAATTCCCCAATGGCCACCGACTATTTATTTCCGTGTACAGAGTGCAAGCAATCGTTCAATGTCGAGATTTCTCAGGCTGGTCGCTTGGTGCGATGTCCATTTTGTCAGCACGAAACGGAATTGCCGAAATTAAGCCAAATAAAACGCCTAAAACCGGCAAACGAAGGTGCCGATTCCATTTCACACGAACCTCGGTCAGCAATGGGTCTGGCTCAAACGTGGATGTTTGTCATCGGTTTGCCAATTGTTCTGATTGGGTTGTCGGCCGGGATTTATCATTATTCCAAGGCGATGCAGTGGCAACGCGAGATTACGAAAATTGACCCTCGAGAGCAGTACGAAAAAATCGAGGCCGATATCGAGGTGGCGCCAACTGACGAGTTGTGGCGAGTCTGGCACGACGAGATTTTGGAACAACCGCCGACCGAATGGGCACAGTCCGATATTTTGCTGGGAACACAGACGGTCAGTGCTCGAAAAATTATCGCTTATGTGTTTTTTGGGATCGCGCTGGTGGGGTTTGTGATGTGCGGATTTGCCTTGGCAACTGGTTCTAAAAAATCGAGATCGCAGTCTATTTGAGTTGCTCGACGTCGATATCTTTCCAGCGCAATCCGAGCAGGTTTGACTTTCGGACGATCGTAATGGAGTCATCTGTGAGATCGATGACAAACAGCAACCGCATCAGTCGCCGACGGCAGGTCACCACCGCGTAGCTTTGGCAAGCGGACTCTTTCCAACCAACACCGCTTTGCGTGACTGGGAAATTTTCCAGGATGCGTCCAATCGTGGGGTTGCCCGGATCGGCTGAGTTTAAGCTGCGACATACGATACAAAACCCGCGTTCGATGGCTTCTGGGGAGACGCTTTGATCACATTTGCTACATTTTTTTGCAAAAGTTTCCAACAATTTTTTCCCGGAAGCAGGACACGTCCACAATTCTGTGATGGCAACCTGTCGACCAGAGACCGAGCATGCCGCGATTTGGGATTCGACGATTTTTTTCTGTGTGATTTCGCAAGTCTTCAAAGCCTGAGGTACGGTGATGTTTCCCAAATCGTCACTGACAATCTGATAGCTGCTTTTGCCGGAATATTCACAGAGGTAGGGAGGACAGGAGTCTAATCCATCGACGATTCGCTGAGCCCAATAACTGAATTTGATGAAGCCCGACTGCTCGCCGATTTCGATGGTCAATTTTCCATCGACGTGTTTGCACCAGAAAACGGTGGCTTGAAATACTCGCTGAAAATCTTCTGCTAATTTTGTTTGTGCCAATTCGAGCAATTGATCGAGTTCCGCGCGTTTGCTGGGCGCCTTGAGCCAGGTCGGTTCGTCAGCGATTTCTTCGAACTCGTCCAGTCGCAACGAGTTGGCAAAGTCGTGGTTGATTTCACCGTCATTGGTGAAGTAGATGATTTCCGAAGCCTCGGAGTGCGATTTCAATTTCAGTTTGAGGACCGGTTTCGGTTCAATCGAACACCCAGATAATTTGATGCTGCCGTTGTCGACTTGGAACAGCGAGTAGATCACCTCAGAGATACTCTGGATCGACAAATGATCGTCGTCAGTGGTGGCGTGGCAAAGCTCAAAGCTGAGTGGCTCGGAATTGGGGCTCGAGTTTTGAGACTGAGAATTCATGCGAATCAAATCAAGTAGGGCCGGTTCCCACCGGCCGTTTTGTTGGATTGGCCGGTGGGAACCGGCCCTACGGTTTCGCGCTTATGATCTGGCGGTAATTATCACACCAATATCCGATAATTTCTCGTCGTCCATTTTAGCCGAACAACACTACAGTTTACGATTTTTTCCTGAGCACAAAGATGACATCTTCGGTATTATCGTTTAAGTCGATTTGTTCGTTCGGTTCATAGGCAAAATCGTAGATGCCCACGATCTCAAACTGCTTTACTTTGCCGATCAAATTCAGAATCTGCGATCTCGTATAAGTTCGAAAGCGGATGTCATTTTGGATGGTCTGGGATCCCGACGGTTTATAGATATCAAAGCAGAGACGAAATGTTTCGTAGCGTTGTTTTTGATTGGATTCAATTAACCACATCCTGGTGTTGACGGCCAAATGACCTTGGCGGGCAGACCACGATTCCGAAAGGGCGTCGGGTTGGTTGGCGGGTGTGAGATGTATGCCGAGGATGTAAAGCCCGCCAGGGCGAATGGCTTTGAGCATACATTTCAGGTGAGCGAGCGATTGTTTTTCCGTTTCGAGATGTCGAAAACTGTTGATGGTGTTGAACGCTGCATCAGCCGGTTGGTCCAACGAGAAATCACACATGTCACCGACAACGACTTGTTCTTTGATTCCATGTTTTTTCAGTCGTCGGTTGCAATAGTCTACCGCATTCTGGTTGATGTCGAGACCGTCGATGTGGTATCCACGTTTAGCAAGTCGAAACAGCAATCGACCGGTGCCGCATGCCGGCTCAAACACATTTTGAACGTCGATTTGCGCGTAGGTTTCGAAGCAATACTCCATGAACTCGACCTCGGCTTTCCAGTCGGATCCGTAGACCAAGTCATAGTATTTGGGGAAGTCGTAGATGCTGGCAGTCATAATTTTGACTGCTTTATGTGAGACATTGCAAAATGGTTCAAAAACAAGGTGGGGCTAATCTTCCTCGACATGCGATACATCTTCTTCGATCCCGAGAAGTTGTTGCAGGTTTGACCGAATTTGGCGAAATTTGATTGGCATGTGGCTGCAAATCCGCTTTTCGGACAGCTTGGCATCGTCCAGAAATTCGGATTGTGATTCACGCACCAACAGGATAGAAGGAGTCGATTTCGTCCAATCGTTGACCGCAAATTCATTGAAGGCTTCGAGTCCGGCCTGTCCTAATCCAGCACAGCCAAAAATGACACAGTCTGCCGGCCGATCTTCGGCGGGGTCCAGGTTTTCAAATCGTTCAATAGCCCGGATCGGGTCACTGAGAATCAGCACGCGATAGCCGAGTCCTTTCAATCGTTCGCGTAACAAGTTTTGGACTTCGGAGTGTGAATCGACAACCATGACGGTGTGTCCTACGCCTTCGGTCGCTTTTCGTGTGCGGCGTTCGTAGGCCTCAGCCTCTCGTTTTGAAAGCTCTTCGCTATATTGTCGCCGGTCACCAGCCTTGATGGCACGGATCACTTTTTCCAAACCGTTTAACGCTTCGGCGGGTGTTTGAATTCGCAAATCTGGTTTCAACTCCATCATCCGATTGAGCAATACGACCACGCCGTGGGGAAGATTGGAAACCATATTCGAGATTGGTTTGACATTTCGAAATCGAGAGGAACTCATCCGTCGCATCCGTTCGCGAGTTTCCTCCAGGGGTGGTCTGCCCGCCAGCATGTGATACAGCATGCAACCGAGAAAATAAATGTCGCTGCGTTTGTCGTTTCGCGAAACGTTCGTTGTTTTTTCCAGACCGGCGTAGTCAACCGAACGCGGGTTGAAGCCTTCGGCTACATGGGTTTTGTCATCGATCACCGCCAAACCAAAATCGACGAGGTTGGCGCGACCGTTGGTGGAAAGCAAGACGTTGGATAATTTCATATCGCGATGAGTAACACCTTGCTGGTAGGCGTACCGCAAACCACTGGCGAGGTCGCGGCAAATACTCAGCGCGGTCATCAATTTGATTTTGCCATGTGTTTTGACAAAATCTCGCAGATTTTGACCTTCGATAAAATCCATCACCATATAGGTTCGATTGTTTTCCGATTTGACTTCGTGAATCGGCACAATATTGGGATGTTTCAGCTTCATCACCGTTTGTGCTTCTTCCATGAATCGTGCCTGGGTGTCCAGGTCGTTGGCGTAGCGGTTTCGCAGCACTTTCACCGCCATGATATCATTGGTTTTTCGGTGAGCCGCTCGGTAAACGCGGGCAAACGTTCCGGCACCCACCAGATAGAGAATTTTCCAGTTTCCGTAGATATATCCGCGGCGGTGTCCCTCCATCAATCGCGTGGTTTGCCAATTGGTCAGCAGTTCACGACGAAGCAGGTTGGATTTAAACTCCTCGAATTCCACTCCGCGTCCACCCAATTCGGCGAAGACGTTGTCGAGTTGCCGCATTTCCAACAAACGGCATTCATAAATCCGTTGTGCGAATTGTTCCGCCGTCCAGTTTTGACTCATCAGAGAAAAGTTCCAGCTCAGCTTGCGCTGTGAAAAATTGAAAAGGGGTAAACGAGGTTATATCTTTCGATTTTATTAGAAACGCAGCCCGGGAGCAACGAAATGCTGATGGATTTCAACGTGCAATTGGTCGAGTTTTATCGAATATTGCACGGTTTGCAGACTCGGAGGTGGAGTTTTTTACCCGTCCGCGAATCGCTGCATCTGGCCGTTACCAGAGGTTGACTATTCCCCACCTTCCAATGTGTTTTTCAGCTCGTCTCGTTCTCGGCGTGTCGCATCAAGGTCAAACATGAGGTATTTCATGTCTAATCGCAGTTGGCCAAGTGCTTCCTGAATGAAGTTCAAAATTCGACGGCGACGACGAGTAAATTCGACCACGCGTTCAAGTTTCGGTTGAATCGTTTCTCGATGGTGTTCCGGCAGGTCGCGGACGAGTTCTTGCAGGTCTTTCAAATCTTGTGGCAGTTCGTCGGTCAATTGAGATTGTTTGTTGCGTGAGAAAAGTTTCATGATTGCGTTGCCCAGGTGATGAATTGAATTGATAGCACTTAACGCATTCACGATGCCAAACGACGGGCAAGAAAATCGCCAGATGTCCGTAAGTCGTTTGTGTACCGAGGGTTAACACGTTTTGGGCGAATTGGCGCGCCGACTCAAAGCGTTGCGTTTTTTCCTCGTCAGGTTGAGGTGGTCGTTGTTCCTAAATCCTGCTACAAGCCCACGTTACAGCCGTTTGTTTTCAAGTCATTGACGACGTCGATGGGATACGACGTTTTGATGCGGCTTGTTCGCTATTTCAACAAATGTTGATTTGACGCAACAAATTCATGATTTCCAAACCAAGTTTTATTGCCAAAGTGACCGTCTCTGCGATGTTGCTATTGATCAACATGGCGTCAGTGACTCCGTCACAAATTCGTGATTCGTTCGAAGGCACGCAGCCTAGCTGGAGTGTTCTCCAGACAGGTTCCGCGATTTCGAAGAAAACGATTGTCCATGATCGTCACACGAACGCTCACTCGGGCAGCTATTCAGAACGTGTGCGGTTTGATGCATCTGGCAATTCACCCTTGGTGTTGGGACTGGACGTCAAAGAGATCGCCGCGATCGCGGAACTCGTACCGACGTTGTGGGTCAAAAGCAATGTTGAGACACAACTCGTTGCCAGAGTTGTTTTGCCGCATTCGTTTACGGCCGACAGCCGGGAGCCGATCACTTTGTTGGTCGAAGGCGAAGTCGCCAGCCCCAAACGTGGTTGGCAGAAATTGGTGTTTTCCGACAAAAAAGTGACGTTCGATAAACTGGTAAGTCAAAAACTTTGGCTGCTGCGAGAGCGTTATCCCAACGCCGAAATCAGTTCGCGTTCTGCATTTGTCGACCGAGTGATGGTTCGTGTCCTCGGACGACGTGGCAGAAACGAGGTCGCGATTGACGATTTGCTGATTCAGGGTGCGATTGGAGCGACCAAGAAAAACAAATTGATTGTCGATCCGCATCTGCAAAAAGCGTCGGCCAATCTGGCCATCGATGATCAAAAGCCCAAGGCACTGGTCACTCGGCAAGGTTCCGTTTTGTTGTATCGTGGATTGCCATTGGCGATTCGCTCGATTCAGCATAACGGTGAGTCGTTTGAGTTTTTAAAACGCATCGGATTCAATACCATCGAGCTGCGCGAGCCCGCGACCGCCGCACAACTTCAGGAAGCGAAACGCCTGAGTTTGTGGCTCATCAGCCCGCCGCCGGAATACTCGGGGGTTTACAAATTTGATGATTCATTTGATCGCGTTTTGGCGTGGCGCGCCGGTGAAAAACTGAGCAACCACGATTTGCCGGATGTTCAACAAACGATTCGGGAACTTCAGAAAAGTGACTATCGAAGTGACCGTCCGATTTTGTTGGATGTTGTTTCGGATTGGGGCATGTATGGTCGATTGGGTTCGATCATTACCGTGTCTCCGTCGACGATCGCCAGTGGATTTTCGTTGCGAGATTATGACTACTGGATCGCACGTTGGCGCAAATCCGCGGGTGACATTCCGTTTTTTGTAGGAATTCAAACCGAGCTTCCGCAGGGTCTGGCCAATCAAGTCACATCGATGATCGGCCGCTCGACGCCCGTGCCAATCGGTCCTCAACAGATGCAATACGCGGCTTACGAAGCATTGTCCAGTGGAGCGCGAGGTATTCGATTTATGTCGCGTTCGCGGCTCGATTCCGATGATCCAGCGGGGCGTTTGCGAACAGCTTCGGTGGCCTGGTTGAATCAACAATTGATTCAGCTGACACCTTGGATGGCTGGTGCGGTTGTCATGGACAAATTCAAAACCGGCGTTCAAAACTTGGAAATCAGTGAATTAAAAACGGACCAAGCGCGATTACTTTTAGTCCAAAAAACAACAGGTTACGAACAGTGGTTTGCCGGGGATGCGTCAGTCGTTGTTAAGTCATTTATCGATACCCGATCCAAGACGGCCGATCAGGCTTATCATCTCGGCGAGATGGGGCCGATGCCCAAATCGAGCAGCACACCCAACGGGTTGAGCATTCAATTGATTGACGGAGAATGTTGTTCGGCTTATATGGTGACGCAATCGGCGATGCTCAATCGTGTTGCCCGATCGTATGACGCGACAAGTCGTCGTGCACGTAGCCAATTGAAATTGCAGCTGGTTCAAAATCGTTCGGCGATTATGCAATTGATCTCACAGCAAAATACGGCCGTGGGGGCCGGAAACGCTTCGGTCCAGGCGCCTCTGGATCAAGCGATGATTGCGCTTCGCCAAGCCCAACAGTTGATTGCAAACCAAAGTTATATTACGGCCGACGCTTATTTGTCGCAGGCAAATTTCCAACTTGCCCGATCGCAACGAGAAATGGTTTTGCAGGCGCGACGCGGGTTTAATGCGGCGACCGGGAGTCCGTTGGTGTTGCATTATTCACTGATCCCGGAACACTGGGATTTGTCGCGGAGGCTGCGACAGATCCGTTGGCAACCCAATGGGTTAGCTGGCGGCGATTTCGAAAACCTTGGGCATCTGCAAAAACATGGATGGAAAAATCAACGCAACGACAATGATGCTGTAACAACGCATGTCGAACTCAGTCGCGATGCCGCGGTGGCGGGACAATTTGGGCTCAAGATGACGGTGAGTTCGAGACAAGGTTTGTCGAACGACCATTTGGTTCAAAATTCACCGATCTGGATCAGTTCCGGGCCTGTTCCCGTAAAACTCGGCCAATTGGTCAGGATTCATGGTTGGGTTCGGATCGACCAAACGATCACCGGCAGTGCCAATGGTTTTATGATTACTGATTCATTGGGCGGAAAAGAACTGAGTGAGCGTTTCTTTAAAACCAACGGGTGGCAAGAGTTTACGTTGTACCGCGCTGCGGATCGAAACGGGACGATTCAAGTTCAGTTTGCTCTGTGCGGTCTCGGAAGTATCTTGCTGGACGAAGTTACCATTCGAGCCGTCGATTTGCCGCCAAAAGGTCGCCAGGCCAACCAGCCGTTTTCAGGGTCGCGGTGATTATCTGTTGGGCCGGTTCCCACCGGCCGATCGACCGACAAATCTAGACAGGATTTACAGGATGAACAGGATTTTTTTAAGGATCCATCCTGTTGATCATGTTCATCTTGTCCAAAAAGGTTTGGAAGTGTAGGGCCAGTTCCCACCGGCCGTTTGTTAGATTGGCCGGTGGGAACCGGCCCTACTCAGCGACTTGGAAACCGCTTTTGCGGAGCCGTTTAAAAGTGCTTTGCAATGGAATCGATTCAAAGCCCATGGACTCCAATTTTTCCGAGGCGGTGGTTGCGCGGAGTCCTCGCGCGCAATAGGTATAAATGCGTTTTGATTTGTCGAGCGCGGTCAAATCGGATCCGTCGACCGACATGGCAATTTGGTCCAGTGGAATATGAACTGCCCCTTTGAAATGTCCGCCATCCCATTCTTCGAGCGTGCGAACATCCAACAAAGTTGCGTTACCAGATGCCGTTTCTGTTAAAGCGGCTTGCGTTTTGGTGTGTTCGTCCATTGTGTTGTTCGGCTCAGTTGAGTTTGAGATTTGCGGTGTTTCTGTGGCACATCCACCGGCCAGAGCCAAGGCGGCCAACAGCAGGATGATGGCTGGATACCGTATATTTTTTTCCGATTGAAATTTTGGTAACTGCATAAAAAAAGCCCTGTCATGACAGGGCGACGATGTCGTTAGCAATTATTTTTTTGCATAAGCAGCTTTTTTGGGCGAAACGATTCCGAGGGACGCTCCGCTGACTTTGGCATAGCGTTCTTTCGAACCGTCATCCAGGTACCGAAATCCGACGCGTGTGGGTTTATTCGTCTTGGGACAGACCACCATCACATTGCACGCATTGATGGGCATTTCTTTGTGGAGACGGCCACCCTGTGGGTTTCGTTGGCTAGGGCGAACATGTTTGTAAACCATGTTAACACCTTCCACGAGCACTTTTTGTTTCTCGTGGTCCACCGATACGACTTTACCTGTTTGGCCTCGGTCGGCGCCCGTGATGACTTGAACGGTGTCACCGGCATGAATTTTCATCGTGTTTTCTCCAATTTTTGCAAGCCAAAAATGGTGACGAATTGACGAATTGTTGTCAAGGCTTAATCCGAAAATGTCTGTTTTTACAGGATTTTAACGCAGGGCTTCGATGACACGTCGCAGGATATCTGGATCGGTTTTTGCCACCGATCCAAAATGGCCGACCTCGGTTTCGTAGGTGTGGTCGATGGCCGAAAAACTGCCGTGAATTTGTCGGCAAGTGGTTTTTTCGACCAGTGCAGCGACATTGTCGGGCGTGATACCCGATCCTGGCAGTATTTCAATGTGATTTCCAAATTCCGAGACCATTTCGGCAATACAGTCTGCACCAGTGATGGCCGTGCGCTGCTGACCGCTGGTGAGAACTCGATGAAATCCCAGATCGATCAGCTGTCGGAGAGCCATTCTCCAATTCGGTGCGATATCAATGGCGCGGTGGTAGACCAATTCAAATGACGCATGTTTTTGCGTTTGCGTCACGATTTTTTCGAGACGCTGCTGATCCACCTCGCCCGTCGAGTCCGTGATCCCGATGGCGATTCCATCGGCGCCGTGTTCCATCAGGAGATCGATTTCGCGCTGTAGCGATTCGAATTCGTTTTGGTTGTAGCAAAAATTGCCGGGGCGCGGGCGGGCCATCGCGATGACCGGCAGACGAGATTTCGATTTGACAATTTTCAGTGTCGCAATAGACGGTGTGAGTCCACCCAACGGCAATGCGGAGTTGAGTTCAACCCGATCGGCGCCAGCGGACTCGGCCACGAGGACGTCGTCAACCGAGCCGGCGCAGATTTCAACGATTGTGTTTTGCATTCGTTGACGTGATATTATTTTTTAACGGTCGAATTTTTCTGTTGGCAATAAGAAAGAGCCAGCAAACAGTACGCCGTGACGAGGTTCGGATTCCCTTCTTCCCAACGGCTTGATTTGGGATTGATCCACGAGCCATCGTCTCGTTGCCGCGATTTCAATTCGGCAAATAATTCTGCTCGCCAATCATGTTTTTTACCATTGGCGTCGGTGATGACATCGGTTTCGATCGCGTCCAACGCTTTGGCAAACAAATGGTAGTAGTAATACAGACCTTGCTGTCCGACCCCGGGGTTGGATTTGAGATCGTAGTGTTTTTTGATCCATTCAATCGCCGATTTCACTCGCGGGTCGTTCTTTTTGACACCCGAGTAGATCATGCTTTTTAGTCCTGCATAAGTCATCGAAGCATAACTGCGAAGTCCGCCGTTGGCAGTTTTGCCCGCTTTGCTTTCACCGCCATTGGCAGGCGTGTAATAGAATCCGCCTTGATCTTCCTTGGACGCCTTTCTGGCAAACTCCGTTGTATTGTGTTGGGAATATTTGTTTTGCGAACGCGAGACAAATTTGAGTGCGCGTTGCAGCGCGGCTTTGTCCGATTCGCTGTTTTTGTCCATTGTTTTTTTGAGGGCGTCAACGAGGAACGACGTGTTACTCAAATCGGGTCGTCCGTGTTTGCCATAGCCGGCGCCGCCGTATTCCATTTTGTCGGAATCCGAATCTTCGGGAGAGCCCCACTGAATTTTCTTGACAAACGCTTTCGCTTTTTTGATGACCTTGTCGTACTTGCCGTTTTTGTTGGCATCGGCAAACGCCATCAAGGCGATACAGGTTTCGTAGTTTTTATAAAGTGATTTTTCGTTGTACACTCCTCCGTCTTCACGAACAAACGACTCGAGGTACTTGAGCCCTTTGGCAACCATTTTGTCTTCGTGCGTGAGTCCGTGTTTCATGGCTGATGAAATTACCAGACCGGTAATGCCGGGCCCCAACTCTTTGCTGAACGAGCCATCGTCGGCTTGCGATTTGCGGAGGAACTCGATGGCTTTGGCAGTGACCTGATCGAACTGTTTTTTGTCGATCGATGTTTTTGTTTCTTGTGCTATCGAACTGCCGCACCAAGTGAAAGAGATCGCAACCAGGGTGGCTGCCTTAATTGTCGTGCTGAAAATTTTTGAGTGTTTTTTCATACCAATTTCCTGTTTCCTGACTTGCGATCATTTTTGCATGGACTTCGAGACAAGGCAAACTGCGCGCCAACGATTCACGCTGCATTTCGCAGATAAACGCGGCTAGCTGGACCGGGCCATCAAAAAAAATGTTGGTGGAATCGACAAATACGAAAACAATTCGACAACTAGCCAACCACGGCCAAGATGTCGCTTTCAGACATGATCAACAATTGTGATCCGTCAATTTCGATTTCTGTACCAGCATAGCTGCTAAATAATACGCGGTCACCTTCGCTGACTTGGAGCGCCGATCGTTGACCGCTGTCAGTCATTTTACCGTTGCCAACAGAGAGGATTCTACCTTCTTGAGGTTTTTCACGGGCCGAATCAGGAAGAACGATTCCACCCGACGTGGTTTCTTCTGCTTCGGTGCGTTTTACGACGACTTTGTCGCCCAATGGTTCGATTCTCATCAGATTTCTATTTGGTAAACGACTAAATAGAAAGACGGATCCGCGTCTCCTATTTATTAACAAATATTGGCCGTGATCTCCCTGACCAAAATTGAGATCGGCTATTCTTCCACGTGGGCTCGTTTGGCACAATGGGCGAAATCCATCAGGAAGACTCATTTTTTGGCGAATTTTGTCAATTTATTCAGCGTCTTACTTGGAAACAACGCGGCTCGAACTACCGATATACTAATTTTTTATGAACAAAAGATTGAGACTAGGGCGTCATTCGCTACGTACGCTTTTGTTATTTGTCATTGTTGCCAGCATCGGATTGGCGGTATTTGTCCATGAATCCGGCAAGGTTCGACAGCGCAGCGCGCTGCAACGACAGTTTCTGGACGAATTAGGAAAAGCCAACAATCCAGTCTTTGTCGTGTTTGATAACGATGACGATGACGCCAAGACATTCGGGGAACTTGATTCTCAAGGATTTTGGTCCGACGTAGTCTGGGGCAAGGAGGCGTGTCGAAAAATTGAAAGTATCCAGATCGTGGGAGTCACGAATCTCAAGGATGACACGTTTTCAAAACTGCGCCATTTTGACGAATTAGAATACCTGGAATTGAACTACACCAATTCTAAAGATTCAACCCTGAAAGAAATCGCAGCTGCGACGCAACTGAGAAGCCTGGTTCTATCAGAACTCGAAGTTACAGATCGCGGGTTGATGTACCTCGAGTCATTGGTCAATCTTCGGCGGCTGGATCTGTTTCAAATCGAAGGACTCGATGGGAGCGGGTTCCGGTTTTTGGTAAATTTAACTCGGCTCAACGAATTAGATTTGTACGATTCGGACAACAGCGTTGTCGCCGCCAGGTATCTGGAGAATTGCCATTGGTTGGAAACATTGCGGCTCGGTCGTGGCAAATTCACCAACGAAGAGCTCAATGTTTTGAGCCAGTTGCCACACCTGACCAGCCTGGTTATTTCCGATTGTCAAATCGACCAGGATGTTTTGATGCGGTTGTCCAAGTGTGGGCATCTTAAATTTTTGGCGTTGCCCAATTCGGTAACGACCGACGAGCTATCCGATCTGCAAAACGCCATGCCGGGGTGCCGCATTACGAAATGAGTTTGCCCATCACCTGGCGGAATTCCTGAAGGATTTGTTCTTCGAGCCGATGGTGTCCAGCGTTGATCACTTGACTGCCGCCGACAAAAACGTCACTGATCTGATTCCCGGCTTCGAAAAAAACCAGTTTGTCATTGATTCTCGCCGGTGAGATTTCGGACGCATTTTCGATCGTGTTTTTGACCACCATGAAATCGGCATGTTGCCGTTGATCGCCACCGAGAATTTTCCGCCCGTTTTGGATCGTTTGCGAAACCAGCCAATCGCCGCAAGATTGTGTCGTGCTGCAGAGGATGGCGCGATTTTGTAAACGCAATCGAGCCCCATATTCAATCATTCGCATTTCCGAAAATGGGTTGATGGAAATGTGGCTGTCGCTGCCAATCGAGATTTTTCCGCCAAACGATTTGAAATTTTCGATCGGAAAAAAACCGTCTCCCAAATTCGCTTCGGTCATCGGACAAAGCCCGACGACGGCACCAGAGTCCGCAATCATTTGCGTTTCCGAGTCACTGAGATGGGTCGCATGGATCAAGCACCAACGTGAGTCGATTTCCGCATGCTCAAACAAAAGTTCGACCGGTCGACATTGGTGGACCGCCTGACATTGCTGGACTTCAGGCTGTTGTTCGGCGATGTGAATATGGATGGGAAATGACGAGCCGAGTACCGGTTCAATTTGTTCGATTAACGGATTGAGTTTCTTCGGATCGACCGCGCGGAGCGAATGAAATGCGATTCCAATCGAAACCAGTGGATTTTCGCTCCAGCGATTTTTCAAACTGCCGAGCACTGAAAGAAACTGTTCATCGCTGAGTGCAAACCGTTGTTGTTCGTCTTGGAGTGAACGATTGTCGAAGCCGCCTCGTTGGTACAGCACGGGAAGAATGCAAATTCTGATACCGACATCAATTGCTGCTTGAATGATCTGGTCGCTGATCAGTTCAGGCTGATCGAAAGGTTTTCCGTGAGTGCCATTGTGGATGTACTGAAATTCGCCGACCGAGGTGTAGCCTGACCGAAGCATTTCCAGAAACAGCTGTTTCGCAATGACGTAAATATCATCTGGTGATAGTTGTTTCAGAAAGCGATACATCAAATCGCGCCACGTCCAGAAACTGTCACGATCTCCTGTTTTAAATTCGCTGAGTCCGACAAAGGCGCGTTGGAAAGCATGGCTGTGAACATTGGGGATTCCAGCCACGACAACATCGAACTCGCGTGCCTGCTCGCCAGGTACGGCATCGGCAACCGAATAAACTCCGTTTTCATCGACCGTAATTGCCGTGTCTGTTTTCCAATGCGAATCCAGAAAGGCGTGTCTGAATTTAAACGAGTTGCTTGGTTTCATGTCAGGAACTTGAATGAACGAGTTGGCCATGTTTATAAACGCTGTGGCAAGATTGATGTCCGATGGCATAAGCCAGTTCGACGGGCGATTGGATATCCCACACTGCGAAATCTGCTTGCTTGCCTACTGCGAGGGAGCCAATTTGGTTTTCCCGCCGAAGCGCCTGGGCGGCGTTGTTAGTAACCGCCTGCAGCGATTCTTGGGGAGTCATGCCAAACAGTGTGCAACCAAAATTCATCATCAGCGGCAACGAGAATACGGGACTGCTGCCAGGATTGTGATCCGTCGCCAGCGCCATTGGTAGATCGTGTTTTCGAAACAGATCGATGGGCGGTTTTTGTGTCTCGTTGATGAAATAGAACGCGCCAGGCAGCAGTACAGCGATCGTTTGATTTTCAGCCATGGCCTCAATGGCGCTTTCATCCACGTATTCCAGGTGGTCCGCCGACCAGGCACCCATTTCAGCGGCCAGTTTGGCGCCACCCAGATTCGACAATTGTTCGGCATGAATTTTGAGGGCCAAGCCATTTTGTTGAGCCGCCTCGAATACCCGTTGGGTCTGGGCCACGTTGAACGCAATGTTTTCGCAAAACACATCGACGGCTTCGACCATCGACGCAACGGCTGGAAGCATTTCGTTGACCACCAAATCGATATAGGCGTCCGATTTTTGATCAAACTCCGGTGGAATGGTATGCGCACCGAGAAACGTGAGTGACACATCTTGCGGGATTTGGCGGCTGGTCTGCTGGGCGGCTTCGAGCATTTTGATTTCCGTCTCCAGATCCAAGCCGTAGCCGGATTTGATTTCCAGGGTCGTTACGCCACATTTGAGCATCACGCCCGCGCGTGCTACGGCTGCGTCGACCAGTTCATCAATGTTTGCAGAACGCGTGGCGTTGACCGTCGAGCGAATGCCACCGCCCGCACGTGCGATTTCTTCGTACGATTTGCCGTTTAAGCGCTGTTGCCATTCGTCAAATCGGCTGCCACCGTAGACCAGATGCGTATGACAGTCGATCAAACCGGGAGTCAAAAAACGTCCGCCGCCGTTGAGTCTTGGCTCGTGTTCCGAAAAACGATCGGCTGGGAAATCCACTCGACGTCCGACCCAGCTGATTTTTCCGTTCTCGACGACGATCATTCCGTCATCGATTTGGCCAAACGGGTTTTCCGATTCATCCACGCACAGCAGTTGGTAGTTTTCGAAAATCAAACATGAACTCATTTTTTGATCCATCCGATCAGACATGCAACAAAGCTCTCGATGACGGGACGAACCTGATTTGCTTTTTCCTCATTCCAATCCTTTTCCGATTCGTCGCAATACGTTGCTTGTGACAATTCAATTTGCACACAATGAATTTTGTTTCCCGGGCTGCCATAGTGGCGCGTGATGTGACCGCCGACAAAACGACCGTTGAACGCTGACGAGTATTGAGTTAGTTGTTGGCAAAACGCTTCAACGCGACGATTCAAACCCGGCCCGCAGGATTTTTCGTTGTTGGTGCCAAAGTTGAAATCCGGCAGTTGGCCGTCAAAAAGTCTCGGAACGCGACTGGCGATCGAATGAACGTCCAGCAGCATGGCAAAACCAAAATGCTCCAGCAAATGATCCAGGGTTGCGCGGATTTGGTGATGATAGGGTTTCCAATAAAGTTCAATTCGTTGGTCGATCTCTGTATCGGTAGGCGGATCTTCGGAATAAATCGGCTCTCCAGCAAAGGTCTCGATTGGACACAGTTGGGGCGTTGGTTTTCCCGGATACAAGTTCTGTCCATCGGTCGAACGGTTCAAATCAATCACGTAACGATTGAAACGCGATTTGATTTTGAAGACTCGATTCATGGCCGGAAAATCATAAAGCTGGTCGACAAACCAATCCGTGTCAGCTAACTGCAGACCTGCGGGAGTGAACTGGTTTTTGATATCTTCTGGAACCAAGGTCCCAATATGTGGAAAACTGACGAGCAACGGGATCGTGCCAGTCTCAAATTCAAAGACATCTAATTTGTCGGGCATCGGGATCTGGGCCAATTTCGTGATTTCAAACCACCAGGGTATCGAAGAGAACTCTGGCATTGTGGTAGCATGATTCGCTGAGCGTAACTTTACCGGAACTTTCGGTCAATTGATGTCACGGTTTCGTCGTGTTGGAGAAAGAAATGTCGGCTACTGCTGCCCAGGAAAATCAAAACCGCCGCAAAATTCAGGCGCCGCGTGGGAGCGAACTCAATTGCAAAAGTTGGTTGACCGAGGCCCCGTTGAGAATGTTGATGAACAATTTGGACGAGGAGGTTGCCGAGCGGCCTGACGATTTGGTGGTGTATGGCGGGATTGGCCGCGCGGCACGGAATTGGGCTTGTTACGATAAAATCGTCGAGTGTTTAAAAGATCTCGAAGCCGATCAAACGCTGTTGGTTCAGTCGGGAAAACCGGTCGGCGTTTTTCAAACTCATCGAGACGCTCCTCGAGTGCTGATTGCCAATAGTAATCTTGTTCCACATTGGGCGAACTGGGAACATTTTCACGAACTCGACCAGAAAGGCCTGATGATGTACGGGCAAATGACGGCGGGGTCGTGGATTTACATTGGTAGCCAAGGAATCGTCCAAGGAACTTATGAGACATTTGTTTCGGTCGGCAAAACGCATTTCAACGGTGATTTGTCTGGCAAGTGGTTTTTAACTGCCGGTCTGGGCGGGATGGGCGGCGCGCAGCCGCTGGCCTGTACCATGGCGGGCGCGTCGATGTTGGCGATTGAATGTGATCCGACGCGAATCGAAAAACGATTGGAAACCGGTTATGTCGATCGACAAACCGACAGTCTGGATCAAGCGTTAGAGTGGATGGTCGATTCATGTGCCAGCCGGAATCCGATTAGTGTTGGGCTGTTGGGAAATGCTGCCGAGATTTTGCCAGAGTTACTTGAGCGAGGAGTTCGACCCGACGCCGTCACCGATCAAACCAGCGCACACGATCCCTTGAACGGCTACCTCCCCGCCGGTTGGACATTGGAACAAGCCGCCGAAAAACGCAAATCCGATCCTCAAGCGGTGATCGAGGCGGCAAAGCAATCGATGGCAGTTCACGTCCGCGCGATGTTGGAATTTCATGCCCAAGGCATTCCGACATTCGACTATGGCAACAACATTCGACAAGTTGCTTTGGAGGTCGGTGTTGAAAACGCATTTGATTTTCCAGGTTTCGTACCCGCGTATATTCGGCAACTGTTTTGCAAAGGGATCGGTCCGTTTCGCTGGGCGGCACTCAGCGGCGATCCTGAAGACATTTACAAAACGGATGCCAAAGTCAAAGAGTTGATTCCCGATGATCCTCACCTGCATCATTGGTTAGATATGGCTCGGCAGAAAATCCAGTTTCAAGGATTGCCGGCACGAATTTGTTGGGTCGGATTGGGTGATCGCCATCGGTTGGGTTTGGCTTTCAATGAAATGGTTCGCAACGGCGAATTGTCGGCACCGGTCGTGATTGGTCGCGATCACCTCGACAGCGGATCGGTCGCCAGCCCCAATCGAGAAACCGAGGCCATGCTGGACGGTTCGGATGCTGTTTCAGATTGGCCGCTGCTCAATGCTTTGCTCAACACGGCTGGCGGAGCCACTTGGGTTAGTTTTCATCACGGTGGCGGTGTCGGTATGGGATTCTCTCAACATTCCGGCGTCGTGATCTGTTGTGATGGAACACCGGAAGCGGATGCTCGAATTGCCAGGGTTTTGTGGAACGATCCCGCAACTGGAGTAATGCGGCATGCCGATGCTGGATACGAAATCGCCAAGGAATGCGCCGCTGAGCAAAAAATTCAATTGCCAATGATGGATTGAGACGATGGTGGATTATATGTTGCAACCGGGGCGTCTGGATCTGGCGACATTGAGTAACGCGGCCCAGACCCCGATTCAAATTCAGTTGGCTGCCGATTGCGAACGAGCCATCGACGATTCGTTCGAGACTGTGCAAAACGTGCTCAACGAAGGACGGACGGTTTACGGCATCAATACCGGTTTTGGACTGTTGGCCAATACGCGGATTCCACCGGAACAGTTGAAACAGTTGCAGCTGAACCTGGTTGCTTCGCATAGCGCCGGAGTTGGCGAACCATTGCCCAGAAACGTTGTCCGCGTGGCGATGTTGCTAAAAATCAATTGTCTGGCGCAAGGGCATTCCGGAGTCAGCCGGAAATTGATTGATCATCTGGTCGCGCTGTTGAATTCGGATGCGATGCCGATGATTCCCGCCAAAGGTTCCGTGGGTGCCAGCGGTGATTTGGCACCATTGGCCCATTTGAGTCAAACATTGTTGGGCAGCGGATATTTTCTGGCCGACGATGGCGAACCCGTTGAGGCGATGAAAATTTTGTCGGAGCTCGGCTTGGAACCGCTGGAATTGCACCCTAAGGAAGGGTTGGCGTTGCTCAACGGCACACAAATCTCGACGGCGTTGGCGCTGTGCGCGTTGTTTGAAACCAAAAATATCTTTGATGCGGCGATTGTTGCCGGCGCCATGAGTGTCGATGCGGCGATGGGAAGCGATGCGCCATTTGATGCTCGCATCCATGAACTCCGCGGGCACGCGGGACAAATCGAGTGTGCTCGACGCTATCGGGATTTGCTTGCCGGCAGTGAAATCCGGGCTTCCCATTTAGATTGTGAACGAGTTCAGGATCCCTATTCGCTCCGTTGCCAACCGCAGGTCATGGGAGCTTGTCTCGACCAAATCAACTATGTTTCGACTGTTTTGGAATGTGAAGCGAATGCTGTTTCCGATAACCCATTGGTTTTTGCGGACGGGCAAGATATTTTGTCCGGCGGAAATTTCCATGCCGAACCGGTCGCGATTGTGGCCGATAATCTGGCGTTAGCGATTGCGGAAATTGGTGCGCTGGCCGAGCGCCGCATCGCTTTGTTAATTGACCAGCATTTGAGCGGGTTGCCGCCGTTTCTGATTGAGGACGGTGGACTGAATTCAGGATTCATGATCCCGCAAGTGACGGCGTCAGCGTTGGCCAGTGAAAACAAATCACTGGCTCACCCTGGGAGTGTCGACAGTATGCCGACGTCGGCGAACCAGGAAGATCACGTTAGCATGGCAACTTTTGCGGCCAGACGTCTGTTCGAAATGAATTTTAACACGGCGGCGATTGTTGCCATTGAATTGTTAGCCGCCGCTCAAGGGATCGAGTTGCGAGATCCGTTGAAAACGAGTGAACGTTTACAATCCGTTTGGCGGCTGGTGCGCCAATATTTTCCAGTTCTGAAAGCGGATCGAGATTTTGCCGAGGCGATTGCCGCGCTGAATCAGCATGTTAGGACAGGAATCTGTCGGGAGCTGTGTTGACTGCGGAGACTGGTTATTTCTGACAGTTTTCCTTGGCAACAAAACGATGCATTTTTGCGTCGCACGTTGCTAATCGTTTTTTTGCCATTTTTTGTGTCAAACATCATTTCTTTCCCCAGTCATCCCCCCCAGTTTCTGTAATAATGCCGACTCAGTTTGGGGACTGTTTTGGGTGAGTTGATTTGTCGGATTCAGCAGAAATACCGAAATATCCGAGGTTTTATTGCAAAAAATGCGATGTCGAGCAGACGTTGGATCTGTCGAGGGAGCAAACCACATCGTGCCCCGTCTGTGGAAGCAAATTGGCCTACGACGATCAGTCGTTTGAGGCCAATCAAGAAACACAGCGTGTAAGTACCTTCGATGAAGTGATTGACTCACGCTATGTCGAACGTCCACAGCGTGTTGGTAGATATCGGGTCATAAAACACGTTGCGTCCGGCGGGTTTGGGACCGTTTATCAAGCCTACGACGGAGTGCTCGACCAATACGTCGCAATCAAAATTCCACGGCGTGATCGAATCGCCGAAGCGCAAACCGAAACGCTGATTCAAGAAGCGCGGATGATGGCCAAATTGGAACATCCCCATATTGTTCCCGTCAAAGAAGCGGGGCGGGATCCCGACGGTTTGCCTTACATTGTGATGAAATGGATCGAAGGCCCGACGCTAAAAAAATATCTGCAGGAAAATGAAGTCAATGCTCAGCAGGCCGCGCAGATCGTTTCACAAATTGCATTGGCTATCGAGTTTGCCAAATCCGAAGGTGTCACGCATCGCGATTTGAAACCATCGAATGTGTTGATCGATCAACAAGGGAACGCGTTGGTCACGGATTTTGGTTTAGCTATCAACACCTCGGGCTTGGGGGAACACGTTAGCGAACTGGCTGGGACGCTGCCGTACATGTCACCCGAACAATTGTCCGAAGGAAAAATTCCGATCGACCATCGCAGCGATATTTGGAGTTTGGGCGTCATTTTTTACGAGATGTTGTGTAAGGAACGACCGTTTAATAGCGATAGTATTTTTGAACAAATCAAAAACGAAGATCCGAGCGAACTCGATTCGGCGATTCCAACTCAGTATTCGACCGCATGTCTCCAATGCCTGGAAAAAGACCCAGCAGACCGATTTCAAAGTGCAAAAGATTTTGTCGACGCGATTGCGTCGAAAGAATCCGAGTCGAACACCAACCTGCTAATCATCATGATTTGTTTTGCGGTAGTCGGCCTGTTGGCAGGCGGGTTTGGAATTTATTCCTTTTTTGGGCAACCCAAAGGTCCGCAAGCCAACGTAAAACCCGCCGGGCAAACAAAAATGGGGAGCGTTCGATCGCTTATTTTTCCGAAAGGATCAAAGCTTACAGTTAATAAAAATCTGGTGGAAATTGAGGCCGTTGGCGGTGATTGTTATGTCGAATTGGGAAGTTTGAAACAAAAGTCACGCAAATTGTCATTGGACATGGAACAAGTTGAGTCACACAGTGGTTCAGGATTGGTCCTTGGATACAAACCTGGTTTCGGTGGGAAAGATCAAGAAGGAGCTTCGTTTTTATTTTTTATATTGACAATCGAAGAGAAAGGTCAGCGATTCGTCGTTTTGCGGCAACATGTCAATGTCATGAAGGACAACATAATCTCGGCTGAAGGATTGGGGTCAAAGTTGTTGGCTCCATGGCAAAGCGGCGAACCAACGAAATTCGATATTCGAGTTGGAAATGGACGCCTGTTGTATTACGTATTTGGAAAACTGGCACCTGTTCGCATTGGAAAAAACGGTGAGCTTCCAAAAGGGCCATACAACGATGACAGCGATCCTGGAACGATGAAAGGCAACCATATCTCCACAAATGGAGGTTTTGGAGTGTATGTCAAAAAGGGACAACGAGTAAAAATTTCCAACTTAATGGTCGACGGCAAAAACGTTTCATTTATTAAACAATAGGGAGAAAGGAAATTTAATGATAATAGGAACAAAATGTTGTAGAGAGGTCGAATCGATGATGTTTTTCGACGTTTCATATTCAAGCGCTGTGGGTGACGAGGTTTTTGGAATAACAATCATCGAGCAGTTTCAATCGATATTTGGCATTTGGACTGCTTTCTCGGAAATTCAAGCGTCGTCCGAGCCAGTTTCAGGAAGTGGCAAAGTTGAATTTGACTGTGGTGCGTCGTCCAATTTTGACAGTGGACAATTTCGCTCGAGGCTTGTGTTGCGTGACGACAACGGCCCGTTACCTGAAGTTGTTGACAACTTTCCAGCGCCTGATTGCTAGTTGATACTTGCTCCAACCGAAGATCATTTATTCTCACCTGAGTCGGTTTGGGTCCCTTTGAATACAACTCCGTTCGGCCCTGCGCCAAACAGAGTTTTTTTCCGGGGGCTGGCGAACAGAACATTGGTTGCGAGATCGGCTTGGCGCTGCCAGGTCTGACCGTTGTCTGATGAAACATCGATGCCATTGGTTCCCGCGGCGACAAAAATGGACTTGCCGTTTTGCATGGTAGCGACGACGACCGAGCGAAAACCGCTGGGTCGTTGCCGTTCGTTTTTGAATTTTGGAACCGACCAGGTTTTGCCGCCGTCGCTGGTGATGGCAATGTTGTTTTGAACGTTGTCGGGTTTGCGATAATCGCCTCCAACTGCAACGCCATTTTTTTTGTCGCTGAAACAAACGGAAAAAATGCCGCTGCTCGGATTGCGAGGAATCGGCACTTTGACACTCGACCAGGTTTTCCCGCGGTCTCGCGAAACCAACAGCCTGGAAAAATCGCTTGACTGGTTCGGTCGGTGGCTCCCGGTTGCGATCCAAACGGTTTGAGTGCCGGTGGCAATCAGACAGGTTCCGCTGGCTGCAAATCCTCCTTCGCCGGTTTGGATTTGCGGTTGTTGGCTGCGCGGAATTTCGCTCCAGGATTTTCCACCGTCGGTAGTGCGAATGATCACCAAACGCCCGGCAATGGCGTCGCCAAAAGCGATGCCATGTTTGTCATCCCAGAAGTCCATCGCATCGAAAAATATTTCAGCCCGAGTATCGTTGTAAACGCGAGTCCAGGTCGTTCCTCCGTTTTCCGTGCGATAGATGGCTCCCGGGGAACCGGCATTGAGCACGACGGCTGTGTCGCGATCAAACGCATGAACATCGCGAAAATCGTATTTGTCAATTTGTACAATGGAAACGTTGTTAAACGTTTTGCCACCATCGATCGTGCGCATTACCGTTCCATCGGTTCCGCTCAGCCAAACGGTATTTTCATCGACAACCGACATGCCGCGAAAACCGGCTTTAACACCCGAGTCGAGTGCTTGCCATTTGATTTGTGACGAAAGCCAACCGGGAAACAACAACAGCATTCCGATTGTCAAAATTTTTTGTTGCATAGATTTTTGCATTCGCGTTACCCATTCAATGAAAAAACCGGCTGGATTCAGCCGGTTTATTTTCGATCGCAAATTGTTTTACTTTTTTTCACTTTTGGGAATATTAGGTTTCATATTCAGATGTTTCGCCAAAAACGCCCATTGGTCGGCGACCTCTTCGATGATTTTCGAAGTCGGTTTACCCGAGCCATGACCCGCGCGTGTTTCGATGCGAATCAAAACGGGATTGTCACCTTGGTGAGCTTCCTGAAGTCTTGCCGCGAATTTGAAACTGTGCCCTGGAACCACACGATCGTCGGTATCGGCCGTCGTCACCAGGGTGGGTGGGTATTCGGTGCCGTCTTTCAGATTGTGATACGGCGAGTATTTCAACAGCGCCTCGAATTCGGGCAAACTGGCTTCGCTGCTACCATAGTCATCAACCCAATAGCGACCGGCTGTGAATTTTTGGAATCGTAACATGTCCATGACGCCGACTGCCGGCAGGCAAGCTCCGTAGAGGTCGGGTCGTTGTGTCATGCACGCGCCGACGAGCAACCCACCGTTGCTGCCCCCTTGGATTCCCAAATTGTTTTTGGACGTGTATTTGTTTTCGATCAACCATTCAGCCGCGGCAATAAAATCATCAAACACGTTTTGTTTTTTGGTTTTCGTCCCCGCTTTGTGCCATTTCTGGCCGTATTCGCCGCCACCCCGCAAATTGGGCATGGCAAACACGCCGCCCATTTCCATCCATTGGAGGCGTGTGATCCGGAATGACGGTGTTAACGAGATATTGAATCCACCGTAGCCGTACAGCAACGTTGGGTTTTTGCCATTGAGTTCGATTCCTTTTTTGTGCGCAATAAACATCGGCACCTTGGTGCCATCTTTACTGGTATAGAAAACTTGTTTGACGACGTAGTCGTTTGGATCGAAATCAACTTTTGCCTGGCGGATCAGTTTGCTTTCACCGGTTTTCATGTCATAGCGGTAGCTGCTAGGCGGCGTTGCAAAACTGGAAAACGTATAAAAGGTCTCGTTATGTATTTTTTTTCCGCCAAATCCACCCGCCGTACCGATGCCTGGAAATTCAACTTCACGAATGAATTTTCCGCCGCGATTAAACATTTTGATTTGTGTTTTGGCATCTTTCAGATACTGACAGATCAATGTGTGGTTGACAAAATTCGCGCTCGACAAAGCTTCTTTTGCCTCGGGAATGATGGTTTTCCAGTTTTCGCGGTCGGCATTTTCCACATCGATCAATATGATTTTTCCGTTGGGCGCGTCGATGTTGGTTTTGAAGTAAAACTTGCTGCCGTAGTTTTCAACAAAGCTGTATTCGTGTTCAAAATTTTCGATCAATTTGACAATTTTTGAGTCGGGATCGGTCAGTGATTTGTAATAAACCTGGAATCGATTGTCGGTCCCTTGCCAGACAGTGATCACGAGGTAGTCGCCGTCTTCGGTGACTTGAGGTGCAAACCCCCAGGTGGGATTTTTAGGATCCTCGTGCACCAGTTTGTCTGCCGATTGTGGCGTGCCCAATTTGTGATAGTAAATTTTGTTGTTCAAATTGGTGCTTTGAAATTTCTTGTCTTTATCTGGCGCTGGAAATCGGCTGTAGAAAAACCCTTTGCCGTCTCGGGCCCATGAGATGCCGCCAAACTTGAGCCACTCCAATTCCTCGTCCAGCAGTTTACCGGTGCCGGTATCCATGATTCGCCATTTGCGCCAATCCGATCCGCCATCCTGAATCCCGTAAGCCATATATTTTCCATCGTCGCTGAACGAGAGACCGCCGAGCGCGACCGTTCCGTCTTTGGACCAGGTATTGGGGTCCAAGGCCATCGTCGCTTTGCCGTCGAGTTTGTCCATGCGATAGAGAACGTTTTGGTTTTGCAAACCATCGTTTTTGAAAAAATAGTATTTGTCCGCGACTCGAAACGGCGTGCTGTATTTTTCGTAGTTCCAAAGTGTTGTCAGGCGTTGTTCGATTTGTTTTCGATAAGGCAGCGATTCAAGATATCCAAAAGTCAACTTGTTTTGAGCAGTGACCCAATTGCGAACTTTGTTGGAATTTCGAACGTCAGTTTCCAGCCAGCGAAACGGGTCGGAAACTTTGACTCCAAAATAGGTATCCACGGTGTCGCCTTTTTCGGCCGCGGGATATTTCAAAGGTTGGGCTGTGGTATTTGAAATCATGATGGTAAAGCCAGTGACCACAAATGCCACGGATCGGTACAGTGTCTGTTTCATGGATCTGTTTGTGCTTGGGAAAATGGTGAAAATAAGGTTCGTTTCTGGGCCATAGTATATCTGTTTTGGGTTGAGATTCAGCGTGCCCTTCCCCACAAACCGCCATGGTAAATCTGGGGAAAGAAATAAAATCAAAAAAAATGAAAAACTTAAATCATTCCGAGATAACGACTTAGGGAAATTGCCTGAAAGAAAATGGACCAGATGTGGAAGGATTTGGCGTTAGTACTGGTGAAGCAGGGTTTTGCACATCAGTCAGATCGAATAGAGGGCAGCACATCATGGAATCCTTCCAAAATGGCAGCGAGCGACGTTCCAACACGGGTCTTGGAGAGCGTTCGATTAGCAATCGAGACGTCGCTCGTCATGAAAACGGTCAGAATGGAAGCGACGAAAGACATTCAAAAACTTGGCAACTCGAGACGAAAAAGTTGATCGAAATTTTAGTCGGTCGCCCGGCTACGATTGCCGCCTTGGAGCACTTGGCCAGTGCGAAAGACACGGCAATTCAATGTGGGCAATTGCCCGAATCGTTCGGTGTCGACATTTCCGAGCTGCAACACTGTGGGCTGGCCGGTTACGAACTCAAAATTCTCAATGATCAGAATTTGGTTCGCAAATGCCATGTCCAGTCCATCAACGGCAGCAACGGGGTTGCTGCGGTCAATCCAGGTCAGACGCTCAACTGGGGTTATGTGATCACCAGTTTTGGCGAACGAGTGCTCAAGTACTTGTTAACTTTTTCTCAGGAAACCGGCGCAGCAAGTGCACGGCCGAGCCGACCCACGCGATTGAGTGATCATGCGGCGCATAAAAATTCCAACAACGTTCCTCATTACAACAGCAAAACACGAACACTGACGATCAATGGAAAAGTGGCACGTAAATTTCGTTGGGCCGCTTCGAATCAAGAAAAAATTCTGATGGCGTTTCAAGAAGAGGGATGGCCAACTCGGATTGATGATCCATTGCCATCGGATTCGGAGATTTGTCCTAAACGGCGTCTTCATGACACGATCAAATGCCTCAATCATGGACAGCGTTGTAAAGGAACCTGGTTTGTAAGATTTCGAGGTGATGGGACAGGGCAAGGTGTTTTATGGGAGTTCAACGATGACTCCAAAGCACCGGTGGACGAACAAGATAAGCGTTAACTGAAAATAACGTTGAGCAATTTGTTCAACGGTCGGTTAAACTACGATGATCACGGAACTGAATCATCTAACTTTTGTCACCGCTCATGAAAAAAGACCACCTGTCTCATTTTTCGGTCGATTCGATAAAAACATCGATGAGCCTGGTACGGGCCGTCGTTCAACGAGATCCGGATGCCTGGGTGAAATTGGTTCGACTTTACTACCCATTGGTCGTGCGATGGGCACAAAAACAAGGCCTGCGAGATGATTCCGAAGATGTTGCTAGTGAGGTAATGATCAAAGCAGTCAATGGATTAAAACTTTTTAACAAAAATGAACCCGACCAAATGTTTCGCAAGTGGTTGAGGACCATCACCAAGAATGTCATTACCGATCATCGCAACAACAAACCGAACGCTTTTGGAGGATCAGAATCACATTTCGCGAACTTGGCTGAACCGATTGCCGAAGACGAGACTGAAGTTGCCGAAGATCGCAAGACTTTATTTGTCAGAGCGATTCAATTGTTAGAACAGAAAACTAAAAACAAGGAGAACTGCAAGATATTTAAAGAGGTCGTCGTGCATGGACGCAAGCCAACTCATGTTGCTGAAGACTTCAAAATCTCGGTTGGCCGAGTTTATCAGATTAAAAGCCGTTACTTGAGAATGTTAAAGGAAGAATTTGCAGAACTCATTACTCAATAACTCATCTCATGAATCTTGTTCTCATCTTTTTAAATCGAAACGGACAGAGGAAAAAATGATTTCAAATCTTTCAAACTCATCAGTTTATCAACGGGGTTCGTGCCCATCGCACGAACGGCTCGTCGCGTTTGATCGTGGCGAACTGTCCGACAGCAGGATTATGCAAATCAGCGAACATTTGGATCAATGCAGTCATTGCCAACAATCGCTGGAGCAACTCCAGCCCGATCCATTTACGACTTCGATTTCGGAACTTTCAGATCGTTTTCATGTTGATCAAGTATTCGAGCCGGACAAATACGAAGATTCCATCAATCGGGTCATTCAGCGTCTGAACGTTGAGTATCCAACAAGCGAATCGATCGATTTATCAAAAGTCGATGACTACGAAATTGGAGACCATATCGGCAGTGGTCAGTTCGGCAAGGTCTACAAGGCGCAGCACAAGCCGACAGGCGAAAAAGTGGCGCTCAAGATCACTTGCAACGACGTCACATTTGCTCGAAGTCAAATCGAATTCTTTTTGGCAGATGTTATCAAGGCCCAAGCGTTGAATCATAAAAACCTGGTCAAAATTCACGACTACGGGTTTTGGTCGGTGAGCGAAGCGTTTGTTGCCATGGAGCGAATTCGGGGACAAAAATTGTCGCGTTGGTTGTATGCCGCCGACGGACGGCCCATCCGCGCATCCCTGGAGTATTTTTACCAAATCCTCGATGCCATCGAATTTCTGCATTCTCAAGGCGTGTTGCATCGCAATCTCAAACCCGAGAACATTTTTATTGATCGGCGTGGAAATATTGTGGTCACCGACATCGGTATGTTTGTCGACGAACGATATCTCAAAAGCAGCCAGCCAGCCTACGACCCCGAGTTCTTTTATTTCAGTGCTCCCGAGCAACTGCGTTTTGCAAGTGACGAAATGGATCAACGCTCGGATATTTTTTCACTGGGCCGCATGCTCCAACGGATGATTGAATTCGCTGCTGGTTATCGAGGAGTGAGTGAGTTGGAAAATACGCTGCTGGCCCCATTAGTTGAAATCGCAAAAAAATGCACTCGGTCTCAAATTGCGGATCGCTTTGCCAACATCGCTGAAATCCGTCGAGCGCTCTCTGACGCTGGTTTCTAAATCAATCGGCTTCATCGGCAACCGTACATCGATACCCCAACGGGCATTGGCCCGTCTCTCTTGGGCGCCCGTCCCCTCAAACCGGGCGCCCTTTTTGATTTGGTTTCACAAACCATGTTGTTATTGCTGGAAACAATGGCAGGTGAAATTCAAGGTTGGAATTGCTCACGGGTGCCTTTGCCATGGATGAGGGCGACCCTTTTCGTTTCCGAATTGAATTTCTCATTTGTTCGATCGGTCAACCGCCTGCTGTTTTTTTTGGGTTTCGAGAATTGATTTGCCGATGGTGCGGACCAATTGGGCGCATGGGGTGCCTTGTAAATTGCACATCACGGCGATCACTACGTCGTTTTCTGGCAAGATGGCCAAGAAAGTTGACGTTCCTGCTTGTCCGCCAGAATGATAAATGAGTTTCGGTTCTTGTTCGTTGACAAACCAACCTAATCCGTAACTGGTCTGTTTCCCGTCCGATGTTTTTTGACGTGTCCAAGCCAGGTCACGTGTTTTGGCTTTGATGAGTTTTGCGTTGTGAACGGCAAGTCCGAATCGTACGAGATCTCGTGATGTTGAAACGATTCCTCCGCCTGGGATTTTCATGCTGGTGTCATGCAGTTGGCAATTACAGATTTCTCCAGGTTTTATTTTGGCTTGCAGGGATTTGGGAAGCTGACGATGGATGGCTGGTGAAATCTTGGCGTATCCGCGAGAGCGGTTGGGAATGATTCGGTAGAAATCGTCGACGCCCGAACCTGACATACCACAGGCGTCAAAAACATGTTTCTGCAAATAGTCGCGAAAACGCATGCCGGATGCCGTTTCGACGGCGCGACCCAGCAGCGAATACCCATACGTGGTGTAGCGATAGCGATCCCCCGGTTTAGCCAACAGTTTGTCGTCTTTGAATAATTTGATGGAGTCGGCAATCGAAAAATAAACCGACTTGCCAGCCGCTTCGGCCGATGATTTGTAGTGTCGAATGCCGCCTTGATGGCACAACAAATGTCGAACCGTCAGTGGATGTTCCGTTTTGGGAAACTCCGGACAGTGTTTTTGGATTGGATCATCCAGTTTGATTTTTCCCTGTTCGACCAATTGGAGTACGGCGATTGCGGTGATCGGTTTCGCGATCGAGGCCGTTCGAAAAACGCTTTCAGGCTTCGTTGCGATGTTATTTTCCAAATCGTTTTTCCCATAAGCTTTTTCAAAAACAATTTTGTTATTTTGCGCGACCGCGACCGTAAACCCCGGCGGCTTGTATTTTTTTTGGAACGCTTTGGCAAGTTCGTCGAACCGCTTGGCTTGCGTGTTTTGTTCCTGTCCAACGATCGACGATGTTAGTGCAATTGAGAGGACAAGTGTGAGATTGAAAATGGATTTACGCATAGCAGTTCTCGTTAAGATCAAAAAAGGTTTTGCTTGGGCTGTATTTTAATGTTGCCGGGAGTGGTGCCACAACAAATGACCCGGACAACTTCACGAACATCTCAATTCGAAGCTTTTTTGCGTCGGTTATTAACAACAAACGGTGATGTTTCATACGGTTGTTCATGCCGGGTGTGAGGGCTCTGATTTGACGCTTTTTGAGCAAAAATCGTCGAAAAATAGCGATTCAACTAAAGAATTCTGAGAAACGTGAAAGGATTGAGTCAGGTCTCGCATTTGATATCGGTTGCCAACTGACTGGTGACGCAGCCGACATCCCTATTACTGGAGAAATTCAAGATGACTCACTTTTCAAAATTATGCGTTGCATCGCTCGCGGTGCTGACTGTTTCCGTATTTTCAACAACATCCAACGCTGATTGGTATCAACGAATCAATCGGCAATCCGTTTTGCTGCAAGGGCAAGCGAAAGAGCTGGCGAATCAGACCAAGCATTACAAAGGCGCGTCGAACTACACGCAATTGGTTTCTGAAACACGCGAAATCGCTGATTTGGCAAGACATATTCAGGACGTTGCCAGCAAACGTGGTCGCCTGACTTTTATCGAAAATGATTTGGCCGAACTCGATCGTCGTTATGAACGATTAGAACGACGTCTTGAGGCATCGAAACGTTACATGACTTCCGCTCGCGGAGGGATTGGACAAGGCCAATTGCGATACGTCAATTCATTGATGCGTAGCATCGAAACCAGCATTGATGCGATGCAAGCCGAAGCCGCCAAAATGCGGGCAGCTTACGAAATCCAGCGTCAACGTCAATTGGATTCGCTGCGACAGCAATATTACTACAACCAGCCGGTGATTTACCAAACACAATTTGTTCCAACCTACGTTCCAACATATTCGCCAACGGTCATCACCACTTATCCAGGTCCCGGTACGATTTACCGCACGACTCGAGTTTATCCTCGCCGCGGCGGAGTGATTTACAACTCGCGAACGGGTCGCGGACGCGTTCGGGTTGGCGGAATCCGAATTGGGTTCTAACAAATTTGAATGAACCACTTCCAAAAAAACAAAAAGCGCTTGGTTTTGCCAAGTGCTTTTTTTCGTTTGTATCGTGAGGGCGAGGCTCGCGGCCGAGCCTGGTTGTGTGAGCGGCAAGGCGCTAGCCGCCGGTAAGAAGCGCTAACGTACCGGCGGCTAGTGCCTTGCCGCTCACGGTTGGTTTTGCCCTCCGTAATACCTGTGCCCGCGGCTCGGCGGGAGCCTCGCCCTCCCGATTGACCGCCTTTGTTGCCAAGCGATTGTTGACCGACAATAATTCAACCATGTCGAGTAGCAACAGCCAGTCCTTTCAGTTTTCGCTTTCCCATGTTCTGTTCATGATCGTCGCTTTGAGCGCAGTGTTGGGGGCGTTTTTCAGAGGGTTCCAATTCCTGGGTCTTGGTATCGGTTTTTTATTCGCTTTTCTGGTTTTGTTTTTGGCGGTTTTGGCCTGGGAAACCTGTTTTGGTTCGGGGCGCCAGCAAGCTGTCAAAATTGGGTGTTTATTGTTGCTCACACCACTGGTTGGCTCGTTTGTCATCGCGCCTCAGTGGTTCAATAAATCGTTTGCGCTTCGCATCGAGCGTCACCAGAGCGCTGCCGAGGCCGAGATGTTGATGCGCAGGATCACACACGACCGAGCCGAACGACGTGAAGTGACCTGGGAAGTCACCAACGCCAAAGTCGTTACGATTCAAATTTCCGGAACGGTTGACTCTTTGGACATCGCCAAAAAATTGGCATCCGATTTGCGCGAAGAATTGGCGAAATCAAATTTGAAAGCTGTCGGCTACTCGTTTTTTCTGATCATTCGGGAGACAGGCGCGTTTTTCACAGGATAAGTAGGGCCGGTTCCTACCGGCCGTTTATTGGATTGGCCGGTGGGAACCGGCCCTACCTTTCATTACCACTTGTCGGTTCGAAATGGCGAAGCTGGTAAACCTTCTTTGTTGTAAAGATTGGCGCCGACTGGATTGGATTCGTATCCATATCGAACGGCGACTGGCTTTGGAACATTGTCCGATTTCACAACAACGCTTTTGCCTTCGATGGTTGCGGTAGCCCAGTGCCATTTTTTGTCGGCGCCGGCGATCGCAAATCGATTGAGTTTACTGTTAGGGTCGGCAACCGTCGGTTTTTGTCCCTGTTTTTTGCCGACCATTAGCCCGCTGCCAACATGATCAAACGTAATACGAATTTGATTTCCTTCGACCGCCATGCTTTTGTAAAGCGGGCCCGAGGGAACGATTTTTTTGCCGTAGTGATCGCGCAGTGCCCACAGCGCCAGCCGCTTGCCGACGTCTTGTTTATTCCGCGGATGGATATCGCGTGCGTTTCCAATATCAATCGCAACCGCCATGCCTGTTTTGGGCAGTGTCAGAGCCAAACGTTGGCCTTCGCGAACCGGTCCCCATCCACCGCCTGCTGGATTGTCGGACGGTTGTTGAAAATTGGCGAGCTGGACCCAGTAAAACGACAGGCTATCGTCTTCAAAAACCGTCCGCCAACCAAGGACTAACGCTTTTTTTAGTTCCGCGTATCCGACCCCGTTTCCGGCATTCGATTCTCCTTGATACCAAATCACTCCTCGCGCGGTGAACGGTTTAATTCCGTGAACCATCCCGTTGTAAATTGTCGTTGCGCCGCCAATTCGAGCAGCATCGTTTCGTGCTGGAGGATTTCCGGGAACTTTGCCAACCGCTAAATCTTTTTTCGCTTGTGCGACCCACTTCTCCACCGAGTCAATATGGTCCTGGTAGTATTTTTTCCCGACATCGGTTTTTGGATTGAGCCGTTTGAGGATATCAGCGTAGCGTTTCAGCGATGGGACGGCGGCAAAACCTGCGGGCGGAGTCCACGGTTCGATGCGAGTGCCGCCCCAATTGGTGCCAATCAGTCCAACCGGTACGTTGACGTCTTTGTGAATCTTGCGTCCGAAATAGTAACCCACGGCCGTAAAGTTCGCGACGGTTTGTGGTGAACAAGGCACCCAGGAGCCCGGTACGTCATCGCGGGGAGCGGTCAAACTGATGTGCCGCGGAACATTGAATAGCCGAATGTTGGGATATTTTGCCGCCGCAGTTTCCTCTTTGGGATTTGCGGAACCTCGGACAGACCATTCCATGTTTGATTGGCCGGAACAAATCCAAACTTCGCCAAGAATGACGTTTTTGAGTTCGATGGTGTTTTTGCCACTGATCTTGACGGAGAACGATTTTCCATCGGCTTTCATAGCTGGTAATTTAGCGCGCCAGCGACCGGATTCGTCAGCTTTGGTGGTTGTCGTTTTGCCGCGGAGTTCGATGGTGATTTCTTCACCTGCAGCCGCCCAACCAAAAAATTGGATTGGCTTTTCTTGTTGCAAAACCATGTTGTTTCCAAAAATTCGCGGTAGACGTACATCGCCAACTGATTGTTGGACGCATAAAAAAACAGCAAGGCAGAAACTCGTGAGGCGGATTACAAAGTTGGTTGTTGATTTCATCGTTAGGCCCATGGGTAGGTGTTTTAATTCCAACAGAAGAGTAACCCAACGTTTATTGGTTTTCAACTAAACGGGATGCAGGATGTTGCGATTCAGATTTTGTATCGCAAGGGATTCGACATCGAAAAATCAGCGACGGTGAGAATCTCGGCCCGAAGCGCCAATGAGGGACTAGAAACTATTCCGTTACGCTGCCAAGCCAGCAGTTTCCCCAGTACCCCGGATTAGGATTGTTAGTTTTCACTTGTAGAAAACTGATCAAACGATCGAGTGCCCAATTCACTGTAGCGTTTTTCGTAGGGCCGGTTCCCACCGGCCGTTTTTGTCGGATTGGCCGGTTGGGAACTGGCCCTACGGCCATCAGAAGTTGTCCGGTCGTTGTCGTCAGGTGGACGTTTCGCTAAGTTGAAAAATTCATTGGTGATTTGGCCGAGTGTTAGATGTCAGAAGCTGTTTGTGAAAGTCGAAATACAACCGCGCCGGCTACTTTGGCATTTTCAGCGACGTTTTATCTGATCTTGGTGGGACATTTTGCTGTCGATACTTACTCGGCAATCGTTCCTGCAATTTTAAACAAACTGGAATTGCGATTTCATTTGTCGAACAACGATTCGGCTTGGTTGTTGGCCTTGGGTAGTCTGTGTAGCGGTTTGGCGCAGCCGTTGTTTGGTTGGTTCGGAAAACGGATGAACACCATTATTTTTATTGGTGTTGGAATTTTGCTGGCTGCGATTTGTATTCCACTGATTGAGTTAGTTCCCAATCGTTTTCAATTGTTTCGAACGTACATGATTGGAATGGTTGGCGTGGGGATCTTTCATCCGGTTGCGGCCAGTGCGATTGGTTCGATCGATCCGGCCAGACGTTCTTTGGCGATCAGCTGGTTTTTCGTCGCTGGGATGTTGGGTGGAATTACTGGAGCGTTACTTGGTCCGCTGTTGATCACCCAACAAATCATTTTGTTTCAAGAGTTTCAAATTCTTGGAATTCGAATCAATCAATTTGTTGCTTTGGCAATTCCCGGGATGCTGATTGTGGCTCCGATTTTGTATGTTACCAAACAGCAGCAAACCCGAAATCGAATCCGACGAGAAATGATTTCGGCGCAACATGATTCGTCGAAACTTGAACAACGAGCGATTCCCTATCGAGCTTTGACGCTGCTTTACCTGGCGGCCGTTGTGCGATTTTTCGTCAACGTGGCGCTGATCTATTTGTTTGTTCGTTTGGCATCGCAACATTTTGAAACGCTCGCCAGCAGCGGCCAGATCACTGCGGCGGAGGTCGGGGATCGGGCGACCCAACTGACGGGGCGGTTACAAGCGTTCATGATTGCCGGAATGGCCATCGGCGGATTGGCTGCGGGGATTTTGATAAAACCGGGCCAAGAGAAACTGCCGCTGATGTTCGTGCCGTTGGTTTTTGCTCCGATCGTTGCCGGTATCCCATTCCAAAGTCCAGATCTGTTGTTGCCAATTTTTTGCCTGCTTGCCGGTGTCGGATTTGCGTCGATGGTGCCGGTGACGATTTCCTTGGCACAGCGTTTATTGCCGCAAAATACCAGCTTGGCGTCGGGAATGATGTTAGGCGGAGCCTGGGCATTTGCGATGGGCGGACCTCCATTTGCTTCGATATTGATGGAGAACTTTGGCATCCAAATTTCGTTTATTGTTGTAGCGGTTTTGCTCGGTTCGACCGGATTGCTGGTCTGGCCAGCAAATTTGACTATTGGAAAAACACGGTGAAATTGTGAGCGGCAAGGCGCTACCCGCCGGTGACCCCCCAAATCCCGGCGGCTAGCGCCTTCCCGCTCACAGGCCCGGCAGGTGCCTTGCTCGGTTGACCGAATTTTCGAGCTATATGTGCGGTGTTAAAACCGTCACAAACTACCCACCGAGCGATTTCTATTATGAATTGCCGAAAAAATGGCTGGGTTGCTGGAACGTTCATGACTGATGAGTCAAAATCAACACTATGAAATGTGATTCGCGAAAAAGTTTGAATTCGACGTATAACCGACGGGCGCATGGCGGTTTTACATTGGTCGAGTTGTTAGTTGTCATCGCCATCATCGGCATTTTGACGGCGCTGCTGATTCCGGCAATTCAGGCTGTGCGTCAAACTGCGCAGCGGATGAAATGTTCCAGCAATTTGCGGCAAATCGGAATGGCTGTGCAAAACTATGTGACTGCCAAAGGACATTTCCCGCCTAGTTTTGTTGCGTCCGATACGATGGTGGTCCGCGGTTCGTGGTCGATCCACGGCCGGATTCTGGATTACGTTGAGCAGTCCAACGCCAGAGAGCGCATCGATTTGAATGTTGACTGGCATGATTTGGTTCACACAGGTGTACCGGCATTGGGCGTACCGATTTATTCATGTCCCAGTGATCCGAACACGCATGTGCGAATGAAAGATGGTGCTCCGTATGTGCATCCGACCAGCTACGGATTCAATATGGGAACCTGGTTCGTTTATGATCCCAACACCGGCGCGACCACCGATGGAGCGTTTGGCGTTTCTCGGAAAACGCGTCCGACGGATATTGTTGACGGTTTGAACAATACGTTATGTGCCGCGGACGTCAAAGCTTACACACCGTACATTCGCAATGTGCCAAGTTATCCTACCGTAGTTTCGCCCAACGATCCGACCGTATTCAACGGATTGACTGGCGAGTTGAAATTGGGAGGGGGAGTCGATTCAGGAACTGGTCATACCGTTTGGTGTGACGGCCGAGTGCATCACACCGGTTTTACAACTACTTTCACCCCCAACACGTTTGTCCCCTACGACTACAACGGAGTGACCTACGATATTGATTTTTCGAGCCAGCAGGAAGGTCGCGATCTGACACGGCCAACTTATGCCGCGGTGACCGCGCGGTCTTATCATTCCGGCGGTGTCAATGTCGTTCGCTTGGACGGGTCGGTCACGTTTGTGCCAAACACCATCGATCATGTGATCTGGCGCGCTGCCGGAACGATTGCCGGTAGTGAAATCACGACCGGGTTTGAATAGTTTTTCTGATCAAGTAGGGCCGGTTCCTACCGGCCGTTTGTTTGATTGGCCGGTGGGAACCGGCCCTACTTCTACGACGTTACCAAAGTTGCGCCGTGTTGTTTTTGACAATTGGCGATGATGTCGTTGCTGACGGCGTCGGCTTGGTCGCCGGTCAACGTGTCGTTGGCGCTGCGAAGCACGACCGACAACAAAACACGTTTTTTATCCGCGCCATCTTTGTCGGTGTCCCGAAAAATCTCTTTGAACGAGATGGATTCCAACAGCTCCCCGCCGGATTGCTGGACGGTCGACTCGAGCGCCTCCCAGCGAATGGCGTTTTCAACGATAAAATTGAAATCGCGAGTGACCGGTGGATATGAACTCATGTGTTCGAATTGCGGGATGATGACCGCCGTTTCGGCCAGTACTGCAAAATCGATTTCAGCAGCAATCGCGCGGCGGCGCAGCCCAAAGCTGCGTTTTCCAGCTGCAGAGATCTCGCCGACAAAGCCAAGAGTTTTGCCTCCTAATTGCAACTCGCACGATTTGTCAGCATCAAAAATGTCGTAATCGCAAGTGTGGGTGGTTAGCGTAGAATCCGGGTTGATATGGGAAACCAGTGCTTCGATCGTCCCTTTGACGTGAAAAAAGTCGTTGTCACTGACCAATGCAATTTTCCAGGGTTCGTCTGGCAAACCGGATGACGATGGCAGATAGACTTTGGCGGTTTCAAACAGATGAACGTCCGAATTGAATTTGTATTCGTTAATGCGACGGACTTCGAGCAGACTGGGGACGATGCTGCGTCGCAAGCGATCGACCGCACCGACATTCTGAGACGCTTTTTCCAAAACGCCGAGCATCGGTTGTGAGATTTGATGGGGTGGCTGATCGGTCCACGGGCTAAAAGTTTGAGACCAGACATCGGGAATCACACTGGCCGTCAACGCTTCGTCATAACCGCAAGCGGTCAGAACGCCTCGAATTTTGTCGAGTGTCCGTTCAGAATCCTGTTTGATCGAAGCGGACATAGGAACATTGACATTGTCGGGAATCTGGTCGTAACCATAGATTCGGCCAACCTCTTCGACTAAATCAACTTCACGCGTCAGGTCTTTGCGAAAACTTGGCGGCGTGGCTGTGATGGAT
The DNA here is from genome assembly GCA_028280445.1 of Pirellulaceae bacterium. GTDB lineage: Bacteria > Planctomycetota > Planctomycetia > Pirellulales > Pirellulaceae > JANQLU01. The sequence goes on along the minus strand of JANQLU010000136.1, from coordinate 4,579 downwards.
TCCACGGATTGAGCGGAGACGTCCAGTCCAAGCGCTGCCAGAATTCGAGCCGCAGTGCTTTCATCGATTTTGATGCCGAGCAATCGTTCGATCTGACTCATCCGCAAGACAATCGGCTGGGGTGGTGTGGGTTGTTGGCCGACATCAATGACACCGCTGCACAGTTTTCCTCCAGCGTGTTCGAGGATCAATTCGCAACATCGACGACTGGCCCAATCAATTCCCGCCGAATCGACATCGCGCTCGAAACGAAACGATGAGGGGCTGAATAGTTTCAAACGTCTGGCGGTATTTCGAATGCACAATTGGTCGAAATAAGCCGCTTCGACCAACACGTCGGTGGTTGCATCATTGATTTCCGAGTCGGCGCCACCCATGACTCCGCCCACAGCAACTGGGACCGACGAGTCCGCAATCACGCAATCGGTCGGTTGTAATTCGTATGATCGGTGATCGATCGCTTCGATTTTTTCTTTGTCTTGGCCCGCGCGAACAATGATCTTTCCATCGGTCACTTTTGCGAAATCGAAAGCGTGTAACGGCTGGCCGCATTCAAACATCACGTAATTGGAAATATCAACGACATTGTTGACGGGCGTAACACCAATCGTCTCGAGTCGATCAAGCATCCAGTCGGGACTGGGGCCAATTTTGACACCGCGAATGAGTCTGGCCGTGTACCGGAAGCATTTTTCCGGACACAGGATTTCAACGCTGCAGTGGTCGGTTATCGGGTCGGCGTCTTCGGCAGGTTGCGGATCGGGAATGGTCAGTGGCGTGTCAAACAAGACCGCGATCTCACGCGCGACTCCCAAATGACCCAGGCAATCGGGGCGGTTGCTGGTGACTTCCAGATCGATTGCTCGATCACCATCAATGTTCTCCGTGCCTTCGTGGTTCAAACCGCTCATCGTGAGTCGATCGACCAACTCGTCGTGCGACATGTCGAGGTTGACGTACTGTTTCAGCCAATTCCAGGAAACGATCATTTTTTAGGTAGTAGTTGTTAGGTTGTAGGTAGTGGTGGTTAGGTGGTAGTTGTTAATGACTCAGAATTGATGCAAGAATCGCACTTCGTTGGTGAACAAATCGCGGATGTCTTTGATTTGATGGCGGATCATGCAAAGTCGTTCGACGCCCAGACCAAATGCGAATCCAGAGACTTTTTCGGGGTCGTAGCCGACCGCTTTTAGAACATTGGGGTCGACGACTCCGGCACCGCCAAACTCGACCCAGCGCCCGTCCCAGAAATAGTCGGCTTCGACACTCGGTTCGGTGAACGGAAAAAACGAAGGTCGAATGCGAACTGGGACACTGCCTCCCAGATAGTTGGTGGCGAACAACTGCAGGACGGTTTTGAGATCCGCCAAGGTTACGTTGGTGTCGACCCACAGCCCTTCCATTTGATGGAACATCGGGTAGTGCGTGGCATCGGCCGTGTCGGGTCGGTAAACCCGCCCAAGTGAAATGATTCGAACGGGCGGTGGAGTATTTTCCATTACACGAATTTGCACGGTACTCGTTTGCGAACGTAACAACATCAGATTGTCGTCCGAATCGGTCGTTTGTTCGGCGACACGGATATAAAAATTGTCCAACGGGTCGCGAGCAGGATGAGATTCTGGGATATTCAGTGCATTGAAATTGTGAAACTGGTCTTCGATTTCCGGTCCACCAGCGGTGGTGAAACCGAGGCGCCCCATGATGTCTTTGAGTTCTTCGATTGTTTGGGTGATCGGATGGAGCCGACCGACTCGAAACAAACGTCCCGGGAGGGTGGCATCGAAATTGGGATCACGAATCACACCGGTACCGCCGGTAAGGCGATTTTTGGCATCTTCGAACGCGGACTGAATCTGTTGTTTGGTTTCGTTCAGTTTTTGGCCGGCGGTTTTTTTGTTGTCGTTTTCGACGGTTCCCATTTGTTTTTGGACCGTTTTCAATCGACCATTTTTTGCACCTAAAAACTCGACCCGGGCTGTTTCCAGGGTTTCATTTGAGTTGGCATCGTTAAAGGCTTGCACCGCATCGGTCGCGGTTGATTCCAGTGCTTCGAGGAATTCTGCCAGAGGCATGGTGGTGATTCCGAATAATGGTTGAAGTCAGTAATTGGGAACAAAAAAAGGAGAGCCGATGGCTCTCCCTCCGTTATATCAAATCTTGCAAATTGATCTTAGGCGAGCGCCCCTTTGGCTTCCTGGACGATCGCATCAAAACCTTCGGGGTCGGCAATGGCAATTTCCGACAGGCTTTTGCGATTGAGTTGGATATTGGCTTTTTTCAGACCGTGCATAAAATCGCTGTAGGAGATGCCCCGCATGCGGCAGGCCGCGTTAATGCGGATAATCCAAAGTTGCCGGAATTTTCGTTTGCGGACTTTGCGATCGCGAAATGCGTATTGCCCCGAACGGATCAAAGTCTCTTTAACGGTTCGCAAGAGATTTCCGCGTCCGCCGCGATAACCTTTGGCTCGTTTAAAAAGACGGCGTTTGGCCTTGGTGCGAGCCGCGCCTTTCGTTGTACGCATTGAATTTTACCTTTCCACTTACGAGGTCCGTTGACTTGGCGTCAGCGAGTTGAACCTGCAGGCTTCAAATGTTGTGGGACGTTCAGTCCTGACTAGGAACTGTATTTGCCGAGTGATTCTTTGATCGTTGGAACCATGCATTCATCGAGAACCGTTGTACCTCGAAGTTTACGTTTTCGTTTTTGCGAAACGCGTGAATTCAAGTGACTGGTACCGGCCGAACGGTGTTTTGCCTTTCCTTTTGCGGTAAGGCGAAATCGTTTTTTTGTACCCTTGTGGGTTTTCATTTTCGATGACATAGCTCTGCCTGTTGGCAAATCGTTGATTGTTTTGAACGCGAAATTCTATTGATTCTGTTCGGTGTTCGAAAGGGGGAAATGCAATGTCCGTACCAAAATCACTGAAAATTCGCCGGATTTGTTCGCCTAATTTGAGTTGGTGGCCAAATCGATACCGGGATTCTCAGGATTGAATTGTGAGTTGGGCAAATCTTGTTCGAGATACATCTGTTGGATATCTCCGCGACTGGATGGCCAAATATGGAATTTCCCCTCGTATCCCGGGCCGATCTCCCAAGTTCCAACAATGCCTTGTTGAGAACATTGCCCGGTATATTCAACTTGATGTTGACCGACATATTGCTTGATCCAGTTACAATTCAAGTCCTGTTCAGAAAACATGCCGTTGATATGCCAAGGCCCAACATAGTCAGTGCCTTCTCCTTGAATTCTGCCATTTTCAAAATTCAGATAGAGATGCATCCAACCACGTTCGGGGCGGTGAAATTCGAGAAAAAAACCGGTCCAAGGTCCTGACGGAAAAGATGTATTCATGGCTGAGATGTTCATGGGGATTTGAGAATTGAATTGAAATCTGCCTGACGGAGCACCGTCAGTGTTCGGCGGAACGAGATGTTTGACAAATGGCGTTTCAATTAAGGTTCGAAATGCGGCAGATTTGCTTGTTTTTTGAGAGGGACACTCAGTGGCATGGCAAAGCTACCCGTGAGCGCCAAGGCCGTCGGTTCGAAGCGCGAACAAATCGGTGGCTAGTGCCTTGCAGCTCGCAGGACCAGGCTCGCCCTCCCGAAGCTGATTTTGAAAAGCTGGGGTAAATGCCCCACAAATCGGGAAAAAATGTTCGATTTTCGAATTGAAAAACGGCTGGACTTGGTTTTTTGCGGAATAGATGACAGCTATACTGGGTCTGATCGTTTAACATCGAAATTCTCCAATTCTTTATTAAAGGGCTATTTATGTTCAAAAAACTTGGCATGGTTATGCTTTTCGTAGCAGCATGTGCAGTGTCGTTTAACTTTGCTGGTTGCAAACCCAAAAAACTTGGCAAAGTCAAAGTTGAAGAGCGCACTGACAGTATGAAACATCCAGATGAGAGTGGTGATGGCACATCGGTTGCTGTTGAGTAATTCGGCGTCTCGTTTTTTCAACATTTCATTTATGTTGAATAAACCCTAGTGGCCTCTCCAATTCGGAGGGTGATTAGGGTTTTTTTTTGTAACTTGGTGAGAAAGTCGCAAATTGAACAAAAACTACTTGTATTCGTGTTTTTTTCGGGAAAAATTGAGTAATTGGCGGAACTTGCTGGAATATCCCAGTACTCGCTTTAGTGAGATTTCCAACCCCCAAACACGGTTTTAAGGAAAATGTTTCGCAAAAAAGCTTTTTTTTGTCCAAAATATGGTTGCGTTTGTTTAGATTTCCGAATAAAACATAGTCATCCTTAAGTCCACGTCTCACCAACAATAAATGACCGAAGTCTTGCTTCCCGGCATATTTTATTTTGTAAATCGGGTCGTAAGTTTCATAGTTTTTTCGTTCCTTTTTCTCTTTACGGAGGGTTGTTTATGTCGAAATCTCGTAAGGGTTTCACACTGGTTGAATTGCTCGTAGTTATCGCAATTATCGGTATTTTGATCGCACTTTTGCTTCCTGCGGTTCAACAAGTTCGTGAAGCAGCACGTCGTACAGACTGTGCAAATCGTCTGCGACAGTTCGCTGTGGCGTCGCACACATTTCATGATTCGTACAAGCG